>CAVYTN010000011.1:0-12217 GCA_963771475.1 uncultured Alphaproteobacteria bacterium | reverse complement strand
CTCCTGCACCGACAGCGTCTCGGCGCGCCGGTCGGGCGCGATACCGGCGCGCGTCAGCAGAGCCTCGCCGCCCAATCCGCGCAGCGATCCGCGCAGCATCTTGCGGCGCTGGCCGAACGCCGCCGCGGTCAGCGCCTCCATGCGGGCGAACACCGCCGGGTCCGGCTGGTCGTGCGTGCGGTGTGAGGCTGACCACCGCCGACCACACCTTCGGCGGCGGCGTGAAGGCGGCGGGCGGCAGGCGCATGACGATCCGAGCCGTCGCAGGTCCACTGCGTCAGCACCGACAGCCGGCCATAGGCCGCGGTGTCCGGTTCGGCGCAGATGCGCTCCGCCACTTCCTGCTGGAACATCAGTGTCAGCCGCTCGAACGACGCGGCCTGGCGCAGCCAGCCGCACCAGCAGCGGCGAGGCGACGTTGTAGGGCAGGTTGGCGATCACCTGCCGCGGCGCCGGCACCAGCGAGGCGAGATCGACCGACAGGGCATCGCCTTCGATCACCCGCAGCCGTCCCGTCGGCGGTTTCCGCCAGTTCCGTCATGGCGCCGATCGCCCGGCGGTCGAGTTCGATCGCGGTGACGCTGGCGGCGGCGGAAGCCAGCAGCGAACGGGTCAGGCCGCCGGGTCCCGGTCCGACCTCGATAACATGGCGGCCAGCCAGATCGCCGGCCTCCCGCACGATGCGGTCGGTCAGGTTGCCATCGAGCAGGAAGTGCTGACCGAGCGAATGGCGGGCGGCGAGGCCGTGGCGAGCGATGACGTCGCGCAGCGGCATAGGCCAAGCGGTCAAGTCCGACCAGCGGACAACCGGCCCGATCGGTGGTCAGACGCCGCCGCCGCGGATGTCGATGCTCGCCTTGCGATGCAGGTCGCGCATCGCCTGGCGCGACAGCATCTCCACGCGTTCGTTGATCAGGCGATTGCGGATCTGCGTTCGCGGTGATCTCGCCGACGTTCTTCTGCTCGCGCGTGCAGACCGTGATGACCGCGATGCCGTCGCGGGAGATCAGCGGTTCGGTTGGCTTGCCGATTGGGATCGGTCTCCAGAAGCTGGCGGAAGGCGGGCGGATTGACGCCTTCCACCCGTACCTCGCCCGGGTCGATCGGGCGGTTCGACGGGTTGTTGGCCTTGGCGTACGCCTCCATCTGGTCGCAGCCCTTGATGGTGCTACCGCAGCGATCGGCCTTCATCAGCGCCTGGCGCTGCTGCTCGGTCGGTTTCTGCGGATCGGTCAGCGGCGGGGTGAAGGGAAAGAAGGCCTGCCGCATCGTTGCGACGGTGGCGATCTCGTTGCCGATCTCCCGCTTGGCCTGCAATGTGACGACCGAGAGGCCGCCCGGGACCCGGACCGGATTGCTGATCGCGCCGACCGGCATCTGGCTGACGATGCGGGCCACCGCCGGGTCGAGCTGATTGGTCTGCTCCCAGCCGAGTTCGCCGCCTTCCAGCGCGGTCTGGGTCTGGCTGAACTGGGCCGCGACCAGCGCGAACGACGCGCCGGCGTGAAGTTCGGTGATGACCGTCTCGGCGAAATGCTGGGCGTCGGCGCTGTTGGCCGGATCATCGACGGGGATGAAGATTTCGCCCAGGCGGTATTCCGTCTGGCCGACCTGCTGGGCGGCCAGCTTCTGCTGCTCCGCGACATCGGCATCGGTGATGTTCATCTTCTCGCCGATCGTGCTCGCGCAACATCTGCGTCCAGGCGAGCTGGGCGCGGATCTGGTCGATCAAGGTGCGCGTGCTGACCCCGTCGGAGGCCAGTTTCGCCCGCAGTGCGCCCGGCTGCAGGTTGTTGCGCGTCTCGATGTCCTTGATCGCCGCGGCGATCTGCGCGTCCTGGATGACGATCTTGCGGCGCTGGGCTTCCTGCACGCGCAGCCGCTCATCGATCAACTGGCGCAGGATCTGCGGCTTCAGCCGGTCGATCACCTCCGGCGACAACGGCAGGCCGGTGGAGATGGCGAACAGCCGAGCGCGATTGCCGATGTCGGCCTCGCTGATCACGTCGCCGTTGACGACGGCGGCGATACGGCTGGCTGTCGGCCAGTGGCTGGTCCGCCGGCGCGGCTTGGGCCGATGGGACGTGAGGCGGAGGCGGTTTCGGCGGGCGAATCTCGGCGGCAAAGCCGGCTGCGGCAACAGCGCAGCGATAGCGCCAACAACGCGGTCGGGCCCCAGATAGGACAGGCCGGAAGCCAAGAACGAGCACGCGGCGAAGGGTCGGCATGATGGGCACTCCAGGACACTCCCAATCTCATAGGGCGCGATAGCCGAATTGGCCGATCGTCTTGAAGGTCAGCAGGAACAGAATGGCGGTCGAGCCGCTGTCGCCGTTGATGCTGGTATAGCGGCGATAGAGTCTTAAGATCAAAGATGAAGCATTCGTCCTCATAGATCGCGTCGGCGCCGACCGAGACCATCTGATTGGTCGCCAGATCGCGGCCGGCCGTCGCCGTTGAACCGATAGATACCCCATTTCGAGTGATGCCCCGAACGTGATCTCATTGCGTGGGAAGTAATAAGCAGTTGCCCGCTGGTGGTGGTGCCGGCTGGTCGTAATAGGTGTACGGGTTGAAATTGGTGTAGATGTAGCCGCCGGAGACGCGGAACTTTGTCCACCCCGACCGTGGAGACCGCCTCGGCGTAGTGGGTGGCCAGCGACGACTTGTCGAGGCGCGTGCGGTAGGTGACGTCGAGCCACGGTGGTCGGCGAAAAGGTGCCGCGGGCAACGATGTCGGAAACCTCGTCGTGCAGGCCGGATGCCTCGGGGAACAGGTCGTCCTTGTTGGTGCGGTAGGACTGGCCGACCAGCCCGTCGAAGGTCACGCCGCCCAGATACCAGGCGCCGTGCATGGCCGACGTTGGCGCGCACGCCGCCGTCCAGCCGGTCGATGCCGGTGAAGCGGTTGAAGCCGAACAGGTTGGCGTCGGTGAACTCGAAATCCAGGCTGTCCTCGTTCGGATAGCGGCTGACCTGGCTGTCGCCGGATCTGCGGCGCCACGATCACCTGGGCGATCGGCTCGATCAGCTGGGTGCCCCAGGCTCCGCCGTCGCGCGCGAACGGCCAGTGGAAATCCACCGCCACCTGCGGCAGGGCCCGGGCCGTGTCGACGTTGTTGAACGGTGCAGAAATTCGGCATGCTCGTTGAAGTCCGATGCATCGTAGGCGGCGGCATCGCCGTGCAGCGTGATCTTCCACTGATCGCCCAGCAGGCCGGTGAACGGCCGCTCATAGTCCATCGTCAGCGCGGCGCGCCGGGTGTTGGTGCCGTCGGAGCGGATCACGTTGAAGGCGCCGGTCGACAGCGAGAACCGTCCGCCCAGCGAATCGGGCGTGCCGAAGAAGCTGTATTCGTAGCGCGGCAACACGATCGGCAGCGCGCTGGTGTCGATGACCGTGTTCAGGCCCTGGTAGAACTTCGAATCGAGGCGGGCATAGGAACCGTCGCCAAAGCCCTCGAGATAGAGCTGGCTCGACAGGATGTTCGGATCGCCGCTCAGTCCCTGCGGTCAGGTGGAAGTCGGTCACGTAGTTGGTCGATGACGCGCGATTGATGTCGAAGCCCCAGCGCCACGTGTCGTCGTAGCTGAACTGCCCGCGTGACGGCGAAGCGAGCCCTGGGGCGAGTCGTCGACATATCCGGCGGACGTGTTCAGCAACAGCGTGCCGTCGTTGAAGCGCCGGCGATACTCGACGTCGAGCTGCGGTCCCGCCTCGGTGCGTGATCAGCGGCAGGAAGGTCGCGTCGGACTGGTCATCGATCACCAGGTAGTAGGGCTGGCCGTAGAAGGCGCCGATGTTCGACGAGCTTCCGAGCACGGGCGGCAAGATGCCGGATTCACGTTTGACCGAGGGATCGGCGTTCCAGAAATACGGAAAGTAGGCGACCGGAATGCCGTACATCTCCAGCGTCGCGTGCGTGAATTCGATCTTCTTGTGCTCCAGGTCCTGCACGGCCGACGACGGCACGGATCTGCCATAGCGGCGGCCTGGTCGGGTCCTTGGCGCACAGGTTGCAGGTGGTATAGACGACCTTGGACAGTTCGTTGATCTGGCCGCCGGTCCGTTGCGCCCCGTTCGCGGCCAGCTTGCCGTTCTGCTGCAGCAGCGCGCGCATATCCTTCAGGATGCCGTCGTTCATGTTGTTCTGCATCTCGGCGTAGTCGGCGAACAGCACTTCGCCGTCCGGTTCCAGCAGAACGACATGGCCGGTGGCGGCGGCGACGCCGGTGTTGCGGTCGAAGGTGATCTTGTCGGCCCGCATCACGTGGCCGTTCTGCCAGGCCTCGACATGGCCGGTGGCGGTGACCAGGGCTTTGTCCTTGTCGTAATCCACCTCGTCGGCGGAAAACGTGACCGGTTCGTTGCTGGTGAGCGGTGGGCCGGGCGGTTGCCGTCAAGTGCGCCCAACTGGGCCAACGCCGGCGTCGCGATGCACAGGCCAGCAGCACGCCAGGCAGCAGCTCGTGGACTTTGCGCACTGGCGCGGCGCAGCCACCGACACCCCGCGTAGCCGCGATCGCGGCAGCCCGAGCGGGCAGACGCCCGGGCCTGTCGCGACAAACGATCCACGTCGATCCATACTCAGCCGTCTTCCGTGTGCAGCAACAGCGCGACGGCGAGCATGAGGCCGGAGGCGGCGGGCGCCCAGGCCGCCAGGACGACGGGCAGGGCGCCGGATTGCCCGATCTCCTCGGCGATCTTGGAGACCACGAACAGCGCGAAGCCGGCCGCCACGCCGCTGCCGATCATCTTCGCGACGCCGCCGCGGCGCGCCGGGCGCATCGAGAAGCCGGCGGACACCAGCGTCATGGTCGCGGCGAGCAGCGGCAGTGCCAGCAACGCCTGGAAGTGCAGCCGGTGGCGGATCGACGAAAATCCCGACCGATCGAGCAAGCGCGATGAAGTCGGGCAACGCCCAGAACGACAGCGTGTCGGGCGAGGCGAAGCTCTCCTGCACCCGGCTCACGGTCAGGTCGGTCGGCAGGTTCATGAGTTCGGGCGGCTGCGGCAACTGGTCGGGGCGGATCGTGCGGGCATTCTCCAGAATCCCAGTTTCCGCGGGCCAGGGTGGCACTGGTCGCCTCGATCCGCGACAGCAGCTTGTCGCGAGCCGTCGAGGCGGAACACGCTGACCTGCTGGGCGGTCAACTGCTTGCCGTGCAATTCCACCTGCTGGGCATGGATGATGGCGACGCCCTGCGGCGATGTCTGCGCGATCCGACTGGCGCAGCCAGAGCTGACCGCCGTTCAGCGCCAGCGGGCCGCCGCCGCTGCGCAGATAGGCGTTGTCCATCGCCTCGGCCCGGGCCGAGCATCACCGAGGAGACCGGGCTGACCAGGGCGGTGGCGATGACGCCGAACAGCAAGGCGCACAAGGTCGGCGCGGTCAGGAACTCCCACGCCGAGATCCCGGCGGCGCGGGCGACGATCAGCTCCGACGAACGGGTCAGGCGCCAGAAGCACAGGATGCCGCCCAGCAGGACCGCGAAGGGCAGGATCTGCATGGCGACGTAGGGCAGGCGGAGCGCGGCGATCTGGCTGACGATGCCGAAGCTGACCTCCGGGTGGCTGGCGGAACGGCGCAACAACTCGATGAAATCGAACATCGACACCAGACCGGACAGCGCCAGCAGCATGCCAGTCGACCGACAGGGCGAACTGCCGGACGATGTAAAGCGAGAGGGTGACGGCGGCGGTCATCGGGTCAGGCTTCGGCCGGGCTGGGCGAACGGCGACCAGGCGCAGCGACGGGCGCGAACAGCAGCCAGGCGCAGACGACGCCCGGCAGCGATCGCGTGCAGCCACATCAGGACCAGCAGGCTGTTGTCGCGTGCGGCGAGCGTGCCGAACGCCAGGCCCAAGCGCCAGCAGCACCGACCATGACGCCAACGGTGACGAGCGGCCGGACGATGCCGCCGTGGCGCCTGAAACATGCCGCCGAGTGCCGAGAACAGCGCCGACCATGGCGTACGACAGCGTGGTCAGGGGTTCGGTCAGCCGCTTGATGGCCCTCGGCCATCCATTTCGGCGCGGTCGCGTTCGAAGCAACGGGTGCGGATCGAGCAGTGCGCCGAGCGGGACCTCCGACATGTCGATCGGGCGGGCGGCATCGTCCTTGGTGGCGTCGGCGAGGTCGATCTCGTTCTGCTTGAACGTCAGCATGTTGAGCCGGCCGGTCTGGTGGTCGATTTCCTGCCGGCTGCCGTCCAGCAGCACGACCCGCGGGCCGTTGGGACCGTCCACCAGACGGCCGCGCTCGGCCAGGATGGTGGCATGGGCGGTCGGATCGCGCGCGTCGTCCACCAGAATGCCGCGCAGTGTGCCGTCCTGATCGCGGGAGCGGACATAGACCGTGAGCTTGTCGGACAGCGGCGTGAAAACGCCCGTCCTGCAGCAGGAAAGCGGCGAGCCGGTTGCGGATTTCCCACTGGAACTCCTTGAAATTCGACGTCGCGGCGGGCACCGCCCACAGATGCTGAGGCCGTAGCCGACCACTGTCGCCAGCAGCGCCACCGCCAGCGCCGGGCGGGCCAGCGCCCAGGGCGACAGGCCGGCGGCGCGCATCACCGTCAGCTCCCGGTCGGTCGCCATGCGCTGATAGACGAACTGGATCACGACGTAGGTGGTGATCGGCAGGATCACCGCGACGAAGCTGGGGATCAGCAGCGCCGGTCAGGTGGATGAACACGAAGAAGGAGAGGCCGCGATTGACCACCAGATCCACGAACCGGAGCGACTGGGTCAGCCAGATCAGCGCGGTCAGGCCGCCGGTGGCCACGACCAGCGCGAACAGCACCTGACGGAAGATATAGATATCGAGCCGGGTGACCATCTTGCCGGAGCGCATGCGCACTTTCTGCGGCAGGCTCGGGGCGGATGCAACCCGGCTTTGTTTCACCGCTTCGCAGCGTGGCGTTGCGGCGCTGGAGCGCTGTCGTGCTGACGTACGGCAGTGCGCTCAGAATTGTTCACGGGAACTCATCGCAGACGTGGCAGTCGGCATGCGTCCCGCAGGCGATCGTGGATGCGAACGCCGCGGATGGATCGCCGTGACGACAGTGACTTGCGACCGTGCGGAGGCCATCCTGGCCATCGGACTAACGCATCGCGACGGGCGGCAGCCGTGTCTGGCCGGCGGCCCAGCGCAGCAGGCCGGGCACCGGAGCAGGGCGGGCACCGCGGCGCCCTGGGCTAGCCGTGGTCCCAACTCGCTGCAGCAGGCCCGCGAGGCGCATCTGGCGGCGCGAGCGTCCGCCTAAGCAGGCGCTGGTACTCCGCGGCCTGAACGCCGGCGAGCCAGGCGTGTGCGGCCTGCGGCCGCTGTGCAGCGCGATCGCCATGCCGTCGCCGGTCAGCGATGGGATCACCGCGGCCTGGTCGCCGAGCCGAAACAGCGGCGGCCGGCGGTGCGCGCTGCGTAGCCGTACGGGATCCCGGCGACCGCCAGGGGCCGGGGCAGCAGCGGCGGGCGCCGTCGAGCATCGCGGCCAAATGCGGGCTGCGGCGCCTGATCGCAGTCCAGCAGGCTGCGGCCCAGGTGCCGCCGTATCGCCTGGAATCGCGGCACGCCGGATCGCGATGCACAGCACCGCCTGGCCGTCCTCGACGCGTTGCAGGCCGGCGTAGCCGCCTGGGAACAGGGTCAGTTCGATGGTGCTCGGCGCAGGGCCGCGGCCGGTTCCGGCGCAAGCGAGAGATACATCTTCAGGCCGATGGCGTCGTGCGCGCGTGCGCCGGCGGGGCGCGTCGCGCAGGTCGTGCTTGCCGGTGGCGAGGAAGACAGTGTCCGCGCCGGTCGGATCGCGTCGTCGGTCTGGACGATCCAGGCGTCCGCCGTCTGGCGTCAGATCGGCGCACGGTCTGGCCGGTGCGGATCGTGCACCGGCGACTTCGGCCTGGCGCAGCAGCGCCGCGTCCAGCACGCGGCGGGACAGGCCGCAGGCGGGGAACGGCAGCGTCGGCCTCGACCACTCGATCGCGCGTGGACCAGGCGGATGCGGTGGATCGGGGCGGCGCCCAGGGCCGTCGGATCGACACCGAGCGCCTGAGCACGCTGGATCGTGTCGACGCTGAGGAAATCGCCGCAGACCTTGTCGGTGGGGCCGGCGGCTGCGTTCGAGCAGCACCGGACGGTGCGCCGGCCCGGGCCAGGCGGATCGCGGCGGCGGCGCCGGCCGGGCCGCCGCCGATGATCAGCGGGTCCCGACGCACAGGCGGAACGGGAGGTACCAGGTGACGAAGGCCTGGTCGGTCGGTGATGCCGGCCTGGCGCAGCAGCGCGTGCCACTCGGCGCGGGTGAAGGCGCGGGCGATCGAGATCTGGCCGTCCTCGCGAACGAAGCGGTGCCAGACAGCGACGCGGGCGAGCAGCGGGAAGCCGTAATAGGGGAACGCAGTGGCGGTGCAGGTCGCCGATGAACCAGCCTTTTGCGGCGTTGGCCTGCAGCCAGCGCAGGAAGTGACGACCTGCTCGTCTGGTCAGGTGGTGGGTGAACTGCGAGCGTGATGATGAAGTCGGATCGCCGCGTCGGGCCGATAGGCGAACGCGTCGCCGTTGATGAAGTCGATTTGGGCGGCAGGATCGGTCGCCTCGGTCGCGGCGCGGCGTCGCCCAGGGGTTGAGGTCGATCCCGGTCAGCCGGGCGGCCGGGAAGCGGCGGCGGATGCTTCGAAGCGCGTCGCCGTGGCCGCAGGCGACGTCCAGCACGGAAAAGTCGCCCGTCCGGCGTGTGCGCGCCAGCCAGGCCAGCATCGGGCGATGCGTCAGGGTGACGACGTTGACCCGCGACAGGTCGCGCAGGCAGCGCGCTGTAGTCCTCGAAATCCACGCAGTCGGTGTCCATCCGCTCGGCCTGGGTGCTGCGCTGGGACAGGTTCATGGCGCGGCGGAAGGCGAAGGTTTCGACGCTCAGGCCGGGGCCGAACGCCATCGCCATGCCGGCGCCGCGCGCGTCCTGGTCGCCGAGGATGCGGTCCAGCACGAACATCAGCGTGGCCGAGGACATGTTGCCGTAATCGCGCAGCACGCCGCGCGAGATAGCGCAGCGCGTCGGGGTCCAGGTGAAGCGCCTGCTGGACCGCGTCCAGGATCGAACGGCCGCCGGCGTGGACCGCCCAGAGCGGCAGGCGCGGTCCGAGCGGGCAGCAGCGCGGGCCCGTGCTCCGGCAGCCAGCGGCGGATGCGGCCGGGCACCTGGCCGGACAGGTGCATCTCGAAGCCGCTGTCGCCGATGTGCCAGGTGATCAGTTCCTGGCTGCGCGGGATGACCGCGGCCTGGAAGCGGCCGAGGGCGATGCCGGCCGGGTCCGCCGTGACCAGGGCGGCGGCGGCGCCGTCGGCGAACAGCAGGAAGCTGAGCATCTTGGGGACGTCCTGGAAGTCCTCCTGCAGATGCAGGCTGGAGAGTTCCAGGTTGACCACCAGCACGCGCGACGCCGGCGTCGGCGCGGACGATCTGGTCGGCCAGTTTCAGAGCGTTGACGGCGGCGAAGCAGCCCATGAAGCCGACGATGGTGCGCTCCGTGCTGTCCGGCAGGCCGGCCGCGCGCATGATCTGGAAATCGAGGCCGGGGGCGGAGAAGCCGGTGCAACTGGCGACGATCAGGTGGGTGACCGCCGTCCGGCTCCAGCGCCGCGGACCGCCTGCATCGCGAGGTCGAGGGCGTGCGGCTCATACAGCGCCATGCGGGCGGCGGTGGAGGGGAACGCGCCGCGGCGGTAGAAGCCGGTGGCGTCGAGGACCTTGTCGCGCGGCTTCGGGCCGGGCTCGAAGATGGCGTAGCGATGCTCGATGTCGGCCAGTGTCGCCATGCGGTCGAACAACGCGCGCTTGTGCCAGTCGACGAGGGTGTCGCGGCCGAACTCGACGAACTCGGCGTGGATGTCGTGCGGCGGGACCGCGGTGCCGATGCGGTTGAGCCAGGCCTGGGTCACGGGCGGTCCCTTGTGGTTCTCGTCGGATGTAGGGCCGCCGGGACGTTTCGCTAGGGGGGGCTTATGGACCGACGATCACCTTCGGATCGACGGACAGCCCCATCGCCATGTAGCCGGCGCGGTTTGGATGCAGCTTGTCGCCGGGGCCGCCGGTCGAGGAGTTCGGCTGGTACTCGGCCTTCAATTCGCCGGTCTTGGGGTCGAGGGTGACGGCGTCGAAGTCGATCACGCCGTCGAAGATGCCCGCGGTGCGGATGAACTGGTTGTAGGCCTGGCGCTTGTCGTTGACCGCCGGGGCGCCGTAGCCGCCGTTGGTGCTGTTCAGCGACGACGTCAGGGTGGCCATGAACACGCGGACGCCGGGGATGCCGGCACGCAGGCGTTTGACGACGTCGCGCACGCCGGCGGCGACATCGTCCGGCGCGGCGTTGGCGTTGCCGAAATCGTTGATGCCTTCGAGCCATATGCACGGTTTTGACGCCGGGCAGGGTGATCACGTCGCGGTCGAGGCGTTGGGTGGCGGCGGGACCGCCGGCGAACGGGGTGGTTTTGTAGTCCGGCCGGGCCGATGACCATGCCGCCGCCGATGCCGGCGTTCACGACCGAGAATTGGTTGCCGTACAGGGCGTGGACGCTGGCGGCGCGAACACGTCGGGCCAGCGGTCGTCGCCGTTGATGGTGGAGGCGGTGCCGTCGGTGATGGAGTCGCCGAAGGCCACGATGGCCTTGGTGTCGGCGGGCGCGCTCATGTCCAGGGCGTCGAGGAAATACCAGGAGGTGGTGGAGTAGGGGAACGCTTGCTCGGCTCATCGGCGGTTTTGGCGCCGCTGCCGGGCGGGCTGATGTAGGAGGTGGTCAGCGCCTTGGCATGCCAGGTCATCGGGCCGGTGTCGCCGCTGACGTGGAAGGAGACGGCAAGGCGGCGGCCGGTCGAGCATCTTGTCGTTGGGGTCCCGGACGAAGGGCAGCGTAACCGGGTCGCTGACGGCGGACGGCGCCGGGGGCGATGGTGATGTTGGTTTGGCGCCGAAGGTGACGGGGCGGTTGGTGCCGGGGACGATGGCGCTGCCGCTCTGCTGCAGGCCGATATGGACGGCGTCGAAGGTGACGGGCTTGGTGCCGAAGGCGTTGGACAGGCGGATGCGGGCCTGCTTGCCCCAGATGTCGGGGCGGACAATCAGGCGGAAGGACTGGTCGCGTGGCGCCTTTCGCCGGATCGGGAAAGGCGAAGCGGCAGTTCGGGCTGCGCGGTGGCGTTGCCGACGGGATAGGGGCCTTGGGCGGAGGCGGCCCAGGCGACGACGAAGTTCGGTGGGGCGGCCAGGGCGGCGGTAGCGCGCGACGAGGATCAGCGCGGCCAGCAGGCGGCTTGTCGTGGTGAGCATGGAGGTCGGTTTCCCCGTGGTTCGGCTTGGGTGCCGGTTCGGGGGACGGTGGCATTGGGTGGGGCTAGCGGCAAGTGCGGGTTGATCGCGTTAACCCAAAGCGCGCAGAGAAGGATTTATAGTGGCGGTGGATCGCGTGCTATTCGGACCAAGCGTGCCGCGACCACGTCGGCGTATAGCCCAAGGGCTGCCCGGCCGGCAGGGGCGAGGTCATAGGTGCCGCGGGCGACTTTCGCGAACCAGCCGTACACGTCGGCGCGCAGGATGGCGCCGGCCTTGGGCACATCGGCCGCGTCCGCACGGAAGCGGCTTTCATAGCGCCTTCAGCCAACACGCGGGCACAGGCCAACGCATCTTCGCGATACGCTGTTATGCGGGGACGCCGGTTCGTGCCGCCCAGATTGTGGTCGCCGGAGCGGCGGACGAACTCGCTGAGCAGGCGGGCGCGCAGCTTGGGGCGTTTGCGGGGCTGGTAGGGTGCTGGGTCGGCGTGGGCGATTACTTTGTCATTTCTGATCGATAACAAGCCGACACCGAGCATGCGGCAAAGGCGGATGGCGTCGGGGATTTGGGCATCCCAGTTGGCTCGGGCGCGGCGGCCATCGGGGACGGCGACGGCGACATACACTAAATCGACCGAAGGCAGGCGTCGCAGTGCCTGGTACAGCACCGACAGGCCGAAGTTCAGTTTCAGTTCCACGGCGATCATGGTGTCACCGCTGGTGCCGACGACGTCGCATTTGCCCACCTCGGCGCGCACGGTGTAGCCGAGAGCCTCAAGGTGTGCCTTCACCGGCGCGTAGAGGTCGCTTTCGCGCCGACCCGGCGCCTCGCGCGCCCGATCTATGGCAGCACCTTGCCGGGGTTCATGATCCCGGCGGGATCAATCGC
>CAVYTN010000010.1:0-251036 GCA_963771475.1 uncultured Alphaproteobacteria bacterium | reverse complement strand
GCGGTGGTGAAGTTCTGGCCGCACAACCTGGCCTATAGTCCTGGCTACACCGAAACCCTGCAGGCCATGGGGATCGAGACCTTCCAGGGGCCGATGCGGTTCGAAAGCTGGATTCGCCGGCATGGGCATGAACTGGATCACGTGCTGCTCAGCCGGCCGGACGTGGCCGAGGATGTGCTGCCGTCGATCCGCCAATACTCGGCGGCGAACATCGTTTACTACGGCCACGACCTGCATTTCGCCCGTATGATCCGGCAGGGCGAACTGACCGCGGACCGACGCATGCTGACGGCCGCAGAGACGATGCGCCGGCGGGAGATGGCGCTGTGGCGGCGGGTCGACCTGTCGCTCTACCCCTCGGAGGAGGAGGCACAGTCTGCGCGCCAGCTTGAGCCGACCGCGGCGATCGGGTCGGTCCCGCCCTATGCGTTCGACCGTTTCGGGACCGATCGTGCGCCGCCGGCGGGTGCCGAGATCGTGTTCGTCGGCGGCTTCGGCCATCCGCCCAACGAGGATGCCGCGGTCTGGTTCGTCCACTCCGTTCTGCCGTCGATCCGGTCCGCGCTGCCGGCGGCACGGCTGCGGATCGTCGGATCGAACCCGACGCAAAGCGTTCGCGCGCTGGATGGCGACGGGGTCACGGTCCATGCCGATGTGTCGGATGCCGAACTGGCAGCGTTCTATGACGCGGCGCGGGTGGCCGTCGTGCCGTTGCGCTGCGGCGCGGGCATCAAGCTCAAGGTCGTCGAGGCGTTGCGGGAGGGCGTGCCGCTGGTGACGACGACGACCGGCGCGCAGGGGTTGAGCGGCATCGACGCCGTGGTCGCGGTCACCGACGACGCCGATACCTTCGCCAAGGCCGTGATCGAGCGGCTGACCGGCGATGCGCTCTGGCACCGGATCAGCGTGGCGCAGATCGACTATGCGCGGCGGCATTTCTCCCGCACCGCCATGGGCGCTGGACTGCTGCCGGCATTCGGCCTGGCGCCGGAACCCGTCGCCGCGGCGCTGCATCCGGCCTGGGCGGAACCGGCGGCAGCCTGATCCGGAGCGATTGCCAGCGGTGGCGTCACGTGGCTGGATAGCCGAACCAGCGGGAGGGTCCGGACATGACCGCACAGGAACCAGAGCGTAAGCCGTTTCACCATCCAAGGGTCCGGCCCGACTGGCTGGGCCAGCTTGCGGGAGGACATTCTCGACCCCGACCAGAAGATCATCGATCCGCACCACCACCTGTGGAAGGCGCGGCCGGACCGGTATCTGCTGGACGACCTGATGGCCGACCTGCGCACCGGCCACAACGTGCTGGCGACCGTCTTCATCCAATGCGGATCGGAATACCGCACCGACGGTCCGCCCGAGATGGCGCCGGTGGGGGAGACGGAGTTCGTCGCCGCGGCCGCGCGCGAAAGCGAGTCCGGGCGCTACGGCCCGATCCGCGCCTGCGCCGGTATCGTCGGGCATGCGGATTGCCGCCTGGGCGAGCGTATCGACGCGGTGCTGGAGGCGCATATCGCAGCCGGCGGCGGCCGCTTCAAAGGCATCCGCCACAGCGGCACCTATGATCCCGGCATCGCGCCAACCGCACCCCCTGGCGCACCGCCCGGCCTCTACCGCGACCAGGCCTTCCGGTCCGGTTTCGCGCGGCTGCAGCCGTCTGGGCCTGACGTTCGAGGCATGGTTGTATCATCCGCAACTGGGCGATCTGCTCGATCTGCTGCGCGCCTATCCGGAGCAGAAGGTGGTGCTGAACCATTTCGGCGGCCCGCTGGGCGTCGGACCTTATGAGGGCAGGCAGGCCGAGGTCTTCGCGCAGTGGCGGGCCTGGATCCTCGAACTGGCCGACTGCCCCAACCTGTTCATTAAGTTGGGCGGCCTGGCGATGAACGTGAACGGCTTTGGCTTCCATCAAGAGGTGCTGCCGCCGTCCTCGGGCGAGATGGCGCGGGCCTGGCGCCCGTTCGTCGAGACCGCGGTCGAGGCATTTCGGCGTGGACCGCTGCATGTTCGAGAGCAATTTCCCGGTGGATAAGGGGATGTGCAGCTATCCGGTTCTGTGGAACGCATTCAAGCGCCTGGCGGCTCGGTATTCCGCCGATGAAAAGGCGGCCTTGTTCCACGGAACGGCGGCGCGGTTTTACGGCCTGCCGCCGCTGGAGGGGTAAGTCGCCGCCGCTCGTCCCCCCTGCTCGTCCCCCCCCGCGCGTCCATGTCCCGCGCAGGCCCGCTGTTACGACAGGCGAACCTGCACGTAACTCCCCGGCGCATCCTCCAGCGCCTTGAGGCCACCCTCGCCCGGCACGCGCGCCGGCACCATCGCCTTGTCGAACGACGTCACCCAGCGATGCCAGTCCGGCCACCAGGAGCCTGCGATCTCCGTCGCGCCAGCCAGCCAGGTGTCCGGGTCGCGCGGCAGGTCCTTGTTGATCCAGTGGCCGTATTTGCCGCCGTCGGGCGGGTTCACGACGCCGGCGATGTGCCCCGAGGCAGCCAGTACGAAGCGCTTCGGTCCGCCCAGCAGTTGCGTGCCCCGATAGGTCGACTTCCATGGGGCGATGTGGTCCTCTCGCGTCGAGAGGAAATACGCTGGCGTCTTGATGTTTCCCAGATCGATCGGCACGCCGTTCAGCTCGATCCCCTCCGGCTGGGCCAGAAGATTCTCCTGATACATCTTGCGCAGGTAGAAGCTGTGCATCCGAGCGGGCATGCGGGTGGAATTGGCGTTCCAGTACAGAAGGTCGAAGGGGAAAGGATCGTTGCCAAGCAGATAATTGTTCACCACGAACGACCAGATCAGGTCGTTGGCGCGCAGCATGTTGAACGTCGTGGCCATCTCGCTGCCTTCGAGATAGCCGCGCTTGTTCATCTTCTCTTCCAGCGACTGTAGCTGTTCTTCGTCGATGAACACGCCAAGCTCGCCGGCCTGCTCGAAATCCATCATGGTCACGAAGAACGTCGCGGTCTTGATGCGGTCGTCACCCTTCGCCGCCATATAGGCGAGGGTGGAAGCCAGCAGCGTGCCGCCCAGGCAGTAGCCGATCGCGTTCACCTCACGCTCACCCGTTGCTTTCTCGATCGCATCGAGCGCGGCGAGGTAGCCCTCGATCATGTAATCGTCGAAGCCCTTTTCCGCCAGTTGTTCGTCCGGGTTGACCCAGGAGATCACGAACACCGTATGTCCCTGCGACACGGCCCAGCGGACGAAACTGTTCCGCGGCCGCAGATCCAGGATGTAGAACTTGTTGATCCAGGGCGGCGCGATCAGCAGCGGCCGTTTCAGCACCGTTTCGGTCGCGGGGCTGTACTGGATCAGTTGCATCAGGTCGTTCTGATAAACCACCTTTCCGGATGAGACGCCGATATTGCCGCCAACCTTGAACGCCTCGGTGTCGACCATCTTGATCCGTAGCTGGCCTTTGCCGCGCTCCAGGTCCGACAGCAGGTTATTGAGGCCTTTCAGCAGGTTCTCCCCGCCGGTTTCCGCGGTGCGGCGCAGCACCTCGGGGTTGGTCAGCAGGAAGTTGGACGGGCTCATCGCATCGATGAACTGGCGCGCGTAGAAATCCACCTTCTGCGCCGTCTTGGGATCCAGGCCGTCGACATGCGTGACCACGTCGGTCACGTAGCGAGCGGACAGCAGGTAGGATTGCTTGATGAAGTCGAAGACTTCGTTGTCCTTCCACGCATCGTCCTTGAAGCGGCGGTCGGTGCTGGGCGCTTCGATCACCGGCTTGGTTTCCAGCCCCATCATGCGCCGCGTGGTGTTCTGCCACAGCGTCATGTAGTCCTGCCAGAAACCCAACTGCGCCTGCACCAGATGCGCCGGGTTGGCCATCAGCCGAGCGGTCATCTCCAGGAAGGCGCGGCCGATGTTCAGCGGGTCGGTGACGTGGTCCTCCTGCCTTTGCCGCTTCAGCCACTCGCCGACGATGCGCTGGGAACGGTCAGCGATATCCGCCATCGACCGGCTGAGAACGGCAGGGTCGGGCAGCTTGAATGCCTCTTCCTTGGCTGCCGGCGATTTCGACGCCGCCTGGGGCGGCGGTGCCTGCGGAGATGCTGCCGGGGATGGTGGCGCGGATGATGGCGCGGCCTGGGCGGATGCCTTGGGTGCCTGGCCCGTGGCGGCTTGCGCAGCGGCCGTCACAGCATGCGGCGAGGCCGGGGCCTGCACTGCGCGGCTCAGGCGATGGCTCCTGCAGGCGACGCACCGACGGCAGCGGGCGGGACCTCAGCCACCGGCGCAGCCTTCTCTTCCGCCTTCGCCGCCGCCGCTCGGTCTGGCTTGCTGCTGACGGTCCTTGCCGGTCCCTTGCCGCCTGCGCCGCGTTTGGCCGCTGGCCGGTCGGCCGATGCCGGACCAGCTTGCGCACCTTCATTCGGTACATTGCCGTCCTGGCGGCCACCTGGGTTTGCCCCCTGGGAGGCAGCCGCGTCCACGGGCCCGGTGTCCGCGGACTCCGCCTTGTTGGGCGGCAGAACGGCCGGTGTGGTCGGGTTGTCGTTCGGAGCCATGAGACATCCTTTGCGTCGGCCCCACCAGCGGCTACACAGACCGCGAGAAGCGGGAGCGAGAACCAGCATATGGTGGTCAGCGAAAGTGGCGCGCAAGCTAGTGGCGCGCAAGAAGCGGTTCAAGCCGGGTTTTTTTCGGGCCGGCGCAACGGCCTGGCCAGAGGATTCAGCAGCATTGCCGCCTTGCTGGTCGTCGGCTCGCTGACCGGATGTTCATCGCACGAGCGCAATGAACCCGGTCAATTGGTGGCATCGGCAGGAGGGCGGAAAGATCGCCGAGGAACGGCCGGCGCCGCCAGGTGCCGATCAGGCCTATCCGAATCTTGCCACCGTCCCCGCCAAGCCGGAGCCGCCGGACAAGGACGCGATGAAGAAACTGACGGATTCGCTGATCGCGGACCGCACCAACGCGCAGCACGCCGCGCAGGCGGCGCCGCTTGGCCGATCCGTCCTCGCCCAGCGCGTCGCCGTCGCTGTTCGGCGTCGGCACGGCGCCGCCCCCGCCGCCTGCGGTGACGACGACCCAGCCGCCCGGCGGCGCAGCGGCCGCATCGGCGCCGGGCGCATCGGCACCGGCAGCCAGCGCCTCGATCCCCGCCGTCACCGCCCCGCCGGCGCCCGCGACCCCGCCCTCGGCCGCGCCGCGCAAAGCCGTGCAGAGCGCGCCGCTGGCCGAGGCAGCACCGGCGCCGGCCGCAGCCACGCCAGCGACTGCCCTCGACGCCGGCATCGTCGGCCTCGGTGTCCGCCGGCAGCGGCCCGACGCGCGGCCACACGGCCTGTCGCGGCCGCCCTCGACGACACCGCAGCCGCACGCCCGCACCCTGCCGCCCGGTCCGCCGCCGCGGCCCGCCGCCGCCGGGGCACCGCCACCGCCGGCACCGACCCCCGCACCGGCGATGCCGGCCGCCGGCAAGGGCGCGACGACGATCGTGTTCGTCGACGGCTCCTCGGCGCTGTCGCAGCCGGCCGCGGATGAGGTGAAAGCCTTTGCGGCCAAGCGCGGCAACGCAGTGATCAGCGTCACCGGCTACGGCGATGCGACGTCGAGCGATCCGGCGGCGCAGTCGGCAGCGCTGACGCTGGGTCTGTCACGCGCGCAGCAGATCGTCGACGGCCCTGAAGCGCCGCCGGCGTGCCCGGCCGACGCGATCCGCGTCAACGCCGAAGCTTCCGGTCGCGGCGCGTCGCTGCGTTTGCTACAATAGCGATCCGGGCGGGTCAGACCGCCCGGTCTTTTCAACCCCGAAAGGCCTGCCATGAGTTCCGAGTCCTCCGGTGAGTTCCACCGCATCCGCCGTCTGCCGCCCTATGTCTTTGCCGAAGTGAACACGGCCAAGGCCAAGGCTCGGACCGCCGGTGAGGACATCATCGACCTCGGCATGGGCAATCCCGACAGCCCGACGCCGCCGCATATCGTCGCCAAGCTGATCGAGACGGTGCAGGACCCGCGCACCCACCGCTACTCCGTCAGCAAGGGCATTCCTGGTCTGCGCCGGGCGCTGGCCACCTATTACCAGCGCCGCTTCGACGTCGGTCTGAACCCGGAAACCGAGGTCGTCGCCACGCTGGGCTCGAAGGAGGGGCTGGCGAATCTCGCCTCGGCGATCACCAGCCCGGGCGACACGATCCTGGTGCCGAATCCGTCCTATCCGATCCACCAGTTCGGCTTCATCATCGCCGGCGCGGCCGTGCGCAGCATCCCCGCCACGCCGGACGAGGACATGCTGCGCGCGCTGGATCGCGCCGTGCGCCACTCGGTGCCGAAGCCCACCGCGCTGATCGTCAACTTCCCGTCCAATCCGACGGCGTATCTGGCGGACCTCGATTTCTACCGGGAGATCGTCGCGTTCGCCCGCCGGCACGAGATCTGGGTGATGTCCGACCTCGCCTACGCCGAGATCTATTTCGGCGACAAGATGCCGCCGTCGATCCTGCAGGTGCCGGGCGCGAAGGACATCGCGGTGGAGTTCACCAGCCTGTCCAAGACCTACTCGATGCCCGGCTGGCGCATGGGGTTCGCGGCCGGCAATCCGCGGCTGATCAACGCGCTGACGCGGATGAAGTCGTATCTCGACTATGGCGCCTTCACGCCGATCCAGGTCGCCGCGGTCACCGCGCTGACCGGCCCGCAGGACTGCGTGGAGCAGATCCGCGACGCTGTATCGCGAACGCCGCGACGTGCTGATCAAGGGCCTGGCCTCCGCCGGCTGGGACATGCCCAGCCCGAGGGGTCGATGTTCGCCTGGGCGCCGATCCCGCCGCGCTATGCGTCGCTGGGCAGTGTCGAGTTCTCCAAGCTGCTGCTGGCAACGGGCCAAGGTGGCGGTGGCGCCGGGCCTGGGCTTCGGCGAGCACGGCGAAGGCTACGTCCGCATCGCGCTGGTGGAGAACACCGCACCGGCTGCGTCAGGCGATCCGCAACATCCGCACCTTCCTGCAAGCCGGATCCAACGTCGCCGATCCGGTGTCCGGTCCGAGGCGGCCGCATTCCAGGTCGCAGCACAATGACCCGGCCACTTTCCGTCGCCCTCGCGGGGCTGGGCACCGTCGGCGGCGGCGTGCTGAAGCTGCTGCGCGACAATGCCGACATCGTCGCCGCCCGAGCCGGGCGGCCCATCGCGGTGACCGCGGTGTCGGCGCGGGACCGGTCCACGGATCGCGGCGTGTCGTTGTCCGGACTGCACTGGTACGACGATCCGGTGGCGCTGGCGGCCGACCCGGAGGTCGACGTGGTGGTCGAACTGATCGGCGGATCGGAAGGGCCGGCGCTGGCGCTGGCCGAGGCGACGATCGGCGCCGGCAAGCCGCTGGTGACGGCGAACAAGGCGCTGCTGGCGGTCCACGGCGCCGAGCTCGCCCGCCAGGCCGAGGAACGCGGTGTCGCGCTGGCGTTCGAGGCCGCGGTGGCGGGCGGCATCCCGGTCATCAAGGCGCTGCGCGAGGGGCTGGCCGGCAACCGTATCAGCGCCGTCGCCGGCATCCTGAACGGCACCTGCAACTACATCCTGACGCAGATGCGCGAACGCGGCCGCGAGTTCGCCGAGGTGCTGGCCGACGCGCAGAAGCTGGGTTACGCCGAGGCCGATCCGAGCTTCGATATCGACGGCATCGATGCGGCGCACAAGCTGGCGATCCTGGCCGCGCTGGCGTTCGGCCGGCCGGTGGCGTTCGATCATGTGCATGTCGAGGGCATCCGCCGCATCTCCGCCCTCGACATCGCCTTCGCCAACGAACTCGGCTACCGCATCAAGCTGCTGGGCATCGCCCGCCAGACCGACGCCGGGATCGAGACGCGGGTGCATCCCTGCATGGTGCCGCAGTCGGCGCCGATCGCCACGGTCGACGGCGTGTTCAACGCCGTGGTGGCGGAGGGCGATTTCGTCGGCCGCGTGATGCTGGAGGGCGCGGCGCCGGCGCCGGTCCGACGGCCTCGGCCGTGGTCGCCGACCTGATCGATATCGCGCGGGACCGGCATACGCCGGTCTGGGGCGCCGCGGCGGCATCGCTGTCGAGCGCGCCCTCGGTGCCGATGAGCAACCATGTCGGGCCGTACTACCTGCGCCTGATGGTGGTGGACCGGCCCGGCGTGATCGCCGACGTAACCGCAATCCTGCGCGATCATGGGCGTGTCGCTCGAATCGATGCTGCAACGGGGCCGCAGCCCGGGCGAGGCAGTGCCGGTGGTGCTGGTGACGCACGAAACCCGGGAAAGCGCGATGCGCGACGGCGCTCGACCGGATCGGCGCGCTGCCGACGGTCATGGAAGAGCCGACGCTGATCCGGATCGAGGCGGGGTAGAGTTCGCTTTCGTTCCGTCTCAGAACCGACATCCCAATGCTGTGGTCGCCTTGTGATATCAGGCTGAAATCGATATCCCCCCGGTTGGTCGGACCAACCGGGGGGCATGCCGTCTTTTCAGTGGTCAACGAAAACGACGACGCCTGGGCTTCGTTACTGGATCGACGATCAGGCCCAGTGGCCATCACGCCAGACCCAGCCGCTGCCCTGCTGCTGCCACTGTCCCGGCACCCAGGCGGTGGCACCGGGTGGGACCGCGACATACTGGCCGGACTGCCAGCTCCAGGGGGTGTTGCCGACGCCGGTATAGCGCCAGTGGCCGGGTTGCCAGACAGTCGGTCCGCTGCTGGCCGGCGGCGGTGGTACGAGATCCGACATCGGCGGCGGCGGTGGCATCGGGGCCACCGGTGTCACCATCTGTGCCGGTTGCTGGATGATCACCTGGGTCGGCGGCGGTTCTGATCCGCCGCAGGCAGCCAGCGCCAGAAGGGCCGGCAGCGTCAGGCGTGCAAGTTTGCAATACGCATCATCGGCCTCCGTTATCCGCGCCAGTGGCCGTTGATCCAGACATAGCCGCCGGAGGCCTGCTGCTCCCAGTGACCAGGCTCCCATACCGCGGCGGGCTGCGGAGCGGCGACGTAGTGGCCTTCATCCCAAGTCCAGGTGCTGCCGTTCCAGGCCCAGTGGCCGGCCTGCCAGCTCATTTGTGGGCCCGTGGGCGGCGGCGGTGCGATTTCGACGCGTGGCGGCGGCGGTGCGGTGGGGGCGACAATGATGGTTTCCTGCGCAGCGGCGGCAGTTGCGAAACCGAGGACGGCGATGCTGGCGAAGGATCATGTATCGGGCTGACATTATTGGTTCCCTTTACTGTGAAGTTAATAAAATCACGGATCCGAGATGAACGGTGACTGTGCAATAATTGGTTAATGTGACCTAAATAGGGTGCCGATACGCGGGGAGAACGGGGAGCCGATCACAAAGCCATGATGATCCACGAATGTTCTGAATCTGGGATGGACGTGCCTGGATTGGGTGGCAGAGACGGCGGCTTGGGGGCCTGCAGGCGGTCGGTGGAGGACCGCCATGCGCTATCCGGGCCGGAAAGCGGAGTGAGCGGGTGCAGGCTCACCCACGTCGTCCCGTTCACGCCCTGGCGGGCTTGGCGTCGTCCGGCCTGATCGAGCCACGTTGCCCGGCAACAAAAAACGCGGGCGATTGCTCGCCCGCGTCTTGCACTCCAAATCTCGGAACGCCGGTCAGGCGCTCTTTTTCATGATCTCGTCCGCAACATTACGTGGCACCGGATCGTAGTGGTGGAACTGCATCGTGAACGATGCACGCCCCTTCGTCATCGACCGCAGGTGGGAGATGTAGCCGAACATCTCCTTCAGCGGCACATGCGCCCGCACGATGACGGTGGAGCCCGAGGACTCCTGGTTCTGGATCATGCCGCGGCGGCGGTTCAGGTCGCCGACGACATCGCCCACGTGATCCTGCGGCGTGGTGATTTCCACGTCCATGATCGGCTCCAGGATGATCGGGCCGGCGTTCTTCATGCCCTCGCGGAAGCAAGCCTTGGCGGCGATTTCGAAGGCCAGCGCCGAGGAGTCGACGTCGTGGTACTTGCCGTCGATCAGGGTGTATTTGAAGTCCACCGTCGGGAAGCCGGCCAGCACGCCTGTATCGGCCTGCACCCGGATGCCCTTTTCGACCGCCGGGATGTATTCCTTCGGCACCGAACCGCCGACCACCTTGTTTTCGAAGTTGATGCCCGCGTTCCGCTCCAGCGGCTCGAAGACGACCTTGACTTCGGCGTATTGCCCCGACCCGCCCGACTGTTTCTTGTGCGTATAGGTCTCGGTATGCGGGCGCGAGATCGTTTCGCGATAGGCGACCTGCGGGGCACCGATGTTGCAGTCGACGCCATACTCGCGGCGCAGGCGGTCGATGATGATCTCCAGGTGCAGCTCGCCCATGCCGGAGAGGATGGTCTGGCCGGTTTCCTGGTCGGTCTTGAGCCGCAGTGAAGGATCTTCGCCGGCCAGCTTCTGCAGGCCCAGCGTCATCTTTTCGACGGCTTCCTTGGTGCGCGGCTCCACTGAGATGTCGATAACGGGCACCGGGAAAGCCATACGCTCCAGGACGATAGGATCGTCGTTGGAGGCCAGCGTGTCGCCGGTGCCGGTGTCCTTCAGGCCGACGAAGGCGGCGATGTCGCCGGCCTCGACCTCCTTGATCTCCGCCCGCTTGTCGGCGTGCATCTGGAACATCCGGCCGATACGCTCCCGATGGCCCTTGGTGGTGTTCTGCACCATGTCGCCCTGCTTCAGGGTGCCGGCGTAGACGCGCACGAAGGTCAGTGTGCCGTACTTGTCGTTGATAATCTTGAAGGCGAGGCCGGCGAACGGGGCCTTCGGATCGGCCTTGATGCGGCGGCGGTCCGGATGATCGGCCTCTTCCTGGCCTTCATCCAACGCGACCGCGATGCCGGGCACATCGATGGGGGAGGGCAGGTAGTCGATGACGGCATCCAGCAGCGGCTGCACGCCCTTGTTCTTGAAGGCGGTGCCACACAGCACCGGGCGGAAGTCACCCTGGATGGCACCCTTCTTGATGCAGCGCTTCAGGGTTTCGACGGAAACGTCGCCCTTGTCGAAATATTCCTCCATCGCCTGCTCATCGACCGACAAAGCGGTGTCCAGCAGGGTCTGGCGATGCTCCTTGGCCTGTTCCAGCAGGTCGGCCGGGATCGGCTCGTCGTGGTATTTCGCACCAAGCTCGCCACCTTCCCAGATGATGGCCTTCATCTCGACGAGATCGACGACGCCCAGGAAGTGTTCTTCGACGCCGATCGGCAACTGCAACGGT
Source organism: uncultured Alphaproteobacteria bacterium (assembly GCA_963771475.1). Lineage (GTDB taxonomy): Bacteria > Pseudomonadota > Alphaproteobacteria > Acetobacterales > Acetobacteraceae > Rhodopila. The sequence goes on along the minus strand of CAVYTN010000010.1, from coordinate 239,852 downwards.
AGCGCAACGATATCCAGCTTCTCCTTCAGGGTGGCGAAGGCGCGGTAGAAATCGGCACCGGTGCGGTCGAGCTTGTTGATGAAGATGATGCGCGGAACGTTGTAGCGGTCAGCGAGGCGCCAGTTAGTCTCGGACTGCGGCTGCACGCCGGCCACGCCCTCGATGATGAAGATGGCGCCGTCCAGCACGCGCAGCGAACGATTGACCTCGATGTTGAAGTCGATGTGGCCGGGTGTATCGATGATGTTGATGCGGTGGTCGTGCCACTCGCAGGTCACCGCGGCCGAGGTGATCGTGATGCCACGCTCACGCTCCTGCTCCATGTAGTCGGTCGTGGTGTTGCCGTCGTGGACCTCGCCGATCTTGTGCGAAACACCGGTGTAATACAGGATACGTTCGGTGGTCGTGGTCTTCCCCGCGTCGATATGCGCGGTGATGCCAATGTTTCTGATCCGGGCAAGCGGCGTGTCGGTCACGGTCTGTCTCCAATGCATCAACGGGCGCGCGATCCCTTTCGGATCGTGGGGTGTCACCCCGCGCGCCCGCATCCGGTAGCCGGCACTCCCACTGGCCGACGCTGTCTGCGCGGTCATGTGCGACAGCGCACGTCGATTTGCAAGCGTTGATTTGGCGGGACTGGGCGTACCACTGGCCGAATCCCATTGGCCGCACCGAACCTCACCCTTCGTCACATCCGGCAACATGTGGCGGTTTTAATCTCTGTGGCATGGACCTCCGCACCGCGCACGCCCTTGTCCGCTTTGGCCTTGGCCGTCGCCCGTCCGACCCACTGCCGGCGGACCCCGTGGCGTGGCTCCTTTCGCAACTTCAGGCGACCGGCCGACCGGACTTCGATGTGCCACCGACCGCCGCCGCCGGCCTTGCCGCGATCCGTGACGATCGGATGAACAAGCCGCCACCCGGTGAATCGAAATCCCGAGCGCTGTACCGGGCGCAGGCCGAGGCGGAACTGGCGTATGCGGTGACGACGCCGGCGCCGTTCCGCGAGCGGCTGGTCTGGTTCTGGACCAACCACTTCACTGTCTCGCTGAAGCGCGCGGGTATTGCGCCGCTCGCCGCCGCCTTCGTCGAGGAAGCGATCCGCCCGAATGTCACGGGTTGGTTCGAGGATCTCGTGCTGGCGGTCATGCGCCATCCGGCGATGCTGATCTATCTGGACAATGCCGGCTCCTTCGGCCCCGACAGCCGCGTCGGGCAACAGGTGCATCGCGGGCTGAACGAAAACCTGGCGCGCGAATGCATGGAACTGCACACGGTCAGCCCGCTCGCGGGTTACACCCAGGCAGACGTGACGGCGTTCGCGAAAATCCTGACCGGCTGGTCCGTCGAACGGCGTATGGAACCGCTCGGCTTCCGCTACCGGCCCTTCGCGCATGAGCCGGGCGTGCACACCGTCATGGGCCACACATTCCCGCCGGACGAGGAAGGCGGCGTTGCGGCGCTGCGGTTCCTCGCCAACCATCCGGCGACCCATCGCTTCCTGGCGACGAAGCTGACGTGCCACTTCGTTGCCGATAACCCGCCCGCCGATGCCGTGCGACGGGTCGAGGCCATGCTGCGCGACACGCACGGGGACCTGCACGCGGCGTCCGTCGAACTGGTACGGCTGGATGCGGCGTGGCAACCCGGCACGAAACTGCGCACGCCGACCGACGTGGTCGTGGCATCCGCCAGAGCGTTGGAGGTGCCGCCGGAGCGCCTCCCGATGGTGGGGATCGTGGCGGGTCTGGGGCAGCCGCTCTGGGCCGCGCCGGCACCCAATGGCTGGCCCGACCGGGCTTCGGACTGGGCGGCGCCGGAGGCGATGCTGAGGCGGATCGACTGGGCCAGCGGCTTTGCCGGACGCATCGGCGACCGCGACGTGGTGACGCTCGCCGACGATACGCTGGGACCGCTGCTGCGCGCCGGGACGGCCGAGGCCGTGCGACGCGCGGGTTCGCGCAAGGACGCGATGGCCTTGTTCCTCACATCTCCGGAATTTCAGAGGCGCTGATCCCATGCATCTCACCCGTCGTGCTGCCTTGTTGGGACTTTCTTCGGTCGTCTCCCTTGGGCGTGCCTCGCTGGCGGTTGCCGCGGCGCCCACCGATCGGCGTTTCATCGTCGTTATCCTGCGCGGGGCGCTGGACGGGATGGCGGCGGTGGTTCCCTATGGCGATCCGGCACTTGCGGACCTACGCGGACCGCTGGTGCCGCCCGCACCGGGGCAGCCGAACGGAATGCTGGATCTGGGCGGGTTCTACGGGCTGCACCCGGTGATGACCGGCGTGCACGCCATGTTCCAGGCGCATGAGGCGGCCGTCGTGCATGCCGTAGCCGCGCATTATCGTGTTCGCAGCCATTTCGAGGCGCAGGATTATCTGGAATCCGGTGCCGATGAACGGCTGACCAGCGGCTGGCTCAATCGCGTGGTGGCGGCGATGCCCACCGAGCCGCATCCCCGTCCGGAGGGGGAGGCGCTGGCCGTCGGCGTGTCGGTGCCACTGTTGCTGCGCGGGCCTGTTCAGATCGCCAACTGGGCGCCGCACGGGTTCAACCAGCCGGCGCCGGACCTGTATGCGTCGATCGCGGCGCTCAACAAGGACGATCCGGTGACCGGGCCGGCGATCCGCGACGGGCTGGCCGCGCGCGGCTTCAGTGCGGGTGTCATGAGCAGTGGGGCGGAAGAGACGAATCGCTACGCCTTTCCGGCCCTGGCAAAGGCGGCCGGCGAGATGCTGGCGGCCGCGAATGGGCCTCGGATCGCGGCGCTGGAGATCAATGGCTGGGATACTCACACGGCACAGGCGAACCGGCTGAACGGTCCGTTACGCCAGTTGGATGCCGGGATGGTGGCGCTCAAGACCGCTCTGGGACCCGCCTGGTCACAAACCGCTGTCCTCGTCATGACCGAATTTGGCCGCACCGCTCGGATCAACGGCACAAATGGCACCGATCATGGCACGGCGACGGTGGCTTTCGTGCTGGGCGGGGCGGTGGCCGGCGGGGCGGTGCGCGGCACATGGCCCGGTTTGGGAGAGGGGCGGTTGTTCGAGAACCGTGACCTCGCGCCCACGACCGATTTACGGGCCGTGGCGAAGGGCGTGCTGGGCGCGCATCTTGGCCTGCCGGAGGCGGCGCTGCGCCGCGTTTTCCCCGGCAGCGACGGCGTGCAGGACATGAGTGGCTTGATCCGGGCGTAGGGAGGTTTCAGCCGGGCCGACAGGACGGAGAGGTGCGATCGGGGATTGCTGCGGGCGCCTTTCAAGGCGATTTGCGCGACCAATACGCCTGATCACCTGCGTCAATACATCCGTCTAACAATCGGTTGTTGCGAGTCTGCCGTCGCACCCCCGATCTATCGTAACCGCGCCGGGGCGCTACAGTCTGCGCCAACACTAATTGCGGGAGAGCCCCGATGGCCGATCGACGCCAGCTTCATCTCGGCGCATTCATGCGCCCTGTCAGTATCCACACCGCGTGGTGGCGCTACCCCGGTGCGCTTCCGGATGCCAATTTCAACTTCAAGCACATCGCCCGCCTGGCGCAGAAGCTGGAGGCCGGGAAGTTCGACGCCTTCTTCATGGCCGATCACCTGGCGCTGCTGAACATGCCGATGAATGCGCTGATGCGCAGCGCGACCACGACCTCCTTCGATCCGCTGACGCTGCTGCCGGCGCTGGCCGTGGTCACCGAACGCCTGGGGCTGATCGCCACCGCGTCCACCACGTTCAACGACCCGTATCACGTCGCGCGCAAGTTCGCCTCGCTGGACCATATCAGCGACGGGCGCGCCGGCTGGAACCTGGTGACCACCTCCAACCCCGACGCCGCGCTGAATTTTGGGCTCGACGAACATATGGAACACGGCGAGCGCTACGAGCGTGGGCGGGAGTTCTATGACGTCGTCACCGGCCTGTGGGACAGTCCTGGGCGGATGACGCTTTCATCCGCGACGTGCGAGAACAACGTCTTTTTCGACCCCGCCCGGATGCATGTGCTGGACCACAAGGGCGAGCACTTCCGCGTCCGCGGTCCGCTGAACATCGCCCGCCCGATCCAGGGCTGGCCGGTGATCGTGCAGGCCGGCGCGTCGGACGCCGGCAGGCAGGTGGCGGCCGAAATCGCCGAGATGGTCTTCGCCGCCGGCGGCTCGGTCGAGGCCGCCCGCGCCTATTATGCCGACATCAAGGGCCGCAGCGCAGGCGGCTGGACGCAACCCCAACCACATCAAGATCCTGCCCGGCGCCCTGGTCGTCGTCGGCGATACAGTAGAGGAGGCGCAACGCAAACGTGCGCTGCTGGACAGTCTGGTGCACCCCGACAGCGGCATCGGCTCGCTGTCCATCGCCCTGGGCTGCGATGCGTCGAAATTCGACCTCGACGGCCCGCTGCCCGAGGACATCCCCGAGACCAACCAGTCCAAATCCGGCCGCCAGCGCGTCATCGACCGCGCTCGGCGGGACAATCTGACCGTTCGGCAACTCGCCCAGATCGCCGGTGGCTACGGCGGCAATGCCTTCACCGGCACGCCGCAGACCATCGCCGATGAGATGGAGGAATGGCTGGAAACCAACGCCTGCGACGGGTTCAACGTGATGTTCCCCTATGTCCCGGGCGGACTGGACGAATTCGTCGACCGCGTCGTGCCGGAATTGCAGCGTCGGGGCTTGTTCAGAAAGGAATATGAGGGCACGACATTGCGCGACCATCTCGGCCTGCCGCGTCCGAAGAACCGATTCTTTCCGGAAGACTGAACATCGATGTCCGCTACGCCCCTCGCCGGCCTGAAAGTCCTGGAATTCAGCCACACGGTGATGGGCCCCACGGCCGGCCTGGTGCTGGCGGAGCTGGGTGCGGACGTCATCAAGGTCGAACCCGCGCCGAAAGGTGACCACACGCGCGGCCTCGGCGGGTTCGCCGCCGGGTTCTTCGCCGCGTTCAGCCGCAACAAGCGCAGCCTCTGCGTCGATCTGAAGAAGCCCGAGGGTCAGGCGGTCATCCATCGCCTGATCCCCTCGGTCGACATCGTGCTGGAGAACTACGGCCCCGGCACGATGGAGCGCCTGGGCTGCGGCTGGGAGCAACTGGCGCCGCTGAACGACCGGCTGATCTTCCTGGCATTGAAAGGCTACCTCGCCGGCCCTTACGAGCACCGCCCGGCACTGGACGAGGTCGTGCAGTTTCAGACCGGCCTGGCGTTCATGACCGGGCCGATCGGCCGTCCCCTGCGGGCGGGCGCATCGGTGATCGACATCATGGGCGCGTCTTCGGCGTCATCGCCATCCAGGCCGCGTTGCGGGAGCGGGAGATCACCGGCAAGGGCCAACGCGTCGGCAGCGCCTTGTTCGAGAGCGCCGCCTTCCTGATGAGCACGCACATGGCCGGCATGGCCGCGACCGGGCTGGAAGCGCGCCCGATGCCCGCTCGCCGTGGTGCCTGGGCGATCTACGAGGTCTTCAAGACCGCGGGTGACGGCCAATTGTTCATCGGCGTGACGTCCGACCAGCAATGGAGCCGCTTCGTCGAGGAATTCAGCCTGCAGGAGCTCGCCGCCGATCCGCGCCTGGCGACCAATATCCAGCGCCTGGCGGAGCGCGAATGGCTCATTCCGGCGCTGCAGCAGGTCATCGAGACGATCCCGCAGCCGGAGGTCGAGGCGCGCTGCGAACGGGCCAACGTCTCCTGGGCGCCAGTCGGGCAGCCGGGCGACCTGTTCACCGACCAGCATCTGCTGGCAACCGGCGGCCTGCTGGACGTCTTCATCTCCCGCACCGGCGGGCAGGACGGCAAGAAGGTCAAGCTGCCGGCCCTGCCAATCGAATTCGGCGCGGAGCGCGACCGGCCGGGCGTGCGGTTCCAGGCGCCCAGGATGGGCGAACACTCACGCGACGTGCTGGCGGAGGCAGGCTATGCAGGCACGCAGATCGAAGCGTTGGTCGACGCGGGCGTGATCATCGGGTAGGCCGGCACTTACCCTTCCGACTCAATGTTTATTGCGGTAGAGTCGGTGCCATGACAACCGGGGATGCGCCCTCTGCCCCTACAGAGGGTCTTGGCGGAAACCAACTCATCCTTGCGGTTGCCAACCAGAAGGGTGGGGTTGGCAAGACAACGACCGCAATCAACCTGGCCGCTTCGCTCGCGGTATCGGGTCTTTCGGTGTTGCTGATCGACATAGACCCGCAAGGCAATGCCTCCACCGGTCTTGGGGTCCCACGAACGGAACGATTTGCCGGCACGTACAAGCTGCTGCTGCGCGGCACGCTCGATCGGATGGCGGTGCGTAAGACACCGGTTGAGAACCTTGCGGTCATTGCGTCCGATCGCGACCTGGCAGGTGCGGAGATCGAGCTTGTCAACGAGGATGCGCGGGAATTCCGGCTGCGTCGCGCGCTGCAAACCCTGCCGGCGCTGCGGTCTTATGATGTCGTCCTGATCGACTGCCCGCCGGGGCTGCAACTGCTGACGCTGAACGCGCTGGTGGCGGCTGACGGCGTGATCGTGCCCTTGCAGTGTGAATTCTACGCACTTGAAGGCATCAGCGGATTGATGCACACGATTGAGGCTGTGCGCCGCAAATTCAATGCAAAGCTGCGCCTGGCGGGGATTTTACTGACGATGTTTGACCGGCGGAACAGTCTGTCGGGGCTTGTGGAAAAGGATGCACGTGACCATTTCGGCGACTGGGTGTTCGACACTGTGATCCCACGGAATATCCGGGTGTCGGAGGCGCCGAGCCATGGGATACCTGTGACACAGTACGACTCCCGCTCGCCAGGAGCACTGGCTTACAAGGCTCTTGCCGCGGAAATTTCAAACAAAGAAAGACTTTCACCTCCGGAGCAGGTTCGTGTCGATGGCTAGCAAGAACACCCCGCCGCGATTAGGGCGCGGCCTCGCCGCGTTGCTGGGCGATGCGGCTGGCGGTCAGGATGAAGATCGCCGCGCCATCGTCTCTAATATCCCGATTGATCAGATCGATTCCAATCCGTTTCAGCCACGTATGGATTTCGATCCGCAAGAGCTGGAAAGCCTGTCGGAGTCGATCAAGGTACAAGGCGTGTTGCAGCCGATCCTGATACGTCGGCACCCGGCCGAATCGAATCGCTATCAGATCGTCGCCGGTGAGCGGCGGTTTCGTGCCGCCAGTATGGCAGGGCTGACGGAAATCCCGACCCTGCTGCGGGAGATGGATGACAGCGACGCCGCCGTCGTCGCACTGGTCGAGAATTTGCAGCGTCAGGATCTCAATCCGCTCGAGGAGGCCGAGGGTTATCAGCGCCTGATGGACGATTTCGGCCTGACGCAGGAAGCGCTGGGCTACGCGGTCAGCAAGTCCCGCAGCCATATCGGCAACACGGTGCGTCTGCTGCGCCTACCGGACCAGGTCAAGCGGGAGGTTCGCGTCGGAACGCTGACCTCGGGTCACGCCAGGGCGCTGCTGAATGCACCCGATCCCGAAACCCTGGCGGAGCAGATCACCAAGCGCGGCATGTCGGTGCGCCAGGCGGAGACGCTGGTGGCCAAGGCCGTGGCTGCGCGCGGGGCACCCCGCCCGGCGAAGCCGGAGCGCCTCGACATCCAGGACCTGGAAAAGCGCGCCACCGAGCAGGTCGGCTGCCGCGTCAGTATCAGCGTGAACCGCTCGGGCGGCGGCGAATTGAGCGTGCAGTTCAAGGACTCCCGCCAGCTTGAGGACCTGATCGACCGTCTGTCGCGGCGCCGGGAAATGGCAGAGGCCGCCGAAACGGAGTGACGGCACTGCCCCTGGGGCCGTACCCGTGGGTCAGTGGATGATGTAACCGCCGTCCACCACAAGGTCGTGGCCGTGGATGAAACTTCCCTCGGTTGTTGCCAGGAAGGCCACCGCTTCGGCGATTTCCTCGGGGCGGCCCATGCGGCCGGCTGGAACGCGGGAAGTCATCATGTCCAGCTTGCCGGGGATCTGGCCCCAGGTGTCGATGTTGAACTGCGTGGCGATCGGGCCAGGGCTGACGGTGTTCACCTGGATGCCGTCCCTGGCCAGTTCATACGCCATGTTGCGTGCCAGATGGATCAGCGCCGCCTTGGTGGTGCCGTAGAGGGCGTTTTCCTCCGACGCGACGCTGCCGTGCTGGCTGGCGATGTGGATGATTCGCCCGCCGCCCTGGGCGCGCATGGCCGGCAGCACCGCCTGGCTGGCGAAGAACGCGGCGGCAAGGTTGACCTCGAGCACCGCGGCGAAATCGGCGCGGGTGAAGGCACCGAAAGGCTTGCGGCAACGGATGCCGGCGTTGTTGACCAAAACATCGATCCGGCTGGTCGTATCGAGCGCCGCCTGCACCATCCGTTCGGCTTCGCCCGGCGTGCCAAGGTCGGCGATCGCCCAATAGGCGTTCGGCGCACCGGCGGCCCTGGCGGCAGCCACGGTGTCGGCCAGTTCGGCCTCCGAACCGTCGGCGGCCAGATATAGCGACAGCCCCTTGGCTGCCAACGCAAGCGCAATCTCCCGGCCGATGCCGCGGGAGGCGCCGGTGACCAGAGCGACGCGCGCGGTCACGCGGCCATTCCAAGGTCAGCAGCCTGCCTTTGCTCGAACGCTCGGCGTGTGTCGTCATAGGCTTGGCCGATGATCCCGCCCCGCACGCTGCCGGGGGCGGTAGATCGGTAGGCGGGCTGCCAGCTTTCGGGCAGCGCCACGCTGTCGGGCGGGGCGAGCCACAGGCGAAACAGGCAGCGCCTCAGCGCAGGGTCGTCGTGATCCTCGAATTCCGTGCGAGAATGTAAGGTCACGTGGTTGTTCAGAATTTGCATGTCGCCGGGCTGTAGATACATGGCGTAGCACACATCCGGCCGGCGGAGGATTTCGTCAAGCCGGTCCAACGCTTCCCGCTGCGGTGCGGAGAGCGGCGGCACGCCGTCGATTGCCTGCGCGGAGGTCAGGCGGTTGCGATTCCATTTGCTGAACAGGAGCCCGTCTTTCATATCGTAGACCGGGTTCGGATAACATGGCGGCTCATCCGGCGCCTGTTCCTGCTGGCGGCTGAAATAGTATGGCTGATGCAGTAACGCCGCCAGATCAGGGCGCTCCGCTGCCAGAATATCATGCGCGGCGACGGAGCTTGAGACCAGGCTCTGTCCACCCGACCGGGCGACGTTGTAGCAGGTGAGCAGCACGACATCGGCACTATCGGTGTGAAAATCGAGTTCGGCGTTGGAAGAATAGCCACGGCCTTTGCCGGACCGGTAGGTGACGCCCGCATCGCGCACCGCCGAGAGATACTGGCTGGCCTTGCCCTGTGGCCGAGCGACGCCGGTATGCAGGCCGATGGCCCAGGTGAGAAGTTCGAACTCCGCCGCGGTCACCGTTGCCCGTGGCATGCCGCGCAGGATGGCGAAGCCAGTGCCGTCGCGAACGTCCTTCAGGGCCGCCGCGATAGTGGGCCAGGCGGCGCCTAGGTCGAACTCCGACCTTCGGTAATCGAGCAGCGGGCGGCCGGGCGTATAGGTCCGGTGGATCGTGGCCGTGAGGTCGCGGCGCGCGGCGTCGCTGAGGTCATGGACCCAGGACGGGTCAGCTCGCAGATCCTGTACCAGCCAGGCGGCGCGGTGATTGGCGTGGGTCGAGGGCATGGGCGGCTCCGGCATCGGCTTGGAGGGACGCAGGATGGCCCTGCTTGTTCGCCGGGTCAAAATCCTGCCGACCGGCAGGGTCAAGCTCTGCGCCGACACAAGGGTGTCCGCGGGGTCCGCTGGCGGATTGTTTCGTTGCGATCGTTGTTTGTCGAGGAACTGCGGCCTCATCGTCACCGCCGATCAAGCGAATGTGCTGCTGTGAGGATCAGGCGTACAGCATCTTGCATTCGGCGTGGCGCTTCATGAGTTGAAAGCCAAACTGGTCACGTAGCGCGCGTTGTCGTCACCTCAGGGAAACAGGTTATAGCCGGGTAGTGCAGCGGTTTCCCCCGCTGTCGGATTGAAAAAAAGTCTAGGACATGCGGCCATTGTGTGCCCATACACGCGCATGGCGACCGTACCGCTGTGCGCGTAGGGCGGTGCGGCCCGGCCGTGCAAGGGCAGTCACGCAATTTCGGAAACGTTACATAATCGCACCGCAAGGGAATTCATGAAAATCAGGGTCGGTTACGAACTGGTCTACGACTGCCCGCAACCCACCCCAATGATGTTGATGCTGCACGTCCATCACTCGCGCGCGCCCGATATCATCGTGCCGGACGAGCTGACCACCAGTCCTGTGGTGCCGGTCGCGTCCTATCGCGACGGCTTCGGCAACTGGTGCAGCCGGATCGTCGTGCCGGCGGGGCAGACGCGGATTTCCAGCACCGCCGTCCTTCGGGACAGCGGGGCGCCGGATCCGGTCGTGCCCACGGCCCGGCAGCATGAGGTGCAGGACCTGCCGTCGGAGGTTCTGGTGTTCCTGCTGGGCAGCCGGTACTGCGAGACAGACCGGCTATCGGAGACCGCGTGGCAACTGTTCGGCCAGACTCCCCTGGGGTGGGGCCGCGTCCAGGCGATCTCCGACTTCGTGCATAGCCACATCGCCTTCAACTACATGGATGCCCGAGCGACCCGCACGGCGTGGGAGGCGTTCAACGAGCGGCGCGGGGTCTGCCGGGATTTTGCCCATCTGGCCGTGGCGTTCTGCCGCTGCATGAACATTCCGGCACGCTATTGCACGGGGTATCTGGGCGATATCGGCGTGCCGCCGGCCGGACCAATGGATTTCTCCGCCTGGTTCGAGGCCTATCTGGATGGCGCCTGGCATGTGTTCGATCCGCGCAATCATATCCCCCGGATCGGGCGTGTGCTGATGGCGCGCGGGCGGGACGCGACGGATGTGGCGATCAGCAACACGTTCGGCCCGAACGTGTTGAGCAGTTTCACGGTGTGGACCGATGAGGTCGCGGAATGAGGGGCTACTGCGTCCGGTGACGGCGGGGGGTTGAAGACTTACGCTGCCGCCACGATCCTTACCGTGAAGGAGAACCCCTCATGAGCGATGCCAAGCTTGCGCCGAACATGCCCAACTGGATGGTGGAGCATGCCAACAAATACCTCTCCAGCGGCGGCAAGGAGGGGCATACCTACACCATAACCCCGCCGGGCTACGCGGAATTGCATGTGCCAGCCCTGTTGCTGACCACCACCGGTCGTAAGTCGGGTGAGAAATACATCTTCCCGCTGTTTTATGGGGAGGATAGCGGCCGCTACATCATCGTCGCCAGCAAGGGCGGCGCGCCCGAACATCCGGGCTGGTATAAGAACATCATGTCCAGCCCCGAGGTCGAGGTGCAGGTCGGCACCAAGAAGCTTCGCGCAAAGGCTGTCACCACGTTAGGGGCCGAGCGCGCACGGTTGTGGGATAAGGCAGTGAAATTCTGGCCGCCTTATGCCGATTACGCGAAAAAGACGGCCCGGGAGATCCCGGTGCTGCTGCTGGAACCGATCCACTGACGCAGCGGGATGCGGGCGGCGGCCGGAAGCCAGCCGCCCGTGACCGTCTGCCGCGTCAGCGGTAGCGTGATGACCGGAGGCGGAATCGCCGGAGGTCTGAATCACCCGATCAAACAAACACCTGGAGCAGGATGGCTGAGCGAAAGCGATGTCATCCTGCTCCAGGCGACGGAATCCGGCGGGACGCCCATCGCGTCCAACGTCGGTCCGGTCAGTTGCCCGTTCGGCTGCAGGCCTCGGTTATCCTGGAAGCGCTGGAGAGCTGTCTGCGTGCTTTGCCCCCAGACGCCGTCAATGCCGCCATTGTAGAAGCCAAGCTGCCTAAGCCGGTCCTGAATGGTGCGGACAGAGGACGGAGAGAGCGTGTTCGGGGATGGTGGCGGCGGCACGCTCGCCTGTTGGACACCGAGCAGGACGGTGGGATCGAGGTTGAGTGCGGCGGCGGTGGCCTGGTTCAACTGCCCGGTGGTCTGCAACTGACGATCCGCCTGGAAGCGCTGCAAGGCAGCGACGCTGTCCGGTCCCCAAACTCCATCGACAGCGCCGTGGTATTGGCCCGCGTCGCGCAGGCGGCCCTGCACGGCCTGAACGCTGGTCGGCGGCACGGGCTGGATATAGGTCAGCGGCGGTGCATTGGTCTGGCTTAACGCAGGATTGATGCAGGTTGCCATTATGGCGCCCGCAGCAAGTGTCACCCAGGATTTCATGGCGTTTTACCTCGGATTTTGTGTGGCGGAAAACGCTGCGCAGCCGGGACTGGTTCGAGCCGGGACTGGTTCGTCGCCTCCTCGGTGGGGGGCGGGGGCTGACGCAAAACTTCTCGCGATGGGTTAACAGTTTGATGGGTCGGCGGCCCCTGGGGCCTTGCTCAGGCGATAGCATTCGCCCCTCGCAACCGAGGGCGATGTCGGCGGTTTCATCTGTCTGTCTCGCATCAGCTTGAACACGGGAGCGCGGGTGAAGATCTCGATCGGTCGGATTCTTGTCAGGCATGGGCGGCCGTTGGCGGCTGGCCTGGCGATGCTGGTGCTGATGGCCTCCGGTGCCGCGGCCTGGCATTGGGCGGGCAGGCCGAGGGTGCGGATGGACTGGATCAGCGCCGCAGTCGACGGGTTGCCGTATCGCGTGCTGCTGCCGGCGGGGTATGAGCCTGCACCGGTCGTATCCGGCGATACTGTATCTGCATCAGTATATGATGGGCAACAATCCGGAGGTTCTGCTGCACGAGGTGGAGGGCTGGTTCGCCGCACCCTGGTTTCGAGAGAAATTTCCGGCCATCGTCGTGGTGCCCGTGCTGGACCAACGCGAGAACCGAGGCGCGAACTTCGGCGGCAAGCGCGTGGGGCCGGTGATGGAGGATGCCGCTGTCGCCGCCGTCCAGCAGGCGGTGAAGCAGTATCACGGCGATCCCGCTCGGGTTTACGTCACCGGGAACTCGATGGGCGGCATGGGGGCTTGGGACATGCTGCTGCACTATAACGCTCGGGACGGGGATAAGGGGCGGGTGTTCGCCGCCGGGCTTGTGCTGGCGGGACGGAACGGGGTCGCGGACAGCGAGCAGGCGGCGCAGGTGCTGCGCGGGGTGCCGATCTGGGCGGTCCATGGCGGGCGGGATCATGAGGTCTCAGCGGACTGGGACCGGACGATGGAGCGGCTGCTCGGGGGGACGCCGGGGTTTCGGTACACAGAGGATCCGGCGCTGGGGCACGATGTCTGGCACGCTTGGTATGGGCGGGCGGAGGTTTGGGGGTGGTTGTTTGGGCAGCGGGTTGGTGGGTGAGCGTGCCGGGCCGTTGGGTCTTAAGACGCGAGACCGCTCTTGAAGCAGCGCAAGTCGAATGCTATCATTCATTGATAGCATAACGGAGCAGGCGATGGGACAACTGATCGTCCGTGGCCTTGATGATGCGATCATCCAGGCACTGAAACAGCGGGCGGCGCGCAAAGGTTGGGCGGCGGAGGCCGAACATCGGGCGATTCTCGAACAGGTGTTGCGGTCAGAAACGGAAAGTTTCGCGGAGGCCGCCGCTCGGCTGCGGGCTCGGACGCCGCCTCAGAGGACAGACAGTGCTGATATCGTCCGGCGGGATCGTGACCGCGATCATGCGTGGGGCGGCGAGTGAGGCAGGCCGTCGTCGACGCATCGGTCGCCGCGAAATGGGTGGTGGAGGAGAGGCACAGCGCCGAGGCCGCGTTGCTGCTGGGGTTCGACACGCTTTACGCGCCGGATCATTGGCGGGCTGAGGCGGTCAACGTCCTGTGGTCGAAGGTCTTCCATGGCGATCTGACCCAGGCGGATGCCGAAGAGCGGATGACTGTGCTGTTGCGTGCGCCGATTACGGAGACGCCGATCGCGACGCTGATGCCTCGGGCGTTCCAGATCGCGGTGGTGCGGATGGTGACGGTTTATGATGCGCTTTACGTGGCGCTGGCGGAGCAGCGTGGGGTGCCGCTGGTGACGGCGGATGAGCGGTTGGTTCGGCGGTTGGAGGGGGATGTGGGGTTGGGGAGGTTGGTGGTTGGTGTAGGGAGTTTGGACTGCTGATCGGCCCACGATAGCGTCCTGGCGGTGTCCGGGTGCCCTTGCATTCCCCCCCAACATCCGCCATATCCCCGCGCGCTGGCGACCGGGACCCCCCGACCGCCGGTAATTCACACGCGGGGAACCTTCCAGGCCAAAAGCCCGGTTCCGGTGCCGAAAGCCAACCCCCGCGGAGGCACAACCGGACGACATGGAAAGGAAAGCACGCCCATGGCGATGCCCGATTTCACCATGCGCCAGCTTCTGGAAGCCGGCGTTCACTTTGGCCACCACACCCGCCGCTGGAACCCGCGCATGGCGCCGTACCTCTACGGCATCCGCAACCAGGTCCACATCATCGACCTGCAGCAGACGGTGCCGATGCTCGACCGCGCGCTGCGCGCCGTGCGTGACGTCACCGCCGCCGGCGGCCGCGTGCTGTTCGTCGGCACCAAGCGCGCCGCCGCCGAACACGTCGCCGAAGCCGCCAAGCGCTGCGGCCAGTACTACGTCAACCATCGCTGGCTCGGCGGCACGCTGACCAACTGGAAGACCATCACCGGCTCGATCAAGCGGCTGCGCCAGATCGAGGAACTGGTCGCCGGCGACACCCAGGGCCTGACCAAGAAGGAAATCCTCGACATCACCCGCGACAAGGACAAGCTGGATCGCGCGCTGGGCGGCATCAAGGACATGGGCGGCCTGCCGGACATCCTGTTCATCATCGACACCAACAAGGAAAAGCTGGCGGTCGAGGAAGCCAACAAGCTGAACATCCCGGTCGTCGCCGTGCTCGACAGCAACTCCGACCCGACCGGCGTGACCTTCCCGATCCCCGGCAACGACGACGCGATCCGCGCGATCACGCTGTATTGCGACCTGATCGCCGGCGCGGTGCTGGACGGCATCAGCGCCGAGATGGCCGCCATCCGGCGCCGATATCGGCGCGCAGGAAGAACTGCCGCCCGAGGTGATCGCCGAGGCGGAGGCCGACGCCCAGGCAGCCGCCAACGCCGATTGATTGTTTCACACAAGCGCGCAGGACATCGCGCAGCGCCGGCGGTAACATGGTTCCGCCGGCTGCTCTCAGGAGACGAACATGGCTGAAATTACCGCCGCCCTGGTGAAGGACCTGCGCGAGAAAACCGGCGCGGGCATGATGGACTGCAAGAAGGCGCTGACCGAGGCCGGCGGCGACGTGGAAGCCGCGATCGACTGGCTGCGCAAGAAGGGCCTCGCCGCCGCCGCCAAGAAGTCCGGCCGCATCGCCGCCGAAGGCCTGGTCGGCGTTGCCTCGGCACCGCAGCAAGGCCGCGATGGTCGAGGTCAACGCCGAAACCGACTTCGTCGCCCGCAACGAGACGTTCCAGGCCTTCGTCGAGAAGGTCGCGAAGATCGCGCTGGAGGTCGGCGACGATCTCGAGACGATCAAGGCCGCGCCGTATCCCCGGCACCGGCCGCACCGTGGCCGAGGAACTGACCCACCTGGTCGCGACGATCGGCGAGAACATGAACCTGCGCCGCGCCAAGGTGCTGACCGTGAAGCAGGGCGTCGTCGCCACCTATATGCACCAGGCGCTGAAGCCCGGCGTCGGCAAGATCGGCGTCCTCGCGGCGGTCGAGGGCGACGGCGAACTCGCCGACGCTTGAGACGCTCGGCCGGCAGGTCGGCATGCATGTCGCAGCGACCCGGCCGGAGGCGCTGGACGTTGACAGCGTCGACGCCGGAAGCGCTGGAGCGCGAAAAGGCCGTGCTGACCGAGCAGGCCCGCGCCTCCGGCAAGCCCGAGAACATCATCGAGAAGATGGTCGAGGGCCGCATCCGCAAATACTACGAGGAAGTGGTGCTGCTGGAGCAGGTGTGGGTGCATGACGGCGAAAGCCGCGTGCGGGCCGTGGTCAAGAAGGCCGGCGCCACGCTGACCGGTTTCGCCCGCTTCGCCCTGGGCGAGGGCATCGAGAAGCCGAAGGAAGACTTCGCCGCCGAGGTTGCCGCCACCGCCGGCGTCTGACGCTGGCGGGCCAGAGCGTGATGACCGGAGGCGGAATCGTCGGAGGTCTGAATCACGCGATCAAACAAAGAGCGTGATGACCGGAGGCGGAATCGCCGGAGGTCTGAATCACGCGATCAAACAAATACCTAGAGCAGGATGGCTGAGCGAAAGCGATGTCATCCTGCTCTAGGCGTCCGAAATCTGAGAAGCGGAAAGGCCGGGTCCCCCGGCCTTTTTTGTTTGCGGACCGGAAATCGCGTCCCCGCGCCGGGCCGCGTGGTGCAAGGGGTTCGATAAACCCATGGTGGCCCGTCTTGTTCCAACCGGGCGCTGCCACTAGGTTGCCGCCCGTCGCCGGTCTCGGCGGATGAAACTCGCTACGGGGCCCCACCGGGTCCGCACAGGACACCCATGACCAACCCGGCCGTCTACAAACGCGTGCTGCTGAAGCTGTCCGGCGAGGCGCTGATGGGCCGGCGCGAGTACGGCCTCGACACTGACATGGTCGGCGCCATCGCCAACGACATCAAGGATGTGGTCGCGATGGGCGTCCAGGTCTGCGTCGTGATCGGCGGCGGCAACATCTTCCGCGGCGTCTCCGGCGCGGCGTGCCGGCATGGATCGCGCCCAGGCCGACTACATGGGCATGCTGGCGACCGTGATGAACGCGCTGGCGCGTGCAGTCCGCGCTGGAACAGCGCGACGTCCCGACGCGCGTGCAATCCGCCATCCCGATGGCCGTCGGTCTGCGAACCGTACATTCGCCGCCGGGCGGAGCGGCACATGGAGAAGGGCAGGGTGGTCATCTTCGCCGCCGGCACCGGCAATCCGTTCTTCACCACCGACACCGCGGCCGCGCTGCGCGCCGCGGAGATGAAGTGCGACGCGCTGCTGAAGGGCACGCAGGTCGACGGCGTCTACTCCGCCGATCCGCGCAAGGTCGAAGGCGCCACGCGGTACGAGCAACTGACCTATCTGGACGTGCTCGCCAACGACCTCGGCGTGATGGACGCCGCCGCGATCAGCCTGGCGCGGGAAAACCACCTGCCGATCATCGTCTTCAACATCCACGCCCCCGGCGCCTTCGCGCAGGTGATGCGCGGCGAGGGCGCGTTCACCAAGATCATCGAAGCATGTAACAGGAGTGGGAGGCACCGCCATGGCCACCGCTGATCTGAACACCTGAAACAGGACCTGACCCGCCGCATGGACGGCGCGCTGGAAACGCTGCGCCGCGAATTCGCCGGCCTGCGCACCGGCCGAGCCCACCCGGCCCTGCTGGAGCCGGTGAAGGTCATCGCCTACGGCAGCGAGATGCCGCTCAACCAGGTCGGCACCGTCGGCAGCGCCGGAACCGCGGATGCTGACCGTGCAGGTCTGGGACAAGTCGATGGTCTCCGCCGTGGAGAAGGCGATCCGCGATGCCGGCCTCGGCCTGAATCCCGCCGCCGACGGCATGCTGGTGCGCGTGCCGATCCCGCAACTGACGACCGAACGGCGCAACGAACTGGCCAAGATGGCGCACAAATACGCCGAAGGTGCCAAGATTTCGGTGCGCGGCGGTGCGGCGCGACGGCATGGAACAGGTCAAGGGGCACGAGAAGAAGCACGAGATCGGCGAGGACCTTGCCAAGAACTGGTCCGACGAGGTGCAAAAACTCACCGACCAGTTCATCAAAAAGGTGGACGAGGCGCTCGCGGACAAGGAAAAAGACATCAGGCAGGTCTGAAGCGGGTCACGACACAGGATGCCGGTCATTACCAAAGCGGCCGCGGATAGCCGCACGGTTACGTATCGCAACGTCAGCGGCATCCACATCGGACCATCCGGGCGGCGGTTCGGTGGCGCACCATGTCGCCATCATCATGGACGGCAACGGGCGATGGGCGTCGGCGCGCGGCCTGCCCCGGATCGCCGGCCATCGCGAAGGCGCGCGCGCCGTGCGCCGCACCATCGAGGCGGCGATCCAGGCCGGGGTGTCCTGGCTGACGATCTACGCCTTCAGCAGCGAGAACTGGCGTCGTCCGGCTGGCGAGATCCTCGACCTGACCGGCCTGCTGCGCCGCTACCTGCGGACCGAGATCGCCGAACTCAAGCAAAACGGCGTGCGCCTGCGCTTCATCGGCGAACGCGACCGGTTCGATCCGGACATCCAGACGCGATCTGGATGCGGCGGAACGCGATACGGCCGGCAACACGCGGCTGAACCTGACCGATCGCCCTGTCGTATGGCGCCCGAGCGGAGATCGCCGCGGCGGCGCGGGCGGCGATTGCGGCCGTGCAGGCCGGAGCGCTCGAATCCGAGCGACCTGGGCGAGGAGGTGTTCGCCCGCTTCCTCGCGACCGCCGGGATGCCCGATCCCGACCTGATCATCCGCACCTCCGGGGAGCAGCGGCTGTCCAACTTCCTGCTGTGGCAGGCCGCTTATGCCGAACTGGTGTTCCTCGACGTGCTCTGGCCGGATTTCGACGCCGCCCATTTCAACGCCGCCCTGGCCGAATACGCTCGGCGCGAACGGCGCTTCGGCGCGCGATAGGGCTGAGCGGCCCCTCTTCGACGCGGCTTCGTCACGGCGCGCGCCATCGCGATGCGGATAGGCGTCAAGCAGACTGTCCCTGCGCTGAATTGTGGCCCGTACCGCGCTGGACCGGGATCGCGCAGATGCAGTCGGAGGTGACGGGACCTGCGCCGACCGGCCGGTGGTCGGATCTTCGCCTTCGCGTCCTCTCGGCGGCGATCCTTGCCCCGGTGGCGCTCAGCGTGCATCTGGGCCGGCGGCGTCTGGTTCGCCGCGCTCGTCCTGTTGGTTTCCGTGGCTCTCGCCCAGGAATGGCTCGTCGCTGTGCCGGTGGCGATCTGACGCCCGTCTCGCTGGCCGTCTTCGCCTCGCTTCCCATCGCCGTCGTTGCCATCGGCCGGGCACGCCGTCCTGGCGGGGCTTCGTGATCCTGGCTGTGGCATCTCGCCGCCGCCATCGCTCCTGGCTCGGCGCGCCGGCGCGGATCTCGCTGGCGCCGTTCGGCGTGCCGTACCTCGGCCTCGCCTGCGTCGCCCTGGTCTGGCTGCGGGAAGCGCCCGGACGCCGGTCGGGCAAATGTGATCACGCTGCTGCTGATCGTCTGGGCGAGCGATATCGGCGCCTACATTGCCGGGCGCGCGGTCGGCGGACCGAAACTTGCGCCGAGGATTTCGCCCGGCAAGACCGGTTCGGGCGCGATCGGCGGACTGCTTGCCGCGATGGCGGTGGGCGCGATTGCGGCCGATGTATGCCGGGATGAATCCCGCCATTGCAGTCGGCGGTGCTGGCCGGACTGATCGGATGTCTCGCGCCAGGCGGGGGATCTGTTTGAAAGCGGGTTGAAACGCCACTTCGGCGTGAAGGATTCTGGCCGTCTCATTCCCGGCCATGGTGGCCTGCTGGACCGACTCGACGCTCTGATCGCCGCCGCACCGTTTGCTGCACTACTGGCGCTCATACTGGGAGGTGGTGTAGTCCTCTGGTGATGAATGAGCCGCACCCTAGCGCCGGGACTGATTCTCCGGCTTCCACCGGTCCGCAGCGATCGGTCACCGTTCTCGGCTGCACCGGCAGCGTCGGCACCCAGACCATCGAACTGCTGCTGCGCTGATCCGGGTCGCTTCCAGGTCGAGGCTCTGGTCGCCGGCCGCAACGTCACACTGCTGGCCGAGCAGGCCGTCGCCCTGTCGGCGAAATGCGCCGTGGTCGCCGATCCTTCGCTCTACGGCGCGCTGCGCGACGCCCTCGCCGGCACCGGCATCGATGTCGCCGCCGGTCCCGACGCGGTCGTCGAGGCTGCCTGCCGTGCCGGCCGACTGGACCATGGCGGCGATCACCGGCGCCGCCGGCCTCGCCTCGACGCTCGCCGCGATCCGGCGCGGCAAGAGCAGTCGCACTGGCCAACAAGGAAGCGCTGGTCTGCGCCGGCGACGTGATGCTGCGCGCGGTGCGCGAGGCCGGTGCGACGCTGCTGCCGGTCGATTCCGAACACAACGCCATCTTCCAGTCGATGGCCGACGGCAATCGCGGCGCGATCGAGAAGATCATCCTGACCGCGTCCGGCGGCCCGTTCCGCACCGCGACGCTGGAGGAGATGGCGCGCGCCACGCCGGAAGCCGCGCTGCGCCATCCCGTCTGGTCGATGGGCGCCAAGATCAGCATCGATTCCGCGACGATGATGAACAAGGGCCTGGAGGTGATCGAGGCCGCCCGCCTGTTCGACCTGCACGAGACGCAGATCGAGGTCCTGGTGCATCCGCAATCGGTCATTCACGGCATGGTCTGCTACCATGACGGTTCGGTCCTGGCGCAGCTCGGCTCGCCCGACATGCGCATCCCGATCGCCCACACGCTGGCCTGGCCGCGAGCGGATGGCGACGACCTCCCCGCGGCTCGATCTGGCCAGCGTCGGCGCGGCTGGAATTCAGTGCCCCGGACCTCGTCCGCTTTCCTGCGCTGCGTCTTGGCGCGTGAAGCCTTGCAGGCGGGTGGCGGCACGCCCCACCATCCTGAACGCGGCGAATGAAATCGCGGTTGAGGCGTTTCTGCAACGCCAGATCGGTTTTCTAGATATTGTTGACATTGTTGAACGGGTTCTGCAAGATACTTGGTACTCCGTCAGCGACTACGCTGGATGACGTCATCGCCCTGGATACCGCGCGCGCCGCCGGCATCGCGCACAGGACTTCTGATGCCGGTCGAGCGTCGCGTGATCAACTGATTCACAACTGCTGACCTGAAGGCCTCGATTGTGTTGACAGCAATTCCGGATTTCGTTCGCACGCGTCGTCGCCTTCGTCGTTGTGCTCGGGCGTTCTCGTCTTCGTCCATGAACTCGGCCACTACCTCGCCGCCCGCTGGCGCGGCGTGTAGGTGGAGGCTTTTTCGATCGGCTTCGGAAGGGCCATCACCATCCTGGACCGACCGGCACGGCACGGTGTGGAAATTGGCCTGGCTGCCGCTGGGCGGCTACGTGAAGATGCACGGGCAGGAGCGGCCGGAGGACGTGTCGGACGAGGTCCGCGCGCAGTTGGATCCCGGGGCAGACGTTCCACGAGAAATCCGTGCTGTCGCGCGCCATCATCGTCGCGCGCCGGTCCGGTGGCCAATTTCCTGCTGGCGATGGTGCTGTTCGCCGGCCTGTTCGTCGCGGTCGGCAAGCCCGATCACTGCGCCCGGTCGTGGGCGACGTGCTGCCCGACAGCGCCGCGGCCCAGGCCGGCCTGAAGGTGCAACGACCGCATCGTCTCGATCGCCGGTCAGCCGATCGACACGTTCGAGGACATTGCAGCGCATCGTCATGGCCAATCCGTCCAAAGCGCTGCCCATGACAGTGGAGCGTGACGGCGCAGACGTGGCCACGAGCATCACGACCGCAGTCGCGTGAAGTCGGCCGGCAAGGCGGTCGGCCTGCTCGGGCGTCCGCGGCGGCGCGGTCGAATATCAGCCGGTCAGCCTGCCCGAGGCGCTGTGGGGCGGCGTGACGCAGACCTGGACCGTCACCGCCGAAACGTTCGGCGGACTGGCGCAGATGATCTCCGGCACGCGCGGCACCGATGAACTGGGCGGGCCGCTGCGGATCGCGCAGTTGTCCGGGACAGGTGGCCGCAACTTGGCGTGTCGAGCCTCGTCTCGTTCATCGCCGTGCTGTCGGTCAATCTGGGCCTGATCAACCTGTTCCCGATCCCGGTGCTGGATGGCGGCCACCTGCTGTTCTACCTGGTCGAGGCGATGCGCGGCCGGCCGCTGCCGCGGCGTGCGCAGGAATACGGCTTCCGCGCCGGCATGGCGGTGCTGGCGGGTCTGTTCGTCTTCGCAACCTGGAACGATCTGACCCATATCGGGCTGTTCCGCTGGGTCGCCGGCCTGATCGGCTGACCCAGGTTTCCCGTCTGAACACACGGCCCGGATGGCCGCCGAGTTGCGGGACGAATTTGTTCTCCGATACGACTGGCCAATCTTAATTTCTATTTGAAATCATATAAGTTATAGGGACGGGCTTGCGCAGCGATCAGAGGCCATTTCCGCCTCTAGCTATCGGCGCGCGCTTGCATCGCTATGGTGCGCCGTCTGTTTTTCCGCACTGCTTGTTGAAGCCGCATTCTTCGACACGTTCGCGTCATGGGGGGACCAGCCTTTTGTTGAAGTATCCGTGCCGCGCGGCTGGCTTGCCGCCTGCCTGTTGCCTGCGCTGGTCATTTACGGTTCGGCCGACCGGCTCGATCCCAGCATCCGCTCGGCAGCACGCCCGCCAACCGCCCCCGCAGCGGCCACGCCAGCGCCCCGTCGGCCGCCGGCCGCGGCCGGCCCACGCCGCGTCGGCGGGACCATCGCAGACATCAAGGTCGAGGGCAATCAGCGGATCGAGGACGGGACCATTCGCTCCTACCTGCTGGTGCGGCCCGGCGATCGCGTTCGATCCGGACCGGCTCGACCGCAGCGTGAAGACGCTGTACGCCACCGGCCTGTTCCAGGACGTGCGGCTCGGGCGCGCAGGGCGACACGCTGGTCGTCCGCGTGGTGGAGAACCCGATCGTCAACCGGGTCGCGTTCGAGGGCAACCACAAGCTCACCGACGATCAGATTCGGCCCGAGATGCAGCTGCGCCCGCGTGCGGTGTTCACCCCCGCGCTGGTGGAGGCCGACCGTCAGCACATCCTCGATCTGTACGCCAAGAAGCGGCTACTTCGACGCGACGGTCGAGCCGAAGATCATCCGCCTGGACCAGAACCGGGTCGACGTCGTGTTCCAGATCACCGACGGCTCGGCCACGCTGATCAGCAAGATCGTCATCAACGGCAACAAGGCGTTCAGCGAAGAGCCGGCTGGTCGAGGTCATCAGCTGCCGCGAGTCGCGCTGGTGGCGCTTCCTGTCCAGCTCGCGATCAATACGATCCGGAACGCCTGGCCTTCGACAAGGAACTGCTGCGCCGATTCTATCTGAAGAACGGTTACGCCGACGTCGAGGTGCGCGATGCGAGCGCGGAACTGTCGCCTGACCGCAAAGGCTTCTTCCTTTCCTTCACGGTCAACGGAGGGCGAGCGCTACGGGTCGGCAAGATCACCATCACCTCGCAGCTCGCGGAATCTGACCCCGGACGACTGCGCGCCCAGCTGTCGAGCTCTGCGAGGGCGACTGGTACGACGGCGACGCGGTCGGCCGGACCGCGGATGCGATCGAGGAAGATGTCCACAACCGCGGCTACGCCTTCGTCGAGGTCAAGCCGCGGATCGAGCGCGATGCCGGACAAGCACATCGTCGAACATGACGTTCGACGTGGGTGAGGGGCCGCGCGTCTACGTCGAGCGGATCGACATCATCGGCAACACCCGCACCAAGGACAAGGTGATCCGGCGCGAGTTCCGTCTCGCCGAAGGCGATGCCGTCAACGCCGAAGCGATCCGCCGGACCAAGACGCGGCTGACCGATCTGGGCTATTTCCAGAGCGTCGACATCACCACCAGTCCCGGGTTCGGCGCCCGACAAGGCGATCCTGACCACCACGCATCGCCGAAAAGGCCACCGGCGAACTGACCTTCGGCGGCGGCTACTCGACCGATGCCGGCGCGCTGGTGGATATCGGCCTGTCCGAACGCAACCTGGTCGGCACCGGCATCAACGCCAGCATCAACGGCGTGCTGGCGCAGAAGCGCAGTTCGATCAACGCGTCGGTCACCGATCCGTATTTCCTGGATCGCAACCTGGTGGCCGGTGTCGACGTGTTCCTGATCCAGACCAACTATCCTGGGCACCGAACCGTATGACGAGCGGCGCGAGGGCTTCGCGTTGCGCCTCGGCTACGACTTCAACGAGCATCTGCGCCAGGTCTGGAGCTACTCGCTGGTCAATCGCGACGTGTTCAACGTCCAGAGCACGCGCGAGCCCGTTCATCCTGAACGAGGCCGGGACGACCCTGCTGTCGCAGATCAGCCAGGTACTGACGCTCGACTACCGCGACAGCCGGCTGTTTCCGCACAGCGGTTACGTCGTCGAATCTCGGCACCGACTTTGCCGGCCTGGGCGGCGATGCCCGATTTCGTGCGCGGCAACCTGACAGGCGCCTATTACATTCCGCTCGACCGGCTATTCGGCAACGACGAGTGGGGGATCAAGCTGGGCGGCAGTATCGGCTACATGAGTTGCTGCCGGGCGGCCGTGAGGAGATCATCGACCGCTTCTTCCTGGGCGGCGACAATCTGCGCGGCTTCGAGACCGGCGGTGCCGGGCCGCATGACGCTGTCACCGGCGACCCGCTGGGTGGCCGCTTCATCTGGACGACAGACCACCGAACTGCGCTTCCCGCTGCCGGTCTCGCCCGATCTCGGCCTGACGGGCGAGCGTTCGTCGACGTCGGTGCGCTGACCGCAGGCGTCTTTCCGCAACGCGTCGGCGTGCATGTCAACCGGCGTCCGCCGTGCCAGATCGCCGACGTCGGCCGCGCCGCGTGTCGGCGCCGGTGTCGGCATCTCCTGGCGCACCGCGTTCGGGCTGATAAACGTTGACTTGGCGCCGTTTGTGATCAAGCAACCAGTCACGATCAGACGCAGATTTTCCGGTTTGGCTTTGGAACGAGGTTCTAGTGGTTCATCGGTTCGCACACGCGTTCAACACGCAGCGATCCGGCCCCGCACGTCACTCGGGACGGGCACAGCGGCTGGCGTTGGGATTGGCCCTTGCGTCTGCCGTGGCGATGGCTCTCTGCTGACCGGACCGGCGCTGGCTCAGGGACAGAGCGGCCAATGGTTCGTGCCGGGCCAGGCCAAGCCGCCGGCGGCGCGCTCCGCACGCCGCCGCCGCGGCCGGCACCGGCGCCGCGGTCCCGGCCGCGCCGTCCCTGGACTCGGTGGCCCGGTCGACCTGCCTGGCCAGGCCGGCGGCGACACGATCGGCGCCCCGACGCCGCAGCTGCAGGTGCAATTGCCGCCCGCGCCGGAAATTCCGCCGATCCCGAAAGGGCCCGGCCACGCCGGCTGCGATCGTCGGCATCCTGTCGGTGCCGGACGTGCTGCGCGTCTCCACGGCCTATCAGGCGGCCTACAAGGAACTGAACGGCCGCGCGCAGAAGCTGAACGAGGACGCGCAGAAGGAGCAAGGCGCGCTGCGCGAACTCGGCCAGACCTTCGCCAACGAACGCGCCAAACTCAGCCCGGAGCAGATCCGCGCCAAGGAGCGTGAAATCACCGACCGCGCGACGGAGGCGCAGCGCCGCTTCGGCGAGCGGAATCGGATCATCCAGGAAGCTGGCCAATATGTGATGGCGCAGATCAATCGCACCATGGAGCAGGTGGCCCAGCAGGTCGCCCTGTCACGCGGGATCAACCTGGTGCTGAACCGGGCGCAGATTCTTGGCACGACGGCCGATTTCGATCTGACGCCCGCGGTGGCCGAGGTGCTGAACAAGGTCCTGCCATCGGTTGTCGTCCCGCCGGACGGCGTCTCACCGCTGGCGATGGCGCCGCCCGCGGCGGACAAGGCGGCGAATGCGGAAGCGGCAGACGGCGAAGCCCGCGGCCGACAAGGCGGCGCAGAAGCACTGACCGTGAAATGTCGGCGGATCGGCCGTGTCCGATCCGTCGTCTGAAACCGAGGCGGCGCTCGCCTCGTCCTGTCGAGCCAGGGGTGAGGCCATGGGCCCGGACACCGACACGCCATTCCAACCCGGAGATCCGCGCTTCTTCCGGCGCGCCGGCCCGTTCGCACTGGCGGCCGTTGTGGATGCAGCGGGTGGTGAGGCGCCGCCGCGGCGGATGATGTTGCATGGCGTGGCGCCGTTGGCAGCGGCGACGTCCGACGATGTCGCGTTTTGCCTCAACAACCGCAAAAATGTCGCCGCGCTGACGGAAACCGAGGCGGGTGCGGTGATCGTGCATCCCGCCATGGCAGACAAGGTGCCGGAAGGGACGGTGGCGATCGTCGTCACCGACCCTCTGGTCGCCTGGGCGAGGGTGGCCGCGCTGTTCCATCCGTTGCCGCCCCTGGTCGCCGGCATTCATCCGTCGGCGGTGGTCGACCCGACGGCGCGGATCGATCCGACGGCGGAAATCGGCCCGCTCTGCGTGATCGGCGAACGGGCGGAGATCGGTCCGCGCGCTCGTATCGGTCCGCTGGTGTCGATCGGTTCGGGCGTCGTGCTGGGGCGCGATGTGCGGGTGGGCTCGCATGCCTCAATCTCGCACGCGTTGGTCGGCGACCGGGTCTACATCTATCCGGGCGCGCGCATCGGCCAGGACGGGTTTGGCTTCGCCATGACGCCGGAGGGCTTCTACACGGTGCCCCAGCTCGGCCGGGTGATCATCGAGAGCGATGTCGAGATCGGCGCCAACACCACGATCGATCGCGGCGCGCTGGACGACACGCGGATCGGTGCGGGCACCCGGATCGACAACCTCGTGATGATCGGCCACAACGTGCGGGTTGGCAAAGCCTGCGTTCTGGTTGCGCAGTGCGGTATCTCGGGCTCCACGATCCTTGAGGATCATGTGGTCATCGCAGGCCAGGCGGGGCTGGCCGGCCATCTGCGGATCGGCAAGGGCAGCCGGGTCGGGGCCCAGGCCGGGGTCATGGCTGATGTTCCGCCGCGCGTCGAGGTTCTGGGGGCTCCGGCGCAGCCGGTGCGGGCGTTTTTCAAGGAAGTCGCCACCCTGCGGCGCATGGTGCGAGCCGGGACGAAGGCACGGTCACGGCTGGGAAAGGCGAGGCGGACAGGGACGATACGGATCAGGACGAGACAGGCTAGGGCGAATGGACACGGCGGTAGAACAAGGCAGCGAAAGTTCGGCGCAGGTAATCGAACTTGTCGATATCCAGCGGATCATGCGCGACATCCCGCACCGCTATCCGTTCCTGCTGCTCGATCGTGTCGTCGATATGGTGCTGGATACCTCGGCCACCGGCATCAAGAACGTGTCGGTCAACGAGTCGTTCTTCGCCGGCCATTTTCCCAATCATCCGGTGATGCCCGGCGTGCTGATCATCGAGAGCATGGCGCAGACCGCGGCCGTGCTGGTGGTCGAGACGCTGGGACCCGAGGCGGCCGGCAAGGTGGTCTATTTCATGTCGATCGAGAGTGCGAAGTTCCGCCGGCCGGTCGTGCCAGGCGATCAATTGCGTGTCCATTGCGTGAAGGAGCGCAGGCGGGGCAATGTCTGGAAGTTCCACGGCATCGCCAAGGTCGGTGATGTTACGGTCGCCGAGGCGACCTATTCCGCGATGATCATGGATCGGGCTGCACCGATCTGATGCGGCGATCGCCTCTTCGACGCGACAGAGGCTGCGAAACATCGGGCAACAATGATTGAGTTGGTTGCGTTACCGGCTGTCCATAGTTTGGCCCTGATCGGGCTGTAATCATCCAAGACTCGGAACATGCACTGAATGGACCTGATGACGGACCGCAGCCAAGATCTGCTTGATCGTGCCAGCATTCATCCGACTGCGATCGTTGCGCATGGCGCGGAACTCGGTCCGGGTGTCGAGATCGGTCCGTTCTGCACCGTCGGTCCCCACGTGGTCATCGAGGCCGGCGCCAAACTCGTTTCCCATGTCGTGGTCGAGGGACATACGCGCATCGGCGAAGGCGTGCAGCTTGTTTCCGTTCTGCACCGTCGGCCTCGCGCCGCAGGATCTGAAATACAGAGGGGAGCCGACCCGATGCGAGATCGGCGCCCGCACGCTGATCCGCGAGCACTGCACCATCCATCGCGGCACCGCGACCGGCACGGGCGTCACGCGCGATCGGCAGCGACTGCATGCTGATGGCGGTGGTGCACGTCGCGCATGATTGCCGCCTCGGCAACAACGTCATCATCGCGAACAACGCGGTGATGGGCGGCCATGTCACCATCGGCGACCATGCCGTGATCGGCGGTGCGGCGGCGATCCATCAGTTCGTGCGCATCGGCCGGGCGGCGATGATCGGCGGCGTGTCGGGCGTCGAGGGCGACGTGATCCCGTTCGGCAGCGTCATCGGCAATCGTGCCCGCCTGGCCGCGCTGAACGTCATCGGGCTGAAACGTCGCGGCTTCGAGCAAGGCGCAGATCCAGCAACTGCACATCGCCTTCCGGAGCTTGTTCGGCAAGGAAGGTGTGTTCGCGCAACGGCTGGAAGCCACCCGCGCGCGGTTCGGCGACGATCCGCTGGTGGCCGAGGTCCTGGCGTTCATCGACGCGCCAAGCCATCGCGGCCTGATCCGAGCGGAGTAGAGTGCGATCGTCTGGGTTGATCGCGCCGGATGCGCGGCAACCTGAGACGTGAATCGCCCTCTCGGACAAAGAGTGCGATCGTCTGGGTTGATCGCGCCGGTGCGCGGCAACCTGAGACGTGAATCGCCCTCTCGGACAAAGAGTGCGATCGTCTGAGGTTGATCGCGCCGGATGCGCGGCAACCTGAGACGTGAATCGCCCTCTCGGACAAAGAGTGCGATCGTCTGAGGTTGATCGCGCCGGTGCGCGGCAACCTGAGACGTGAATCGCCCTCTCGACGAAGAGTGCGATCGTCTGAGGTTGATCGCGCCGGTGCGCGGCAACCTGAGACGTGAATTGCCCTCTCGGACAAAAAGCCAGAGCATGATCGGGCCAACCTGAACCGATCATGCTCCGGCCGCCCGAAAGTTGCCCTCGGCGCCGGCCCCTGCGATCCTGGCGATCGGGGAAACCGTCGAGGACAAAATGAGCGATACCTTACCGACCGCCACGCGCGTGCAGGATCCCGGCATCCGCGCGCTGTATCGCCTGGAAAACCGCTGGCAGGCCTGGCTGGACGTAGAGGTCGCGCTCGCTCGGGCACAGGCCGGACTTGGGATCATTCCGGTTGATGCAGCCGAGGCGATCGCCGCCGCTGCGCAGCTTCCAAAGATGGATCGTGCCCGCATCGATGAAGGCTTTGCCCGCACCGGTCATACCATCGTTCCGCTCGTGTGGGAGCTTGCGCGCGTGGTCGGCGACCCGCATGGCGGCTGGGTGCATTGGGGCGCGACGACGCAGAACATCACCCAGACCGGTGATCTGCTGGTCCTGCGCCAGGCACATGGCGTCTTCCTGCGCCTGATCGGTGACATCCTCGCCGCGATGGCCGATCTGGCGGAACGCTCCGCGGATATGCCATCTACCGGGGCGCACGCATGGCCAGCACGCGGTGCCTGCGACCTTCGGCTACAAAGTCGCAGTCTGGATCGACGAACTGATCCGCCATGCCGACCGGTTCCACAGGTGCCGCACCGCGGCTGTTCGTCGCCATGCTGGGCGGCGGGGCAGGGACGTTCGCGTCCCTCGGCAAGAACGGTCCGCCGGTCCAGCAAGGGATCGGGCAGCTTCTCGGGTTTGGATCGATGACCGTGCCCTCCCGCGCCATCGGCGATCACCTGGCGGAGAACGTGACGCTGCTTGGCCTGCTCGCCGCCACCTGCGGCAAGATCGGCCGGGAAATCTACACGCTGATGAAGACCGAGTTCGGCGAGGTTGAGGAACCTGTTCCGCCCGGCACCGTCGGCAGTTCCACCATGCCGCAGAAGCGCAATCCCAAGCTCTGCCAGGACATCATCGCTGCCGCTGCCGAAATCCGCTCCCAGGTACCGTTGGCGCTGGAGGCGATGATGACGGAGCATGAGGCCGACCGGACCACCAGCCTGATGATGGACACGGCGGAATCCCGCGCCTGCATCGCCGCCGGCGACATGCTGGCGCGGATCTGCGAGGTGATCCGCGGTCTGAAGCTCGATCCAGCCAGGATGCGCGCGAACCTCGACCTTGGTGGCGGGCTGATCATGGCAGAGGCGGTGATGCTGGACCTCGGCGCCGCGATCGGCCGGCAGCATGCGCATGACGCGGTGTATGACGCGGCGCAGGAGGCGTTCGTGCAAGGGCGTTCGTTCGGCGAGTTGCTGGCCGCCGACCCGCGCGTGACGGCGCATATGACGCCGGCGCAGATCCAAGGCCTGCTTGACCCGACCGCCTATACCGGCCTCTGTGCCGACATGGCACGCGACGGCGCGACACGCGCTCGGACCAAGGCAAAGGAGTTGCGAGGATGACGGAACTGGATGTCGAGCATCTGCGAAGCTGGATCGGCAAGCAGGAGACGCTGCACGATCAGGTGACGCGGTTTCCGATCGCTGCACTGTCGGCGACGCTCGACCGCGACGATGCGCCGCCGCAGGCCGGCGATGCCCTGCCGCCGTTGTGGCACTGGTTGTATTTCCTGCCGACCGCGCGGCAATCCGTGCTGGGGCCAGACGGGCATCCGGCGCGAGGCGGGTTCCTGCCGCCCGTGCCGCTGCCGCGACGCATGTGGGCCGGCGGCCGATTCGTCTTCCATAGCCGCTGCGCGTCGACCAGGCGATCACCCGCGTGTCGACCGTTTCCGACGTAACGATCAAGCAGGGTCGCAATGGCGCGCTGTGCTTCGTGCTGGTGAAGCACGCCGTCTCCGGCCCAGACGGGCTGGCGCTGGAGGAGGAGCACGACATCGTCTATCGCGACAATCCAACGAGCAATGAGGCGCCGCCTGCGGGAAAGCCGGTGCGCATCGACGATGTCTGGAAGCGCGACATCGTGCCGTCCGATCCCATGCTATTCCGTTACTCCGCGCTGACGTTCAACAGCCACCGCATTCACTACGACCGTCGCTACGTTACGGAGACCGAGGGCTATCCGGGCCTGATCGTGCACGGGCCGCTGATTGCTACGCTGCTGATGGATCTGTTGCGGCGAAATACCGGCCGTTCGGTCAAGTCGTTCCGCTTCCGAGCGGTCGGGCCGCTGTTCGATATCGCGCCGTTCTCGGTGCATGGCGCGCCGGAGGGGCGACAAAGCGGCGCTGTGGGCGCGCAACCCGTCGGGGCATCTCGCCATGGAGGCCGAGGCGGGATTCTGAACCGTTCGGGATAACGAACCAATTGGTCGGAGGATGACGTCAATGCCCACGCTGCAACGCCCGGACGGCACGATCCAGTACGAGATCTACGGTGAGGGATTTCCGGTTCTGCTCTACGCTCCGGGCGGTCTGCGGTCCCGCATGGCCATGTGGCCATCACCGCCGGACGGGCCCGCCAGGTCGTGGGTGGACTGGACCGAGGCGCTCCCTGAAGCCGGGTTCACGACTATCGCCATGGATCAGCGCAACGCTGGACTGTCAGTGACGGAGATCAAGGCAGATCACGGCTGGCACACCTACGCCGCCGATCATTTGGCGCTGATGGACCATCTGGGGTTTCGACCGCTTTGCCACGCTGGGCGGTTGCATCGGCGGTAGTTTTTGCCTGAAAGCGATCGAGACCGCGCCGGATCGCGTCACCGCTGCCGTGCTGCAGAACCCGATCGGCTGCCATCCCGAACATCCTCATTATTTCCCGCACAGTCACGCCGAATGGACCGAGGAGCAGTGCGCCGCACGTCCGGAGCTGGACCGAACGGCGATGGGTTCGTTCGGGCGGAACATGTGGCGCGGGGATTTCGTGTTCAGTGTTGAACGTGATTTCGTTCGGAACTGCCCGGTACCGACGTTCCTGCTGCCGGGCACCGACGTGCCGCACCCGGCCGCCACCAGCAAGGAACTTGCGGAACTGCTACCGGGGGTCGAGGTGCTGACGAACTGGCGCGGTCCCGACTATCTGGATCAGCAGCGTGACCGCGTGGTGGATTTCCTGCGCCGCTGCGTGGCCTGACCGCTTATTCGTGCCCCAGCGGCAGCCAAAGCCTCGGATCGAAGCGGAACGGCTCGACCGAGGCAATGGCGGCATCCGCGGCTGCGGGATGAAGCGGGTTCAGCAGGACGTTGAATGCATGCGGCACCAGGACCGAAGGCACTCGTAGCGCCGCGGTTTCCCTGGCCGCCAGCCAGGCGTTGCCGGTCCCTACGGTATCGGTCGCGGTGGCCGTATCGCGGATCAATCCGTCGGGAACCGACACGCTCAGCAGGACGTAATCGGCGGGCAGCAGATCGAACGGCAGATCGAGATGCACGCGCACCTCAAGGGCCGCAAGCGCCGGGTGTTCCGCCAGATAAACCATGGGCCGGCCCGGGCTGTTCCAGCGACCGCCAAACGCCCGCGCGCCTTCGCCAGAGAGATCCGCATGCAGGCGGCGGCACAGCCGCCAGGCCAGCATCAGGCAGCGATGCCGTGGGCGATGCGGCCGAGCATGGCTTCGACCTGCCGTGTCCCGATGTCGGTATCGAGGCGATCGAGCGGTGTTTCACCATCCAGCAACGGGGACGACCGCCGCAGCCAGGCATGTGCCTTGGCTCTTGTCGACGAACGTCGCCTCGGCTTCCTCGATGATGCGGAGGACCCGCACCAGCCGGTCAGACTGTTCGGGCGTGAGGTTGCCGAGCGTCCGGCGGTGCGCCAGCGTCTTACGTGGCAGCACGAGGCGATCGAGTTCCACGGCCGAGATACGTCCGGCAGGAAAGCGCGTCGTCGACCATCCACAGCGGCAACCCATGACGGATCGGGGCCAGGATTTCGACCGGCGCTTCCCGCATTTCGAACCGGCGGGGTTCGTCGTTGTCGTCATCGAAGGGCGATATGCTTGCCATGAACGTGCATATCGCCCTTTGCCGAGAATTTGTCAACTCAGGGTCAGATGATGGCTGGCGCGCGTTCTCCGGCGGCACGCACCCAGGCGGCTTCCATGTCCTCGTCGAACAGCTCCGTCAGCTTCTTCATCATCGTGCCGCCCAGTTCCTCGGCGTCGACGATCGTGACCGCGCGGCGGTAGTAGCGGGTCACGTCGTGACCGATGCCGATGGCGATCAGTTCGACCTGGTCGCGGTTCTCGATGTCGCGGATGACCTCGCGCAGGTGCTTTTCCAGGTAGTTCCCTGGGTTGACCGACAGCGTCGAATCATCGACCGGCGCGCCGTCGGAGATCACCATCAGGATGCGCCGATGCTCCGGGCGGACCAGCAGGCGGCGATAGGCCCACAGCAGCGCCTCGCCGTCGATATTCTCCTTCAGCAGGCCCTCGCGCAGCATCAGCCCGAGGTTCTTGCGCGCCCGCCGCCACGGCGAATCGGCGGCCTTGTAGACGATGTGGCGCAGGTCGTTCAGCCGGCCCGGGATTGCGCGGCTTGCCGTCCTGCACCCATTTCTCGCGGCTCTGGCCGCCTTTCCAGGCGCGGGTGGTGAAGCCGAGCACTTCGACCTTCACCGCGCAGCGTTCCAGCGTGCGCGCCAGGATATCGCCGCACATCGCCGCCACGGTGATCGGCCGCCCGCGCATCGAGCCCGAGTTGTCGATCAGCAGCGTCACCACGGTGTCGCGGAACTCGATATCCAGTTCGCGCTTGTAGGACAGCGCCTGCATCGGATTGATCACCACGCGCGCCAGGCGTCCGGCGTCCAGCATGCCCTCGTCGAGGTCGAACTCCCACGACCGGGTCTGCTGCGCCAGCAGTCGCCGCTGCAGCCGGTTGGCCAGCTTGGAGATCACGCCTTGCAGATGCTGCAACTGCTGATCGAGTTGCTGGCGCAGCCGGCTCAGTTCGTCGGCGTCGCAGAGTTCCTCGGCGTCCACTTCCTCGTCGAACTGGCGGGTGTAGGCGCGATAGATGGCATCGTTGTCCGGGTTCGGGCGTTCGCGCCGGGGCTGCGGGCCGCCGGGGCGGTCGTCGCCCTCGGCGACGGCGGCTTCTTCCTCGGATTCCGAGCCGTCGTCGTCGGCGGCTTCGCCTTCCATCTCCTCGGGCTGGGCGCCGAGCATGGATTCCTGTTCGGAGTTCGGATTGGCCTTCGCCGTCCTGGGAATTGTCCTGCGGGCCGGATTGTTCGCCGCCGTCCTCGCCGTCCTCGGAATTGTCGTCCGGTTCGGCATCGACCTCGGCTTCCGCCAGATCGAGCGCCGCCAGCAGCTTGCGGGAGGCGCGCGCGAAGGCGGTCTGGTCGTCCTGGCGTCTGCAGTCATTTCGGCCAGCGCCTGGTCGGCGGTGTCGCCCAGCGTATCGCGCCACAGATTCAGGATGCGCTGCGCCGCCTTCCGGCGCCGGCTCGCCGGACAGGCGCTCGCGCGCCAGCAGTGCCAGTGCCTTGTCGATCGGCAACTGATCCTTGCGCGTCATGCGGTCGTAGCCTTCGGGCTCGCATTCCTCGGTCAGCTTGGCGCGCAGATTGGCGTTGACGCCGTGCATGTAGCGCGCGCCGACGACCTCGACGCGCACCTGTTCCAGCGCGTCGTAGGCGTCCTTCGCCTCGCGCCGGGTCGGCATGCGCTGGGCGTGGACGCCGTCGTCGTGATGGCGCAGGCGCAGCGCGATGGCGTCGGACTGGCCGCGCAGCTTGGCCATCTCGCCGGCCGGCAGCGCGCGCGTCGGCAGCGGCAGCCGGGCGCGTTTGCCGGATCACGCCGGAGGGGCCGGGTTGGAAGGCGACCTGCACGTCCGGCTGTTCGGCGATCGCGCGCAGCACGCCGGCGGTCGCGCGCTTGAACTCCTCGGCGCGGGCGTTGTCTTTGTTGGTGCCGCTCATGACCCGATCCGACCGTCAGGTGAACTTCCGCGTGGTGAAGCCGCCGGTGGGAATGTCCTCGTTGAAGCAGCGCTGATAGTACTCCGCCGACGGTGGAGCGTTCCGCTTCGTCGCACTTGTTCATGAACGTGACGCGGAAGGCGAAGCCGACATCGCCGAAGATGCGGGCGTTTTCGGCCCAGGTGATGACCGTGCGCGGCGACATGACGGTGGAGATGTCGCCGTTGATGAAGCCGGCGCGGGTCAGGTCGGCCAGCGCGACCATGCTCTCGACGCGCTTCTTGGTCGCCGCGTCCTTGGCGGGTCGATGCCCATCTTCGCCAGCACGATGCCGGTTTCCATCGCGTGCGGCAGATAGTTCAACGTGGCGACGATGTTCCAGCGGTCCATCTGGCCCTGGTTGATCTGCTGCGTGCCGTGATAGAGGCCGGTGGTATCGCCGAGGCCCACCGTGTTGGCGGTGGAGAACAGCCGGAACGACGGATGCGGCCGGATGACGCGGTTCTGATCGAGCAGGGTCAGCTTGCCTTCGACCTCCAGCACGCGCTGGATCACGAACATCACGTCCGGGCGGCCGGCGTCATACTCGTCGAACACCAGCGCGCAGGCGTGCTGCAGCGCCCAGGGCAGGATGCCCTCGCGGAATTCGGTGATCTGCTTGCCGTCCTTCAGGACGATCGCGTCCTTGCC
This sequence comes from uncultured Alphaproteobacteria bacterium, assembly GCA_963771475.1. Lineage (GTDB taxonomy): Bacteria > Pseudomonadota > Alphaproteobacteria > Acetobacterales > Acetobacteraceae > Rhodopila. The sequence goes on along the minus strand of CAVYTN010000010.1, from coordinate 204,710 downwards.
GATCAGGTCGATACGGCTGATGTGGCTGTCGAGGTTGACCCGGATGCAGGGCCAGTTGAGCCGAGCGGCCACCTGCTCGATATGGGTCGATTTTCCGGTGCCGTGATAGCCCTGGATCATCACGCGGCGGTTGTAGGCAAACCCCGCCAGGATCGCGAGCGTGGTTTCGCGGTCGAATTTATAGGACGTGTCGAGGTCCGGCACATGTTCGGTGCGAACCGAGAAGGCCGGCACCTCCATGTCGATATCGAGGTCGAAGGTCTCCCGCGCCGACACCTTGGTGTCCGGCAGGTTGATCGCGGAGGTCGGGCGGGCGGGGCGATGTCGACGGCCGTGTTCATAGTCCAGCGTTTCCTGTTGCAATTCCTCGAAAGTCTAACCGCTGGCAGCGCGCGGCGCAAGGGCGGATGGGTCTATGCCTATCCCGCGGCGGAAACCCGAGTCTCGGTCCCGAGGCGGCTGCGAACCGCCGCGTAAGCCAGGTTGATGATCTTCAGCCGCTCCTCCGCGTCGCGGCTGCCGCCGTTGGCATCGGGGTGATGGCGTTTGGCCAGTTCCTTGTAGCGGGACTTAACCGCATCCAACGTCGTCGGCCACGACAAGTCCCAAAGTGGCCAGCGGTTCCCGCAGTTCGGCCGGGGCTTTGTTCGGATCCGTGCGCCTCCTGGCGTTGGCACCGGCCGACGGCCAGGATATGCAGCGGGTCGCGCAGCGCGTCGTCATCCCAGGCGGTGTGGCCGAGGCGGCCCAGCGGCCAGGTCGGGCGCTGCCAGGCGGTATCGGCGCGAAGCTGCGCCTCCACCTCGGCCGGGGACATGCCTTTGTAGAAATCCCAGCCCGCGTTGTAGGCGCGGACGTGATCCAGGCAGAACCAGTGATAGTCGTTCAACTGAGAACGCGACTTGGGCGCCCGGAATGCGCCGGCCTCGGTACAGCCGGGAATATCGCACATCCGGTCCGGCGGCGCGGCCGGATCAGGCGCGTAGCTTCGGCGACGCCCGGTGGCGGGGTTGGAACGAGGGATCATCATGCGATTTATGTGGGCGGGCGGCGGCGTTGGCAATGCCGCGTTGCGGTTGACGTGACCGGCTGATGCCATTTCGGTGCGGCGAAACGATATGTCTTGTGCGGAGCAGCTTTGCCGGCGCCGTCCGCGGACAAAGCGTCTGTTGTTATGTTGGTCGCAACGAACCGCGGAAAAGGGTTCGGCTGCGCCGGCGCGTGAACATTCTTTTATGCTGTCGACGGGATGAGACGAGGATCGCCCTGTCACGCTGCACCGAAATGCCTGGCCGTGACGACGGGATGTGCGGAACGCTTGCATTGCGGCACAGTTCGCGCCATGTCCCCTCCGCGGTTCCCATCGATGGTCCGGTTGCGTTGATCCCGCGTTAACGCCACACGGCTTTGGGTCGTGAGGCTTCAGGATCGTGGAGGAGTTATGGGTAGTTTCAGCATTTGGCACTGGCTGATCGTTCTGGCGGTCATTCTCGTGCTGTTTGGCGGCGGCAATAAGATCAGTGGTCTGATGGGCGATTTCGCGAAGGGCATCAAATCGTTCAAGAAGAACATGGCCGAGCCTGACGACGAGTCCGCAGAGCATGACAAGCCGGTCGGCACCCTGCCGGGGTCGGCGAGCACGACCACGACCGCCAGCGCAAATCGCGAGCAGGTCCGGTCCTGACTCTCGGCGGCGGGGCGCGTCTGACGTTGCCCCGGCCGCGATCTTGGGGTTCCAGGTTCGGCACGTCTCGATAGGCGTGATCGCAGCGGTCATTCGCGGCGTTCGAGCCGTCTTTTCGAAACGCCGGGACCATCCTGAGTTTCGTGCGCAGCCGCCTGCTATGCGGCGGCAGGTTCTGTCGTCAGTGGTCGAACAGCCGCCCGAACCCTTGCACTTTTATCCCGACCTCCAGCGCCCTGAGCGCATGCCAGGCCATGACCTGATTGCTGGTCATCACCGGCATGCCAAGTTCGGCCTCCAGGTCAGCGATCAGGCCGGCTGACCGGATCGCCGTGCAACTGATGAAGCACAGATCGGCTTCGATCCCACGCGCCGCCGTCCGAACCTGATCGGCGATTGTCGCAGGGGGAATGCGCGCCATCTCGATATTGGTGTTCACACCGAGGAAGCTGCCGCCGACCACGGCCACGCCCTGAGCCTGGAGGTAGCCGATCTCGCGGTCATGCACCGGCTGGATATAGGGCGTGACCAGCAGGATCCGCTGCGTCTCCAGCACGCGCAGTGCCGCCAGGATACCGTCCGCCGTCGCCAGCGCCGGCCGGCCCGAGGCGGCCGTTATGCGCCCGCGAATCTCGCCGGCCAGATGGGGTGCATACGTGGAAACGGCGGTGCAGTGGAACGCGATCGCATTCGGCTCCGCGTGGCCGACCAGTTCCGCCGCCTTGTCCAGATCCGTCAGCATGGCCAGCAACTCCGGCTCCGAACTGCCACGCAGTGCCAGGCGGGTGGTCAGCATCGCGACCTGCTGCGGCAGCATGGCCCTGAGCTCGATCTCGGCGACGCTGTTGCCGGACGGGACCAGGATGCCGAGGCGCGCGGTGTCGCCATACTCGATCGGGGTCATGCGAATGCCCCGCTGATAGCGCCCAAAGCGTTGAGAGCCGGAGGAAAGCCAGTGAGGGGCGCGGTCTGGATGATGGCCTCGGTCACCTGCTGCTTGTTCAGGCCCATGTTGAGCGCCGACTGGCCGAATTTCGCCACCTGTTCGGGCAGGCGCAGGGCGGTGAAGGCGCTGACGGCGACCAGGGCGCGCTGGCGACGCTCCAAACCCGGGCGGAACCAGATCTCGCCGTAACCGAAGCGGATGGCAGCGGGATACAACGCCCCCGTCACCGGATTTCCCGGCGCCGCATACCCCTGCGTCGCTCGGTTTCCATGCAGTGATGCCATCAGCTCCGCACCGCGGCGGTCGAGTTCCTCCAGCGGCACATCCTCGGGCGGGTCGGCGGGGAACGGGATGCCGTGTTCGGCAAAGATCTCGCCGGCAAGGTCAAGGGTTTCCTCCGCGGCCGAGAAGCCGCTGTAGAGGCTGGCCTGGACCAGGATCTCGCGGATGGCCTCGGCCGTCAGTCCGTGTTCGAGCCCGGCGGCGATGTGTCGGCGCAGCGCTTTCAGGCGTGGAATGGCGCCCAAGGCAGCGATGGCGCACAGCAGACGATCCGGCAGGTCGAGGCCGGGCCGCGACCAGATCCCGCCATAGGCGGCTTCGGTCAGCAAATGACCAAGGCCTGCGGTCTGTGAGGCAGAGCCAAACAGGGTGCGCAGCATGGTCTCGCCTTGATGGCGAAGGTCCTGGCGGGTCATCGCGGTCTCCTGATCCCTATGCGAAGGAAATGGGGGCGGCCGGAGTTTGGCGGATCGTCAGCCGGAGTCCACTCCCGCCCCCTTCCCTGCGACGGGGCCGGTGACGCGCTACGTCTTCGTCACATCCCAGAACACTGGGAAGGGCGCCTTCGTTACCCCTGACAGGTTCTTCCGCCACGCCTGGTATTGCCGGAAAAAGCCCGTCGGCAGGTAAACGACGAAGTCCATCGCTGCCTTGTTCAGTTCCGCGATGACCTTCTTCTCCGTCGCCAGATCCGGCGCGGCATACCATTCGGCAATCTTGCTCTGCACCAGATCCGACTTCGGCCAGCCGAACCAGGCGGTCGAACCGCTGCAGTCCAGAGCCGTGTACGGGGCCGGGCTCACGCAGTCGGCACCGGCGTGCCAGGTGTGGAAGATGTTCCAGCCGCCCTTGTCCGGCGGCTCCTTGCTGGCGCGGCGCTGGCCGACTGTGCCCCAGTCCAGCGCCTCATACTGCACGTTCATCCCGATGCGCTTCAGCAGATCGGCCGTCACGTCGCCCTGGGCTTTGGTGATGGCGACGTCGGTTGCCACCAGCAGGATGACCGGTTCGCCCTTGTAACCGGCCTCGGCCAGAAGCTTCTTGGCCTTGTCGTAATCTCGCTTGCCCTTCAGATACTCGCCGCCCTCTTCCGTATAGAGCGGCGTGTCAGGCGTGAAGTAGCCGGGCAGCGTTTTCCACAGCGTGGTCGTCGTCGCCGACGACGCGCCTGCATGTAGTCTTCCTGGCTCAGCGCGATCTGCACCGCCCGGCGCGCACGCACGTCGTTGAACGGCGGATACAGATGGTTGATCCGGAACGAGCCGATATTGCCCAGCGGATCGGCGATATCGACCGCAATGTTGCGGTTCTTACGCAGTAGCGGGATCAGGTCGGACAGCGGCGTTTCCAGCCAGTCGACCTCGCCGTTCTGCAGCGCCCCGCCGGCGGTCGCGCCGTCGGGGACGATCTGCCACTCGATCCGATCGAAATTGATGCGCTTGCCGCCGGACAGCCAACTGGCTTTTTCCTCCCGCGGCACATAGCCGTCGAATTTCTCGAATATCGCCTTGGCGCCGGGCACCCATTCGTCTCGTCTTGAAACGCATCGGTCCGGAGCCGACATATTCGGTGATCTGCTTGAACGGATCGGTGGCGGCGATGCGTTCCGGCATGATGAACAGCACCGGCGTGCTGCTCTTGCCCAGGGCGAACAGCAGCTTCGGATACGGCGTATTGAGGCGGAAGCGGAAGGTGCGGTCGTCCACGACCTCCAGCGCATCGGTCGTCTTCGTGATCGGCACGCCCATCGGTGCATCGCGCACCATCCAGCGCTTGATGCTGGCGACGACGTCCTTGGCCAGGACCGGCTCGCCGTCGTGGAACTTCAGGCCCGAGCGCAGCTTGAACGTCCAGGTCTTGACGTCCGCTGCCGTATCCTCGGGCATTCGACCATCTGCGGTTTCGGCTGCAACTGGTCGTCGACGCCCAGCAGCGTGTCCCAGATCAGCAGCGAGCCGTTGCGCACGACGTACTGCGTCGTCCAGATCGGATCGAGGTTCGCGAGGTTCGCCTGCGGCACGAACCGCAGCACTTTGCTGTCCGCCGCGAGGGACAGCCGTGGCGCTGCCATTGCACCGCCGACAGCCGCTGCCGTCTTCAGAAACCCGCGCCGATCCATATCCGCTCCGTCCTTATCAAGCTGTCGAAATGACCGCCGGGACCATGCAGGTTTCATGCCGGTCGTCCATGATCCATTTGCGGGGTAATGACACAGGCGACGTGTGGCTGGGTGGCCAGCGCGTGATGACCGGAGGCGGAATCGCCGGAGGTCTGAATCACGCGCTCAAACAAAGAGCGTGATGACCGGAGGCGCAATCGCCGGAGGTCTGAATCACGCGATCAAACAAACACCTGGAGCAGGATGGCTGAGCGAAAGCGATGTCATCCTGCTCTAAATCCCTGGCGAGCGATATCCATGGCGAAATAGGTCAGGATCAGGTCGGCGCCGGCGCGCTTGATGGCGCCCAGCGTTTCCCGCACGACGCGATGCTCGTCGATCGCGCCGGCCTGCGGCGGCGAACTTGATCATCGCGTACTCGCCGCTGACCTGATACGCGGCCAGCGGCAGCAGGCTGCGCTGGCGGATCTGCGCTCAGCACGTCCAGATAGGGCAGGCCGGGCTTGACCATCAGGATATCGGCGCCCTCGGCCTCATCGATCAGCGACTCCCGCAGCGCCTCGCGCCCGTTCATCGGGTCCATCTGATAGGCCTTGCGGTCGCCTTTCAGCTCGCAGCCCGCCGCCGCGCGGAACGGTCCGTAAAACGCCGAGGCGAACTTCGACGAGTAGGCCATGATCGGCACGTTGCTGAACCCGTTGCCGTCCAGCGCGGCGCGGATCGCCGCGACCTGGCCATCCATCATCGCCGACGGCGCGATCATGTCGGCGCCGGCCTCGCGCCGCGACCACCGACTGCTGGCCCAGGTTCTCGATCGTGTGGTCGTTGTGCACGTCCTCGCCGTGGATGACGCCGCAATGGCCGTGCGAGGTGTATTCGCAGAAGCAGGTGTCCGAGATCACCAGCAGTTCCGGCGCCGCGTCCTTGGCGCGCTTGATCATCCGCGCCAGCAGCCCGTTCTCGGTTCCAGGAGTCGCTGCCGGTGTCGTCCTTGTGGTGCGACTGACGCCGAACGTCATCACCGCCTTGATCCCGGCGGCCGCGATCTCCTTGATCGCGGCTGTCGAGTTTCCGCTCCGGGATGCGGAAGACGCCGGGCATGATCTCGACCGGGGCGAAATCGTCGAGTTCCTCCTCGACGAAGATCGGATAGATCAGGTCGTTCAGCGAAACCGTGGTCTCCTGCAGCATGTCGCGCATCACCGGGCTCGAGCGCAGGCGGCGCAGGCGGGTCAGCGGAAACTGCGTCGCGGATTTCGTCACCATGGAGCCTCGGTCGCTGCTTATCCCCTAGGCCAGAGGGGACGGTTTCGGACGGCTTCCATCCGTGAACCGGCTGTAGCGGAAAGGCGCGGGATCGACCACCGGCGTCTCACCCGTCACCAGTTCCGCCATCAGCCGGCCGGCGCCGGGGGCGATGCCGAAGCCGTGGCCGGTGAAACCGGTGGCGATGAAGAACCCGGGCAGCGCATCGACAGCCGAGATCACCGGGATCCCGTCCGGCGTCACGTCGATCATGCCGCCCCAGCTGCCGGTGACCCGCATGTCGTGGATCACCGGAAAGGCCTGCACCAGGTGGGTTCGGCCTGCTCCAGGATCGCCTTTGCGCCGGCGGGTCGAGGATGCGGACCGCCTCGAACGGTGAGGCCTGGTCGAGCTTCCAGCGCCGCGGCTGGCAAGGCCTCGGCGAAGAAGCGCCGGCCGAAGCGCGGACGGATACCGCCCGCGCGCTGCATCAGCGCCGGCAGGAAGTCGCGCAGGAAGCGGATGGAATCGGGGGCGATGTCGGCGACGTTGCCGCTCCAGCTCGCCACCGTGTAGCCGCCGTCGAGCCGTTTGCGCAGGCCGAAGCCAGGGCCGCTGGCGGAGGCCTCGGGTCCGTCGGCGATCGGGTCGGTCCGCATGACCGACGAAAGGACCTTCAGTTGCGGCAGGCGCACGCCCAGAGGGCGGCAGAACAGTCGCGACCAGACGCCGCCCGCCAGCACGACGGACTCGCAGGCGATGCGGCCTTTCTCGGTGACCACCCCGCAGATGCGGCCGCCAGTGGTCTCGATCCCGCGCACCGCGCATCGGGTCAGGATGCACGCCCCTGCATGCCGCGCCGCCTGGGCGATCGCCGGTGCGGCGAGGCTGGGTTCTGCGCGGCCGTCGCATGGGGTGAACATGGCGCCCGCCCAGGGACCCGGACAGACCCGGCAGCACCCGTAGCGCCTGGTCGCGCGTCAGCATGCGGCTGTCCATCTGGAGCGGCTTGCCGACCTGCTCCAGCCAGGCCTGGCGCTTGCGCCAGCTCCTTATCCGTCCGGCACAGATAGACGATACCGCTGCGCCGGAAGCCGGTCTCGGCCCCGACCAGGGCGTTCATCTCCGTCCACAGCCGCAGCGCCTCGATCGCCAGCGGCAGTTCCCGCGGGTCGCGGCCCATTTTGCGGCACCAGCCCCAGTTGCGGCTGGATTGCTCGCCGCCGATCTCCCCTTTTTCGCACAGCACCACCGGGATGCCCTTACGCGCGAGGAAGAGCGCGGTGCAGACGCCGACGATGCCGCCGCCAATGACGACGACCTGGGTCGAGGCGGGTTGATCCGGGTCGCTTGCGACTGGATCGAGGGGAGGGGCCATGCCGGTTCCGAACTATCCATGCTGATCCGCCCCACCACACGTGCGGATCGAGCGCCGGACTTAGCGGATACGCGTGCCCATGGCGAGGCTATCCAGGTTCGGCTGATACGAACCGGGCCGAAATAAGCGGGGCCGACACGGCAACACCGGCGGATCTTCAGGCCCGCCGGGCGATAACCCCGCCTAAGATCACCAGTTCGCCCCGCCGGCGGGAACCGCAGCTTGTTCTTCAACCGGTGTGGCATTCAGGCGGTAACCGCCCGGTGCTGTCAGCAACAGCTTGCAGTTGTTCGGGTCGGCCTCGATCTTCTGGCGCAGCCGGTAGATATGGGTCTCCAGCGTGTGGGTGGTGACACCTGCGTTGTAGCCCCACACTTCGTTCAGCAGGACCTGGCGCGACACCACCTCACCGCCGGTGCGATAGAGGAATTTCAGGATCGCCACCTCTTTTGTCGTCAGCCGGATACGCTGCTTGCGGTCAGATGTCAGCAGCAGTTTGGCGGACGGGCGGAAGGTGTAGGGCCCGATGGTGAAGACGGCGTCTTCACTGGTGTCGAAGGCACGCAGTTGCGCCTGGACACGCGCCAGCAGTTCCGAGGCGCGGAACGGCTTGGAGATGTAGTCATTTGCGCCGGAGTTCAGACCCTGGACGATGTCTTCCTCGTTGGTGTTGCCGGTCAGCATGATGATCGGCATCCGATGGCCCTGGCGGCGCATCTGGGCGCAGAAGTCGCGCCCGTCGCCGTCCGGCATGTTGATGTCGAGAATGATGGAGTCGAAGCGCGCATCGGCAGCACCCAGGTACTGCGCGGCTTCCTTCAGCGTCGCAGCCTCGAACGGCTGGTACAGCCCGTCCTCGGAAAACTGCTCCGCCAAGGCCTGCCGCAACGCATGTTCATCTTCAACAATAAGGATTGGTCGCGCAGACGACATTTTGATCATTCCTCGTTCACTGGTGATGAGGATCGTGGCTCTATGAGATTAAGTGACGGCACGCAAAGAAACTTTCCGCGAGGAGAATGCCACATTTACCTCTAATTTGCCAACATAAACTAAAATTTACATTGACATGGCGAAACAATACTGGTCGGCAACCGATTACGAATTCGTGAATGCGTCGCCAGTTTGGCTCAGCAGCGCCTGCACGGCCTCCGCCGGCCGGCAGAGACGGGCCCCTTTCGGGCTGACCACGATCGGCCTTTCCAGCAAAATCGGGTGCTTCAGGATGGCCGATAGCAGCTCCTCGTCCGTCTTGCGCTCGTCGCCGAGGTCCAGCTCATCGAACGGCGTGCCGCGCCGGCGCAGGATTTGGCGGGGTGTCAACCCGAGCCGCGCCAGCAGCGCTGTCAGGGCGGCGCGGTCGGGCGGCGTCTTGAGATACTCGATCACGCGCGGCTCCGACCCAGACTCGCGCAGCATCGCCAACACCTTGCGCGATGTTCCGCAGTTCGGGTTGTGGTAGATGATCGTTTCGTCCACGTCTTTCTCCATTCACATGGCGTTTCGCTGTATCCGGACGCGGCTGGACTTGCGATTCGCTGAATTCTTGCCCGTTTCCGACACTATTCCGCCACAAGGTCCTGCGAGCAATCGTCAATCTTCTTGTCGGCGCCTCGCTTACACGGAAGTGGGGAGCGTCAGGCGGAAGTGAAAGACCTGTCGTGATTCTGGCGCGCCCCTGGAAGCCAAACGGGGGATGTGGCACGCTGGGCACAGCAAAAAAGGGAGGCGTGACAATGGCGTCGGATAACGTCGCACCCGTGCAGTTTCTGTCCGGGATAAGAATTGTCGATTTCACGCAGTTCGAGGCCGGACCGTCCTGCACCGAAGCCCTGGCCTGGTTGGGTGCCGACGTGGTGAAGATCGAGAACCCGAAAATGGGCGATCCCGGGCGGCGGCTGCGGCCTGGCCAGCCGGACGACGATCCTTACTATTTCCACGTCTTCAACGCCAACAAGCGGTCGATGACCGTCAACCTGAAGTCAGCCAAGGGGCTGGCGCTGGTGAAGGACATGCTGCGCAAGGCGGATGTCTGCATCGAGAACTTTGCCCCTGGCGCGATCGAGCGACTAGGCCTGGGCTATGACGTGGTCCGCGAACTCAACCCCGCGATCATCTACGCGCAAGTGAAAGGCTTCGGCGAAGGCAGCCCGTTCGAGAAGAACCTGGCCTTCGACATGATCGCCCAGGCCTGCGGCGGCACGTTCAGCGTGACCGGCGATCCGGACGGACCGCCGACCCGGCCGGGGATCTCCCTGGGCGATACGGGGACGGGCATGTTGATGGCGATCACCATCCTCGGCGCCCTGTACAGGCGGCGGGAGACGGGGGAGGGCCATAGGCTGCAGGTCGCGATGCAGGATGCGATCATGCACTATATGCGGATCAACTTCGCCACGCAGGGCCGGACCGGCCAACCCGCCGAACGGGGCGGCAGCAAGGTGCCGGGCGTGCGCAATGCCCCGATGGGCCTGTATCCCTGCGCGCCCGGCGGCCCGAACGACTATGTCTACATCATGACCAGCCGCGCCAACCCCGATCACTGGGACCGGCTGCTGAAAGTCATGGGACGGGAGGATCTGATCGGTGACTTGCGGTATGCCGACGCATTCGCGCGGCTGGAGCGGGAGGCCGAGGTTGACGGCATCATTGCGACCTGGACCCGCCGGCATACGAAGTATGGACGCCATGCGTGCGGTCGGTGAGGCCGGCATCCCGGCCGGTGCCGTGCTGGACACGATGGAACTGCAGAACGACCGGACGTTCGAGGACCGCGGCATCATGCAGGTGATGCACCATCCGGCGCATCGCGACTTCAAGATGCCCGGCTGGCCGGTACGGATCGACGGCAAGCCCCCATTGCTGGCCGCCTCGCCGGTGCTGGGCGAGCACACGCAGACGGTCTTGTCGGAGTGGCTGGGCCTGAACGAACAGGCCGTTGCCGCGCTACGCGCCGACGGGGCAGTGTAGAGCCGCTCTGGCCATGATGCGGCGTCCTGGCCCGGCCACGGCGTAATCGCCCGACAATCGGTCTGGGTGGCGTGCCAGGCAGCCCGAACCGTAGACTTCAGGGTTCGCTGCTGAGCGCGCAGTGCCCGAACAGTATTGCGGGCGGCAGTGAGGCGATAACCCAGATGATCGCGAAGTCGAAGACCTCACGCGGCAGAAAGCTTAGAAACCATGCCGTGACGGTGGCGGCTATCGGTGGACCGATGACTGCCAACATCGCGGACGGGGTAAGAACCCGCCTCATACCAATCTCCCCTCTTCAATCGGGCGAGTTTCCCCAAACCCGCCTATTCGTTACGGATGCATGATCCATGCCAGAAATATTTTATATGGAAAAACAGACTATTAGGGATATTTTGTCATCATATTGAAAGAGAGGCGTAAATATTTCTGACATCAGTCAGCCTTCCAGGGGGGCAGCCGCCACGAGCGCATACCGGTCAGCCCGTCGTACTGAGGGTATCAGTCGGTCGCCATGGCGATGTCATGGAACAGGCGCGCGGGCAGGGAGCCGCCCATGACGTTCTTCATCGGCTGGTTGTCGTCATTGCCGATCCAGACACCGATCAGATCGTTATGGACGAAACCGATGAACCAGGCATCACGCGAATCCTGGGTCGTGCCGGTCTTGCCCGCGACCATGCGTCCGGGGACAGTGGCGGCGCGCCCCGTGCCGCGGCTGACCACCGCTCCCAGCATGCGCGCCATCATGTGCGCTTCCTCGGGCGTAATGACCATTTCCGGCGGCTTTTGCATCTGCTCCAGGCCAAAGGGCGTGACGCGATTGCCGCCGTTGAAGAACGGCGCATAGGAAGCCGTCAGTTCCAGCAGTCCCACCTCGCCGGTGCCAAGCGCGAGGGAGGCGTTGTTCGGGAGCTTGTCGGTAATGCCGAGGCGTGCGGCTGTGGCGGCGACAGTGCGGGGGCCTCCGGATTTCAGCAGCAGCCGGACCGACGCGGTATTGATGGACTGGGCGAGCGCTTCCTCCAGCGTGATCTCGCCGAAATAGCGGCGCTCGAAATTCGACGGGTGCCAGGTGCCGATGCTGATCGGTGCGTCCAGCACCGTGTCGTCGGGGGTCATGCCGTATTCCAGGGCCGTCAGCCAGACGAACGGCTTGAAGGCCGAACCGGGCTGCCGGCGCGCCAGCACCGCACGGTTGAACGGGCTGTCGCGATAGTTGCGGCCGCCCACCATCGCTCGCACCGCGCCGGTGGCGGCATCGAGGATGACCACGGCGCCCTGGGTGGCATCGGCCGCTGCCCCGGGACCCGCGAGCAAAGCCTCCAACCGCGATTCGGCCACCGTCTGGTCCCGAGCGTCGAGCGTGGTGCGTAGCGTGGCGTCGGTATTGGGGGCGAGCAGGGTTTGGGATTTCTCGGCGATCCAGTCGGCGAACCAGCCGGGAGAGGACGGGCTGGGCGGAAAGGTCATGTGCGCGGCCGCCGTCTGGGCCTGTGCGGCCGTGATCCTCCCATTATCCACCATCGCGTTCAGCACCTCATGTGCTCGGGCGACGGCAGCTTGCGGGTTGACGCGCGGATTGAAGCGCGATGGCGCGCGCGGCAGGCCGGCCAGCACCGCAGCCTGCGCCAGCGTGACCTGGCGGGCGGAGACGCCGAAATAGACACGCGCCGCGGCGTCCATGCCCCAGGCGCCGGCTCCGAGGTAAACGCGGTTGAGGTAGATCTCCAGAATTTCGTTCTTGGTGAAATGCCGCTCCAGCCACAGCGTCAGGAATAGTTCCTGCACCTTGCGACCGATCGTGCGGGCATTGGTCAGGAACAATGTCTTGGCAACCTGCTGGGTCAGCGTCGAGCCGCCTTGCACGACCCGCCCGGCCCTGAGGTTCACCCAGAGTGCGCGCGTCAGGCCGACGGGGTCGATGCCAGGGTGGTGGTAGAAGCGCCGGTCCTCGACCGCGATGACGGCGGCTGGCAGGGCGGGCGGAAACTGATTGAGCCGGAGGGGCTCGCCGACCAGATCGCCATAGGTGGCGATGACCCGCCCGACCGGTCCTGCAGCGTCAGGCTCGGGCGGCGAATGGCGTCCAGGGCGGATTCCGGGCGCGGGATATCGCGGCAGAACCAAAGGATCGCAATGGCGGCGGCGAGGCTGGTCCAGATGGCCGCGATGATGACCCAGCGCAGCAGCCAGGACAGCACCCGGCGCCGGCGCGATGGCTGTTTGCGGACAGCCCGGGCCGGTTCGTCTGGGTAAAAGCGCGGAACGATTGGGGCGGGGGGCGGCATTCGTTGCGTATTGTAGCAGAAGTCGCAGCCGATATGCGTGGCCGCTTGCCGCAGACATGATCGTTGCCCAGACTTGTGGCCGTTTGGTGTCAGGAGTCTGTTGCGATGAAGGGCTTGTTTCTGGATGCTGTCGATGATCTGGCCGCAGTATTCCATCGCGTCGTGCGGCCAACCGATCCGCAAATGGACGTGCTCGAGCACGCTGCCATCGCGCCCGAGGAACTGGCCGGCATGACCGCCGGGTACGATTTCCTCTTCGACGACCACACGCAGTTGCCGACCTCGGCGATGAAGGCGTGCAAGGGTCTGAAGCACGTCATATTCCTCGGCACCGGCGCGCGCAGCTACATGAACCCCGAGGAACTGGCCGAACTCGGCATCACCGTCCACATCATCAAAGGCTATGGCGACACTGCCGTCGCCGAACACACCATCGCACTGATGTGGGCCGCCGCACGCGGACTGGCGCGCATGGATGGCGGGATGCGGGCCGGGCAATGGATCAGGACCGAGGGCATGGAACTGACCGGCAAGACGCTCGGCCTTCTGGGTTTCGGCGGCATCGCGGCCGAAGTGGCCCGCATTGCCGCCGGGTCCGGGATGCGGGTGATCGCGTGGAACCGGACACCGAAGACGGCGCCGGGGGTGACGTTCGTCGATCTGGATACGCTGCTGGCGGAGAGTCGAGGTGCTGTCGGTGCACCTGCTGCTGAACGACGCGACGCGCGGGTTCCTGTCTGCGGACCGTATTGCGCAACTGCAGCCCGGGACGGTGCTGGTGAATACGGCGCGCGGCGCGATCGTGGATGAGGCGGCGATGATCGCGGCGTTGCGGTCCGGACATCTGCGGCACGCGGCGCTGGATGTGTTCGGGGTCGAGCCGCTGCCGGCGGGGCATGAACTGACGACGCTGGAGAACGTGACGCTGTCGGCGCACAGCGCTTTCCGCACGCCCGAAGCGAGCGAGAAGCTGCTGCGGATGGCGCTGGATATTGCGTGCGGGTTGTGAGTCTCGATGTGGTTGCCGGTTATGGGGCCTCTGCCAGTTGAAAATGCTGGGTCGGCCGTCATGTTCGCGGCTTTCGGCCGCACTGGCCTTGGGGGGCCTGACGAGAAGAAGGAACGTCCGGAATGAACAACCCAAGCGTCGCCGCGCTGCCGGTCCGCGTCCAGACTGATCTGCAAGGTCACTGCAGAGTGGCGACGATTTTTTCCCCGAACGGCACGATCGATGAACCCGCGTACCGGACCTATCTGCAGCGCTTCGTGGATGCCGAGATCGGCATGTATCTCGGCAGCGCCGGATCCGGCGAGGGCAATGCCCTGACGACCGAGGAACTGCGCCGCGTCTATGAGATTGGCGTGTCGGTCGGCAAGGGAAAAGTCCAGGTCAATGCCAATCCGCCCGAGGCGCAGTCGATCAAAGTGACGCATGACCACTCGATGCTCGCCATCGGGGCCGGTATCGAACGCGTCAACATCTACGGTCCTACAGGCTGGCATAGTTTCAAGCCGACCGAGATGGAATTCCTTATGTTCTTCGATGATGTGCTGGCAGGTCAGAGCTATCCTGTCGCGCTCGCGCCCAATCCCACCATGGGCTACACGCCAAAGCCAGAATGGATCGCGTCCATTACGAACAAATACAAGCAGATCATTGCGATCAACATGGTCGGGTTGAACGACGACTACCTGCTGGAGTTGCAACGGCTGGTCAAGCGGCCGGTCGACTACAACGTTCCGATTACGGGGTCGATGAACATGCTTGCGATGGGCGCAACGGGTGTCATCGGCGGTGATTTCAATTTGCTGCCTGCCACATTGCGGCAGTACCTCGATCTCGTGGCGGAGAGGCGGTACGACGAAGCGTCCGGGATCTATGCGCATTTGAAGCGGTTCAACCAGTACACGGCACGCTGGAACTCATCCAATCCACGCTGGATCAAGATGGCCACGAAGATGTTGCGCATGCCTGGCGGAGAGGGAGGTGTCCGTGAGCCGTACCGGATGCCGCCGAAAGAAGAATGCGAGGTCTTTCTGACCGGCCTTTTGCGGCTGAAGATTCCGGAGATTGAGGCACTAGCGCGCGCCGGCGCCCAATTCCAGATTGACCCCCGCAATCTACAGCCCATCGGTGGCTCCCGGGCCTGAGGGCCGAGCGGGCCGGGCCTATCTGAGCAGTCGTTCTTCTGCTCTCGCGCAAGGCGCCTAGCGGGTGGTCTGCTCCGGCCCGATCGTTGAGCGCGCAATACCGAGGCGCGGTTGGCGCGTTATGAGGGTGGCATTCTGTGCTTTGTGCGGCTACATCGCGCGTTGTGCCCGCCTGGCGGAATGGTAGACGCAGCGGACTTAAAATCCGCAGTTCGAAAGGACGTGCCGGTTCGAGTCCGGCGGTGGGCATATCTATATCTTATTGAAAAGCTAAGCCACTCAACGCCCAGCCATGGCCACATTTGCCAAGGCCTGTTGATATTCGTTGAGGTAGGGGATTCTCAATCGGAACGAATTGCGATTCAACGTTGGAGGCGGCGCTACCGGCGCCGCCTGGGATCATTCTTTCTGCATGAGGCTGGCAAAGTTCCGCAGCTCTGGTTCATTGAGGTCCGAAACGGCCCAGTATGCCATCCCGCCTTGGCGCCAGTGCAGGCAATTGAAACCACTGATTTGACGGCCGTTTGGCTCGTCTGCGGAGGGGCCATCGTCCGGCCATACATACATGTCGATGACATGCTGGCGGCGGTAGTAGATCAGTGCCGCCACTTGTTTGCCCGCAAGATAGTCGAGCCGCCCTCCGGCCAGAGAGAAGCCTGAGGCCTCGAGATATTTTACAGGCGGCGCATAGTCGAGACGGCTATCGAACCAGGGTTTGACCGTATGCTGGTCCGACCAAACGACGTCCGTCAGGTGCCCTGGCTGCAACGCCCGAATGTGACCGGAGACAACCGCCTCGGGCAAAGGATCGGTGCGTGGAAGCAGGACGGCCAAAGCGAGACCGGCTGCCACCGCGAAGCCTGTGCCGAAGGAGCCGGCTAGCCGCAAAAGCGGCACCTGCCTCCACCAACGTGGTTGCGCCGGTTCGGCATCCGGCGCCAGCGCTGCCAGACACACGCGTATCGTCTCCCTCAACGCATCAGGCGCTGTGTAATAGATTAACTCCTGGCGCAGCCGGACCGCGATCGAACGAAGTTGCCGATGCAGCACAGTGCAGCGGTCACAGTGCTGCATATGCATCTGCACAGACGCTGCTTCGGCCGACATCAATTCGCCGTCTATATCGGCTTGGACCAGCAGCGACATGTCGTCGCAGGTGTAGTCCGGCATGACGTTTATCCTTTGTCCTGGCTACGGGGCAGCGCCTGGCTGCTCGCCAGAGCCGCGACACGACCGTACCAATCGGAACATCTGTAACGGTTGCGCTTCCTTGTAAGAAAGCTCTTCAAACTCCCGGAGGATCAGGCATTCCCGCAAATCGAGAGGCAGCGCATCAATAGCCTGGTCCAGCCGCATAATGTTTTCGGTCAAGGAAAACATCGTTTCAAATCGGCCCTGGCGTCGGCGACCTGCGGCGCGATGTCCCGCACGAACCCGGCATCATTGGCGCTTGTGCGTGCGGCAAGTACGTTATAGACACCAATACGAAACAGCGAGGCGCGCCCATCGCCGCCTTTGTGGGAGACGAAACAACTGAACGCCCGAACCGATGCGTCCTGAACGACGTCTTCTGCAAGTCTCTCATCCCGAACGAGCCAGCGGGCGAGGTTATAGGCCGCGTCTAGTTGCGGTAGAATGGCTTCCTCGAAGTCGGCCACCAACGGCAGCGCTGTTGCACGCTCCCGCGTGGCTCCTGAGCGGCATCTCATGACGCATCAATCCGGACGAATAAGAACGGGGCTGTCTTGATCCATGTATTTGCAACTGCATCTCTTCCAGGGACGTAGAACGCCTGGCTGAGGCTGCTTCCAACTCGTTACACTAACAATTTGATGCGGCTCTGCATTTGGAACCGACCTGAGCCCCATCTGGGAGATTGCTACGCGTCGACCATGCGAGAACGTGGTTTATTCTCTTGTCACAAATCTTTTGATGCACACGGCTCGGCACGAGCGCACGGCATCCGATTTAGGACAAGCGACGCCCTCACTCAGTCCTTGGCTTAGGACAACGGAACGATCAAACTGGGAACTATCGATTGCCGCCATATCAGTACGATGGCGACGATGGCGCTCTACATCATGAATTTCATCCTGGTCTCCTTATCGGTCATGTGAGCTGCCGGACCCTGTTGTGGCCCAGCGTAGAAAATGACCTGAGGGGCGTTCATTTTATTCCACGCTGTGGCATTGCTGCGACGTAAATTTGTATGGAAAAAATTTTATGTGATGGCGCGCGAATAAATCCGCTCACCGGAAGGTATGTCATCCGGAACGACATAAAAGGGGATTGTTATGAACCAATTCAATCAAACCCGATTTGTGGGCGGGGGCGTGAGCATGCGCCTGATGCTCCTTGCGGGGGTGGCTTTATTCAGTGGTACGGCCGTAGCTCAAGAGCTGCCGGTGTCCGCTCCATCGCAGGGTCAGTTGATCGCGAAATACGGCGCCGGGCCGGCCGCGAATAACAATAATAACGCATGGGGTGTTGCGAATACGCCGTCGGGCAGCGCTCAGGCTGGTCCTCTTAGCGTCCAGCGCGCTCCGAACGTCATCGCGCATCCGACGCCGGGGAACGTTGTCATCCGGTTCAACGGCCGTATTGAGCAGCTCAACGGCGCAAACTTTACCAGCCTCGACGTGGGTCGAAACCCGAACGGCACACCGAATGGGTTCAAACTGAATCCTGTGGGTGTCTCGTCTTACCTTCGCCTGTATCCAGGCTTCGATGGCGTGGCGGCCAATGGCTTGCGATATGGCGGGTCGGCTGAGATTCGAGAGAATTTCCCGTCGGCAACGAGCACGACGGGTGGAAATAACAGTCCAAGCGCCAATTCGTCTGGCCAGACGCTCTTCATCCGGCGGGCATTTGCCTACATAGCGTCGGATAATGCAGGGTTGCTGCGGCTCGGGCAGGGCGATGGTGTCATCGGCCTGTTTGACGACGGTATATTCACATCTCAGGCTTGGGATGCCGGGCTCGGTGGTCTTGACGCGGGCGGTCCCCAGGAAATCGATCCAAGCGGTGCTAATCCGCCATTCGTCTGGTTGTCGCAGGTCGGCGCCGAGTATGCCAACAACAAGATCGTCTACCTGTCGCCCCAATTCTACGGATTTGATTTTGGCGTCCAGTACGCGCCGAGCGAGGGGAATGCGTTCGCCAACTCGTCGGGAGCCAGCTCCTTCCAACCCACCCTCTGCAACCAGGCAGGCCCCAACTGCATAAACGTTTCGGCGGGCAACGATCCGACGCGCTGGATCAACCAATGGGGCTTTGGACTGCGGCAGCAGCACAATTTCGGCTGGCTCGACTTCAAGATGTATGGCTTCTATGAGACCGCGGGCAAAGAGGACCTGACAACGACAGCCTTCGTCAGACCTTCTCCGGCCGCAAGCGTGACCGCACTGCGCTATGACAACCTGAACTTCTACAAAGCGGGCATCGCGGTGACCGCGTACAATGTGACTGCGGCCATTGACTACATCGGGGGTGCCATCAACGGCCAGTTGAACGAACGTCCCACAGGCGGCGTAGCCATGAACGCCGTGACGGGGGGCTTGACATATTTTGATGGCCGTTACACCGCCGCCGCAACATTTGGCGTGATTAATTCTCAAGGTGATGCGCGCCTGACCGGCACTTCCCAGCGTCATGAATATGAGTTCGCGGTTGGTGGTACCTACAGGGTGGCGCCCGGACTTGCGTTGATCGCGGAATATCGGTACACTTTCCGCCATCAGGGCGGCTTCGACTTCAACCAAGGTGCCCCTGGGCTGGGCGGCCGTACGGTCAACGCTCAGCTGAACGGGTTTATCATCGGCGAGGCCGTGAGTTGGTAAAGCTACTTACGACCAGTTAACTATTCTACAGCTTGTTTTCCCTGGGGCGTCAGCCTCAGGGAATTCTTTTGTCGTGGGAAGGGCTTAGTTTCAAAGCGCAACAGTATATTACTCAATAGTCTTAATAATCCATGCGGCATGACACTTCCCGGTGTCATGATTTCGCACATGTCCTGATTCGGATCGCGACAGAGCTATCGCGAATTCACAATGGCGCTATCGGACGGAATAAAAATCCTGGCCTGCCGTCTTGGGAAAAGTGGCTCGCCATGCGCATCAGAGCCACGGCCTGAGGGCACGAGGGAAGCGCCACCGGAAGGTATCAGGAAAAGCAACCATGCAAGATGATAAAGAGAAGGCCCCAGCGCGCCGGTCCCGGCGCGCTTTCATGACACGCGCGGGTTTGACGGCTGGAATATGCTAGGTCCTTTGGAGGACCGAGGCAAAGCTATGGCACGAGCCGACGAGGCCGATATGGATCTGCAAGAGTACGAGCGTCTTCTCACGCCCGCCCGTGAACGCTTCGCGGTCAGTCCGGGCGTGCAAGCGATCCAATCAAGCCATGACGCGGCATTCCTGGAATCATTCCTGCTGCACTTCTGCGCACTTGGGTCGCGCATGACAGAGCCGGTGGAGGGTTGGATCGGCCGCCGCCGAACGCTGCCGCGGTTTGGATCTTTTAGGGCTGGCCAACGCCCTGAGTGCACACGCACGGGCCGAAGCTGGCCATCATCTTATGATGATCGCCGACGTCAGGCGTTTGGCAACGTCCTGGAACAATCGCCGTACACCGTTGGTGGATGCGAACGCACTCCTGGCTCAGGCGCCGAGTCCCGGCGTACTGCAATATTGCAGGGTTCACGAACAGAATATTGAAGGCGTCACACCTTACGCTCAGATTGCCATCGAATATGAAGTTGAAATGCTTCCTCTACGATACGGTGAGCAGTTCATCGGGCATTGCATTGAGATCCTCGGACCCGGGGTCTTGCCCTGCCTCAGCTTTGTGACCGAGCACATTCGCTTGGACCAGGGGCACACGCGCTTCAACACGCTGGAAATGGCCCGACTGCTCGAGGCCAGGCCGACCTGTCTGCCCGCGCTGGTTTCTGCGGGCACCGCGGTTCTCGATGCGTACGCGCAGTTCTTGGCTGACTGCGTTCAACTGGCGCAACGCAATTCTCAGAACGTGGAAGCGTTGGCGAGCACCCCGTCCCGTTCCCTCTCGTGGCAGAGGCACGCGCCTGTCAGAGTGGAGCGCGACGGCGAAATCCGGTCGGTGCCGGATTGGCTCAACGAGGTCAGGTCGCTGCGTGGCCTGGTCCTTTTCAATGACGGCAGACGGCCGCGTTTCAGGAGTGACAACGGACACTTCCGCGATCCTGATCCGATCGACCTCCATTCCCATCACATCCTGGCGTACGACGGGCTTAGACTTGTTGGCTGCGTCCGCGTTTATCCTTTGATGGCAAGCGGTCCAGCATGTGTGACTGAAGAGGTCCTCGGTGCGAAGGCATTCTCGGACATGCTCGAGAAGCTCGGGGTCAAGCGCACGGAGACGGTGGAGATTGGACGTTGGATCGTGCATCCCGAGTACCGAACGAGTGGTCGCCCGGGCATGCAACTGGCGGCCGCTTCTGCGGTGCTTGCGGTGGATCTCGGGAGCGGCTCGAACGCCCGGGCAGGATTGGTCGTGTGCTGCGCCGGGACCGGCGACCAGCAGGATCAGTTGCTGGGTCGTATTGGGCTGTCGGCGCTTGCACCGGCCAAGCCTATTCAACTCGATGATTTCAACGATGATGTTTGTGTGATGTACTGCACCGGCATGGAGCGCCTGAATGTGCACTTCCGCCGCCTGATGGATGAGATGGCGGAGACCATCGGACTGATGCCCTGACGGTCTCTATGCCCATGCGCTAAAGCGGCCCTTCACCCCGGAGGCGGCGGGTAACAGCCGGGCGGGTAACCCGGAGGCGGCAGGTAACAACTGGGCTGCGGGTAATATGCCGGAGGTGGGACATAATAGAGCGGTGGAAATCCATAGTAGTATGGGGAAACAATCACAGGCCCTGCGCCAAGGCCCAAGAATAATCCATCTCTAAATCCACCGCGCCCACGTCCAAAAGCTCGCCCAAATCCGTGATGAAATCCTCCGCCGCCGCCGTGAAAACCTCCGCCACCACCGTGCGCGGCAGCCTGACCGGGCGCCCCCAGCAGCCCCGCCAGAATCAGAGCCATAATGAAGAGAGCCTTTAGGCGAAACATAATGGCTTAACTCCTTTTCATCCATCCAGCGATTGGATATGGAAGCAAACCGGCTTCGAATCGTCGCTTGCAGTCAATGATCCTACCGTTGTGGGCTGTAATCTCGTTCCTGCGGGAAGTACGTGGCCTCCGCACCTTCAGCAATCGTGCTGTGAGGGCCCGCTACGGCGGGCCAGCCCGTACGGCTGTGTTGGCGTCCCGGGTGTTCCGATGGGCGCTGTCATTGCTGACCACGGTGCTACATCCCGTGAGCGCGAAAAGCCGCAAGGTGATCGAAAGGGCGGGCCGCATCATCTCAATCTATCCTTCTGGTCGGATCTGCTAATCTACCCAGACGCCAGTTCGATTGGCGCGCAGAGAGATCAACCAACTCAGCATGAAGAAGACCGAAGTACGACTTGGTTTATTCTCCGCGCATTGCAGAAAGGCTGCGCGCACTGCCAGGGCAATGTAGTCGCCTGGGAATAAAACACACTTGGCCGCGGTCAGCATGTCGAAGTCCGTTAGGAGACCGCCATGGGTTTCGCTTCTGAAAACCTCTCAATATTCCAGAGCTCCGGTCGGCGACGGAAGAACGCGACGCCTGCATTGGCGAAAGCGCCGCTTAGCGCACTGGCTTTAGGTGTGGTTCTCGTCTTCGCCGGGAATGCTGCGGCAGGGACCGGCAACCACACAGAGTCATGCGTCATTGGGCATCGGTTTGAACCTGGTCCAATCGTAAACGGCCGCAACCGTCAACCAACACCCGATGAGGTCGAAGCGCGGACGCAGCAGCTACGAGAATGGAATACAGCGGGCCGCGGGCTTTTGCCGGGCTGCGCTCTTCGGTAGCGAGGCGAACAGTACAACGCCGCGTCGTGCGGCCCACTCGCCCATGATGACGATCGCCCCGGCATCTCCACCGCTCCGCCGTTACGCGCGAGGTGGTAGAAACCGCACGCGATTGCCTGGTCATCGGCACAGCGTAGGCGGTCATCTATTGCTCAACGAATCCGACCATCTCGTTCTCAAACTGACAAGCCAGCATGGATCCGGGAGCGGAAGGCCGGTGTTTGTGGTACAGTATTGCAAATTTTGTAGCGGACGCCGTGGCTAGCGCTTTGGGCAGATGCTGGTCTCCCTCACGTCACGGACACCAGCCGGAATAAACCAGCCAACGGTCTGGTCCAAAGATTGCGAGCCAACGTGTTCCGCGCAAGACTCGACCTTCCCGAGCATGCGACGCTGCGGCGCGCAGTGTCTCGTGCGGGTTAACGCCTCAAGCGACGCTGAGGGGGACTGTGACATGGAAATAGGTGAGTGGGTACCGCAGAAAGCTTGGGGGAACGCCAGAACATTGGTAGCCAGGCTGAGCAAATATAAAACCGCGTACACGCTCTCGACCGTTGCCTATTGCGCGGTACACTGGCTGTTCACCCACAGCGTGTCTGTTTACATGGCGTCGGGCGCGCTCGTTTTTGGTGCCATAGCGGCAACGTCTATCGCATGGCTTTCCGGTCGGTACTCTTCGACGAAGGTGTGAAGGTAGCCCAATGATATCAACGTAATCATGGTTGAGATTTAATCCATCGGACCAGAATTACTCGGCCTGAAATCAGGTCTTTCTTGGTGTCATCGAAACCGGACATCCCATTCGATGTATGATATGGAGAGTGCCGATGCGAAACCTGTTCTTCGCTGCGCTCGCTGCTCTGAGCCTGGGCGTTGCCACCGTTCCTGCCTTCGCTGTCAGCACCATCGCGATGACCGTGCCGCGACCGTGATGCAGTAGACCGGCGCGTATGGCTGCAACTGAACCAAGTCAAGAATCAGCATAAGGCCGAATGATCCCGGCCCTTTTGCTGTGCCGCTCAACCCCGCCAAGCTTGCAGGAGAACAGGCGCGTCGAGCCGGTCTTTGCTGACTGGACGCGCCGGCCGTCATGCACCACCGGAAACTAAGCCGTTGTAGGTTAGGCCACCGCGAGCGACCGCGCGGGCCGCCATTCTGTCTCTATCGAACCAGGAGACGGCATATGATCCCCTATGTCACCGCCACCGGAATAGCGTTTAGTCTGCTGGCCGTCTGGGCGACGCTGGCTCATTTTGTTTGACGTGGTCGATACCGGGTCCATTTGTGCCTGTGTGATCAGGTGCATCGTCATTTCTTGCATCACGACGCAATGAAGCTTTGGGGCCCCGATATCAAGAATATCACAGCTTTTCTGTTTACAGGGCGTCGGGAGCGCTCGTTTCTGGTGCCATAGCGGCAACGCCTACCGCATGGCATTCCAGTTGGTTCCCTTCGACGAAGGTGTAAAGATAGCCCAATGAAATCTACCGTAATCACGTAATCATGATCGATATTTAATCCATCGGACCAGAATTATTTGGCGTGAACTCCGGTCTTTCTTGGTGTCATCGAAAAAGGACATCCCATTCGATGCATGACACGGAGAGTTCCGATGCGAAACCTGTTCTTCGCGGCGCTCGCTGCGCTGAGCCCGGGCATTGCCACTGTTCCTGCCTTCGCTGCCAACACCATCGCGATGACCACGTCGCGACCGTGATGCAGCAGACCGGCGCGTACG
This sequence comes from uncultured Alphaproteobacteria bacterium, assembly GCA_963771475.1. Classification (GTDB taxonomy): domain Bacteria; phylum Pseudomonadota; class Alphaproteobacteria; order Acetobacterales; family Acetobacteraceae; genus Rhodopila. The sequence continues at coordinate 180,971 of CAVYTN010000010.1, read as the reverse complement.
GCGGCAACTAAACCAAGTCAAGAATCAACGTAGGCCACATGGATAGGATGAAGGCCAGATGATCTTGCCTTTTTTGCTGTGCCGCTCAAACCCGCGTGCACGCCGTAACTAGACACCACTCATCTATATTGGACTGGCGTGGCCAGTTTACTGATGTTCCCTTGAAGGAGTTAGTCATGATGAAAGCCGCTCTTCTTCTGTCTGCCTTGGTCGTCGCTACTGGTTCGGCCGCATTCGCAGCCCAGCCTGGCCAGCCACAGGACCAGATTCTTACATACAGTAGCTCGGCAACGTCGATGGGTGGAGCTGCTGTTCCGGTCCTCCCGGAGGCCAACAACGCCAATGTCCCGGGCGCGACGGGAGCCACCGTGGTGCGGGGCAATAGCAGCACAGTCGCCGGAGACCGGGCTTCAACCCTGTACTTCCAAACGGGGTCCTATGGCGGCGGCAATTGAAGTCGGACACACGCCGGCTCACGTCCGATTGATGGGTACCTGACCGAGGTCCCAAGCAATGTTAGACTGACATATGGCCGTCACCCGCCCCCAGGCAGGTGGCGGCCAATCACATGCGCCGCTTGTTGGCGTTGTCAACTTGACGGTGGGTAGGTCGTTGGCGGGTTCGTGAGGCAGGATGCGGAGCAACTCAATACCCACACCATCCGGCCGCCGCACTAGAGCAGGATGACATCGCTTTCGCTCAGCCATCCTGCTCCAGGTGTTTGTTTGATCGCGTGATTCAGACCTCCGGCAATTCCGCCTCCGGTCATGACGCTCCAGGCTGTCGGTGTGAAAGTAGATCGATCCCTGAGCCATTGTGGCACCGGACTTATGCCATCCCAACCAAGTGGGTGCCAAATGGGGTCCCAGACGACTGCAGAGGATCAAAGCCGCCCCTTCGCCCGCAACGCCGCCGCCCGCTTCACGACGGTGCGCGCCCGCTCCACCACCGGAACGTCGATCATCGCGCCCTCGAACTGCACCGCGCCCAGGCCCTGCGGCATAGGCGGCGTCGTAGGCGGCGATCATCCGTTCGGCGCGTTCGACCTCGGCCGGATCGGGCGAGAATTCCTCGTTCAGCACCGGCACCTGCAGCGGATGGATCGCGCTGGCGCCGACGAAGCCCAGCCGGCGGGAGCGCCGCACGATGGCGCGGAACGCCTCCTGGTCGCGGAAATCGGCGATCGAGCCGATGAAGCCCATCGGCATGATGCCCGGCGGCGCGGGCGGCGAACATGCGTGTGCTGCTTGGGATAGAACAGGCCCTCGGGTTCGGACTGCATGCCGACATCGGCGGCGAAATCCTCGGATCCCAGGCTGAGGCCGACGATGCGCGGATGCGATTTGGCGATCTGCTCGATGCGGAAGAAGCCGGCGGCGGTTTCCACCAGAACGACGAACTTCATCCTGCCCGGCGGCAGGCCGCGTTCGGCTTCCAGTTCGTCGACGATCTCGGCGCACCGCGAGCACGTGTTCGGGGCTGTCGACCTTGGTCAGCATCAGCGCCGCAACGCCCGGGATCACCGCCGCCTCCAGGTCGCGCACCAGCAGCCGCCACGGGCGGTTGACGCGCACCAGCACGTCGGCGCCGTTGCGCGACACCTGCGGGATCGCATCGGCGATCAGCGTGCGCGCGTGCTCCTTCTGCGACGGCGCGACGGCGTCCTCCAGGTCCAGGATGATGCGCGTCGGCGCCGCGATCGGCGCCGGTGCGGACGAATTTCTCCGCCGTCACCGGAACGAACATCAGGGATCGCCAGACCGGCAGATCGTCGCGCATTCTCAAGTCCTCCTTGATCGTGCGCCGTCGCGCCGCCAGCGCGGCGATGCGGGCGGCGTCGTAGCCGATCGATTCCAGAACGGACCGCGTGTGCTGGCCCAGTGCCGGCGCCGGCGACCGCAACCGGCCGGGCGTGTCCGACAGGCGCGGAATGATGTTGTGCATCAGCACCGATCCGGCTTCCTCGTCCGGCGCCTCGACCAGCACGCCGCGCGCCTGCACATGCGGATCGTCGAGCAACTGGTCGATCTCGTAGATCGGCGTCGCGGTCACCTCGGCGGCCTCGAACACCGCCATGTTCTCGGCCAGCGTGCGTTCGGCGATCCAGGCGGCGACGATGCCGTCGCACGCGTCGATGTTGCGCACCCGGTCGGTGTTGGTGCGGAACCGCGGATCGTCGATCATGTCCGGGCGTGCCGATGGCGCGGAACAGCCGCTCCGCCATCGCCTGGATCGAGGCGGAGATCGCGATGAACCGACCGTCGCTGGTCTCGTAGACATTGCGCGGCGACGTGGTCAGCGAGCGGCTGCCGGTGCGCTGCGGCTTCTCGCCGGACACCCGATAGATCGCCGCGTCGGGGCCGAGCACGGAGATCATCGGCTCCAGCAACGGCAGGTCGATCACCTGGCCGCGGCCGCCACGCTCCACCACGCGCAGCGCCACCATCACCGCATAGGCGCCGTACAGCCCGGACGATCATGTCGGCCAGCGCCAGCGGCGGCAGCACCGGCGGGCGGTCGTCGTAGCCGTTCTTGGAGGCGAAACCGGACATCGCCTCCACCAGCGTGCCGAAGCCGGGCCGGTCGCGATATGGACCGTCCTGGCCGAAGCCGGTGATGCGCACGATGATCAGGCCGGGATTGCGCGCGTGCAGCACGTCCGGGCCGAGGCCCATCTCCTCCAGCGTGCCGGGCCGGTAGTTCTCGATCAGCACATGGCTGGTCGCCAGCAGATCGTGCAGCGCGTCGCGTCCCGGCCTGGGGCCGCAGGTTCATGCGCCAGGCTCTTCTTGTTGCGGGCATAGACCTTCCAGTGCAGCGACAGGCCTTTGACCCGCCAGGCGCGCAGCGGATCGCCGACCTTGGGGTCCTCGATCTTGATCACCTCGGCGCCCTGGTCGGCGAGCTGCAGGCTGACCATGTTGCCGGCGACCAGGCGCGACAGATCGACCACGCGGATGCCGTCCAGCGGCGCGGGGGCGGTCGGGTCGAAGGAAACGGATTGCAGCATCAGGTGGGCTCGATCGGCATGCGGGCGATGGACAGCCAGGCGATGGGCGCGCCGGCTTTCTCCGCCGCCTGGGCAGGTGGTTTCATTGTATCCCAATCGGCGGCGATGAAGCGGCGGCCGTTCACGCCGGCGGCTTCGTCGGACACCAGCCAGAGCAAGGGGCGGGTTCATGATCTCCGGACGCAGCATTTTCGACCGATCGCCGGAATCGCCCACCAGCGGGGTGTCGGTGACGCCGCCCGGCACCAGGATGTTGACGCTGACGCCGGTGCCTTTCAGATCGGCCGACAGCGTCGCCATCGCCGACTCGCAGGCGGCTTTCGAGGATCCGTAAAGCAGATACCCCTCCCGCACCATCGTGCCGAGGCTGGTGGTGACGGTGATGATCCGGCCCGCTTTCGCCTTCAGCATGTGCGGCACGACGGCGTGGGTCAGCATGATCGGGCCGGTGGCGTTGACCGTGACGAAGCGTTGCCACTGTTCCGGTGTCACCTCCCAGAAGCGGATCGGATTGCGGCGCTGGTCGGCGCGAAGGCTGGCCTGGCCAATCCCGGCGTTGTTGACCAGGACATCGATGCGACCGGTGGGCTTCAGCGCTTCTTCGGTGATACGGAGGAAGGACGCCGGGTCGGACAGGTCCGCGGCAAGGTGGCGGATCGGGGCGGGCAGGGTGCCCAGGCCCTCGGCATTGCGGTCCACCGCCAGCACGTCAAAGCCCGCCTCGGCCAATGCAAGTGCCATCGCTCGGCCCATGCCACTGGCGGCGCCGGTAACGATGGCGGTTTTCGGGTTCGTTGGCATAGTGGTTACCCTCCCGCCGGGGAGTTTGAGGGCAAATCGGAGGAAAGCCAAATTTGCGGTTCGTGCCTTGACGGACCGGCGTTCGATCAACGGATCAGCCGGTCGGTGAGACCGCTAACCGGCCGTGACGGCCGTCCAAGACCGCGTTCGCCTCTCGCACGGCGGCCAGCACCCGGTTGACCGCCCGCGCCGCCGCGACCGCCTGAAACCGCGCCGCATCACTCCCGGGCGTCATCTTTGCCAGCGTCCGGAGTGGCTCCAGCACCGCCCACGCTGGAAGGCCGAGCGCGGGATCATGCGCGAACCGATCGCCTGAGGTGTAGTCCAGGGGCACCAGGGCGCGACTGACCCGCATCAGCGCTGCATTGATCCGGTCTGTGTCGGCAATGCCGGAACGCAGCGCGGCGGCGCGGCTTTCCAATTCCCGAACGGCGTCCTGCAGCGCTGCAACGTTCGCCGACCGGCCGATCTGTTCCAATTCCGTCAGCAACGACTGGGCCGTCGCGGCGAAATCCAGCGGCAGGATCGCGTCCGTCAGCAGCCGCCACAGCGCATGCACGTAGATACGTGTGTCACGCACCTGCGTCGCCTCGTCGATCTTGTCCGCGAGGTCGTCCGGTGTGTGCCACCACCAGCAATGCGGTCCGACAGGTGTCGGCTCCGGTTCGCTCAGGTCACCGAACAACGCAGGCAGGCCGACGCCGTTGAAGGATTGGTCAGCGCCCCGGCTCATGCGCTTGCCGATCAGAAGCTGGCCGGAATGCGCCTCGATCGCTTCCGCCGCCAGGCCATACAGGCAGGACATCGATCCGACATTCGTCAGCACATCGGCACCGCGCGCGCCAAGCGAGTCGACGTTCAGATGTGCGACGCAGAACCGGTCGAGCTCATCGAAATGATTGTCCACATACCAAGTGGACCCGGCATAACGCCCGTGCGAGTGACCGGACCAGAAGCAAAGACGCAGGCCACGCTTCCATTCGTCCCGCTTCGTTGCGCACAGCCGCGCGACCTCCATCATCGCGGCGTTGGCGCTGCCGTTGTCCATGACGCCATAGTACCAGGTATCATGATGGCCCGAGAACAGCACGAACGGCCCGTCCTGATCGCCGATGCCAGCCTCCAGGATCGGGATCGGCCGCCAGCCGGTATCGACCTCGGCCTCCAGGGTCGCGACGATCGTTTCACCGGATTTCAACCGCTCCCGCAATGGATCGCCGAAGGACGGCAGCACGCTGCACACGACGGTCGAAGGGAGATCGGCCAGCTTGTCTGGCGCCGGACTGCCCCAGACGGGGGAGATACACATCTCATGCAGATGCTCATGCGGACTGACATGCAGTTGCCCGGCCGCCCCCGCTCGGCTTGCCCGCAAGGAGACCGGCGGTGTGGCGATCCCATCGACCACGACAATCTTGCCGCGCACATCTCGACCGGCGAAATCGGCGTCCCCACCGGCGCCGACATGCACCAGCTCCGCCGTCAGCCCAGGCGAGGACCGCGAGAAGGAATGCGTGATGCTTTTCGGCACGACATTCCCGACCGAGACACGCGACCGCCCGGGCAGGCTGATATAGGCGTCATGGTGCAGGATCCGGGTGCGGAAGCCGTAGCTGTCCAGATGGTTGCGGATCATCTGCAGGCTGGCCATCTCGCCGTCGCTGCCTGACAGTTTCTCCCACTGCCCGAACGCCTCGATGGTCCGCATCAGACCCCGAGCGTCGATGTCATTGCACAACGAAACCATCACTTCACCTCGTGCACCAGGGAGGCGACTGTGGCCTCTTGCGGAAAGCCGCCATAGCTGAGCCCCTTTTTCATCGCCCAGGTGGTGACCGGAAACAGCATGGGGATGACCGCGGTCTGCTCGCCGATCGCGTACTCATAGGCCTCGGCGGTCAGAGCGTTGCGGGCCTTGTCGTCCAGCGTGACGGAGGCCTTGGCCAGGATCGCATCCAGTTTCGCATCAGCGTATCGGCCGTAATTACCGGCGCCCAGGCCCTTGGCCGAGTCGTAGGTGCTCAGCAGGTATTGCAACTGCGACAGAGGCTCGCCCGTGTCGGTCGAGTTGCCGCTCAGCAGCACGCTGAACTCCAGCTTCACCGCCTTGGGGAAATACATCGCCTTCGGATAGGTCGCGACCGTTGCCTTCAGGCCCAGCCGCGTCCACATCTGCGCGACGGCCTGATTGACCAGGCCGTCATTCGGATAGCGGTCGCTGGTGGAGTTGACGACAACGCTGAAGCCCTTGGCCCAGCCGGCTGCGGCGAGCAGCTTCTTCGCCCCCTCCAGGTCATAAGCGACGGGTTTCATCTTGTCGCTGGTGCCGGGCGTACCGGCGGGCATGAACTGGGACGCCGGGATCGCCTGGCCCTGCATGGTGCGGCTGACCAGCGCGTTGCGGTCGATCGCCATGGACATGGCCTGGCGGACGCGGACGTCCTTCATCGGGTTGGTCGTCAGCGGTTCGCCGTCCATGCCGGTGATCTGCGGCGACGGTTCGCGGCCGATATCGATCGTCCAGAAATAGCAACGGTTGCTGGCCATGGTGGAGACGGTGATGTTCGGCTTCGCCTTCAGTCCGGCTACGTCGGTGCCGGGAACGTTGCCGATCAGATCGACATCGCCGCTGATCAGCGCGGCGACGCGGGCGGCATCGTTGGCGATCGGCTTATAGATGACCGTCTGCCAGTCCGGTTTGGTACCGAAATAACCGTCGAACCGCTCCAGCACGATCTTGTCGCCGGGCGTCCAGGAGACCTCCCGATACGGACCGGTGCCGATGGCTGCCTTGCCGGCGTTGTAGTCGGCGGTGGTCGCGTTTTCGCCGGCATGGCGGGACACGATCCAGACGTTTTCAAGCTCGTTCAGCAGGATCGGGTCGGGCTGGTCGGTTTCGACCACGACCGTCAGCGGATCAACCGCGGTGGTCTTGGCGACGTGTTTGAGGAATTGCAGGAACGGCCCGGGACTGTTCGGTACGTTGCGGGCCCGCTGATAGGTGAAGACGACATCGTCCGCGGTGAACGGTGTGCCATCATGCCACTTCACCCCAGGACGCAGCTTGAATTCCCAATGCGTGTCGTCGAGCGCCTTCCAGCTTACCGCCAGATCCGGAATGATCGACAGATCGACGTCCTGGGTGACGAGCGAACTGTATATCAGTTTATGGATTTCGGTATTCGCCGTCAGGTGGAAGTAGTGCGGGTCCAGCGTGGTGACTTCTGACGATACACCGAGCTTGAGCTCGGCTGCGGGAGCTGCGTTCGCCAGGGCCATTAAGCCCAAAAGTGCCATGGATAAGCTTGATAGCCTCATCGACGAGCCCCTCCGATTTTGGAGGCGAGTATCGACCGTATTTTTAGGCGATGGCAACATGGGGGGCGCCATGGTGCCATCCCCGGCTCGACGCTGGAACGATCAGGGGGCGTCGACCGTCACTGGCGGAATTGGCGGCTCCTACGGCGAGCCCAGCACCAGGCACACATTCTGTCCGCCGAACCCGAACGAATTCGAGATCGCGTGCTTCAAGCCGGTGACCGGACGCGCCACGTTCGGCACGCAGTCGACGGGCAGAGCAGGGTCGGGAACGTCGTAATTGATCGTCGGTGGCAGCAGACCCTCGCGCAGGGTCCGCACGGTGAAGATCGCCTCGACCGCGCCAGCCGCGGTCAGCGAGTGACCGATCATCGACTTGTTGGACGACATCGGGATTGATCCGGCGCGCTCGCCAAAGACGGCCGAGACGCCAACCCACTCCATCTTGTCGTTCTCCGGCGTGCCGGTGCCGTGCGCATTGATATAGCCCACGGCCTCCGGCGCCAGTCCGGCATCGGCCAGGGCGTTGCGCATGCACGCAATGATCGGCTTCCCGTCGGGCGATGAGCGCGTGCGGTGGAACCCGTCCGCCACCTCCCCGCATCCTTCCACCACCGCCAGCACCGTGGCCCCTCGTGCTCGGGCTGCCGCCAGGCTTTCGAGCACCAGCGCGCCGGCACCTTCGGCCATGACGAACCCCTCGCGATCCTTGCTGAACGGGCGGGAGGCCGATGAGGGCGGATCGTTGCGCGTCGACAATGCCGACAGCAGCGAGAAGCGGATCAGACTCTCGGCATTCACCGAGGCATCCGTCCCCACCACCAATGCGGCGTCGGATTCGCCACGGCGGATCGCCTCCACCCCCAGTTGGACCGCCGTCCCGCCGGAGGCGCAGGCGGTGGACGTGGCGATCGGCGAGCCTTTGGTGCCGAACCGGTCGGCCAACGCCTCGCCGACGGAGCCGAACAGGAAGCGCCGGTAATAGGGCGTGAACCCGCCGCCGCCGGCCGCGCGCAGCAGGTCGTCGTAGGTGACCTGGTCATTCGCACCCGACGCCGCGGCCAAGGCAAAGCGCTGCGCCCACTCCATCTCCACAGGCGGCAGGGCAACGAAGAGCGGACCCGGAAAGTCGCCGGGACGGCCGAGACGGGATTCGGTCAGTGCCTCTTCGATCACCAGTTCCGCCAGGCGTTGCGACAGGGCGGGTGCGGACGGCTCCTCCACCGCGACGAAATCGACCGTGCCAGCGATGGTCGTGCGCATGGCGTCGACCGGGAAGCGGGAGATACGGCGGATTCCCGACTGACCCGCGGTCAGGGCCTTCCAGTTGGCCTCCTGGCCCTGGCCCAGGGAGGTGATGACCCCCATGCCGGTGATGACGACGATCGGGCGGCCCAGATGATCGGTGTCCATTGGTCTCCCCTACTGGCGCCCTTGGGCGGCTTCGACCATGGCCAGAGCCTCACCGCGCCAATGACCCCAACCGGTCACGAGCGCCTGGCGCAACGGGCCCGTCATCTCCGCCTCGGCCGGTTCCAGCGGCGGGAACAGGGCACCGTGTCGCACTGACAATGCGGCCAGAGCCAGGCTGGCGGGAAAGGCCGGTTCGATGGAATGCCCCAGCGCCGAGGCGATGGCGCGCACCGGCAACCCAAGCTCCGCCAGCAGGATGGCTTCCTCTTGCGTGGCTGCGGCAACGCCGGAGGCAGTCGAAATCACCGCCGTCGTCTTGGGATCGTAATCGGGCAGGGCGGTAAGTTGCGCGCGTGCGTTGGCCGTCGCCTCACCCGGCGCGCGGCGGCAGCGATCGGAGAGGATGCCGGCAATGTGCGCGAACGCCTCCACGCCCCTGGCGCGTGCGCTCGCGCGGCTTTCGATGACCAGGAAGCAGCCGACCGAACCCAGCACCATGCCACCGCCTTTGGCCTGACGCGCCCAGACCGGCACGTAGGGGGCGTGGCGCAGCACTACCCCCATCTCGCAATGCAACAGGACGTCGGGCCGCTGGGCGTTGTACGACCCGCCGGCCAGGACGATATCGCCCTGGCCGGCGGCGATGCGCGCGCAGGCGATTCGGATAGCATCGGCGCCCGCGGCTTCCTCACCCATGAAGGTGCGCGACGAGCCGGTGACGCCATGGACGATGGAGATATTGCCCGCCAACAGATTGGACAGTTGGGCCAGGAACAGCGTCGGGCGCAGGTCGCTCAGCAGACGCTCATTCAGCCATCCACCGGGATTGGCCTGCTTGCCGTAGCCCGACAGGATGGTGGCATCGACGGCGTAGTCACGCTCCCCGCCGCCGGCGGCGACGATCATGTCCATGCGCGAAAGCAGATCGGTGTTGCCCTTCAGCCCCGCCGAATCGAGCGCGAGGCCCGCGGCGAACACGCCCATGCGCTGCCATGCCTCCATCTGCCGCTGGTCGCCGCGCTTGGGGATCTGCTTATCCAGGTCCAGGGGTGCCACCGGATGCACCAGGAAGGGCTTGAACGTCTCGGCGTCGACGACCGGTGTGAAGGCTTGCAGCGAGTCCCAGGTGGCTTCGATCCCGGCGCCCAGGCAGGACACCAGGCCGATTCCGGTGATCAGCGCGTCGCGGTCGGGGTCACGGGGCATCCAGAAGTTCCTCCGGCACGCCGACCCGGCGGGCAGTGTCCAGCATCGCGGCACGCAGCGTGTCGTTGGGGAAGGGAACGACGCCGTATCGGATCTCCGCGTCGGCCACTTTCTTGCCGGCGGAGCGGATGGCGCTGCTCACCACAGCGTAGCCGGACCCTTCATGCGCCAGCGTGGCCTCGACGTCCAGATCGGCGCCGGGTGCGACGAAGGAGCGCATCTTGGCTTTTTCGACCTGCATCAGGAACGGCATACGGGCGAAGCGCAGGGTCGCCATCACCAGCCAGCCACCGGTTTGCGCCATCGTTTCGATCATCAGCACGCCGGGCAGGATCGGATGGCCCGGGAAATGACCTTCGAAGACCGGGGACTGGTCCGGCACCCGAGCAGCGACGCGGATCGCGCGGCTGGGGATGTCCAGCGCGGTGATCCGATCGACCATCTGGAAGTATTCCAGGCGCATCCGGGGTCACCGCGATCCTTGGCTCATGCCGCCTTGGCGGCCACCAACTTGTCGATGTTGGTGCAAAGATTCTTCAGGACAAAGTATTCTTCGGTGCTGACCTTGCCTTCATTCACTTCCTGCGTCCACTGCTCCAGCGGCATTTTGATGCCGAAGGCCTTGTCGATGGCGAAGGCGACGTCCAGGAAGTCCAGGCTGTCGATGCCCAGATCGTTGATGGCATGGCTGTCCGGCGTGATCTTCTCCGGCTCTATATCGCACGTGTCGGAGATGATTCCCGCCACAGTTTCATACGTCGATGCCATCCGGCGTCCTCATGGAAAGTGCGGCGAGGTAGCATCCGCCCGCCCCCGGTGCAAGCGCCCGACGCCGGGCCGTCCGTATCGAAGGGAAACGGCCCGTAACAGCGGTCATTGCCATGGGGTCACGACGGGTCAGACGGTCGACAGGACCGACTCGGCGGCATCGGCGAACACCTGGCAGCCCAGAACGATGTCCTCGTCGCAGGTGTTTTCCGTCCAGTGATGACTGATCCCGCCGATCGAGGGAATGAACAGCATCGCCGACGGCAGCACCTGCGAGACGATCTGCGCGTCGTGCCCGGCACCCGACGGCATCGCCTGGTGAAGTCCGGGCGCGTGCTTCTGGGCCGAGGCGGCGAGCGCGGCCTGCAGCGCCGGGTCCATGATCGCCGGCATCGTGACGCTATGAGAGGCGACGGTGGCTGTGCAGGGGCCCTTGTTGGCCTCAGCCAGCAGGGCGTGGAACGCCTCATCCAGCCGGTCCAGGATACCCTGATCCGTATCGCGCCACTGGAAGATCAGTTCCGCCCGTCCGGGCACGATGCTGGGCGCGCCGGGGTCGAGCTTGATATCCCCCGCGGTCCAGACCGTGCGCGGCCCGGCGATCTTCGGGAACGTCTCCTCGACGCCGGCCAGGAACTTGACCAGGGCGACGCCGGCGTCCTTGCGGGCCGACATGCGCGTGGTGCCGGCGTGGTTCTGCTGGCCGTTGAACTCGATCCGGTAGCGCTTACTGCCGACGATGCCGGTGACGACGCCGACGCGGAGGTGCTGGTCCTCCAGGTCCGACGCCCTGCTCGATATGCGCTTCCATGTAGCCGCAGTAGCGGGCGACATCGACATGTTGCCGCGGCTGGCCGGAGAAACCCGCCTGGCGCAACGCGTCGCGCAGCGACTGGCCGGTCTCGCGGTTGGCGCAGGCATCCATATCCTGTTCGGTCAGCAGGCCGCAGAAGGAGCGGCTGCCGATGAAGGAGCCGAAGTGCCCTTCCTCGTCGGCGAAGGCGACGACATCGACGCCGTAATTCAGCGCGCGGGCGGCTTCCAGGCCGTAGATGACGCCCAGGATGCCGTCGAGCCAGCCGGCGTGGTTCTGCGTCTCGATATGGCTGCCGGTCAGTAGCTTGCGGCCCGGGCGGGGGTCACGGCCATAAACGTTGCCGATCCCATCGATGGACGCTTCGAGGCCGGCATCGGTCAGGCGCTGCACCAGCCAGTGGCGCGCCTTGACGTCGTCGGCCGAATAGGTCGGGCGATGGACGCCGGTCTTGTATTTTCCGATCTCGCGGACTTCGTAGAGGTCCTTCAACATGCGGTCGGCGTCGATCGTTGCCATTCGAGGCTCCTGGTTACGCCCGCAGTGCAACATGGGCGAGGGGTGGGTGTCGATAGGCCCAAGCCGCCGGCGGACGTGCCCGGGACCGCGATCGAGCTTGTCGTCCCTGTTCATTTTTCGCTGCGTTAGCTTGCGATTCGGGTCAACCTGAACCCCGATCAGCCGGCGTGCCGCAGTTGCTCACGCCGGCTGTTTCGTAAGTCTACTTCACCGACGAATACGGCGTCGGCGCCAGCATGTAGTTCGTGACCTTCGCGACGATCGGCCCGTTCGCCTCGGTCTGTGCACGGGCGGCGTGCCATTCCGGATCGGCCTGGAAAGCATTCCACTTTGTCTCACGCTCCGCCAGCGATTCCCAGGCGAGCATGTAGTACAGGGTCATGTTCGACTCGCCGATCAGCGTGGTCCAGAAGCCGGCCTGCTTGATGCCGTGTTTTTCCCAGATCTTCAGGGTGATGGTGGAAAACCGCTTGTTGAGGTCCGGCAGGCGGCCCGGAACGGCTTCGTAGATGCGCATTTCGTAAATCATGGTTTCCTCCCGATAGGTAACGGACGACCGGCACTGTGCGGCGGCGCGCCGGGCTGGGCAAGGTCCACCCGGGCCGCGACATGCTGGCCGGCCCCCGTGGCGATGGGACGGGGATGGCTTCACCCTGGATCGGAAGTGTCGGATGATCGAACCAGCCGCTTATGCCGGCACGCTGCCGAACGCCCGTCCGAGCAACAACAACGAAAACCATTCCAGTGGAGCCGTCCCGATGCTTCCCGAACGCCTTGAATCCGATGCGGCCGGCCGCATCGCCGAGATTTACGCGGAGATTCGCCGGTTTTCCGGCGTACCCTATGTTTCCTCCTTGCAACGCTATCTGGCGACGCTGCCCGGCGTGCTGGAATGGGCCTGGGATGCGCTGCGGCCGGCGCTGGCGTCGGGCGTCATCCCCGAGACCGGCTGGCGCCTCGCCGCTTCCGTTCGCCTTGATAACCCGGCGCCCGTGTCTCAGGCGACTTGCCGAGCCTGGGGCCTCGACGGTCCCGCACTGGCGGCGATCCGCAATATTGCTGCCAACTTCGTCCGCGTCTCACCGGTGAACCTGGTGACCGGCGCATGCCTGGCGCAACTGCTGACCGGGGCGACCGCTGGGGCGACGCCCGGTGGTGGCGCCGCCTTGCCCCTGTCCTGGACGCCGCCTGAACCGCTGCCGCCGATGCCGGGCAACGTCGCGATCGACGACCTGCCACCGGAGCAAAATTCGGTGCTGATGCGGTTCGCCACCAGCGTGGACGGCGTCCCCTTCATTCCGGCCCTCTATCGCCAGATTGCGCATTTCCCGCCGGTTCTGGCGTGGCTCGCGGATCAGCTTGCGCCCCGCCTGGGCGCACCGGAGACCCTGGCGAAGGGTGCGGCTTTCCGCCAGGCGGCGCGAGAGGCCGTACCCGGCATCATCGCCCGCCTCCCGCCTCTGCCCGAAGGCCCGGCACCGGAGGCCGGGACCGTGCGCAAGATCCTCCCCGCGATCGAGCGCTACGCCGAGACCAGCCCCGAGATGACCCTGTTCGGCAATTTCATTCAGGATGCCCTGCCGCCCAGCCTGGAAGCCTGATCGGCCAGGGGATCCGCAGGCGCGCTTTTGGGTAAGCGGGGATATCGGCCAAATCTCAGTATCCCCGCGCCCAGTCGACCACGTTCTGCAATGGGCGTCCGTCGAGCCAGGCGCGAAGGTTGGCACAGAAGATGTCCATCGCGCCGTGCCGGTCGTCATCGATCAAACCTGAGACGTGCGGCGTGATGACCACCCGAGGGTCGGACCAGAGCCGCTCGATCGGCGGCCGGTCGAACTCGCCGACATAAACGTCCAGCACCACCCCTCGCAGATGGTTTGCGGTCAGGGCATCCGCCAGTGCGTCTTCGTCGACGATCTCCCCGCGGGCCACGTTGACCAGGATACTGCCCGGCTTCATGCGCGCGAACCGGTCGGCGTTGAACAGCTTGTCGGTCTCCGGCGTCCATTGGCAGCACACCGCGACGACGTCCGCATCCGGCAGGAAGCGTTCCAGGTCTGCCGCGCCGCCGACCTCGATGAATCCGACCGGCGGCGGATCGGAGGGACGGCTACGCCGGGTGCCGAAGACGCGCATGCCCAGTGTGGCGGCAAGGCGCCCGACCTCCAGTCCGATGCCGCCCGCGCCCACCACGCAGGCCGTCTTCCCGTCCAGCATCACCGGCTGATAGGCGTGCGCCTCGAACCGGCCCATCTGCCGGTCAACCGCCGCTCGGTGCAGTCCTTTGGCAATGTGCATAACGCCGGCGATGGCGAACTCGGCGATCGCCAGCCCGTTTGCGGCACCACGAGAGGTCGTGACGGTCACGTCGCTGCCCCAGAGGTCGCCGCGCAGCAGGTTGCTCGCCCCGGCCGGGCGTTGATGGAACCAGCGGAGGCGCGGCGCCCTGGCGCGCAAATCGAGGGGAAACGGCCAGCCGCCCAGTACGATATCCGCCGAAGCCAGCAGGGCATCCCGTTCCGCCGGCGTGCCGCGGCCGGTGGCGGAGGGCGGCATATAGCGATCGATGGTGAAGGCGGGCCAGGTGTTGCGATACTCGCCGTCGAACCAGCCGGCCGCTTCGATCAGGCGGATGGCGGAATCCACCGCCTCGATCCGCGACCGTTCGGCTTGCGTGAGGCGGGTGAGGGCAAGGATCGTGACAGGCTGCATGGGCCGCTCCGCAGGGCGTTGGCGCCATATATAGATGGGTTTGACGGCGCTGCGCAGGCCGGGTTCGGGCGACGGACACGTTGCGCAGAGACGCCGTGAACGGCGGGCAACCCCATGATATCATTGCTGTTTGGGGAATGGTGGGCGCGACAGGGATTGAACCTGTGACCCCTACCGTGTCAAGGTAGTGCTCTCCCGCTGAGCTACGCGCCCCCGGCCGGAGGCGAGTGTCTAGCCCCAACTGGCCGGGCTCTGCAAGAGTTGTTCTGCGCGCCCCGCGCCTTCCGTCGTTGCATGAGCGTGCCCGTGCCCGAGGGCGCCTGTAGTTCAAAGAAAACTTGCAATTATCCCACGAAATGAAACGAATGACAGATTCGTGTAATTCTTTAGTCCAACTTTTTGTTTAATGTACGAAATTCTGTTGTCATCCGATGACGAACTCCGAAGTTGTTTGGAGTTGCGTATGAGATTGCGTGGCGCGGGAAGCGGTGGGACCAGCAGCGGCACGGCGACGCAGACCGCCGCCATCGGCACGTCACCCTTCGTCATCAATATAACCTGGGACAGCAGTGTCTCCGCGGCACCGGCGGCATTCACGACGGCGGTCCTGAACGCCGCGCAATATCTGGAATTGCAGTTCACCAACGCTGCGACCATCAACATCACGGTCGGCTACGGGGAGGTTGACGGCACTCCCCTGGCCGCCGACGTCCTGGGCTTTAACCAAAGCATGCTGTCCCCCTACAGCTACAGATCACTGGTCTCAGCGCTGAGCACGGATGCAACATCATCTGTCGACATGGAAGCGGTTGCCTCCTTGCCGTCCACGGCACCGGTCGGCGGCACGTTCTGGACCACCACGGCCGAGGCCAAGGCGCTGGGTCTGTCGACAAGAACGACGGGCATCGACGGTTATGTCGGCTTTTCGAGCGAGACGCCCTGGACCTACGGCGATACCGCCGGTGTGGCACCCGGGACCTATGACTTCAACGGGATCGCGTTGCATGAGCTGACGGAGGTGATGGGCCGGATTCTGCTGACCGGGACCACGATCGCCGGGGTTCCCAACAGCTACACCCTGATGGACCTGTTTCACTATCAGGCGCCAAGGGTGCGCGAATTCTCGGCCGGCACGGCGGGCTATTTCTCGGCGGATGGGGGCACCACCAGCCTGGGCGCGTTCAATACTGTTTCCAGCGGAGATACTTGGGACTGGGCGTCGTCGGTCACCAACGACTTATTCGATGCGTTCTCCAGCTCCGGCGTGGTCAACCCGGTCAGCCCCAACGATCTGAGCGTGATGGATGTCATCGGCTGGAATCGGGCGCCGGCTCTGTCGTCTGCCAGCACCTCGGTGCCCACCGGGACATCCATCGCCGCAGCGACCAGCGGACTGAACAGCGCCCGGACCTCATCGGGGCTGGCCGCCAAGGCAGGCGTGGCGACCATTGGTCGGTTGGGTGCTGCGTTGGCCGACAACTATACGTACGCGCTGGGCGGGACCAACGCTTCATCGTTCACCCTGACCACCTCCTCCAATACCGCTGCCCTGGCGGTGGGCAATTCGGCCATTGCCGGCGCGGCGGGGGGGAAGCTCTACAGCGTGACCGTGACGCCGACGGACAAGACCAGCGGTTTGACCGGAACATCCGGCACCATTGGCGTGGTGGTCGCCTCCAGCGCCGGCGATACTGTGAATGTCGCCACACTGGCCAAGACTTTGGGGACCAGCACCCCGACCTTCGTGTACGGTCTTGCCGGCAACGACACGCTGAATGGCGCCGGCATGACGGGCAATCTGTTCATCACCGGCGGGGCGGGCGCTGATACCATGACCGGCGGCAGCGGCGTGAACGATTACCGGTTCGGATCGACCGCCGATTCCACGTCCAAGGCGCTCGATACCATCACCAATTTCAAAGTCACCAGCGATGTGATCGATTTCGCGGCCCTGGGCACGAAGCTGACCTATGCCGGACAGATTGCGTCCGGCGCCAAGCTGAGCGGTGCCTCGATAGCCTGGCAGCAGAGCGGCGAGAACACGTTGGTCTATCTCAACACGGGCAACGGCGCGCAGCCCTTGGCCTCGGCCAGCATGGAAATCAAGCTGACCGGCCTGCTGGTCCCGACAATCAGCAATTTCGCGCACGCCTGAGCGACAACGCCGAAGCACCCAGGCGGTCGACCGCGGGCCGTGATCTCCGGACCGAATTCCGTTATCCAGGCGGAAGGCTTGTCGTAAAACGAGCCGTCATCACCGAACGGGAGTGTGTCCGATGAGTTGCCTGGTCTTCATTCTCAACGGCCCGAACCTCAATCTTCTCGGCAAGCGCCAGCCGCACATCTATGGACATGAGACTCTGGCCGACGTGGAGAACGCCTGCCGGCTCCTGGCTGTGGAGCTGAAGCTGGACATCCGCTTTCACCAGTCCAACCGCGAATACGAAATCATCGACTGGATTCATGAAGCGCGGGAGCGTGCGGGCGGCATCGTGATCAATCCCGCCGCCTTCACGCACACATCGGTGGCGATCCTCGATGCGCTGAACACGTTCGACCACCCGGTGATCGAGGTGCACATCTCCAACGTGCACAAGCGAGAGGAATTCCGTCACCGTTCGTTCGTGTCGCTGCGCGCGGATGG
Organism: uncultured Alphaproteobacteria bacterium; assembly: GCA_963771475.1. Taxonomy (GTDB): domain Bacteria; phylum Pseudomonadota; class Alphaproteobacteria; order Acetobacterales; family Acetobacteraceae; genus Rhodopila. Next base: position 163,766 of record CAVYTN010000010.1, on the reverse strand, counting down.
TGTGATCGCCGGTTGCGGCACACAGGGCTACCTGCTGGGCCTGCGCCGGGTGGCGGCGCTGATCGACGCGAAAACGGCTTAGGATCGCCCTGTCGTGGCCGCCGTCTCACTCGGCGGCCATTACGAATTCAGATAAACAGGAGGACCAATGAAGGTATGTGTCTATGGCGCCGGTGCCATCGGTGGGCATCTGGCTGTTCGCCTGCACAAAGGCGGCGCCGACGTGTCGGTCGTAGCGCGCGGCCCCCATCTGGCGGCGATTAAAAGGGATGGGCTGACGGTCCATGCGGTCGACGGAACTCATACCGTGGCAGTCGCCGCAACCGAAGATCCGCTTGCCCTGGGACAGCAAGACGCGGTTTTTGTAACGGTCAAAGCGCCGGCACTTCCTTCGGTTGCGGCCTCGATCAAGCCCCTGTTGAGCGAAGACACCGCCGTTGTGTTCGTGATGAACGGCATCCCATGGTGGTATTTTGACGATCTTGGTGGCCAATGGGAGGGTCGATCGCTGCCGCGCGTCGATCCTTACGATCAGATGCGTAAGGCGCTGGGCCGTGGTCGGACCATCGGCGGTGTCGTCTATTCCGCCAGTGCTGTGGTTGAACCCGGTGTCATTCATGTTGAACAGCCGAAAAGCCGTATCATTTTGGGTGAGCCGGACGGTCGGCTGTCCGATCGGGTGAAGGCGTTGGCAGATCTCATCACGGCGGGTGGAATCACCGGACAAGCCACGACCGAGATCCGATCGGAAATCTGGAACAAACTGATAAGCAATCTTGCTGGCGGTACGCTCGCCGTCCTGACGGGGATGGCACCAAAGCGCATTTACGCCGAACCAGCGGCTGAAGCAGCCTCGCTCCGTATGATGGATGAGGCTGTCACGATAGCGCGTGCTTTGGGCGCGGAGCCGACCGTGAACCATGAACAGCGCATTGCCAACCACAAGGCGATGGATCACAAACCGAGCATACTGCAGGACTTGGAACTCGCCCGGCCGATGGAAATTGACGGGATGTTTGACGCTCCGCTGGCGCTTGCCCGGATTGCGGGGGTTGAGGCACCGACTTTGGAACTGCTCACAGCTTTATGCAAACTGCGTGCTCGGACCGCAGGGCTCTACGAATAAGGAGAAGGTCGCATGGAAACCAGGACGTTCGGAAGAACAGGGTTGAACCTCTCGATCCTCGGCTTCGGCTGCGGAGCGGTCGGTGGGTTAATGGTGCGCGGTTCTCCGGCCGACCAGGATCGAGCGTTTGGCCTCGCGATCGATGCTGGCATCAATTACTTCGATACGGCTGTCCAGTACGGTGATGGCGTGTCAGAGACAAACCTTGGCAGAATTCTGGCGGCTCAAAAACCTGCTGCTGTGCACGTCGGCACGAAAGTGCGAATTCCGTCCGCTGCCTTTGGGTCGATCGCTGAAACCATCACGACGTCAATCGACGGAAGTCTGAAACGATTGGGCTTACCGTGCGTCGATATCTTCCATTTGCATAACCCAATCACCGAAGGCGGTGGCGGCGAAACACTGAGCGTGTCCCAGGTCAAGAACGAGGTCGTGCCCGCTTTTGAGCGCCTTAAACAAGCGGGGAAGATTTGTTTCCCGGGCATTACGGCTGTCGGAGACACGGAAGCGCTGCATCAGGTGATCGATTCCGGTTCGTTCGATAGCGCCCAAGTCAGCTACAATATGCTGAATGCCTCGGCCGCGGTCGATCTGCCACCGCATTATCCTGCCCAGGACTATGGTCACCTTTTCGACCATACTCAGAAGGCAGGCGTCGGTGTCGTCGGTATCCGCGTGTTGGCCGCTGGTGCACTCACTGGTACGGCCGAACGGCATCCTACCGCAAGTGCTCCGCCCGAACCGATTGGATCCTCCCACACCTATCAAATGGATCTGGAGCGTGCGCGTCGCTTGCAACCATTGGTCCAGGACGGGTTCGCCGGCAGCCTGGCCGAAGCCGCAATACGCTTCGCCATCAGTCACCGCGCCATGGGGACAATTCTTGTCGGCATGGCCACAGTGGAAGAGTTTCAGGGCAGCCTGAACGCAGTCTTGAAGGGACCACTATCGGCTGCTGCCTTACAGCGCCTGGCAGATTTAACTGCCGGGTTTGCGGGGGAAACACGATAAAAGCTCGGAAGCGCCTCTGAAACAGTTCCGCCGCGGTTGAGGCGGATTTCCATCCATGAATTCTGTCGATATGGCGCGCCCTGGTGGATTCGAACCACCGACCCACAGCTTAGAAGTCAGTGGAAAAGCCCCGGACTTCTGCGGATGGCGACGGCCGATTTCCGGTAGTCTTTTGGTCTGATTCACGTTTTTTGAAATCCCACGTCTCCCGTGACATACCGTAATAATGCAGATAATGTGCCCCCGGCGTGCCCCCGATGCTTGAGGGCACATTTTCGGGGGCACAAACAAAATGAAACCGGAACTCACAGACACCGGGCTACGCGGGGTCAAACCACCGGTGACGGGCAGACTTCGAACTGCGCGACAATCGCGTGGCGGGACTGGTGCTTCGGGTAACTGCCGCCGGCGTAAAGACGTGGAGCGTGCGGACGCGGACGCGGGATGGCAAGCACACCAGACCGAAGCTCGGCACGTTCCCATCCATGAGCTTGGCAGAAGCCCGGAAGGCCGCACGGACCATCCTGGCCGCGGTGCAGCGCGGTGGCGATCCGATCGCAGAGAAGAAGGCTGCCCGAGCAGTGCACGGGAGGCGCAGGCAGCCGAGGCAACGGTATCCGATCGCCTGACCGAGTGGGAGAAGGCGCGAACGAATGACCCGGTAAAACCGTGGTCACCACGGCACGCCGCGGAGATTGCGCGCCTCGTAAAACACGACATACCACCGAATTTGATCGCTAAGCCTCTAACTGCGACGACGCGCGCCGAGTGGACGGCCTTGGTGTCAAAGAAGCGCAAAGCGGCACCGGCGGCGGCATCGAATTTCTACCGCGCCCTGTCCGCCTTCCTGAATTATGCGGAAGCGTCCGGCTGGATCTCGGCACCGTTGCTGCCACGAAAGGGCGCTGCCATGCTGGCCCCGGCTGTTGCGTCCCGCGAGCGGGTGCTCACAGACGAAGAACTGGTCGAGGTTTGGAAAGCCGCCAATCGGGAGGCGCCGAAACCGCGAGCGTTCGTCCGGCTGCTGATTCTTACCGCTGCACGAGAGTCCGAAGCGGCTGGCATCATGCTTGGTGAGATCGACTTAGCGGCCGGCCGCTGGACCATCCCAGCGGACCGATCGAAGAATAAACAACCGATTACGCTGCCGCTGTGCCGGCAGGCCCTCGACGAGTTGCAAGCGGTTTGGCCGAACGAACAGCACGCATCGAACTGGCGCCTGTTGGGGCGGAGCGGCACGGCAGCGTTTAGCGGATTCTCAAAGCTGAAGGAACGGGTGGATATAACGTCTGGTGTGACTGAGTGGCGATGGCACGACCTTCGCCGCACAGCCCGGACAGGCATGACGCGGCTAGGGATATCGCGGGATCATGCTGAAGCGGCAATAAACCACGTATCCGGTCGTTCGGCCCTGGAACGGACATACGATCGGCACGATTATTCTGATGAAATAGTGACCGCGCTCACGGCGTGGCAGTCGCACGTGGCGAGTTTGCTGAAATAATAATCACAGCGACGGCAATTATAGTATCCCAACAGGATACACTACCGGTTTTAATCGAAAATTCGACACCAATTGCGCGATTTGTCTTGAGTGTAGTTTTAACAATGGTGTCTACATTGACGGCCAACACCGGAGTTTCCCATGACCGCCGCTGATCCATTGCTGAATGCGAAACAATCCGCTGCCGAAGTTGGGCTTAGTGCGGCGGCGTTCTGGAAGGCAGTTGATGCTGGCCGACTACCGAAACCGTTCTACCCCGCGGCGCGTGCTCCTCGGTGGCGGCGGTCGGAGTTATTTGCCGCGCTTGAAAAGACCCGCGCCCGCCCGCGCGACCAGAAGGCATCACGAATGGCCACGCGCGACCGGCAGTCGATCACGGATCGGCAGGCCGCGTAAAAGACACCCCGTAGTCATGTGCGGCGGGGCGAGTTTGAAAATGGACAACCCGACCCATTGCGAAACTTGCCCCGTTTTTCAAGAGAAATTGGACCAACATTGTGACTGCTGATATTATGTCGGGGCATTCGTCATCTTCCAACCGGTTTGACTTCGCCGCTTTTCGTGTGCTCGCGGTGCGTCTGGCGCGCCAGGTGCGGCTTAATAATATCTCGCGCGGTCGCGCGGCAGATAGGGTGTTCGACCCATGGAAAGCGCACGCAAACGATCCCGAGCACCGGGTATATATGCAGGAGACGCTCGTAGAAGAGTTGGAAGCGCACGTCCCTGAAACTATCGGCCGGCCGATGGCGGACTGGCTTGTCTGTCTGATTGCGGGCGAAACTTCAGCCGGCCCGATGCCGGTTTTCGTGCACGCGCCTCCTACAATTGAGGTGCGGGCGGATAACCGGGCGGACCAAATCTGCCAAGCCGAAGATGCGTTAACCAAAGCAGGGCTTGACGTTTATCGACGCGGTCGATCTGTATTCCAAGTGATCCGCGCGCACGAACGATCCTTGGATGGCCGTGGTGGCGCCCGCTCGGTTTACCGCACGTATGAGGTCGGCGATCTGCGGCTTCAGGAACTGTTCGACCGCGCTGCGAAATTCGTGAAATACGATGCGCGCAGCCGGGAACACGTAGCCGTCGGTTGCCCGGATAGGGTCGCGGCGACATACTTGGCTCGCGCGGGCGCCGATTGGACCCTGCCGAATCTGAGTGGCGTAATTAGAACGCCGACCCTGCGGCGCGATGGATCTCTGCTCGATCTGCCAGGGTGGGATTTCCGCACCGAACTATTCCTCGACCTGAGCGGGGGCGTTCTGCCTGAGATCCCGGCGGAGCCTACGCGCTACGACGCTATTATCGCGCTCAACACTCTTACTGATCTGGTCGAAGAGTTCCCGTTTACGGATGGGCAGAGTCAAGCTGTGGCGCTGTCTGCGATCATAACCGCGGTTGTGCGTCCGGCATTGCCCGCAGCGCCGATGCACGCGATCACGGCGACGACATTCGGTTCAGGAAAATCTTATCTGGGAGACGTGATCTCGGTAATCGCCACGGGCGATGCGGTCTCGGTGATTCCGTGCGGCTCTAACGACGAAGAACTGGAAAAACGGCTTGCCGCGGCCTTGATCGAGGGCCGGCAGTTCATATCGATCGACAATATCAATCGAGAGATCAACGGGCCGCTGCTTAACCAGATGATAACGCAGGAACGGGTTGCACCACGGCGCCTCGGAAAATCCGAGATCGTGGAGGTGACTTGCTCGGCTTTTATGCTCGCCAATGGAAACAATCTCCAGGTGCCGGCGGATATGGCGCGGCGCGTGGTGCTGTGCAGCCTGGACGCCAAATCAGAACGGCCGGAACTACGCGAGTTCTACGCGGCACCGCTTGAAATGGTGCGGCAGGACCGCATGGCATACGTCGCGGCGGCGTTGACGATAGTGCGCGCATACATAAGCGCGGGGTTGCCAGGCAAGCCAAAGCCGGTAGGCGGATTCTCTCAGTGGTCGGATTGGGTTCGCGGCGCGCTCATGTGGTTAGACGAAGCAGACCCGGCCAGCACGATGGACATGGTGCGCGAGTTGGACCCTGCCCGGCAGCGAATGACCGCGATCATGCAGCAGTGGAACGAGGTTATCGGGTGCCGGCCGGTGACGGCGCGCCAGATCATAGATGCCGCGATAGCACAGCCTGGCGGAGAGTTCCGCGAAGCGTTGCTGACCGTGGCAGGTGATCGCGGCGCTATCAGCGGCATGGGTCTAGGTAGGTGGCTCGGCGAACACCGAGGAAGGCTAGACGCCGGCCTGAGTTTCGAACGCGGCAAGCAGGTTCGCGGCAACCAAACCTGGCTTCTGCGTGGTGGCCGTGATGTCCCTGTGGCGCCGACCGATACCGCGGCCGATCTGCGCGCCATGTTGGGGTAACCACGCGCGCATCAGGCCAGATTGAAGGACTTGAAGGAGTAGCGAAGGAGGAGAATCCACCAAGTCCTTCACGTAAACCCGGCCAGCCAGGCCGGTTTGAAGGAGGTGAAGGACTTGAAGGACTTGATTCCAATCAAACAGGTGGAAAGTGTCAATGTTTCATATACGTATCCATGTGACAAATTCATAGGGAGCGAACCGAAAGTGCTCCTTCAAGTCCTTCACCTCCTTCAAGTCCTTCACGCCGGACTGATGCGAGAGACAAGCCTCAACCGTGGCGCAACACAGCCTCGCGGGTGCCAGCCTGCCGTGGGAACGATCTCGCCGCGTCGTGCCGTGCGACCCCTGCCCACGCCTCGGCTTGCCCCGTGTCCCGATCGACCCGCGCCGGCGGCCGAAATAAATCGCTCAGGGCTGAGGGGGCGTATTCCGTTGCCAGCCAACGTCCGCACGCAGATCGATTTCGTACACGTCCTGCCCGAGCTGCTGGGATCTCATTGATTTCGCGCGAGACCCCGCACGCCACATTTGGGGCGCTGCTGATGGATATTCTGAGCGACACCAAAGGCCTGTTGCTGATTCGGGAGGTTCGTATCTGCCGAGAGTGGCCGCGCGCGTCGGTGGTCGCTGGTGATGAACACTCGCTAACTACATACGAATTCGGTGACACAGCACGGGCGAGGCAAGAGTTTACGGCAACTTTCGCGCGGCACCAATTCGATCTGAATTCGTTATCAGCGGTGGTGCATTGCACCAGATCGCGATCGACCTCCACAATGACGGCGTGGCCGAGATACTCACCTAATCGGCGGCCTGAAAAGTGTCCGCCTAAGTCATGCCCCAGGCACCCATTGCACCCGCCGAACGTCGTGAGACGCACGGCACGCCTGGGGCAGCCTTCCCCTGCGGGCTACGGGCGGCTCGGCATTGCGACGGTCGCCGCTACCGGGCTCGACCCGGCGACCACATTGGAACGCCGCACCACGCACCCATTGCCTGAGACCAAATCCGCGCCGTGAGGCGCCACTGCCCTTCGATGGAGATACCACAGTGTCCACCCGCACCATGCTTGAAAACCGCGCCGCGCTCGTAACTGAGATGCGTGCAATCCATTCGGCCCACTCTGACGGCGCGCTGCCGACCGAGGCCGAGGCACCGATTCACCGCCCTGCGCGCGGACCTGACAGCCATCGAATCAGCAGGGATTGACCGCCAGGCCCTGCTTGACGACGCCGACCGTCGCACCACGGGCAGTCCAGTCCCCCGGTGGCGCCGAGCATCCGTTTTTGACGCTGAAGATTTCGGAATTTCGAGTCTCGATCCGCGCGCTCGCCGGGCGCAGCCGGCATCCCCGGAGCCGACGCGGGCCGCGAAGCGAGAGGTTTCCGCCGAGGTCGCCCGCCGGGTCGGGTCGCAGCTTCGAAGAGCTCGCGGATGCCGATGGCCGCGCTTGAACGGCGCGTCTTCACCACCGCTAACCCGTCCGGCGGCCCAGGTCAAACCTGATCCAAACGGATGTGCGTGGTGATTTGACGATTCCTCAGCTGCTCGCCGCAACGGTTGTTCGACAGATGGGCGCGACGACGTCCTGCCGATCTCGTCGGAAACGCTCTCGATTCCGCGGATCAGAGGCGAGCCCTACAACGGCATGGGTGGCCGAGAACGCCGCCCTCACGGCGGCCGATCCACAGACGGATGCCGTTACCCTCTCGCCTAAGCACGCCGGCAGCCTGGCCGAGATCAGCCGCAATATGCTGATGCAGGTGAATTCCCGGGCGTGGAGGACTTGCTGCGCCAGACAATGGCGGCCAACCTGAGCCGTCGCGCTCGAACTCCGCGGCGATTTCTGGCCCCGGCACAGGAAACCAGCCCACGGGTATCCTTGAAGCCAGGCGGGCATCGGTTCCGTCGCGATGGGCACCAACGGTGCGGCGCTCACATACGCGGCCGTTGCGGATTTGCAGGGACAGGTCGCCGACGTGAACGCCGAAACGGGTTCGATCGCGTTTCTGGCCAACACCAAGGTTCGCCGTGCGGCGGCGAAGATCGTGGACTGCCAAGCCGCCCCCTCGGCCTTCCGACCGTTTTCCAGGAATCGACCGTACTTGGTTCACCAACCTTGTGCCCTCGACGCTGACCAAGGGCACGTCCACTCGGCGTGTGCTCCGCGCTTATTTACGGCAACTGGAATGATCTGCTTATCGGCCTGTGGTCGGAACTTGACGTGCTGGTTAACCCCTTCGAAGTTCGACGGCCTACAGCAAGGGCAACGTCCAGGTCAGGGCAATGATGACGTGCGATATCGCCGTCCGGCATCCGGCCAGCTTTGCGGCGATCCTCGACATCCTGGCGTAGCGGCATCGGACGGGGTTTCGGCCCCGTCCAGTCCGGGAGATATCCCCATGAACGCCAAATTTCCCGACGGCACGGAAACGCGCGCCACGCCGTGCGAATTCCGCGTGGCGTCGTCCGGCCGACGCCTTGAAGGCTACGCAGCTGTGTTCGCAAGCCCGGCGCATATCGGCGGTTTCACCGAATCCGTTCGGGCCGGCGCCTTCGCCGCGTCCCTGGCGTCCGGCCGCGACGTGTTGGCCCTGCAGGACCACGACCCCGCAAAACTGCTCGGCCGCACCCGTTCCGGCACGCTGAAGCTGGCCGAGGATACGCGTGGGCTGCATTTTGACCTTGCGCTACCGGATACCGCGATCGGCCGGGATATCTTGGCCCTGGCGGAACGGTCCGATTTGGGTGGGATGTCCTTCGGCTTCCGCACACGCCGGCCGGGGCGGCGACTTCCTGGAACGCCGCGGGCGATCAAAGGGAACTGCGGGCGGTCGACACTGCATGAGATATCGGTAGTCTGCGCATGGCCAGCCTACGGCCAGACCACCGTATCGGCTCGCGCACGACCAGATCGGCCGAGGCCTTGCCGACGCGCGAATCCGCGCCCTGTGGCTGGAGTCGCTTTGATGGCCAATCTCCTAGACTCGCCTGTTTCGCACCGAAGCCCGAGGAACGCGCGATCTATACGCCGGCTGCCGGGTGGTCTGTCTCGCCTGGTGGCGCACGCATCAACGCGATTGCGGCCGAGAACCTGTCCACCGTCACGGCCTGCGTGTCGGCGATATCGTCGGCCATCGCTTCCCTACCGGCCCGTGCTATCGGTCGGCCGATGGTGGCGCCGGCCGTGTCGAAGCGCCCAACCATCCTGTCGCCCGCCTGATCCGCACTCCGAATTCGACCTCAGACCTGGCCAGACTTCGCCGAATGGCTCCTCTCGCAGTGCTCTCTGCACGGCAACGGAGAGCTGGCCGCGATCGACTACGACGGCGTGCCGGGCGGCCGATCAGCCGTACGCCGGTTCCCATGGGGGTATGTGCAGCCCTCGGTCCTGCACGTCGGGGCGTCTGGTATTCGACGTGGTGGCTTGTCGACCCCCGCTCGGTGGCGTTGGCGTGCCGCGGCGCCTGTTCGCCGACGAATGCCTGTTCATCCGCGACAGATCCGACGATGGGTGGCTCGGCCGCAGCCGTATCAGCCGTGGTGCCGCTGTGCTTCCGAACGCTGCCGGGCTGGCTGAATACGCCGGTTCGGTCTGGTCGAATGCCGCCACGCCGAGCGGCGTGCTGGAGTTGCCGGCGAACAGTGAAGCCAGAGGGCATTAAGCGGGTCGACGCCGTATTCAACGCCCGCTACGCGGGCGCGACGAATGCCAAGAAAACCATCATGGTCGATGCGGGGTCGAAATTTACTCCAATCTCCGTGAGTCCCGAGGACGCCGAGGTATTGGCCGTCCGCCAGACGATTCTCTGGCGAAGAGATCGCCCGACTGTTTGCGCGTGCCGACCGCCGATCGTCGGCGACTACACACCACGGCACGTTCTCACCAACTCCGCGCAGGCCGGTCTATGGTTTGCGCAGCACACCCTTACGCCGTGGGCGAGAAAGATTGAGGCCGAATTCGCCCGTGTGCTGTTCGCTGATTCGAGCACACACGTCGAGATCGACCTGTCCGGCTTCGTGCGGGGCGATTTCCGCTGCCCGGTGGACTGCTAACGTGGCCGCCGTCGCTGCCGGTATCCTCGACGCCCGATCCGGTGCGGGAAGCCGAGGGCTACAATCCACGGCCCGATGGCAACGCCCTGAAGGCGCCGCTGGCCGCCGTCCCGCCCGATACCGGCTCGGTGGACCAGCCGTCATCCTGCTACCGCGTGCCAGACACACTTGAACAGCCATTGGGTTTGTGCCCCCCGCTCGGCCCCCGGATAACATTGTGCCCCGGCGGCGCTGTAAAATCGGCCCTAGTTGCTTGAAAATATGGCGCGCCCTGGTGGATTCGAACCACCGACCCACAGCTTAGAAGGCTGTTGCTCTATCCAACTGAGCTAAGGGCGCCCAATCCGACCCGTCTGAACCATGCTACCACGCCACCGGGACCAGACGCACCGGCGGAGAAAGATGGCACAAACAAGCCCGAGCTGTGACGATGCGGGCAGTATTAGACCGGCACAGACCCGGTGCCAATGACCACCTACGGCAGCGCCAGACCGCCGCCATCGATCGGCAACGCGTGTCCCGTGATCGCCGCGTGACTCCGGCCGCAGCAGCCACACCACCGTGTCGGCGACCTCCTCGGGCGTCGTCACCCGCCCGGTCGGCACGCCAGCCGCGGCCTGGTCCGCGGTGATACCCAGTTCCGCATAACGCTGGTGCGCCATCTCGGTGTCGACCCACCCGGGGCACAGCGCATTCACCGTGATCCCCCGTGCCGCCACAGCCAGCGCCAGCGCTCGGGTGAACCCCACGACCCCGTGCTTGGCCGCGCAATACGCCGTCTGATCCGGCACCCCGCGCAGCCCCAGGACCGAGGCGATGTTGACGATCCGCCCGGTTCCGTCCGGCAGCTTCGGCAGCGCCGCCTTGCAGCAATGGTAGGTGCCATGCAGGTTCGAGCCGATGATGGCGTGCCACAGCGCATCGTCGCCATCCAGCCGGTTCGCCCCGGCGATGCCGGCGCAGTTCACCAGCGCATCGATCCGCGCCAGGGGCGCAAAGACCGCCCGCACCGCATCCGCGTCCGCGACGTCGCAGGCCGCGAACGTGTGTGCGCTGCCGGCGGCAGACCGCGCGAGCACCAGAACCGACCAGCCCTCATCCGCCAGCCGGTCCGCCACCGCTCGGCCGATACCGCGAGTGCCGCCGGTGACGACCGCCTGTCTCATTGCGCTGTCCCGCCGCCATCCACCGGGAGGATCACGCCGGTGATGAACGACGCCGCGTCGGAGGCCAGGAAGGCCACGGCGTGCGCGATCTCCACCGGATCGGCAAAGCGGCCCAAGCGGCGTCGCCGGCCTTGTAGGCGTCGGCCGAGGAAACCGGGAACCGGTCCGGATAACGCGCCGACAGATCGCCGATCACCGTCTCCAGCATCGCCGTCTGCGTCGATCCTGGCGCGATGCAGTTCACCCGAATGCCATGCCGCGACCAGTCCAATGCGGCGGAGCGCGACAACTGCGCGATGGCGGCCTTGGAGGCGCCATAGGCGGCGCTGACCTGCTTGCCGATCAGCGCCTGGTCCGAGGCGATGTTGACGATCGCCCCCTTCCGCCGGCGCCACCATCCCCGGCAGCACCGCCCGCATCAGCGCATAGGCGGCGAGGAAGTTGACCCGGAACACCCGCTCCGTTTCCGCCAGGGACGTTTCCAGCACCGACCCCAGCACCGTGATCCCGGCATTGTTGACCAGGATGTCGACGGCCCCTGTCCGCCGATCAGGGACGCGGCAGCCGGGATTCGACCGTCGCCGTGTCGGACAGGTCGAAATCCGGCAGGTCGAGGCCGATCACCTCCACCCCGTCGCGCGTCAGCACGTCGAGGATGGCGCTGCCGATGCCGCCGCGATGGCCGGTGACGATGGCCCGCCGTCCCGCCAGGCCGAAACTCAGTTCCGATCCCATCTTGCCTCCATCCGTATCGATGCCATTCTCGCTGCCAGGCACCGTCTACACGACGAGGCGAGAAACGAGGAGGGAAGGCCCCTGATGAAGCGTTGGCTGGTCGCGATCACATGCATCGTTCTTTTCGCCGGCGCAGCGCGGGCCGAAGATAAGATCACCTTCGGCCTCGATTGGAAGGCCGAGGCGGAATACGGCGGCTACTACCAGGCCGTGGCGACAGGCATTTACGCCAGGCACGGGCTGGATGTGACGATCCGCCAGGGCGGCCCGCAGGTGAACCATCACGCAGTTGCTGCTGGCCGGGCGGCTCGATTTCAATATCACCAGCAACTGGTTCCTGGCGCTGAATTTCGTCAAGGAGAACATCCCCTTCCGCGCGGTGGCGGCGATGTTCCAGAAGGACCCGGCGGTGCTGATCGCGCATCCGGGGCAGGGAAACGACAGTTTCGCCGATCTGAAGGGCAAGCCGATCATGATCAGCGGCGATACCCGCGTCGGCTGGTGGAACTTCCTGAAGGCGAAATTCGGCTACTCGGACAGCCAGATCCGGCCCTACACCTTCAACCTGGGGCCGTTCCTGGCCGACCCGCATGCGATCCAGCAGGGCTACCTGGGCTCGGAGCCGTTTTCCATCAAGGAACAGGCGCATTTCGATCCGGTGGTGATGCTGATCGCCGATGCCGGCTTCAAGGGCTATGCCAGCCTGATCGCGACGTCCGACAAGATGATCAAGGAGAAGCCCGATCTCGTGCAGCGTTTCGTCGATGCCTCGATCGAGGGCTGGTATTCGTATCTCGACCGGCGACCCGGCGCCCGGCAACAAGCTGATCAAGGAAGCCAATCCGGAGATGACGGACGCGCTGATCGCCTACGGCATCCAGTCGATGAAGACGCACGGCATCCTGACATCGGGCGACGCGGCAAAGCTGGGCATTGGCGCGATGACGGCCGAGCGCTGGGCGGATTTCTACAAGGCCACCTCGGATGAGGGCCTGTATCCGAAGGGGCTGGACGTCACCAAGGCCTACACGACGCAGTTCGTGAACAAAAAGGTCGGGATGGACAGCCAGCAGTGATGGGCCGCCCATGCTGACCGTCAGCCATGTCGGCCGTCGCTTTCCCGGCGGCACCGAGGCCCTGCGCGACGCCAACCTCTCCTTGCGCGAACGCGACTTCGTCGCGTTGCTCGGACCGTCGGGCTGCGGCAAGTCCACGCTGCTGCGCCTGATCGCCGGATTGGACCAACCCGACTGACGGCAATCTGGTCTGGGACGAGCGGACCACCTGCCGCCGGCGATATCGGCTTCGTCTTCCAGGATGCCACCCTGCTGCCCTGGGCCACCGCCGAGGACAACGTCTACCTGCCGCTCCGCCTGCGCGGCCTTGCCCGCGACCGCGGCCATGCCGGACGTCCACGCCGTCCTGCACCGCGTCGGCCTGAAGGGTTTCGAGCACGCCCGCCCGCGCCAGCTTTCCGGCGGCATGCGCATGCGCGTCTCGATCGCCCGAGCGCTGGTGACCCGGCCGCGCTTGCTGCTGATGGACGAGCCGTTCGCCGCGCTGGACGAATTCACCCGCCACAAGCTGCAAGCGGATCTGCTGGACGTCTGGCAGCAGGCCGGATGCACCGTCGTCTTCGTCACCCACTCGATCTACGAGGCCGCCTTCCTCGCTCGGCGTATCGTCGTCATGACGCCGCGTCCCGGGCCGTATCGACCATGAGATCGCATCCGACGCTGACCCGCGGCCCGGAAACCCGCCTCGACCCCGCCTATGCCGACCTTGTCGCCGAGATCGCCAAGGGCATGGAGGACGCGCTGCAATGAAATGGGCCCCCGCCGGTTTCGGTTTGCTTGCCCTGGTGCTGTGGGAGGTCGCGGTCCGCGTGTCCGGCATCCCGGTCTACCAGTTGCCCGGGCCGATCGCGATCGTCGGCGCCTTTGCCGCCGATCCGGTGGGATTGCTGCAGGCGCTGGCCTCGACCCTGATCGTCACCTTCGCCGCGTTGCTTGTCGCCGCCGTGCTGGGCGTCGCGATGGCGGTGGCGATGTCCGCGAGCCGGCTGGCGCAGGCGGCGATCCAGCCCTGGGCGGTGGCGTTGCAGGTGACGCCGCTGCCGGCGATCGCCCCGCTGATCATCATCTGGGTGGGCGATCCGTTCATCGCGCTGGTGGTCTGCGCCACCATCGTCGCGTTCTTCCCGCTGTTCGCCAACACCGCCACGGGCCTGGCCTCCGCCGCCGCCGGAGCTGAACGACCTGTTCCGGCTCTATGGCGCGAACCGCTGGCAGACCCTGACCCTGCTGCGCCTGCCCGCCGCACTGCCGTATTTCCTGTCCGGGCCTGCGGATCTCCGGCGGGCTGGCGCTTGGTCGGCGCGGTGGTCGCGGAACTGGTGGCCGGGTCCGGCGGGTTTGCCTCGGGTCTGGCCTACCGTATCCTGGAGGCGAGCTTCCGGCTGGAGATGCCGCGCATGTTCGCCGCCCTGGTGCTGCTGGCGCTGGCCGGCATCCTGCTCAATTTCGGCCTCGGCGCGCTTGGCAACGTCATCCTGCGCCGCCGCGGCCTGGCGTGACACATGGAACGCCTGCTGATCTTCGGACTGGGCTATAGCGGCGCGGCGATCGCCCAAAGGCGTCGGCCGCAGGACTTCACCGTCGACCGCGCACCAGCCGGTCTGGCGCGACGGGCACGATCCCGTTCGATGCGGCAGACCAATCGATCGCCCAGGCGACCCATATCCTGACCACCGCCGCACCGGACGATGCAGGGCGACCCCGTCCTGGCGCGCTACCGACACCGCCATCGCCGCGGCGCCGCATCTGCGCTGGATCGGCTACCTGTCCACGACCGTCGTCTACGGCGACCGCGACGGCGCCTGGGTCGATGAGGACACGCCGCCGGCGCCCTCGCAGCCGCGCGGCCAGCGGCGCGTCGACGCCGGAGCGGGCCTGGGCACGCTTCGCCGACCGCTGCCGGGTCGACATTTTCCGCCTCGCCGGAATCTATGGTCCAGGCCGTTCCGCCTTCGACGACCTGCGGGCCGGCCGGGCTCGGCGGATGATCAAGCCGGGTCACCAGTTCGGCCGCATCCATCGCGACGACATCGCCCAGGCCGTCGTCGCCGCCATGCGCCAGCAGAGCGAACCCGGCGTGCGATACTTCAACCTCGCCGACGACGAACCCAGCGAGAGCGCCGCCGTCGTCACCGAGGCCGCCGCGCTCCTGGGCGTCGCACCGCCGCCGCCGGTCGCCTTCGCCGACGCGCTGCCCGCCATGAGCCCGATGGCCCGCAGCTTCTGGGCCGAGAACCGCCACGTCGCCAGCCGCAAGACCAAGGCGGCGCTGGGGATCTCCTGGCTCTATCCGACCTACCGGGAGGGCCTACGCGCCATCCTGGCCGAGGAAAGCGCCGACCGTCGTCCGTAACAGGGCCAGGTCGGCCGGCCGCGACAGCCGGTGATCGCCATCCTTCACCAGGATGACCTGGACATCGCTGCTCTCCGCCTGTTCGGCGATCGTCAGCGCCAACTGCCACGGCACATCCGGGTCCTGCTGGCCGTGCAGCAGCCGGATCGGGCAGCGCAGCGGGATATGGCCGGTCAGCACGTGATGCTGCGCGCCGTCCTCGATCAGCCGCCGCGTGATCGGTGTCGGTTCGCCATACTGGCTGGGGACATGCAGCACGCCGTCGCGCTCCAGCGTTGCCTTCTCCGCCGGCGTCATCGACTCCCACATCAGGCGCTGCGTGAAATCGGGCGCAGCGGCGATCCCGACGAAGGCCGCGACCCGCTCCGGCCGCGCCAGCGCGGTCAGCAGACCGATCCAGCCGCCCATGGAGGAGCCCGACCAGCACCAACGGCCCATCCGTCAGCGCATCCACCGCCGCCAACGCATCCTCCGCCCAGCTGCCGATCGTGCCGTCGAGAAAATCGCCGTCGCTGGCGCCATGTCCGGAATAGTCGAACCGCAGCATGGCATGGCCCCGCTCGGCGCAGAGCGTCGGCCAGCGCCGTCGCCTTGTCGCCGGTCATGTCGCTGCGAAATCCGGGCAGGAAGACGACGGTCGGGCCGCGCCCCTCGATGCGAAGCCAGGCGAGATCGAATGCCGTTGCCGCGATCCAGCCGTCCTTTGGTCTGCGTCATCGCTGCTCAAACCCCAAAAGCATTCCAGTCCAATACGCGACGATCGACGCTATGGCCCGTCAAAGGCCCCGCCGGCGAATTGGTCCATCATAACCGGTGCCCGTCCGGACCATCTTACATGAGCCACGGCTTCCACGCCGACGTTGCCCCGCTGGAATCCATGGTAATCTCATACAATGGACCCGCCCCCCGAGTCGCCGGTCGTCCTGCAAGTCCTCCCATCGCTGGTCACCGGCGGGGTGGAGCGCGGTACGGTCGAAATCACCCAGGCCATCGTCGAAGCCGAGGCAACCGCTCTCGTCGCCAGCGCTGGCGGCCCGATGGTCGCGCAGGTGCAGCGTGTCGGCGGCATCCACGTCGTCCTGCCGCTGAAGACCAAGAACCCCTGGCGCATCTGGCGCAATGCCGCGACGATCGCCGCAGTTGATCCGTGACCGTAAGGTCTCCCTGGTCCATGCCCGATCGCGGGGGCCGGCCTGGTCCGCCTGGCTCGCCTGCCAGCGCACGGGCGTGCCATTCGTCACCACCTATCACGGCACCTATGACGAGAACTTCCCGCTGAAGCGCCAGTACAACGCGGTCATGGCGCGCGGCCGCATCGTCATCGCCGCGAGTCACTACATCGCCAACCTCGTGCAAACCCGGCACGGCGTCGATCCGACCCGCATCCGGGTGATTCCGCGCGGCGTCGACCCGGCCGTCTTCAACCCCGATGCCGTTTCGGGTCAGCGCATCGCCAGCATCGCAGCGCAATGGCGGCTGCCGGACGATGTAAAGACCGTGGTGTTGCCCGGACGCCTGACCTCGTGGAAAGGCCACCGTGTGCTGCTGGATGCGCTCGCGATCCTCAATCGGTCTGACGTGATGTGTGTCTTCCTGGGTTCCGATCAGGGCCGTCGCGGCTATGCGCAATCGCTGGAGCGGCAGGCACAGCGCCTCGGTATCGCCGATCGCCTCCGCCTTGTCGGCCATACCGACGACGTCGCCGCCGCACTCTGCCTGGCGGATGTCGTCGTCCACGCCTCGACGAAGCCGGAGGCGTTCGGCCGCGTGGTCATCGAGGCGCAGGCAATGGCCCGTCCGGTCATCGCCGCCGACCTGGGCGGCCCGGTCGAGACAGTTCGCCATGGCGAGACCGGCTGGCGGGTTCCCCCCGGTGATCCAGCCGCTTTGGCTGCCGCCCTGCGCACCGCGCTCGATCTTCCCGAGGAAGACCGGCTGGCCCTCGGCCAGCGTGCCAGAGCCTCGGTGCCCACGGTGCGGGCGATGCAGGACGCGACCCTGGACGTTTACGAAACGGTCCTGACGCGCCTCAACTGATACCAACCGGCGAAAATCTCGACTCTTCCGCCATGACGACATCTACGCCGTGACGGGTCACAATTTAGAGCGGTTGGGATGGCCTGCCCCAAAGGTCGCGCCCCAACTGACCTGCCTCAAGGAACGCGCCCCAAAGGACGTGCCCCAAAGGACGTGCCCCAAAGGACGTGCCCCAAAGGACGTGCCATGGACAGCGGCCGCCGGCCGCGCAAGGATCGCGGCAACCAGAACCCGCGGGAGGACCCATGGACAGTCTGCTACCTTTGGCCGCACGCGTCGGCGCACGCCTGAAGCAGCGCGGCGATACGATCGCCATTGCCGAAATCGTCGACAGGCGGCCTGATTTCCGCCGCGCTTCTGTCGGTCGGCGGTGCCTCCGTCTATTTCCGCGGCGGCGGGGTCATCTACACAACCTATGCGCGCAAGGCGTTTCTCGATATCTCCAATCCGCTGCCAGCGCCGATTGAGCGGGCATCGACCGAACCGTATGCCGTGCTGCTGGCCGACACGGTGCGGGCGAAGCTCGAAGCGACCTGGGGCTTGGGGGAGACGGGCGCGACCGGTCCCACCGGCAACCGCTATGGCGACAAGGCGGGCCACACCTGCATCGCGGTCACCGGCCCGAGCTTTTCGCGTGTCATAACGCTGGAAACCGGCAGCGACGACCGGATCGGCAATATGCGCGCGTTTGGCGTCCGCGCGCTGGAGTTGCTGGCCGAGGCGTTAGGCTAGACTCGCACAGGAAGCGCTTGGCGCGGCGAGCGGTTCAGTCCGATCATAGCCGAAACGGTCCGCGGTCGGACGCTTCCAGTTTCGTCAGTGACGGCCTTACGGCAGCAGTCTCGCCAGCCGGTCAAACTCGGCGACCGTCAGGGTTTCCGCCCGCCGCTCCGGCGCGATGCCGGCGCGCGCAAGCAATGCTTCGCCACCGAGTGCGCGGAGCGATCCGCGCAGCATCTTGCGCCGCTGGCCGAAGGCTGCCGCCGTCAGGGTCTCCATCCGGCTGAACAGGTCCGGCTCCGGCTGGACCGTATTGGGCGTCATCGAAACGACCGCGGACCATACCTTGGGCGGCGGCGTGAACGCCGCTGGCGGAATACGCATCACCACACGCGTGTCGCACAGCCATTGGCTCAGGACCGACAGCCGGCCATAGGCTGCCGTTCCGGGTGCGGCACAGATCCGCTCCGCCACTTCCTGCTGGAACATCAGTGTCAGCCGCTCGAACGCCGCAGCCTGGCGCAGCCAGCCCACCAGCAGCGGCGAGGCGACATTGTAGGGCAGGTTGGCAATGATCTGCCGCGGCGCCGGCACCACGGAGGCGCAATCGACGCGCAACGCATCTGCCTCGATCAGCCGCAGCCGGCCCGCCGCCGTTTCCACCAGTTCCGCGATCGCGCCGATCGCTCGGCCATCGACCTCGATCGTGGTGACCGAAGCGGCGACGGACGCGAGAAGCGAGCGGGTCAAACCACCCGGACCGGGTCCAACCTCGATGATATGGCGGCCCGTCAGATCGCCGGCTTCCCGGACGATCCGGTCGGTCAGGTTGCCGTCGAGCAGGAAGTGCTGGCCCAGGGCGTGGCGGGCGGCAAGCCCGTGACGGGCAATGACCTCACGAAGCGGCGGCAAGCCCCGCGCCGGCGGGGTCGCCGCCTCGTCTTGTGTCACACCCCGCCGTCCCGCGTCTCGATGTTCGCGTTACGGTGCAGATCGCGCATCATCTGCGAGGAGATCATCTCGAGCCGATCGTTGATCAGTCGATGCTCGATGTCCCGCTCATTGATTTCGGCGACATTCTTCTCATCGCGCGAACAGATGGTCAGCACCGCGATGCCGTCACGCGACACCAGCGGTTCGGTCGGCTTGCCCAGAGGCAGGGTCGCGAGCAACTGGCGGAAGGCCGGCGGGTTCACGCCTTCGACGCGGATCTCACCAGGGTCGAATGGCCGGTTCGCCGGGTTGTTGGCCTTGGCATAGGCTTCCATCTCGGCACAGTTATGGACCGCGGCAATGGCGGCATGCGCCTTTGCCAGCGCCTGGCGCTGCTGGTCCGTCGGATTCTGCGCGTCCGTCAGCGGCGCGGTGAACGGGAAGAATGCTTGCCGGACGGTGGCGACGGTCGCCATGTCGTGCCCGATCTCCCGCTTGGCCTGCAGAGTGACGATGGACAGTCCGCCGGGCACGCGCACCGGATTGCTGATCGCACCGGTCGGCATCTGGGTCACGATCTGTGCCACGGCCGGATCGAGCTGGTTCGTCTGCAACCAGCCCAGCGAGCCACCCTCCAGGGCGGTCTGGTTCTGGCTGAACTGCGCGGCGACCATGGGGAACGGCGCCCCGGAACGCAACTGCTTGATGACAGTATCGGCAAAGCGTTCCGTATCCGCGCTGTTGCTCGGGTTGTCGACGGGGATGAATATCTCGGCCACTCGATATTCGGTCTGCCCGACTTTCTGTGTTTCCAGCCGCTGCTGCTCCTTGACATCGGCAGGGGATACATTGACCCGATCCGCCGCGGCCTGACGCAGGATCTGGGTCCAGGCCAGTTGGGAGCGGATCTGGTCAATCAGGGTCCGGCTGCTGACCCCGTCGGCCGCGAGTTTCTGGCGCAGCGCGCCGGATGGCATGTTGTTACGCCCCTCGATCTCTTTGATCGCGGCGGCAATCTGTGCGTCCGGAATGACGATCTTGCGCTTCTGTGCCTCCTGCACCCGCAGGCGCTCGTCGATCAACTGGCGCAGGATCTGCGGCCGCAGCCGTTCGATCACCTCTGGTGACAGCGGCAGGCCGGTGGAGATGGCGAACAGCCGGGCGCGATTGGCGATATCGGCCTCGCTTATCACATCGCCATTGACGACCGCGGCGATGCGGCTGGCGTCCGCCAACGGGGTCTGCGCCGTCGGGCTTTGCCGTTTGGGCAGTCGCGGGCTTTGTCGCCTGAGCGGCGTGCGCGTCCGGGATCAGCGACATAACGCCCAGAATGACCGCCACAGCCGCGCCGGTCCGGCGCCGCGCGGTCGCGCCCGTGCCGCTTCTCCATCCCCGGAAGGGTTGCGCAGGGGACTGCGCGTCGGAACCGATGGCGTCTCGTAATAGAAGCTGCATGATCACAATGCCCGGTAGCCGAACTGGCCGATCGTTTTGAAGGTGAGAAGGAAGAGGACCGTGGTCGATCCATTGTCGCCATTCAGGCTGGTATAGCGCCGGAACGCACGAAAATCAAAAATGAAACACTCATCCTCGTAGATCGCGTCGCCGCCCCAGGCCACCATGCGGTTGCTGCTGACGTCGCGCCGAGCGTACCCGGTAAAGCGATAGTTACCCCAGGTAGAAGACACGCCAATCGTGACTTCGTTCCGCGGGAAGAAGAAAGCATTGCCTGCTGGCGGCGGTGGCGGCTGATCGTAAAACGTATACGGGTTGAAGGTGGAATAGATATAGCCGCCGCTGAGGCGGAATTTCGGCCCGCCGACGGTGGCCACCGCATCGGCAAAGCGGGTCGCCAGGCTCGACTTGTCGAGGCGCGTCCGATACGTCAGGTCCAGCCACTCTGTGGGCGCGAAGCTCACGCGCGCGACAATGTCCGACACCTGGTCATGCAGGCCGGAGGCTTCGGGGAACAGATTGTCCTTGTTCGTGCGATAGGACTGGCCCGATCAGCCCGTCGAATGTGGTGCCGCCCAGATACCAGGCGCCGTGCAGCCCGACATTGGCGCGGGTCCCGCCCTCCAGCCGGTCGATGCCGGGGAAGCGGTTGAAGCCGAACAGGTTGGCGTCGGTGAACTCGAAGTCCAGGCTGTCCTCGTTGGGATACTTGGTAAGCTGGCTGTCGCCGGCTCTGCGGCGCCACAATCACCTGTGCGATCGGCTCGATCAACTGGGTGCCCCAGGCGCCGCCATCTCGGGCGAAGGGCCACCTGAAATCCACGCGCCAGTTGTGGCAACGCCCGAGCGGTGTTGGTGCGAATGCAGCGCCGAAAGACCGGCAACTCGTTCAACTGGAAGGCGTTGTACGCCGCCGCGTCGCCATGCAGCGTGAATTTCCATTGGTCGCCCAGCAGGCCGGTGCACGGGATTTCATAGTCCGACGTCAGGCTGAGCCGCCGCGTGTTCATCCCCACGCTGCGCATCACGTTGAAGTCCATGGTGGACACCGATAGCCGTCCGCCCAGGGAATCGGGGGTGCCGACATAGCTGTATTCATAGCGCGGCAGCACGATCGGCAGCGACGTGCTGTTCAGGGCGCTCGTCAGGCTCTGATAGAACCGCGAATCGAGCCGGGCGTATGATCCGTCACCGAATCCCTCGACATAGAACTGGCTGCTCAGGATGTTCGGATCGCCCGACAGCCCCGCCGTCAGATGGAAATCCCGCACATAATCCGCCGATGAGGCTCGGTTGACCACGAAGCCCCAGCGCCACGTGTCGTCCCATGCGAACTGACCCGTCGACGCCAGCGAGCCCTGCGGCGAGTTGTCCACGTAACCGCCGGACAGGTCGACATTCAGGATGCCGTCGTTGAACCGGCGCCGATACTCGGTATCGATTTGCGGACCGGCCCGCGACGTGATCATCGGCGTGAAGGTCGCGTCGGACTGATCGTCGATGACCCAGTAGTAGGGCTGAGCGAAGAACGCGCCGATATTCGATGACGACCCGAGCAGCGGCGGCAGCAACCCCAATTCCCGCTTCACCGAAGGGTCAGCGTGCCAGAAATAGGGGAAGTAGGCGACTGGGATGCCGTACATCTCCAGCGTCGCGTCGTGATATTCGATTTTCTTGTGTTCGGTATCCTGCACCGCGGACGCGGCACGAATCTGCCACAGCGGCGGCCTTGTCGGATCCTTGGCGCAAAGGTTGCAGGTCGTATAGACGACCTTCGACAGTTCGTTGATCGCGCCGCCCGTCCGCTGCGCGCCGTTGGCCGCCAGCCTTCCGTTCTGCTGCAGCAGCGCGCGCATGTCCTTCAGGATGCCGTCCTGCATGTTGTTCTGCATTTCGGCATAGTCGGCGAACATCACCTCACCGTCGGGTTCGAGCAGCACGACATGGCCGGTGGCGGCGGCGACGCCCGTATTGCGGTCGAAGGTGATCTTATCGGCCCGCAGGACGTGGTCGTTCTGCCACGCCTCCACATGGCCGGTCGCGGTCACCAGCGACTTGTCCTTGTCGTATTCGACCTGATCGGCGGTGAACGTGACGGGTTCGTTGTTCGACGCGCCCGCGCCGGGATGCGGTGAGGTCAACTGGCTCAACTGCGCCTGCGCGGGCAGCGGCGACGACGCATGCTGCCAGGAGCAGCAGGCCGGCAGACAGAGTGCGTAGAGCTGTGGGTCGCATGGAGTGCAGCATCCGCATCCTTAGCCATCTTCCGTATGCAGCAGCAGCGCGACCGACAGCAGCAGGCCGGCGGCGGCAGGGGCCCAGGCAGCCAGCGGCACGGGCAGCGCGCCGGACTGGCCGATCTCCTCGGCCACCTTCGATACAACGAACAATGCAAAGCCTGCCGCCACGCCGCTGCCGATCATCTTTGCCACGCCGCCCCGCCGCGCTGGGCGCATGGAGAAGCCCGCGGATACCAGTGTCATCGTCGCCGACAGCAGTGGTAGCGCCAGCAGCGCCTGGAAATGCAGCCGATGGCGAATCGACGAAAACCCCGACCGGTCGAGCAACTGGATGAACCCCGGCAGCGCCCAGACGGATAACGTGTCGGGCGAGGCGAAACTCTCTTGTACGCGGCTGACCGTGAGGTCCGTCGGCAGATTGAACTCCTCCGGCGCTGCGGGCAGCCGATCGGGCTGGATCGAGCGGGCATCCTGCAGTTGCCAGTAACCGCCGGACAGTTTCGCGCTGGGCGCTTCGATTCGGGAGAGGAAACGGTCGTTGTTGTCAAGGCGAAAGACGCTGACCTGTTGCGCCGTCAGGTCGCGGCCCTTCAGTGCGACCGCATGGGCGTGGATGATCGCCACACCCTGCGGCGCCAGCATCCGGTCGGCCTGTCGGACCCATAGCTGCCCGCCGCTCAACGCCAGCGGGCCGCTGCCTGACTTCAGCGAAATCGACTCGAGCATTTCCGCTCGGCTGAACATCACCGACGATATCGGGCTGATGATCGCGGTCGCGATGATACCCAGCAGCATGGCGCTCAATGTCGGCCCCGTCAGGAACTCCCACGCGGAAATCCCGGCCGCGCGGGCCACGATCAGTTCGGAGGAGCGCGTCAGCCGCCAGAAGCACAGGATGCCGCCCAACAGAACGGCGAAAGGCAGGATCTGCATGGCCACATAGGGCAGGCGCAGCGCGGCGATCTCGCTGACCATGCCGAAGCTGACCTCGGGGTGGCTGGCGGAGCGGCGCAGCAGTTCGATGAAGTCGAACATCGCCACGAGCCCCGACAGCGCCAGCAGCATGCCCAGGACGCTGAACGCGAACTGGCGAACGATGTAGAGCGACAGGGTCAGAGCAGCCGTCACCCGCTACACCGCGGCCGGAACGCTTTGGTGGCTTCGTCGTACCGGCACGGTACCGGCGCGCATCGACGGCAGCAGCAACAGCCAGCCGCAGACAACGCCAGGCAGGATCGCATGCACCCAGAGCAGGGAGATCAGCCGGTTGTCGCGCGCCGCCAACCGTGCCGAATGCCAGCCCGAGTGCGAGCAGCACGACCATCGTGCCGATTGCGACCATGGGGCGCACCACATTGCCATGCCGGCGGAACTGCCCGCCCAGCGCGGACAACAGCCCGATCAGGGCGTAGGACATCGTGGTCAGCGGCTCGGTCACCCGCTTATACGCCTCGGCGATCCATTTGCCGCGATCGCGCTCCAGTGCCGGGTGCGGGTCGAACAGGTCGTTGATCGGCACCTCCGACATATCCAGGGCGCGGCTGCTGTCGTCCTTGGTGGCGTCCGCCAGGTCGACCTCGTTCTGTTTGAAGGTCAGCGTGTCCAGCCGGCCGGTCTGGTGGTCGATCTCCTGGCGGCTGCCGTCGATCAGCAGCACCCGCGGGCCGGAGGGGCTGTCGATCAGCCGGCCGCGTTCGGCAAGGATGGTCGCATGGGCCGTCGGATCACGCGCGTCGTCCACCAGAATGCCGCGCAGCGTGCCATCCCGATCGCGGGAGCGGACATAGACCGTGAGCTTTTCCGACAGAGGGGTAAACACGCCGTCCTGCAGCAGGAAGGCTGCCAGGCGGTTGCGGATTTCCCACTGATATTCCTTGAAGGCGCGCATCGAAGCGGGCACGCCCCAGATCGACAGGCCATAGCCCAGGATGGTGACGATCACCGCAACGGCCAGCGCCGGCCGAGCCAGCGCCCAGGGCGAGAGACCCGCGGCGCGCATCACTGTCAGTTCCCGGTCGCCGGCCATCCGCTGATAGACGAACTGGATCACGATATAGGTCGTGATCGGCAGGATGATCACGACGAAGCTGGGTATCAGCAGCGATGTCAGGCGCAGGAACACCAGGAAGGACAGGCCGCGATTGACCACCAGGTCGACGAAGCGCAACGACTGGGTCAGCCAGATAAGCGCCGTCAGCCCGCCGGTGGTCACCAGCAACGCGGCCAGAACCTGCCGAAAGATGTAAATATCCAGCCGGGACACGAGCTTGCCGGAGCGCATGCCGCTTTCTGCGCCGGGGCGCCCTGCGATGCAACCTGACAATTGTTCAATCGTGTCTGGCGCAGGTTCCGCTCGGGCGAGTTGCCCGCGTATGAGTTGCGGGCGCGCGAACTGGCGACGGATGAGTTGACAGCGCCCGCGATCGCCTGGAAATCCCCGCCGCCGCGCCCGGTCATCCCTCGCGGCCTGTCATCATAAAGAGACCCAAGTGCCGAATCCGAACTGGCCCCAGCAACTCCGACGGCTGACCCCGACCGATCCGCGGGTGCGCCGACGGCTCTGGTGGGTGGCGATCGCCTTGGTGTTGCTACTGCCCGCGGTGCTGATGGCGGCCCGAGCGGTGGCGGATGCGATGGTTGTCGTGGTCGCGCTGTTGTTTCTGGCGGATCGCGCCGGCGCTCGGGATTGGACCTGGGTGCGCGCGCCCTGGACGGCGCTGGGGCTGTTGTTCTGGCTCTGGATGGTGATCTGCTCCCTTATCATGGGCGGCGTCCCCGCGATCTTGCAGTCGGTCGGCCTGTTCCGCTTCTTCGTGTTCACTGCCGCGCTTGAGGGCTGGGTACTGACTGATCGCCGCGCCCGCATCTGGCTGTACGCGGCCGTGATCCTGTCGACACTCTGGGTGGCGGGGGAGTGTTGGCAGCAATTCCTGTTCGGGACGAACGTCTTCGGCGTGTCACGCTTCCCCGATGGCGCGCTGTCCGGTCCCTTCGTTCGGCCGCGCGCCGGGCCAATCTTTCTGGAGCTGATTTTTCCCGCCCTGTTGCCGACGTTGCTGCTTCTGACGAGCCGGCCGGGCCGAATTCGCTGGGCCGCGGCGCTGGCGCTGCTGGCCCTGGCGGTCGCGACAATGGTCCTGATCGGTCAGCGCATGCCGACGATGCTGATGCTGCTTGGGCTTTGCGTGACCGGTCTGCTGTATCGCCGTTTCCGCCTGCCGATCTTGCTGACCATCGCCGCCGGCGCCGTGCTGCTGGCTCTGACGCCGGTCGTCTCGCCGCCGACCTTCGCCAAGTTGGTGGTCAAATTCACCACTCAGATGGAGCATTTCTGGACCACCGATTACGGACTCCTGTTCGCCCGCGCGGTGACGATGATTCAGGCGCATCCCTGGCTGGGTCTGGGCTGGGACGGATTCCGGAACCACTGCATGGACCCGCAGTATCTGGTCCAGCCATCCTGGCTGCCGCCGGGGGACCCGATCAGTGAGGGCGGCTGTGCCATCCACCCGCACAGCTACTGGACCCAGATCGGCACGACGGCCGGTGTGCCAGGCATGCTGATGTGGGCCGTGCTGGTCGGGCTGTGGCTCTGGCGGATCGGCGGGCGTGGCTTTCGTGATAATGGACGGCGCGCCGCCCTGCTGGTGTTCCTCGTTGTCTCGATGTGGCCGCTCGCTTCGACGACATCGCTGTTTACCCTGCCGAACGCCGGCTTCACCTTCCTGATGATCGGCTGGGGCCTGGCCGAGGTCGCAGGGTCAGCCGGAGTCCACCCTGGTCAGCAGCGCCGCCTGACGCACCAGCCCCGGCAGCCCGGCGGCGTGGGGCACCCAGGGCTGAAAGAGTGGCGAGAGGAACGCCGCGTGCAGCGCGCCGGACAGCTTCATCTGACCGCCCAGGGTCTGCCCCAATGCCTTGTGATAGCAAGATGCGTTGCCGCCCGACATCCAGATCTCCGCGGCGATGCGTCCGCTGTGCAATGCGATGGCCAACCCGTCGCCGGTCAGGGAGGGAATGACGGCGGCCTGGTCTCCCAGTCGGAACAATCCGTCGTCGGCTGCTCGGTGCACGAAGCCGTAAGGCACACCTGCGACCCCAAGCGGCTTCGGCAGGATCGGGCGGGCCCCCGCGAGCAGGGTGGAGAAGCGCGCGCACAGCCGGCAGATTGTGGAAAGCAGCCTGTCCCAGGTGCCTCCATGGGCCTGGAAGGCGTCGCGGCGAACGGCGATGCAAAGCGCCGTTCGGTCGGCCTCGATGGGCTCCAGGCCGGCATAGCCGCCTGGAAACAGGATCAGTTCGGTCGTTGCGCCCAGCATGCGCCGAGCGCGGTCCGAGAGGCGAAAATATTGCTTCAGGCCGATCGCGCTCCTGGAATCGCGCGGGCGAGGGTGATCGCGCAGATCATGCTTGCCGGTGGCGAGGAAGACCGTGTTTGCGGTCAGCGGATGCGCCGAAGGACCGCCCAACGTGATGGTCCAGTCGCCGCCGGTCCGGGTGACCCGCCGCACAGTTTCTCCCGCCAGCAACTGGCCGCCTGCCTGTTCGGTCGCGTCTTGCAACGCCTGGTCGAACGCGCGACGCGACAGGCTCTGGGCCGGGAAGGGCAGCGGGGCTTCGGTCTCGCGGCTGCGGTGCACCAGCCGCACGTGGCTGATGCTGACGGCACCAAGCGCCAGGGGATCAAGGCCGAACGCATGGGCCCGCGCGATCGTATCGGCGCCGAGGAAGTCGCCGCACACCTTGTCTGTCGGACCCGAGGACCGTTCGACAAGCATCGGTGTGTATCCGCCGCGGGCCAGGGTGATTGCCGCAGCACAGCCGGCAGGGCCGGCGCCGATGATCAGGGGCTGCCGACGCATAGCCGGAAAGGCACATACCACCCAATCTCCGCCTTCACCTCCGCTCGGGTCAGCAATGTCTCCCATTCCGAGCGGATGAAGGCGCGGGCGATGGAGGTCTGGCCGTCCTCGCGTACGAATCGATGCCAGGCCATCGCGCGCGCCAGCACCGGGAAGCCGTAATAGGGGAGCCAGTGGCGATGGAGGTCGCTGATGAACCAGCCGCGACGCGCGTGCGTCTGCTGCCAGGTCAGGAAATGCACCACCTGCCCGTCCGTCAGATGATGCGTGAACTGGCTGCTGACGATGATGTCGAATGGCTCGTCGGGCTGATAGGCGAAGGCGTCGCCGTTGACGAAGCTGATGTGCGCCGTATCCGGCGTTGCCTCCGTCGCCGCGCGGATCGCCCACGGATTGAGGTCGATCCCGGTCAGTCTGGCGTTCGGATAGCGCTTGCGGATGGCACGCAGGCAGTCGCCACGGCCGCAGGCGATGTCGAGCAGGGAGAACGTCTCCTCCGGCCGGACATGGCGCCGCAGCCAGCGCAGGGTCGGCCGGTGCGTCTGCGTCAGGACGTTGACGCGCGACAGGTCGCGCAGGTAGCGCGCATAGTCGGCGTAGTCGACACAGTCCGTGTCCATCCGCTCTTCCTGCGTGCTGCGCACGGCCAGGGGGACGACTGCGGGGACGACTGCGGGGACGACCGCGGGGACGATCGCGGGGACGACCGCGGTCATGGCCGGCTGAACGCGAAACTCTCGACGCTCAGCCCAGGCCCGAAGGCCATGCCTAGACCGGAGCCACGCGCGTCCGGATCCCGCAGAATGGCGTCGAGGACGAACATCAGGGTGGCGGAGGACATGTTGCCGTAGCGGCGCAGGATGTCGCGGGAATAGCGCAGCGCATCGGGGGCAAGGTCGAGGCCATGCTGCACGGCATCCAGGATCGAGCGCCCGCCGGCATGCACCGCCAGCAGCCGGGGCGGATTGTCGGGCAGCAGCGCTCGTCCATGTTCCGGCAGCCAGCGCCGGATGCGGCCTGGGGCCTGGCCGGAGAGGTGCATCTCGAACCCCTGGTCGCGGATATGCCAGGTGATCAATTCGGCGCTGCGCGGGATCACCGTCGTCTGGAAGCGGCCCAGCGCCAGGCCCACCGGGTCGGCGCTCACCAGCGCGGCGGACGCGCCGTCGGCGAACAGCAGGAAGGTGAGCATGCGTGGCACGTCCTGGAAATGCTCCTGCAAATGCAGGCTGCAAAGCTCCAGGTTGACAACCAGGACACGCGCCGCGTGGTCGGCGCGCACGATGTCATTGGCGAGCCTCAGCGCGCTGACTGCGGCGAAGCAGCCCATGAAGCCGACGATCGTGCGCTGGGTGCTGTCGGGAAGGCCGGCCTGGCGCATGATTTGAAAGTCGAGCCCCGGCGCGGTGAAGCCGGTGCAGCTCGCGACGATAAGATGGGTGACGCCCTCGGTTTCTACGCAGCGCACCGCCTGCATGGCGAGATCCAGCGCATGCGGCTCGTATAACGCCATGCGGGCCGCGGTCGAGGGAAAGGCGCCGCGCCTGTAGAACCCGCCGGCGTCCAGAATGGTATCGCGCGGTTTCGGCCCGGGTTCGAAAATCGCGTAGCGATGCTCGATATCCGCCAGCGCCGCCATGCGCGTGAACAGCGCGCGGTGATGCGGATCGGCGATCGTGTCGCGGCCAAACTCGACGAATGCGTCGTGGATGTCGTGCGGCGGGACGGCGGTGGCGATACAGTTGATCCAGGCGTGCGTCACGAGCTGACCGTTGCTGAGGTCACCGAGATGTAAGGCGGCCGGGCGGCTTCGCCAGGGTGCCCGGAGCATGATCGGTTCGGATTGGCCCGATCCTGCTCTGGTTGTTCAAGAAGGCGGTTCATGTCTAATGTCCAGAGACAGTCTTCAGGTCGATAGCCTCGCCAATCGCCATGTATCCTGCCCGGTTAGGGTGCAGCTTGTCACCGGGCCCGCCCGTCGAGGAACCCGGCTGGAATGACGCTTTGAGTTCACCGGTCTGCGGGTTGAGGGTCACCGCGTCGAAGTCGATCATGCCATCGAAAATGTCCGTTGTCCGAATGAACTGATTGTAAGCCTTGCGCTTCGCCTCGACCGCCTGGGCGCCAAAATTGCCGTTGGTGCTGTTCACCGCCGAGGTCAGTGTTGCCATGAAAATCCGCACGCCAGGGATTTTCGCGCGCAGGCGTTTGACGATGTCACGAACGCCTTCTGCCACCGCATCCGGATCGGCGCCGGCATTGCCGAAATCGTTGATACCCTCCAGCCACAGCACAGTGCCGACACTGGACAGGCTGGTGACGTCGCGGTCCAGCCGATCGGTCGCGGCGGGACCGCCGGCGAAGGGGTGTGTCGCGTAATCCTTGGGTCCGATCACCATGTTGCCGCCGATCCCGGCGTTCACCACGGTAAACTGGTCGCCATAGGCCGCGTGCAGCCGGCGGGCGAAAACGTCGGGCCAGCGGTCGTCGCCGTTGATCGTGGATGCCGTGCCGTCAGTGATCGAATTGCCGAACGCGACGATCGCCTTGGTGCCCGGAGCCGCTGTCATGTCCACTGCATCCAGGAAATACCAGGACGTCGAGGAATACGGGAACCCATCCTCGGACTCGGTCCTGGTCACCGCACCGGCATGCGGCGCGCTGATATAGGACGTGGTCAACGCCTTGGCATGCCAGGTCATCGGTCCGGTTTCGCCCACGACGTGAAACGACACGGCGAGCCGGCGGCCCTTGAGCATCGGCGCCCCAGGTGTGCTGACAAAGGTCAGCGTCACCGGATCGCTGACGACATCCTTGCCGGGCGGAATGGTGATGCTGCCGGGCTTGCCGCCGCCGAAGGCGACCGGTCGGTTGGTGCCGGGAAGGATGGTGGCACTGTCCTGCTGCAGGCCGACATAGACCTGGTCGAACGTAACCGGTTGCGTGCCGAACACGTTGGACAGGCGGATGCGCGCCTGGCGACCCCAGATATCGGGCTTGATGATCAGGCGGAAGGATTGGTCGCTCGCACCCTTGCTGGGGTCGGGAAACGCGAAGCGGAGGTCGGGCTGTGCCGTGGGGTTGCCGACCGGATAGGGACCCTGCACCGAAGCGGTCCATGCGGCGACGAAATAAGGGGGCAGGTGCCGCGGCGGGCAGGGACAGGCTTGCCGTTGTCGCGAGAGCCAGCGTGCCGAGTTGGCGACGGGTGGGCATGGATGATCTTCCCGATTGTTCGGTAGAGTTCGGCGGAGCGTGGCAGCGTTGGGCAGGAGCCGCAAGCGACGGTCCCGCGGCTGCGCCCAGATGACAGAACCGGACCGAGACTGGCCCCGGCTGATGGCGCTCTGGTCCGCCGCGTCCGATCCGGGTTACGCTCGCTGTATACACGCGCAGGAGGTTGGTCATGCCGACGGATCGCATCGTCATCACGGGCGCCCTGGTTCTCGTATCGGGGGAAACCTCCGCGCGTCCGGCCGATATCGTGCTGGAGGGCGATACGATCGCCGCCATCGTCCCACCCGGTCAGGCGCAGGCGGAACGTGTCATCGACGCGTCCGACCGGCTGATCATTCCGGGCCTGATCAATGCGCACACGCACGGTCATGGCGGACTGGGGAAGGGGATCGGGGACCGGCTGTCGCTCGAATTGTTGTTGAACGCCAACAACTGGATCCAGGGCGGGCGCACCGGCGAGGACCGATATATCTCGACACTGCTGAGCGGGATCGAAATGATCCGCAAAGGCTGTACCGCCTGCATCGATCTGACCTCGATCATGCCGGTGCCGTCCGAGGAGGCGCTGGCCGAAGTGGCGCGCGCCTATGACGCGCTGGGCATGCGCGCGGTGATCGCGCCGATGCTGGCCGATCGCAGTTTCTATCAGGCCATTCCCGGCTTGATGGACGAATTTCCGGGCGAACTGCGGCCGATCGCCGAGGCTTTCCGCACAGCCACGGCCGAGGCGGCAATCGCGCCGATGCGGGCTGCCGCGAAGACATGGTCCTATCCGCGCGACCGCATCCGCCTGGGCATGGCGCCCACGATTCCGCTGCATTGTTCGGACGATCTGATGACGGCCTGCCGCGACCTCGCGGCCGAATACGGCATGCCGCTGCAGACCCATCTGGCGGAATCGCCCGTCCAGCGCACGGCCGCCGAACGGCGCTATGGCACCACGCTTACCGCGCACCTCGCGAAGCTGGGCCTGATCGGGCCGGGGTTCAGCGGTGCCCATGCCGTCTGGCTCGATCCCCAGGAAATAGAAACGATCGCTCGGCTGGGCGGCACGCTGGCGCATAATCCCGGCTCGAACCTGCGGCTGGGCAACGGCATTGCCGATATGCGCCGAGCGGTGGCGGCCGGCGTGATGGTGGGGGTGGGAACGGACGGGTCTGCGTCGTCGGACAATCAGAACATGTTCGAAGCGATGCGCCTCACGGCGTTTCTGTCGCGTATCTATGACCGTCCGGCAGCGGAATGGTTCAGCGCGGCGGAGGCGTTGCGCCTGGCGACCGAAGGGAGTGCGGCGGTGCTGGGCATGGCCGACATCATCGGCAAGATCGCCGCCGGGGTACAAGGCCGACCTGGTGTTCCTCGACCTCGACCACGTCAACCTCGTGCCGTTGAACGATGCCGTGCAGCATCTGGTCAATGCCGAGGACGGGGCGGCGGTGCGCGACGTGATGATCGGCGGGCGGTTCGTGATGAAGGACCGGGAGCTGCCGGGGATCGACTGGCCGGCGATCGCGTCCAAGGCTCGGGCCGCGGCGGCGCGCCTGAAGGAGGCGAACGCGCCGGCGCGTGCGGCGGCGGAGCGTCTGGCGCCGGTGGTCGATCATTTCTGCGTCGGGTTGGGTCGCTGCGCACATCATCTGCCGCGGCGGCTGATGGCGGACGCGGTTTAGGGACGGTCAACCTGACGGCCGGGATTTGTATCCTTGAAAAACCCGTCGGTGGCGATTAGGTTGGTCTGGTCTGGCTAACCACGGTGATCGGCCCATGAACGCAGTCAACATCCTCGACGCCAAGTCGAGCCTCTCCCGCCTTGTCGCCGCCGTCGAATCCGGCGCGGAGGCAGAGGTCACAATCGCGCGCAACGGCCGCCCGGTGGCGCGTCTGGTGCCGATGAAGCCGATCCGGGCCGGCAAGCGCATCGGCGTGGCCAAGGGCAAGTTCGTGGTGCCGGAGAATATCGACGCGGACGAAGACGCGATCGCGGCGCTGTTCCACACCGCATGAGGCTGCTGCTCGATACGCATATCGCGCTCTGGGCCATCGCCGACCATCCCAACCTGGGCGGCAAGGCGCGCCGGCTGATCGAGGATCCGGACAGCGAAATCTACGTCAGCGCCGTCACCGTCTGGGAAATCGCCATCAAGCATTCCCGGACGCCTGACGGGCCGAACGGCATGCCGATCTCCGGTCAGCAGGCGCTGGGCTATTTCCGGGACGCGGAATTCACGCTTCTGCCGATCACGCCCGACCATACGGCGGCGGTGGATGAGCTGCCGCCGCTGCATGCCGACCCGTTCGACCGGCTTCTGGTCGCGCAGGCGCTGACCGAACCGCTGCGTCTGCTGACGCGCGATCAGCGCATCGCGGGCTACACCGACCTAGTCGTCCTGTCTGACCCGGGTCTGACCCACGGGTTTGACGCATTGTCGCGGAAATAGGGCTCGACCGGGCCGGTGGCCTTCATCGTCATCGGATTGCCGCGGCGATCCAGCGTCTTGCCGACGGCGACCCGAATCCAGCCCTCGCTGACGCAGTATTCCTCGACATTCGTCCGTTCCTGTCCCTTGAACCGGATGCCGACGCCGCGACGGAGCAGCGGCCTCGTCGTAGAACGGGCTCGTGGGGTTCGTGGACAGGCGGTCGGGCGGGACGTCGTCGGACATTCGGGCACTTTCTGCAGATCAGGCGGGTTCCGATAGCCGCGACCCGCCAGACATTGTCCAATCGGGCGCCGTGCCGGTGCCGCTCACGCCGGGCAGATGCTGCCTGATACCAGGCGATGGTCGGCGCGATCACCTGGCGGAACGCCTCGCCGGTATAGACCTCGTAATGTCCCCAGCCCTTCAGCACGATCAGCTTCTTCGGCTCGCCGGCCTTGGCGTAGAGCGCCTCGCTTTCGTCCGGGGGCACCAGGCGGTCGTCGTCGCTGGTGATGAACAGCACCGGCCGCGGCGCGATCTTGTCGACCACCCATTCCGGATGAAAGCCGAGCGTGTCGTCGATGTATTCGAGCGGGATCTCGCCGACGGCGCCGGGATTGCCGCGCCGAGCGGCGGCGGCCAGTTCGGCGGACTGCCGGTCGGGCAGCAGAACTGCGCTGCGGTCGGCGAACTCGGACTGGCCGGTCATCACGCGGCGGATGCGGTCGGCCTTCGAGCGTTCCAGCAGGTCGACGAACTCGTCGGGGCGGCGGACGCTGCGCATCCAGCGGCGGCCGTGGCCGATGCCGACCACCGAGACGACGACCTTCACCCGCGGATCGACCGCCGCCGTCCAGACCACGGTCGCGCCGCCATAGCTGGTGCCGTAGATGCCAAGCCGGTCCGCATCCACCATCGCCTGCGCGCCGAGGAAGGTCAGCGCCGCCTGGGAGTCGATCACGCGGCCATACGGCGACAGGCGCGACTTCGGCCCCTCGCTGTCGCCCCAGCCTTTGTAGTCGAAGGTCAGCACGACGTAGCCGGCCTCGGTCAGTTCGCGTCGCGGTGTCCGGCAGATAGAGGTTCCGCACGCCGGTATAGCCGTGGCACAGCACGATGCCGGCGCGCTTCTCGCTCGGCTTCAGGTCGTCGGGCAGGAACAGGTCCCCGGCGAGCCTCGTCCCCTCGCTGTAGAAGCTGACCGCCTGGCTCGGCATGGCGTTTCCCCCGTTGCTGTGCTGATCTTGCCGTCAACAATGCGGGGGAGACGAACGACGAATGGCAACCTATGTCCTGCTGCATGGCGCCTATCAGGGCGGGTGGATCTGGCAGCGCGTGACGCCGCATCTGCGGCCGCCGGGCACGCGGTGTTCGCGCCGACGCTGGATGGCTGCGCCGAACGCCGGCATCAGCTCCGGCCGGGGATCGACACCGAAAGCCAGGCGGCCGAGGTGGCCGAGATGCTGTTCTTCGAGGACCTGCACGACATCGTCCTGGTCGGCACCTGCTGCGGCGGCATGGTCGCTGCCCGCGTGGCCGAAACCGCGCGGGAGCGTATCGGCCGCATCGTGCTGGCCGACGCGCTGGCGCTGTTCAACGGCGAGTCCGTCGCCGATCACGTGAAGCGCCCGACAGCGTCACGACCGAGGTCGGCACCGGCCCGTCGCGGGAGGATGCCGCCAACCGGATGTTCGTTTCGCTGGACGAGCCGACGAAGGAATGGGCGCTGGCGCGCTACACGCCGCATCCGGTCGCGGCGATGGCGGCACCGCGTGAAACTCGACCAGCTTCTGGCAGCAGAGTTGGAATGCGTCGGTGATCTGGTGCAAGCAGAGCGTCAATCCGCCGGTCGCGCACCAGCGGCGGGCGGCGGAGACGCTGAAGGCGAGATGGTATGAACTGGATACCGGGCACTATCCGATGCTGACGGAGCCGAAGGCGCTGGCCGAGCTGATGATGCGGGGATAGTGGTGTCGTTGCATATGTTACTAAATACATACGCAAACGTCATACTTCCTGTACGGAGATAACGGCGTCATGGCCCGGCTTGACCGGGCCATCTTGCGCCAGAGTGGCACGTTGACGGGCTACCCCGCTGCACGGGATGGCCCGGTCAAGCCGGGCCATGACGACGTCGCCTTTTCCAGTCAGTCGCCCCGGCCCGTGCCAGGCACCACGATGGAAGAAAGTAGTGCTATTTTCGTAGCAGCTTGAAAATGGCAAATCCAAAAGAATAGACAGGCGATCCTTGGCGCCTCCAGCACATTGTCGAACAGGCCCGACACCAGAAACGACGCGACGCTGCCCGTGATCGCGGCGCCGTATACGGTCCCCCGCATGGCGCCGGTCAATCCCGCTGTCATCGCCGCCCCGGATAGCGCCAGATAAGCCACGAGGCCGACCAATCCTGTCTCAAAAAACAACGTCAAATAGACATTCAGGATGCGCCACGACACGTGGCTGTCGTCGGTGATCAGCCAGCGATCAAGCCCGCGACGAAGTCGGCATTCGCCAGCACCGGCCGCCCGGCTGCGTCCGTCACGTCCAGGCCCTTGACCTCGATCTGGCCGGGAGCGCCGAAGACAGACAACTCGACGGGGCGACGCAGCAAACCAAACAGCGCGGCGCGTCCAAGGTCCTTGGTCTCCAGCCGTGCATCCATCGATTGCCAGACGCCCGGCTGTGTCAGGTTCAGTCCCGCCGACTGGCACTGATCGGAATAGAGCAGGACCTTGTCGCACAGGCTGACCGTCACCGCA
This sequence comes from uncultured Alphaproteobacteria bacterium, assembly GCA_963771475.1. Classification (GTDB taxonomy): domain Bacteria; phylum Pseudomonadota; class Alphaproteobacteria; order Acetobacterales; family Acetobacteraceae; genus Rhodopila. The sequence goes on along the minus strand of CAVYTN010000010.1, from coordinate 127,707 downwards.
TCCGGCGCCCCGATCGCGCGTGCCTGCAGCCTGATCCGGATTGGGGCGCCATCAACGCCGATCTTCTGTCCGAGGTAGAACGGTGTATTGAGGCTCATCGCCGCCACCGTCTCCGCCCCATCTCGCCGCAACACCAGATTGCTCGGCCGATTGACCTCGGAGCGTGCGAACATGGTGCGCTGGTAGGCGCCGAGCCCCATGCCGAATAGTGTGGATAGGATGTCCGTATCGCGCACCGCGAGACCTGCGCGCCAGTTACCCTCCCGCGTCGTGAAATCGGTCGCAGTATCGGCAAACCGGGCGCGCATGCCGGTGAAACCGGCGACGCCGGCCAGGGCGGCAATGACCAGGACGATCGGTAGCAAGCCGGCCCTGGCAGGGCGGCTATCCGATCGCATGCCCCGCAGCCACGCGGCACCGGCGACACCGAGGCCGATGATTCCGGCCGCGTAACCCGTCCGCGCCAAGGTTGCGGCCAGCGTATAGGTCCCGCAGGCCAGCGCGATCGGCAGGGCGCAGGCACCGACCCAGCGCGGCCGGATCGTGATCAGGCTCAGCGTGAAGGGCAGCACCAGCGCGGTATAGGCACCGATATGCCCGCCGCCGACGCGCATGCTGGAGAACGGTCCCGCCACGCGGTAGGCGCCGGAGAAATCCAGCACATCGGTGAACAGCAGCCGCTCCGCCACGACGATCAGCGTGACCCCCAGCAAGCCGGCAACAAGGCCGCGGGCGAACAACGCCACGGCGTCGCCGCACTGCCTCTGCCGGACACGCATGAAGGGCAGCAGAACCAGGGACTCGGCCAGGCTCTTGCCCACCCGCAGCGCATTTTCCGGTTGCAGGAGGATATTGTCGGACGGTCCGATGCTTATTCGGGCCGAAAGCCCGATGACGATGGCGATCGTCCAGGCGGCGGCAAAGATCGCCAGAACTCCAGCCTGCGATCCCCCCAGGTGAGAGGTCCCGCCACGATGGCGGCATCCGGATCAGCAGCACGGCGACCGTGGCGAGGATGAACGCATCCGCCTCATCGACAAGTGTCCAGCCGGTCCAGAGACCGAGATCGATGACGGGAATGACAAACGGGAGGACGACCAGAAAGGCGGCCGGCCGCCACCACAGCACGGCTGCATAGATCGCCAACGCCGCGGCAGGCGCCGACCATCCGAGCGGATAGGCCGCGACGGCGGTGGCGATGGCGGCGCAGAGCAGCAGGCTGATGCAGCCGCGGACCAGCAGGACGGCCAGGGACGGACGAATGGACGGACGGGCAGGCAAACCGGTGGGCGGCATCAGAAGTGCTCGATCTCCGCGCCAAGGTGCACGGGCTCGCCGATTGTGCTCCCACGCTGCGCGCCGGCCCCCTGAACGGGGGCCGAGGCGGAGTGGCGGACCAGAGTCTCCAGCATGGCCCAGACGGATGGCATGACCGTTGCGGCGAGCCAGGCACCGGATGCGCCGATGGCGATGGCGTTGATATCGCCTTCGAGACCGGGACGCAGATAGCGCGCCGTCTCGACGCACAGCGCCAGAACGCCGGCCAGCGCCGCGGCCGCCGCGCCGTTGCGGGCCCAGGGCCTGCGCAGCCACAGCGCGATGCCCACCGGCATATACATGATCAGATGCGCCACGATGTTCTTGGCCGCATTGGCTTTCGGGACGATATAGTAATCAAAAAGCGGAACCAGGCCCAGCGGGTAGAGGTGTTCGGCGGCGTCTGCAGGTGATTGCCATTGCAACGACAGCAGTTGGTTCGCTTGCGCCAGCGCAATGAGATAGGGCAGCACAAGCAGCGGCACCAGCCGGCCGAGGCGATAGCGAAGCCGCTGCGGGTCCTCGCTCGCGATCCGATGCATCAGCACCGCACCCATGGCGATCCCGCCGGTGCGATACAGGATAGCGAGCACGGACGGGTAGGCCCCCATGATCAGCGTCGACAGCACGAACACGCCGGCGGTCAGGGCAAAGCCACGCAGCAGTACCGACGGCAGGGACCGTCCGACGTGCCAGGCGCCGTTTTTTCGCAGCGTCAACCAGGCGCCGACAGGCAGGAACGCCAACGTGCCACCGACCAGCACCAGCGCCTGCACAGAAGGCGGCCGGTTCGACCCTGGGATCAACGTAAGTGCATCCGGAAGCCTGGCAAGCTGGGCGCCGAGATCGGCGGCGTTCAGCGCGAAATCGAGCGGCATCAGCAGGAACACCAGCAAGGCCAGGACATAGAGCCGCAGCACAAGCGCAAGCCCGTTGCCGTTTCGCCATCGCCCGGTCATGGGCGCGGCTCTGCGCCAGACCGAGAAAACGGCGCAGCCGATCACGACACCGATGCTCTGGGCGGCAACGTAGTTCAGCGTCACGGTGCGCGGGGGGAAGAAAAGCTGGGCGTATTTGATCGTCACGACAGTGACGATCCCCAACGCCAGAGCGCCGGCAAAGGCAAAACCTCGTCGGATCATGCCGGCCGGCACGCGCGGATACAGACCTGCGCTCAGCAGAAACCCGTAAGGAGCCAGCATCATCAGATTGCCGATCCAGTCAGCCCGCTGGTCGGAGCCGTTGGCGACGAAGCGGATACGCATGAACGCCCGCAGCGCGTCCGCAAGGGCCATCGGGACGAAATGCAGGCCAGCCGGGCCGATCACGGTGCTGGCATAGGCCATGACCAGCAGGTAGAGCGCCGCCATCGCCAGGGCCACGCCCCGATATGGCCGGATTGCTGGGGCGCGCTGCATCATACCCTGTTCCGCATTGACATAGGTCGCGGCGTCATCCCCCCAATGCCGTGGGTGCGACGCCGCGGGCGCACCATAAGCGAAGCGTTCCGATCAACTCTACAGGTTTCAGCGCGAGTTGCCGCCGCGCCGGACCAGTGCGATGCTGACCCCCATGGAAACGCAGCCCTTGCGAAGGCCGCTCGGCCAGCAACCAGGGGAGAGAGAAAGCATGCTCACCGTCGAACCGACCGGTGCCGTCCTGGGTGCCACGATACGCGGGGTCGATCTGTCCAAGAAGCTGACAGACGCGAACTTCGGCCGCATATTGCTGGCACTGGGCGAGCATGGCGTGCTTCGCTTCCCCAACCAGCAACTGGATATCGGCGACGTCAAGCGCTTCTCGGAACTGTTCGGGGAGGTTCAGGGCAGCCCGATCAGCGCCGTCGATGCCAACCGCCCGTACCCTGAGGTCGGCATCCTGTCCAATATCAAGGAGAACGGCGCCTTTATCGGCCTGCCGGATGCCGGGCAGGACTGGCACACCGACATGTCCTATCGCGACGTGATGGGGTTCGTGAACGTGCTCTACGGCATCCGCATTCCGCGCCGTAACGGCGTGCCGCTGGGCGGGACGGAGTTCGCCAATATGCACGCTGTCCATGAGGCTCTGCCGGAGGCGGTGAAGACCCGCCTCGAGGGCATGACGGTCACCCATGACTTCGAGAAGTTCTGGGAACATATGCGCCAGCACAAGAACTCCAGCCGGCCTGCCATGACCGATGAGCAGCGCCGCCGCCGCCCGCCGGTTTCCCATCCGTTGTTCCTGACGCACCCGATCACGCAGCGGAAGGTCCTCTACTGCAACGAAGGCTATGCCGTGCGGATCAACGAATTGCCGCAGGCGGAAAGCGACGACACGCTGGCCTATTTGTTCCGCTTCCAGTTGGAGGAGCGGTTCCGCTACACGCATCACTGGAACGAGAACGACCTGTTGATCTGGGACCACCTCGGCACCATCCATCGCGCCATCGCCGATTACGGGCCGGATGAGATCCGGCTGATGCGCCGTTGCCAGGTGATGGCGACCAAAGTGTTCGAACCCGAATTCCTGCGCCCCGCGCGCGCCCTGCAACTGGCCTGAAAGGACGACGACGATGCGCTGGGTCCGTTTTTCACATGGCGGCACGATCGCCTATGGGTCGCTTTCGGGCGAAACGATCGCCGAAATCGACGGAGAGCCGTGGGGGAAGGCGGCACCGACAGGGCGGACGCTGCCGCTGTCGGCGGTGAAGCTGGAGGTGCCGGTGATCCCGCGCACCTTCTATGCCGCCGGCATCAACTACGCCGCGCATATTCGCGAGATGGCGCATAAGCGCGGCGTGGAACCGGTGTTTCCGGAAAAGGCCGATATCGGCTACCGCGCCAACAATGCGTTGATTGCCGATGGGGAAACCGTTGTGATCCCCGCCCACGCGCCGCCGAAGATCAATTACGAAGGCGAGCTGGTGGTGGTCATCGGCAAGCAGGCCAAGCACCTGAGTGAAGCCGACGCCATGTCCTGCATCTTCGGCTACACGATCGGCAACGATGTCAGTGAGCGCACCTGGCAGCGCGGCGACCGCACCTTCTGGCGCGGCAAGAACACCGACACGTTCAAGCCGATGGGCCCCTGGATCGAGACGGATGTCGACCTGGATGCGATGGAAACCACCATTCGGGTCAACGGCAAGGAAGACCTGCGTTTCAAAACGAACGACATGATCTTCGGCATCGCCCATTACATCAGCGTCATGACGAAATACGTGACGCTCTACCCGGGCGATGTGATCTGGATGGGCACCGACGGCACCTCACCCGATCTGGTCGGCGGCGATGTTGTCGAGGTCGAACTCACCGGCATCGGCGTCCTCCGCAGTCCCTTCGCCAAGGCGGCCGGCTAGAGCGTGATGACCGGAGGCGGAATTGCCGGAGGTCTGAATCACGCGATCAAACAAACACCTGGAGCAGGATGGCTGAGCGAAAGCAATGTCATCCTGCTCTAGACGCGTTCTTGCTTGGGGGAGACGTTCATGGGGAAGCTTCAGGACAAGGTTGCCATCGTCACCGGCGCCAGCCGTGGCATAGGCCAGCAGATCGCCGAACTCTTTGCTGCCGAGGGGGCCAAGGTCGTCTGCGCCGCCCGCACCCTGAACGAGGGCGACCACAAGATGCTGGAGGGCTCGCTGACGCGCACGGTCGGGCTGATCCGGGAAAAGGGCGGGGAGGCGACTGCACTCGCTGCCGACATCAGCGCAGAGGCCGAATGCCTCGCTTTGGTGGAGGGCGCGCGCGCCGCCTATGGCCCGATCGACATCCTGGTGAACAATGCCGCGCTGAACTACTACCTGCCGACCGAGACCTATCCGACAAATCGCTGGGTCCGCTGTTTCCAGATCAACGTCCACGCACCGTTCATTTTGGCGAAAGCGGTCCTGACCGACATGATCCCCCGACGCTCAGGGGCGATCGTCAATATCAGTTCCGGCTCCGCGATCGGCCCGGGCCGCGGGCCGTATCAAGATCAAGCCGTGCGTGGCGGCGTGATGTACGGCGCCACGAAAGCCGCATTGGAGCGCTTCACCCAGGGTCTGGCGCAGGAAGTCGCACAATATGACGGCATCACGGTGGCGGCAGTCTCGCCGTCCCAGGTGGTTCCGACTCCCGGCACGATCCACCACAGGCTGGTCAGTGGGAACGATGATCCAAGGGGCGAGCCGCCGATCATGATGGCGCGCGCAGCGCTGTTGCTGGCGAGCGAAGAGGCGGAAAAGGTGAACGGCCGGGTGACCTACAGCCAGCAGATCCTCAAGGAATTCGGCTGGATCGAACAGGCGCAGGGGCGCGGCGTCACCACACGCGGATCGGGCTATTCGGAGGTCTGATACCGGCAGCCCTTGGGGCTGACCGGTATGCGCGCAGGGTTGGTGTGGCGGCTGCGCGCGAAATCAATACCATACCAGCGGCCCGTCCGTCTCAACACGAGTGAAGACTTCGGGCCGCTGGTATGACGACCCGTTCCTTGAGCCCGGATCGGCGTCAGTGGGCGGCGGCGTTCACTGGTTGTCCTCCGCCTGAGCATTTTCTTTTCCGGCCATGTCATAGGTCCGGATCGTCACCAAAGACAATGCGTGCTCGATCGCATCCGGCACCCGTTCCTGGAGAATTGCCTCCGTCATTTCGTCATGCACCGCTGCAAAGGCCGGTGCCGCACGCTGGCGCCGATCCTCGACCTTGACGACGAACCATACCCCAGCGCTTCTCACCGGAAACGGCGTGAACTGGCCGGGGGCAAGGGAAAACGCGACGGCCGCAATCTCTGGATTCACGTCGTTGCGCAGGATATAACCCAGATCGCCGCCGGTCGGCTCCGTGGTATCCTGGTTGATCCGCTTGGACAACGTGGCGAAGTCCACGCCGGCTTTGAGCTCCGTGATCGCTGTCATGGCAGCCTGTTCCGTCGGCAGCATGAGGATCCGCGCATGCACTTCGTACGGACCGGGCTTGTTGGCATAGTCGCGGCCGTAGCGGGCCAGCAGGTCGCTCTCGGTAATCGTCGACAGGATTTCATGCCGCAGATACGTGTCTGCCAGCATCCGGTCCGATACCGCCCGGACCTTCCGTTTCAGTGCCGGATCTTCATCCATGCCCTGGCGCTGGGCCTGTACCACCAGCGCCTGCTGGCGGATCAACTGTTCCCTGACCCGCGGAAACAGGTCGTCATAGTCCATACGCTGTTCGGCCGGCGACAGGGCCTCGATCGCGTCTGCAACCTCGCCCAGGGTAATCGCCCGGCCATCGACCTCCGCCACCACGGTCCGAGCGGTTTTCGCCTGAGCGTCGCCGACGTTGTAGACGGGCGTGGTCGTATCGAAGATCGGTTTCTTCATGTCGCCGGGGGCGAAAGGCGAGGGGTCCGCCTTGGTGGCCGCAGGGCCGGTTTGCGCCAGCGCGGGACCCGTGATTGTCAGGATGCCGGCTATCCAGGTTGCCTGGGCCCAACGACCACCCAAGATGCGGCGCGCCATATGTGCCAACCTGTGTCCTTTCGTCTCGCTGGCGGCACATAGCACGCCCCCGCCGTCAAACGGGAGCAGTTTCCACGGCCAGCGCCACTGGCTGCCCCTCGGCCACCGACTTCGCGATCGCTTCGAACACTTCGACGCCGTGCAGGATCTGGTCCAGCGGCGTAGCGAACGCCCGGTTCTCCACGATCGCCGCGGCGAATTCCTCCAGCTCCGCCGTCAGCATGTTGAAGCCCGGCGTCTCCACAACCTCCGGCGCGGCTGTGCCCAGCCGGTCCGCGCCGCCGGAGGGCACCAGGCGGAAAGTCGTCATCGGATGGCCCAGGATCTCGGCAAATCCGCCTGTCCCGTAGACGGCCATACGATAATTCGGCGTCGCGGCGGTCGAACAGACGATATGTCCCGACGCACCATTCATGAACCGCAGCAGAATATCCGTCGAATCATCACTATGCGCCGCCGCTCGGCGTGCCACCGAGGCATAGACCCAGGCGACCTTGCCCATCAGGTCGATCATTCCATCGACCAGATGCACACCGATCGCCGTCATCGCCCCCACCGGCGACTCGTGCGCCTGTGCCCGCCAGGCATCCTGGGTCAGCGACAGACCGTGCAGCGCCGTCTGCTCCGCGCTGATCGTCACCGGCACACCCAGCCGTCCGGCCCGCATTGCGTTGCGCAACTGCACCATCGACGGGTGGAAGCGCCGGTTGAACCCGACGGCCAGCACGATACCGGCCCGCCGAACCGCCTCCAGCGACCGCTCCGCATCGGCCACTGACAGGCTGAAGGGCTTTTCTACGAACACATGCTTCCCCGCCGCCGCCGCGCGGATCACCTGGTTCGTGTGCTGGGTATGCGGCGTGGCGAACACCACCGCGTCGATCTCCGGATCGTCCAGGATCGCATCCAGCGACCCGACCCAGCGCAGGCCGGCGGAGCCACAGAACGCCTCGGCCGTTTCGCGGTGGCGGGTATGCGCCAGGGTGAAGCGGAGCGTTCGGCTGTCGCGGACACTGTTCACCAGATTCTGGCCCCACCAGCCCAAACCGACGATCGCCGCGCGAATTATACCTGCCCTCATTCGTTGTCTTCCCGCCACCGTGCCGCAGCCGGTGAGCCAGCGATAGGTCATCCAATGCGCAGCGGTTTGCGGCGTTGCAGGTGAGGCCGTACGATACCCGGACGCGGCGGAAAGGAGACACCAACCATGAGCGATTTCGAACTCGTCTGGGATTCACGCTGCAGCGTCGCAGAATCGCCCGTCTGGGATGAGGCGAACCGGCGGCTTCTGTTCGCCGACATCAACGGCAAGCGGATCAACGCTCTGTCGGTGGACTCCGGAGAACGTCAATCGTGGGACTTCCCCGAGGTCGTGGGCAGCTTCGGCCTCTGCCGGTCCGGCAGGCTGGTCGTTGCCCAGCGCCATCATGTCGCGTTGTTCGATCCCCGCACCGGAACGCTGGAACGCCTGACCGGACTGGTGGACGAGCCCGCCACCAACCGGCTGAACGACGGCAAGGTCGGTCCCGACGGCGCGTTCTGGGTGGGCAGCATGGATGAGAACTCTCCCCGGCAGAAGATCGCCTCCCTCTATCGGGTCACCGCGGATGGGCGCATGACCCGGGAGGCCGGCGGGATCGCGGTGTCAAACGGTCTCGCCTGGTCGCCCGACGGCCGCATCATGTACCACTCGGACTCGACGGCCGGCGTGATCCAGGCCTGGGATTTCGATCCGGGGACTGGCGCACGCACCAACCACCGGGTCCTGGCCAAGCTTACGAATGAGGACGGGCGCCCCGACGGCGCTGCGACCGACCAGGACGGCAACTACTGGTCCTGCGGTCCGTCGGCGGGTGTCATCAACTGCTTCAGCCCGACCGGCGACCTGCTGCGCAAATGGCCGTTCCCGGTGCCCGGTCCGACGATGCCGTGCTTCGCCGGCGATTCGTTCTATGTGACGTCGTTGCGGGAAGGCAAATCGGCGGAGGTCCTGACCGCCCATCCGACCTTGGGCGGTCTGTTCCGAGCGAAGGCGCAAGCTGCGGGAGTGCCGGTCGGGCTGTTCGCCGATCAGTAGGCGGGTTGCGGCGGAGGCCTGTAGCCCTGGTTGTAGTACCCGGGTGGATAGCTGGAGTAGGCGGGCGGGGGCGGGGCCGGGCGCGGCGTCGTTGCCGCACCGCCAACGGCGCCGACCGCGCCGCCGATCAGCGCCCCGGCTGCTGCGCCACGACCGCCACCTGCCAGCCCGCCGATTGCCGCACCGGCACCCGCACCCAAAAGGCCGCCGCCGACGGCCCGCTGGCCGGGGTCATTGGGATCGGTGCAGGCACAAAGTGTCAGTGTCGCGGCCATTATAAGCGCGCCAGGGGCAAGAAGGCGTGTCATGGGCATGGTATCGCTTCCTCGAACAGGTTGCCCAATCAAACCATGAAATCATGGCAATGCCGAGGCGGAAATGTTGCAGATCATGAACGGCACGCTGGCGCGGCCTGATCGCGACTCCTGAAGCCGTTTCGGCTGATACCGGCAGCCCTGAGGGCTGCCGGTATGCGCGCAGGGTTGGTGTGGCGGCTGCGCGCGAAATCAATACCATACCAGCGGCCCGTTCGTCTTAACACGAGTGAAGACTTCGGGCCGCTGGTATGACGCCAACCCGCTATGTCTCGTGTTGCCGCCCGGAGGGGCAGGCAGGCGCGTTTACGAAATCGCGCGCAGCGACGGCCGTTCCGGTCTCAGATCGGACCGGCCCAGGTGCGAGAGGAATACCGTGCAGAAGCGTTCCGCCGTATTGAGCGCGACCTTGTCGTACAGCGCCTGCCACCGCGTCTGCCGTTCCTGCAGACTCATCGCCAGACCGGTATGCATTGCCTCGGCGATCTCGTCCGCGTCGTAGGGGTTGACGATCAGTGCCTCTGTCATCTCCTCGGCGGCGCCGGCAAAGCGCGACAGGATCAGCACACCGGGGTCCATCGGGTCCTGAGCGGCGACGTACTCCTTCGCCACGAGGTTCATGCCATCGCGCAACGGCGTCACCACCGCCAGCCGCGCCAGCCTGTAAAACCCTGCCAGGGTATCGCGCTTCACGGCGCGCGTCATATAGCGCAGCGGCGTCCAGTCGAACTCCGAGTAGCGGCCATTTATATCGCCAACGATACGATCAAGCTCGCGGCGCAGGCGCTGATACGCTCCCTGTTCCTCGCGGGAGCGGGCGGCGACCTGCAGGAAGCTCAGTTGCCGGCGATGTTCCGGGTAGGTCGCAAAGAACCGGCCCACAGCCTCGAACCGGTTGACCAGACCCTTGGAATAATCCAGCCGGTCGACGCCGATCGCAAGCAGGCTGCGCCCCAGGCTTTCGCGCAGCAGGCGCGCGTCCTGCGTGCGCGCCGCATCGCTGGCCCGCTGCGCGAAGCCATTGGCGTCGATGCCGATGGGATCGACGATCGTCCTTACGATCCGGCCGTTGTATTTGAACCGACCGTCTGCTTCCGGCGCAACATCCAGGGCTTCGGTGAGGCATTCCAGGAACGCCTGCCGATAGCTGTTGGTGTGGAAGCCGACGACGTCGCACGCGCAGAGATCGGCCAGCAGGTCGCGTCCGCGCGGCAGGGCATGAAACACCGCCGGCGGCACGAATGGAGTGTGCAGGAAAAATCCGATGCGGTTGCGTCACGCCCAGGGCACGCAACTCGGCGCCGAGGGGGATGAGCTGGTAATCATGCACCCAGATCATGTCGTCCGGCCGCAGCAACGGCATCAGGGCAGCGGCAAACTGACGGTTGACCGCGCCTGTAGCCATCATAGTCATCGCTACGGAATTCCATCAGGCCCAGGCGGAAATGCAGCAGCGGCCACAGCGCACCGTTGGAGAAATTCACGTAGAAAGACTGATATTCCGCTTCGGTCAGATCGATCGTCGCATAGGTGACCCCGTCAGACCGTTGCACATGCGTTACGGAACGTGCCGCGCGCGGATCGTCGCCCGCTCCAGCCGAACCAGAGTGAACCCGGCTGCAGCGCGTCGGCGAGCGCGACCGCCAGGCCGCCCGCCCGGGCGCCGCGCTCTGCAGGCAGCGGCACACGGTTGGAAACGATAACAAGTCGCAACATTACAAAAACTCCCGCTGGCATCCCTGGATATTTGAACGGCTGTCTTGGTCCTCCGTCGCGTCAGCTGTGTCACTTCCGCGTGACATGAACGGCTTTAGGCCGACTAAGGCAAGCCCAGGCACAGTCGTGCCGCAAAAAAGACCGATCCCCAACGGCACATGATACCTCGTAAACAAGGCCGAGGATGCAACAGACAATGCGTATTGCACAAATCGCTCCGCTGACGGAATCCGTGCCGCCGCGCACTTATGGCGGGACGGAGCGGGTCGTTTCATATTTGACGGAAGAGCTGGTGGCGATGGGACACGAGGTGACGCTGTTCGCCAGTGGCGATTCCGTTACCAAATGCGGAACTTGATGCCGCGTGGCCCTGTGCCTTGCGCTTCGATACGGCGCTGCGGGATACGATGGCGCCGATGATATTGCAGATGGAACGTCTATATCAGCGTGCTCACGAATTCGACATCCTGCATTGCCATCTCGACTACTGGCCGTTCAGCATGCTCAGCCGGCAGGCCACGCCTTACCTGACAACGTTGCATGGGCGGCTCGACCTGCCCGAACTGTCGCGCGTGTTCGAGTGTTTTCCCGACGCGCCTGTCGTTTCGATTTCCGACGCGCAGCGCCGGCCGCTGCCGCACGCCAATTTCATCGGCACCGTACATCATGGCCTGCCACCGGATCTGCTGACGCCGCGCGCCGGATCGCGCGACTATCTGGCGTTCCTGGGCCGCATCTGCCCGGAGAAATCGCCCGACCGCGCCATCCGCATCGCGCGCGCCGCCGGGATCAAGCTGAAGATCGCCGCCAAGATCGATCGGGTGGACCAGGTCTATTTCGAGACGCAGATCCGGCCGATGATCGACGGCGACCAGGTCGAACTGGTCGGTGAAATCGACGACGCCGAGAAGCCTGCCTTCCTGAGCGGCGCGAAAGCCCTGTTGCTGCCGATCGACTGGCCCGAACCGTTCGGTCTGGTGATGATCGAGGCCATGGCCTGCGGCACGCCGACGATCGCCTTTCCGGCCGGATCGGTGCCCGAGGTGATCGATCACGGCGTCACCGGCTATATCGTCCATGACGAGGCTCAGGCGGTCGCGGCACTCAGCCGTCTCGACACATTCTCCGTCGACCGCATCCGTGGGGTTTTCGAGACCCGCTTCACGGCACGCCGGATGGCCGAGGACTATCTCGCCCTCTATCGCCGTATCGCCCTTCGCGCTCGGCCGGCCTTGCGGGTCGTCACCTGATCGATAGGGCCGGGATGGCATTGGACAGGCGGTTTCGGAGCACGGCCACGGTCCTGACCACGAAGATCGCGCCGTCGGGCCGCCTGACCGAAACCGTCCGCCCCGCGGCCCGCCTCCGGCGGGGCGCGCGGCCGGCCAGCCCCAGCGTGCTGATCGCCCTGCGCGCGTGAGGGACGTTCCGGGGTTGCCGAAATCGTCATATGGGACTGGTCTTTCCGGTGCGCTTCCGCTTTTCTGTCGCAAGCAATCGGTGGGCGGAACGCATGAGCCTGGAACAAAGTTTTGCCGGAAAGGTCGCCCTGGTGACGGGGGCGGGGAAGAATATCGGCCGGCGGATCGCGCTGGACCTCGCGGCGCGGGGTGCGTCGGTGGTGGTCAACGGCCGCGGTGACCGAGCGGCGGTGGACGCGGTGGTCGGTGAGATCAATCAGGCCGGCGGACAGGCGATCGGTGTGCTGGCGGATGTCTCCGACCAGGCGGCCACCGAGCGGATGATTGCAGACGCGGTGGCAGCCTTCGGTGGCATCGACGTGCTGGTCAGCAACGCCGGGCTGCGGCGGCAGACGCCGTTCCTGGAAATGGGCCTGGGCGAGTGGCGGGAGATCCTGTCCGTCGCGCTGGATGGCGCCTTTATCCTGGCCAAGGCGGCGGTGCCGCACATGCTCCCGCGTGGCGGCGGGGCGATCGTGGCGCTGTCCGGTATCTCGACTCATGTCGGCACGCCGAACCGGTGCCATGTCTCGGCGTCAAAGGCCGGGCTAGAGGGGCTGATGCGGGCGCTGGCCGTTGAACTGGCACCGCACGGCATCACTTGCAACTGCGTCTCGCCGGGTGCGGTCGATACCGTGCGCGGGGCATCGGCCGGCGCGATACCGTCGACGCTGGCGGACAAGGGCATACCGCTGGGCCGCAAGGCGATGCCGGAGGAAATCTCGGCCGCGGTCCGCTACCTTGCCGGTCCCGACGGACGTTACGTCACCGGCCAGACCCTGCACGTGAACGGCGGCATGTTCCTGACCTGATTTCCCGACGCGGTTTCGGGTGCGTCCGGATCAGTCGAATACCGGATCGTCCGGCAGGCCCGACCACACGTCGGCGGACTCGATTGGCCGCGGCAGCAACCCCTGTTCTGTCGCGTAACGGATTGCCAGCGCGACGGCCGGTCCCAGCGCGGTGCGTCCGACTGGCAATTCGGCGTGGTCCGCCAAGGCGGAGCGCAACAAGCGCATCAGCGCAACGATGATATCCGGCCGCTGCGTCGCCAGATCGCGCCGTACGCACACCAGGTGGTTCACCGGGACGAACCCGTGCCGCTGGAAGAACGCATCGGAGGCCGCCGCCGGATCGGGAAAGACGGTGCGGAGTGCGGGATCATCCGGCAGGTCATTGCCCATGATCACCGCATCCAGCCGCCCCTCATGCAGCATCCCCAACAGCGAGGCATCGTCCGGCGCGCGTGTGACCCAGGGGGGATCGCGGTATTCGCTGACATGCGCGCCTTCGAACGTGACCCATTCGATCGCGTCAGGGGCGATGGCGAACCGATCCTGCAACGTGCCGCGCAGCCACAGGCCCGTCGTCTGGCTGTATGCGCGAATGCCAATGCGCCGGCCGCGCAGATCGGCCGGGCCCGTCAGGTCGCTGTCGGCGCGGCAGATCAACGCGGGTTCCTGAAAGCGTGCCGCCACCGCGACCGGCAGCAGCACGAGCGCCTTGTCACAGGCCAGTGCCTGCAGGAACGTCCCGATCGCCATCTCGCAGACATCGAAACGCAGTTCCCGCACCATGGTTGCGAAAGCGCGATTGACCGGGTTTATGTCCTCGCATTCCAGCGTGAACAGGGGCGAGCCGAGGCGGCCGGACCGCAAGGCCTCGGTGTGCTTGTAGCGTCCAAGTGCGGTGCGCAGCGGGATCGGCACGGTCAGCCTCCGTCGGCGGGGTGGTCGGTTACCTCCTGGCGCCGGTCCAAGGAGCGTCCCCGAACGCTCAGTCCAGGGCGTTCAACCGAGCGGGGACCTGGGCGATGGCGTCGAGGTCCACGTTGGCGAATGCCAGGCGCAGATGGCGGTCCTGGCCGGGTCCGAAGAAGGGCCCGACAAGCGATAGCAGGCCGCATTCGGTGGCCAGCTTCTCCCCCGCCGTCATCGCGTCGGGCTGGCCTTCCGGAATGCGGACATAGGCGAAATACGTGCCCAGCGCGTCGATCCGCCAATCCGGCAATTGACCGACGCCCTCGCGGAAAACGCGCGCGCGTTCGGCGATGAGCGCTCTGTTGCCCGCCTTCCAGTCATGCAGGTGATCGATCGCCCAGGTCAGGCCCGGCAGTGGCCCGCGCGGTGGGCAGATCTGCATCGTGTCCAGCACCTTGTTGAGTTCGGTGCGCACCCGGTTCCCGCAGGCCATGGCGCCAACCCGATGGCCGGCGACGCAATACGCCTTCGAAAAGGAATAGAGGTGGATGATGAAATCTCCCCAGTCGGGGTCCTGGAACAGCGTGTGGGGCGGCAGCGCGGTCTCGGGCAGGAAGTCGCGGTAGGATTCGTCCAGGATCAGCCACAGACCGCGCCTGCGGCAGAGGTCGGCGAAGCGATGCAGCACCTCCGGCGGGTAGACTGCGCCGGTCGGGTTGTTGGGGCTGATCAGCACGATGGCGCGCGTGCGATCGGTGATCAGGTCGGCGGCCATGTCCGGATCGGGAACGAAGCCGTCCTCGGCGCGACAGGGCAGAGGCAGCGCTTCCAGGCCCTGCATGGTGAGCGCCATGGCGTTGTTGAAATACCAGGGCACTGGCAGCATGACCTGATCGCCGGTGCCGCAGAGGACCGTGATCGCCATCGTGAATGCCAGGTTGGCGCCTGAGGTGATGGCGACGTCGGCGGCGGTCATGTTGGCGCCATAGACACGGTTGATGTCGGCGGCGAGCGCGGTGCGCAGGGTCTCATCGCCATCAATGGTGCCGTAACGGGCCTGGATGGCGGAGGTCGCGCCCTCGGCCAGGCGGGCTGCAAGTTCCGGATGCGTCTTGTATCCCGGCACCGCCTGGGTCAGGTCGATGGTCGCTCCCGCACGGCCGTCATAGCGGTTGGCCCAGGCTTTCGCCGTCGGGATGGGGGCGGCGAAGGTGCTGCGGATGCGGGGAGAGAGGGGTGGCGCGTTCATCCCTCTAATTAGCGGGGGGATCGCAGGGTCGTGAAGGGGTGGTGTCGTTGAGACGGTGGACACCGCCCGTTTCACGATGGCATTTCGACAGTGCGACGATCGGCCCCTTCGCGGACGGTTCGGTGAGCGGCGCGGGCACCCAGCATACTGTGGACAGCCACCTTTGCCATTCGTAAGCTTTTCAGTTCTTGGGAGACTTCAGTCTCATGCGCAGGATCGGTTGGACAGTTCTTGGCATCCTCTTTGGAATAGCTGTCACCCCCGTGATCGCGCCTGTTCTGCTTCGATTAAGCAGACCCATCGCAAAGGCGGCCGCCAAGGCCGGGGTAGTCGCCTTTCGCAGCGGTCGCGAAAGACTGGCCCTCCTGCGAGAGACCCTCGACGACATACTTGCCGAAACAAGAAGCGAGCTCGGCAACGGCCCGTGAGGCGCGCTGGGCTGACATTGCACGAACACGGTCAGTATCGGCGTCGGTTTGTGCAGATTCACCCATGATTTTGCCGGAAAAGTTGCGGAATCCAACCGTCACGAAGCTGTCTTCCAACCACGATCGAACACATAATATGAGGAGCCGTCACAACAATGTGCTTGATCGATGGACCGGTTCCTGGAGTTTCTTATTGCGTGGGCCGAACCCCTCAACCTGCTCGTGGGGATCGTTGATCGGCTGAGCAAAGCCACCGCAGAGGGTGCTATCAGCATGACGTCCAAGACATACGTGGCACATCACATTCCCGGACGGCGCATCCGACTTCGTGTGTCGCATAAGAAGGGCGACAAAGCCTTCTTTGGCGATGTCCAGACGCGGCTGAACAGCATTCCAGGCATCAAGGCATCGACCACGCCGCACACCGGCAGCATACTTATCCATTACGAGGGCGATCTGGAAAAACTCCTGCTGAGCGCCGCAGAAGCAGGGCTGGCCGCCCTGATTGATTTGGAGATGAGCGACGAACCGTTGGAGTCGCTGGCAGACAGCCTCGTTAATCAGGTTGGAGCGATTGAGCGGAAATTACATGCGTCGACCGGCGGTCAAATGGATGGCCGTTCGTTTGTAACACTTGCTCTTATACTTGCCGCCGGGGTACAACTTCTCCGTGGCCAAATATTCGGTCATGCATTTCCGTTGCTTTGGTACGCCGCCGAGACGGTCCGAACCTATGCTCGGACACATCCCGCTCAGGTGGCCTAGAGCGTGATGACTGGAGGTGGGATCGCCGGAGGTCTGAATCACGCGATCAAACAAAGAGCTAGAGCGGGATGGCTGAGCGAAGGCGATGTCATCCTGCTCTAGTATCGCGCATCATAGAAGCGCGATACGTCGGTTTTGTCTGAGTATCCGACTTACGTGGCGAATTGTGGTCGCGTCGCGACTTACGCTTCTCTTCGATCGGATACTAGCGCGAGTGCCGGGTCTCGTCCCGCCTCTCGTCCCCGAAATCCGGAGCCACGCCGGTCACGGCTGACCCAATGGTCTGCCGGATGCCGAGCGCAGTGGTTGTGAGGACGCGCGTGGCCTCCCGCATCGTGGTCACGCCGACATTTCCAATGGCATGAACGGTATCTTCGAGCACATCGCCAACCGTCTCAATGAAGCCTGTTGCGTACTCACCGCCTCTCTCGGTCATCCGACTACCAGCCCTTGCGGTGCTGGAGGTTGCCGAGGGCGAATCCTTGACGTCGCTGCTACCCCTTGAGGTGCTGGAAGTTCCCGAGGGCGAATCCTTGACGTCTGCCATTGGACAATTCCCTTTTGCTACAATCTGATGACAGATTAGGGATTTGACGCGTTCAGGATCAAGGCATACGCATCGCCGTTCGACTTCACGTGATCGCGTGGCAGATGCCTTAAATCAACGATCGAAACGAATGGACGCATCAGCTCAAGATCCTTACGAAATTCTTCATTCCGCCGTTCCAGGTCGCCTGCGAATTTCGGTCCCACGCGTAAAAAATGACAGCGGATTCGCTGCAAAACTCAACGGTCGGCTGCGCACGCAGGCCGCTATCAGAAACGTCCGCGCGAGCGCCACGACCGGCAATGTCACCATAGCCTATGACGCATCGCTGGGCACCGATGCCGTGCTGCACCTGGTCTCACTGGCTAGCCATGCTGGTTCGGCGTTGTCAGATGATCGACCCGCCGACACCTGGTGGGCAAAAAGTCCCGAAAGCGCCTTGTGGAATCTGAATAGCTCACTTGAGGGCCTTGCGGCGGACGAGGTCGCCGAGCGGCAAAGACGTTTCGGTTTCAACGTGTCCGCAGAAATTGCCGCGCCTGGCGAATGGGAGATTTCTGGCCAGACAACTGAACTCGCTGCCGGTTTGGTTGCTTGGCGCCTCAGCCGCCATTTCGCTGGTGTCCGGCGGGCTCATGGATGCGGCGCTCATCGCGGGTGTCATCACGGCGAACGCATTGATTGGTTTTGTTACCGATCGGCGTGCAGAGCGCATTGTCCGGTCGTTCATGAAGCATGAACATTCGCCGGTTCTGGTGCGCCGTGATGGAATGCCGACGGAGGTGCTACCCGAAGACCTGGTGGTGGGCGACATCATCTTGTTGGTGCCAGGAACCATCGCCGCCGCGGACGCTCGCATCCTATCAAGCGTCGAATTGCAGGTTGATGAATTGATGATGACCGGCGAGAGCGTGCCGGTGCTGAAATCCAGCACGGCGCTGGCGGAATCCGCTGCCCTGGCCGACCGCACGAATATGCTTCATGCCGGAACCGTAGTCGTGTCCGGCTCAGGCCTCGCGGTCGTTGTTGCCATCGGTGATGCGACCGAAGCTGGCCAGATCAGGACGTTGATGGCCTCACAAAGCCCAGGCGAGACGCCCATTCAGCGGCAGTTCAATCGTCTGGGGACTCAATTGACGTTCGCAAGTCTCGCGGCATCCAGCCTCGTGTTTGCATTGGGTTTTCTGCGCGGTATGCCGCTCGCAACCCTCATCAGGACGACCACGGCGCTGGCGGTGGCTGCTATCCCGGAGGGATTGCCGACGATCGCGACGTCGATCCTGGCAACCGGGTTGCGGGAGATGCAGCGCAACAACGTGCTGATCCGGCAGCTAGCCGCGGTCGAAACTTTGGGTGCGGTCAATGTGATCTGCTTCGATAAGACCGGAACCCTGACTCAGAACCGGATGTCTGTCGTTCAACTGAGCACGGCGTCGGGTGACTTCAAATTCCTTGATGGCTCATTCCGCCTGCATGACGCCGAACCCTCGGCGGAGAAACACGCAGTATTGCACGAGATTTTACTTGTCTCCGCGCTGTGCAACGAAAGTGAAGTGCGCGAGCTTGAGAGCGGGTCGAGCCACGTGGTGAATGGGTCCTCAACCGAGAACGCGCTGATGGCAGCCGCACTCGCCGGCGGCATCGATGTTGCTCAGGTACGGCTTGAGCATCCTTTGCTGGAGACGACCTCACGTAATCACGATCGTCGTTACATGACAACCGTTCATAGGATCGATGTAGGAACGATATTCGTTGCCGCCAAAGGCAATCCCGCTGATGTTCTTGCGCTCTGTACGCGTGTTCGCGGGTCGGATGGGCAAGCTGTCCCGCTTACCGAGGTGGAGCGCGAGCGCATCCTGCGCAAGAACGAGACCATGGCGGCCCGAGGCTTACGTGTGCTTGGCTTTGCCGATTTGAAGCGACCAAATGATCGGAGCGCGCCAGCCGATCATCTGGTCTGGCTTGGCATGATTGGTATGGCAGATCCGGTCCGCCCGGGGATCGATCGGACCCTGCAAAATTTTCGCGAAGCAGGCATACGCGCTGTCATGGTAACCGGCGACCAAGCCGGAACGGCTTCGGCCATTGCCGACGAATTGCAGCTGTCTCCGGGGTTGCATGGCATCGATGGCACCGCATTCTCGGAGCTCGAACCCAGCGAACAGGTTGAACAGGCGGGGCAGTATGACGTGTTCTCGCGAGTCAGCCCGGCTCACAAGGTCACGATCGTCCGAGCGCTGCAGGAAGGCGGCCTGACTGTGGCGATGACCGGCGATGGGACCAATGATGCACCGTCATTGCGGGCGGCTGATATCGGTGTCGCCTTGGGTCAGCACGGCACGGACGCGGCCCGTGAGATTGCAGATGTCGTGCTTGCCGACGATGATCTGAGTACCATGGTCGTTGCCGTACGGCAGGGGCGAACGATCTATGCCAATATGCGTAAGGCCGTCCATTTCCTCGTCAGTACAAATAGCAGCGAAATATTCGTTACGATGGGCGGAGCTGCGTTGGGTCTTGGCCAGCCCCTGAATGCCGCTCAACTTCTCTGGCTCAATCTGGTGACCGATGTCGCGATTGCTTATTCCTTGGGATTCGAGCCGGCCGAATACGATGTGATGCAGCGCCCGCCACGCCCACGCGACGAGAATATCGTCCGGCCGGGCGATTACACGCGGCTGGCGCTAAAGGGCGGGTTGTTCAGCATCAGTGCGCTGTCCACTCATGTCTATGGCATGGTGCGTTATGGCGGGACGGGCGGGGGCATCGCGTTTTCGACGCTGATCGGGGCGCAGTTGCTTGACGGGTTTAGCTCAAGGTCCGAGACCAGTGCGCCCTGGTCCATGCCTCAGAACCGTTTGCTCACGCTGTCCATTCTGGGCACGGCGGCCCTGCAGGGCCTGGTTATGACCATGCCGTTCACACGGCGACTGTTGGGGCTGGCGCGGTTTGACCTGTTGGATCTCGGTGTGATCGCCGCCGGCTCCGTATGGCCGTTCCTGGTTGTTGAGACGGCTATCAAGCCAGGGGCCTCGGGATCACCGTTGCTGACCGTCCCGCCAAGCTAAACCGCGATCATCGCGCAGCCGTTGGACGAGCATGTCTGGCCTGGAGTCAAACGACGTCCAGCGGTGCATGTACGCGTGTACCGGGCACCAGGATGCCGCCGCGGTCACCGATCGTGACACTGCCGAAGCGTTCGGCCATCGCCGGATGCAACGGCCGCCCGTCCGGTGGCGCCAGCCACAGGCGAAGTAAATGGCGCTTGCGGTGTTCCTCGGGCCAGTCCTCGAATGCGGTGCGGTCGTGCAGGATCGTGTGATTGTGCAGGAACTGCATGTCCCCCGGCTCCAGCGCCATATCCAGCCGCAGCTCGGCATCGTTCGCCAGCGAATTGAACAGATCGAGCGCTTCGTAGTCCTCTTGCGTCAGCCTCGGGGCCTCAGCATGTCGTTGCGATGAGTTGATATTACGGCGCGAGTAATGGACGGTGAGCTTACCATCCTGTTCCAGCATGACCGGGATCGCATACCACTGCCCGAATCCGGCCGGCACCTCGCCCCGGCGGTCGAACGGGATCGGTGCTGCCAGACGTTGCGCAAGGTCGGGCCGGTCCTGTGCCATGCGGTTATAGACCGACATCGAACTGACCAGCGACGACAGGCCGCCGAATTTGGCCGAACGCAGGCATAGAAGCCCGACAATGTCGGCGCCGTCCGTGTGGAACAACTGCCTCTCGGCCGTCTGATAGGCGCGCACGGTGGGGTTCTTGTCCGCCGGCGGCGCGCCCACGTTGCGCACATGGCCCAGCAGGTGCCCGGCCGCGTTCTGCGAACGCATGGCGCCGAAATACGCCCCGATGCCGCAATAGGCGATCGCGTTCTGCTCGATCGGTTTGTCCAGCACCGGCCAGCCGCGCATTAGGATGAAGCCCCGTCCGTCCAGCACCTCCTGGCGTAGAGCGTCCAGAGTGGCGCCGAAGCAGGGTAGGGGGAATTGGTCGCGGCTCAGATCGGCGATGTCGAGGCCTTGGGCCTGGACGTGAGCGACGGCGGCCTCGACCTCGGCGATTTCGGTAGGGGAGAGCGTGTAGGTCCAGTCGCCGGGAAGCAGGCGGAGGTTGGCACCGATCCAGGCGGAGGGGCCGGTGATCAGGGGGAAGGGAGAGGCGGTCATATTCTCCTGACGTCGTTTCGCCTGGCTCGTCATGGTCCAGTTCGTCCGGACAGGTGCCAACTCAAGCGACTTCGTCATGGTCGGCGAAGGCCGACTATCCACGGCTTCCATGCCGATAGTGGCAGAAGACGTGAATGGCCGGCACGAGGCCGGCCATGAGACGGGGTGGTAAGCGGGCTACGCGGCGTGCATCAGTTCCAGCGCTTCCTCGTAGACCGTCATGTTCTTGCCGAACGAGACCGCCGCGGCCTGGCAGCCGCAGACCAGGTGCATCCAGCGCCACGGCTCGCGCGTGTTGTGGAATTCCTCGACGACCGCCTGGTGGTGCTTGAAGGCGTGCATCTCGGTGAAGCTGTCGTGGCAGACGATCTCAGCCAGGCGCGTGCATCAGCACCTTCGGGTCGTAACGCAGGTCCACGTATTGCTGCGCCAGGTTGACCGTGGCCTTCACCTCCGGCACCGCGCGCATCATGCCCGAGGTTGGTGACCTTGGACCAATCGGTCGGCGGCTGGGTGTAGATGCTCTGGGTGATCGCCTCCAGCAGATCCTCCTGCGAGCGATGCGGCAGGGCGGCGACCGCGTCCATGTCCGGCTGGATGGTCGGGCTCCATCCGGTACTGGGTGGACTTCACCTCCGGGCCGGTGTGCCAGAGCAGCAGGATCAGCAGCTTGTTCTTCATGCTGAAGCCGTCGAGCCGGAGCAGCTAGCGCCGCAGGTTGGCGCTGGTGTGCAGGTGCACGTCCATCGGGTTGCCGGTGAGCGAGCGCAGGAACAGGCCGGCCGCGCCGATCGACAGCGCCTCGCCGGCGCCTTCCAGCGACAGGCCGTCGGCCAGCGCCTGGGCGATCAGCTTGGGGATCTCGGTGTAGACCTTGCAGCCGCGGATGGCCTCGCCGAGCTCGCCGATCGTCGGCGGTCTCATCGTCGCCGCTGCGCTGGCGCAGGATGCGGGTCAGCAGGCCATGCTCCTCGATCAGCCGATCGATCTCGGGCACCGACGCGCTGGGCGGGGAAGCGCGCGACGTAGCGCACGGCCGGGCGGAACAGCACCTTCAGGTGCTCGGTGCCGAGCGTCTCCAGGCCGCGCCAGAGGTAGCCGGGGAACAGGAAGTAGTGGTCGTCCAGCGCGTTCTTCGGGATCGCCACGCTCATCAGCAGGTCGAACGCCTCGATCGCCGGGACATGGTCCCAGAGCCACAGGAAGAGGTGGTCGGCCTTGTTGCTCTCGCCGCGGCTGCACGGCCTTGAGGAAGGCCTCCTTGGCGGCCTCGATGCCTTCCGAGGTGATGATCGTCGCCGGAGCCGTCGGCGGCGAGGTCGGCCGTGCCGGCTGACCGTCGGCGCCGTCGGATCCAGCGGGGCGAACTCCAGCAGGCTGAACGGCGCCGGTCACCGGGTCGTTGATGTGCTTGTTGGACAGCGCGACGTGCTGCAGGACGGGCAGGAAGCGCTCCTCGCCTTCCAGCCGCTCGACCAGGTTGGTGATCGGCATACAGGCCGGCGAGCGGATGCAGCGGGCCGCCATGATGGCCGGGAGGCAGGTCGGACGGAGCGCATCACCGCGAGCGCCGAGGCCGTCAGCATGGTCTGGGATCGGGACGCCGGCGCGCAGCTTTTCCAGCGTGCGGTCGAGGATTTCGCTGGCGGGGCGTTTCCTCGATGAACTGGACCAGCGGTTCTATCGATTCGGGGTATTGGACACGTGTGTACATAATCGTCCTCTCATTTCTTCTGCATTGCGACGATGGTTGGGGGAGGCCAAGAAGAAGGGCAGCGCGAAGCTCGACATTGCATGCACCTGGGTGGTGCGGCCATCGATCCGGTGGTAAGACTGGAGAGGCGGCAAGGCGATCTCCTTCGCGGATAGGGGATCGTCCGACCCTATTGGCTCCTGTCAACCTTTTGCCCGGCCGTTTCGAGCCGAAAGCGCGGATTTTCCGTCCGATGCATCAGGTTCTTGCCAGGACAGGCCGGTCCGTGGTCCAAGCCCGACGATCACGCTTGTTTATGGCACTTGTTTATGGGATTTGCTGATGTCCGCGCCCTTGCCTGATCCGGCCGACACGGCCGAACGCATCCTGATCCTCGATTTCGGCAGCCAGGTGACGCAACTGATCGCCCGCCGCCTGCGGGAATCCGGCGTCTATTGCGAGATCTGGCCGTTCAACGCCGAACCGGCCCGCATCGCCGCCTGGGCGCCGCGGGGCATCATCCTGTCGGGCGGCCCGGCCTCGGTGCATGAGGCCGCGTCGCCGCTGGCGCCGCCGATCGTGTTCGACATGGGCGTCCCGGTGCTGGGCATCTGCTACGGAGAGCAGTTGCTGTGCCAGCAACTGGGCGGGACCGTCGAACCCTCCGACCATCGGGAGTTCGGCCGCGCGTACGTGGATGTGACGGATGAGTGCGCGCTGTTCCATGGGGTGTGGGAGAAGGGCGCGCGCGAGCAGGTCTGGATGAGCCACGGCGACCGCGTGACCGCTCTGCCGCCCGGTTTCCGGGTCGTCGGCACGTCGGAGGGCGCGCCCTTCGCCGCGATCGCCGACGACGCCCGCCGGTTCTACGGCGTGCAGTTCCACCCCGAGGTCGTGCACACGCCGCACGGCGCCCAGCTGCTGCGCAACTTCACCCATGACGTCGTGGGCCTGTCCGGCTCCTGGACGATGGCCGGGTTCCGCGAGACCGAGATCGCCCGCGTGAAGGCGCAGGTCGGCACCGGGCGGGTGATCTGCGGCTTGTCGGGCGGCGTCGATTCCTCGGTGGCGGCGGTGCTGATCCATGAGGCGATCGGCGAGCAGCTGACCTGCATCTTCGTCGATCACGGCCTGCTGCGGCATGGGCGAGGCCGACGAGGTCGTGGCGACGTTCCGCGACCGGTTCAACATCAAGCTGGTGCATCGCGACGCGTCGGAGCTGTTCCTGACGGCGCTGGACGGCGTGACGGACCCGGAAGTGAAGCGCAAGACGATCGGCCGGTTGTTCATCGAGGTGTTCGAGGAAGAAGCGGCGAAGATCGGCGGCGCCGATTATCCTGGCTCAGGGCACGCTGTATCCGGATGTGATCGAAAGCGTCAGCTTCACCGGCGGCCCGTCCGTTACGATCAAGTCACATCACAACGTCGGTGGCCTGCCGGAACGGATGCGGATGAAACTGGTCGAGCCGCTGCGCGAACTGTTCAAGGACGAAGTCCGCGTGCTGGGCCGCGAACTCGGTATTCCCGACACGATCGTCGGGCGGCATCCGTTTCCCGGGCCTGGGCTGGCGATCCGCATTCCGGGGGCGGTGACGCGGGAGAAGGCGGATCTGCTGCGGAAGGTGGATGCGATCTACCTGGAGGAAATCCGCGCGGCCGGGCTGTACGACGCGATCTGGCAGGCGTTCGCGGTGTTGCTGCCGGTGCGTACCGTCGGCGTGATGGGCGACGGGCGGACGTACGATATGGCGTGTGCGCTGCGGGCGGTGACCAGCACGGATGGGATGACGGCGGATGTGTATCCGTTCGATATGGGGTTCCTGACGCGGGTGGCGGGGCGGATCGTGAATGAGGTGCGGGGGGTTAATCGGGTTACGTACGATATTACCAGTAAGCCGCCTGGGACGATCGAGTGGGAGTGAGGGGACAAATGGCGGCGACAGCGTAGTTTCGGAGGTCATTTGCGTTTCCCGCAAGAAGTGCCGTTTTGCCCGTTTTTTCGTCTGTTGAGCTGGCATTCTCCTTCTCCTAATCCTGCAGGACCGATCTGCGGCTACTTCCCGAACTATGTAAAGCGGTTTCAAACGTGATAGGGCCCTAGCGTAGAATTGAGTGTATAAAGGCGGGTCTGCTTCGTGGTTTGCTGTCCACGAAACGGCAGCGGGCCAATCCGCCACTTTCGCGGGTCTGGGTCCCCTTTTCAGTGGAGTAGTTACCTATTTCCCCGATTACTCATGCGAGATGTCTCGCGGATCATGATTTTGCGTTTCGGCGCGTGGGCGCCGAAGTACGCCGTGACCGACAGGAGGGTAATGCTCACGCAGCTGAAGACCCCTGATCAGACGCGACCGAAACACCGACCTTGGTGGCTCCCGCGCGCTGTAATCGCGGCCGCGGTAGGTGGTCTGTTGCTCGCCCTTGCGCTAATTCCCGGACCGACGCGCGTGCGCATCGAGCGCATCAATCGATTGATCGCGGAAGGGAAGCTCGGTCTCTACGATCACGAGTTGTCGCCTCGGATTGCGGCGCAGTTCACCTGGCTGGCGCGATATGCTGGTGTTCGGGACCGTGTCGTCGTGGATGGTCCGATCGCCCCCGATCAATTGACCTTCGTAGTCACCAATCCGGCCTATCAGGACGTCACGCATTGCGGCCCGGTAACGCCATCTACGATCCATCGCTCGAAGCGATCTTTGTCGACGAACTGCTCGTGCGTCCCACCGAGATCAATGTCATCGGTACGCAAGGTGTCGAATTCAATGTTCTCGATGCACGAGCTGCCATTCGTGACCAGCTACCTTAACTTCATCGTCGCGCACGAACTCGGCCATTGGCAGAAGCACGATCATGCCGCCGCCTTCTTCTATTATGGCTGGAACGAAGGCACGGCGAGCCTTGGGGAGGAAAAGGAGGCAGATGCTTCCGCCGTGCGTACGCTCCTTCGAGCGCGCATCGCAGGCGATATTCCCGAGGGCGTCGAGCGCAACAATGCAATTTTTGCCGCCGGTATTGACGACAAGCTGGTCGCTCCAGACCAGCGCGCGACCGCGGACATCGTCGGCGGCGTCCTAATGCTAGTCGAGACGGCAATGTTCTCTTCAAGCCCTTTCAGCCCCTATTACTCCGATGACAGCCATCCGAGCTTGGTGGCTCGCGTCCGCTCGGCGGTCGACACCATCCAGTCGACCACTCACTCCACGTTGCCGCCGGTCGCGGCGCAGATCGTCGCAGCCGAAGTTCGCAGATTCTCGGCGCTCAGCGATTGGCGGCATCGAGAGCTCATGCTGCCTGGTCCGCTTCAGAAGGCCTCCGTTCGAGCTGGCGCGCTCTGGATCGGTCGCACTGACATTCCTGATCCAAACGCCGATGCCACGCAGGAACAACTATACCGTATCCCGCTCTTATCGTTGATGATGGATCGGGGGTATGGCGCTTTCGAGGCTCCGCGTCCGATCGCCACCGGCTATTCGAAGGTAGGCGAGGCCTACAATTATGCCGAAGGCCTCGGTGCTTGGGTCGACGGAAAATTTGAGGCCGGTGACCTTGCGATAGGTCTTCCCGGCCAGATTGAGCCGCTCGGTATCAAGGGATACCCGATCTGGAGCGCGGACCACCAAGGCGCTTCCGTCGAAATAGGCACGACGTGGTCGATCTCTGACACCCCGTCGATGCGGGGCGGGGAACTGGCGTCCCCGGCGCTGCGCGCCGCCGTGCAGGCGAAATTAGATTCTACAGACGTCGAGATCGGACCGCCTCTACTGCGGGACGGTCGAAATCTTCGTCCCCGCCCGCGCACGCGAAGCCCGCGGCCGCTCGCAGTTCCGCGTCTTTCGGATCGCGTCGGTCGCACCGCTCGTGGTGGAGGAACTCGCGGGATATCGTTTCGATACCAATGCCGAACTCGACATCGCCAACACGGTCCAAGTCGGGACTTCTTGGTGGGTACCGTCGCGCGCCAATGCAGGCCAGGCGCATGACGCGTTCCAGCTCTGGGAAGTTACAGGCGATGGCAGTGTCGCATTCGCATGGGTGCCGCTGCTGGTAGGCGAGGTGCGAGCCGTCGATCCGGTGGCGCCACTCGCCCACTATGAGCCCGCGACCTTCAGAGTGTATCCGCTGTCGAACGGCGCCGTAGTGTTCGGATATGACAACGACACTCTCTACGTGGCGCAACCGCGACAGGAGAAACCACTGGTCATATTCCATCCTGCGCGCGCGGGGCTGCAGCTCCTCGATCTGGGGTCGGGCGTGATCGGCCTCTGGACGCTACACGCACGCAAGCTTTATCTCGTAGACACTGCGGGAAAGGGGGAAATTCGATGAAAAAGTGGTGGACACTGTCGCTAGTCGCTGTGCTGATTACCGGATTTTTGATTACGTTCTGGTTCGCTGGACGCGTCCATACCCCCTCTGCGTCCGGCGCGTTTCAAAGCAACGGCGGAAGCAGGCCGCTCAGCGTCGCACTTAGCGCTGGATATGGCTTTGCGATGACGCTGTTCGGAGTTCTCCTCGGCGCGACGTATCGACGGCTAATCAAACTCCGATCCGATGGCGTCGACGCGATCAGCCCTCTCAGGTTACTCAAGACCGTCTTCGCTTCGGTCGATTTCCAAATTGGTCTCGTTGGTGCGCCGATCATCTACGGCTTGCTGTGGCAGTCGCTGGCCGATGTGTCGCTCGTGGGCTTGACCGTGATCGCTTTGCAGAACGGATTTACCGCTCACGCCATTCTGGACCAATTCACGACGCAAAAACCACAAAACAAACCCGGTTGATCTTTCTGTAAGAGACCTGAAGCGATCGCTGTCGCTGACCGTCGCCGTTCCCCTAGGCTGCGGACTTGCTGCGCGCAAGCACGGGCTGGCACGAGTGACCGCTCCTGTTCGTGGCAGGCCAGTCAGCACGGTGGCTGTACAGAAGTATCCCACCGGATCTTTGTTTCTGTCATCGTGATAGGGCATCATCAGGACGCATACGCAGCTCGGCTTCTTGGTCATGTCTATCCTCCTATGGCTGGAGGCTGTTTGATGCAGCCCGGATCTTACCTGTTTGCGTATTTGTCGATGTGCTGAGGATGCGTGCGACGGTACTTTTGGGCGCGTTCGCGGTTCGGGTGTCGGATCTGGAATGGTGTGCCGAGATCCGATAGTAGTCGATAGATGGCTTGTGGAGATCGTCGAAGATTCTCCAACGAAATCAGGAGGGTAGTTTTTTTGACGGGTCCTGGGCCGGTAGTATTTGGATGGAAAAATATTTTCGTGAATGAATTCAGGTGGTTGGTACGAGGCTGAACAATCGAGTGGGAGTGAGGGTGTGGGATACTCTAGGAAAATTAAGTGCACGGTCACCGCGATCCCCATTTGAAAGGACAAACTCGTGGTGATCAGAGCCCTCGGCAAAACGGTCACGCTCAGAATCAGGTCAGCGACTAACAAAGCATGACTTTCTGCTGCCGCTGTCCGACGTCTTGCTCGATTTCGTCGAGAAAGATCTCTACGGCCCATCCGCCGTCTTTTCTTCGCGGCTTGGATGTTCTCTGGCCCACGATTTCGTTAGGTTGTCTACGATAGCAGGTCAATTATTGTGGCTGGTTGACACAGCACCGGTGAGAACAGGTACGCCTGACCCGCTCTCGATCTCGATTCTGGCCGAAAGCTATCTGATGTATCTCCGGTCGACCTGCGATGTCATTGCGGTTATCATTCATACCTTCTGCATAGAGGAAAAAAAGAAGGGCCAAGTCCCCAAGGAATCATTTAATGATTTGATTGATTGGATCGAAAAGAACCCATCGCGAGTTCCTGAAAGCATTAAATTCGTCGTGGAGCACAAAGATTGGTTTGTCGAACTGAGAAGCATCCGTGACAAGCTTGTGCACCACCGCTTTGACATCAACATTTTAACGGATAATGTGGCTCCGTCATTTTCGATTATGTCGACGGGCGATATCCATCTACATATCCTTCGCAAACCGGGAGAATTCATGGAGCCCGGTCTCACTCTTACGCCGCTAATGCCTTTTCTGAGGCGTGCGACGCAGGGCGCGTTAGACTTATCGGAAAAGATTGCCGACGTCATCGCGGCCCAAAGAGGCCATATCCCATCAAGGACACACGTCTTGAATGGCGTCTACATACCGGCTCTACACCATATGCTCTCCTACGAAGAACCCAGCAGGGAAATCACTGAGGACGAGAGGCGCAGACGAAAGATCAAAGCGTCGGTATTTATGGAATGCGGGCGACTATCTAAATTCAGTGGGCCTTGGGCACCCCGATGGCTTTTGGCTTCCGTTCGTCGTTCGCATCGAGGAATTGTTCGACATACGCCCCTGTCATATCGGCGAGCCTCAACACCCTAAATATCTTGATGGCGAAGCACTTATTGACTGGCATCTCTATTTCGAGAAATCGGGCCGGCGATATATGGTCTTACTTCGCGATGGGATTTTTTACACAACCGAAGGGCTCCAACACTTGGAAAAAGATTTTCGAGAATTTCGACAGAAAATCGGCGAGGCGAACGTTGTCGTCGTTTCCGATGTGACGCGGGTTCCACGGGAAATCCCCCAGGACGAAATATTCGAAGGACTTATATTGGACACCGATCCGACCCGGGCGGCGGAGCGAGCCTTCGCCGCGCTCACGAGATCGGGAGAGCCGAAGTCGCTTTCCGAGTTGGTGTGGCCGTGAAGGGCCGCCGGATAGAATTCGGATGAGCGCATTGGAAGGCTCAGCAGGGGGAACTTGCGCTGAGGCCGAGCTTTCGCGCTAGCGGGTGCGGGCCTCGATGGGTCGGGTTCGTGTGACCTGGAGAGCACAACACGGCCTCCGCAAACGCCTTGAGCTTAGGCGCTGACGGTCTTTTTCATCCTAGCGCAGCGTACGCTGTGTGATCGACGAGGCGAAAATCGACCGATCGTTGGCGATAGTTGTCGAATCCGCCAAAAATCTAAATCGCGCGATTTCCCCTTTGAAATCAAAAGCGAAGAAATCTGACGGCTCGTCAATCGGGTTTTGTCCATCAGTAGAAAAAATTGCGCTGGAAAATTCAGCGCGTTACCACGGCCTAAAATCATCGAGTGGGAGTGAGGGGAAACGACGTGACGGTCCCTCCCGCCCGAGCGCGTGCTCAGCTAGCGCCGACGTCGAGCAGCACCTTGCCGCCGCGTTCGACGTGGGCCACGGCGTCCTTGATGGCCGATAAGGGATAGGTCGCGGCCACTGGGGCATAAAGCCGACCCGATCGGAGCAATTCGGCTGCCTCGACGACGACTGGCCGAATCTTCGCCGCGTGCTCCGGGTCGCTCAGGAAGAACCCGCGCACCGAAATCCGTTTGAAGATCAGCGCCAGGGCGCTGATCGGAATGGGCGCCTTGCCCAGCGCGGAATAGGCCACGACCATACCGTCGCGGCCGAGCAGATTGATCAGGGTCGCAGCGGACGGACCGCCGACGCCGTCGATAGCGAGGCGAGGGGCGGCCGTTCCGAGAGCGGCCTTCACCAGGCTCAGACCTTCCGGTGTATCCACGATCACCAGATCGCCACCAAGCGCTTTCAACTCGTCGATCAATTCCGGTCGACGGACCAGATTGATCGTCTTGAAGCCACGCGCTTTGGCAAAGGCGATGACCGCGCGACCCACGCCCGAATTGGCGGCATTTTGGACGACCCAGTCGCCGGGCGCGAGGTCGACGAACTCACTCAGCAGCAACGCAGCGGTCGGCGGATTGATGGTCAGCATGGCGAGCTGCTGAGGATCGACAGCGGCGGGCAGTGCGAACAGCCCTTCCGACGGTACCACGATCCGCTCGGCCCAGGCAAAGCCATAGAGCGGGGTCAGGACGCGATCGCCGACCGTGACATTCTCCACGCCTGGACCGACGGCCAGGATTTGGCCCACACCCTCGTTGCCAATGACGCTCGGCAGGCTCGGGCGAAGCGGGTAGGTGCCGCGGACCACGAGCAGGTCGTTGAGATTGATCGGGGAGAATTCGACGCCGATCAGGACTTGGCCAGGGCCTGGCGGCGGGGGTTCCTGGATCTGGACGAATTCGAGACACTCGACCGGATTGCCGAAGGCGGTGAGGTGAACGGCACGCATGGGAGCTTCCTTTTTGCTTTCGCCGGCTGCCCGGGTTTGAAATGACGATCGCAAACTTTAGATTCAAGCCCGGCGCCGGGCGGCGTGGCGCTCGAATATTTGCAAGTGATGCAGCGTGACCTGCACAAGGCCGCTCGGGCGTATCGGTGATCCAGACGACGTCGCCAGCGCCGCCGTCTTCCTCGCTTCCTCGGACGCAAGCTTCATCGCCGGAACCGAACTCTTCGTCGACGGCGGACAAGCCCAGATCTGAGCAGATTGCTCAGAATGCGACTGGGGCTTGGCACCCAGTCAATAACCAAGGAGAAATGTTATGAATAGCCGTATCCACGAACTGCTTCATCGTAACCTTCAGGAGGTCTTCGGCGAGGGGGACACGGCGCGCCGCCGCGCGGCGATCGACGAACTCTATACCGAAGACTGCGTGCTGTACGTGCCGCCCGGTACGTTCGTCGGGCGTGAGGCCCTCGACAAATTTGCCGGCGATCTCCGCGCGACTCACCCGCACTTCGCTTACACCCCGCACGGGGAACCTCAGGCCCTCCACAATGCCGGTCGTCTGGCTTGGGGTTCCGGCCCGCGTGGCGAGGCGCCCGACTATACGGGCTTGGACGTCATCATCGTTCGCGATGGGAAGATCGCGGCGCTCTACGTGTTCCTCGATCCCATGCCTTCATAGCTGCCATGGCGCTCTCGTTGGCCGGAGACGATTGATGGTGGGCGTTAGGGTGACGGTCTCGCCTTCCGCCAAAGCTTGCGGTCTTGCCAGGTGGGTTTCGCCAGGATGAGCGGACATCACGGATCTTCACCTTGAGTGTGTCCAGACGAGATCAATCTTCCTTCATGACGCTCCAAGACGAATGAGGAGATCTCGATGGATCCCGTCCAAACATCTGAACGGATCAAGCAGGAGCGGCGCCGGTTTTTCGGCCTCGCCGCCGGGGCCATCGCAGCAATGCCACTCGGTATGAGCACGTCCGCCCGAGCACAAGCCGCAGGCGCGAAAGCGACCAGATTGCCCATCGAAGGCAAGATACCGTCTCTCGCCGGCGCGACCGATTGGATCAACACCTCGCGACTGACTTCGGCAGACCTGCTCGGGAAAGTTGTCCTCGTGGAGTTCTGGACCTACACCTGCATCAATTGGCTGCGGTCGCATGCCTATGTCCGTGCCTGGGCGCAGAAATACCAGGAGCACGGCTTGGTTGTCATCGGCGCCCACACACCTGAGTTTCCGTTTGAAAGGGAGGTCGAAAACGTTCGGCGTGCCGCACAGGAAATGAAAATCGGCTACCCGATTGTTGTCGATAGTAACTACGCAATATGGCGCGCGTTCCGAAACAACTACTGGCCGGCGTTTTACTTCGTCGATGCGCAAGGGCGTATTCGCCATCACCAATTCGGCGAAGGTGAATACGGGCAGTCAGAGACGATCATCCAACGGCTCCTGGCCGGGGCGGGTTCGGTTGGCGTCAGTCAGGAACTGGCGTCGGTGAACGGCGAAGGGCTCGAGGCCGCCGCCGATTGGGCCAACCTGAGAACGCCGGAGAACTATCTCGGCTATGACCGCACGGAAAATTTCTCGTCGGCCGGCGGCGCGGTCCTCGGCAAGAATCACAGCTATGTCGCGCCTGCGCGATTGGCGCTGAATGAATGGGCATTGTCCGGCGATTGGACGATGGAAAGAGGGTTTGCCGCGCCGAACACGGCAGGAGGCAGGATCACGTATCGGTTTCATGCGCGCGATGTGCACCTCGTCATGGGCTCTTCCGACCCGTCGAAAGCCATTCGCTTTCGCGTCAACATCGACGGCGCTCTTCCTGGGACTGATCATGGCTTGGATGTCGATGCCGAAGGATGGGGCAGCGTCCAGGAACCCCGCCTGTATCAGCTTGTGCGGCAATCCCGTGCGATCGCGGAACGGACCTTTGACATCGAGTTCTTCGACGCCGGCAGCAGGGCCTATGTCTTTACGTTCGGCTAGAGCGTGATGACCGAAGGCGGAATCGCCGGAGGTCTGAATCACGCGATCAAACAAACACCTGGAGCAGGATGGCTGAGCGAAAGCGTGTCATCCTGCTCCAGGCCCGTTGCCAATCAGGTCTCAGCGACAGGCAGGAGAATCCCCTCATGCGCGCGATCACGACATTCCACGGCGTCAATCAAGGCCGCCGTCATTTCATCAGCGGCGCCGCCATCACGATGACCGCGGCTCAGTTCGGCATAATCCGCGCCGCGGACGCACAAACGGGCGTGGCGCGTCCTGGCACGTCCTTCGGCACATTGAAGCAGATCGACGCTGGCGTTCTCAATGTCGGATATGCCGAGGCCGGTCCCGCCGATGGTCGTCCGGTCATTCTGCTGCACGGCTGGCCCTACGACATCCACAGCTATGTCGACGTTGCGCCGTTGCTTGCGTCCGCGGGCTACCGGATGATCGTGCCCTATCTGCGCGGCTATGGTACGACGCGCATTCTTTCGGCTGAAACGCCCCGGAACGGCCAGCAGGCAGCGCCTGCCAAAGACATCGTGGCGCTGATGGACGCCCTCAACATCAAACAGGCGATTTTCGCCGGGTACGATTGGGGCGCAAGGACGGCCAATATTATTGCGGCGCTATGGCCGGAACGTTGCAAAGCCATGGTCTCGGTGAGCGGAT
Organism: uncultured Alphaproteobacteria bacterium; assembly: GCA_963771475.1. Lineage (GTDB taxonomy): Bacteria > Pseudomonadota > Alphaproteobacteria > Acetobacterales > Acetobacteraceae > Rhodopila. The sequence goes on along the minus strand of CAVYTN010000010.1, from coordinate 94,039 downwards.
ACCTGATCGGCAGCCGCGAAGCGAACAAGATGCCATTGCCGCCTAACGCAGAGCTTGAATGGTGGTATCAGTACTATTTCGTAACCGAACGTGGACGAGCCGGTTACGAGAAATACCGGCACGACTTCAATAAACTCATCTGGAAGCTCGCCTCTCCGAAATGGAACTTCGACGACGCCACGTTCGATCGCAGCGCCGCATCGTTCGACAACCCCGATCATGTCGCCATCGTGATTCACAATTACCGCTGGCGGCTTGGCCTCGCGGACGGCGAGCCGCAATACGACGCCCTTGAAGCACGGCTGGCCGAATTTCCGGTCATCACCGTGCCGACGATCACGCTCGAAGGCGATGCCAATGGCGCCCCGCACGCAGAGGCCAGCGCCTACGCGAAGAGGTTCTCGGGCAAGTATGCACACCGGGTCGTCACCGGTGGCATTGGCCACAACCTGCCGCAGGAGGCGCCACGGGCTTTCGCCGACGCCGTCGTGGACGTCGATAGATACTAGGGATCGCCGACATGCGAAGAGCCTCGCAGGCTCAGACGCCGTTCAAGCCCGATCTCGAACGCGCCATATCGAGAAAAGCAGCCATGGCGCTCGATACGTAGACGTCCGATCGACGCACAAAAAGCGTGCCTACCTGTGATCCTCTGGCGGAAGTTCGTGAACCGCGACCTTGCCGTCCTGCCATACGCCAGAGCGTGATGACCGGAGGCGGAATCGCCGGAGGTCTGAATCACGTGATCAAACAAGCACCTGGAGCAGAACGGCTGAGCGAAAGCGATGTCATCCTGCTCTGGCGACTGCCGGTACCCGCTGAGGAAACTCAGCCCGGCCGGCGGACGGCTCTTACCTTCCCACTCCCCCCGCCACCGCAGAAAAACCGCCCTCCACCATCCAACTCCAACCCCGAAACCCCCACGCCAGCGGGCATCTCAACCCTTTCCAGCACCTCCCCCGTCCCAGGGTCCACCCGGCGCAGATCGCTCTCCTCGGCCTCCCAGGTCCCGTGCCAGAGCTCCCCATCAACCCAGGTAACCCCTGTAACGAACCGGTTCAACTCAATCGTCCGAAGCACCGCCCCAGTTCCGGGATCGACCTGATGGATCTTCCGCTCCCGATATTCCCCCACCCAAAGCGTCCCCTCAGCCCAGGCCAGTCCGGAGGCTTCGTGTGCGGTCCTCGACGCAGGCGGGAAGGGCACCGGGTCGAGTTCTCCCAACATCCGCTCGGCCTCGTCCAGGCGCCCAATCAGAAGCAGGCGCCGGATTTCGAGATACCGCGCGTGCGCGGCGTTCACCCCATCGCCATGCGCTTCCAGTGTCGCCCGTGCTGCGTCGAGCGTCTTCGCAGGCCAGCCCAGGTTGCGCGAGACGAGCGCGATCTCGGCCTCGGCGACGACACATCGTGCGCGCGCCACGGCCGCTTTCGGACCAAAGGCGCGCGCCGCACTTCGCAGGAGAGCCTTCGCACGATCGAAATCGCCGAGTTGCGCCATCGCGATGCCGCGAAGTGCGAGTGCAGGTGCGTCGTCGCGCAGGGCGACCAGGTTCAAAGCCTCGATGGGATCACCCGCCGCGAGCGCCCGCGCAGCCGCCTGGATCACCGGGTCCATCTGAAATCCCGCCACACTTGTCACTCCCACCATCCGACGCCGGGTCCCAATCTACCTCACGACCACCAACCGGCACGTCGCCGTGAGAACGGCACGAATGACGAAGGGAGAAAAGAACGATGACGACGCATACGACCGCGACACGTGAAGACTGGCTTGCCGCTCGGATCGGGTTGCTGAGAGACGAGAAGGAGCTGACACGGCGCAGCGATGAGCTGGCGCAACGACGTCAGGCGCTGCCGTGGGTCCGGGTCGACAAGAAATACCAATTCGACACCGATGATGGCATCGCCTCGCTGGCAGACTTGTTCCAAGGGCGCTGGCAGCTTCTCGTCTACCATTTTATGTTCGGGCCCGACTACAAGGCCGGTTGCCCGTCCTGCTCGATGATTGCGGACGGGTTCGACGGCTTCGTCGTCCACTTGGCAAATCACGACGTCACACTTTCAGCGGTGTCGCGGGCCCCGCTTGCGAAGTTGCAGGCGTATAAGCGGCGGATGGGATGGACGTTCCCCTGGGTGTCCTCGATCGGCGGAGACTTCAACTTCGACTTCAACGTCTCGTTCACCGAGGCGCAACAGCGCGAGGGGGATGTCGAATACAACTACCGGCGCGGCGGCCACGCGATGGATGCGACACCTGTCCCGGAGCCGGTCGCCCAGTTCGCCGCGACATGCGGAACCGACGCGGCCACGTACACGCGCGATAGGCCGGGTATGAGCACGTTCGTCCTGGAGGACGGCGTCGTCTACCACACCTATTCCACCTATGCGCGCGGGCTGGACGGACTTTGGGGCGCGTACCAGTGGCTCGACCGCGCCCCCAAGGGACGGAACGAGACGGGCATCTGGTGGCGTCGCCACGACGAGTACGGCAAGGGCTGACAGGTCAATGTCACCCCGTTCGAGGATTGCGACGGACCATGACACTGCGGGCGCCGAGGGCAGCAGCGCTGTTGCCCTCGGCGCAGCCCACTTTCTATGCCTCGCGGCCGCGCCGACCTTTGGGTCCATGGCGCTGCTGACGGCTGTTCTGGAGGCTGGGCCAGGCATGCTCTGCTCGGCCGCACATGGCGCGTCACTGCTAACCGGAATGGTCCCGATGTATTGGCTGATGAGTGCCTTTCACCTGGCGCCTTGGCTGAAGTTGATCGCCCGCCGACGAAGCGGCGGCCATTGGTCGATATGAATCCCGATCTCATCGATTTCCCCGGAGTTCAAGCGCTTCAACCACGGTGGCGGGAATACGGACGGTGAGGCTGTCCACCCATTTTGCCATCCTGTTTATTGCCAGACCAGACCGAAATAATATCGTATCCAAAGGATTGATGAAGCCAGGGTTCTGCGCAAGGATCAGTCACTGCTCGAACCGGCGCACCAATGGAGGATACACATGAAGATCGAGCCTAACGGTCGCGCGCTCACCCGGCGGCGGCTGATTGGCGGCGCCGGCACGGCGGGCCTGACCCTCGCGGCCGGCCCGGCCTTGGCGCAGACCATAGTTCAACTGCCATTGCCAGGCGGGCCAGGCGAACGGCCGATCACGACCGAATTTCCGACCAAAGGCGCGATGATCCTCCAGCGCTCGCGCCCGCCTTTGCTCGAAACACCGTTCGAGGTCTTCGATAAGGGCGTCTTCACGCCGAACGATCAGTTCTACGTCCGCTGGCATTGGGCGGTCATCCCCACGGAGGTGAACGTCGATACGTTCCGCCTGGGCGTGCATGGCAACGTGAACAAGGTGCTCTCCCTCTCGCTGAAGGAGATCCTTTCCTTGCCGCGCGTCGAGACGGCCGCAGTCAACCAATGCTCGGGCAATTCGCGCGGCTTCTTCCAGCCCCGGGTCGCCGGCGGTGAGTGGGGAAATGGTGCCATGGGCAATGCCCGTTGGACCGGTGTTCGCCTGAAGGACGTGCTCGACCATGCCGGCGTGAAGGCCGGCTCCGTTCAGGTGCGGTTCAATGGCATGGATGAGCCCCTGGTGCCCGATGCGCCTGACTTCAGGAAGTCACTCTCCGTCGATCATGCACGCGACGGCGAAGTTCTGATCGCCTACGCCATGAACGGCCAGCAACTGCCGCTTCTCAACGGATTTCCGCTGCGGCTGGTCGTGCCCGGCTGGTATGCCACCTACTGGGTGAAGGCGCTCAACGATATCGAGGTCCTTGATCGGCCAGACGACAATTTCTGGATGAAGACCGCCTACACGATCCCCGACACGCCGGGTGCCGACATGAAGCCCGGTCAGACCGGCGTCAAATTGGTGCCGATCAACAAGATGGTGCCGCGATCATTCATAACGAACCTGACATCGGGGCAGACCGTCCCGGCAAGCCCGTCGACGCTTGTCCGAGGCATCGCGTTCGGCGGCGACACCGGGGTCGCACGGGTCGATCTGTCGATCGATGGCGGCAAGAACTGGCAGGCCACCACGCTTGGCAAGGACGAGGGCAAGTTCAGCTTCCGCCAGTGGCAGGCTCAGATCCACCTGGCGGCCAAGGGCGATGTCACACTGATGGTTCGCTGCACCAACAGCGATGGGTTGGCGCAACCGGCTCAGCCGAACTGGAATCCATCAGGTTTCATGCGCAACGTCATCGAAACGACGCCCATCGTCGTGGCTTGAGGAGATCGCCCATGTTCCGCATGACACTTGGCCTCACTTCTGGGCGCCGCGCTGACCGTGCCGCTCTCCGGTCATACCCAACCCCCGTTCACGCTCAAGTCGGCGTCAATCGACCTGCCGGATCGAGGGACACAGTTTTCCGGCGCGGGATCGGATGTGCTCAACAGCAACTGCCTGGCCTGCCACTCTGCCGACATGGTGCTTAACCAGCCCGCCTTGTCAGCGGCGGCATGGCAGGCCGAAGCCGAAAAGATGATCCGCGTGTACAAGGCCCCGGTGGACGAGAAGGACGTGCCCGCGATCGTCGCCTATCTGGCACGGGTCAAAGGCGCCAAATAATTCCGTGCGGCCGTGCGGGTGATGGTGTCGAGGCTGCCGTCCGCCCGCTCGGCCACAGCATCATGGCCCAGACCGACTGACGCTTTATGGTCCTGGCACATGGTCCGTGAGCTGCCTACCTACTGATGCATCGGACAGTAGGGGTGCAGATGCACATCGAACGGATTTCGCCGACCAAAATGGCGCCAGACGCATACAAGGCGCTGTCGGGGGTGGAGACCTATCTGAAGGGCTCCGGCCTGCCGCAAAGCCTGATCGACCTGGTCAAGATGCGCGCGTCCCAGATCAACGGCTGCGCATTCTGCCTGGACACGCACAGCAAGGACGCGTTGCGTGCCCACGAGACGCCGCAGCGGCTGTTTCTGCTGGATGGCTGGCACGAGGCACCCGTCTTCACCCCGGCGGAGCGTGCCGCTTTGGCCTGGACGGACGCCCTGACCCGGTCAATGAAACGCACGCGCCGGATGATGTGTACGCGGCGCTGAAGCCGCATTTCAGCGAGAAGGCGATCGTCGACCTGACGGTGCTGATCGGCATGATCAACCTGTGGAACCGGCTGGCGATCGGCATGCGCTACACGCCGGACGGAGCGCCGCCGCAGGCGTAACGATCTGGGGTGCGGCCGGCTCGCCGGCCGCACCACCGACCCCGTCGGCGCTATCGGCTGGATACCGTCCGCCGTTTCCGGTAGTCTCCGGTGCTTCGCGACATTGTCCTGCGACCTTGGGAGACGCATGGAACCCGCCCAGACCGCCGTTCAGACCGCTGACCCCGCGTTCAACCCCGCGGACACGCTGATTCTGCACCTGGACGGGTTCGAAGGCCCAATGGACCTGCTGCTCAACCTCGCTCGGTCGCAGAAGGTCGATCTGGCGAAGATCTCCATCCTGTCGCTGGTCGACCAGTATCTGGCCGTCATCGCGGACGCGCGGAAATACAGCCTGGAGCTGACGGCCGACTGGCTGCTGATGGCCGCGTGGCTGACCTGGCTGAAATCCCGCCTGCTGCTGCCTGCCCCCTCCGACGACCTGGAGGATGCGGAGGCCGTCGCCGCCGCACTGGCGGAGCGGCTGGCCGAACTCAGCGCGATGCGCAAGCTGTCGGCCTGGCTGGGGCGCCGGCCGATCCTGGGCGACGACGTCTATGCTCGCGGCATGCCGGAGAGCCATGAGGAATTTGACACCTCGGGCGTCGTGATCGAGCCCGGCGTGTTCGTTCGCGCCTATCTGCGCGCCATGCGGCGGGGGGCGAAATCCACCGGCTACAGGCCGAAGCCGCTGAACTTCTGGACGCTGCAGGCCGCGCTGCACAGCATGTCGCAGCGGGTCGAACGTCAGTTCAACTGGACGGATATGCAGGATTTCCTGCCGGAAACACCGTTCAACGAGGCGGAACGCCGAGCGGCGCTGGCCAGCACGCTGCTGGCGAGCCTGGAGCTGGCGAAAAGCGGTGTCGTCCGCGTGCGGCAGACGGAATCCTTCGGTCCGATCATGCTGCGCACGCTCCCCGGCGGTGCCGATGCGGCGGCGGTGGTGAGCCCGACGCCACGCCGTGACCGATGTAACGATCCTGCCGACCGAGGACACGCTGCGCCTGGTGGAGGCGCTGGTGTTTGCCAGTGCCGAAGTGGTTCCGATCAAGGACCTTTCGGCACTGCTGCCTGAGGGCGTCAGCGCCGACGTGGTGATCAAGGCGCTGAAGGCCCGCTACGCCGGGCGGGGTGTCGAGGTGGTGGAGGTCGCCGGCGGGGTCGCCTTTCGCACGGCGCTGGACCTGGCGCCTCGGTTGCGGAAGCTGATCGCGCGGCCACGGCGGCTGACGCCGGTGGCGATGGAGACGCTCTCGATCATCGCCTACCACCAGCCGGTGACGCGGGCGGAGATCGAAAATATCCGCGGGGCGTCGCTGTCTCAGCAGACGCTGGATCAGTTGTTGGAGTTGGAGTTGATCACGCCGAAGGGGCGGCGGGACACGCCGGGGCGGCCGACGATCTGGGGGACGACGCCGGGGTTTTTGTCTTACTTTGGGATCAAGGCGTTGGATGAGCTGCCACGGCGGGATGATCTGTTGATTGATCGGGGGTAGGGGCCGGGGAGGACAGGTAAGACGGGAAGTCCGATTACGGGCCATCCGTCGGGAGGTTGATTGCGTCGGAGAGCCACCGGGCGCGTGATTGCCAGCAGGAGTTGATGGTAGGCGATACGCCGGGGTCGTCGCGAAGCGATCCTGCGGGAATAATGATTTCTCGCCCGCTTCGAGTGGCGTGAGGAAGTGGCGAGCCGCAGTTCAGGCAGAACGAAGTCGAGAAACTGCGGACGGTTGAAAGATCGAAGCGAGCCACTTTTTCCTCACCCGACAACCAGCGGAACGCGTTCGGCAAGACGTAGGCGTTTGCGGCGAAGGCGCTGCCGGTCGCATTGCGGCATCGCGAACAATGGCATTTCACAAATTTGCTGAACGGCAGGCCGGCTTCGAATTCGACCCACCCGCATAGGCATCCGCCGCGGACGAACATTTCGTACCCATGAACTATGTTATCCCGGAAGATATTACGCCAATCCGGATTGGGGACAGTTTGCGAAACTCATCTGGTCTGCAAGAATTCCGCAACGGCGTTTAGCTGGCCTTGGCAGCCGTGTGTGATCGCTCGATCGTCGTGTCGCAATGCCTCAGGGGGTTGAATGCGGTCTTCTCGCTTTTGCAGGCTGGCACTCGGGGCGGCGGCCATTATGGTGGCTGCAAGTCTGCAATTCAGCTATAGGGGCTTCTACCGAAGATGCGGTCGAGGTCGTTCACTTTGCAACCGCCTCGAAGCAGCCGAACCCTCTTACTCTGCGTGGGTATCTGCGACGTCCGACCGGCAATGGACCATTCCCGGCCGTCATCCTTCTGCACGGCTGTGGCGGCGATCCGGAAGGGCTTGATCGTAATTGGGGCGCGCGCTTCCAGGCATGGGGTTATGTCAGCCTGACGGTGGACAGTTTCGGTCCTCGTGGCATCACGAGTTCATGCCAAAGCACAATACCTGCAGGCCGTAAGTTCGACCCCTATGATGCCCTCCTGTTTCTGGCACATAAGCCCTTCGTTGTCCCTTCCCGCGTAGCCCTGGTGGGATTTTCGGAAGGAGGCGTCATCACGCTCGATGATACCGAGCCAAACGGGGACTCCACAGGCCGTGGTTTCCATGCCGCTGTTGCGTTCTACCCCATCTGTGCCGGAAGCGGGATCGCGACCGTGCCTACGTTGATCATCAACGGCGAACTCGATGATTGGTCGTCAGCCGCGGCTTGCAAAAAGATGGTGGCACAGGAGAGTGACATCGGCGTTACACGCCACAAGGGTGTTAGCGCGCCGATGTCCCTCGTGATCCTTCCTGGAGCCTATCACAAATTCGACGACCCGAAGTTTCAACCGGGCCATCGGTATATGGGGCATTTACTCGAATACAATGCAGTCGATCTTGGGATTGCTGCCGATGACGTTCGCCGGTTTCTGGCTATTGAACTGGAGAGAAGGTGAAGCCCGCCAGCGTGAGTGCCGGGGTGGTCAAAATTTAGTTACATTGGATATCATACTTCCTTGCCGAGCTATCGCTTCGGCCTGTAGCCGTCCGTCAGCGTATTCATGAAGGCGATGATGTCCTGCTCCTCTTGCGGCGTCATCGCCGGCGGTTCGCCCGGATGGCGCTCAAAGGCGGGTCGGACGTGTCGACATTGTCTCGAAATGCAGCCGGGATATCGTCGTATTTTTCTGTCCTGCCGTTTGGCCCGCGCGGGTAGATGCGGCCGGGATCGACGTCGCGGTCGTTGTAGAAATCCATCACCTGCCGCAGTGTCGTATAGCGCCCGTTATGGAAGAACACGTCGTCGAAGCCGCCAGTATCACGGGTTACCACGGTCGCGCCCTTCGCGTGGGCGATAGCGGCGATCATGAGGTCGAGCGGCGTGGTGGGGCGGCCGTCGCGCTTGCGCGCGGCAAACAGGCCCGCGTACGCCTCGGCGGCATCGGAATCGAACGCGAGAATGCGGCCGGCGAAATCATCCCGGAACATCGCCGCGGCTGCCATCTCCAGTCCGGAACGACGCCTTCCATCCGGAAGCACCGCAATGCCGGCGAGGATTTCGGCTTCCGAGATGGTTGACGTGAACAGGCTCTCTTCCGCCTGACCGGCCATCCAGTTCGCCACCTCGGGCACGGGCCTGCTGCCCATCATGGCCGACAGGACATTGGTGTCCAGAATAAACATCAGTCGAATTGTGGCGGATCACGGTCCGGCGCGCGCGGCGGCACAATCAGGTCGTCCGCACCCCCAAGTGGCGCAAACCGAGCGCGGATACGCTCGTAGAGGTTCGACGCACGCGGATGGGTCGCCGGTCTGAGCACGGTCTGCAAAATGCGGCGCACCTCCGCCTCCATGGAATGACCCTGCTCGGCGGCGCGCACCCGAAGCCGTTCCTTGATCGCGGGATCGAGGTTGCGGATCGTGATGCTGGTCATTGGGGCGTGGCTGTTCGTTGGCATGCCTGCAATATAATCAATGATTGCGATGATCTCAACGGTCTCTGCGCTCGGGCTCTTGCCCAAGCCGCCACACCGCCCGTGACCCAACCCCCACCCCACGCTATCATCCTCAAGACCCAGCCGAAGAAAGGACCGTAAATGCCCGCCCACTACGACCTGCTGATCCGCAACGGCACCTGCGTCCTGCCATGGGGCGCGGCCGAGACCGATGTCGGCGTGCGCAACGGCCGCATCGCACACCGTCGGCACGGCCTCCGACGACACCGCCGAGAAGACCATCGACGCCACCGGCCTGCACGTCCTGCCCGGCCTGATCGACCCGCACGTGCATCTTCGCGACCCCGGCGACAAGGCGGTCGAGACCATCCCCACCGGCACCAAGGCCGCGATCCTCGGCGGGCTGACCGCGGTGTTCGACATGCCGAACACCAGCCCCTCGATCGTCGATGCCGAGAAGCTCGCCTGGAAGCAGGACTACGTCGAAGAGCGTCGCCTGGTGCGACATGGGCCTCTATGTCGGCGGCACCAAGACCAACATTCCGGCGCTCGCCGGACCTCGAACTCGCCCGCGGCGTCTGCGCCATCAAGATCTTCGCCGGCAGCTCCACCGGCGACCTGATGGTCGAGGACGACGAGCACCTGGAAAAGGCCATGCGCTCCGGCCGCCGCCGCATCGCCTATCATTCCGAGGACGAATATCGCCTGCAGGCCCGCAAGCCGCTGTTCAAGTCCGGCGACCCCTACTCCAACCACATGGAATGGCGCGACGAGGAATGCGCCTTCCTCGGCACCCGCCGGCTGATGGCGCTGGCGCGCAAGACCGGCCGGCCGGCGCACATCCTGCACGTCTCGACCGCGCAGGAATTCGAGTACCTGAAGGACTATCGCGACATCGCCACCTGCGAGGTGCTGGTCAACCACCTGACCCAGGTCGCCCCCGACTGCTACGAGCGCCTGGAGGGCTTCGGCGTGATGAACCCGCCGATCCGCGGCGAGGACCACAGGGACGCGGCCTGGAAGGCGATCAACGACGGCACGGTCGACACGATCGGCTCCGACCACGCGCCGCATCCGCGCGACAAGAAGCTGCTGCCCTGGCCGACTGCCCCGCCGGCCTGACCGGCGTGCAGACGCTGGTGCCGATCATGCTGGACCACGTCAACGCCGGCCGGCTGTCGCTCAACCGCATGGTCGACCTGATGTGCGCCGGCCCCGCCCGGGTCTACGGCGTCGTCGGCAAGGGCCGGCATCGCCGCCGGCTACGACGCCGACTTCACCCTGGTCGACATGAAGCGCCAGCGCCGGATCGAGGAGTCCTGGATCGTCTCGCCCTGCGGCTGGACGCCGTTCGCGGGCATGGAGATCACCGGCTGGCCGGTCGCCACCATCGTCCGCGGCAACGTGGTCATGCGCGACGACGAGGTCCTGGGCGAGCCGGCCGGCAAGCTGGTCAACTTCGCCCAGTGACGGGCGACCTGACGCCCGACCTGCTAATTGTCGGCGCCGGCCCCGCCGGCATCGGTGCCGCCTTACAGGCCGCAGAGAACGGCCTGTCCGTCCTGCTGCTGGACGAGAACAGCGCCCCCGGCGGCCGCATCTGGCAGGCGCTGGAACGCCGCGGCGCCAAGGACGCCGAAGAAAAAGCCGCGCTCGAAGCCATCGCTCGGCTGCGCACCAGTGCCGTCGATGCCCGCTACGGCGCCACGGTCTGGGCGATCGAGCCCGACCGGCAGGTCTATTTCAGCCAGAACGGCCACGCCTTCACCGCGCGGCCGAAGACGATCCTTCTCGCCACCGGCACCACCGAACGTCCAGTGCCGATCTCCGGCTGGACGCTGCCGGGGGTGATGACGGTCGGTGCGGCACAGATTGCGCTGAAGACGGGCGGGCTGCTTCCGGACGGGCAGACCTGGCTGGCGGGGCAGGGGCCGCTGCTGCTGCTCTATGCCAACCAGGTGCTGGATGCGGGCGGGCAGATCGCCGGCGTCATCGACCTCAGCCCCCGCTACGCCGCGCTGGCGGCGGTTCCCCTTCTGTCGCTGTCCGCGCTGCCGGATCTGCGCAAGGGCCTGGCTTGGCGGCAGCGGCTTAAGGCGGCAGGCATAAGCTGGGTGCGCGCCAGCGGATTGCGCGCCGACGGCGAAGGTACGCTGCACAGCATCACCTTCACCACCGGCCAGGGGCCGCGCACCGAACCGGCCGACACGCTGCTGCTGCATGACGGGGTGGTTCCCTCGATCCAGATGAGCCGAGCGATCGGGTGTGCACATGAGTGGTCGGAGGCGCAGCATTGCTGGCGTCCCGTCACCGACGAATGGGGCGCCAGCTCCATCCCCGGCATCCTGATCGCCGGCGATGCCACCGGGATTGGCGGTGCGGATGCCGCCCTGCTGTCCGGCCGCATCGCCGTGCTCGGCCTTCTCGGGGGCCTTCTCGGGGGCCAGCAACAGGCCGCCGAGCTGCGCGCCAGGCGGCGCCAGCACCTGGCTGTCCGCCCGTTCCTGGACGCGATGTTCCCGCCGCTTCGCCTGACGCCCGAGGACACGACTCTGGTTTGCCGCTGCGAGGAAGTCACGGCCGCCGAGGTCAGGGCGGCGGCGAAGGCGGGGTGTCAGGGGATGAACCAGCTCAAGGCCTATACGCGCTGCGGGATGGGCCCTTGCCAGGGCCGCACCTGCGGCCCCATCGCCCTCGACGTGCTGGCGGCGGCAAAGGGGGTGGCGGCATCCGGTATCGAACCGTTGCGCACGCGGTTTCCGATCAAGCCGGTCAAGGTCGGCGCGCTCGCTGAATTGTAAGCCGAGGTGGCGGGATGTCCTGCGATGGCCGCCAACGTTTTGAAGGTGAACATCTTTTCCGGACCGCGCGGCCGTGTCCTGAAATCTGAGCCCGTTCACGCATAATTGCGTGACCCCGCCGTAATCCGGCGCGTTTTCTTTCGGCACTCTGGTCCGCCACATTCCGGAGTCTGCCCATGCTTCGCCGATCGTTTCTCGGCGCCGGCGCATCGCTGCCTTTGCTTCCCGTCGCCAGCCCCGCGCTGGCGGCCGACCTCCCCGAAACACATCCCTTGGCATATCCCTGGCACATCCCCTGGGTCCCACGCCGTTCGACGGCGCCACCGTCCGCAACCTGGCCCGCCAGCTTGCGGCAAAACCGTATCAGAAGCCGGCGGACGAGCTGCCATCGGCTTTCCGAAACCTCGACTACTCCGCCTATCAGGGCATCCGCTTCGACCAGGCACAGTCGCTGTGGCGAGGCCAAGGGCTGAACTTCACCGCGCAGTTCTTCCACCGTGGATACATATATCCCGACAGGGTCAGCATCTCCGAGGTCGCCAACGGTCAGGCGACTCCCATCGCCTACAGCCCCTCGCAATTCACCTTCGACAAGATGCAGCCGCCAACGGGCGATCTCGGCTTTGCCGGCTTCAAGATCCGTTACCCGATCAATCGCCCCGACCTCGACGACGAAGTCTGCGCCTTCCTCGGTGCCAGCTATTTCCGAGCGGTGGCGAAGGGGCAGGGATATGGGCTGTCGGCGCGGGGGCTGTCGATCAAGACCGCGGATCCGAACGGCGAGGAGTTCCCCGTCTTCCGCGCCTTCTGGCTCGAACGTCCCGGCAAGGGCGCGGATGTGCTGGTCATCCACGCGCTGCTCGACAGCCCCAGCACGACCGCGGCGTTCCGCTTCTCCGTCCGCCCCGGCCAGGACACCATCTTCGACACCGAGGCGGCGATCTATCCGCGCACCGACATCACCGAAGCGGGCCTCGCCCCGCTGACCAGCATGTTCATGCACGATCTGAACGACCGCAGCCGCGTCGATGACTGGCGCGTCGCCGTGCATGACTCGACGGGCTGCAGCTCCATACCGGCCACGACGAGCAGCTGTGGCGTCCGCTGACCAATCCGCGCGACCTGCAGATCAGCGCCTTCGTCGACACCAGCCCGCGCGGCTTCGGCCTGCTGCAGCGCAAGCGCGCCTTCTCGGATTACGAGGACCTGGAAGCCCGCTACGAGAAGCGCCCGAGCCTGTGGGTCGAGCCGATCGGCGATTGGGGCCAGGGCATCGTGGAACTGGTGGAGATTCCCAGCGACAAGGAGGTCAACGACAACATGGTCGCCTTCTGGCGGCCGCACGACCCGCTGAAGACGAAGGGCGAATATCTGCTCAGCTACCGCCTGCACTGGTGCTGGGCGCCCCCCGGCGCCGTCGCGCTGGGGCAGGTGATGCAGACGCTGTGCGGCGTCGCCTTTGATCGCAAGCACCGCCAGTTCGTCATCGATTTCGTGGGTGAGGCGGTGAAGGGGCTGAAACCCGAACCGGCCCCGGACGTCGATGTCGGTGCGAGCAAAGGCAAGATCGTCAGTGTCGTCGCCCAACCCAACCCCGATATCAGCGGCTGGCGGGTCAGCATCGAGCTCGATCCGGAGGACAATAAGCTGGTGGAACTGCACGCACGCCTGATGGAGGCAGACAAGCCCCTGACAGAGACCTGGGTGTACCGATGGACGTCGGCCTGACCGTTCGCGCCCTGCCGCAGGAGGCCCCGCTGGCAATGCCGGTGCAATCCTTGCGGCAGGCACCCAAGCAGTGCCGGACGATCCAGTCCCGGCCGGGTGCCCTGGCGCTGCGGCGGTTCCTCGTCATCGGCGGCGCCATCGTCCTGACCGGCTTCGGCGCGCGGGAGATGTATCGCGTGCTGGCGGTCAACGGCCTGACCGCGCCAGGCGTCTTCATGCTGGCGCTGTTCGTCGCGTTGTTCGCCTGGATCTCCTTGTCGTTCACCAGCGCCATCGCCGGTTTCATCTCCATCGTCACCGGCGGCGGTGCGCGACTGCTGCCGCCCAGGCGGACACGACCACCCGGCCGGCATCGCGCACCGCGCTGTTGATGCCGACCTATAACGAATCCCCTGACCGCATCGTCGCCGCCCTGCAGGCGATGGACGAGGACCTGCGGCAGGCCGGTGCGATCGATCTGTTCGACATCTTCATCCTCAGCGACACGACCCGCCCCGAAGTCTGGGTCCAGGAGGAGCAGGCGTGGCTCGGCCTCTGCGCCCGCACCGGCGGGTGCGGGCGGATCTTCTACCGCCACCGGCCCAAGAACACGGCGCGCAAGGCGGGCAACATCGCCGACTGGGTGACCCGCTTCGGCGGTGCCTATCCGCAGTTCCTGATCCTCGATGCCGACAGCGTCATGCGCGCCGATACGCTGCTGGCGCTGGTCGCGGCGATGGAGGCGCATCCGGACACCGGCCTGATCCAGACCCTGCCGGTCATCACCGGCGGCACGACGCTGTTCGCCCGCATGCAGCAATTCGCCGGCCGGCTCTATGGCCCGGTGATCGCCCACGGCATCGCCTGGTGGCACGGCACCGAGGGCAATTACTGGGGCCACAACGCGCTGATCCGCACCGTGGCCTTCGCCGAACAGGCCGGCCTGCCCGAACTGCACGGCCGCAAGCCGTTCGGCGGCCATATCCTCAGCCACGATTTCGTCGAGGCCGCGCTGATCCGCCGCGGCGGCTGGGCCATCCACATGATGCCCGGCGCTGGAAGGCAGCTACGAGGAAAGCCCGCCCTCCCTGATCGACCTGGCCGTGCGCGACCGCCGCTGGTGCCAGGGCAATCTGCAGCACGTCGCGGTGCTGCCGTCGCGCGGCCTGCACTGGATCAGCCGCCTGCATCTGCTGACCGGGATCGGGTCCTACATCACCGCGCCGCTCTGGCTGCTGTTCCTGCTCAGCGGCATCGTCATCGCACTGCAGGCTCGGTTTATCCCGCCCGACTATTTCGGCTCCGGCAAGAGCCTGTTCCCGCTCTGGCCAGTGATCGATCCGGTGCGCGCCATGTGGGTGTTCATCGGCACGATGGGGATGCTGCTGCTGCCCAAGGTGCTGGGGATTGCGGCGGCGATGTTCCAACGGAGGCTGCGGCGCGGCTCCGGCGGCGTTCTGGGCCTGGTCGTCAGCCTGGTGTTCGAGACCATCATCGCCGGCCTGCTGGCGCCGGTGGTGATGCTGACGCAGTCGATCGACGTCGCCGCCATCCTGCTGGGCCGCGACTCGGGCTGGAACGCGCAGCGGCGCGACGATGGCGGCATTCCGTTCCGGGAGGTGATGCGGGTCTACCGGTTGCACACGTTGCTGGGGGTGGCGCTGGGCGTCGGCGCCTGGTCGGTCTCGACCTCGCTGGCGCTGTGGATGCTGCCGGTGATCCTGGGCCTGCTGCTGGCCGTGCCCCTGGCCGCCTGGACCGGGCGGCGGGGCGCCGGGCAGGCCGCGCGCCGCCTGGGCCTGCTCCGGATTCCGGAGGAAACACAGCCGCCGCCGGTCCTGCAGCGCACGGCCGTCTTGCAGGCGGAGGCGCATGGTCCGGAGGACAGCATCCTGGCTTTGCTGCGCGACCCGGAGTTGCTGGCCGCCCACCGGGCGATGCTGCCGCCGCCCCGCCGTCCGCGCCTCGACCCGCTGAACGTGCCGCTGCTGACGGGCCGGGCTCGGCTGGCGGAGGCGGACGATCTGGCCTCCGCGTGGCGATCCCTGGAGCCGATGGAGCGGATGGCAGTGCTATCGGACGGGGCCGCGCTGGATCGGCTGGTGGCGCTGTCCGGCCAGAGCATGATCGGTTCAGGTTGACTGCCGTTCCAGCTCCGCCATGATTTCCGTCCGTATGCTCGCCCAGGCCCGGCGCCATGCGGCGGACCTGGCAGGGCGTTTCGGAGAATTTCATCGGAAAACCCAGCATCTGCATCGGCTCACGGCCGTCCCGAGCGACTGAGAGCACCATCTCCTGGGCGAGGATCTGCGGGTCGGAGAGTGCCTCGGCCACGCCGTTCACCGGGCCGCAGGGTACCCCGGCCTTGTTCAGCGTCTCCACCCAGTAATCGGTCGGATGTGCGGCGAGCAGCCCGCCCACGATGGCGTTGATCCGCGCGCGATTGACGACGCGGGCGGCGTTGTTGGCGTAGAGCGGGTCGGATTTCAGCTCCGGCACGCCCAGCGCGTCGACGAGGCGGCCGAAGAAGGCATTGTCGGCCGGTGCCAGCGCGATCTGGCCGTCGCGCGTCGGAAACAGCCCATAGGGTGCGGCGATCGGATGGTCGTTGCCGCTGCGCGCCGGCACGGTGCCGGAGGCGAAATAGGTCGTCGCGATATAGGCCAGCAGGCTGACCATGCCGTTGGTCAGGCTGACCTCGGTCCGCTGGCCCTGGCCGGTGCTCCGGGCGTGCATAACCGCCGCCGTGATGCTCAGCGCGGCATAGAGACCGGCCACCAGATCGCTGATCGGCAGTCCCGACCGCAGCGGTGGGTCCTCGGCGCCGCCGTTGACGCTCATGAAGCCGGACAGCGCCTGGGCGATGAAATCGAAGGCCGGGCGATCGCGATACGGGCCGGTGCTGCCGAAGCCGTTGATCGAGCACACGACCAGCGACGGCCGCAGCGCCTTCAGGCGGTCGTCGTCGAAGCCCATGCGCGCCAGCACGCCGGGGCGGAAATTCTCTACCAGCACATCCGACCGCTCGATCAGGCGCGCCAGTGTCTCCTTCGCCTCCGGCGTGCGCAGGTCGAGGACGATCGAGCGTTTGTTGCGGTTGAACTGGGCAAAGTAATAGGACAGGCCATCCTTTTTGGCGCCCTGGTTGCGGACGGAGTCACCTTCCGGCGCCTCCACCTTGATGATCTCCGCACCCATGTCGCCCAGCAAAGCGGTGCAGAACGGGCCGGAGAGGACGCGTGTGAGATCGAGGACCTTGATCCCGGCGAGAGGCCCAGTCAGAGACATCTGCGTTTCCTGTCAGTCGTGGCTGCGCCATTCAAGCGGCAAACCGTCGGGGACGGAACCTGGAGCAGGATGACCGGAGGCGGAATCGCCGGAGGTCTTAGTCACGCGATCAAACAAACACCTGGAGCAGGATGGCTGAGCGAAGTGATGTGGGCACGCGAAGGTTGCGGAGACTTAATCCGGTCCCGAACCGTTTGCCTTGATTTCGCCGTCACGGTTCAACCTGAAACCATAAAGCGGTGGTCATATCCTCTCAGCCGGAAGCGACAACCCTCCGGTGACAGGAGACCCCGACGATGAACCGCTTTCTGACAGTTGCCTCCAGCGCCATGCTCGCCACCGGCCTCGCTGTTCTGCCCGTTGCGTCCTTCGCACAGACCAGCGCAGACGCCGGCATGGCAGGTGCCGCCGGCCACGCAGAACGCCGGTGCGGCTTCGGCGAGCGCGCAAACCCCTGTCGTAAGCCAGGACAAGACGCAGCCGATGAAGACGCAGCCGATGAAGACGCAGGCGGACAAGATGGGGACCGCTACGAAGGCGAAGTCAGACACCAAGATGCCAATGACGGGCAAGACCGAGACCCACAGCATGAATACGCCCGCAGAGCACAACGTCGCCAAGGCGCCGGTGAAGGAGACCATGCCCAAGGGTTAAGACAAGGTTTCGTTTGTGAGGAAACGCATTCCGGCTTCCCGTTCGGCGGGGGGCCGGATCGCATCATGACGCCGTGATGTCGCCGATTTCAGCCTCCGTGTAGCCGGCTTCGGCGAGGATGTCCCGCGTGTGCTGGCCCAGCGTGGGCCACAGGCGGTGGATATTGGCAGGCGTGCGTGAGAAGCGGGCGGGGATCGCCGGGATCGTCACGCTGCCTTCCTGCTCGTGTTCGTGCTGCTCGAAGTAGTTTGTTTCTTTCAGATAATCATTGTCGAACAGGTCCTGCAGGCTGTTGGCACGTCCGCAGGGGATGTCGGCCTTGCGCAGGACCGGCAGCCATTCCTCGGTGGTGCGCGCCTTCATGCCCTCGGTCAGCACCGCATAGACGGTGTCGATATGCGCCGACCGAGCGGCGATCGTGTTGAAGCGCGGGTCCTGAAAGAGGTCCGCCTTGCCCATGACGGTCGAGGAGGTTGGCCCATTGCTGGTCGCTGTGGGCGACGACGCTGATAAACCCGTCCTTGGTCGCATAGGGGCGGCGATGCGGCGTCAGCATGCGCGGATAGCCGACGCCTTTCTCCGGTTCCCCCAGAGTGCCGGACCAGAGATGTTCGACCAGCATGAACGACAGGATCGTTTCCATCATCGGCAAATGGATTTCCTGGCCCTGTCCGGTGCGCTCGCGGTTGAACAGCGCCATGCCGATCATCGAGGCAAGCTGTGCGCCGGTCAGCTTGTCCACCAGCACGGACGGAAAATACCGCGGCGCGCCGTCGGGGCCAGCGTTCAGCGCGGCAACGCCGGAGACGCCCTGGATCAGGTCGTCATAGGCCGGTGCCTCCTGCAGCGAGCTGCCTTTGCGGAAGCCGCTGGCGGCGGCGTAGATCAGCTTCGGGTTGCGTGCGGAGAGCGTCGCGTAATCCAGCCCCAGCCGGTCGGCGGCGCCGAGGCGCATGTTGTGGACGAACACGTCCGCCGTCTCGACCAGGCGCAACAGCGCCTCACGCGCGGCGGGCTTCTTCAGATCCAGCACCAGGCTGCGCTTGTTGCGGTTGAGATTGGCGAAGTAGGCGCCCATGCGGGGCGTGCGGGATGGGCCGATATCGCGGGTGGAGTCGCCCTGCGGCGTCTCCACCTTGATCACGTCGGCGCCCATGTCGCCCAGGGTCTGGGCGCAGAACGGGCCGAGGACAACGGTGGTGACGTCGATGACGCGGACGCCGCGAAGCGGGCCGGTGGCGGCGGTTGCGGTCACGGCGTTTTCCCTTCCGTGATGTGATTGGAGAGGTTTGCGGCGGGACGGGGCGGTTGGCAACCGGACGGAGGTGCGGGGCTTATCGGGCTGGAGACCTGTTCAGGGCCACGGCAGCGCGTATGAGCGTCTTGAACGCATCCTCATCGATCTCATCGCCCTCATGCAGATCGATCGCGCGTCTGACATTGCCTTCAAGGCTAGAGTTGAACAGACCTGACGGGTCCCCGAGCGAGGCGCCCTTGGCGAACGTCAGTTTCACAGCGCTCTTGTAGGTCTCGCCGGTGCAGATCATGCCGTCGTGATACCATACCGGCACGCCCCGCCACTTCCACGCCTCGACCACGTCGGGGGCCGCCTGCTTGATGAGGGTGCGGACATGGGAGAGCGTCTCGCCCCGCCAGTCGCCCAGTTCCTTGATCCTCGCGTCGATCAGCAGGGAAGGGGACTCGCCACCGGTCGTTGCGCTCTTTGCCATATTGTGCAGCTCCTTCGGCTGTTTTGCTGTCTTGCCTCTCTATTCGAAACGACCAGCCGAAATCGGTGTTGCCGAGCCGCTGGCGCGGGCGATCGGCGGAGGGGGCGTTGAACCTGGGTGTGGGTCTTCCTGCTCATACCGCCGCACCCATCACCGTAATGCATACCGTCCGGTGCGGTTGCCGCGCCGGAAGGACCGTTCCTGCCGAAATCCATTGTTTCGCTTGTGCCCGATTGATATATTGCAAGGCTAATTATTGTCTAACGGAAATAAAAACATGCCTGACGATGTCCGGAACGTCGCCCTGGTCGCCCAGGATAAGATTGATTGGGTGGCAACGCACCTTGGCGTTCAGATTGCCCCGCCGATGCGGGCTTCCCGGACGGAAGCCGCCACCACCGCGCCGACGGGTTCGGGCGGGTCCGGTGGTGCGGCGGCGGCTGAACCGGTCGTGGACGCGGGCCTGGACGCCGACCGGCTGCGGGGCGTCGTCCTGATGTATGTCGGCCGGCGCTGGGCGGACATGGCGCAGGAAACCAAGGCCAACTACAAGAACTTGAATCAGCGCCTGCGGGAAAAGCTGCCGGATTGGCAGGACCCCGGCGACGCGATGCTCCTGGACATCGCCAGCACGCAGATCAATGAGGCCGGGTTGCGGCCCGGTCTGCTGCAAGCCGCCGTGGAAGCGGAGCTGGAGAAGCGCAAGAAGAAGATCGACGACGCGCTGACCAAGGCGACGCTGGGGCCGATCAACAAGCAGCTCGACTCGATCAAGTTGGACGAGAAGGCCTGCAAGGAAATCCTGGAAGAATGCGGTCATAGCTGGAAGAAGGTGAAGGCGAAATATCTGAACGATGCCGCCACGATGTGGGAGATGTTCCAATACCGGAAGCGCTGGGTGAACTTCAAGCTTGCCGCGTTGAGTGCCGAAGCCGGCGGCGAACTGGTCGCGAAATCGGTCGGCAGCAGCAATCTGAGTTCCGACTACGACATCACGCTGTCGACCAAGACGGGCAGCGGCGCAGAGATCGCGGCCATCAAGAAGTTCAATGCCGCGTGCAAAAGCGAATTCGGCGTGCCGCCCGGCTTTCTGTTCGATACCAATCTGTATGCCAAGGACTTCCTGAAGGTCGAAGACAACCTGCTCTCGACGGGCCCCGAGAAGGTGAGCGATGACGGTGTCATTGCCGATGTGGAAGAGTTCCTCGCGGAGGACCAGTCGGACCAGGATGTCGGCGCGCTGACGAAGCAGCGCCAGTATCTCGGGGAGGAGGCGTGGGAGGGCTACAAAAAGGGCATTCTCGACGCGATCCGGGATGCCGGTCAGAAGCAGGCCGCCGCGGCGCAGTTTGAGGAAGCCGAAACCCTTTATGTCATCAAAGTCAAGGCCAAGACCGACAAGCTGATCGCGGTGCTGGAAGGGCTCCCGAGGAAATGGGATGCGGATGCCGACAAGAACAACGCAACGGACGAGCAGCGCGGCGAGCTCGAGGCGTTGAAGGAAGAGCTCGAGGCGCTGATTGCCCGCTACCAGGTTGCCGCCTCCGACTTGCGGGAATCCGCGCACCTGGAAGCCGTCGCCGACGAGATATCTCATTTCGCCCATGAGCATGCCGAAGCGGAGATGCTGGAGACAAACAACGACGTCTATCTCGACAAGATGGCGGACGTGCGGAAGGTCCAGGCGGAGCACAAGCTGGTGGACGCCGCGCTGGCGGAATTCGGCAAGGACGGGTTTTCTGAGGCCATCAAGAAATCGCCTAAGGACCAGGCCGCGATCGTCAAGATCCTGCAGGCCGGCGGTGCGGATGCCAAGGAGAAGATCAAGACCTATCTGGAAGGCCGCAGCCACGGGCTCAAGGCACGCGCCAAGAAGGACGTGGCGGAGGCAAATTTCTTCGCCTCGGAGGCCTATCTGAGCGAGGGGCCATTGCAGCATATCGTTGCGGCCATCCAGTCCGGTTCGCCGGAGGTGCTGGCAAAGATGAAGCCGGAACATTTTCTCGGGTCGGTGAACGAACAGTTCGGCGATTACATGAAGGATATCGGGCATTACGCGAACCCGGGGGAGGCGTTCTGCCAGACATCGAAATATATCGAGCGTCTGCTCGACGGGATCGGGCTGCTGCGCGGGAAGGAGGCGTTCAAGGACGTCGCCGCCAGCGTCCTGCCGCCGGCCGAACTGGCCACGCTGAAGGCCAATATCACGAAGGAACTGTTGCCGATCCGCGGCGGCAAGAAGGAATACGCTGACATGAGCGACGAGGATCGCTTCAGGGCGGCGCTCGAAAAAGCCAGGGCCGTCTATGGTTCGGTCGACCCGAAGGCCCTGACGGCAAGGCTGCAAGCCTATACGCAGGCGGTCAACGCGGACGTGCGCGCGCTGATGTCGATGCGTCCGAGCGCAGAAGCGATCGGGGCGTATGCGCAGAAGAGCGGGGCGGCGGGGTAGGGATGGCGGCCCCGGCTCGGGCGTGCGAATCACGCCTGAGGCTGGGGCCTGACGAGCCTCAGCCTCAGGTGAACGGATCTTATGGGCTGACGCGGTGTACGACGTCGCGCATGATCGCCACCGCCTCCTCGATCTCGCCGCGCTCA
Source organism: uncultured Alphaproteobacteria bacterium (assembly GCA_963771475.1). Lineage (GTDB taxonomy): Bacteria > Pseudomonadota > Alphaproteobacteria > Acetobacterales > Acetobacteraceae > Rhodopila. Next base: position 72,162 of record CAVYTN010000010.1, on the reverse strand, counting down.
CGTCCAGATGCGTGCAGGCCCGTCCGCGATAGGCGCCAGAGACCGAGATCGTCACGCCGAACGGCCGCAGCTTCGCGGCGAACTCCGCCGCCGTCAGCCCGGTGCCGGTGGTGTCGAAGAAGACCAGATTGGTTTCCGGCGTCTCCACCGTGATCCCCGGGATCTGCGCCATGCCGCGGGCCAGGGCAGCCGCATTGGCATGATCCTCGGCCAGCCGGTCGATGTTGTGTTGCAGCGCGTAGATACAGGCAGCCGCGTTCATCCCGCCCTGCCGCATCGATCCGCCCAGCCGCTGCTTCCACCGCCAGGCCTGGCCGATGAAATCCTTCGGTCCCGCCAGCACCGCACCCAGCGGCGCACCCAGGCCCTTGGTGAAATCGAGCCACACCGTATCGACATCCGCCGTGACGTCCCGCGCCGCGACACCCAGCGCCACCGCTGCGTTCAGCACCCGAGCGCCGTCCATGTGGACCTTCATGCCATGCGCATGCGCGACCTCGGCCGACCGCATGCAGTTCCGAGACCTTCCAGCACGCGCCGCCGCCTTTGTTGGCGGTCTGCTCGACCTCCACCAGCGTCTGCGGCGGCGAGTAGCGCGATACCGGGCGGATCGCCGCCTGCAGCGTGTCAGCGGAGAAGATCCCGCGCTCGCCATGCAGTCCCTTGATCATCACGCCGGCGATCGCGCCGGGGCCGCCGGCCTCGCTGGTCTGGATATGCGCGTCCTCGTGCGCCAGCACCTCGTCGCCGGGGCGGCAATGCGTCGCCAGCGCCACCTGGTTGCACATGGTGCCGGACGGCATGAACATCGCCGCCTCCTTGCCCAGCAGCGCCGCCACCTGGTCGCACAGCGCCCAGACCGTGGGGTCGGAGCCGCCCTGTTCGTCGCCCACCTCGGCTGCCAGCATCGCCTCCTTCATCGCGCGGGACGGCCGCGTGTGCGTGTCGGAATAGAGGTCGATCCGGACCGGGACTGAGAAATCGTCCCGCTTCGGTTCAAAGCTCATGGACATGCTCATGCGGCATCAAGCTTCTTCAACCCTGTTCCTACCGGATAGGGTGTTGCCTGCAAAGCCGCGGCGTCGGATGCTGCCTTCGGCAAAGCGCGAGAGACATCGGTATGAAATTCTCCAACTTCCTGTTCCCCGACAGCATGACCGCCGCCGACGACGGCCGGGTCATCGACGAAACGCTGCAGGAAGCCAGGCTGACCGACGAACTCGGCTACGATACGATCTGGCTGGCGGAGCACCATTTCGACGGCATCGTTGCCTATGTCGATCCGGTGTCCTTCGCCGCGGCGCTGGCGGTGGCGACGAAGCAGGCGAAGATCGGCTTCGCGGTGGCACAGATGGCGCTGCATCACCCGGTGCGCTTCGCCGAACAGATCGCGCTGATCGACCATCTCGCCAAGGGCCGGCTGATCGTCGGGCTTGGTCGCGGCACCGCCTATAACATCTACGACTACCAGGGCTACGGCATCGACCACACCAAGGCGCAGGCGATCTTCGAGGAAGCCGAGGCGGTGATGTTCGAGGCCTGGAAGGGCCAGCCCATGCACCACAAGGGCGAGCATCTTCAACGTCCGCTTGCCGGAACTGCGCCCGACTACCTACACCAAGCCGCATCCCTACGTGATCCGAGCGGCGGCGAGCGAACACGGGATGCTGGAGATCGCGCGTCACGGCAAGCCGTTCATGATGAACGTGCAGAACAACGCCATCGACGGTCGCGCGCATGCAGCTGTACAAGCAGGCGCTGCGCGACCTCGGCCTGGACGAGGCCACGATCGCGGCCCGCACCGCGGAATGCTGGGTCTGGCGCAACGTCTACGTCGCCGAAACCGACGCCGAGGCCGAACGCATCGCCGTGCCGACCTTCATCGAGATGCACGAGCATCGCGTCGCCATGCGCCAGCGCATCTACGACGAACAGGGCGCCTCCATCCTGCCGATGCCGCGCCCGCGACGCGCCGCCGCCGCCGCACGCCTCGGTCGAGAACGGGCTGGTCTACGGCTCGCCCGCGACGGTGGCGGAGAAACTGGCGCCGATCGCGGCGACCGGCGTGGGCGGGGTGATCATCCAGTTCCGCCTTGGCACCATGCCCTATGAGCAGGCGGCGCAGAGCCTGACGCTGTTCCGCGACAAGGTCATCCCGGCGCTGGAAGCGAAGCAGACGATCGGGGCATGAGCGAGAACGACGGGTCGCCCACTGGCGGCGCAATCTGTGGGTCTGCGCGTTCGGCTCGTTCACCACGATCGTGGCGATGACGCTGCTGCTGCCGTTCCTGCCGCATTTACGTCGAGCAGCTTGGCGTGACCGACCATGCCGAGATCGTCGAGTGGTCCGGCATCGCCTATGGCGCGGCCTTCCTGACCGCGGCGCTGACGGCCCCGCTCTGGGGACGGCTGGCGGACATGTACGGGCGCAAGCTCATGCTGATCCGGGCGAGTGCTGGGCATGGCGGTGGCGATGTCGCTGATCGGGCTGTCGCAGAACGTCTATCAGCTTGTCGGACTCCGGCTGCTGGCCGGGCTGCTGGGCGGCTATTCCTCCGGCTCGATGACGCTGGTGGCGACGCAGACGCCGAGGGCGCGCACCGCCTGGGCGCTGGGCGTGCTGTCATCGGGCATCATGGCCGGCAACCTGGCCGGGCCGCTGATCGGCGGCGCGCTGCCGCAGCTGATCGGTATCCGGGCGACGTTCTTCGCGGCGGGGGCGATCATCTTCGTGACGTTCCTGGCGACCACGTTCCTGATCAAGGAGGAGCAGCGGCCGCCGCGCAAAGCCGGGCAGAGGGCGCAGGGCGGCTGGGCCACGGTGCCCGACAAGCGGCCGGTGATCGCGATGCTGGTCACCGGCATGCTGCTGATGCTGGCGAACATGTCGATCGAGCCGATCATCACCGTCTATGTCGCAGACGCTCGTCGCCGATCCGACCCATGTCACCATCGTCGCCGGGTTGGTCATGTCGGCGGCGGCGCTGGGCAGCATCATCTCGGCGTCCCGGCTGGGCAAGCTGGCGGATCGGGTCGGGCATTGGACGGTGATCATCGGCTGTCTGCTGGTCGCCGCCGCGCTGCTGATCCCGCAGGCCTTCGTCACCGCCGGCTGGCAACTGATCGGGCTGCGCTTCCTGATGGGGCTCGCGCTGGGCGGGTTGCTGCCCTGCGTCGCCTCGGTGATCCGGCATAACGTGCCGGAGTCGAGCACGGGGTCGATCCTGGGTTATTCGACGTCGTCGCAATATGTCGGGCAGGTGACCGGGCCGCTGGTGGGCGGCTTCGTCGGCGGGCATATCGGCATGCGGGCGGTGTTCCTGGGAACGTCCGTGCTGATGATGGTTGGCGCGCTGTATGGCTGGATCTCCAAGCCCCGCGCCGCTCGGGAGGCGATTGCGGAATGATCGGGTCCGACTTTGGGGTGAGGCGTTTCGCCGGGCTCGAGGACGAAAGTAAGCTGGGGTTCGAACTCTGTCATTGCGCCTATGCATCGTTAATCTCGCGCATGAAAAAAGGGGGACGGAGGCAGTCTGGTGGTCTGCCTTTACACACACGGGGAGCTTCCTCCATGAATTCAACCGAACTCGCTAAGTTCACCGTACGCTCGTCGAGTGATGATCCCGAAGCAGCGCTTGGAGATACGCCACTCGATGTCGAGGACATCGCGGAAAACATGGTCGTCGTGAAATGTGATTCGCCGGTTCTTGATCGTGCGACTTTCGAAACAACCACCCGAACGTCCGTTACGGCACGATAACCCGCACCCCCGCCGCTTCAAACGCCCGGATATCGCGCGTAGCAACAGCCAAGCCATGGGTCACGGCAATAGCCGCGATATACCCATCTGCCGTGCTGACCACCTTACCCGCCGCCCGAGCGCGAGCACGCAACTCCCCGTAGGCATCGGTCGCAGCGACGTCGAACGGAAGAATCCGCCCCTCGAAGAGAGGCAGCACTCGCTGATCCAGCTCCCGGCGAAGAATGTCCCTTCGCCGCCCCTCGGGCATGGCGGCGAGGCCGAAGCGCAGCTCCGCCAGAGTTATCGTCGACAGATACAGCGTTTCAACCGCCTGAGCGTCGAGCCAGGCCAGCACCGCCGGATCACCGTTGGGCCGCATCGCCTCAGAAATGATATTGGTATCGAGCAGGATCACGTGAACCGTAGTGGTTCGGACACCGTCTTGTCGCGCAGCTCGTCAAAGACAGCGCAATCTTCGTCGGTCAGCCCAGATTCGCGGCCGACTTCGGCCAACAAAGACCCAAGCTTGAGACGTTGAGCGGGTCGCACAGCCTGCTCGAGAATGTCCCGAATTTCCGCCTCGGTGCTCTGGCCGTGCTGAGCCGCTCGAACCTTCAGCGCGCGATGTGTTTCCTCTGATAGATTTCGGATGGTGACGGCAGGCATCGCGATATCATCCCGCATGGAAAGCTGCGATGATATCGTCAAGCTTATGATGATATCAAGCCGCTACTTTACCCCACGACCGCAGCGTCCTTGTCGCTCCTTCAACAGCCCCATCATCAGCCCCAACAGCGTCGGCATCACCAAGTGCTTATCGATCTCCATCAAAAGCAGCCGCAAGGTCTCGGTCTTCACCGAAACGCCCGCGCGATCCGCCCCCAGTCCTGCCACGACCACCGATAGCGATGCGACTTGGTTCGCAAGCTAAAAGCCGCTGTTCTCCCACCCGAGCGGGTTAGAGGCGTTGTTACGGTTGGCGTGGGATTCATAGGGCGGTGGAACCGGTGCCCAAAGCCGAGCGGGGACAGAGCCCAATTTAAACAAGTATGGGCGATCGGGAGCAGGACTTGCCGGACCAGGCTGAACATAAGGCGCAATAAGCGTTCGTCCGGCATTAGCGGTTTGCCGGTCTTGCTGCGCCGGTTGCGGCGCAGCCGCCATGGTGGCGAGCGCCGCAAGGGCAAGAACCGCTGTCGATTTCATCGGAGCCTCCTTTGGAGTGGCGGCAATAGACGTGGTGATGAAAGACCTGCTTTTGCAGTCTTAACTGTCCAACTGATCATTCGACACAGATATTCCCGGCTCAAATGACCTCGGCATTTCGTGATGACCGGAAGGTGCGTCTGGTGATCGGGCCAGAACCATCCTAACACGCGCGGGGTGGGTTGTTGTCGGAGATGCTCGAAGCGCTACAAGCTGGGGCATTCTTGGTGGCAGCAATAAACGGATGGTCGAAGATGGCAGGCGCTCCTAGAGCATGATGACTGGAGGCGGAATCGCCGGAGGTCTGAATCATGCGATCAAACAAAGCCTTAGAGTGGGATGGCTGAGCGACAGCAATGTCATCCCACTCTAGTCCCATCCTGACACCACGGGAGAAAGCGTCGGTGAGCCCTGTCGCAAATAGAATTTACGGAACAGTCAGCGCGGACAAGCGGAAAGAGATGAGTGGCCTTGAATTTGTTCAAGGGCTCGCGAACGGCGCGCTTCCCCTCAACACAATCGCGCGTACACTCGGCTACGACGTGAACGAGGCCGCAAACGGACGCGTCGTCATCATCGCGGAACCCAATGACAACCTGCTCAACCCGGCTGGCACGGTGCATGGCGGATTCTCGGCGACGCTGCTCGATAGCTGTATGGGACTCGCCATCCAGTCGACTCTGGAGAAGGGCATCAGCCAGACGACGCTGGAGTTCAAAATTTCGCTCGTACGGCCGATTACTGTGGAGACGGGGACGATCAAGGCCGAAGGGGTGGTCTTAAGTCGGGGGCGGCGCATTGGCACCGCCGAAGGACGGATCACGGATCGCACCGGGCGCTTGCTGGCGCATGGCACGACGACCTGTCTGATCTTCGAAACCTGACGCGGCAGTCTGGCGGCCCGGTCCCACGCTACCCCAACGCCCCACCCTTCCGAGCGAACCCAATATACAGTTCCCGCAACCGGATCGTCGCTTCCCCCGGAACCCCCTTCCCAATAGCCTGCCCATCGATCCCAACCACCGGCATCACGAAATTGGTTGCCGACGTAATGAACGCCTCATCGGCCGTCAGTGCCTCCGTCAGCGTGAAGGTCCGCTGCTCAAACCCAAACCCACTCTCCGCGATGAACGCCAGCACCGACGCCCGCGTGATCCCCGGCAGCACCTTCTCCGACAGCGGGCGAGAAATCAGCGTCCGGTTCTTGACGATCCAGGCGGTGGACGACCCTCCCTCAGTGACAACCCCGTCCTCCACCATCCAGACTTCCTGCGCGCCCTTCTCGGCCGCGAACTGCTTGGCCAGCACCGAGGCCAAAAGGTTCACGCTTTTGATGTCACGCCGCGCCCAGCGCAGATCCGCCGCGCTGACCACCTTGATGCCGGTCTTCGCCGCCGGCGAGTCCACAAACCGCCGAGCCTGCGTGAACAGCACCAGCGTGGGCTCCGCCATGGTTTGGGAACACGAAATCCCGGTCGGCCGCGCCACGGGTCACCTGCAAATAGATGCTGCCCTCGTCCAGCCCGTTGCGACGGATCAGTTCCTGGTGGATCTCGATCAGGTCCGAGCGTGACCAGGGCAGGGACAGGCTGATCTCGGCGCAGGACCGCTCCAGCCTGCCGAGATGGGCGCCGACATCGACCAGGGTGCCGTCGATAACGGACGTTGCCTCATAGACTCCGTCGCCGAAGATGAAGCCGCGGTCGAAGATGGAGATCGTGGCCTGTTCTTCCGGCAGGTAAGCGCCGTTGACGTAGACGATGCGGCTCATGGGACACTGGCTCTCTGCAACGAGTGGCGTTCGGCGCCACTCTTACAGGACTTGATACTGCGATGGCCACTGGGATACTGCGATTGGGCGACCTCGCTGAACGACGCAAACTGTCTTCCCGGTCCCCGGAATCCGGCCGCTCCTGCGGGAATGACCTTTCCGCCGTTTCGCCATGCGGACCTGGGCTCACGCCGCCGCTACCTCCACCTGGTTCGTATTATACGTCGTTGCCCCACACGGCGCCGACCGGTCTGTCGTCAGCGCGTTGGCGCAGCCCTGCCGGTCGACGCCATCCGGATCGGGGGCGAACCACGCGCCTTCCTTGATCGAGACCACGCCCGGCAGGATGCGGTCGGTCACTTGCACCGGCAGCACCGTCTCTCCGATATCGTTATAGACCCGGACCGACTGGCCATCCTGCAGCCCGCGCTGTTCCGCATCCATCGGATGCATCCAGATCGTATCGGGATCCACCCGCGACAACCCATCCTGGTTTCCATGGATACTATGAGTCCGAGCGCGGCTTTTCGGGGTGCAGAGACTGAGGGGGAAGCGCTGGGTGTCGTCGTCAGGCGCGAACCAGGTCGGGATCGGCGGAATGATACCAAGCCCATACGGGTTCGGGTTGGCGGCCAGAACCTCTGAGTATACCTCGATCTTTCCGCTGGGCGTGTTGAACCGCTCGCCCTCCCGGATCTGCCGCGCAAAGGCCACTGCGTCCGCGGGGGCGGGAAAGCGTGCGACACCCTGTTCCGCGAAAGTATCGAAATCATCGATCGGCCGGCGCGGTCAGGTCGCGCAGCCATTGCGCCTCGGTCTTCGTGTTGTAGCCGTTGATGCCGATGCGGCGGGAGAGTTCGTCGAAGATGTCGATGTCGTTGCGGCATTCGTACATCGGCTCGATCGCCTGGCGCATGTAGATCGCGTAGTGGCCGGCGCCGGCCCAGGGGACGTGGACGTCGTTGCGCTCCCAGAAGGTCGTCGCCGGCAGGACGATATCGGCGTGCCGCACGGTCGGGGTCAGGAAGTGGTCCTGCCCGACGATGAACTCCACCCCGTCCAGGGATGCCGCCATCTTCGCCGCGTTCGGGCACTGGTTGAACAGGTCGCCGCCGGCGGAATAGATCATCTTGATATCCGCCGGATAGCCGCCCGCCTTGCCGCGCGCCAGCAGGTCCGCCAGCAGCGGTGAGGCGACCTTCGAATTGATCGGATTGCCCCCGGTCGGCAGGCTCTTGATCTGGCCGCGTCCGGTCGCGCCGTTGCTGACGCCGGAATTGCCGCCGATAATCCCGACATTCCCCGTGATCGCCGCCAGCGCATAGGCTGCGCGATGGAACTGCTCGCCATAGACGGTCCGGCCGGGCGCATAGCCGCATTGCAGCGCCGCGGGTTTGGCGGAGGCGAATTCGATCGCCAGGCGCCTTATCGTCTCGGCCGGAATGCCGGTGATCGCGGCGGCCCATTCCGGCGTCTTCGGCTGCCCGTCCGACAGGCCCAGCAGATAGGACCGGTAGGAGGCACCCGCCGGCACCGCGCCCTCATCGAACCCGTGCACGAAACGATCGCAGTAATCCTGGTCGTGCAGGTTCTCCGTCACGATGACATAGGTCATGGCGATCAGCGCGGCGGCGTCGGTGGAGGGGCGGATGAAGATGTGCTCATCCGCCAGGGTCTTGCTGGTGGCTGTCTGGCGCGGGTCGACGCAGACGATACGCACGCCCTGCTTCTTCGCGTGCCGCAGGTAGGCCATGGTGCCGGTGCCGAACGTGCCGTCACCGGGGCTCCAGCCCCACATCAGGATCAGCTTGGAGTTGGCGAAATCGGTCGGCTCGCGGCCGGCGGATTTGTAGTCGTTGGAGCCGTAGGTGATGCGGACGGAAAATACTTCGGCCTCGGCCGACATGTTCGACCAGAGATCGGTGCAGCCGCCGAACATATACAGGAACCGCTGCGCCGCCGGCCGCCCGTGCAGCATCGAGGTGCTGCCGGTGCGCGAGGCATCCAGGATCGCGCCATTGCCGTAGGTCTCGCGGATGCGCAGCATTTCCTGCGCGACGGTGTCCAGTGCTTCGTCCCAGGAGATGCGCTCGAACTGGCCTGACCCGCGCGGGCCGGTGCGGCGCATCGGGTGTTGCAGACGGTCGGGGTGGTAGGTGCGCTCGATCTGGCCGACGCCGCGGGCGCAGGCGGGCAGGGGCGGATGGTCCGCGTTCCAGCGGCGCTGGTCGGTGGAGATATGCACGATCCGGCCGTCCCGGACATGGGCGTTGACGACGCAACGCCCGCCGCAATTATGGCCGCAGGTGGAGGTGACGACGGTCTCGCCCGGCTTCGCGGCCGGGCGGGGGGCCTCGTAGATCGCTGCGCTCATGGACCTATCCACATTGGTTATGGAGAGGATGACTGGGGGGAACCGCGGGGGCAAGTCTCGGACTGTTCGGTTGGTACCGAAGTGTGCGGCACACCCCTATCGGCAGACCACGTTGACCAACGCCTGCTGCCCGCCCCGCACCGCCGCGGCCGCGCGCTGCAACGCGGCCGGCAGATCGGCGGGGTGGTCGACGCGTTCCCCGTACCCGTCATGCGCCGCCATCAGCTTCTCGAACGCCGGGGTCGGCAGCTCGGCCATGAACCGCCCGTCCGCCTCGGCCGCGACGCCGGTCGCATACATGTCCAGCGTCGCCCGCCGGACGGCGTTGTACAGCGCGTTGTTGTAGATCACCGTCAGCAGTCGGCAGGTTCTGCGCCTGGGCCGTGGCGTGGCAGGCGGTCGGGTTGGCGAACATATAGGCCCCGTCGCCAAGGACCGAGACGACCAGACTGCCCGGATGCGCCAGCTTGATCCCCAGCGACGCGCCGAAACCCCCAGCCCAGGCCGCCGGCCAGCGACACGGCGTACAGACTGCCCGGCGCCGGCAGCGGGCAGTATTCCTGCAGGAACGAATATTCGCTGATCACCTTCGTGTCGGCATCGATCACGCCGCGCAGGCAGTGGTTCAGCCAGGGCAGGGTGATCGCCTCGGCCTTGCCCGGCTGCCTCCGCCTCGGCCGCCCATTTGCCGTGCAGCGCCTGCGGATTCCTCGGCCAGCCTGGCCTGGCGCTTCGCCAGATGCGGCATGGCGCGAGAGGCCAGTGCCGTCTCCAAGCCCCTCCAGCACCGACAGGCAGGTGGCCGTGATGGTCAGGTCCGAGGGGAAGCTGCGCATCGGCAGACGTGCGAACAGCGGGTCCTCGCCGATCTGCACGATCGCGTGCGCCGGCGGGAGGGCTCTGCTTCGACGGCAGCCAGGGCACGTCGGTGTCGAACACGATCACCAGGTCGGCGTCCTTGCAGCATCGGCCCGGGCGCGACCCCGAAGAACATCGGATGGTCGCCGCCGATGGCGAAATAGCGGGTCTGATACGGGACGACCGGCAGCGCGTAACGCTCCGCCAGCCGCGACAGCACCGCCGCGTCGCGCGGGTCGCGGCCGAGATGGCCGGTGATGATCAGCGGCTTCTTCGCCGCGGCGATCCAGTCCGCCAGTGTCTCGATGTCGCTCCGCCCGCGCCACCGGCGGCTTCGCGGCGAGCGCGGTGGGCCAGGTTGGTTTCCGCCGGCGCCGTCAGTTGCTCGCCCAGCACCTCGCGCGGCAGACTGAGATAGACCGGGCCCTGCGGCGAGGTCGTCGCGATCTCCATCGCGCGGTCGACCGTCGTCGCCGCCTGGTCGCCGCGCTTCATCTCATAGTCCCACTTGACCATCTCGCGCAGCATGCCGGCCTGGTCGAACATCTCCTGCGCCCAATGGATATGGACGCTGCGCGACCCCTCGGCACCGCTCTCGGTGAACGGCGTGCGGCCCGAGGTCAGCAGCATCGGCACCCGGTCGCGGACTGGCGTTGATCAGCATGTTGATCGCATTCGCGGTGCCGACATTGGTGTGCAGCATCACCGCCTGCGGCTTGCCGGTGACCATGGTGTAGCCATGCGCCATGGCGACGGCGGCGTTCTCATGCGGCACGACCATCGGCCGCGGCACCGGCGGTTGGTGCGGGCGGCGCGGGCATAGGCCTCGACGATCGGCGCGAAGTCGGTGCCGGGATTGACGAACAGATGTTCGATCCCGTGTCGCGGCGAGCGCTTCCAGGTAATCTTCGGCGGCGATGCGGGTCATGTTGCGGTCCTTGCTGGCTGCCTGGATCGCCCGCCAGACGCGTTCCGGGCGTCGCGGGCATGTCGATATGGGTCACGCCCAGCGGTGCGCAGCGCGTCGAGAATGGCACTGATGATGGTCTGCGGCGCGGCGATCGCTCCGGCCTGTCCGGCACCCTTGACGCCCAGCGGATTGGCCGTCGGTCGGGATGCCGGTCAGCGTGATGTTCAGGTCCGGCAGGTCGACGGCGCGGGGCAATCTGATAGTCCATGAACGAGCCGCTCAGCATCTGGCCGGACGTCGGGATCGTAGACCGTGTGTTCCGTCAGCGCCTGGCCGATGCCCTGGGCGAGGCCGCCCTGCACCTGGCCGTCGGTCAGCAGCGGATTGATCAGCGTGCCGTAATCGTCGACGGCGATATAACGGTCGAGCGTCACCAGGCCGGTGTCGGGATCGATCTCGACCTCGGCGATGTGGCAGCCATTGGGGATGGTGATGATGTCGAGCAGGTTCCAGACATAGGTGTCCAGCGAGGCTTCCTTCGCGCGACCGCCAGCAGAGTCGACGGACCGTCCGTCGGCGATGAACGTGCCGTCGGCGAAGACGAGCTCATCCGGTTGCGCCTGCAACAGGCGTGGCGGCGACGGGCGTGCCTTTCTCGATGACCGTCATCGGCCGCCTTGTGCAGCGCCGCGCCACCCTGTGCATCGAGCGCGCGCCGCCATGGCCGTTGCCCTCGCGCACCGTCGCGGTGTCGCCCTGGACGTAACGGAACGGTCTCGAGCGGCAGGCCGAACAGGTCGGCGGCGATCTGCGGGTAGGCTGGTCTCGTGGCCCTGCCCGTTGCTCTGCGTGCCGACGAGCAGCGCGATCGTGCCGTCGGGATGGAACCGGATTTCCGCCCCTTCGTTCGGCGCGCCGCGCGCGGTTTCCAGGAAGCACGCACAGCCCGAGGCCGCGCAGCAGGCCCCGTGCCTCGCGACGGCGCGCCTGGCGCGCGGGAAACCGGCGAGATCAGCCTGTGCCAGCACGTCGTCGATGTTGGCGGCGAAACGGCCGCAATCGACCAGCGTGCCGAGCGCCTTGCGGTAGGGGAAGGCGGCGATCAGGTTGCGGCGGCGCAGTTCGATCGCGATCGAAACCGCATTGCGCGCGCGGCGGCGTCGATCAGGCGTTCGATCAGGTAGTTGGCCTCCGGCTTGCCGGCGCCGCGATAGGCGTCGATCGGCGCCGGTGTTGGTGAAGGCGGCCCGCACATCCATGTGGATCGCCGGGATGACATAGCCGCCGCCCATCGCCGCCGCCGGCGCGTTGGTGGAGCTGCCGGGGCCGCCGCCGGACATATAGGCGCCGAGGCCGGCGATCGTCTCGACATCCAGCGCCGAGGAACTTGCCCGTCGGCATCCAGCGCCAGCCGGGCGTGGGAGATATTGTCGCGGCCTTGGGCGGCGGTGAGGAAATCCTCGGTCCTGTCCTCGACCCATTTGACCGGCCGGCCGAGTTTGCGGGCGGCCCAAAGCAGCATGACCCATTCCGGGATACAGGCAGTTCTTGATGCCGAAGCCGCCGCCGACGTCCGGTGCCCAGACACGAACATCGTCGCGTGCGCAACGAAACACGCGTATCGGCGAGCTGATCGCGGATGGCGTGAACGCTGGCGGCCGAGACGAACAGCTCATAGCGTCCGTCAGTCCAGCGTCCGATCGCCGCGCGAGTTTCCATCGGCGCGATCACCAGGCGGTTGTTGATGATGTCGATCTCGACGATATGCGCGGCGGCGGCGAAGGCGGCCTGCACCGCCTGCTGCGTCGCCCTTGCGGAAGCGAAAGGATTCGTTGCCGAAATCCCAGATCGCGGGTGCGCCCTCGGCCAGTGCGGCGGCGGCGTCGACGACGCAGGGCAGTTCCGTGTAGTCGATGCGATCGCCTCGGCCGCGTCGCGCGCCGCAGCCGGGTCTTCGGCGACGACGAACGCGACCGGGTCGCCGACATGACGCACCCGGCCATTCGCCAGCGCCGGGCGGGGCGGCACGAGCATCGGCGCCGACGGTCGCGACCTGCCGTCGCACAGGGCAGCAGGCCGAGATCCGCGATGTCCGGATAGGTGTAGATACCCAGCACCCCCGGCATCGCGGCCGCCGCTTTCGTATCGATCGCGTCGATCGTGGCATGCGCGTGCGGCGACCGGACGACGAACCCCCAGGCCTGGCCGGAAGCGTTCACGTCCTCAACGATAGATGCCGTGGCCGGTCAGGAAGCGGACATCCTCCAGCCGTCGCATGCGATTGCCCGATGAAGGCCCAAATCACAGAAGCCGAGTTTGTCGGTCAGGCCGTAGCCGTTGGCGAGGTCCTTCAGCTTGGCCCAGGTCGCATCCTCGACCGGGATACCGTTCGGCGCGCCGGTCCTTCTCCTTCCGGAACTCGACCTCGCCCGGATAGAACACCTCCTTGAAGCCCTGCGCCGGCGGTGTCGCCTTCAGGTAGTTGGCGAAGTCCGTGACTTCCTGTTTGAAGGTGTTCAGGTCGCGGAAGGCCGAGACCTTGAACACCGCCATGAAGCAGCCGTCATTGTGCCGCCCGGTGGGTTCGATGCCGAAGCCGAGGCCCGTCAGCAGGCCGGAGAAGATCTCGACGATCGCGGCGAGGCCGGTGCCCTTGTAGCCCTCGGTGCCGCCCAGCGGCAGCAGCGCGCCGCCGGATTTCAGCACGCGCGGATCGGTGGACGGCTTGCCCTCGGCGTCGATCAGCCAGCCGGTGGGCACCTGCTCGCCGCGGGCGGTGGCGACGTTGATCTTGCCGGCCGCGGCGGCGGAGGTCGCCATGTCGAACACCAGCGGGCCTTCCAGGTTGGACGGCACGGCGAAGCAGATCGGGTTGGTGCCAAGCCGCGCCTTGGCGCCGCCGAACGGGCGCGACGGCCTTCGGGCTGCGGCCGGAATTGGCGGTGATCATGGCGATCATGCCCTCGGCCGCGGCGAGCAGCGGATAGCTGGCGAGGCGGCCGACATGGCTTTGGCGGAACACGGTGCAGGCGGCGACGTTCTGCTTCTTCGCCTTCTCGATCGTGTAGCGCATCGCCTTGTCGCTGACGTGGTAGCCGAAGCCCCAGTTGCCATCGACGACGGTGGTGGTGTCGGTTTCCTGCGTGATCGTCCAGGGCGCCTGCGGCACGATGTGCCCGACCTTGATGCGGTCGATATAGGTGGGGATCAGGATGATCCCGTGGCTGTCATGGCCGACCAGGTTGGCGCCGATATTGTATTTGGCGATGACCTTGGCCTCGTCCTGCGACGCGCCGGCAGCCACCAACAGGCCTTCGGCGATTTCCATGAGTTTTTCGGCTGACACGACGGGCATCGTTTTCTCCTGGTTCCCTGGTCGTTCCCTTGGTCGTTTCCCTGGTCGTTTCCATGGAGGGGTTCCCTGGTCCGAGGCTACCCCAGCCTCCGCCTGTTGGCCAGAATGCGGAATTCGGCGTAGCGTTCGCGTCAGAACAGGAGGGATGTCATGGCAACAATCGAATCTCTATGCCGGTGTGGCCGGCTATGTCGGACGTGCGGACCAGAAGGGCACCGTGGGCGTGTTCTCGCGCCAGGCGGGGGCGGAGCGGTGGGAGCATGTCCTGCAGGACGTCGAGAGCTTCTCCGTCAACGTGCATCCGACCGATCCGAACGTCGTGCTGGCGGGCACCGCGGACGGCGTGTATCGCAGCACCGATCGCGGCAAGTCGTTCCAGCGCACCAACTTCCCCGACAAGGGGGTGCAGATCTGGTCGTTCCTGGTCGATGCGCATGACCCGAAGCTGATCTATGCCGGTGGCTCGCCCATCGCCGTCTTCCGCAGCGAGGACATGGGCGAGACCTGGCGCCGCCTGCCTGATCCCGGCATGCCGGACCGCGCGGTGATGCCGTTCGCCTGCCGCGTGATGCGCATGGCGCAGCATCCGACGCAGCGGGGCACGATCTTCGCCGCGCTGGAAGTCAACGGCGTGATGCGCACCAACGACGGCGGCGAGCACTGGACGGATTGCAGCACCGACCTGCTGCGGCTGGCACAGTCGCCGCACCTGAAGAGCAAGATCGTCAGCAACACCTATAACGAGGGCATGCTCGACGGCCACGCCATCGCCGTCAGCCCGGCCGATCCGGACAAGGTGATCCTGGCCGTGCGGATGGGATTGTTCGAGACGAAGGATGCCGGTGAGACCTGGCAGGATATGGAGGTCGGCCGGTTCGCGCCGACGACCTATGGGCGCGACATCAAGGTCTCCCCGCAGGACGGCAACACGCTGTATGCGGCGCTGAGCGTCGCGGCGGCGAGCAAGGATGGCGGGCTGTATCGCAGCACCGACAAGGGCCAGAGCTGGAAGCGGTTCGACAAGGTGCAGGTGCACGGGACGATCATGTCGGTGGCGCTGCACCAGAAGGATGCCAAGCAGGTGTATCTGGGTGCGCGCTATGACGGTGAGGTGTTCGGCACCGAGGATGGCGGGGACACCTGGCAATCGCTGCCGCTGCCGGCGGGGGTGAAGGACATCTATTCGTTGGCCGTGGGTTAAGTCGGCAAGCCGCGCGCCTGGCGTCAGGCGCGCGGCTTCTTCGCCTGGGAGTTGATCAACCCGTCCGGCGGATGCAGCCTGTCAACCAATGGCCGGCCATGACGCTGGCGCCGAACGGGGTTGGAAACCAATGAATTGTCGCTCTTTTATGCGTCACACCGCTGTCGCCGGCACGATCGCCGGCACCACCGCCGCCACCGGAATCCCATTGACCGCTGCATCCGCCGCACCCGCCGAAGCCCCGAGGCGAAGGATGTGACCCGTACCCTCGCGCGCTACCTGGTCTCGGCGCGCTACGAGGACCTGCCGGAGGCCGCCCGCAAGGAAGTGGCGCGCTCGCTGCTGAACTGGATGGGTGTCGCCGTCGGCGGCTCGCGGCATGAGGCGGTGGAGATCGCACTCGCCGCCGTAGCCCCGTTTGCCGGCGCGCCGCAGGCCGGCTTGTTCGGCCGCAAGGAGCGGCTCGACGCCATGCACGCCGCGCTGCTGAACGGCATCAGCTCGCACGTGTTCGACTTCGACGACACCGACCTGACCACGGCGGTGCACCCGTCCGCACCCGTTGTCCCGACGCTGCTGGCGCTGGCGGAATACCGCAAATTCAGCGGCCGCGACTTCGTCAACGCCATGGTGCTGGGCATCGAGGCGGAGTGCCGCATCGCCCGAGCGGTGACGCCGGCACATCAGGAGGTCGGCTGGCACGCCACCGGCACCGCCGGCGTGTTCGGCGCCGCTGTCGCCGCCGGCAAGGTGCTGGGCCTCGACGAGGTGCGCATGTGCCACGCGATCGGTCTGGCCGCGACGCAGCCGGTGGGACTGCGCGAAATGTTCGGCTCGATGACCAAGAGCTTCCATCCTGGCCGCGCCGCGCAAAGCGGCATGTTGGCCGCGCTGCTGGCGGAGAAAGGCTACACCAGTTCGCTGCAGGGCATCGAGGCGAAGCGCGGCTGGGCCAATGTGCTCTCCACTGCCGCGGCACTTCGAGGTGATCACCGACGGGCTCGGCGCGCACTACGAGATCTACCGCAACAGCTACAAGCCGTTCGCCTGCGGCCTCGTGGTGCATCCGGTGATCGACGGCTGCATCCAGTTGCGCGACGAGAACGAGCTGACCGCGGAGATGATCGAGCGCATCGACCTCTCGGTGCATCCGATCGTGATGGAGCTGACGTCGAAACGCGCGCCCGAAGACCGGACTGGAAGGCAAGTTCAGCGTCTATTACGCGGCGGCGGTCGGCATCGTGGCCGGACGCGCCGGCGAGCACCAGTTCAGCGACGCCGCGGTGCGCGAACCGGTGGTGGTGGCGTTGCGCGACCGGGTCGAGACGACCGTCGATCCGTCGCTGCAACAGGACCAGGCACGCGTGAAGATCCGCCTGAAGGACGGACGCGTGCTGGAGCGCTTCGTCGCTCACGCCGTCGGCAGCGTGGAGAACCCGATGTCGGACCAGCAACTGGATGCGAAATTCAACGATCTGGTGGCCGACATCCTGCCCGGCGACAGCGCCCATCGGCTGATGGCCCTGTGCCGCAACCCGGACGGGCTGGACGACGCCGGTGAGATTGCCCGTGCTGCGGTGGCGTAAGCTGGGCAGGGGCCCCGGCCGCCCCGGCCTGGAGGGCGGAAAACGGACTTGAGGGCTATGCCAACCGCCCTATCCAATGACCGCTCGCGACCCAACCAAGTCAACGGAGGACGGGGCCGCCGATCCCGAAAGCAGTCATTCGCCAGCGCAGGCTGGTAGCGGCTCTGTGCCCAGATCGGCCGTGGCCCGGCCCGTCAGCAATCCCGGAAGCGGACCATCAGCGCTGCCTAAGCTTGGCGGGACCGCGCTCCAGCGGACGTTGGGCGTCGTTAGATCTCCTTGCGCAGAGGGGAATTCACCGCGTCACCGTGCCGTTTCGATTGTGGGCGCCGGTAGTGCTGCAGGAACATCCGGATCGTCTCTTCGACTACGTCCTCGGCCGAGACGGGTAGGCTTTCGCGACCCATCATCCAGGGCCACAGAGAGAACTCGTTGAGCATCCCCATGAACTGGTGAGCCGCAAGCATCGGATTGCGGCAGTCCAGGATGCCCAGCGCCGTCAGATGGGCGAGATAGCGCACGAGCCGCTCGGTTTGAGGATCCATGACGGCGGCGAACTCCTCGGCGATCCAGGGAAACTGGCGGGAGTCGGCCACCACCATGCGAAGGAACCCGAGATATTCCGGATTCTTGTGGAGCTCCAGAATCATGCGCGCGACCAGACGCAGCACGTCCTCGACGTCGCCTTGGGTTTCGATGCCGGGCGGAAACGCGTCCTCGAGCTGACCCGACACCCTGAGGAGCATCTCCCGGAAGATCTCCTCCTTGCTTGCGAACTGGTTGTAGAGCGTCCGCCGGGCGACGCCCGCGGCCTCGGCCAGTTCGTCCATGCTGACGGAGCCAAAGCCTCGTTCCAGGAACAGGCGCTCGGCCGCCTCGACGATGGCCTCCCGCGACCCGCCGCGCCGGGCCTTCGGGCCGGCCTCGTTTGAACCATTGCGAATTTCCATGCGAATTTCCTATTGCACTCATAAGTGCATATAAATATACTGCACAGTGCAGTGCATGGCAAGGGCCGGATGCACGGTGCGCGCCATGCCGATCCGGCGCCCTGGCAAGCCGAACCTCACATCATCGCCCCTGCAGAAGGCAGTGCCAATGTGCAAGTTTCAGATCATGACGGCCGTCTTGATCGCCGCGGCCCTCGCGGGCTGCGACAAGAAACCGCCCCCCGCCGCCCAGGCCCGGCCGGTCCGGACCGTCACCGTCGAGCGCGGCGCGGAGGGCGAGACCGTTTCGCTGACGGGCCAGGTTCGCGCCAAGGACCAGGTCAGCCTCGCCTTCCGCCTCGACGGACGCATGATCGAGCGGCCCGTCAATGTCGGCGATGTCCTCAAGGCCGGCGAGATCGTCGCCCAGCTCGACCCGCAGAACCAGCAGAACGCGCTGCGCACGGCGCAAGCGAATCTCGCCTCGGCCGAGGCCGTGCTGACGCAGGCCCGCCTGACCTTCGGTCGGCAGCAGCAGCTTCTGGCGGGTGGCTGGACGCCGCGCGCGAAATTCGACGAGGCCCAGCAGGCGCTTCTGAGTGCCGAGGCCCAGGTCGATGCCGCTCAGGCCCAGGTGGGCATCGCGCAGGATCAGTTGAGCTACACGGTCCTGTTCGCCGATGCCCCCGGCGTGGTGACCGCGACCGGCGCCGAGCCGGGCGAGGTGGTCCACGCCGGACAGATGATCGTGAACGTCGCGCGTCAGGGCGGACGCGATGCGGTGTTCGACGTGTCCGAACAGCTCATCCGCACGGGTCCGCGCGATCCCGTGGTGCAGATCGCGCTGACCAACGACCCGTCCGTGCGAGCAACCGGCCGCGTGCGGGAGGTTTCGCCGCAGGCAGATCCAGCCACGAGAACGTTCCAGGTCAAGGTCGGCATCATCGATCCACCCCCGGCGATGGAACTGGGTTCCACCGTCACCGGCAGCATCAAGCTGTCCGCCCCCTCCGGCCTGCAGGTTCCGCCGAGCGCGCTCACCGAGGCCGACGGCCGCCCGGCCGTGTGGGTGGTCGATCCCAAGAGCCAGACCGTGTCGCTGCGCAACGTGGATGTCTCGCGATACGATCCGGCGGACGTCGTCGTTTCGCAGGGGCTGGACGCCGGCGAGATCGTCGTCACCGCGGGCGTGCAGACGCTGCATCCGGGCCAGAAGGTCCGCCTGCTGGGAGGCGCCCTGTGATGCGCTTCAACCTCTCCGAATGGGCGCTCCGGCACCGGTCGCTCGTGACCTATCTCATGCTCGTCATCGCCGTCGCGGGCGTCTGGTCCTACCTCCGGCTCGGGCGGAGCGAGGACCCGGACTTCACCGTGAAAACCATGGTGGTGCAGGCCGCACTGGCCGGGAGCCACCCTCGCCGACACGCTCGAGCAGGTCACCGACCGCATCGAAAGCAAGCTGCAGGAGACGCCGAACCTCGATTACCTGAAGAGCTACACGAGCGCGGGCCAGACGACGATCTTCGTCAACCTGAAGGATTCCACGCCGCCCGGCTCAGGTGCCGGACATCTGGTATCAGGTGCGCAAGAAGGTCCACGACATCGCCAACACGCTGCCGCAAGGCATCGTCGGCCCCGGCTTCAACGACGAGTTCGGCGATACCTACGGCATCGTCTACGGCTTCACCGCGGACGGCTTCACGGACCGGGAGCTGCGGGACTACGTCGTCGATGTCCGCAAGCAGCTTCTGCAGCTTCCGGACATCTCCAAGATCGACATCCTCGGCGCGCAGGACGAGCGCGTCTACGTCGAATTCTCGGAGAAGCAACTGGCGGGCCTCGGGATCGACCGCTCCGCGCTCGTCTCCGCGCTGCAGGCGCAGAACGCCGTCACCCCCGCGGGCGTCGTGCAGACCGGAAACGAGAAGATCCTCGTCCGCGTCTCGGGCGCGTTCCGGTCCGAGCAGGATGTGCTCGCCGTCAACTTCGTCGCGAAGAACGGCCGGATCATCCGCCTCGGTGACATCGCGCACGTCACCCGCGGGCCCGCCGACCCGGCGCAGCCGATGTTCCGCGTCAATGGACGTCAGGGCATCGGGCTCGCGATCGCCATGCGCAAAGGCGGCGACGTGCTGGCGCTGGGGCGCAATGTCGCAGCAGGCCATGACGGAGATCACCGCGAACCTGCCGGTCGGCATCGAACCGACCCTCGTCGCCGACCAGCCGGTGACCGTCGAGCATGCGGTGGACGACTTCATGGAGGCCCTGTGGGAGGCCATCGCCATCGTGCTTGCGGTCAGCCTGGTCAGCCTCGGTCTGCGCGCCGGCGCCGTGGTGGCCCTCTCGATCCCGCTCGTGCTCGCCGCGGTGTTCGTGGCGATGATGGTCGTCGGGAATCGACCTTCAGCGAATTTCGCTTGGGCGCCCTCATCATCGCCCTCGGCCTGCTGGTCGATGACGCCATGATCACGATCGAGGCAATGGTCACGCGGCTGGAACGAGGCGACGACAAGGAGCAGGCCGCCACCTTCGCCTATACCTCGACAGCCTTTCCGAGGCTGACCGGCACGCTGGTCACGGTCGCGGGATTCGTGCCCATCGGATTCGCGCGCAGCGCCGCGGGCGAATACACCTTCTCGATCTTCGCCGTCGTCGCCATCGCGCTGATCGCGTCGTGGATCGTCGCGGCGCTGTTTGCGCCCCTGCTCGGCGTTTGGATCCTCAAGAAGCCCAAGGTGGTGCACTCGGGCGAGCCCGGACCGATCATGCGCAGTTTCCGCCGCTTCCTGGTGCTGGCGATGCGGGCGCGCTGGGTGACGCTGCTGGCGACACTCTGCCTGTTCGGCGCGGCGCTCTGGCGGCATGCGTCTTGTTCCGCAGCAATTCTTCCCGTCATCGGACCGGCCGGAGCTGCTGGTCGACCTGCAATTGCCGGAGAACGCGTCGATTTACGCAACGCGGGATATCTCGGCCCGGGTGGACCAGCTCCTGAAGGGCGATCAGGACGTAGACCATTGGAGCACCTATGTCGGCCAGGGCGCCGTCCGCTTCTACCTGCCGCTGAACGTCCAGCTCCCCAACGACTTCTTCGGCCAGCTCGTGGTCGTCACCAAGGGGCTGGCCGCAGCGCGAGCGCGTCAAGGCGAAGCTGGAGCAGGCGCTGGCCACGGAGTTTCCGAGTGTTGTCGGACGGGTCTATCCGCTGGAACTCGGGCCGCCTGTCGGTTGGCCGTTGCAATACCGGGTGAGCGGAGTCGAGCCCGAGCAGGTGCGCGCCATCGCGTTCAATGTCGCGCAAATCCTGAACGACGACCCGAGCGCCCGCAACGTCAACTACAACTGGATGGAGCCGGCGCGGACGGTGCGCATCCGGGTCGATCAGGACCAGGCGCGGCTCCTCGGGCTCAGCTCGGAGGACCTCGCCCAGGCCCTGAACACGGTCGTGTCCGGCATCACGTGCAACCCAGATGCGCAGCGGGATCTATCTCGTCGATGTGCTCGTCCGCGCCTCCGCCGAGCAGCGCATGTCGCTCTCGACGATCCGCGCGCTTCAGGTGCCGTTGCCGAACGGGCAGACCGTTCCGCTGAGCCAGATCGCCTCCGTCGATTACGGCCAGGAATATCCCATCGTCTGGCGCCGCGACCGTCGGCCCACCGTGACGGTGCAAGCCGATGTCGCGCCCGGCATTCAGGCCGCGACCGTCGTGCAGGCTCTGGCGCCGAAGATCGAGGCCCTGAATGCGAGCCTGCCGAGCGGTTACCACATCGCAGTGGGCGGAACGGTCGAGGAGAGCAGCAAGGCGCAGTCGTCCGTCGCAGCGGTCCTGCCGCTGATGCTCATCCTGATCCTGACCGTGCTGATGATCCAGCTCCAGAGCTTCAATCGCCTGTTCCTGGTGCTCAGCGTGGCCCCGCTCGGCCTTATCGGGGTCGTCGCGGCGCTCCTGCTCGCGGACAAGCCCCTCGGCTTCGTCGCACTCCTCGGCGTGCTCGCGCTGACCGGCATGATCGCGCGCAACTCGGTGATCCTGATCGACCAGATCGAGAAGGAGAAGGCGCATGGGCGCGAATCCGTGGGATGCGGTCGTCGAGGCCACCGCGCACCGGTTCCGCCCGAT
Source organism: uncultured Alphaproteobacteria bacterium (assembly GCA_963771475.1). GTDB lineage: Bacteria > Pseudomonadota > Alphaproteobacteria > Acetobacterales > Acetobacteraceae > Rhodopila. Next base: position 50,112 of record CAVYTN010000010.1, on the reverse strand, counting down.
CCTGCTGACCGCCGCCGCTGCGATCCTCGGCATGATCCCGATCGCGCCGACCATCTTCTGGGGTCCGATGGCCTACGCGATCATGGGCGGCCTCGCGGTCGCGACGGTGCTGACGCTGGTCTTCCTTCCGGCGCTCTACGTGACGTGGTTCCGGATCAAGAGGCCCCATCAAGACGCGTGCCAGCGCGTCGATACCGGACAGACCGCCTTGGGCGTGCAATGACCTGAAGCGCGGAGGTGAGAAATGACAAGCGTCGGACCCGCTCCGGGGAGGCGGCTTCCCGCCGCGCGCTCGCAATCACGCAAATTGCCCACCAAGCGCTTGCCGGCACGCGTCGAGGAGCTACTTGAAAGCGTATCGGCCACGGATACGGCGGACAATGAACCAGCACAGGGAACCACGGGCGCCGTTCGGCGAGGTGAGCGCAGCAAGGTCGCGGAAGATGGTCCGTTGCCGGCCAAAACCAATCAGACGGCCAGGGTCGATTGATGCAAACCCGCATGGCTTCATGCGCGGTCGCTGTCCTTAATGCACATGCCCGGCGCACCGGCCGCGCTCTTTCCGGGGAGTAGCAACGGAGTAGCAACGTGAGCGACCTGCTCCTGGTCATCAACGCCGGCAGTTCCAGCCTGAAGTTCGAGTATTTTTCCATCGGCACTCAGGACGCTCTGGTGCGCCAGGCACGAGGGCGGGTTGAAGGGATCGGCACACATCCCAGGCTTGTCGCCTTCTTCACGGCGGGGATCGGCAAAAACTGACCTGATATCCGTGAGCGGGTGGGTCGTTGGCTCTCCTGGTTGGAGCTGGAGTTTGACCCGGCCGCCACTCAGGTGAATGTGAATGGCCCGCGCATCTCCAGGAAAGACTCGGAGGTCAGCGCATACGTTATCCCAACCGATGAGGAACTGATGATCGGCCGGCGCACCTTGGCGCTGCTGCGTGGCCGGGACAGCAAAGCGTGGCGGGCCGCCATGTAGATATCCAGAATTCATTAGGTTGAAGTAGCGTCTGAAGGCACGTGTGTAAAATAGGACAGGCATAAGGGAGTCCGTCATGTCAGAAAAGAAACGCGCCGCATTTTCAGTAGCTGCGCTTTTTGCCGAGCGCGAGGCGCGCCGCCGCCAGGAGGAAGAGGCAGAGGAGAAGCTTGCGCGTCGGCACCAAGAGGAGCTTGCTGACTTCAGGAAACGGCTTGAAGATTTCAAAATAACTGATGACTTTACAGAGTCACTTCAACTTTCGATCAAGCGTGCATTTGAGCGTGGCGAGAGTGAGTTGATGCTGGTTTCCTTTCCAAGTGACTTCTGCTCGGATAGTGGCCGCGCCATCATCAATGCTGGTGAACCTCCTGTTGTAGCGCCCAGTGAGGAAGAAGAGGCGGGGCCAAAGGACGCCGGACCCGACTGGATACGCACGTTGCCGGCGGGTGCTCGGCCTCTTTACGAGTTCTGGAAATCCGAACTGCAGCCCGCCGGGTTTGGATTATCGGCACAAATTATCAATTATCCGCACGGCATGCCAGGTGATGTTGGCCTGTTCTTTACCTGGCCAAAGAGCCCGCTCGACACGGCGTAGCGCTCCTTCGCGACGAGCTCGCCCTGATAGGCCTGGCGGACCCGAATGTCCGGTTTCAGCGCATTCGGTCCGGAAGCGGACCGGCAGAAAACCACCCAAAGCGGTTATTGGACGGGCCACTGGTATTAGCCCAGCGACGCCCAAGCCAGCAGCAACACCCACCCGGTCACCGCCAGCGCGGCATGCAAGATGATCGTCAGCGCCGGCCTCCGGCGCCGCCTGACCCAGATCATTCCACCAACAAGCAGCGCCGCTCCGAACAGCCATGCAGCGATCGTCCCGAACGATCCCGCCCCCTCCGCCACCGCTCGGGGTGGTCCACGCAGTGCCAGAAGCAGCAATGCCAACCCCACGGCGCCGCACAGTCCGTGGGCAATGCCGGCCCAGCCGGGCGGTCTCGCGACGCCTTCAGCCGCCCGGAGATGCCAGAACGCCAGCACAGTCCCGGCGAGAACCGAAGCTGTGATCACCCACGTCGCGGCTGAGACCAATCAGGCCACCACGCCCAGGCCACGCAACTGCTCGATATCGGTCGCGGAATATCCCGCTTCGGCCAGCAACTCCGCATTGTGCTGGCCGAGCGCGGGCGCGCGCCGGGGAGGGATTTTGTCGACACCGTCGATGTGGAAGGGGCTGCTGATCGTCATCGTCTCCCCATCCGCGAAGGGCACCAGGGCGCCGCAGTCGCGCATCTGCTGGTCGTTCACCGTCTCTTCGACGGTGCCGACGATACCGAAGGTGACGCCGACCGCGTCCAGGATGGAGCGCCAGTCTGCGAGGTCGCGCGTGGCGAAGACCTCATCGAGGATACGGACCAGCTCAGCCGCATGGGTCTTCCGAGCGGCGGACGTGGCGAAACGGGGATCGTCGGTCAGGTCGTGGCGGCCGATTGCCTCAAGAAACGATTTGCAGCTGCCGCTGCTCGTTGAACAACGCCATGATGAACCAGCGTCCGTCGCGGGAGCGGTAGTGATTGGCCAGCGCGTTCGGCGCGTCCTCGCGTTTGGGACGCATAGGCACCGGCGTGCCGAACAGCCGGACCTGCACGGCGCAGGCATTGGCCCAAAGCCCGTTCTGCAGCAGAGAGGTTTTCACCAACCCGCCCTGGCCGGTCTTCTCCCGCCGATACAGCGCGGAGACGATGGCGGCATAGAGCGCCGTGCCGCTGGGATGGTCGCCCATGCCGGGCATCGAGCGCTGCGGTGTCGTGTCCGCATCCGCGCGCACCATGTCCATCAGCCCGGTGCGGGCCCAATACGCGGTCGAGTCGAAACCGGTCTTGCTGGCTTCCTCGCCTTCTTCGCCGTACGCGGTGAAGGAGGCGTAGATCAGCCGCGGGTTCAGCGGCAACAGGTCGGCCGGCGCCATCCGCAGGCGGTCCCGGACCGGCAAAGGAAAGTTGGTGATGAAAACATCGGCCTGGGTGCAGAGGCGATGCAGCACAGCCTGGCCCTCGCGGTGCTTCAAATCCAGCGCGAGGCTGCGTTTGTTGCGCGAGGTCAGTTGCCAGTAATAGTCGCCGCTCAGGTTCGGGATGGCCTGAACTGCGCGCCACGGATCGCCGGCGCCTGGGGGTTCGATCTTGATCACGTCGGCGCCGAAGTCGGACAGGATGGTTGCCGCGCAAGGGCCAGCGATCCAACTGGCGCAGTCGATGACTTTCAGGCCGGTGAAGAGGGATTGGGTCATCGGAGGCTCCGGGTCATGGTCTGTCTCATGTCATGGGCGGCTTTGAACCACGGGTGGCCGGTGCGATATTTCCGGGAGTGGGGTCGTTTCGAGTCCGCGAAAATCTCACACGGAGCCGGCCCGCAAGCGGGCCTTGAACGGAGGGTTCGGAGGGCACGGAGTCGTTGCAGGGGCGTTCCGGGGACAGATCCCCGGCAGGGCTGATACCCGCCAAACTTTGGCTGCTGCCTTCGGCAGCTTGGAGTGTCTCGGCAGATGCCGTGCGGTTCCGCAATGCGCGAAGCGCCCTAAAATGCCGAGCGCAAATCACACCAAGAATCGGCCTATATTTCGACGCCGCCGTGAAACCACGACTCCGTGCCCTCCGGCTTCCTCCGTCCAAGGCCCGCTTGCGGGCCGACTCCGTGTGAGATTTTCGCGGACTCGAAACCACCTCCTAGGGTGCCTGGTTGCTGAAGATAACCGTCCCGGACGCCGCGAACATCCCGCCCACCCCATGACAGACCGAGATCTTCGCGCCCGGCACCTGCGCCGGCGCGATGCCGCGCATCTGCCGCACGCTCTCCTGCAGCGCGTACATCCCGTACATGCCCGAGTGCATATACGACAGCCCGCCGCCATTGGTGTTCAGCGGCAACGAACCGCCCGGCGCCGTGTTCCGCCCTGCGATGAACCCCGCCGCCTCGCCGCGGCGGCAGGAAGCCCAGATCCTCCAGCCCGTAGATCGGCAGATGCGCGAACGCGTCGTAGATCATCAGGTGATCGACGTCCTTGTGCGTGATCCCGGCCTCCTTGAACGCCGTCGGTCCGGCCACGCGGAAGGCGCGCGAGGTGGTGAAATCCTCCATCTGCGATGACCATCGGCGTCTCGGCGCTTTCGCCGGTGCCCAGGATATAGACCGGCTTCGTCGGGAAATCCTTCGCCCGCTCCGCCGAGGTCAGGATCAGTGCGCCGCCGCCGTCGGTGACCAGGCAGCACATCAGCAGCCGGAACGGCCAGGCGATCATGCGGCTGTTCAGCACATCCTCGGTGGTGATCGGATTGCGGAACGTGGCGCGCGGGTTCATCGCCGCCCATTCGCGCTGCACGACAGAGACCTGGGCGATCTGCTCCTCGGTCACGCCATAGGTCTTCATGTAGCGCAGCACCGGGATGGTGAACATAGACGGCGGACCCATCGGGCCGAACGGCTGCTCGAACTGCCCGGCCAGCGAGGACGGCGGCACCGATCGCGGCGGATTGCCGATGCGCGACTTTCCGCTTTCGCCGTGGGTGATCAGGATGGTCTTCGCCAGCCCCGCCTCGATCGCCGCCGCGGCATGGCGGACATGGATCATGAACGAACAGCCGCCGACCGCGGTGCCATCAATCCAGGTCGGCGTGATGCCCAGGTAATGCGCCAGCTGCACCGGCGTTTCATTGGCGCAGGCGATGCCGTCGATATCCTTCGGCTTCAGTCCGCAATCCTTCATCGCGTTGATCGCCGCATCGGCATGCAGCCCGATCTGCGAGAGGTTGGTGATCACGCCCATGTCGGTGGTTTCGGCCGCCCCGACGACGGCTACGGTGTTGTGCGGCATCGGTCTCAGCCTCTCACGGGACGGAAGAAGGGCAGGGTGATGGCGTCGGTCTGCGGCTCGAACACCACCTCCACCGGCATGTCCAGCACCAGCGCCTCGGGCGTCTGCGGGCAGCCGACGATGTTGGTCATCATGCGCGGCCCTTCATCCAACTCGACGACGGCGATCGCATAGGGCGGCGTGAAGCCCGGCACCGGCCGGTGGTGGATGACGTAGCTGTACAGCTTCGCCCTTGCCCGACGGCCTGCGTCACCGAGACGTTGCGCGAGGCGCAGACGGGACAGAACGGCCGCGGCGGGAAATACACTTTGCTGCAATCGTCGCAGCGTTGCAGCAGCAGCTTCTCGGCTTTCGTGCCGTCCCAGAAATGCTGGGTTTCCGGCGTCGGCTGCGGCAAAGCGCGCCCTGGTGTCGCCATGGGTCGGTTTCCTCCTTCGTCTTGCCGCGACGTTATGATGGGGCCGGCCAGGGGGCAAGCGAGGGGCAAGCGAGGCCCTTGTGGCTGGGGCGTAGAATGTGCATATGATGCCCTAAGGATGCACAAGAGGCCTCCATGCTGAACACCTATCTGCAAGCGGTCATCGACCCGGAAGGCGGCCTGTCTCCAGCCCGCATGAGCGAAACGCTCAAGGTCCCGCTGGCGCACCTGGCGCGGATTGCCAGGGTTCACCGCAACAGCCTGTCGCAGCATCCCGACTCACCCGCCGTGCAGGGTCGGCTGGGCGAAGTCGCCCGTATCATCGCCACCGCCTCCGATCTGCTGGGCGGGGACGACGCCAGGGCGCTGATCTGGTTCCGCCATCAGCCTTTGTCAGGGTTCGACGGACAGACAGCCGAGGAACTGGTGACCCAGGGCCACATCGATGCCGTCCTTGTCCATCTCGCAACGCTGCGTGACGGCGGCTACGCCTGACGACGACCGTTACGGGCCGTTTCTGGCGCATGCTGGCGCCGAAATGGGCTCATCAGCCCCTCAGCGGTGACGCCGCCGCGTTGCATGGCGGGCGGTTCAATGAGCGAGGCATGCCGGCGCTTTACATGTCGGCGGAATTCGCCACCGCGGTCGCCGAATACGAGCAGGACCTCGGCATCAGGCCGGGGACGCTCTGCGCCTATGATGTTTCGGTCGTATCTATTGTGGATCTCAGTGAACCGGAGACGCGGCGGACCGCTTGTATCGACCTTGGAGAACTGCGTTGCCCGTGGAAGCGGATCGCGTTCGTCGACAAAGCCCGGCCGCCAGGCTGGGACGTTGCGCGCCGCCTGTACGATCGTGGCGTCAACGGCATTCGCGTGCCATCGATGCAACTGTCTGGCGGCACCAACCTTGTGCTCTGGCGCTGGAACGTTGCGCCAGACCGGACGGTGCGGGCGCTTGACCTGCTGGCCGATTTGCCGAAGGACCAGGCGTCCTGGCGATGAGACCTGGCTGCATTGACCAGGCAGCGCCAGCAGGGCTTTCCGCCTCGATATCCGCGGCGATAGGCCTCAGAAGTCGTAACGGAGGCCGATCTTAAACTGGTTTGAATCGAAGCCGTTCGATCCGGTGAAGAAATGTTCGTACCGATAGGCGGGCACCAGCGATAATTTTGGACCCAGCGATATGGTTGCACCGACTTCCGCCAGCACGGCGACGTTCGAGAAATCCGCACCAGCCCCGGTAACGCGGAATGGGACCGTGAACTCAGCCTGGTCCGCATTCAGATGGTAATAGCCGGCGCCCGCTCCCACATAAGGCTTGATGCCGGCAAGGTTGACCGGAAGATCGTAGAACATGTTCACGGTCGCCGTGAAGAAATTCAAGTCACCGCCAACAGGCGAGGAGAATTTTCCATTTAGAAACGAAAGCGCAGGTACTGACGTGTTGATCGTGACCGTATCGCGTGAGCTGTGAATGTAACCAAATTCTGCTTCGACGCGAAAGCCCAGCGGCAGATGATAGCCGATGGCGCCGTCCACCGCGACGCCCGGATTGAATGTCGTCGTGATCTGGCCAGGGCCTCTCTGGCCTAGGCCGTTACGAAGGGTCGCGTCGGCGGTGCGGTCGCTGAACAATGCCGCTCCGGCGCTGCCGCTGATGTACCAGGAATTTTGGGCATGAGCAGCGGACGACGCCATGGCAAATCCTGCCAAGGCAGCAAGTACAGGGAAGTATAAATGCACAAAAACCTCCGGGAGGACCGGCGTGCAAATTCCCTTGTGTTGCAAATCCTGTCAAGTCGCAAACGAAAACATATCGGCCGCTATACTCTGCCGTAACAGTTCGAGACGTTTCGATTCAGGCCATATACGATGCCGGCCGCTCAGGTCTTCGTCGTGACCACCTTCCCCCGGTGCGGCCGCGTCATCGCTTCCAGTTGCAACAATTCATCCAACTGCGCCTGGGTCAGCAGCCCCTCATCCAGCACCACCTCCGCCACCGTCCGCTTTTCCGTCAGCGCCCGCCGAGCAACGCGGGAGGAGGCCTCGTAGCCCAGCGCCGGGACCAGGGCCGTCACCAGGCCGATGCTGCCGCGCACCAGGCTTTCGCAGCGTTCGCGATCGACCTCGATCCCCTCGATGCAGCGGATCCGCAGGGTCTCGACCGCGGCCGTCAGCATGCGCAGCGAGTTCAGCACGCAATAGCCGATCGTCGGCTCGAACGCGTTCAACTGGAGCTGCCCGCCCTCGGCGCAGAGTGTCACCGTCATGTCGTGGCCCATCACCAGGAAGGCGACCTGGTTCACCACCTCGGGGATCACCGGATTGACCTTGCCGGGCATGATAGACGACCCCGCCTGCACCGCCGGCAGTTTCAGCTCGCCGATGCCGGTCCGCGGCCCCGACGACAGCAGCCGCAGGTCGTTGCAGATCTTCGACAGCTTCATCGCCACGCGCTTCAGCAGCCCGATGAACAGCACGAAGGCGCCCATGTCCGACGTCGCCTCGATCAAATTCGTCGCCGGCACCAGCGACACCCGCGCCGCTCGGGCGAGCTCCTCCACCGCCAGGCTCGAATAGCGCGGATCGGCGTTGATGCCGGTGCCGATGGCGGTGGCGCCCAGGCTGACCTCCTTGAACAGGCTGGAGATCTCGTGCAGCCGCGCCACGTCTTCCTTCAACGTGACATGGAAGGCGTCGAATTCCTGGCCGACGGTCATCGGCACCGCGTCCTGCAACTGGGTGCGGCCCATTTTCAGCACGTCGGCGAATTCCACGCCCTTCGCCTTGAACGCGAAGGCCAGGTCGTCCAGCGCCTGGCACAGCGGTTCGGTGGCGAAGATCACCGCCAGGCGCAGCGCCGTCGGATAGGCGTCGTTGGTCGACTGCGCCATGTTGACGTCGTCGTTGGGGTGCAGTTTCGCATAGGTCCCGCGCGCCTCGCCCATCAGTTCCAGGGCGACGTTCGCGATCACCTCGTTGGCGTTCATGTTGGTCGAGGTGCCGGCGCCGCCCTGGATCGCGTCGACCACGAACTGGTCGTGGAACCTGCCGTCCTCGGCGATCAGCAGGCAGGCGCGCTCGATGGCGGCGGCCTTGACCGGATCGAGGTCCCCCAGCCGCCGGTTGGCCCGAGCGGCGGCGAGCTTGACGAGGGCGAGGGCTTTGACGAGCTGCGGGAAGTGCCCGACGGGCACGCCGGTGATCGGGAAGTTGCGCACCGCGCGCTGACTGTGGATGCCCCAGTAGGCGGAGGCGGGCACGTCGTCTTCGCCCAGCATGTCGTGTTCCCGCCGGGTCTCGATCGGATTGGACTGCATGGTCATCGGAAGCCTCCCACGGCTCCAGGCTGCCATTGTTTGCGGCCTGTCGTTGCCGGTCATCGTGCCGTGCCGGCCATTGATTTGCCAGCGTCTTGAGGGACACGACGCCGGGTACCTGACGTCAGATCCTAGGGAGGCGCTGGTCACCGCGTGACCGCACTTTTCTGCATGAATCGGCACTTTTCACGACAGATGCCGTATCGCGCGTGTCTGATGCGCGATACGAGTGTGGACCGGCTAGGGCAGCGGGCAAGGCAGAGGGCAGAGCAGATGGCGCATGACGGGCGGGTGGTATTGGTGACGGGCGCGCAGCAGGGGATCGGCAAGGCGATGGCGATCGCATTCGCCGCCGCGGGGGCCGATGTCGCCATCAACTGGCTGGACGATGAGACGGCTGCGCGCCAGGTCGCCGACGCCGTCCGCGCCCATGGTCGGGAGGCCCTGCTGGTGCAGGGCGATGTCGCCAATGTCACTCAGGTGCGCGGCATGGTGGACCAGGCGGCGGGGTGGAAGGGCCGGCTGGACGTGCTGGTCAACAATGCCGGCGTCTATCCCCGCGTGTCGTTCCTGGAGATGTCGGAGGCCGAGTGGGACTTCGTCATCGGCGTCAACCTCAAGGGCACGAATTTCTGCGCGCAGGCCGCGGCCTGGGCGATGATCGACCGCAAGATCGAGGGCGCCATCATCAACCTGTCGTCCCGGTCGATGGGGGGCGCGGTGCTGGGGGTGCACTATTCCGCGACCAAGGCCGGGGTCGTCGGCCTGACGCGTTCGATGGCCATGGCGCTGGCGCCGTACCGCATCCGGGTCAACGCCATCGCCCCCGGCCTGACCGACACCGCCCAGCCGCGCTACGGCAACACCGAGGCGGAAATCCAGGAGATGGCGAAGGCCACCCCGCTGGGCCGCATGGGGACGCCGGAGGATATCGCCAAACTGGGTGTCTTCCTGGCGTCGGACGACGCCGACTGGATCACCGGGCAGGTCTACCACATCAACGGCGGCAGCTACATGGCCTAAAGCGTGATGACCGGAGGTGGGATCACCGGAGGTCTGAATCACGCGATCAAACAAACAGCGTGATGACCGGAGGTGGGATCACCGGAGGTCTGAATCACGCGATCCAACAAAGAGCTAGAGCGGGATGGCTGAGCGAAAGCGATGTCATCCTGCTCTAGCCGGCGGTGCGGCCATGGCACGGCCGGTGCCTCGTTCCTTCCACCCCCCACCCGTATCACCCCACCGTCCCCCGATCACCCCACCAGCACCGCCTTGCCGATGACCTTGCGGTCGATCACCGCCTGCAGCGCCTCGGCCGCCTGATCCAGCCGGAAACTGTGGGAGATGCGGGGCCGAAGCCTGCCCGCCTCGGCCAGCGCGATCAGCGCCTTCATGTTGGCGATCGCCAGCGCCGGGTTGGCCTCGTTCAGTCCGCCGATCCGCACGCCGATGGCATCGATGCCCTTGATCAGCAAGTAGTTGCTGCGGATGTTCGTCGGCCCGCCGCCCAGGAAGCCCAGGATCAGCAGCCGTCCGCCCCAGGCCAGGCAGCGTAGCGATTCCTCCGCCACCTTGTCGCCGATCGGGTCATAGACGATGTCGACGCCCCGCCCGCCGGTCAGGTCCTTGACCTGGTCGACGAAGCCGTCGCGGACCTGATCGACGAAGCCGCCGCGATAGTCGATCGCGTGGTCGGCCCCTTCCTCCAGGCAGGCGGCCCGCTTCTCCGCCGTGCCGGCGGTGGCGATCACGGTGGCGCCGAACGCCTTGGCGACCTGGATCGCGGCGATGCCGATGCCACCGGCGGCGCCGTGGATCAGCACCGTCTCCCCCTCCGCGAGCCGTCCGCGTTGCAGCAACGCGTGATAGGCGGTGGTATAGGCGCCGCGGAACACGCCCGCCTGCGCCAGCGACAGACCGGCCGGCACGCGGTCGCACAGCGACGCCTTGGCGTTCCCGTATTCCGCGAAGGTCCCCAGGGTCTGGCGGGTCATCACCGCATCGCCCACCGCGAACCCGGTCACGCCTTCGCCCACAGCCACGACATGGCCGGCGGCCTCGTTGCCCGGGATGAAGGGCGGTTCCGGCCGGAACTGGTATTTACCCGCCAACATCAACACATCAACGTACTGGACGCCGCGCGCGCCGATGCGTACCTGGATCTCTCCGGGGTTCGGCGGTGGCGGGTCGGAAAAATCTTGAAAAACCAACGTTTCAGGTCCGCCAAATCGTTCACAAACCATGGCTTTCATCGATCCCGACTCCGTGATTACTGTTATGAACTGTTTCAAAGCCCCATCGTAATGGGGTAGAACGTCGCCCAGAGGTTGATTCTCGTCAATTTAGTTGGGTACAACGTAAGGCGCGGAAGCGGGTTAGGCGGAGGCGACGGCGTACCATGTCGATGACCAAAGAGTCCCGAAAGTCGGGGCAAGTTGACCAATTGGACCTTGGCAGACGCCTCGCGGCGCTGCGGTCCACGCCCCTGTTGAGGGATCTGGAAGACCGCGTTCTGGCCCGGCTGGCGGAGATCAGTTGGCTGACCTACGCGCCGGAGGGCACGATCCTCTGCCGTCAGGGGGAACCGACGAACCCCTTCTACATCATCCTGGAAGGCCAGATCTCCGGCTTCAGCAGGGCCGCCAACGGCACCACCGCCGTCGTCGAAGTCGTGCGGGCCGGTGAAACGCTCGGCCTTGCCAACGTCCTCGCGGGTCAGCCCCGCCAGCTCAGCGCAGAGGTGATCACGCCGTGTGAGCTGCTGGCGATCGAGACGACCGGCCTGCTTGCTCTGCTGCCGCAGGAAACCTCTCTGGTGACTGTCCTGCTCCGCGCCCAGGCGCGCGAATTCCGCGCGCTGGTGCGCCAGGTATGCGACCTGAAGCTGCGGACCACGGCGCAGCGGCTGGGGTGCTACCTGCTCAGCCTGTCGCAGCAGACCCATGGCAACACCACCGCGCTGCGCCTGCCGTTCGACAAGCGCCTGCTCGCCGCCCGCCTGGGCTGCCGGCAGGAGAATCTGTCGCGCGCCTTCGCCGCCCTGCGCAGCTTCGGCGTGGAGACCCATGGCGCCCGCGTGATCCTGCACGATGTCGCCAAGCTGCGTGCCTATTCTGAACCGGATGAACCGATGGAAGGCGCTCTCTGCTAGAGCGTGATGACCGGAGGCGGAATCGCCGGAGGTCTGAATCACGCGATCAAACAAACACCTGGAGCAGGATGGCTGAGCGAAAGCGATGTCATCCTGCTCCAGGAGCGTGATGACCGGAGGCGGAATCGCCGGAGGTCTGAATCACGCGATCAAACAAACACCTGGAGCAGGATGGCTGAGCGAAAGCGATGTCATCCTGCTCCAGGGCCGCTCCCGCCGGACTGGAATCGGTCGAGAGCCGCGAGGAAGCGTCTGCACCCGTCATGCCTGACCGCCCCGACACCGTCATGGCGGGCCTTCTAGGCTGTGCGAAAACTCGAACGCTATCCGACCAGGGAGAATGAATTTCTCCGCCTAATGACGGCGGTAGCCCATCATGTCATGGCCGGCCTTGTGCCACGGCTGTCCGGCACGACATTTGCAAGTCTGGAGTCGTTTCGACTCCGCGAAAGCCTCACACGGAGCCGGCCCGCGAGCGGGCCTTGAACGGAGGAAGCCGGAGGGCACGGAGTCGTTGTTTCACGGCGGTTTTGGAACGCAAGCCGCTTTGTGGTGTGATTTACGCTGAGAATTTCAGAGCGCTTCGCGCGTTACGAATCCGCACTGCGTCAGCCAGGACAGCACAGGCTGCCGAAGGCAGCAAACATGAGTCCCTCCTTCCGGCAACCAGCCGGCCGAACCCTGTCCCCGTGACGCTGCCACAACGACTCCGTGCCCTTCGTATCCTCCGTCCAAGGCCCGCCGGCGGGCCGGCTCCGTGTTTTCTTTCACCCAAGCCGATCGCCGCACCGGCCAATCGGCAACCGGCCAATCGGCAAGAAGCGTACCGGACAGCCTTGGCCTTGTGCCGGCCATCCACGCCTTTAAGTGGTTGATATTCCGTAAGTCGTGGGTGGCCGGCACAAGGCCGGCCATGACAGGGTGATGCATCCCGCCAAATCGTCAGAAATATCTTCTCTGAACGCGCCTCTCGCCTGCGTTTTCGCACAGTCTGCTGCGCCCGCCATGACGAAGCGAGACCGGCGCCCCACGTTAGCGCCTATGCGATCCGACCGGCCATGCCCCGGCCACGCGTCACGACTTCGATCCCATCGCCCGTTGCTTCCACAGCGACCATGGCCGATCCACCAGGCCGTCATTGGTCTTCGTAGCCGCCGCCGCCTCGGCGTCATTCAGGTAGCGCGGCGTGCCCAGCTTGAGGGCTTCCGCCTGCATGCGAGCGTTCACTTCGGTATAAACGGCTCGGAACACGACGTGGCGGATGCTCTGCGCCACGGCGACGGAGCCATGGCCCCGCATCAGAGCGACCGGATGGCTGCCCAGCGTGGCCGCCAGCGAGTCCCCCAGCCTGGCGCTGCGGATCAGCATGTCGCTGGCGGGGCCGGCCGCCGTCCGGATCTCGAAAATCGGGACACCGGCGCCCAGGAAACCGGCGATATGGTTCATCGGCCGCAGCCTCACGCCGGTATCGGCAAAGGGGATCACCGCCGACGAATGGCTGTGCACGATTGCCATGACGTCCGGGCGCCGCTTGTAGATTTCGCCATGGATGAACCGTTCCAGATAGGACGTCCGTCCGTTGGCGCCGATTGGGACGCTGTCCAGGTCGTATTCGATGATGTCTTCGCTCGTTACCAGCGCCGGCGCCATGCTGCGGGCCAGCAGATAGCGGTTCGGATCCTTGTCGTGCCGGACGCTGACATGGCCGAACCCGTCGACCACGCCCTGGTCATAGAGGATGTGATTGGCCGCTACGAGGTCGTCCAGCCGGTTCGGATCGGCGGGGCCGGCCGACGCAGGCTCCGCTATCGCGGCGCCACCCGACACGGCCAGCCCGGCGGCGGCGGACACCGCGGCAAACAACAGGCGCCTGCGGGTCGGATCGGGCAGACAGCAAAGACAGTGTGACACTCTCGGCAACTCCGTGGTTTGCCACACAGCATGCCGCGAACGGGTTTTGAAACCAAGCCGGGCCGGCCTCCCCCTGTTCGCCCCCCGGTCTACCCTGGCGCGAGACGGCGCCGCCTTCGTCGAACCACCTCCGATCGGCCTTTCCGTGGTCCCGATTTCCGTTTACTCCTCGTGCAGGGCGCCGGACCGCGGTTCGGTGATATCCCGGTAGTGGCACGCAAAATGCCGGCTGCAGGGTCAGGCGATGCAGGGGTCCGCGCATGGGGGTAGTCGACAGCAAAGCGATCGCGGAAGCCGTGCGGGCGCAACGTGCCACGATGGACGCCCTGTTCGAACAACTGCGCGCCGATGGCCTGGATGAGCCCGGCGTGTCGCGCGATCCCTATGGCGCCGGGGAGCAGCGGGGACACGCCACAGTCGCCCGCTTCGCCGAGACGATGGGCCTGGAGATCGGCCACGACGCCGCCGCCAACCTTTATATGACGCTGCCTGGGCGGGATCGCAGCGCGCCGGTCCTGGTCATCGGCTCGCATCTCAATTCCGTCCCGCATGGCGGCAACTATGACGGGGCGGCCGGTGTGCTGGCGGGCCTAGCGGTCGTCGGCGCGCTGAAGGCGCTGGGCGTGACGCCGCGTTGCGACATCGTCGTGATGGGCATCCGCGCCGAGGAAAGCGTCTGGTTCCAGGTCTCCTATATCGGCAGCCGCTCCAGCCTGGGCACCTTGCCGGATGGTGCGCTGGATGTGCGCCGCGTCGACACCGGGCGCACGCTGGCGGAGCACATCGCCGAATGCGGCGGCAACCCGGCGGCCCTGTTGGAGCGGCAACGCCATTTCGACCCGGCGCGGATCGCCGCCTATCTGGAACTGCATATCGAACAGGCGCCCAGCCTGATCGAGGCCGGCCGTTCGGTCGCCATCTGCACCGGTATCCCCGGCAATTTCCGCTATCCCGACGCTCGGATCGAGGGGCAGCACGACCATGTCGGCCTGCCGCGGCGCTTCCGCCGCGATGCCGCCACGGCGGGCGCCGCCTTCGCCATGGCGCTGGACGAGCTCTGGGCCGATTACGACGCGCGCGGCATCCCGATGGCCTGCACGCTGGGGCGCTTCCACACCGACCCCAATGCGCATGGCCTGACCATCGTGCCCGGCGCCTTCCATTTCAGCCTCGACGTCCGCGCCTATGATCCGGACGTCCTGGCCGGTCTGGAAACCAAGGTCGGCGCCATCATCGCCAAGATCGAGCAGGAGCGAGGGGTGCAATTCCATCTCGGCCCGACGGCGCGCGCCGCGGTCGGGCCGGTCGATCCCGGCGTGAAGGCTGGGCTGGAGGACGCTGCAGCAGCGCAGGGCATCGCGGTGCTGCATATCGGCAGCCCGGCCTCGCACGATGGGGCGTCGTTTGCGGCGGTGGGCGTGCCAATGGGCATGGTCTTCGTGCGCAATGCCAATGGCAGCCACAACCCGCATGAGGCGATGACGATCGACGACTTCCTGGATGGCACGGTCGTCATGGCCCACTGGGTCGCGCAGATATGGACCTGAACGTGGCCGGGCGGGTCCCGTGCTGACCCGGCCGGAGTCGCGTGTAACCCGAGCGGTTCTGCCGTCTCGCATGGTCCGCGCCTCCCGCTGGATGGTGCCGCTGGTCTATGTAGTCTGTGCGGCGGCCTTCATCTTCGACCTGACGCGCGACAACGTTTTCGCCTACGGCATCGTCTATACCCCGCTGGTCGGCACCGCGGTCTTCTACCGCTCCCGCCGCGCCGCCTGGGCCCTGGCCGCCATCGCAATCGCAATGGTCGTCATCGGCGCGTTCCTGCCGGTGGTGAACGACGACCTGCCGGACATGATCGGCAACCGCTTCCTGTCTGTGCTCGCCATTATCGCAACGGCGATCTTCATGAATTTCGCCCGTAGCATCCAGGACCGCCTGGCCATCGAAACCAACCGGGCGGAGGAAGCGGAACGGACCAAAGGCGAGGTACTCGACAACCTGAGCGAGGAGATTCGCAAGCCACTGCACGGCCTCCTCGGCCTCATGGGCCTGTTGAAGGCCACCGCTCGGGCAGACCAGCGGGAGGCGCTGGAGCAGGTGCATGCCAGCGCCGAACATCTGTTGCGCACGATCGACGACCTGATCGACTTGACCCAGATCGAGGAGCGGCCCCTGGTCTGCGAGCCGGTCGACCTGACGATCGTGGCCCGACAGGCGGCGGAGGAGGCGGGGCGGCTGGCGCGTGAAAATGACATCGACATCCGCGTCTCCTGCCCGCAGGGCGTCAGTCTTTCGCCGCGTTCAGGCGTCCGAGGGGATTCCTGGGCGATCCGCCGCATCATCGACAACCTCCTGGCGCATCAGATCAGCCAGGCTCGGCCGGGAGAGACCGTCTCCATCATAGTCAAGCGCAACGGCGACGACATCGTGGCCTCGGTGGCCGGACCGGTCGCGGCGTACCTGGCGGAGGCAACCGGCGACGGCCTGGGGCCGGAGTGCGAGGATTCCCGGTGGCTCGCCGGGAGTGCCGGTCTGGCGCTGTGCCACCGCCTGGCGCGCGGCATGAATGGCAGGCTGCTGGTGTCCGGCATCGCCAACGACGAGACGATGTTCACGCTGTCGCTGCCGGCGGCCTTTGGCGATTTTTACATCGCGCGAAACCAGGCTGCCTCCGTGGTTTCCAGCACAACCCGTCGGCCACCGTCGCGTGTTGCCCAATTTCCAGGCGACGCTGCCGCTGCATTTTCAGATCTGGAAAGCGCAGGCCTTTGAAGGTAAAGCTGAATGCGCGCGCAGCAGGGTTGAGCCTGTGGCGTGGCTGAAAATGCTGCATTGCGGTAAAGGCTGGGAACCTTCGCCGCCGCGATCGGCGCGGGGGATCAGCGCCGTGCCGGAGGATCAGGGGTCGCCATGCAGATTAACGACGAAGGGCCCCATTTTACGCATCAGCAAGTCCTGCGGGTGCTGAGCGGTATTCTGCTCTGCATCTTCCTCGCCGCGATCGACCAGACGGTGGTGATCCCCGCGGTGCCGGCGATCGCCGCTGACCTGAACGGGTTCAACCATCTCGCCTGGATCGTCTCCGCCTATCTGCTGACCTCCACGGCGGCGACGCCGATCTACGGCAAGCTGTCCGACACCTACGGGCGGCGGAAGCTGCTGCTGCTGGCATTGGCGATCTTCGCGGTCACCTCGGGGCTTTGCGCCATGGCGGCGAGCCTCGGCCAGCTTGTGGTCGCCCGAGCGCTGCAGGGGATCGGTGGGGCTGGGCTGATGGCGATGTCGCAGGCGGCGATCGCCGATGTGGTGAGCCCGCGCGAGCGTGGGCGTTACCAGGGCTATTTGGCCTCGACCTGGGGGGTGGCCTCGGTCGCCGGACCGGTGATCGGCGGCTGGGTCACCGACACGTTGTCCTGGCGCTGGATCTTCTGGATCAACCTGCCAATCGCGCTGGTGGCCATGCTGCTGTGCGAGCGCGCGCTGCGGCTGCTGCAGCCGCGGGGCGGCAAGGCGCGGATCGACTGGGCCGGCGCCGGCCTGCTGACCGCCGCGGTCAGTACCTGGCTGCTGGTGCTGAGCTGGGGTGGCGTGGAGATGCCGTGGATGGCGCCGCCGATCCTCGGGCTTGGGGTGGCCGGACTGGTGCTGCTCGTGGCGCTCATCTGGCAGGAGCGGCGCTTTCCCGATCCGCTGCTGCCGCCGCGCCTGTTCGCCAATTCCGTGTTCGCGCGCGGCGTGGCGATTGCGTTCTGCGGGGCGATGGCCATGTTCGGCGGCAGCTTCCTGCTGCCGCTGTACTTCCAGTTGGTGAAGGGCGCGGACGCTTCCATGTCCGGCGCACTGCTGGCACCGTTCCTCGGCGCGAACTGTGTCGCCTCGGTCGTTGCCGGCTGGCTCGCGCGCCGCCGCGGCAAGATGAAGGCGATCATGATCGCCGGGCTGCTGGGATGTATGCTGGGCTTCGCGCTGCTCTCCCTGGTGAGCGCCACCACGCCCCGCTACGTCCTCGTGTTCTATCAGCTCATCCTCGGCTTCGCCCTCGGGTTGGTGATGCCGTGCAGCCTGGTGACGGTGCAGAACGCGGCGGAGCGCCGGGACATCGGCGCGGCGACCGGCTGCCTGCTGTTCCTGCGCTCCATGGGCGGGGCGTTCGGCAGCACGATGGTGGGGGCGCTGCTGGCCGTCGGCTTCGCGTCGCATCTGGCCGCGATCGGCGTCACCGCGCATATCGACCTGGGTGAGGTCCGTCAGCATGGGAGCGCGCTGGCCGGGGTCTCACCGGCGATGATGCCGCAGGTGCATGTCGCGTTGGCGGACGCCTTTCACCTGGCGTTCCTGGCCTGTGCGGTGGTGATGGCGGCGGCGACGGTCGTCGCGCTGGGCATGCGCGACCTGCCGCTGCGCAGCGCTCCGGCGCACGAGGCGGGGGCACAACCGGCAGCGCTGGCGCACTGACCGCCTCAGCTTCCCAGGGCTCAGCCTCCTGGGGCTCAGCCTCCTGGGGCTCAGCCTTCGGGGCTCAGCCTTCTGGGGCTCAGCCTCCGGGGGTGAGCCAGCGCCGCCTGGATCGACGCGACATCGAGGCCGTCGCCCGCAAAGACCAGATGTGAGCGCGGCGTGTAGCCGGCGGGCCATGCGGACAGCAGGCGTGGCGGCGCGAGATGGTGTCGCACGGCGTCGATCGCCACAGGACGGCTTTCCCCGGCCAGCCGAAGCACGCCGGTGACGCGCAGCGGCCCGTTGCCAGGTCGCGACGTCCGGGCCTCAGGCGGAGACTGGGAGGTACGGTCCTGTCGTTGAAGCCAGGCACCACCGGAAGGCCAGGACCGGGATGATGACGTGTGGGCGGACGAACGTAGTTCGGCGGTCAGCCAGCGGCTGAAGGAAGGCCAGTCCAGGGGATCGGACACCGTGACCTCCAGAACCGATGCCTGCGCCGTTGGGCCCTTGGCAGGGGGGCAAACCGGTGCGGGGCAAACCGGTTTTCCTCCAGAATGAAGCGCGGGGGCGCCATGCAATCGGCGATGTGCGCAACGGGGTTGAGGCTGCGCACGGCATTCAGGGCAACGGCGCCGGAGGTAACGACGATACGGTCCGCCACTATAAGCTGGCGGCGGCCCTGCGGCGTGGCGAAGCCGCCCGACTCGTCCACCACCGCCACCACCCCGCCGGTCCGATAGACCGCAGCAAGGACCGGGTCAGTGATCACCGTCGCCAGGATGGACATCGAATCCGACCGGACCGACGCGTCGACGATGACGTGCAATACCTCACCCCGCCGCGCCTTCGGCAGCAATGCGCGCAAGCTGCGCTGCAAGTCACCCTGTGCGGCACAGCAGATGCATCCCATCTCGGCACCGTCCGAAATTCCGCCGGAGGGCAAGCCGGCATCGTCCGCCAATGGCTGGTCGGCCGCGAATCCGCCGTGATCAACGGTCACGATGACGGTTCGCGCCAGCGCCGGATCGCGCCCCAGCCGGCCGAGCAGCATTGCCTTGCCTGCCTGTCCGGGGCCGGTGACGACGGTGACCGGCGTTCTTGGTTCGGACCCTGCCGTCAACGGAATAATGCGGGGAATATTGGGCCCGGCCCCGCGAACAGCTCCAAAACCGAGCGGAGATTCAGCCATGGCGATAGAGGTCGTCGGGGGACACAAGGGGAGCGGCGATTTCCGCCAGTACGCCATCGCGGGGCGCTCGGAAGAAGCAGTTATGCCGCCCGGTGTGGCAGGCCACGCCATTTTGATCGACCAGCAGCAGAACGGTGTCCCCGTCGCAGTCGACACGAAAATCCTTGAGAATCTGCGTCTGGCCGGACGTCTCTCCCTTGCGCCACAGGCGGAAGCGGCTGCGGCTGAAATAGCAGACGCGGCCGGTGGAAAGCGTCTCCCGCACCGCCTCGGCGTTCATCCACGCCATCATCAGCACCTCGCCGGTGTCATGCTGCTGGGCGATGGCTGGGACCAGCCCGTTGGCGTCGAAACAAATGGCCGCCAGCACCATCTCAGTGGTGTCGGGTGCGATAAAGGCTTGAGCGTCCGTATCAGGCATGGATCATATTTGGGCATTCGATGCCTTGCGCGCCAAGAGGTCTTCTGCAACGGATTATTCCAGAGGGGCTATGAATGGGGTTTTCTCCCCGCACCGAGACATTGCTGAACCGGGCAAGCGCGATCTGCGACGGCCGCGGCGTCCGGCTGACCGATGTGCGGCGGCAGGTGCTGGGCTTGATTCTCGATCGCGAGGCGCCCACCGGCGCCTATGACCTGCTGGATCAACTGCGCGCCACGCGGCATGGCGCCGCGCCGCCGACCGTCTATCGTGCGCTCGAGTTCCTGCTCGAACAGGGGCTGATCCACAAGCTGGAGCGGCTGTCGGCCTTTGTCGGCTGCATCGCCGATGAGGATCACAACCATGCGGCGCAGTTCTTCATCTGCCGCACCTGCGGCCGGGTGACCGAACTGGAGGATCACGAACTGGCGCACGCGCTTGGAGCATGCCGCCAAGCGCCTGGGCTTCACGCTGGGGAAGGCGACGATCGAGGCGGAGGGCCAGTGCGCGTCCTGCGCCAAGGGATAATACGGGGATAATACGAGGGGGGACCAGTCGCCGGCCGCGGCGCGGTTCGGTGCGGCAACGTTTCGCAAACGGGAAAGGATATTCCAGATGCTGGCACCGAAAACGCCGTCCTGGATCAATGAGTTCCGCGCCTTCATCATGCGCGGCAATGTCGTCGATCTGGCGGTCGGCATCATCATCGGCGCCGCGTTCACGGCGATCGTCGCCAGCCTGGTGAAGGATATCTTCAACCCGTTCCTCGGCCTGCTGACCGGCGGGCTGGATTTCTCCAACCTCTTCGTCCCGCTGAACGGCCAGCACTATGCCAACCTGGCCGATGCGCAGAAGGCCGGGGCGGCGACGGTCAATATCGGGCTGTTCCTGAACGCCATCATCCAGTTCGTGATCGTCAGCTTCGCGATCTTCTGGGTGGTGAAGGGACTGTCCAGGCTTCAGGCCAAGAAGGAAGCCGCGCCGCCGCCCGGGCCGACGCCCAGCGAGACGCTGCTGACGGAAATCCGCGACCTGCTGAGGGAGAAGGCCTGACCGCTGGAAGGCCTGCTGACCGCCAGCCGCTGTGGTTGCGCGATGGCGTGAGCGGCTTACAATCGGCGACCGTCGCAACCTTGTCCGGTCAGCCCCGGCCAGGAGTTCGTTCCGCCATGACCCTTGTCGCCACGTCCGAAGACAGCCCGTGTGAACCGCCGCCGCGGCTCCGCCGCCGATGGCGTGACGTTCTGGCACACGCTGTATCTCGGCACCACGCGCTACAACATGGCGCCCGGCACGCCGGACCCGGACGCCGAGCGCGCTGTTCCCGATGGCCTTCCTGGTCGAGCAGGACCCCGGCAGCACCGCGCAGCGCGCATTACCACCAGCAGGACCAGTTCCAGCTGGTCGTCGGTGGCCACGGCACGCTGGGCCTGCACGACATCAAGCCGGTCACCGTGCATTTCGCCGGCGCGCACACCGCCTATGGCCCGATCCGCGCCAGCCAGGATGAGGGCGTGTATTATTTCACCCTGCGCAACGGCTTCGATCCCGGCGCGCGGTTCATGGCGATGCCGGAAAACCGCGCCGCGCTGCGCACCGTGCCGGGCCGGCGTCATCGGGAAGTCGGTGGCCGGCCCGCTGCCGGCGCCGACCGCGCCGTCCGAGACGCTGCTCGGTCCCGAAGCCGACGGCATGGGCGCCTGGCGCTACGCCCTGCCGCCGGCGAGCGCGTCACCGGTCCCGATCCGGCCTGGGCGCGGTCAGTACTGGGTGGTGACCGAGGGCAGCCTCGCGCATGCCGGCGACAGGCAGACATGCCGCGCTGTCCTGCGTCTTCGTCTATCCCGACGACGCGCCGTTCGACGCCGTTGCGGGCCCCGAGGGCGTCGACGTGATCGCGATGCAGTTCCCGCGGCACGCGGCACACTGAGCGGATCGGCAACGCCTATACATCGTCCCCCTGGACTTCCGGCACCAGGGTGTGAAAAGAGGTGCGTCCGCCCTTTCGTGGGCGGACCAATGCAATGCCTGAACCGAGAATGTCGACCGGAATGTCCAAACAAATCCGCCTGAACGCCTTCGACATGAACTGCGTCGGCCATCAGTCGCCGGGCCTGTGGACCCATCCGGGCGACCGCGCCGACACGCTACAACACGCTGGAATACTGGACCGATCTCGCGCGCACGCTGGAGCGCGGCACAGTTCGACGCGCTGTTCCTGGCCGACGTGCTGGGCATCTACGACGTCTACAAGGGTTCGCCGCGACACCGCGCTGGAGCACGCCGTGCAGGTGCCGGTCAACGACCCGCTGATGGTCAGTCCGCGCGATGGCGGTGGTGACCGAGCATCTGGGCTTCGGCGTCACCTGCGCGCTGTCCTACGAACTCCCCTATCCGTTCGCGCGCCGCATGAGCACGCTGGACCACCTGACGCAAGGGCCGCATCGGCTGGAACATCGTCACCGGCTACCTCGACAGCGCCGCCCGCGGCATGGGCATGGCCGAGCAGATCGGCGCACGACGACCGCTACGACGTCGCCGAAGACTACATGCAGGCGGTCTACAAGCTGTGGGAGGCGAGCTGGGAGGACGGCGCCGTGCTGCGCGACCGCGCCGGCCGCCGCTTCGCCGACCCGCGACAAGATCCACCGCGATCCGCCACGAAGGCCCGCATTTCAAGGTCGACGCGATCCATCTGTGCGAGCCCTCGCCGCAACGCACGCCGGTGCTGTTCCAGGCCGGCGCCTCCAAGCGCGGCCGCGATTTCGCCGCGCGCCACGCCGAATGCGTGTTCATCAACGGGCCGTCGAAGAAGGTCATCGGCAACATCGTCGCCGACATGCGCCGCCGCGCCGCCGCGGCCGGGCGCGATCCGGCCGACCTGGTGATCTTCACGATGATGACGGTGATCACCGACCCACACCGCGAGGCGGCGCTGGAGAAGTATCAGGACTACCTCAACGTACGTCGTCCGAGGAAGGCGCGCTGGCGCTGATGTCGGGCTGGACCGGGCGTCGATTTCGGCGCCATGGACCCCGATCAGGTCGGTGCGCTTCGACGACCGGACGAACGCGCATGACCTCGGCGCTGGAGGCCTTCACCACCGCCGATCCGGACCGCACCTGGACGGTGCGGGAGATCGCGCGCCACGCCGCGATCGGCGGCCGCGGCCCGGTGATCATCGGATCTGGCGAGGAGGTCGCCGACGAACTCGCGTGCCTGGGTCGAGGAAACCGACGTCGACGGTTTCAATCTCGCCTATGCGCTGACGCCGGGCACGTTCGTCGATATCGTCGATCTGGTGGTGCCGGAATTGCAGGCGCGCGGACTCTACAAGCCCGACTACGCGCCGGGTACGTTCCGTGAGAAACTGTTCGGGCGTGGCCCACGCCTGCCATCCAGCCACCCCGCCGCCGCGGTGCGGCGCGGCTGATCCTCTGGATGCAGCCCCCGGATGAGGAGCCTTACGGATGACGAGCCTTGAGGATGGGGTAAGGAACTGAAACGCATGAAACCATCGAGCTTTGAGTCAAGCCACGCCGAACCCCGGATGCGTGGTTGCCTGCGCCCGCTGATTGCCAGCGCCCTGGTGCTGTCCTGCCTGGTCGCGATGCCGGCCTTCGCCCAGACCCCTCCGGAGACCGACAGCCATGTGCATCTGGACGCGCCTGCCCTGATACCGAAGAAAAAGTCCACGGGGCTGCCCGATGTAAAGGCTCAGCCGCTGGCCTGGCCCCGGCTCGATCGCGGCGCGGTCATCTGCCGCTCGGAATCGGATCTTTCGCGCCTCGCCGCTCGCCGTCGGGGGGAGTTGGTGGACGGACCCGTCGATTGTCAGATTATCCGCGCAGCGACCGGCGTTTCCATCGTGCGGCGGCAAGGACCCGGCATGACCGAGGTGCAGACCAACGATCCGTCCGCCGGCGGCAGCGGCTGGACCGACGCCTGGCTGCCGGACAAGCCGCCAGCCCGCTGATCTGGGGCCGCTGATCGGGGTGCGTTGATCGGGAAGGGCGGTGGCGCCCAAGGTGTCGATCGTGGGTTCGCTGTCGCCCAACGCCTTCAGATCCATTTCCGCCAGCGGAAAATCCCCATCGGGATCAGCGTTGTCAGGATAATCAGCGCCCAACCCCACTGGTAGCCCCAGACCCAGTCGTATTCCGGAATGTTCTTGAAGTTCATCCCGTAGATGCCGGCGACCAGAACCGGCGGTATCCCCACCACCGACGCGATCGCCATCACCTTCATCACGTTGTTCTGAGCGATATTGATGAACCCCAGCGTCGCATCCAGCAGAAACTGCGTCTTGTCGTTCAGGTGCGTATCGAATTCGCTGACCGATCCGATATCGTGCCGCAGCGTCTCCAGCCTTGTGCGCAGGTCGCCCGGCATCCAGGGCGCCATGCTCTCCACATAGGGGACGATGCGCGCCGCGCTGACCTGGGTGTCGCGGATATGGGAAATCAGGTCGCCCAGCCTGCCAAGTTCGCCCAGGATGCGCTTGAGCGCGGCATCTTCCGTCTTGCGCCCGACGCTTGGACCCGTGCCCATGGCGAAGATCGTGTGGGAGATCTTTTCCAGATCGTCACGGACGTGTTCCAGCCCGTCGGCCTGGCGATCGACGATGGCCTCCAGCAGGCCGAGGAAGATGTGCGGCGGGCTGACCGCATCGGTTTCCCCCTTGATCAGCCGTTCGGCGTACAGATCGAAGATCTGACTGGGCGCGAAACGGACGGTGATCAGCCGGTGCTCGGACAGGACAAAACCGACGGACACGCCGGTCGCGTCACGCTCGATCATGTTGATCAGCGGCATGTTCACATACAGCGTGCCATTTCGGGCGCTGAGGCGGCTTGAGGTCTCGATCTCGCTGACCGCGGTTTGGGTCGGGATCGACAGGCCGGTGGCGCTTTCGATCAGCCTGTTGTCCTCGGGCGTCGGATCCAGGACGTCGATCCAGAGGGATGTGGCCAGTGCGTCCCGCGATTGGGTGTCGGCGATCCGTTGCGGGTGGCCGTCAGTCAGGGAGAAAGCGTGGAGCATGAGGACGATGTAGCTGGAAAACACTTGTCGCGGCAACGCACCAGACGTTGCGAAACGAAACGATCAAGGGGCGGCAGCAGATCAGGCACTCCCTGGAAGTGGACGGCGGGTCGCCGACACCAACCCCATCACGGCCGATCTTCTGTCGGCCATCCTTACCCTGTTGATATCTCGGACGTCATGGATGGCCGGCACGAGGCCGGCCATAACATCTTCGAACGCCGGGTCGTCTGGTCAATCGCGCGCTGGACGTCCCCTCGGCACGGGATGGCCCGGTCGAGCCGGGCCATGACGCGTTGTGGAGACCTCAGTTCTTCGTCTTGTCCACCAGCGCGTTCTTGCTGATCCACGGCATCATCGCGCGCAGCTTCTCGCCGACCTGCTCGATCGGATGTTCGGACAGCCGGCGGCGCGTGGCCTTGAAGCTGGACTGGTTGACCTTGTTCTCCAGCATCCAGTCGCGCGCGAAACGGCCGGACTGGATGTCGGCCAGCACGCGCTTCATCTCGGCGCTTGGTCTCGGCGTTGATGATGCGCGGGCCGGATGACGTATTCGCCGTATTCGGCGGTGTTGCTGATCGAGTAGTTCATGTTGGCGATGCCGCCTTCATAGATCAGGTCGACGATCAGCTTCACTTCGTGCAGGCACTCGAAATACGCCATTTCGGGAGCGTAACCGGCTTCGACCAGCGTCTCGTAGCCGCCCTTGATCAGCTCCACCAGGCCGCCGCACAGCACGACCTGCTCGCCGAACAGATCGGTCTCGCATTCTTCCTTGAAGGTCGTCTCGATGATGCCGGCGCGCCCGCCGCCGATCGCCGAGGCATAGGACAGCGCCACTTCCAGCGCGTTGCCGGACGGGTTCTGCGACACCGCGACCAGGCAGGGCACGCCGCCGCCGCGCTGATACTCGCTGCGCACCGTGTGGCCGGGGCCCTTCGGCGCGATCATGAACACGTCGATGTCCGGGCCGCGGGTCGAGCAGGTTGAAATGCACGTTCAGGCCGTGCGCGAAGGCCAGCGCCGCGCCGGACTTCATGTTCGGGCCGAGCTTCTCGCGATACAGGTCGCCCTGGCCCTCATCCGGGGTCAGCACCATCACGACGTCGGCCCATTTGGCGCACTCGGCCGGGTCCATGACCTTCAGGCCGGCGGTCTCGGCCTTGGCCACGCCGGCGGAGCCGGGGCGCAGGCCGATGGCGAGGTTCTTCACGCCGCTGTCCTTCAGGTTTTGCGCATGGGCGTGGCCCTGGCTGCCGTAGCCGATGATGGCGACGTTCTTCCCCTTGATCAGGTTCACGTCGGCGTCGCGATCGTAGTAGACGCGCATGGTTCTCGTTCCTTTTCAGCGGTCGAAGTCAGAGTGGTAATCGTGCGGGCGCCGCGGGCCAGCGCGGCGATCCCGGTGCGGGAGACCTCGGCCAGGCCAAGATCGCGCATCAGATCGATGAAGGCGTCGAGCTTCTCGGACGCGCCGGTCAGTTCGAAGACGAAACTGCCCAGTCGTGGTGTCGACGACCCGGGCGCGGAACGTATCGGCGATGCGCAGCGCCTCGACCCGCTTCTCGCCGGTGCCGATCACCTTCACCAGCGCCATTTCGCGCGCGACGTGCGGGCCTTCCATCGGTCAGGTCGGCGACGCGGTGCACCGGCACCAGGCGGTCGAGCTGCGCCTTGATCTGCTCGATCACCATCGCCGTGCCGGAGGTGACGACGTTGATGCGGCTGTGCGCCCGGCGGCGTCGACCGGGGCGACGGTCAGGCTGTCGATGTTGTAGCCGCGGCCGGAGAACAGGCCGATGACGCGCGCCAGGATGCCGGCTTCGTTGTCGACCAGGACCGAAATGGTCGCGCTGCGCTGTGTCGTGTCGGATGGGTTCGCCATGGGTGTGTCTGTTGCGTTCGGATGAAGTTCAGCGCATCGCGCGGTGTCATGCCCCGTGCATGCCCGGGGACATGCAACGGGACGCTCGGTGAGGCAAGGGGGCGGGCGTATACCGGAAGGGTGGGATGACCCGTCATGGCCCGGCTGACCGGGCCATCTCCATCCAGTGAGGCATACCGGCCGTGCCTCCGCGGGACGAGATGGCCCGGTCACGCCGGGCCATGACGGTGAGGGTGGCCTCGGATCGCCGTCCGGCATCGCATCAGACCAGCACCAGACCCTCGTCGGTGATCCCCGCGCCCGAGCCTCATGCTCCGGACCCAGCAGCATCTCGTTATGCGCGGCGCCGCTGGGGATCATCGGGAAGCAGTTCTCCGTCGGATCGACCGCGATGTCGGCGATCACCGCGGTTCGGGCAGTCCAGCATCGCGTGGATCACGTCGTCCAGTTCATCGACCGCCTTCGCGCGCATCCCCTTGGCGTGGAAGCGTCCGCCAGCTTGACGAAATCCGGCAGCGCGGCGGAGTAGCTTTCCGAATAGCGGCCGCCGTGCAGCAGTTCCTGCCACTGCCGCACCATGCCCATGTACTCGTTGTTCAGGATGAACACTTTCACCGGCAGGCGATATTGCGCCAGCGTTCCCATTTCCTGGATGTTCATCAGCACCGAGGCCTCGCCGGCGATGTCGATCACCAGCGCGTCGGGATGCGCGATCTGCACGCCCATCGCCGCCGGCAGGCCGTAGCCCATGGTGCCCAGTCCGCCGGAGGTCATCCAGTGGTTGCGGCTTTCGAAATGGAAGTATTGCGCGGCCCACATCTGGTGCTGGCCGACCTCGGTGGTGATGAAGATGTCGCTGGCCGCGGGCCTGGTGATCTCGATACAGCCGCTGGATCGCGTATTGCGGCCGGATGATCGCGCCGCGCGTCATGTCCTGCGTGAACTTCAGGCTCTCCTTCGCCGCGCCACTCGTCGATCTGCCGCCACCACGTCGTCAGCGCCGGCGTGTCGACCTCGGTCCCGTCGCTGGCCTTCCACGCCGCCAGCAGCGCATCGAGCGCCTTGCCGGCATCGGAAACGATCGCGATCTCGACCGGCACGTTCTTGTTGATGCGAGGACGGTCGATGTCGATATGGATTTTCCGCGAGCCCTGGCTGAACGCGTTCAACCGCCCGGTCACCCGGTCGTCGAACCGCGCGCCGATCGCCAGCATGACGTCGCAGCCATGCATCGCGAGGTTCGCCTCGTACGTCCCGTGCATCCCCAGCATGCCGAGGAACCGCGGATCGACGCCGGACAGGAGCCCAGACCCATCAGCGTGTTGGTGACCGGGAAGCCGGTGGCCGGGCGAACCGGGCCAGCGCTGTCGGACGCCTGCGGGCCGGAATTGATGACGCCGCCGCCGGCATAGATGATCGGCCGCTTCGCCTGCTTCAGCAGCGCGACGGCGCTTGGCGATCTGGCCGAGATCGGGCTCGGTGCGCGGGCGATAGCTGGGATGGCGCGCCGCCGGCTTCGGTATAGGGCGCCGGATTGATCAGGATGTCCTTCGGCAGGTCGATCACCACCGGACCGGGCCGGCCGCTGCGGGCGACGTAGAACGCCTCATGCACCACGCGGGCGAGGTCCTCGGAGCGCTTGACCAGGTAGTTGTGCTTGGTCGCCGGCCGGGTGATGCCGGTGGTGTCGGCTTCCTGGAACGCATCGTTGCCGATCAGATGCGTCGGCACCTGGCCGGTCAGGCAGACGACCGGGATGCTGTCCATCAGCGCATCCGACCAGCCCGGTGACCGCGTTGGTCGCACCGGGCCCGGAGGTGACCAGCACGACGCCGACCTTGCCGGTGGAGCGGGCGTAGCCCTCGGCGGCGTGCACCGCGCCGCCTTCCTGGCGCACCAGGATGTGCCGGATGGCGTTCTGGTTGAAGATCGCATCGTAGATCGGCAGGACGGCGCCGCCGGGATAGCCGAAAATAACCTCGACGCCCTGGTCCTTCAGGGCGCGAAGAAGGATTTCGGCTCCTGACTGGGTCGGATCGGTCGACATTGATCCGGCTCCCGTTGTTACGATTAGGGGCGCGACGCGATAGGCCGGATGTGGCGCGGTGGTCAATCCCGATTTTGAATAAACGCGAACAAATCTGTCGCGTTCTCTTTCCGAAAATTGCGTCTAGATCGTGAATCGCGCATTGATCGTACGAACGCGCGTCTGGGCTGCAAGAGCGTGATGGCGAAACCATGTCGCCTGGCGTTTGGTGTACTGGCCGGTGACCAGTTCGGTGCGCCGCCCGGCTTCCTCCAGCGACAGCGTGCCGCGCAGATAGGCGGACAGTTCCGGCACGCCGTGCGCGCGCATCGCCGGCAGCGCTGGGATCGAGGTCCAGCGCCAGCAGCGCGCGCACCTCCTCGACCGCGCCGTCGCGCAGCATGGCGGCGAAGCGCGTGGCGATGGCGGCGCGCAGCGCCTCGCGCGGCGGATCGAGGCGGATCGCGGCAGAACCGCCACGGGCGCCGGGCGGCGCCGCGGCCGGTTCTGCCAGGCGGCGAGGCCCTGCCCGGTGCCGCGCCAGACCTCCCACGCGCGGGCGATGCGCTGGCTGTCTTCCGGGCTGCAGGCGGGCGGCGGTGGCGGGATCGACCTTCGCGAGGCTGGCGTGCAGGGCGTCGGGTCCCTGTTCGGCCAGCAGACGGCGGGCCTCGGCGCGGGCGTCGGGGCCGGGATCGGGGATGTCGGCCAGCCCGTCGGTCAGGGCGGCGAAATACATGCCGGTGCCGCCGGTCAGGATCGGCAGGCGGCCGGCGGCGCGGGCCGCCTCCATCGCCGCCAGGGCCTCGGCGCGCCACCAGGCGACGTTGCCGGCCTCCGCGGCCGGGCGGACGCCATACAGGCGGTGCGGGACGCGGGCTTCTTCGGCCTCGGTCGGGCGGGCGGTCAGGACGCGCAGTTCGCGATACACCTGCATGGAGTTGGCGTTGATGATCGTGCCGCCGAAGCGTTGGGCGATGGCCAGCGCCAGGGCGGATTTGCCGCTGGCGGTCGGGCCGGCGACGATGAGGGCGGCTTTCGGCTTGCCGCCTGCGTCCGTCGCTGTCAGGTTCCCGCCCGCCATGAGCTATGTCACCACGATCGTCGCCCGCCGCGACGCGATCAGCCTGTCACCCGCCATTCTCAACCACATCCGTAATGCCATCCGCGGCGGCGCTCCGATCATCCTCTCGCCCGGGGAGGCGGCGGACATCCCCGTGTCGACCCCGCCCGACCACGCGACGCTGCGTGACGCGATCGAGGGTAAGCCGATCGACGCTATCACGGTCAAAACCCGCGGCCGGCGCAAGGCCCTGCTGATCGCCGACATGGACAGCACGATGATCGAGGGCGAGACGCTGGACGAACTCGCCGCCTTCGCCGGCATCGGCGAGCAGATCGCCGCGATCACCCGCCGCGCGATGAACGGCGAACTCGATTTCAAGGCGGCGCTGCGGGAGCGGGTCGCGATGCTGAAGGGGCTCAGCCTGGATGCGCTGGACAAGACCTGGGCGCGCATTCGCCTCACGCCCGGGGCGCGGGAGCTGGTGCTGACGATGCGTGCGCGCGGCGCGACCACGGCCTTGGTCTCCGGCGGGTTTCACGTTCTTCACGGCGCGGGTGGCGGCGCGAGCTTGGCTTTGAGATGCACCGGTCGAACGTCCTGCTGGATGATGGGGCGGCGCTGACCGGTCTGGTGCAGGAGCCGATCCTGGACCGCGACAGCAAGCTGGCGACACTGCGCGAACTTGCGGCGTCACGCGGGCTGAAGCTGCCGGCGACGCTGGCGGTGGGCGACGGTGCCAACGACCTGGACATGATCCGCGCGGCCGGGCTGGGCGTCGCGTTCCACGCCAAGCCCATCGTCGCCGCCGAGGCCCGCGCCGGGTGGAGCACGGCGACCTGCGGGCGCTGTTGTTCGCACAGGGCTACAAGGTGTCGGAGTTCGCTGCCGTCGCTTGAGTTCGCTGAAGGGTTCGGCCGCTTCGTGCGCATACGTCGGCCTTGTCTTCGTGATGGTCGGGCTTGGCCCGACCATCCACGCCTTGCGGGGTTGATACAGGCAAAGTCGTGGATGGCCTTCGACCACCCGCTTACGGGTGTGCTGGCAGTTGCAGCCACACGGTTTGCCCCGGTGCAAGGGAACGCGACGGCTCCGCTGGGGTCGACACGCAGAAAGAACGTGTTGAGGTCGTGGTCCCCGCTCGCGCGGGCGGCTCGCCACGTGGCAAATTCGCCCCAGTTGCGCATCTCCGCCACGCGTCCGGAGGCAGCGCCCCCCTGCGCCGCGACCGGAACCTGCGCGCCGATCGCGAGGCCGCCCAGCGCATCCTCCCGCACGTTGAAGCCGAACCATACGCCGCCGTCGGGCACCAGGGTCAGCACCGTCTCGCCAGGGACGACGGCCTCGCCGACCTCCGGCACGATCAGGCCGATCTCCCCGGTGGCGGGCGCGCGCAGCAGCATCTTGGCGGCCCGTGCCTCGACGACATCTCGTGCGGCTTCGGCGGCATGTAGCTGCGCGTCCGCCAGCGCACGCTCCTCCGCCGTCGGCCCAAGCTGCGCCTCGGCGAAGCGGGCCTGCGCGACCCTGACGTCGGCGTCGGAGCGCGCGGCCTCGGCGCGGACCGCGTCACGCTCCTGCAGCGACGCATCGGACCGCACGGCGAGGGCGGCGATCCGGTCCAACTGCTGATGGGCGAGCGTCTGCGCCGCCTGCGCCTTGAGAATTTCGCGGCGCAGCGATTCGACCTGTTCCTCGCGCACGCCGGCATAGACGCGATCGCGCGCGGCGGCGGCCAGGTCGACCTGCGCCCGCGCCTGACCGACGGCGGCGAACAGTTCCGGATTGGTCAGCAGCGCGACCACATCGCCGCGGTTCACGTGCTGGCCGCGGGACACCAGCACGCGCGCGAGGTGACCGCTGACCTCCGGCGCGATCTTGATCTCCGTCGTCCGTACCATCCCCGGAATGGCATTCGGGCGCGGCGGCCTTCGGGGACCGCGCATACCACGCCCCCAGCGCGGCGAGCGCCATGACGCCCGCCAACCGCAGCAGGAGCGCCCTAACCGGCCGGCGCATGACGCGGGCTCCGGAGCGGCCGCAGATAGGCCAGCGCGGCGGCGGTGAGCGAAATACAGCAAGGTCAGTGCCCACAATGTTTCCCAGCGACCGCGGACCTCGAACAGCGTCGGCGCCCATCTGGTTGATCCGCACAAACCCGTCGATCGCCGGACACGCTCGGCAGCAACTCGCGCGCGCTGCGCAGGAAGGACGGGATCGCCTCGGCCGGCCAGGCCGCGCCGACCAGGAAGAACTGCGGCAGGCTGGTCGCCAGAACGAGCAGCACCGCGGTCTCGCGATGGCGGAAGACCAGGCCGAGGGTCTGGCCGAGGAAGCTGGTGGCGAGGATGAACGGGAAACGACAACGTGACGATCTGCCAGAAACTGCCGAGCGTGGAGAAGCCGTAAACCCGCGGCATGATCACGAAATACAGCAGCATCGCCGGCACGTAGATCGTCCAGTGCGCCAGACCCTGGCCCAGGATCGCCGCGGCGGAGGCGCGCGTCCTGCGCCCGGCGGGGCCGCCTGCCTCATACGCGACACCGCCGAGCATCGCGGCGCCCATCAGCAGGGTCTGGTGCAGGATCAGCACGAAGGCGGCCGGCACGACGTAGGCGGAATAGGACGCGGTCGGGTTGAACAGCGGCACCATCACGAGGTCGACAGGCGCCGTCGCCGCGGTGGCCGCCTGCACGCCGGCGCCGCTTGGCCGAGCCCCCGCCGTGACGGCGTCGATCACCACGGCCTGTACGGATTCCAGGATGCCCTGCAGCGTCCGGTTGAACAGGATGAAGTAGGTGGAATCGGCATAGATCGGCAGCCGCGCCGATACGCCCTTGAGAACGTTGCGCTCCGTGTCGGGCGGAATGCCGACGATGCCGAAGGCGCGCCGCGCCTGGATGGCGTCCTCGGCCTCGGCAAAGGTCGTGGCGCGCAGCGCGATGGAGAGGTTGCCGTGTGCGCCGAGGCCTGGATCAGGCCGCGGCTGAGGTCCGTATTGTCCTGGTCGACGACGGCGATGGGAATGTTGCGAACAATCTGGCCCAGGTATGGCTGCGGATAGAAGACCGCGTAGAGCATTGGGGCGAGAATGAACAAGCCGAGCACGCCGCGGTCGCCGAGGACGCGGCGCCACTCCGCGAGGAAGGCGCCGGCGATGCCGGACCCCGGGCGGATCCGGCGTCTCCTGTTCATTAGGCGCCGCAAAGCCGGGCGGGCAAGCGCGCGGAAGCGCAGCCACACCAGGACCATAAGGATTGCGGTAATGGCGCAGAGATACGCGAACGGTTCCGCCGTCTGGCGCAGCGGCGCCCCGCGCGCGGCCTGGTCGAACAGGATCTGGATGTACCAGCGCAGCGGCAGGATCGCGCCCCATGCGCGCGGAAACCACCCCATGGCGATGACCGGGAATCCGACGCCCGCATAGCCGAAGGCCGGCGAGACGATGATGCCCGTCAGGCTGAGGCCGAGCGCCAGGTTCCGCGTCAGCAACTGCAGCAGGCAGCCGATCATCTGGTAGGCAACGATCAGCAGCGTGGCGGCGACCGTCATCAGCAGAACGTCTCCGCGGAAACCGACACCGAGCCACAGGTCGAGGATCGCGACCATCAGCGCGAACATCGCCAACTGCACGATGAAATACGGCAGCAGCTTGCCCACCAGGGCGGCGGCGATGCTGTGCCCGGACGCCTCCCACCAGGCGCTCATGCTGCGGCGGCGGAACTCCGATCCGACCGCGTACGCCGCCGAGATCGCGATCACCACATGCAGCACGGTCGGCAGCACGGCGCGCAGCAGGAACGCGGCGTAGTTCAACGCCGGATTGGTGAGGACATATTCCTCGGGCACCAGGCCCGGCGTGGCTCTCGCCTGCGTGCGGCGTAGCGGCGGTCGCCGGCGCCACCGCCGTGGCAGCCGTGTTGATCGCGTCGCTGATGCTCTTCGACGCGTTGTTGCCGGGCGTGAAATACTGCGTGTTGTAGAAGCCGACCGCGTGCGGGCGGCGGCCGGCCGTCAGGTCGCGCTCGAAGTCCGGGGGCAGGTAGATCGCGGCGATGCTGTCGCCCGCCCGGATCGCGCGAGAAGCGGCGCCGAGGTCGTCGCCCCGTTTGACGATGGCGATCCCCGGCGACGCCGCCACGGTCTGCACGAACAGACGCGACGTCGCGGAATGGTCCATATCGACGACCGTGACGCCAAGCCCGCGCACCACCGCGGCGCTGAAGGTGAAGCCGAGGAGGACGAACGCGATCACCGGGACGCCGAACAGCAGGAAGCGCATCACCGGGTCGCGCCGGATCCAGCGCACCTCGCGCCGGATGACGGCAAGCAGCCCCGGCGCCGCGCCGATCACGTGCGAAGATCCGACCAGTCGGTGTAGACGCTCATGCCGGGGCGCAGGCCGTCCACCGGCTGCGTCGGATAGGCGCGGATCTCGAACGTGCGCAGGTCGAAATCGCCGGTCGAGCGGGTGGCGCGCCAGCCGGTGTATTCGCCCTTGGCGCCGATCACGCGCACCTCGAGCTCGACCACGCGGTCGTGCAGCGCCGGCACGCGCACGTGGATCCTGGTGCCGACCTTGATGTCGCGCAGCAGGTCCTCACGCAGTTCGAACTGCACCCACATGTCGGACAGATCGACCAGCGTGATCAGCGGGATGCCGGGCAGCACGAACTCCCCGTCCTCGATCGGAATGCGGAACACCTGGCTGTCGGCGGGCGCCACCACGACCATCTGATCGACCAGCGACTTGAGGGTTTCCACGCCGGCCTTCGCCGCTTCGACCTTCGACTGCGCGATGCCGAGATCCTCGCGCGTGTAGCCCGAGACGGCCTCCTTGTACGCGAACCGGGCCTGCTCGAGCCCACGCTCCGCCACCGCAAGCGCCGCCGTCGCGCGGTCCAGGTCGGCCACCGGCGTGTCGTGGGTGGCGACCAGCGTGCGCTTGCGGTCATAGGTCTGCTGCGCCAGCGTGAGGTCGGCCTCGGCGCGCTCTGTCTCCGCCTTGCGCACGGCGATGGTCTCGGCGCGAAACCCGGCCTTGACGCGGGCCAGTTCGGCCTGCGCCACCGCGAGGTCGGCTCGGCTTTGCGCCAGCTTCGCGATGAGTTCCGGATTCTCGATGTGGATCAGGGGCGCGCCCTGCTTCACGTTCTGCGACCGGTCGACGTCGATCTTCGCGACGCGGCCGTCGACGCGTGCGGCCATGTCGAAGGTCCTGGTCTGCACTTCGCCCTGGACGACCAGCGGTTCGCGCCGGGTGAGGTACCAGATCGACAGGCCGATCATTGTCAGCAGCAGTATCGCCACGATCGCGACCGGCACGACCGGAGCAGCGGCCCTGGCCGCGCGTGATGGAGCGGTATCTTCCGGCACGGCTGATGTTCCTGCGACGGATGATGGATGTAGCCTGCCGGAACCCTAGGCGATCAGAACTGCCGGCACTACTGGTTTGGCCCATGACACCGTCAACGGTTCCGTGACCCCAAGGGTCAACGGTTCCGTGACCCCAGAGGGTCAACGGTTCCGTGACCGGTCAAAGGGTCAACGGTTCCGTGACCTCAGAGGGGTGTCAGCGCGCGCAATTCAGCCCGGGCGGCCTCGCTGAACGCCTTCAACGGATCGATCCCCTTCCCCTCTTTGACCTGCTGGTGCAGCTCCCGTGCGGTAACGTTCGGTTCGAAGTAGGTCTGCGTCGT
This sequence comes from uncultured Alphaproteobacteria bacterium, assembly GCA_963771475.1. Classification (GTDB taxonomy): domain Bacteria; phylum Pseudomonadota; class Alphaproteobacteria; order Acetobacterales; family Acetobacteraceae; genus Rhodopila. Next base: position 14,694 of record CAVYTN010000010.1, on the reverse strand, counting down.
CTCGTGCATGATCCTTTCGGCACAGGCGAGCGTTCCAGGGGAGGACACGACGCGCATGAGGCTGACCATGGCGTAGAGGTCGACGATGACCGAAATCTCCGGCTCGTTGCGCACCATGGCGTCGCCATAGGTTTTGGACGCCGAGATAATGAAATCCTTGTAGAGCCGCTCCCGCCGCGACAATTCGTTCTCAAGCCGGCCCGCCCTCACCTGGGCGCGCTGACTGAGCCATGTCGCGACGGCCGAGATGAGGCCGCCGACGATCGATCCGCCAAGCGCCGAGAGTGCCGACACGTATGCGACTTCCATGGGCCGACTATGGAGACAGGCGCTTCCGTCGTCCATGCACGTCGATCAAGTCCAGAGCGGCGTGCCGCAGCACCCCTTACCGCAACTGCGGCGCATATTGCAGCCCGCCCTTCGTCCACAGCGCATTCTTTCCGCGATCGAGGCCCAGCGGGGTGATATCGCGCTCCCACAGCTCGCCGTAATTGCCGACCTGACGGACGATATTCGCGGCCCATGCGTCATCCAGACCCAGCGACTTGCCAAGGTTGCTCTCCTGACCAAGCAGCCGGCGGACGTCGGGGATTTTGGTATCCTCGAAACTATCGATGTTCTTGCTGGTGACGCCCAGGATCTCCGCGACCAGCGTGGCGAAATGCGTCCACCGCACGATATCGAACCACTTGTCGTCGCCCTTGCGCACCATCGCGCCGCTCGGCCCCAGGCCGATCGGTTCCGGCAGGATCGTCAGCTCCGTCGCCTTCGCGCCCTGCATGTAACGAAACCCGGCGACCTGGGAGCTGTCGGTCGTATAGCCGTCGCAACGTCCGGCCAGGAACGCCTGGCGAATTTCGCTCAGGCTGCCGATCAGCACCGGTGTATAGGCGATGTTCTCACGCCCGAGCCCAGTCGGCGAGATCGAGTTCGGTGGTGGTGCCGGGCAGGACGCAGATCGTCGCGCCACCCAGTTGCTTGACTGATTTGACGCCGGATGCGGTCTTCACGATGATGCTGGTGCCGTCCCAGAAATTCACGCCGCCGAACAGCAGCCCCAGGGTCGACTCCCGCGTCAGCGACCAGCCGGTGTTGCGCACCAGGACGTCGATCTCACCGGACTGCAACGCGGTGAAGCGGGTCTGTGCGGTGACCGGGACCCATTTCACCTTGTTCGCGTCGCCCAGTGTCGCGGCGGCGATCGCCCTGCAGTAATCGGCGTCGATGCCGCGCATCACGCCGCTGCTGTCGAGCATCGAGAAGCCGGGGATCTCGCCGCCGGTCCCGCACAGCAGCTGGCCGCGGGTTCGGACAGCATCGAGCGTGGGTGAGCCGCTGCCCTGCGCGAAGGCAGGCAACGCGGCGAACAACATCAGAACGCCGGCAATCAGTGCGCGGGCGACATGACGCATTGGTATTTCCCCTTTTTCTTCGTAGGCCATACTATTGCACCCGTTGGAGCAGGATGACATCGCTTTCGCTCAGCCATCCTGCTCCAGGTGTTTGTTTGATCGCGTGATTCAGACCTCCGGCGATTCCGCCTCCGGTCATCACGCTATGTATGCTGGCGGATCGCGTGATGTCGAGACCTCCGGCGATTCCGCCTCCGGTCATCACGCTCTGGCCGCCGCAATCGGCAAAACATGCGTAACGAAGGATCACGGCATGGGACCCGAGACGATCACCGTCGAAACCGACGACCGGCTGCCCGCCGAAGCGGATGTGGTCATCATCGGCGGCGGCATCGCCGGCGTCAGCACGCTGCTGGCGCTGGCGGAAAAGGGCGTCTCCGTTGCACTGGTGGAAAAAGGCCGCCTGGCCGGCGAGCAGTCCTCCCGCAACTGGGGATTCTGCCGCACCCAGGGGCGCGACCAGGCGGAGGTGCCGCTGGCGCTCGAGGCGCTGCGCCAATGGGACCGCATGGCCGAACGCGTCGGCGGCGATGTCGGCTTCACCCGAGCGGGGGCCTGCTACCTGTGCGAGACGCCGAAAGAGGTCGCGGCCTATGAGGCCTGGCTGGAGGACGCCCGCGAATAGCAGGTGCAAAGCCGCATCCTGACGCCGGATGAGGTGGACACGGTCCTGCCCGGGTCGACCCGCCGCTGGGCCGGCGCGCTCTACACCGACAAATGACGGCCGCGCCGAACCCCAACTCGCCGTCCCCCTGATGGCCCAGGCCGCTCGGCGTCTGGGGGCGACTGTTACCGTGAACTGCGCGGCGCGCGGGATCGAAACGAAAGCCGGGCGCGTCAGCGGCGTGGTGACGGAGCGGGGAACGATCGCCTGCAATGCCGTGGTCCTGGCGGGCGGCGCGTGGTCGCGGCTGTTCTGCGGCAACATGGACGTCGACTTTCCCGCAGTTGAAAATGCTGGGCAGCGTGATGCGCACCACGCCGATCGACGGTCCGCCGGAAATCGCCGTCGCCGGCCCCGATTTCGCGTTCCGCAAGCGCAAGGACGGCGGCTACACGGTCGCTCGGCGCAACAAATATGAGGCGTTCGTGGTGCCGGACAGTTTCCGCCTGCTGCCCACGTTCCTGCCGCGCGATGGTCCGCACCCGGAAGGAATACACGATCCGCCTGTTCGGCCGCTTCCAGGAGGAAGCGCGCATTCCCCGTCGCTGGAAGCTGGACCAGGCCAGCCCGTTCGAGGCGACGCGCGTGCTCGATCCGCAGCCGAACCCGGCGATCGTGGAGGAAAGCCGGCAGAACCTGGTGCGCGCCTTCCCCGCGTTCGCGTCGGCCAGGATCGCGCAAAGCTGGGGCGGGTTGATCGACACCACGCCCGATGCGGTGCCGGTGATCGGGCCGGTGCCGTCGGTGCCGGGGTTCTTCCTCATGAGCGGGTTCTCCGGCCACGGATTTGGCATCGGACCGGGGGCAGGGCGGCTGATGGCGGAACTGGTCAGCGGCGCCAACCCGTGTGTCGATCCGGCACCGTTCCGGTTCGAGCGGTTCGGCGGTGTGGCGAAGGCGGCGTAACGCCTGGGCCGTCACGTCGAGGCAGCACGTCTTGAATTTCGCGCCGCAGCCGCATGGGCATGGATTGTTACGCCCGACATTGCGACTAGAGCGTGATGACCGGAGGCGGAAGCGCCGGAGGTCTGAATCACGCGATCAAACAAATATCTGCAGCAGGATGGCTGAGCGAAAGCGATGTCATCCTGCGCTAGGAGTTCAGACCGCCAGGCTTGCCGTGTTTTCACATACCTCAATCACATGCGGCTGACGCTGTCGCGATAGAGCGCCTTGACCGCTTCCCGCCGGATTTTGCCGGTCTCCGTCCGCGGAAATGCCGTCACGGGCAGAAACTGGAAGTCCGAGACATAACGATCCATGACCTGCGTGACCTGCCCGACCAGATCGCCGGCTACCAGACCTGGATCGATCTCCACGGCGACCAGCATGATGCCGGTGTCCAACTGGTCGTCGATACTCATCACGAGCGCGTCGCGAACACCGGCGATTGCCTTCAACCCGGTCTCGATCGGGTCCGGCGCGATCTTGATGCCGCCGACGATCACCATGTCGTCGGCCCGTCCCAAAACCACCAGCGTCTCCGGGGTGGGCTGGTAGCCGACATCGTTGGTCAGATACCATCCCTTCACAAACGCCGTTTTCGTCTGTTCCGGCGCGTTGACATAGAAGTTGGTCATCGTGTTGGTGCGTATCCGGATCAGTCCTCGTTCCCCTTGCGCGACCGGCTTGCCGAACTCATCCACGATCCTGATGCGCACGCCTGGGAATAGCGTCCCGACATTTGCCTCATCGACGATGGAGACATGATGCACCTCGTTGGTGCCGTACGTAACGGCAACATGCGGGGTGATCCTTGACTGCAACGCCTGCCGCAAGCGTGGCGACACCGCCGAACCGATAACGTCGATATGCAGGTCTGGCCTGAAAAGATCCTGTCCCGGCACACGCACGAATCGCTCCAGGTCCCCCGTTACGAACAGCACAAGGTTCCCGACCCCGGCCGCGATCATATCGCCGACCACATTGGTATACGTCAGGTAAATCACGCCCCCCATCTGCAAAGTCAGCAGCGCCCGGCTATGCGACCCGCGGACGGAAAAATTGTACAGACAAAGATAATGAGGACAAGGCGTGATCAGAGGCGCCGCGTAACGCAGGTTGTTCAGCAGTGTCAGCTCCTGGACCCGGTGCGTCATGCTCATGACTTTCGGCAGTCCGGTCGTTCCAGACGATTTGATCAGCCGCACCACGGTTTCCGGATCGGGACGATAATCCAGAACATCCAAAGGCCGCTCCCGCTCGGGCCTGGTCAAGGCCTCAGGCGGCAGCCAGATGGCCTTGGCCCAGATGGTCTTTTCACTGGTGGCCGCCGCGACCGGTTCCGACGTCAGAAGCCAGTCGCACAGGACATCCAGATGGATCGGCGCCCCAACCTCTGACGCGATCAGGGAGAAGGTGGTGATCCCCAGCGTCTCTGCCGCCAGCAGAACGACCAGATGTGATCGGCGATCCGGTATCAAGACGCCCAGGACCTGGCCGCGTTCGATGCCGACGCCGATAAGCAAATCCCTCGCCCGCAGGACCATCTGCGCCAGGTCGTGATAGAGGGTGCGTCCGTCGACCGCCTCGATGGCCACGGAGTCGGGGCGTTGCCGAGCATGCTGGGCGAGGAAACCGGCTGTTGTTTGCGGCTTGCGGGGCGCCCGCATCACCGGCCTTGGTCGCTCAGGACTTCAGCGGCCCAATCCACAGGCAACATTCAGCGCCATCCTGATGAGGTCGTTGCGGCACACATGGTTCTCATCATGATCCATATTGATCTCTTCTCCAAAATGCCGGGGGGACAACGGCTGTCGCCGGTCTCCAACGGCCGGACCGGCTCCCCGGGGAGCCTCCCCGGGGAGCCTCCGATCGGTGCTGACCCCCTGACATCAGCGGCGCTCGGTCCTATGTTCCGGGCAAGGAGGAACTTGCCATGCTCAATCCCGTTGCGCCGCTGCCGCTGAAGGATCCCTCGCTCTTCCGCCAGGCCAACTACCTGAACGGCAAATGGGTTGAGGCCGATAACGGCCAGACCATCGTGGTCAAGAACCCCGCCACCGGCGAAGCAATCGGCGAGGTCCCCAACATGGGCGCCGCCGAGACCCGCCGTGCGATCGAGGCCGCCAATGCCGCCTATCCGGCCTGGCGGGCGATGCTGGCCAAGGAACGCGGCGCCATCCTGCGCAAGATCTCGGACCTGATGCTGGCGAATGCCGATGACCTTGCCGTGATCATGACCGCCGAACAGGGCAAGCCGCTGACCGAATCGAAGGGCGAGATCGTCTACGCCGCCAGCTTCATCGAATGGTTCGCCGAGGAGGCGAAGCGCATCTACGGCGACACCATCCCGCAGAATGCCAAGGGCCGCCGCATCCTGGTGCTGAAGGAGCCGATCGGCGTCTTCGCGGCGATCACGCCGTGGAACTTCCCCGCCGCCATGATCACCCGCAAGGCCGGTCCCGGCTGGGCCGCGGGCTGCACCGGCGTCATCCGCCCGGCCTCGCAGACCCCGTTCTCGGCCCTGGCGCTGGCGGTGCTGGCCGAGCGGGCGGGGATGCCGGCGGGGGTGTGCAACGTGCTGACCGGCGGGTCCTCGGCCGATGGGCGGGGAACTGACGTCGAACCCGCTGGTGCGGAAGCTGAGCTTCACCGGCTCGACCGAGGTGGGTGCGAAGCTGCTGGCGCAATGCGCGCCGACGATCAAGAAGACCAGCATGGAGCTGGGCGGCAACGCGCCGTTCATCGTGTTCGACGATGCCGACCTGGATGCGGCGGTGGTCGGCGCGATGGGCAGCAAGTTCCGCAACACCGGGCAGACCTGCGTCTGCGCCAACCGCATCCTGGTGCAGGACGGCGTCTATGACGCCTTCGCCGCCAAGCTGAAGGCCGCGGTCGAGGCGATGAAGGTCGGCAACGGCATGGAGCCTGGCGTGTCGCCAGGGTCCGCTGATCAACAGCGCCGCCGTGGCGAAGGTCGAGGAGCACATCCAGAACGCCCTGTCGCTGGGCGCCTCGGTCGTGACGGGGGGCAAGAAGCACAGGCTGGGCGGCAATTTCTATGAGCCGACGGTGCTGGCCAACGTCCCGCACGATGCGCTGATCTTCAAGGAGGAGACCTTCGGCCCGGTCGCTCCGCTGTTCCGCTTCAAGACTGAGGAAGAGGCGATCAAGCTGGCGAACGACACCGAATTCGGCCTGGCGGCGTATTTCTACGCCCGCGACATCGGCCGCATCTTCCGGGTGGGCGAGGCGCTGGAATACGGCATCGTCGGGATCAACGAGGGGATCATCTCCACGGCCGAGGCCCCGTTCGGCGGCATGAAGTCCTCGGGCCTGGGCCGCGAGGGGTCGAAATACGGGATCGAGGACTATCTGGAGATCAAGTATCTGGCGATCGGCGGCATCGGGACCTGATCCAGGGGGCGGTGGACGGTTCGCTTTGATTAGGGCGGACCGTCTGCTAACCTCTTGCCTGTAAAGCGCGGGATCGTCATGGCCGACACGCACGTTGAGTCAATCTTCGACATTCCCTCGGACGAGGCGACGGAGGCTCGTTTGGATGCCGCGGCAGAAGCCGACTATGCGGCAGGGCGGGTCATTCCGCATGAACGGATGGCGGAGTGGCTGACCCGGCTCGCCAAGGGCGAACGAGTGCGTCGACCCAAGTCCTGACCGGTGCTTGTTGTCTGGACCGAGGCAGCGGCGACGGCCGTCGAGCATATTTTTGACTATCTGTTTGAGTTCAATCCGCGAGCAGCGTCGCATGTCGCAGAAACCCTGCGCGACATGGGTAACAGCCTGGTTCATTTTCCGTATCGCGGCCGGCCGGTGCCGGGGACGGACCTGCGGGAACTGGTGGCCGCTTACCCGTATATCATCCGCTATCGCGTTGAACGCGATACGGTAGTGATTCTGCGCGTACGGCATTCGTCCCGCCGCCCGACGGAGCGCTAACTAGAACAAACCACGATCGCGTTGCATCCCGACATGATTGGCCGCTTCGGTGCACGTCGCTGGATCGTCAACTTGCCGGCGTCGCTCACCGCTCCCCCTCAGGGTGATCCCTGGTTGCCGCATGAGCGGGTCTCCGGGCCGATCCCGGGCACATGACATCTTCGGACGACGGGTTGCGGCGCGTGACTTAAAATCGCCATGCTGTACTTGAAATCGCCACGCTGTTGCCCCGCTCACAGCACAACAGGCTGATAGACGACATCCTGGCTCCATCAAGTCAGGAGACGGGATCATGAAACCTTATGTGAGAGCAACCGTGATGGTCTTCGGTTTGCTGGCCATATGGGCGACCCTGGCGCAGGTCCTGGTATAGGAAACGCCGGAAATCCGCTGGTCTTCAGACGAGACTGCCGATCCTGAAGACCGGACGCGGGCCGAGGGCGGAACGGGTGACACCGTCCCTCTTCCCTGCTACTTCCTTCGCATGGAACGTCCAAAACTATTCGCCCGGCATGAGGCGAAAGCGCTCAGCCTGATCAGTTCTGCGCATCTGATCAGCCATTTCTATTACCTGGTGCTTGTTCCGCTGTTCCCGATGCTGAAGGACCGTCTCGGCCTCGGCTTTGTCGAGCTTGGCCTGGCGCTGACCGTGTTCAACGTCGTCAGCGGGATCACCCAGGCGCCGATGGGTTGGGCCGTGGACCGGTTCGGCGCGCGCCGTGTGCTGGTGGCGGGGCTGCTGCTGGGCGGGTTCTGCTATATCTCGATCGGGCTGTTTCCGGTCTATGCCTGGATCCTGGTGGCCTCGGCGCTGCTGGGGGTGGCCAACGCGGTCTACCACCCGTCCGACTATGCGATCCTGGGATCGGTGATCGAGCCGGTGCATCTGGGGAAGGCGTTCTCCATCCACACCTTTGCCGGCTTCATCGGCGGCGCCATCGCCCCGATCCTGATGCTGCTGGGGGCGCAGGTCTTCGGCTACCAGACGGCGATCATGGCCGCCGGCGTCGCGGGGGTGCTGGTGGCAATCCCGCTGATGTTTGCCGGCTGGCTCGACCGAGCGGGCAGTGCGCACACAGCAAGCACGCAGGCGGCGCGTATTCCGATGCGCGCACTGCTGACACCTACGGTAATGGGGCTGGTGGGGTTCTTCGCGCTGCTCAGCCTGTCGAGCGGTGCGCTGACCAACTACTCGGCTGTGGCGCTGGTGTCGGTCTACGGGTTCTCCTTGTCGGCGGCGAATCTGGCGGTGTCGTCGTTCCTGTTCAGCTCCTCGGTGGGCGTGCTGGCGGGCGGGTTCATCGCGGACAAGACGCAGCGGCACGGCGATGTGGCGGCCTTCGGCTTCGGCGCGGCGGCGCTGCTGATCCTGGTGGTGGGGATGACCAACATTGGTTCCGCAGGCACCATCGTGGCGATGGGGATGGCGGGTTTCCTGTCAGGAATGATCTCGCCGTCACGCGACATGCTGGTCCGCGCCGCCTCGCCGCCGGGCGCGTTCGGACGGGTCTTCGGTATCGTCACCACCGGCTTCAACATTGGCGGCACGGTGGGGCCGCTGATCGGCGGCTGGATCATGGATCACGGCCTGCCGCGCTGGGTGTTCTACTCGTCGGTGCTGTTCATGGCGACGACGTCGCTGATGGCGATCCTGGGCGAGTGGTCCTCGCGCCGTCGCTCCGCCCATGGCAACGTCGCCCCGGGGGTCGTGAAGCACGTCTAGTATTGCCCATCAAGCACGGGTGAACTGCAAGGCGCTGAATGTTCACCAGGCTGACCGGAATGATGCCGATCAGGCCCATGATCAGAAAAGAGCCGAAGCGAGTCAGGTCGGTGCGCGCGGGAGGAAAATCATGTTTCAGTACGAACCCTTCAGGGATTCGACCGAGCACCTGAACGACGGGGAAATCCTGCGGGCCCGGCTGGCCGAGGACGGTTATCTGTTCCTGCGCAGCCTGTTGCCACGAGAGGCGATCCTTGATGTGCGTGCCCGGCTTTTGAACAAGGCGGCGCAGGGCGGGTGGCTGGCCCTGGACTCGCCCCTCGTCGCCGGTGTCGCCAATTCCGCCGCCGCCTGCAAGGACCCTGAGCCGCGCTATATGTCCGTCTTTCGCCACCTCTGGTCGGACGAGGCGTTGCATCGCCTGCGCATCGATCCTCGGGTGATGGCCCTGTTCGAGCGGATCTTCGGGGAGCGCACCCTGGCGCATCCGATGTTTGTTCAACGCAACATTTTTCCGCAGTCGGATGGTTTCGACTTCACCACGGGTATTCATCAGGATCGCGTCCACATCGGCGGTGCGACCAGCTACGCGATGTGGATGCCTCTGGGGGACTGCCCGCGTGAGATGGGCAGCCTGGCGGTCGCGGCGGGGTCCCATACCACGGGCATTCTGCCGACCAGGGTCGGCTCGGGAGCGGGCGGCATGGATATCGCCGTGCCGATCCCGGGCACCTGGGTCACCGGCGACTTCGCGGCGGGCGATGCGCTGATCTTCCAGGACGTGACCGTGCACAAGGCACTGCCGAACCGGACCCGGTCGATCCGGATGTCCTTCGATGCTCGGTATCAGAAGCTCAGCGAGCCGATGGCGGATGTGAACCTGATGCCATACTCCGGCTGCGGTTCCTGGGAGGAGGTCTATGCCGGTTGGTCGAGCCGGGATAGCCAGTATTACTGGAAGGACCTGCCGATCACGATCGTGCCGCTGGATCGGTCCCATTACGAACGGCGTGACGCGATGGCGTTTGAGATGGCAGAAGCGGGCGACCGCGGGGCGAGGGACGCGATCCTGCGCATCATCCAGCGTGATCCGCTGCCCGAGAAGCGGGCGCGCGCAGAGAAACTGCTGGTTCGGCTGGACGCAGGCTGACGACGAGGCGGAGGAGCCGTTTCCTGGCGGCTCCGCCGAATCTCGCTTATCTTCCTAAGCGGACGTTTCGCATTGTAGTATCAGCCGAATTGGATATCTTGGCGGCTACCCTCATCGCCCTTATCACCACCTGGACCCCTGCTGCACCGCCACGAACACGCCGACCACCTGACCGGAGGACACGACATGACGAAATACCTGCACACCATGATCCGCGTCAGTTCGCTGGAGGACAGCATCGCCTTCTTCGAGGTGCTCGGCCTGCGCGAGATCCGCCGCCGTCCGGACGAGAAGGGCCGCTACACCAACGTGTTCCTCGCCGCCCCCGGTGACGAGGCGGCTGCCGTGGAACTCACCTACAACTGGGATCCCGAGCCTTACACCGGCGGGCGTAATTTCGGGCATCTCGCGTATGCCGTGGACAACATCTACGACACTTGCAATGCCTTCATCGCCCACGGCGTGACGATCAACCGCCCGCCGCGTGACGGCCGCATGGCCTTCATCCGCACGCCGGACGGCATCTCCATCGAGCTGCTGCAGGCCGGCGCCGCGCTGCCGCCTGCCGAACCCTGGACCAGCATGGCCAACACCGGTTCCTGGTAGGGTCGGAGGCTGTCGGCATGGCGCCACATCCTCAACGACTGACGGTCACGCGCCGCGCGTGGCCGCTCGCGCGACCGATTACGACCGCGCAAGGGGTGGAGACGACCGTCGATATCGTTGTCGCCGAAATTTCCGACAACGACTCACGCGGTCGCGGCGAAGGCGTGCCGCTGCGGCGGTACGGCGAGAGTATCGACAGCGTCGTCGCCACGCTCGATGCGATGAAGGGCGCGATCGCCTCGGGGCTCAACCGCAACTCATTGCAAAGCGCGCTGCCGCCGGGTGCGGCGCGCAACGCTCTCGACTGCGCATTCTGGGACATGGATGCGAAGCGCGCTTATTGCAGCGTCGCGGAACTGGCCGGGCTCGGCGCGGTGACGCCAGTCGTGACCGCTTTCACGCTCGACTTCGATACGCCGGAGAGGATGGCTGAGCAGGCGGCCGCCAATCGCACCCGGAAGCTGCTCAAATTGGAACTGGGGGGTGACGGCGATGTCGAACGGGTGCGGGCGGTGCGGCACGCGGCGCCGACGGCGCGCCTGATCGTCGATGCCAATGAGCGCTGGAATGAGGCGCAGCTTCGCGAATTCATGCCGGCCCTCAGCGATTTGAGGGTCGAGCTGATAGAGCAGCCGTTGCCGGCCGGCGCCGATGACGTGCTGGCGGGGCAGGAGCGTCTTGTCCCGCTCTGCGCCGATGAATCCTGCCGGACGCTTGCCGATCTCGACCGGCTCGACGGGAAATACCAAGCCATCGCGATCAAGCTCGACAAGGTGGGCGGGCTGACCGAGGCGCTCGCGCTGGCGGCGGAGGCGAAGCGGCGCGGCTTCCGGATCATGGTCGGTGGCGTGATCGGCACGTCGCTTGGGATCGCGCCGGCGCTGCTCGTCGCGCAGCAGGCCGAGATGGTCAATCTCGATGGCCCGTTGTTTTTGGCGTCCGATCGCGCGACGAGGGTGCAGTACGACGGCAGCACGATCCATCCACCGGATCCGAATCTTGTGGGGCGGGCCCGGTTGATATTGGGGCATCGGCCTGCATTGAGGCGGCCCCCTGGTGAACTATCGCATTTGCCTGCTGAATACTCTGGGTGAAGCGGAAGTTTGGTTGCGCAACTTGTCTCGTTGGATGGTTTTGTGACCTGTCCGCTTGCGGGCGGCACTGGTCAAAATCGGATACCACCTCTCGCGGCACGGCTTGATTGCAAGGTGCCACGGTTAGGAACGACCGCGTGATGCACAGGCTCGATCGCAGCTCGGCACTTCGCGAGAAGAGAGGCCGCGTCTTGTCATAATGGGGCGCGTTATGCGGGCTTGGCGGAAAAAGCCTGAAAATTCATTAATTACGTGCCGGAGATGGCGAAGCAAGTAAGGTGATAGCACCCTAGGGGGCAGACATCTCACCACATTGGAATTCGGCCTTTGTAAAAAACCAGAAGAAAAACGACAAAAGCTCCGCCTGCCGATAGCCAGAGGGCAAAAACGTTGAGCAGCCCCGGCATGCTCGATGCTACGAGGCCCGCGCTCAACGCTGTTAGCGTCCTTACTAAATGATCTTGGTGTGTATTGTAATCGCTACGTTTTATGAAAACAATTGGTATCAAAATAACGAATATTATTGAGCCAGCAGCCAAAGCCTCGTGATGTGACCACCAGTCGAGGAGTCCACCGAGAACATCTTGCCAATAGGTCCGCTGCACAGCGATCAGATCCAATAGAAAAAATACGCTCCCAAATCGAAATTAGCCTCGGCCAAAGATAAGCGCAATCTCGAAACGCCAAAATGAATGTGCATAAATCAAGACTTTCGGATTGCCCGGAATCTATGACCGTAATGTGAACGCAGCGACTATCTCGCGCTCGCATGATGCGAGACAATCTCATATGGCGCGACGGCGTGCGCTTGCGATAATGTCGCCGCTTTGACCGGATATTGTCGGAAATTCCAAATTTATAAATTCCCGGGCGGCAGCGGAATGGCCGTTTGGTCTTTTGCAATCGCCGACGCACCGGCGCCTATTACACTGGTAAATGCAGCAAGATCGGCATGCACTTCGGCGAAGTTGATGGATAGAAACGCTTTGAGATTACTGGATATGTGGGTATCCTCAATTTCGTTGGCGAGCTTCAGTGCTTCATCAAGCTTTCGGTCCAGCCTCAACTTGTCAAAAAAATCTGACATGAGCTGCCGAGACTTGTTGGATTGAACAAAGAACAGTGCTGAAACAGCGTCTATTATGGCTCCCGAAACAAGGGTGAAGCCGGGCTTGCCTGCGGTTTGTATCCACCCCCCACTGGGATTGTCTGGCTGCTGAATGAACATTCCCACGGCCAAAGCAATAATGGCGAAACCGAACGACGCAAACATCAGACTGAACCAGAAGCTGACTCTTGATTGTGCCAAGCCTTGCGCGTGATATTCCTTCAACAGAGCATATTGCTGCTGTCCTCTTTCAGGCGGCACCGTCTCCAAGCGGCGCCGGATTTCATCAGCTGAAGTTCGGTCAAAATCTACAGATAACGACCCAAGCTTAATCTTCCCACGTCCCATTGCAGAGATCGCGGAGATCAGAGCCGTCGCGCCGAGGGCTAATGGGATCATGACGTCTAATGCCACACGCGCACACTCCCCTCCTGCTGAATATTATACGAGGCTGCAATGAGCACGCGCAACTGTCACGTCTAACGCACGGAACCACATACGCAAAAAACAACATATACGGACAGGCTGCCAAAGCAAATCGCCCGCTCAATGGCGTGGCCGGAGCGGGCGATTGTATTGGGGCGGGATTCGAACCCGCGAGACCTTTTTTGGGTCTGTCTCCTTTTCAGGGAGGTGATTTCAGCCACTCATCCACCCAGCCAAATGCATGGCGGCAGTGGATAAGTGGTAATGACTGCAAACCCGTTCAAGCTTCAAAACTCAATAATTATGACGTGTCCCTGCGGTCCGGGTGATACGCGCAAGAGTGCGCGGAGCCGAAGGCGTCTCCGCCCATCCGGGTAATTCCCCCTCACGTATCCTCCCTCGGGGCGCAGACGCGGCCCCTGCTTAGGAATGACTTCCCCTCGGCGCGGCAAGCATCTTCCACCCAGAGCGTCCCAATTTGAGGCTTAGGCTATGGCCCCCAGCACCGACGATGCTGCCGCAGTAGCCACCGATGTCGCGGTCCATAGCGCTGCGATTGAATTTAGTCGGCCGGATTGCTCGAATGCCAATTTGGTCGCAGCAGCCCATTCCAGTTCCCATTGTGGCGACAAAACCGGTTTAACGGATAGGATACGGGCTTTGCGTTGAAAGTCGTCCTCTTGAGCCGCCTTGAGCCACCGGCGTCGGGAGCCGCCCACCCTGGGTCTATAGCTATCCTACTTGATCGATACCAATACCAGGCGGCCACAAGGCCAGTTTGAAGTTGCAACGACCGCAAAAATGATGCTGGCAGTTCTCACCGTTTCTCTCCATGCTCCGCTACAATCATCGCCCGCACCGCGCCGGTCGGCGACTTGATTGGGCCGATATGTAGCACGGCGAAGAACCGCCGTTTCTCGCTCCCTGTCAAAAATTAAGACACTGCTGAAGCGCGCGACAGGTTCGATTTCACCGAAACCCAGATAGACAGGCGTGCACCGGTAGCAGCGGCGCGTGAGTTTGAGGTCGTCATCGAAAAGCTGGAAGACGCCAACCGCGCCATTCGCGCAAAGTATGCCCGAGAGCTACCGAACCGAATTTGCACATATAAAGATATATGCAACAAACCCAGAGAGCTGATAAAATTTGGCTTTTCTGATGCTGAATTCTGATCCACAATAAAGCATGATTTACGGATACGCCCGCGTCTCGACCGAGGCGCAAGACCTCACCGGCGCGCGGCCCAACTCAAGGCCGCCGGTTGCCAAAAGATATATCGCGAGAAGATCACCGGCACGACCGCCGACCGGCCACAGCTTAAAAAGCTGGTGGCCGCCCTCGCGCATGGTGACGTGGTGATCGTCCCGGCTGTTGACCGCCTGTCGCGCGACACAACCGACCTTCTCAACATCGCCCGCGACGTGCAGCGGGCCGGAGCCGGTATTCGTTCACTGGCCGAGCCGTTCCTCGATACCACGTCCGACTTCGCCGAGATCGTGCTTCGCGATCCTTGGCGTTGCCGCCAAGCTGGAACATCGCCGCATCAAGGAACGCACCGCGCGAGGCCGCGCCGACGCGAAGGCGAAGGGCGTGAAATTCGGGCGCAAGCCGA
>CAVYTN010000009.1:0-180948 GCA_963771475.1 uncultured Alphaproteobacteria bacterium | reverse complement strand
ACCCAGCGCAAGCGCTTCGGCCGTTCGCGCCCAATCATCCGCGCGCAGGTCGGACCGCGGCGCCGCGCCGCCGACGATCGATAACGGAAAGAATCGACCCACGCGATCGACGCTGGCCACCAGCACGCCCGCGGCACCAAAGGGCCCGACGATGTCCCGTCCCAACGTGAAGTGCCAGAGCGGCGCGGTCAGCCATGCGTGTGGCCAGGCAGGTCCAAGCCCCGAGCGGGCGGCAACGACCAGGGTGGAGAGCCACGTTTCCCACGCGTTCTGAAAGCCGGCGGGCGTCCGACGCACCAGGAAATCGCCACGCGCCGGAACCTTGCCAAAAAATCCCGGGGCCGCAACTGTCTGGCTCATGACCCTCTCCTGCTCAGCAGGGCTGAGCATCGCGTGGTTTGCAGCCGAATGCCAGTGGCACGACAGGTAGCCGCGAACGGGCGCGGCGGGGTCGTCGCACTGGTCGCGCGGGCGTAAGACTTGGTGATCGCGCGGGCGTAAAAGCTGAAGACCGCCGAAGCTGACAGGAAACGTGACGGATGCTGCTGGATGGATTCAAAGTCGCTCAACTTGGCCCTGGGCTGGCCGCCGCCGTCTGTGGCCGGCTGCTCGCGGATGCCGGGGCATCCGTCACCCGCGTCGGGGCGGACCTGTCCTCCCCGTTTGCCGCCTGGCTGAACGCCGGGGCCGATCAGGGAACGGTCGAAACGGCCGACCTGATCATTGCCGAGGGATCGCCCGCGACACTGCACGCCGCCGGCTGGGACGCAGCCACGCTTCACCAGTGCAACCCCAAGGCCGCAGTCGTCCTGATCAGCCCGTTCGGCCAGACCGGCCCGCGTGCCGAGGAACCGGCAACCGACCTGACACTGTTCTTCGCCAGCGGCATTTCACGCCTGTTGACCGGCCAGGTGGACGACCTGTCGGAGCCGCCGATGGCGCCCGTCGGCCAGCAATCCGTCTTCATCGGAGGCCTCGCCGCCGCTTGCGCGGGTATGCATGCCGCCCTGCTCGGTCGGGCCGCTGTCGTCGACGTTTCGATCCAGCAGGCCCTGGCAACGCTGGCGATCGCCGAACTGACCCGTGCCAGCCAGCGTGGCGTCTCCTGGCGCCGCAAGCGAGAGGGCGACGGCAACGGCGCGACGGTGTGTATCCTGCCGGCCTCCGACGGCTATGCCGCGATCTCCCCACGCGAGGAGAAGCAATGGACCGCCTGGGTCGCCGCAATGGGCAATCCACCCTGGGCCGCCGATCCGCGCTTCACCCGCAAGCCCGACCGCGTGGCCAACTGGGGCGCGCTGCACGCGCTGATGTCGGATTGGAGCCGCCAGCACGACAAGCGCCGGATCGCGATACTGGCCCAGGAAGCGCATGTGCCAAGCTTTCCGTTGCTGGAGGTCGGTGAGCATATCGATAGTGCGCAACTGCGCCATCGTGGATTTTTCCGGCTCTGGAACGGCGTACAGATGCCCCGCGCCCCGTTCGGCACAACGAGAATCCGCCTGTGCGACACCGGCCGCGCAGGCTGGTCCCCTGCCCTTGTCCGGCATCCGCGTGCTCGATTTCAGTTGGGTGATCGCCGGTCCGACCACGACCCGCATCCTTGCCGCCATGGGCGCCGAGGTCATCAAGATCGAAGCGCCCAACGGTGATCCGGGACGCGCCTCAGAGCTGCATACGGTGCTGGGTCAGGGCAAGAAAGCCATCGTCCTCGACCTGAAGAAACCCGAGGCGGTGGCGATCGCCCGCGACCTGGCGGCCCGGTCGGATGTGCTGATCGAGAATTTCGCGACCGGCGTGATGGACCGTCTCGGCCTCGGTGCCGAGGCCCTTTGTCGCGTGGCGCCGCACCTGATCTATGTCTCGGCATCCGGCCTCGGCCGCACCGGCCCGGAAGCGCGGGCTGTCGCCTATGGGACGCTGTTGCAATGCTATGCCGGGTTCGCCGGGTTGAACCGCCATCCTGGCCGAGCGCCGAGGGTCGGGATGGCGTGGTTGGATCCGATGTGCGGCTTGATGCTGGCATTTGCCGTGGCCGCTGCCGTCTGGCGGCGGCGCCGGGGCGCGGCGGCGCGGATCGACTTCTCGATGATCGAGGCAATGCTCTGGACGATGGCGGAGCCTCTGCTCGCTGCTCAGGAACAGGCGGTCCCCAAAACCGAGACCGGTTCGCTCTGGCCCTGCACCGGTGAGGATGCATGGGTCGCCACCGGCCCCGGTGGTGTCGCGCCAGCACCGGGCCAAACGGCCCCGGAGGCCGCCCAAGCGCCGCTTAGCGCCGGCATCCCCGCCGCTTCTTTGGCCTCCTCGCTCGACCTGCTGAACGACTCGCATCTGCAGGCACGTGGCTTCTGGGAGACGACCGAGGCCGGGACGCTGCCGGGCCTGCCGTGGCAGGCATCGTTCGGTTCGGCGAAAGGACCCGCTCGCCCCCTCGGCGCCGACACCGATACCGTGCTCCACGAAACGCTCGGCATGACCCGGGAGGACATCGCCAGACTTCGCAGGGACGGCGTGTTTGGCTGAGGGTTCCAGGGCCCGTCGGGACGGTTTCATCCCGTCCATGTAATGTCCTGCGCCCCACGCAGATCGCATACGGCAGTGTGTACGATGCCGATCATCGCGGACCCGCGCATCTGCTATGGTCGCCTCGATAAGACAGGGAGCGGGACATGAGTGGAGACGGCATTCGTTTCAACGACGGCGTCGCGTACGAACATGGCATGGGGGTTTGGAGCCGGCTGGCAGGGCAGGCATTTCTCGACTGGATCGCGCCACCTGCCGGGCTGCGCTGGATCGACGTCGGATGCGGCAATGGCGCGTTCACCGAGTTGCTGATCGAGCGTTACGCGCCGTCAACGATATCCGGCATCGATCCCTCGCCGGCGCAGCTCGACTACGCCCGGACCCGCCCCGGTGCCAGCCGGGCGACGTTCCAGCAAGGCGATGCCATGGCGCTGCCCTTTCCCGATGCCGCCTTCGACGCGGCGGCAATGGCGCTCGTCATCTTCTTCGTCCCCGATCCCGCGAAAGGCGTGAGGGAGATGGTGCGAACCGTGCGTCCGGGCGGCATCGTCTGCGCATACGCCTGGAATTTTACCACGGGTGGTTTCCCCTATGGCACGATCCAGGACGCGATGCGCGCCAACGGCATCACGCCCCCGCTGCCCCCGAACGCCGCCGTCGCGCAGGAGGGTGGTTTGCACGCGCTGTGGACTGACGCCGGTATCGATGCGGTGATGACACGGACGATCACCGTGCAGCGGACCTTTCGCGATTTTGACGATTACTGGACGGCCAGCACCGGCACCGGCGCCCTGAAGCCGACGCTGGAGGTGCTCCCGCCTGCTACGATCGACCGCATCAAGGCCGGTGTCCGCGCGCGGCTGACCGAGGCGGCAGACGGTCAGATCACCTATACGGCCTGGGCCAGCGCCGTGAGCGGACACGTGCGCTGACGGCGCGCGCCGAACTGGCGCGACTCAGACTGGCGCGGCCGGGAGAGCCGCGCGGGAGTGTCACAGCAGCAACGACGGCCGGTGTCAGTATTCGCCGCTGCGATAGGCGTCATCCAGCCGGTGCTGATCGGCCTCCGACCATTCGGGCCAGGGTTCGCCGCGCTTGCGCAACGTTCCGGTGAAATTGGGCTTGCGCTTGGCGTTGAATGCCTGCCGCCCTTCCTCGCCGTCCATCGTCGTCTGGATCAGCAGGGCATTGATCAGGTTCTGCACATGCCAGGCCTGGTCATCCGGCAGGCTGCCGAAGCGGATGACGAATTCCTTCATCATCCGCACCGCGACCGGCGGCAGCGTAACGATGTGCCGCGCGATCGCCTCAGCTCGGGCCAGCAAGTCGGCGTGCGGCACGACCTCGTTGATCAGGCCGACACGCAGCGCCTCGGCTGCATCGAACGGCTCGTCCGTCAGCAGGATCTTCATCGCATCGATATAGCGAAGCTGCTTCAGCAGCATCGATGCGCCCGGCCCGTGGCCCAGCCAGCCCTGTGAGAGCAGCGAGAACTTGAAGCGGGCGTTCTCGGCCGAGGCCAGCCTTATATCGGTCGATGTCAGCAGCATGTACATCCCGGCGCCGGCGGCCCAGCCGTTGATGGCGGCGATCACCGGCTTCCAGACCCGCGGATAGTGATCGCCCATGCGGCCATCCACACCGGTCTTCTGCCCGTGCACGGTGCCCGCGAGCGGCCAGAAGATGCGCTGGGTCCGCAGGAACTCCCGGTCCTCGGCGGTCAAATCCGGCCGCGGCGCGAGGTTATGGCCGCCGCAGAAATGGCGGTCGCCCTTGCCGGTGACGATCGCACAGCGAATGTCGCGATCTTCCCACAGGTCGATCCACGCCTCGGAGATCGCGTTGGATGTCGGCTTGTCGAGGATATTGGCCTTCGCCGGATTATTCAGGGTGATATAGGCCACCCCATCGCGCTTTTCGTAATCAATTGGCATTGCCGCACCCCTCGTCGTTTCCCCTCCAACTGTGGCACGGCCGCCGGGAGGGTCCAAATAATCGGGCCCCAATAATCGGCGCAGAAAGGTCTTGTTAACCATTCTGTGCCACTTTGGCCGCCCACCGATCGGAGGTTCGATGTCGCTGCTGCAAGAGGCCATTCCGACATTGAGCGACGATCTCACGCCCCCGGCCATCCGCGGCGTCGCGGACCTGACCACCTTCGCCTATCACGGCAACGGGTTCGATCGGCTGATGGATCGGATCCGGCCGAACCCGACCGAGGCGGGAACGCTTTACGATCTCGGGATCGCTCTGCAGCTCGATTTCCGCCGAACCGAGGGGCTGCATGTGCAGGAGGCTGCGCTTTCCCGTACGAAGCTGTTCCGCCTGCAGCGGGATGAGAAGCTGGCCAGGCCGATCCGGCTATTGGCATTGGCCGGACCCGGCGACCTGATGGTCAACACGCCGATCGACTTCCTGACCAACCACCTGGATGTGCGGCTTGACCTGCTGCACGTGCTTCCCGGCGAGAAGCTGCCGGCAGTGATACCCGATCACGATATCGCCTTCTTCGCCTACAGCGATCCCGACGACGCGATGCTGGAGCGCCTCACCGCGCTGTATCGCACCTGGCCGCGCCCGGCGCTGAACGATCCGCGCCTCCTCCCCGGTGTCGCGCGCGATGTGCTCTCCCGCTCGCTGGCCGGCATACCTTCGATCCGCAGCCCGGAGACGGCTGCCGTCTCTCGCGGCGCGTTGCTGGCGCATCTGACGGCCGGGGCGCCGATCGGAGGTTTCCTTGCGCCGCATGCGATGTTTCCCTGCCTGATCCGCCCGGCGGGGACACACGCCGGCCATGGCCTGGCGCTCACCCGCGATCCGGACGGTCTGCGCGCGTATCTGGAAAGCGCCGAGGCTGAGAGCTTCTACATCAGTGTCTTCGTCGACTACGCGGACGCGCGGGGCCTCTACTGCAAATCGCGCGTGGCCTTCATCGACCGCGAGCCCTTCCTCTGCCACATGGCCGTCTCCAGCCATTGGATGGTGCACTATCTGAACGCGGGCATGAGCGCATCCGCCGAAAAGCGCGCCGAGGAGGCCGCGGCAATGAGCGGCTTCGAGACAGGTTTCGCCCGCCGCCATCGTGCCGCCTTCGACGCCCTGCATGAACGGCTGGGTTTCGATTTCTACTCGATCGACTGTGCGGAAACCCCGGACGGCAAGCTGCTGGTGTTCGAGGCCGACGCCGGCGCAATTGTCCATATGATGGATCCAGTCGACATATTCGCCTACAAGCAACCGCAGATGCGCAAGATTTTCGATGCGTTCGGGGCTTTGCTGAGACGCCGAACCGACGCCGCCCGTCTTGGGCCGGACGCATAGAGTGCGATCGTCTGAGGTTGACGCGCCGGTGCGTGGCAACCTCAGACGCTAGAGCAGGATGACATCGCTTTCGCTCAGCCATCCCGCTCTAGCTCTTTGTTTGATCGCGTCGATTTCAGACCTCCGGTGATCCCACCTCCGGTCATCACGCTTTCATCGCCCTCTCAAACAAAAAACGCCAGAGCATGATCGGATCAACCTGACCCGATCACGCTCTGGAACCGGCCCCACAGAAGCGGGGAGACCCCGGCACCCGGCCCGGCCAACCGGCCAGCCTTCGAAACGGCCTGCCTGGACTTTCCCCTCCGCCCTGTTACGCTTTCAGCAGAACGACAAAATTGCGAGGGGAGCGCCAAAACACCATGACCCGCCGCCGGTATTGGGTTTACTTCCTGTTATTTCTGTTCAACGTCATCTGCTACCTCGACCGCATCAATATGTCGGTCGCCGGCAAACCGATCGCGGTCGAATTCGGCCTGACCCCGATCCAATTGGGTTACCTGTTCTCCTCATTCCTCTGGGCTTATGTCGTGATGATGCTGCCCAGCGGCCGAATGGTCGACAGCCTGGGGGCCCATCGGCTCGCCGCGATCGGGGCCACGTTCTGGTCCATCGCGCAGATGCTGACCGGCCTCACGACCGGCTTCGTCGCGATGCTGATCGCCCGCCTCGGCCTCGGCGCAGGTGAGGCGCCGACCTTCCCCGTCAGCTATCGCGGCGTGCGCGACTGGGCGCCGTTCTCCGAACGCGGTCTTGCGGTCGGGCTTATTCAGGCCGGCACTCTGTTCGGCCCCGCGCTCAGCGCACCCATCGTCGCCTGGCTGATCGCCGCGTTGTCCTGGCGCTGGTCCTTCTACATCACCGGTGCCGTCGGCCTGGTGTGGGTCGGAATCTGGATGGCGGTCGTATCGACACCGGAAAAGACCAAGTGGATCCCCGAACCGGAGCGCAAGCGCATCCTGGCGGAACGCCACGGCCTCGAACCAGTCTCGCAGGCTGGCGCGGTCGGGTATCGCGGCCTGCTGCGCTCACCCTCGATGTGGGGCCTCGCGATCTCCCAGGGTTGCGCGGTCTATTCCGTGTACCTCTATCTGAGCTGGCTGCCGAACTACCTGCAGACCGCGCGCGGCCTGTCCATCGTCAATTCCGGCCTGTTCACCTCGGTGCCGTTCCTCGTCGGTGGGGTGATCATCATCCTGACCAACTGGATCGGCGACAAAATCCTGACCCCAACGACAATGGCATCCGGCGCTCGGCGCAACGTCGTCGTGGCGTGCCTTCTGCTGTGTTCCGTCGGCGTGGCGATCCCGTATGTCGACTCTCTGGCCTTGGTGGTTGTGCTGACGATCTTTCCTATCAGCTTCGGCGGCACCGCGAGTGCGACCAACGCCGCGCTTGCCAACGACCTGCTGCGCTCGCAGGCCGATAGCGGACGGGCCTTCGCCTTCATGGTCCTGGGCGGCAACGTCTTCGGGCTGCTGGCACCGATCGTCACCGGCTACATCGTGCAAATCACCGGCAGCTTCTCCTCCGCCTTCGTCCTGGCGGGTCTGCTGTCACTGGTCGGTGCGGGGGTTTCGTTCGCCCTGACGCGCTACACCCTGGGCGAGGAACGTCCCGTCTACACCGGCCGGATGGTGGCGACCTGACCTGGAGCATGATCGGCTCAGGTTGACCCGATCATGCTCCGGCTTCTTTGTTTGAGAGGGCGATTCACGTCTAGAGCAGGATGACATCGCTTTCGCTCAGCCATCCTGCTCTAGCAGGCTGCTGAAAAACCCCTTGATCCGACGCGGGCGTATCGGATTCGATAGCTAATCGGATCGACAGCCCAGGGCGGCCACGAATGCGCGGTTTTGATCAGCGACGCGATGGACTTTTCAGCTACGTCAGGCCTGAAAGCCGGATACCGAAGAACCATCCCTTGCGTGTGATCCGCACGCTGGCCGACGAAGCCCTGACCTGCCTGAACGACCAGTTCTCGGCGCTCTATTCCGAGAACGGCCGCCCTTCCATCCCGCCCGAGCAATTGCTGCGCGCGCTTTTGCTGCAAGCCTTCTACACCATCCGCTCGGAGCGCCAGCTCATGGAGCAGCTCAACTATAATCTGCTGTTCCGCTGGTTTGTCGGACTGTCGGTGGACGACCCGGTCTGGGTGCCGACGGTGTTCAGCAAGAACCGCGACCGCCTGCTAGAAGGTGAGATCGCGGCGGCTTTCATGACGGCGGTTTTGAACCTGCCGCGGGTCAAAGACTTGCTGTCGGACGAACATTTCTCGGTCGATGGCACTCTTATAAAGGCGTGGGCATCGATGAAGAGCTTCCGCCGCAAGGACGGCAACGACGAACCGCCCGCGCCGGGACGCAACGGCGAACGCGACTTTCGGGGTGAGAAGCGGTCGAACGAAACGCATGCCTCGACCACGGATCCGGATGCCAGACTGGCGAAAAAATCCAACGGCCAAGAGGCGAAGCTGGGCTTTACCGGGCACTTGTTGATGGAAAACCGCAATGGCCTGCTGGTGGACGTGCGGCTGACGCATGCCACGGGAACAGCAGAGCCGGAGGCGGCATTGGACATGCTGGGTGATCTGCCAGGCTCCGGCAAGAAGACGGTGGGGGCCGACAAGAACTATGACACGGCGGCTTTTGTCGCCGCCGCGCGCACTCTGAGGGTCACCCCGCATATGGCGCAGAACATCACCGCGCATCGCGGCTCGAACATCGACGGGCGCACCACGCGGCACGAGGGCTACCGGATCAGCCAAGTCATCCGCAAACGGATCGAGGAGGCTAACGGCTGGATCAAGGAAGTCGGCGGGATGGCGCAGACGAAGTTCCGAGGCCTGGAACGGGTGGGCTGGATGTTTACGTTCAAGGCCGCCGCTTACAACTTGATCCGGCTACCAAGGTTGCTCGCGATAGGATGAGGCTGTCCAAGACAACCCTCAAGGCCTGTCCCGTGGGTATGAGGGATCGCCAAATCAGCTGAATACGCCCCCGGAAATCGAAATTCGACGCCAAAGAGACAGAAATTACAATTCGAATAGAGGTTTTTCAGCAGCCTGCTAGGGGGCAGATCGCCAAGGGTAGGAACGGCCGGCCGGTCCCGTCGTGGTGGGCGAAAGCCCACACGCCTTAAATGGTGGGATCGCGTCTTCTGCGAACATGGCCGTCATGGGTGGAATCCGGACATTCGTGCTCGGAGGTGGTATAACGCTTCCGAGAACCCAGGAGCAGGATCTTGTCGCTGAAAGGAAGCTGTTTGTGCGGAGCCGTCCGATACGAGGCGGACCAGCTCGACATGCCGATTGGGCATTGCCACTGCACAACTTGTAGGAAAGCGCACGCGAGCGCCTTCACGACCACTGCCGGGGTGATGCGTGAGCACTTCAGATGGACCCAAGGGCAGGACGCGCTTCGGGCCTTCGAGAGTTCACCGGGAAAACTGCGCCTATTCTGCTCAGGCTGCGGCACGCACCTGATTGCCGAACGCCCTGCCCAGCCTCACGTCATTCTTCGAGTGGCAACGTTGGACGATGACCCGGGGAGCACGCCGACGATGCACATCTGGACCTCACAGGATGCCCCTTGGCTGCAAGATCAGGAGGGGGTGCCGCGCTACCAAGAATGGCAACCAGGTCGTTAGCTCCCACGGTCTGGCCGCCTAATGAGGTGCTGATCCGGCCGCCTACCACTGAGCGGGGCGAAATGCAGACTTAGGCCACCCAATCATGCCAGGGCTGCCAGAGGAGGACGGCTTGATGGATCATGGCGTAGCCGCGCCGGTTGGGGTGTATGCCGTCCCCTTCCTGTGCCTCGCTGTGCCAGACCTCCATGCCCTCAAGACGCGGGAAGATCGGCAGGAAAGGGACAGATAGTTCCAGGCAAAGCAGTTCCAGACGGGCGGACAAGCGCCTCACCCGCTCGTCTAAGGACGCCTCGCCGGTGCAGGGCGGGCCGATCATCAGGGTGGGCCACGTTGCTCGGGCGCGTTCCAGGATCATCCGCGCGTTCGCTAAAGACTTTTCTTCGGGGACTCGGGGCTGACCCTCCTCAAGAACGCAGTCATTCACTCCGAAGGAAAAGACAAGGCGCCCGTCATGCTCCGCCGGGAGGCGGGCCGCAGCTTCGCGTTCCCAGCGTCCAGCCACGTCGCCCGAAGTGTCGCGCCGGATGCCGAGATTATAGAGTGTGATGTCGTGCCCGCGTGACCGAGCCTCAGCGCAGAGGCGGCCTGGCCAACCCAGGCATTCATCGTCACCCGTGCCGTTCACGAAGCTGTCGCCGAAGAAGCAAATCCTCATAGGCGGATCATGTCATAGGCGGATCATGAATAATATGCCTTTAGCGGCAAGGGGAATGACCGCTCAGGGTCGTTAGCCGTCGCCGTACGCGCTGGCCGCAAGGACATCCGGGAAGTGCCGGGCGTCCCAACGGTTACGATGCTGGAACTCTCGTACAAGCAGATCGCGGCCCGCCCCTCGCCCCCTACGCCGCCAGCATATCGGCAATCACCGAAAGCTCCGGCACCTGCTCCGCCGGCCCCATCGTCGCCAAGGTCGGTGCCGCGCGGAAATGCAGCGCGGCGGCACGCTTGATGTCCTCGGTGGTGACGGCGTTGATCTTGGCGATCGTCTCCGCCGTCGGGATCACCCGGCCATAGGTCTGGATCTGCCGAGCAAGCTGCTCGCAACGGCTGCCGGTGCTTTCCTGCGACATCAGCAGGCTCGCCTTCAACTGCGCCCTGCGCGCGGCCGAGTTCCGCCTCGGACACGTCAGCCTGCACATTGCGCAGTTCCTGCAGCATCACCGGCACCAGCTCCGCCGCCTCGCTCTCGCCCGTGCCGGCATAGATGCCGAACAACCCGCCATCCTTGAACGGCGAGGCGAAGGAGTAGATCGAGTAGACCAGCCCCCGCTTCTCCCGGATCTCCTGGAACAGCCGCGACGACATCCCGCCGCCCAGCAGCGTCGACATCAGCAGCGTCGGGTAATACTCCTCCGTGCCATAGCCGACCGAGGGGAAGCCCAGCACGACATGCACCTGATCGAGGTCCCGTTCCTCCCGGAACGTGCCGCCCTGGTAGGCAGCCGGATCGAAACCTGAGCGTGCCGTGGCCGGAAGATCGGCAAAATGCGTCTGCACCAGATCGAGGATCGCGTCATGGCGCAGATTGCCGGCGGCGGCGACGACGATGCTGTCGCAGGCATAGTTGCGGCCCATGTAGCCGGTCAGCGTGCTGCGCGGCATGCCCTTGATCACGTCGGCGAAGCCCAGCACCGGCCGGCCCAGCGCGTGGTCGGGATAGGCGGTGGCCTGGAAGTGATCGAAGATAATGTCGTCGGGCGTGTCGTTCGCCTGACCGATCTCCTGCAGGATGACGCTGCGCTCCCGCTCCAGTTCCTCGGGTTCGAAGGAGGAATGGGTCAGGATATCGCCGATGATATCGACGCCCAGCGCGGTGTCTTCCTTCAGCAGCTTGACGTAATAGGCGGTCTGCTCGCGCGCGGTATAGGCGTTGATGTGGCCGCCGACGGCCTCGATCTCCTCGGCGATCGCGGCGGCGCTGCGGCTTTGCGTGCCCTTGAAGGCCATGTGCTCGAGGAAGTGGGACACGCCGTTTTCCGCCGGGGTTTCGTTGCGGCTGCCGGTGGCGACATAGGCGCCGATCGACACCGTCTCCACCCGCTCCATCCGCTCCGTCACCACAGTCAGGCCGTTGGGCAGGCGGGTCAGGCGGATTGATTCATCCATGGGTTTGGCTTCTCTTTCGCTTATTCACCCACGCTTAGGGGCTCTCCCATGCATATGGGGTTGCCGGAAGCGGTGCAACGAAGAAAGGGAGCGTATCGATGATAGAGGTCTGGACCTGGCCGACGCCGAATGGGCACAAGGTGCACATCACGCTGGAGGAACTCGGCCTGCCCTACAAGATCGTCCCCGTGAACATCGGCAAGGGCGAGCAGTTCACGCCGGAATTCCTGGCGATCACGCCGAACCACCGGATCCCGGCCATCGTCGATCCGGACGGCCCCGGCGGCAAGCCGATCACCATCTTCGAATCAGCGGCGATCATGATCTACCTGTCGGAAAAGACCGGCGGCAAGCTGATCCCCGCCGACCCGCACGGCCGCTATGCCTGCCTGCAATGGATGATGTTCCAGATGGGCGGTATCGGACCGATGTTCGGGCAGTACAACCACTTCGCCAACTACGCGGTGGCCAAGCTGCCCTATGCGATCCAGCGCTATACGAATGAGGTCGCCCGCCTGCACCGTGTGCTGGAGAAGCGGCTGTCGGAATCGGAATACCTCGCCGGTCCGACGTATTCGCTGGCCGACATCATCACCTTCCCCTGGATCCGCAATCCGGACCGTCGGAACGTCAACCTCTCCGACTACCCCGCCGTACGGCGCTGGCATGACGTGATCGCCGCTCGGCCGGCGGTGCAGCGCGGGGTCGCGGTGCTGGCGGAAAACCAGCGCAAAGGCCGGATGACCGACGAGGAGCGGGAGAACATGTTCGGCAAGACCCAGTTCGCCGTCCACTGAAGCAGGCACCGCCACGCGGTATTGCAGGGGTCAGGACCCGCTGCCCCCTCCCGGAAACGATTGCGCCTCGGCCCGTGACGTCGACAGATTGGCATTCTGTACGTATGGCAGGTTGGCGAACTGCGCCAGTGTCCGCTCCGGCCCCAAGGTGAACCAGGGCGCGGATAGCGCCTGGAGAGCCCCTGCCTGGTCGCCGGCCCAGAGCGCGCTGGACGCCCAGAGCAGCGCGTTCACCACAAGCTGCGGCGACACATCGGGAGGGATACCGAGAATCTGCCGGACCTCCCCGCGCGCCTGGTCCATACGCATCTTTACGATGATGTCCATGCTGACCCAGCGCGGATTTTCCCGCAACTCACCGGGCAGGTATTCCAACGCGATCACCGCACGCATCGCCGCGAGCGGATTGCCGCGCGTACTGGCCGGCGAGGCGAAGGCCCAGGCGCTATAGTTGATCCCGCCGACGTCGTTATCCTGATAAACGCCGAACACGCCGGGCGGCAGATAGGGCGTCGCCGGTGTCGCCGGCAGCGTTGCGCATGCAACGAGCGGCAGAAACAGCAGCATACAAAGACGTGCGCCGCGCATCCCTCGTCGTCCTTCGGACTCCCTGACTAACAACAGCATGTGGGATGCATCGGCGGGAATGCCAGTCACGCCAGCGTGGAATCCGGCCCGTCGTCGGCGCTTGCGGGCCGGCCGAGAACGGACGTGCCGGCGGCATCCAGTACCTCCTGCGCCAGGTCCCGATCGTCGGTCATGCGCGCCAGGACGACGGCGCCCACCATAGTGGACAGCGCCGCCAACGCTTTCTGCCGCCGCCGCGACGCCGCCCCTCGGGGCAGACAGCGGGCCAGGGCATCGATCATGCCGGTCAGCGCGGTGCGGACCACCGTGCGTGAGGAATCACGCCGAGCGACGTCGGGGCCCAGGGTGGTGATTACGCAGCAGCGGCCGGTGGCGACGCGGCCCGGGTCGAGATAGGCGCCGACGATCTTCGCCAGCGCCGCGTCCCGGTCATCGGTCCGGCTGATCGTGTCCCAGCGTTCGGCGGCCTGCTGCAGCAGGGTCTGCGCGACCTCGGCCGCCAGCGCCTCCTTGGAGGCGAAATGCGCATAGAAGCCGCCATGCGTCAGGCCGGCTTCCTTCATCACCGCATCGACCCCCACCCCGTCGATCCCATGCGCCCGGAACAGCCGCCCGGCGGCATCGACGATGCGTTGGTGGCTCGTGGTCCGGCGGTCCGGTTTTGCCGTCGTATCGTGATGGATGTCTGCCATGCGCTCAGCTTGGAACAGGAATGTGGAAGGCGTTAACATAGGACGGTCGTCATATCATGGCTTGACATTTCTATGACGCCCGTCATTTTTCAGCAACCCTATTTTCTCCGGAGTCTCCATGGGCCCGACGCTGTTTGCCCGCCTTGCCGCCGGACGTGTCCATTATGCCTGGATCGTTGTCGCGCTGATGTTCGTGGTCATCCTGACGTCGGTCGGCGTGCGCGCCACGCCAGGCGTGCTGATCGTGCCGCTGCAGCAGACATTCGGCTGGAACACGGCGGTGATCTCGGGCGCGGTGTCGCTGAACATCCTGCTGTTCGGTCTGGTCGGACCGTTTGCGGCCGGCATGATCCAGACGATCGGCCTGAAGCGGACGGTGCTGCTGTCCATGGGCCTGCTGGTGCTGGGCGCCGGGCTCAGCAGCCAGATCACGCAGGTCTGGCAGCTTTATCTCACCTGGGGCGTGCTGGTGGGCCTGGGGTCGGGTGCGGGCATGGTTGGTCTGGCGACCGCGATCGCCAATCGCTGGTTCGTGCACCGGCGCGGCCTGGTCATCGGCCTGCTGACCGCGAGCAATGCCAGCGGGCAGCTCGTGTTCCTGCCGCTGCTCGCCAGTCTTGTGGTCGGGCATGGCTGGACCGTGGCGCCGATCGTGGTGTCGCTGACGATCCTGGCGATGATGCCGGTGGTGATGCTGCTGCTGCCGGAAAGTCCGGCGGCGATCGGCCTCGGCCCGCTGGGGTCGGACGAGATCGTGCCGCTGCCGCCGCCGGCCGGCAACCCGTTCATGATCGCCATCAACGGACTGATGCGTGGTGCGAAGTCGCTGGATTTCTGGCTGCTGTTCATCACCTTCGCAATCTGCGGCCTGTCCACCAACGGTCTGGTGGGGACGCACCTGATCCCGTTCTGCATCGACCACGGCATCACCGCGGTGCATGCCGCGACGCTGCTGGCGGCGATGGGCGTGTTCGACCTGGTCGGCACGACGCTGTCGGGCTACCTGACGGACCGGTTCAACTCGCGCATCCTGCTGTTCTGGTATTACGGCCTGCGCGGCCTGTCGCTGGCGGTGCTGCCGTTCACCAATTTCGACGTGGTCAGCCTGGCGATCTTCTCGGTGTTCTACGGCCTGGACTGGGTGGCGACGGTGCCGCCCACAGTGACGCTGACGAATGAAGTGTTCGGCAAGAAGGATGCGCCGGTGATGGTGTCCTGGATCGTCGCCGGCCACCAGATCGGCGGTGCCCTGGCGGCGTTCGGCGCCGGAGAGGCGCGGTATCTGTCCGGCAGCTATGTCCCGGCCTTCCTGGCCTCCGGCCTGGCGTGCCTGCTGGCCGCCGTCCTGGTGCTGCGGATCGCCCGGCGTCCTGAACGGCTGGCGGCGGCAGTCTGAGAGGGGCGAGCAGCGGCCGCTCGGCTGTTCCGAGCGGCAAAGTTGTCGGTTCCCTGGGTGGGCGGCCTCTCGACTGCGGCATGGGCGGCGCACCAGATGTGCGGATTGCTGCCGTCTCGCTGCCAATATTGCATAGTCCGGCACGGCCTGCCCGCGCATCAGTTGCAGCACCTTGTTTGACTGACAATGTCGCAAGCAAAGCGTGATCCGCCACTGCCGGAGAGCAAATGAGCGAGACGACACATCCCCTGCTGTATCAATTCAACACACGGGTCTGGTTGACGGCTCGAGCCGAAACCCTGGGGCGTCAAGCCACGCTTGATGACATTCCGGATGCCGAACTGGACCGCATTGCCGGCATGGGTTTCGATTGGGTCTGGCTTCTCAGCGTATGGAAGACTGGCTTGGCCGG
The DNA here is from genome assembly GCA_963771475.1 of uncultured Alphaproteobacteria bacterium. GTDB lineage: Bacteria > Pseudomonadota > Alphaproteobacteria > Acetobacterales > Acetobacteraceae > Rhodopila. The sequence goes on along the minus strand of CAVYTN010000009.1, from coordinate 165,459 downwards.
CCGGAGTGTCTCGCGCCAAAATCCGGAGTGGCGGAAGGAATTTCAGGAAACACTGCCGGATCTCCGCGAGGAGGACATCGCAGGCTCCGGGTTTGCGATCACCGGCTACACGGTTCATCCCCAACTGGGAGGCGACGCTGCGCTGGATCGGATTCGCGAACGCCTGCGGACGCGCGGGCTCCGACTGATGCTCGACTTCGTTCCCAACCACACAGGGCTGGACCACCCTTGGGTGGACAATCACCCTGAGTATTATGTGAGCGGTACGGAAATCGATCTCGAGACGGCGCCGCACAATTATACCCGGATCCACAGAACGAGCGGCGATGTCGTGCTGGCTCATGGTCGTGACCCGTACTTCCCCGGCTGGCCGGATACTCTGCAGCTCGACTACAGCAAGCAATCGACGCAGGAAGCCATGATTGGCGAGCTGATGAGAATTGCCGGTCAATGCGATGGGCTGCGCTGCGACATGGCAATGCTCGTCCTGCCAGACGTTTTTGAGCGGACTTGGGGCAAACGAGCACCGTTGTTCTGGCCAGACGCGACACGGCGCGTGCGCCAGTTGGTTCCCGATTTTTGCTTTATGGCAGAGGTTTACTGGGACCTGGAATGGACGATGCAGCACCAGGGCTTCGACTATGCGTATGACAAGCGGCTCTATGACCGCTTGCGTGAGGGGCACGCCCGGCCCGTGCGTGATCACCTCAGAGCCGGGCTCGATTACCAAAGCAAGCTCGCTCGGTTTCTTGAGAATCACGACGAGCCGAGGGCTGCTGACGTCTTCGAGCCGGAGACACACCGCGCTGCCGCCATCATTTCATTTCTGTCACCGGGACTTCGGTTCTTCCATCAAGGTCAGTTCGAGGGCCAAAAAATACGCATATCACCCCATTTGGTGCGTGGCCCGAAGGAACCGTTGGATGAGAAGCTGCAGCAGTTCTATGCGCAGCTCCTCGATGTGCTGCGGGATCCCGTTGTCAGAGACGGGCACTGGATGTTGCTAGATTGCACGTCCGCCTGGGAGGGCAATTGGACGGATGATTGCGTTATAGCCTGGTCGTGGCAAACGTCTGACGCAGCACGTGTCATCGCGGTCAATTTCGCGCGTAACCAAAGCCAGTGTCATGTCCATCTGCCGTTCGACACTATAGCAGGCCGCGGCGTGCAGTTAAGGGATCTGACCGGCCCCGCGACGTACGATCGCGACGGCAACGATCTCATGCGGCACGGCCTGTTTGTCGACCTGCCACCCTGGGGCTACCACGTATTTGAGTTGACCATCCAATAGGCCACAAACCGGCTCACGCCTCCAGGACGCCCGAGAACACGCTGTGGGCACCCTCGGCAATGGCAAGTCGATCGATGCGACCTTCGGCCGGCCGGGCTAGAGCGTGATGACCGGAGGCGGAATTGCCCGAGGTCTGAATCACGCGATCAAACAAAGAGCGTGATGACCGGAGGCGGAATCGCCGGAGGTCTGAATCACGCGATCAAACAAACACCTAGAGCGGGATGGCGGAGCGAACGCGATGTCATCCTGCTCTAGTTCCCCTCCACCCGCAGACGGCTCGCCAGCAACCCGCCACGGCTCTTCAGCACCGGATACGCCGCCGCGGCGACCAGGTGCGCATTCACCTGCTTCAGGTCGCGCAGCACGTCCAGTTGCAGCGCGCCGGAGTCCGCCGGCCGTTCGATGCTGCCGGTGCGCAGGCGGTCGAAATGGGCCTGGGTCGCAGCTTCCTCGATATCACGGAAGGCTTCCTTTTCCGCCGCCAACATTCTGGCCGCGCGGACATTGTCGGTCATGAACACCGAAGCGGCCGCGTGGACATTGGCGATCAGCCGGCCCAGCAGGTCGGCGACCTGCGCCAGTTCCGCCTCGGTCAGCGACAGGCCCCGCTTCAGGCGTTTGGCCGCGGCGCCCATCAGGTTCTTTTCAACGATGTCGCCGGCATGCTCCAGGTTGTGGGCGAAGATCAGGATCTCCTCGACGCGCTGGTGATCCGCCTCATCCATCGCGCCGCCGTCCAGCGCCCCGAGATAGGCTTTGATCGCCGTGTTCAGCCGGTCGAGCGTATCGTCCATGCGCCGCGCCTCGGCGATCTGGCGGCGATCGGCGCCGGCGAAGGCGTCGCGCGCGCTGGCCAGCATCGCGTCCAGCACATCCGCCAGCCGCAGCGCCTCCCGCGCGGCGGCGCCGACGGCGAGGGCGGGGACCTCATGCGCGTTGGCATTGAGGTAGAGCGGCCGGCCCGGATCGGCCTGACTGACCTTCGAGGGGAACAGCCGGCGCAGCAGGGCGGCATAGGGGCCCAGCAACGGGAAGAACACCACCGCCAGCACGATATTGAACAGCGTGTGGAAGTCGGCGACGGCGCGCGCGGGATCGGGATCGAACTGCACCATGAACCGGCTGATCGCCGGCAGCATCGCCAGCGCCACCGCACAGCCCAGCACTCGGTTGAGCAGGTTGCCATAAGGCAGCCGGCGGGTCGCCGGATTGTCACCCCCCTCGCCTTCCAGCACCGGGTTCAGGGCGGTGCCGATATTGGCGCCGAGCACCAGGGCGAAGGCGGCATAGGGGGGAACCGCGCCCTTCGCCGCCAGCGACATCACCAGCAGCACCACAGCCACGCTGGAATGCGCCGCCCAGGTCACCGCCGCGCCCAGCAGCACGTCCAGCAGCGGCTCCGTCGACACCGCACCCAGCAGCAGGCGCAGGCTGGGCACGTCCTCATATGGCGTGACCAATTCCAGCAATTGGTGCAACGCCATCAGCATCAGCCCGAGGCCGATCGCGGTGCGGCCCAGGTCGCGCGTGCGCGCCGCACTGCCGCGGCGGAACATCAGGATGCCGATCAGGAACAGGGCGGGCGACAGGCCGGCGACGTTGAACGACAGCAACTGCACGATCAGCGTCGTGCCGATATTGGCGCCCAGCATCACCGCCAGCGCCGGCACCAGCTCCACCAGGCCGCCGGCGGCAAAACTGGCGGTCATCAGCCCGGTTGCGGTGCTGCTCTGCAGGATCGCGGTCACGCCGAGGCCGGCGGCACAGGCGGCGAAGCGGTTGCGCAACGCGGTGCCCAGAACCTGCCGCAGCCGCGGTCCGAAGGCGCGCTGCACGCCTGTCTGCACCATGCGCACGCCCCACAGCAGCAGCGCGACGGTGCCGGCCAGATCGATCAGCGTGAACGGAAAGTCCATGCCCCGGCACTCCCCGAGTGACGAACCGCGGATATTACGCCCGGCGGGCCGTGTCGTTCCAGAAAAACGCTACGACCCGTCGAGGTCATGGATCTCGGGCCAATAGAGATCCTTCCAGGATTGCGGCGCAACCTTGATCCGTCCGACCTTGGCCATGAACGTCGCCCAGCGCATCGAGGCATGCGGCGTCAGGACATATTTGAAGTTCGGGTCCTCCATCAGTTGCTCCATCAGCGCGGTATCGATCCGGGCTTTTGAATCGGCAGCGTAATAGGCGACCACGTCCTTCGGGTGGGCGGCGATGAACGCCGACGCCTCCTGCATCGCGTCCAGCAGGGCGCGATAGAGTTTCGGATTGGCATCATGGAAGCGCTTCGACGTCCAGGCAGTGCCGCCCGAGGACGGGCCGATCACGTCGAAGGAGCTCAGGATGGTGTGCACCGCCGGATCGCGAAGCTGCATGCTCTGATAGGGCGGCACGGTGAACGCGGCGTTGAAGTCGACATTGCCCGACAGGATGCCGGCCGTCGCGTCCGGCGGAGACAGGCTGAAGGTCAGGCCGTCGAGCTTGTCATAGTTGGCGTCGCCCCATTCCTTCGCCGCCGCCATCTCCAGCAGCACCGCCTGCGCCGAGACCTTCACCGCCGGCAGGGCGATCCGGTCGGCGCCGGTCAGATCACGAATGCTGTGCACTTTCGGATCGCGTGAAACGAGCAGGAGCGGCTGCTGCGACATGGCGGAGACGCCGCGCACCTCCTGAGCCGAACCCCGGGTCTTGGCCCAGATCGTCAGCAGCCCCGGCATGCCGCCCGAGGCGATGTCGATCGAGCCCGACAGCAGCGCATCGTTCATCATGTCGGGGCCGTTGAACGTTACCCAGGATACTTTCACCGGCGGCAGACCGGCGGCGGCGACGTGCTTTTCCAGCAGGTCCTGGTGCTTCATCACGTTGAACTGCAGGTAGCCCATGCTGAATTGCTGGGCGAAGCGGATTTCAGTGGCCTCTGCGAAGGCGAGGTTCGGCAGGCAGCCCAACAGCATGGCGATCGCGACGATCAGCCGCATGGTGTTTCCCCTTTGTTAGTCGTTGCGGGGATCATCCGGGGGGATGGTGGGGTTGGCAAGCCAGGCGGGGTTGGGGTTGGGAGCGGCCGCTAGACAAAGAAACCACGGAGCCGGCCGCGTTGCGGCCTTCACGGAGGCTACACAGAGGGCCACGGAGACGTTACGGCACCGTTGCGGGGAACCCGCTGGCGCATGTCACGGCGCTCCGCGGCGGCGCGCAGGCGCGAAGCGCATTGACCCAAAGTCGAAAAATCCGTTGGCCTCTGCGCTTCTCCCTGCCGCTATAACCATTCCCTCCGTGGTCCTCCGTGCCATCCTCCGTGAAGGCCGCAACGCGGCCGGCTCCGTGGTTTCTTTCCCGCCAACCGCCCCCTAATCACTCCGCCTCGACCCGAGCCTCCCCAGCTGGAGCATTCGGCGCCACACTCGGCCGCAAGCCGAACACCGCCCAGGCTGCCACAAGACACGCGACCGCCGAGGCCAGGAACGGTGCGCCGGGAAACACCACCGGCGCCCCCTGATGGGTGAACGTCGAAAACAGCGTCGTCGCCACGATCGGCGACAGGATCGCCGTCAGACCCTGCAGCGATGACAGCGCGCCCATCGTCTCGCCCTGGCGTTCGGGATCGGCCGAGGCGGAGACCATGGCCTGCACCGCCGCGCCGCCGAACGCGCCCAGCGCCTGCAGCGCAATCCCCACGAAAACGAAGCTCGGCAACGGCGCGATGCCCTGGCAGAAATACCCGGTCGTGGTGATCAGCGCGCCGGTCATAGGCCGCCCGCCGTTCCCCCAGCAACGAAACGATCCGCCGCACCAGCAAGCCCTGCACGATGGCCGACGCCAGGCCCGCAACGCCGAAGGCGATCCCGTTGAGACGGCTGTCCCAGCCGAACCGCATGGTGTTGGCCAGCACGAAACTGCTGGGCAGCGCGCCGAGGGCGAACCAGATGCAGCACCAGTTCAGCGCCAGCCGCCGCAGCGCGCGGTCGACGAAGACCATGTGCGCCGACCCCCAGGGGTTGGCATGGCGCCAGTCGAGCTTCCGGCGGCGTTCGCGCGGCAGGCTCTCGGGCAGCACGAAGGCGCCATAGAGCAGGTTGCAGGCGGCCAGCCCCGCGGCGACCAGGAACGGCAGGCGCAGCCCGTACGCGCCCAGCACGCCGCCCAGTGCGGGGCCGATGACGAAGCCGATGCCGAACGATGCGCCCACCAGCCCGAACCGGGCGGCGCGCTGCTGCGGCGGGGTGATGTCGGCGATATAGGCGTTGGCGGTGGAGGCGTTCGCCGCGGTCGCTCCGGCGATCAGCCGTCCCAGGAACAGCCACGCCAGCGACGGCGCCCAGGCCAGCAGCAGATAGTTGGCGCAGATGCCCGACAGCGACAGCAGCAGCACCGGGCGCCGTCCGAACCGGTCGCTCAGGCCGCCCAGGATCGGCGCGCACAAGAACTGCATCAGCGCGAACATCGACAGAAGCGCGCCCACCCACAGCGAGGCGGACGCGATCGGCAAGCCCGACAGCCGCACCACGAGCGGGGGGATGATCGGCACCACCAGCCCGAACCCGAGCGCGTCGATAACCAGGGTGACGAGGATGAAGCGGACCGAGGCATGGCGGGCTGCCGAGACGATCGTCATGACGGCCGCCCTGTCCGCTGCAGGGCGATGCGCTGGTCGGCGCCGGCAGAACCGTTCATGCAAGTCCCGTTTCGGTTAGGCGTGATGACTGGAGGTGGAATCGCCGGAGGTCTGAATCACGCGATCAAACAAACACCTGGAGCAGGATGGCTGAGCGAAAGCTACGTCATCCTGCTCCAGGCCACCTGGCGGCCGTGTCAGGATGGGTTGTGCCCGGAATCCGGGGCCTCGGAAACCCGCGCCTGCATGTGGTGTCGCCGCAGCCGCCCATAAGCCCTGACGATTGGCTCCTGCGCCGGGCCGACCGCCGGTCAGACGGGACGCTGCCAGGACAGGCACGGCTAAACCAGGCCAGCGGGAGAAGAAAATGCTACTGGCATGCGGTGAATCAGCCTGAGTTTGCTTTCGCGTCCCCCCATCTTGCGGTGGTCCGGCAATGTTGTTTTCTATCCATTGAGACAGCCGGGCCATTGAGACAACCGGGGGTGACCCGGTCAGCCGTGCTCACGCCCTCGGTCACGCAAGGAGATATTCTATGGGAACGGACCAAACGCCACTCGTGTTCGACCGCCCGCTGCGCGGGCGCATCTACGACAGCATCGCCGAGACCATCGGCAACACGCCGCTGGTGCGCATCCCGCACATCGTGGCCGAGGAAGGCATCACCGCCGATATCTGCCTGAAGCTGGAGTTCTTCAATCCGATCGCCAGCGTGAAGGATCGTATCGGCGTCAACATGATCCTGGCGCTTGAGGCATCCGGCGCGCTGAAGCCCGGCGGGACGATCATCGAGCCGACCTCGGGCAATACCGGCATCGGCCTCGCCTTCGTCGCGGCGGCGCGCGGCTACAGGCTGATCCTGACGATGCCCGAGTCCATGTCGATCGAGCGGCGGAAGATGCTGGCCTATCTGGGCGCGCGAACTGGAGCTGACGCCGCGCGAGAAGGGCGTCAACGGGGCGATCGCCCGCGCCAAGGAACTGCAGGCCGAAATCCCGGGTTCGGTCATCCCGGACCAGTTCGCCAACCCCGCCAACCCGGCGATCCACGACAAGACCACGGCCGAGGAAATCTGGTACGACACGGCCGGCGAGGTGGATGCGATCGTCTCCGGCATCGGCACCGGCGGCACGTTCACCGGCTGCGCGCGGACCCTGAAGCCGCGCCGGCCGAGCCTGAAGATGATCGCCGTGGAGCCTGCGGCGAGCCCGGTGATCTCCGGCGGCAAGCCCGGGCCGCAGCCGATCCAGGGCATTGGCGCCGGCTTCATCCCGGACAACTTCGACCGCAGCCTGATCGACGAGATCATCACCGTCGAAAACGAGGAAGCGTTCGCGAACGCACGGCGCCTCGCGCGGAGCGAGGGGATTCCGGCCGGGATTTCGTCCGGTGCCGCGCTGGCGGCGACGCTGAAGCTGGCGAAGCGGCCGGAGTTCGCCGGCAAGCGGATCGTGACGATCATCCCGTCCTTTGCGGAACGCTACATCACGACGGCGCTGTTCGAGGGGCTGTAAGCGCAACCCTGTCACGGTGGGCGAAGTGGGCGGCGCGGACGATGGCCGCCTGCGGACACGTCGTGGCCCTTCCGGCGCGCCATTCATTTGTCATGGAATCGCGGCGCATTCGTCATGGCGGGCGAAGCAGGCTGTGTGAAAACTCCGAGGACCGGCACCAACGGAGAATAATTTTCCAGAGGCGCGGCGTGACGCCCCATCATGTCATGGCCGGGCTTGACCCGGCCATCCACGACTTGCGTGATATCAACGGGTTAAGGCGTGGATGGCCGGCACAAGGCCGGCCGTGACAGAGTTGGCGCTGCCGATCCGGCGCGATGGAGCATTCCATCCTAAGCGAATTGCGATGGCTGGAGTCGTCAAGACGGGTTGCCTATGCGGTCGAGCCGGGCCGTTACGGGTTGGGAACGCCGGGCGGCATGGCAGGCGGCGCATCCGCGCAGTTTCCCCGTGGGCGGAAACGCCTTATACTGACGGGTAAGCACAAACCGTCTGGAAACGCGCCAATGCAGATCACGCAAGTCGGCCCTGGCTTCGCCGGCGAGGTCAGCGGCATCGATCTGACCAAGCCCCTGACCCAGGACCAGGTCGCCGCGATCGAAGCGGGCATGGACCGCTTCGCCGTGCTGGTCTTCCACGACCAGCAATTCGACGACGACACGCAGATGGCGTTCAGCCGCAATTTCGGTGAGCTGGAACTGTCCTCCGGCGGGGAAATGAGCAAACCCGAGGAACGGCGGACGAAGATCGAGGTCGCCGATATCTCCAACCTCGACCCGCAGAACAGGCTGCGCGGCGCCGACGACAAGAAACGGCTGATCGCGCTGGGCAACCGGCTCTGGCACTCGGATGCGTCATTCCGAGCGGTGCCGGCGAAGTATTCGCTGCTGTCGGCGCGGGTGGTGCCGGGGCGCGGCGGGAACACCGAATTCGCCGATATGCGCGCCGCCTATGACGCGCTGGACGAGCGCACCAAGGCCGAGATCGAGGACCTGGTCACCGAACACTCCAACGCCTTTTCGCGGGAGCTGATCGGCTTCCCGCCCGAGGGCTACGGCGCGGAATACCAGGACAAGCTGCGCCCGGTGCGCCAGAGTCTGGTGCGCACCCATCCGGTGACCGGGCGCAAGTCGCTCTATCTGTCGGCGCATATCGGCACGATCGTCGGCTGGCCGGTGCCGGAGGCGCGCGCCTTCATCCGCGACCTGACCGAACACGCGACGCAGCCTCAGTTCGTGCATGCCCATGTCTGGCAGCAATGGGACCTCGTCATCTGGGACAACCGCACCACGATGCATCGCGCTCGGCGTTACGACGATCTGCACGACGTGCGCGACATGCGCCGCACCACCATCCGCGGCGAGGGCATGACCGCACCGCAACTGCAAGCCGCCTGATCGGAGCATGCCAATGACCCTTCAGCTGAAACCTCTGCATCCCGGCTTCGTCGCCGAGGCCAGCGGGTATCGACCTCAGCAAGCCCCTGACGACCGAACAGGCCGCGGAGATCGACCGCGGCATGGATGCAGTACGCCGTGCTGGTCTGGCGCGATCAGCCGCTGACGGACGAGCAGCAATGTGATTTCAGCCGCAACTTCGGCGAGCTGGAGCAGACGCTGATCGGGCAGATGCAGCAGCCCGGATGAGCGCCGGCTGAAGCTGGTAGAGCTGGGCGACATCTCCAACCTCGATGCCAAGGGCGGGATGCGGGCGCGCGACGACAACCGGCGCATGTACGCGCTGGGCAACCGGCTGTGGCACACGGATGCGTCTTTCCGCGCGCTGGGCGCCGGGTATTCGCTGCTGTCGGCGCGCATCGTGCCGTCCAGCGGCGGCAACACGGAATTTGCCGACATGCGCGCCGCCTATGACGCGCTGGACGACGCGACCAAGGCCGAGATCGAGGGCATGGTCACCGAACACTCGATCGCCTTCTCGCGCGCGTTGCTTGGGTTCGACGATTTCGGCGCCGAGAATGCCGACAAGATCCGCCCGGTGCGCCACAGCCTGGTGCGGACGCATCCCTCGACCGGACGAAAGTCGCTGTACCTGGCATCGCATATCGGCGGGATCGTCGGCTGGCCGGTGCCGGAGGCGCGCGCCTTCATCCGCGACCTGATGGAGCATGCGACGCAGCCGCGTTTCGTCCACTCACATGCCTGGCGGGTCAACGACCTGGTCATGTGGGACAATCGTGCGACGATGCACCGCGCGACGCGGTTCCGCGACCTGGAGGAAGTGCGCGACATGCGCCGCACCTCGATCCGGGGCACTGCACTGACTGCGGAACAGGCGCCGTGGCGGCATGGCGGCGGAATAGGGGAAGGACGCATGAGCATGGATATCAAGGATCTGACTCCGGGTTTCGTGGGTGAGGTTTCGGGCCTCGACATCACCGAACCGCTGACCGTCGATCAGGTCGCGGCCCTGGAAGCCGGCATGGATCGTTACGGGGTCCTGGTCTATCACGGCCAGGACTTCACCGATGACGAACAGAAACGGTTCAGTCGTTACTTTGGAAAACTGGAAGTGACGGCGGGCGGAAACGTCACCAAGGACAAGGAGCGGCGGCTCGATGCCGACATGGCCGATGTGTCAAACCTTGGGACCGATCATAAGCCGTTGGCCCGCGACGACCGGCGCCGGCTGTTCAATCTCGGCAACCAGCTTTGGCACTCGGACAGTTCGTTCCGAGCGATACCGGCGAAGTATTCGTTGCTGTCGGGGCGAATCGTGGTGGATAAGGGCGGCAACACGGAATTTGCCGACATGCGCGCCGCCTATGACGCGCTGGATGCGAAGACCAAGGCCGAGATCGAGGACCTGATCTGCGAACACTCCCTGATCTACTCGCGCGGCACGCTGGGGTTTACCGAACTGTCCGAGGAGGAGCGGAAGATGTTCACCCCGGTGCGCCAGCGCCTGGTGCGGACGCATCCGGTGACGGGACGGAAATCGCTGTACCTGTCGTCGCATATCGGCACGATCATTGGCTGGCCGATGCCGGAGGCGCGGGCCTTCATCCGCGACCTGACGGAACATGCGACGCAGCCTCGGTTCACCTATTCGCACAAATGGCGGCAGTTCGACCTGGTGGTGTGGGACAACCGGGTGACGATGCACCGGGTGCGCCGCTTCGATGAGACGCTGGTGCGGGACATGCGGCGGACGACGGTTGCCGGAGACAGCATGACGGTGGCGCAACTGGCCGCGTAGCGGCTGAGGCTTGGCTCATGGTCCGTCGTCTTGCCTCGTCGTGGCCGGCGAAGGCCGACGATCCACGGATTTGTCCCAACCGGCACCTCAAACCGTGGATGGTCGACCTTCCAGGCTGTGCGAAAACTCGAACGCTATCCGACCGGGGAGAATGAATTTCTCCGCCTAATGAGGTTGTAGCCCCTCATGTCATGGCCGGCCTTGTGCCGGCCATCCACGCCTTTAAATGGTTGATATTCCGCCGGCCATGACAGGGTGATGCATCCCGCCAAATCGTCAGAAATATTTTCTCCGAACGCGCCTCTCGCCTGCGTTTTCGTACAGTCTGCTTCGCCGACCACGACAATAGAACCCGAAAACGGTTCATCACGTCGGGCCGTTTGTATCAGACCACAATACCCTGCGCGGCTGTCGGATGGACCCATTGGTCGACCGTCTGGCCGCGCAGCGTGATGGGCCGGTCGCGGACCGCTCCCAGCTTTTCCGCCACGCGCTGCGAACGTGTGTTTTCGCTGGCAATGAAACTGACCAGCCGCGTCCAGCCGCGCGTGGCAAACCCCCAGATCCGGACCGCCGCGGCGGCTTCGGTGGCGAATCCCTGGCCCCAGGCCGCGGTGGCGAGTGACCAGCCCAGCTCCGGCTCCGGCCAGTCGGGCGGATGATAGATGCCGACGCGGCCGACGAAGCGGCCGGCGTGTTCGACGGCGAACATCCCGTAGCCGCGCAACTCCCAGCTTCCCAGGAAGGTTGCCATCGAGTTCCAGCTTTCGTCCCGGCTGAACGCGCGGCCGGCGAGGAAGCGCTGCACCTCCAGATCCGCCATCATCGCGGCGTAATCGTCCCAGTCGCTGCTGCGGAACGCACGCAGGATCAGCCGGTCTGTCGTCAGTGTGGGTGTCGGCATGTGACGTGGCCCTTTCAACTGACCCGACAGCGACGCCTGCCTGCCGGCGCGACGCCTTTACCGGCCCCGGACGTGCCTTGCCCTGGACGTGGCTTCCCTGGACGTGGCTTCCCTGGGCGCGCCTTATTGCTTGACCGAGCGCGCAGCCGCCTTGCGGACGGTGGCCGCGCTCGTCGGCATCGCCGTGCAGACCTCGATGCTGGCGGGGATCAGGTTCTTGCCGGCTGCGTAATCACTCAGGTCCGCCGCGCCGGTGAGTGCCATCACCTCTTGAAACATGAGCCCGTTGCGGGGGCAGAAATCACCGCCAAGATCGCTGCCCTGGCGGGACATCGCGTTGGCCATATCCGTGACGAACCTGTCATGCTCCGTCTGCCCGGCCCGGCCATACCGATGCTGAAAATACGCACTCACCTGCTTCTCGTTCGCCTGCAGCTCGGGCTGATAGCGGCGGATGAAGGCGTTGTACTGGTCGTCGTCATGGCAGCCGGTCGCAAGAACCACCAGCTCGCTGCGCAGCGCCTGGACTTCGAACACCGACTGGTCCGACAGCGAGGTGCATGGCCGGGCGGCAAAGGCCGACTGGGATGCGATCAGGCTGAGGGCGGCAACGGCGGTGACGAGGCGGCGCATGTCTGTCTCCTGGACGGCAAGACGATGAATTGGGGCGTGGAGTCCAATTCCGCATACCGGCGCATTGCGAGAGCCGCAAGCAAATCAGGCCGGTTCGCGCGATTAATATCAACTTCCCGATCTCTTGACTCGTTTCGAGACCGCCGGGGCGTTGATATCTCATTGATTTCGCGCGTGGCCGCACACCCAACTCCCGGATCTACCGCCGTGGTCTCCGTTTGGCTTGTGGACTTCCCCGTCCGCGGCCGGGTCATCCCACCACATCGGCCTTGTATCCGGTTCCTGTTCGTCGGCTCCGAGGCTTGCCGCCGGCGTCCTCCCCACCCCGCATCGCTGCGACGCAGTTGCCATTGGCTAACGGTTCCGGCCAATAGAGGACTTGCACCTCCAAGATCGGTGCCATGCCTGGCACACCGCGCATACCGGTCAGCCCTAAGGGCTGCCGGTATCAGGCTGTGACATATGCGCGACCGCTGCCGAAGGGCTGACGCGGCGGCGGCGGTGTGCTAGGCGCGCCATTGATGAAGAACGGCTTGGCCAGCACGCATTACGCTCTTGGCAGCCTCGGCGCGGGATGCATGGTCCTGTTGCTGAAGGGCGCGGCCTGGTGGATCACCGGTAGCGCTGCGCTGTATTCGGATGCGGCCGAGAGCATCGTCAACGTTGCCGCCAGCCTCATCGCCTTCATAGCGTTGCGCTTTGCCGAACGCCCGGCCGATGCCAACCATCCGTATGGTCATGACAAGGCGGAATTCTTCGCCGCGGTGATCGAGGGTGTGCTGATCGTTCTCGCATCCATGATGATCTTCCGCGAAGCCTGGGACAGCTTCGTCCACCCCCGCATGCTGGCCCTGCCCTTGCAGGGCGTGGCATTGAACGCGTCAGCGACGGCGATCAACGCGGCCTGGTCATGGGTGCTGATCCGCGCGGGCAAACGCCTGCGCTCTCCGGCGCTGCAGGCGGATGGGCGGCACGTGGCGACCGATGTGGTGACCTCGTTCGGCGTTGCCGCGGGCATGTTGCTGGCCGTCGGCAGCGGCTATATGGTGCTGGATCCGATCCTGGCCGCGGCGACCGGCGTCTATGTGCTGTGGTCGGGGATGCGGATGATTTCATCCTCGGTCAGCGGCCTGATGGACACGGCGCCGGAGCCGGTCGTGATGAACCGCATCCGCGAACTGGTGGCGGAGAGCGCCACAGGCGCGCTGGAGGCGCATGATCTGCGCACGCGGCACGCCGGACGGCTGACGTTTCTGGAGTTTCACCTTGTCGTGCCCGGCAGCATGACGGTTGCAGCCGCTCACGCAATTTGTGATCGCATTGAGTCCGCCCTGAAGGCGGAAATGGGTCATTTGATGATCACGATCCATGTGGAACCCGAAGAGAAAGCGAAACAATGCGGTGTACCGGTTATATGACGCTGCGTGACAATATTTTGTTCAAAGTTACACAATCACTGGTTGTTTTACTCTGCCTTGACACGCGCCAAACGGATGGATAGAAGCGTGGCCTTCCGCTGACGGCGTGGTGGTTTCCGGTTTCGAAACTGCTTTGCGGTCAGCCCCTCAACCCTGACGAACGAACGAGAATGGCGAACACTGCATCCGCGCGGAAGCGCATTCGACAGACGGCAACCCGGACGGCGCGCAATCAGGCGCGGAAGTCCCGGGTAAGGACATTTGTGAAGAAGGTTGAACTGGCGATTGCCAGCGGCGACAAGGCTGCTGCTCAGTCAGCGCTTCAGGCCGCGCAGCCCGAGATGCAGCGGGCGCATGGCAAGGGTGTCGTGCATGCGAATACGGTGGCACGCAAGCTGTCTCGCTTGTCGGCCCGTATCAAGGCATTGCCGACCGCCTGACCCATAAGCGGGCCGGGATACCGGTCCGCATAAGACGTAAGCGGAACCAGCAACACGCCAGGTGTCAACTGGTGTGTCCTGGTGCTTGTGTCACAGGCGGGGATCTCGCCGACGGTATAGTCGGACGAATGTGTATTTCTATACAGTTCGGTCGTTCAGAGTAATCTCCTGTCGTTTCTTGGCAGTGTTTCTCTGGCGTGAGATTCTGTTTGCCTCAGACTTAAAGTCTGACATACTCGGGCGCGACGGCGGAACAAAAGCAATCAGAACAAAAACCCTTCGATGGGGCCGAAGGGGCCTGGTTCCGCCATGACCAAACGAAGATCGGGAAACGGACGGCATTGCCGGACGAAAGCGAACACGTGACCCGGCTACGGCCGATTCGAGGGGGGAGTCTTGGATGACGACAACCGATCTGGAAACCCTTGAACAATCGGAGGTGACGACGCAGTGGGCGCGAATCCGGGGCCGCCTGCAGGCCGAGGTCGGGGACGTCGAATACCGAACATGGTTGCGCCAGATGGTCCTCGGGGCGCTGGACGGCGATGAACTCACCATCTACCTGCCGACGCGCTTCCTGCGCGACTGGGTGTCCACGCGCTATGGCGACCGTCTGCGAGCGTTATGGCAGGCCGAGACGCCGTCTGTCCGCCGCGTTGACATTCGCGTGAGCGCAACGAACGGAACGGCCTTGGCCGAGGCGCTGCCAACCCATCCAGCGGCGACGCAGCGCGACGGCGCTGTCCCCCCATCCGCCCCTGACGGCCATGCAGCACCCCGCGCGGCTGCAGCGCGTGAAGGGGCCCCGCGCCATGGTCGCCAAGCCGATGGGCGCCAGACCGACGCACGCGCTGCGCCGGCCTCATCGTCTGCCGGCTGGAACGAGGAGCGGATCGTCGAACCACGCTCCGACCTCGCCGCACCGCTCGATCCGCGCTTCACGTTCGAGGGCTTCGTCGTCGGCAAGCCGAACGAGTTCGCCTATGCCTGCGCACGCCGCGTGGCGGAGTTTCCCTCCAGCCCCGGCTTCAATCCGCTGTTCCTGTACGGCGGCGTCGGCCTGGGCAAGACCCACCTGATGCACTCCATCGCCTGGGAACTGACGGACCGCACCAGCAAGCCGGTCTCGGTCGCCTATATGTCGGCCGAGAAGTTCATGTACCGCTTCATCGCCGCCATCCGCAGCCAGGCGACGATGGAATTCAAGGAAAATCTACGCAGCGTCGATGTGCTGATGATCGACGACCTGCAATTCCTGATCGGGAAAGAAAATACGCAGGAAGAATTCTTCCACACCTTTAATTACCTGGTCGAACAAGGGAAACAAATCGTCGTCTCGGCCGACAAGTCGCCGTCCGACCTCAATGGCCTGGAGCACCGGCTGCGCACGCGGCTGGGCTGCGGCATGGTCGCCGACCTGCACTCCACCACCTATGAGCTCCGCCTCTCCATCCTCGAATCGAAGGCCGCTCGGGCTGGCTGCGCCGTGCCGGGGAAGGTGCTGGAGTTCCTGGCGCACAAGATCACCTCCAACGTCCGGGAGCTGGAAGGCGCGCTGAACCGGCTGATCGCGCATGCCAACCTGTTCAACCGGCCGATCACGCTGGAAACGACGCATGAGGTGCTGCACGACATCCTCAAGGCGCATGACCGGCGCGTGACGATCGAGGAGATCCAGAAGAAGGTGGCGGAGCATTATTCGATTCGCCTCACCGACATGTCGTCTGCCCGCCGAGCGCGGGCAGTGGCTCGGCCGCGGCAGGTGGCGATGTATCTCGCCAAGCAGCTCACCAGCCGCAGCCTGCCGGAGATCGGGCGGAAGTTCGGGAACCGCGACCACACGACGGTGATGCACGCCGTCGGCCGCGTGATGGAACTGATGGAGCGTGACGGGACCTTCGCCGAGGATGTGGAACTGCTGCGGCGCTTGCTGGAGGCATCGTAACGCGGTCCGTCGATGTTGGGGTCACGGTGATCGTTGCATCCAGGCTGGAAAGCCACGGGAGCATGGCCTGGCAGGCATAAACCAGAAACGTGCTGCAGGACCGCGTCAACCCCTCAGACGATCGCACTCTCACCACAGCATTCGCCGAATGAAACGGTTTTTTTACCTCTTTGGCGACCTAATCCAACGGCTCCAGCGTTCGGCTGGGCCGGAGGATGGTCATGTTGTCGATCGCCATGACAGTCGGGGCCATCAGGCCCTTTGCCGTCGCGCAGCGCCGTATCGCGAGCTGTGTCCGCGCGATCATGTCGTTGTTTCGTTTCGGCCTCGGGCTTCTGGTCGGCGTGACCATCTTCGCCATCGCCACGGGGATTTTCACCAGCGCCTGCTCCCCCGACAGCATCGAGGCACCGCTGATCTACGGCGTCGGCATCTTTCTGGGCGCGACCCTGTGCGTGCCGGCCGCGACCCTTTCGGTGCCGGCTCGAATGGCCATGCACGTTCTGCCGTGGATCAGCGCCGCCGCGATCCTGCTGCCCGCCGGCATCTTCTCGCATTCGGCGGCGGACGGCAGTTGGCAGCCCAGCTACTCGATCTATCTGGCCGCCACGTTCTGCGGCGGAGTAGCCGGGACCAACCTGACATTGCACACGCTCGCGCAACGGATGCGCATCCGCACCCTGGCCTGAGTCCGGCCATCGCGCGCCACCTGACCGCCGGTTCTTGCTGATCGGGCAGGCCCGGTGAATGATCCTGCCCGCATGCGGTGGGGGGACATCATGCGCGTTGGCATCGAGATGGGCGGCACGAGCGACCGGTTGGAAGGTTAGGTGACGGCATGACTCAGGAACGAACCTTTGTCCTCGGCGGCGGCATCGTCGGCGCCTGTTGCGCGCTGGCGCTGCTGCGCCGCGGCTTCGACGTCACGCTGGTCGAGAAGGACCGGCCCGGCTACGGCGCCACCTTCGGCAACTCCGCCAGTATCGGGCTGGCGTCCGTGCCGCCTCTGGGCATGCCGGGGATGATGCGCGACGTGCCGAAGATGTTGCTCGATCCGATGCATCCGCTGGTGATCCGGCTGGGCTTCCTGGGCCGGTCCCTGCCCTGGCTGCTGCGGTTCCGCGACGCCCTCGCCCCCGCCCGCGTCGAGGCGATCGCCGGCGCCAGAGCGGCGCTGCTGACACGGGCGGGGACGGAGTACGAGTCGCTGCTGGCGGAGATCGGGCATCCCGAGTTGATCCGGACCACCGGGCTGATCCAGGCCTATCAGTCGCAGGAGGCGTTCCGTAAGGCGAAGGGAGGGTTCGACCTGCGGCGGCGGCATGGGATCGAGGTCGTCGACATGCAGGGCCCCGCGCTGCGCGAACTGGAGCCTGCGCTGTCGGACAGCGTCGTCGCCGGCGCCTATTTCCCGATCGTGCAGACGGTCGTGAATCCGCTGAACCTGACGGAGGCGATCGTCGAGGCCTTCCGCCAGCGTGGCGGGAAGCTACTGGCCGAAACGGTGCGCAGCTTCGACACCGGCCCGGCTGGCGTGACGCGGATCATCACCGATGCCGGCCGGCACGACTGCGATCTGGTGGTGATTTCGGCCGGCGCCTGGTCGCGCGATCTGGTGGCGCTGCTGGGTGAGGCGGTGAATCTGATACCCGAACGCGGCTACCACGTCATGATCGAGGGTGCACCCTACCTGCCGAAGGTCTCGCTGGTGTCGGGCGACTACAACGTCTCCGTCGTGGCGTTGAATACCGGGCTACGGATGACAACGATGGCGGAGCTTACGGCGATCGACGCGCCTCCGGACCATCCGCGGGCGGAGCGGATTTTCCGCGCCTCGGCGGGGATGGTGCGCGGGCTGGAGGTGAAGCCCGCGTCGCGCTGGGTCGGCTCGCGGCCGTCGACGCCGGATTCACTGCCGGTGATCGGACGGTCGTCGCGGCATCGGAATGTGATCTTCGCCTTCGGGCACGGCCATCTGGGTGTGACCTTCGGCGCTGTCACGGGCACGATCGTCGGCACGCTGGCGCGCGGGGAGACGCCCAATCTGGACATCATGCCGTATCGGCCGGATCGGCGGTTCGATGGGTCGCATCTGGGGGTTTAGAGCGGTTTCGGTCTGACTGTAATCGCCCATCCCCGTCAGGCCTCGGTCAAGCCCACGGCTGTTCGGCACAGTATTTGCCGGCTCCGTGGTTGCTTTCACACACGCTGATCGCGGCACCGACCACTGAGGAACAGGCATGCCCGGCCGCAAATGAAAAAAGGGCGGGGTCACCCCCGCCCTTGCCGCCTCATCCCACCCGGGACGGGACGATCAGTTGTTGTTCCTGTTCCCCAGAAGCTGCAGCAGCAGCATGAACAGGTTAATGAAGTTCAAATAGAGGCTCAGCGCGTCGAACACGCTGCGCTTGGCCGCGCCGTCAGGTCCATCCGCATAGGCGAACTGCAGATAGCTGCTCCTGATGCGCTGGGTGTCATAGGCCGTCAGGCCGGTGAACACGACCACGCCGATGATGCTGACCGCGAACTGCAGCGCACTGGATTGGAAGAAGAAGTTGGCCAGGCTCGCGATGATGATGCCGAACAGGCCCATCATCATGAAGCTGCCCATACGGGTCAGGTCAGTCTTCGTCGTGTAGCCATACAGGCTGGTCGCGGCGAAGGTTGCGGCGGTGATGAAGAACACCCGCACGATCAATTCGCTGGTGTAGATCAGGAAGATGTTCACCAGGCTGGCGCCCATCGCCACGCAGAAGGCCCAGAACAGCGCCTGCGCGGCCGGGACCGACAGCCGGTTCACCCCCATCGACAGCACCAGCACGAAGGCCAGCGGTGCGAAGATCGAGATCATCGCCAGCACGCTCGCCTGATGTGTGCATCCCGAATGGGGTTTCCACCAGCGGGTAGAACGCGTTGATCAGCGACGTATGGGCGATCGCATAAGCGACGATGCCGGTCATTAGAAGACCGGACGCCATCCAGTTGTAGACCCGCAGCATATAAGCCCGCAGACCGGCATCGAATACCGCCGCGGTTGTTGCGGATGTCTGAGGATAGGCTCCGTATTGCGGACTGTAACGCCATGGTTTCCTTTTCCTTCTCGAGCGAGCGCCGGCTTGTTGCTGGCGTCCCGGTTTGCCCCCGATCACTCCGGTACAGGAGACCCTGACCGACGGACCGGCTGATCTGCAGGACCGGCCGGAACTAAGCGCTACTCGTTCCTCAAGAGTGGCGCCGGTCTGGCCCGTAGAGCAGCCGATGTTCCAACATAACCGAAAACGAGCATGATGGCGAGCGCTCCTGTGAGCGTGTAAATGAGTGTTACAGGGAGGAATATCCAGTCCGTGTGCAGAATGTAATGCATGACCCCGTAACTCGCGGCTGAACCCACCAGCGCCGCGATCACGCCGGCGACGCAGCCCAGGATGTCCGAACTCGGTCAGCCAGGCCGCTCGGATCTGCGCCCGCGTGGCGCCCAGGGTCTTCAGGATCACCGCCTCCCGCACCCGCCGGCGCTGGCCCGCGGCGACCGCACTGACCAGCACGAAGCTTCCGGCCAGCAAGGTGACGCCCCCGGTGATGCTGAGCGCCGCGGCGACCTGGTTGAGCAGGCCGGCGATCGCGCCCAGCACGTCCTGCACGCGGATTCCGGTGACGTTCGGCAGCGAATCGGTCACCGCCCGCAGCAGCGCGCCCTGCCCGTTATCCGGGAGTTTGACGGTGGCGATATGCGTGTGTGGCGCGTGCGACAGCAGGCCGGGGCTGGCGACCATGAAGAAGTTGATCCCCAGAGAGCGCCAGTCGATATCGCGCAGGCTGGCGACCTTCAGGTCGATGTCGCGGCCGAGGACATTGACCCGGATGATATCACCGATCCCGACGTCCCAGCCCCTCGCCAACCCGGCGTCGAAAGACACCAGCGGCGGCCCGTTATAGTCAGGCGGCCACCATTGGCCGGCCGCAATGCGCGTGCCCTCGGGCGGCATGGCGGCATAGGTCAGGCCGCGGTCGCCGCGCAGCGCCCAGGCCGTGTCGGGCGTCGTCGTCACCTGATCGACCGGCACGCCTTTCACCGCGACGACGCGGGCCCGCAGCGAGGGCACGTCGTGCATCTCCGGATGGCCGGGTTGTGCGGCGACGATCTTCTCGAAGGTGGGGACCTGGTCGTTCTGAATGTCGATGAAGAAGAAGCTGGGCGCGTTGTGGGGCAACTGCTCGTCGATCTGGGTGCTCATGTTGCCCTGGATCAGCGCCACGGCCGCCAGCGTCGACAGCCCGAGGCCCGCCGACAGCAGCATCAGCGGCGTCGGTGCGCCGGGGCGGTGCAGGTTGGCGATGCCCAGCCGCGCGGCCGGCGACCCCACACCCGGCGCCACCCGCGCCACCAGCATCACCATCCACCCGCCCGCTCGGAACAGCACCAGCGTGCCGAGGGCAGCGACACAGAACCAGACCGCCAATCGATGGTCGCCGGATGCAAGGATGGTCAGCGCCACCAACGCCACCGCCAGCGCGGCATTCGCCGCCACCAGCGGCCAGGACGGACGTGTACCCTCGGGGATCAGCCCGTCGCGGAACAGCGCGCCGCCGGGAATGCGGGCGGCACGACCGAGCGGCCAGAGGGCGAAGCAGAGGGCGATGAGAAGGCCGAAGATGGCGGCATCGGCCAGCGGCACCGGATAGACACCCAGCACCGGCGGCACCGGCAGCAGGTCCGACAGGGCACCGGCCGCCAGTACCGGCAACGCCGCGCCCAGGACCAGCCCGATCAGGATGCCCGCACAGGCCAGCACCATGACCTGAATCAGGCAGACGGCGAACACCAGGCCCGGCGAGGCACCCAGGCAGCGCAGCGTCGCGATCGTCGGCGCCCGCGCATCCAGCCAGGCTCGGACACCATTGGCCACGCCGATGCCGCCGACCAGCAAGGAGGTCAGTCCGACCAGCGTCAGGAACACCGCGATCTGGTCGATGAAGCGCGTCACCCCCGGCGCCGCGTCATGCGGATCGCGGACACGCCAGCCATGGTTCGGAAACTGCGCCGGAAGGGCGTCCGCGATCGCGGCGGGGTTCGGGCCAATGGGGTTTGGCGCAATCAGCCGGATCGCATGTCGCACCATCGCACCGGGTGCGAGCAGCCCGGTCGAACTCCAGGTCACGCGCGCTGACCAGCACCCGCGGCGCCAGCAGCGCGGCGGTCGCCACACGGTCGGGCTCCGACGTCAGCACGCCGGACACGTGGAAACTGGCGGTGCCGAGCCGCACGGTGTCGCCGGGCTTGAGACCGAGGCGGTCGAGGACGAGACGCTCCACCAGCAGGCCATGGTTCGCGAAGGCGGCCGGCAGCGTCTGCGGCGGATCGGTGCCGGCGGTGCCGACCAGCGGCCAGGAATCGTCGACGGCTTTCAGTTCGATCAGTTGCCGCTGGCCGGAGGGGACCACCAGCATCGAGCGCATTTGCGCAATCTCCGACGTCCGGGCGCCCTGCCCGGCCAGCCAGGTCGGCAGCGCGGCGGGGGCGGGTTCGGGGCCGGTATCGACCTCCAGGTCGCCGCCCAGCAGGGCGCGGCCATCGGCGGACAGCCCGGCCTCGACGGCGGCCTGCAGCGATCCGACCGCGGCGATCACGCCGACGCCCAGCGCGAGGCAGAGCACGACGATCCACAGCCCGCGGACGCCGCCCCGCAACTCCCGCCGCGCCAGCTTGAAGGCGAGGCTCATGCTGATGACGGGGCCAGGAATGGCACCGCTTCCGAGACGCGGCCGTCGGAGATCGACACCAGCCGGTCGCAGCGGGCGGCGAGGCCGCGGTCATGGGTGATCAGCAGCAGGGTCGCACCGGTGCGGGCGCGCAGGGCGAACAGCAGTTCGATCACCTGCTCGCCGGTGGTGTGGTCGAGGTTGCCGGTGGGTTCGTCGGCCAGCAGCAGGGCCGGTTCGGGGGCGAAGGCCCGGGCGAGCGCGACGCGCTGCTGTTCCCCGCCCGACAATTGTCCAGGCAAATGTGTGAGCCGGTGACCCAGCCCCACCGCGTCCAGCGCCCCCCGCGCCCGGTTCGCCGCATTGCGGACGCCGGCGAGTTCCAGCGGGACGGCGACGTTTTCAAGCGCGGTCATGGTGGGGATCAGGTGGAACGCCTGGAAGACGATGCCGACACGCTCCCGGCGGAGCTTTGCCAGCCCGTCCTCGGTCAGGCCGGTAACGGTCTGCCCATCCAGCATGACGCTGCCGCCGCTGGCGCGTTCAAGCCCGGCCATCACCATCAGCAGGCTGGTCTTGCCGGAGCCGGAGGGGCCGACCAGCGCGACCGCCTCGCCTTTGGCAATGTCGAGATCCACGCCGCGCAAAATGTGAACGGGTCCGGCGGCGGATGGGACTGTCAGGGTCAGGTCCGCGATGCGGACGAGCGGTTCGGCTACAGGAACGTGCGGAATGGCATCCATCGGCCCTGTATATTGGTCGCGCCAGTCTGGACGAAAGACCTATCTGCCCGAACGGCCAGAGCATCGGTTCATGCTGACCCGATCATGTTCTGGCTTTTTTGTTTGAGAGGGCGATTCACGTCTGAGGTTGCCGCGCACCGGCGCGTCAACCTCAGACGATCGCACTCTCATGGCGCCTCCCTGCCGGCGACAGGTCAGCCCGGCTTCATCATCAGGGCCAGGGCGTCACGCATGTCGTGGCTCGAGATGGCGAACAGGCCGCCATAGGGCTGACTGAGATCAGTAATGATGAACATGACGCTGCTCAGCGATACGGCGCACAGCACAATGCCCAGAAGGGACAGGCTGTTGCGCGGCGCGACCAGTCCGAAGGCGGAAAAAATCACCATGAGCCAGAAGACCAGGATTCCAAAGAAGGGCCGGGAGACGGTCGTTCCGACGAACTCGATCACGGTTCGCCGCGCCAGCATCAGGTTGCGGTAGTCGGCCAGGCAGTCCTGCAGGAGGCTCATGCGCACCGGGTCCGCCGACTGGGCGGCGCGGAGATTGAGATCGATGCGGTTCAACAGGGCCGCGAGAACGGGGCTGGCGCCGGTGATGGGCATTCCGGATGTATCCGGATAGTCCAGCCCGGTCGGACGCGCCTCATGCGGCCAGGTGCTCCCGATGACGCCGGCCGTGTATTGCCTGAGCAATGTCCGCGATTCGTCTCCGGCCGAACCCATGTTGCGCAGGCACTGATCCATTTGCGTGAGCTGCAGCGCGTAATCCCGCCTCTCGAAGATCGCCTGGTCGAAGCTGGTTTTGACCGAGGCTGTCAAAAGACCCAGCACCAGGGCCGCAAACGTGACCAGCATCCCGATCATGAGGTGCATGGTCTCCGTCGTTTCTCGGGCTCTATGGGTCTCC
Organism: uncultured Alphaproteobacteria bacterium; assembly: GCA_963771475.1. Classification (GTDB taxonomy): domain Bacteria; phylum Pseudomonadota; class Alphaproteobacteria; order Acetobacterales; family Acetobacteraceae; genus Rhodopila. The sequence continues at coordinate 142,125 of CAVYTN010000009.1, read as the reverse complement.
GGCAGACGGGGCCGGACGTAACGGCCGAACGCGGCGCTGGTGCAGAACAGAACGAACACGGTCAGACTGATCGAGACTTCCCACATCGTCGCACCGCCCCGCTGTGTTTCGATGTGAGTTTACTGACTGATTCGTAATCCGCTATGCCAATGCAGATGAGCTTCCAGCCCTGTATGACGGCGGCACCATGAGGGTCCGCCGTCGATCTTGCGGAAGGTTTCGATTGAAAGATCTCATTTGCATTCCGGCAGGGGCAAGATCAGCCCCGAAGACGCGGACGGCATGCGGAAGAGTTCACGCTCCTGGTGACACAATGATCCTGTATGAGTGGGAGCGAACTGGACCATGTCGAACCTGGGCCATGTTCGGCTGCGGTCGTCGACGGCAGGAGGTTTGACTTGGAATTGATTGCCGCTGCGTTCAGGTCATGCCGGTGTCGGCGTGGGATATGGTTGCTCCTCGTGGGCAGCCTGACATTGGCGACACCGGCGTTTTCTGCGGAGCCACGGCTGCTGGTGCTGGGGGATTCGCTGTCCGCCGGCTATGGGCTGGCGCACCAGGAAGGGTTCCAGGTGCAACTGCAGGACGCGTTGGAAAAGGCGGGGCACCCTGTCCAGATCATCGACGGTGCGGTGTCCGGCGACACCTCGGCCGGCGGCGTAGCCCGGCTGGACTGGACGCTGGGAGAAGGCGCGGATGCGGCGATCGTCGAACTGGGCGCCAATGACGGGCTGCGCGGGCTGGATCCGAAGGACATGGAGGCGAACCTGACCGCCATCCTGGACGAGCTGGCGAAGCGCCGCATCCCGGTGCTGCTCACCGGGATGTACGCGCCGCCCAACCTCGGACCGGATTATGAGAAGGCCTACCGCTCGGTGTTCGACCGGCTGGGGAAGCGGCCGGGCGTGCTGTATGATCCATTCTTCCTGGAGGGGGTGGCGACGGTCCCGTCGCTGAATCAGGCCGACGGAATGCACCCGAACCCCGAGGGCGTGCGCCGCGTGGTTGCACGACTCCTGCCTGCGGTGGAAAAATTGCTGGCAGAGACGAAACCGGGATCGGTGGCCAAATGAGACTCTTTGTCGCCCTCGACCTGCCCTGGACCCTGCGGGAACGGCTGACTGTCCTGGCCAATGCCGGAATCGCCGGTGCGCGCTGGGTGCCGTCGGAGAACTATCACCTGACGCTGCGCTTCATCGGCGAAACCCCCGGCCATCGGGCCGAGGAGATCGACCTCGCTCTGGCCGGGCTGCGGGCGCGCGGGTTCTCGCTGACGCTGGCGGGGGTGGGTACGTTCACCAAGGCGGGGCGCAGCACGGCATTGTGGGTCGGGGTGGAGAAGAACCCGCAACTCGATCACCTGCAGACGAAGATCGAGACCGCCCTGCAGCGCTGCGGGCTGGAGCCGGAGCGCCGGCGCTTCCAGCCGCATGTGACGCTGGCGCGGCTGGACAACCCGGCCGAGGGCAAGATCGTGTCCTATGTCCAGGCGCATAACCTGTTCCGCGCGGAACCGATGCCGGTGGAGCACTTCACGCTGTTCAGTTCGCAGTTGGGGAAGGAAGCGTCGGTCTACACGCCGGAAGTGGAGTACGAGCTGGCGTAGAGCAGGATGACATCGCTTTCGCTCAGCCATCCTGCTCTAAGTATTTGTTTGATCGCGTGATTCAGACCTCCGGCGATTCCGCCTCCGGTCATCACGCTCTAGGCCATGCCCCTCACCGCTGCCCCAGCACTGTCAGCACTGAGTTCGGCGTCAGGATCTGCGGCAGCACCTCCGCCTCGCCGCCGTCTGCGGGGAAATAAACATAGAGCGGCACGCCGTCGCGGCCGTGGTCGCGCAGGAATGCTGTGATCGCGGGATCCTGCCGGGTCCAGTCGCCCTTCAGATAAGCCACCTTGCGGTTCGCGAAGGCCTGCTGCACCGCCTGCGTGTCCAGGGCGACGCGCTCATTGACCAGGCAGCGTCACGCACCACGCGGCGGTCATGTTGACGAAGACCGGCCGGCCCTCATTGCGCAGGGCGGCCAGCCGAGCGGGGGTGAAGGCTTCGGCGCGGGGATCGGCCCGGGATCGGTACGGGGATCGCCATGGGGGTCAGTGGTGGCGGCTGGAGCGGTGGACAGGCCGGGCAGAATGGCAAATGCCGTCAGCAGCGCGGCCAAAGCCACCGCTCGGCCGATCCGGCGCGAACGCACCGCCGCGGTCTGCGCGATCCCGTACGCCCAGGCGGCGAAGCCCACCAGCACGAGGCCGCTGCCGGTCACCAGCACGCCGGCGGACCCGGCCTCCTGGCTGACGACCCAGAGCAGCCAGACCGCAGCGGCATACATCGGGAAGGCCAGCACCTGCTTGAACACCTCCATCCACCGACCCGGCCGCGGCAGGATCCGCACCAGGCCCGGGATCGATGCCAGGGCGACATAGGGCAACGCGAGGCCCATGCCCATCGCGACGAACACCAGGACGGTGACATAGGCCGGTGCCGCGAGGCCCGCGGCGATCGCCGCCCCCATGAACGGCGCCGTGCAGGGTGTGGCGACCAGCACGGCGAGCAGCCCGGTAAAGAAACTCCCGGCGACGCCGTGACGGGAGGCAAGGCCGCTGCCGGCGCCGGCCAGGCTGGCGCCGACCTCGAACACGCCCGACAAATTCAGCCCGACCGCGAACAACAGCCAGGTCATCGCCCCTACGAACACCGGGGAGGCGAACTGGAACCCCCAGCCGGCGGCGACCCCGGCCGCCCTTGCGGCAAGCAGTGCCGCGGCGAGGCCGACGAAGGTGACCAGCACGCCCAGCAGATAGGCCAGGCTGTGCGCCGGATGCCGATGGCCGGCGAGCGACACGGCCTTCATCGCCAGGATCGGGAAGACGCAGGGCATCAGGTTCAGGATCAGCCCGCCCAGCAGGCCGAACACCAGCACGCGCGGCAGCGACGGACCGCTGGACGGCGGCGGAGCCCCCGCCTTGGCGGACAGCACAAGATCGGTCTCGGCGCCCGACTGGTCGCGCACGGACAACAGGCCGGACAGGCCGTGGGCCGGTTTGAAGCTCTTCGCCAGTTTCAGCGCCAGCGTGAAGCCGTCATCGCGCGCCGTCAGAAGCTGCGCCGCATCGTCCTGGATCATGCCCGGTGCATCCGGGATGAACCAGGCATCCGCCACGCCAGCCGGCGCCCCTTTGACGAACAGCGTGCCGTCCGGCGCGATCGTCGCTGCCCAGGGCGAGGGCCGCGGCACCGCCTGGTCATGCGCGGCGAACAAGGGTGCCTGGGCCGAGGGCGCCGGTGTGCCGGCCGGCAGGTCGAGGCTGAAATCAGCCTCCTCCGGCACGCAGATCTCCTTGCAGACCAGCCACTGCGCATGCGCCTTCAGCACGCCCGGCTCCGCCGTCGCCGTTACCGGCAGCAGAACCGATTGGGTGTAGGCGTAGGTCATTACCGGCCCCTCGCTGACGCGGCGCGGGGCCGGCCAGTCGATGGCGGAGACTTTGGCATTATCGAAGGTCAGGTCGGGCGGCACGCCGGCATCGCCCGGATTCTTCCAATAGGTGTGCCAGCCAGGCGCAAGCTGCAGGCGCAGCCCGACCCGGAACGTAACGCCGGGCTGGATCGCATCGGTATCCGACACCAGCGTCGCTACGTCGCGGGTGCTGGTGACGGCCGCACTCTCCCGCGCATGTGCGCCAGCGGGCGCCAGCAGCAGAGCAAGGATAAGCAGCAGAACGCGGGTCATGTCGGTGCCTCATATGCGCCTCGGCGTGGCATTGCGCCAGCCGAGGGACTCCCCTTCCCGATTTTTTCGGCCTAGCGTCGGCAAAACAGCGCCGCAATCGGGGAAATGCTCATGACGACCGACAGCTTTGGCAACGCCTTTGGCAGTGACTGTCTAGCCGGGATCCGCGTGCTCGACATGACCCAGTTCGAGGCCGGGCCATCCTGCACCGAGACACTGGCCTGGCTGGGAGCCGAGGTGGTGAAGGTGGAGAACCCCGCTTCCGGCGATCCGGGCCGGCGCCTGGGCGGGCCCGGCGGACTGGACGATCCGTATTTCCTGGAATTCAACGCCAACAAGAAGTCGATCACCGTCAACCTGAAGGACCCGAAGGGGCTGCAACTGGTCAAAGACCTGGCTGCCAGGGCGGATGTGCTGGTGGAGAACTTCGCCCCGGGCGCCATCGAGCGCCTCGGCCTGGGCTACGATGTCGTCAAGGCGATCAACCCGGCCATCATCTACTGCCAGGTCAAGGGCTTCGGCGAAGGCAGCCCGTATGAGAAGAACCTTGCCTTCGACATGATCGCGCAAGCGTGTTCGGGCATCATGAGCACGACCGGGGAGCTGGACGGGCGTCCGCTGAAGCCGGGACCGTCACTGGGCGACACCGGCACGGGGATGCTGCTGTCGATCTCCATCCTGGGCGCGCTGTTCCGCCGCGACCCGCACGGGTCAGGGTGAGCGGCTGCAGGTGGCGATGCAGGATGCGATGATGCACTACCTGCGCATCGCCTTCGCGGTGCAGGCGAAGACCGGCAAGGCAGCGCCGCGCGCAGCGGACACCTCGGTCACCGGCGGCAACCCGCCGATGGGCACCTATCCGTGCAAAGGCGGCGGCCCGAACGACTATGTCTACGTCTATACGTCGCGCGCCAACCCCGAACACTGGCGCCGCCTGCTCGCGGTGATCGGGCGCGAGGACCTGCTCGGCGATGCGCGCTACGACAGCCCCGCCGCGCGCGCCGAACGCAAGCAGGAGGTCGACGAGATGGTCGCCGTCTGGACCCGGAAGCACACCAAGCACGAGGCGATGGAAATCATCGGCGCCGCCGGCATCCCCGCAGGCGCGGTGCTGGATACGATGGAGCTCTATAACGACAAGAGCTTCGAGGATCGCGGCATCATGCAGACGGTCCAGCATCCGGACCGAGGGCCGTTCAAGATGGTCGCCTGGCCTGTGCGCTTCGGCGGACGGCCGCCGGAGGTGAAACCGGCACCGCTTCTGGGCGCCAACAACGACGAGGTGCTGGCCAACTGGCTGAACATGGGGTCCGGCCAGGTCGCCGACCTGCGCGCGAGCCGGGTGATCGGGTAACACAGCCGAGACGATCGCCAGCCTGGCTGCTCCAAGCCAGGCTGGCCTGGCGTCAGCGGATGAACCCTTCGATTTCGTCCTTTGCCCAGGCTATCGCCTGGTCAATGGACTGACCGCTATGCAGCTTGGCGAGGATCGTCGGGTGCAGTGCTCGGTGGTACATCTGCACAGCGATGTCCCTGGGCGCCGGGTAGGCCGTTATGTTCGGCTGGGCATGATGCCAGGGACGCAGGGGGTAATTGTAGACCGTCCCCTTTGGGGGATTCACCTCCTCCCAGATCTTGAAGTCCGACATGCTTTGCAGTGGCGGGATGTCATAGCCCTCCGAGGCAATGCAGCGCTGCTCGACCTGTTCCCGTTGCTGAAGAAAGACGATCAGTTCCTTCGCAGCCGTCTTGTTCCGGCCGAACTTCCAGGTCCCGTAGAAGGAGTAGTTGTACGGAATGAACCGTCCCTTCGGCCCGACCGGGCAAGGGAAATGCCAGGTGTCGGCGGCGATATCCGGTGCGTCGCGCTTCGCCACCGCCCAGGCCGAGGGCGGGTTCATGATCAGCGCGCTCCTGCCGGAAATCAGCGCCCGATTGTTCGAGGCATCATCGTAGCTGACCGTGTCGGGAGGGAAGAACTTCACCAGCTTCTGGCAATATTCCAGCATCCGGCGCATTTCCGGCGTATCGACGGTGATCTCGCCTTTGGCGGTCACCAATTCCACCCCGAACGCGGAATAGATGATACCGGTGTTGTTGATCGAATCCCCGGTTGTTCCAAGGCCGAGACCAAATGGATACCCGGCCTTGCTGCAACTTTCCGCCGCCTGAAGGAAAAGATCATAGGTCCATGCGGCGGCAGCTTGCGGGTCCGCCTCATGCGCCGGGAACATCTTCAAGACATCGACGCCGGCATATTTTTTCAGCAGGCTGATCCGCCCCGCGGTGGTCAGGTTCAGCGTCCCGGTGCTGCTGGGTACTGCCCACCAACGGCCCTGCACCTTCGCCAGATACTCGCTGATCGCACCATAGGCGCCATACTTGCCGGACAGTTCGGCGATTGCGTCGTCGACCGGTTCCAGCTGGTCGGCAAAATTCCCGACATCCCAGTTGTAGACCTGAATGAAGTCATGACCTTCGCCCGCCTGCGCCTCGGCCGCTGCGGTGAGCAGGAGCTTGTTGCCACTCGATGTGATGAAATCGACGGAGACGTCGACCTTGTTCTTATCCGCCCAGGCCGCGACCTGCTTACTCAGCGTCTTATTTGCGTCCGGAACCCAGTGGTCCCAGACCCCGATCGTCAGCCGGCCAGCCGCACCGGCCGAGCGTATATGCACGAGAGGCAAGGCTGAGGCGGTTGCGGCGAGTTTCAGCGCCCTCCGGCGGGTGACTGAGCGCATGGTTTGCATGTCGTGCACACTCCCTGTCGCGGCCCGATTACAGGCCGTCCTTTTCATTCAGATCAGGCCACCCGAAGTGGCTAGTCCGAGCAGGCGGGCCTTCCGGCGCCACCTCGCGAGTGCAATTCAAGTATTCCAGCGACTGGCAATAAAAAGCGAGCAGAAAATGCGGGTCACGTAGGCAATTTTATTTCATCTGGATTTTGAGCGACTTCGCGGCCCCCGGTCACATGGGTGGCGCCGATGCCGCCGGGATTCGACAAAGCCTGCCAATGCGCTAGCCTCTCCCCGCTAAAAGGGAAAGGAGACGCAAACCATGGCGGAACTCACCGGATCGGAAATCATCGCCCGATGCCTGCAGAAGGAAGGGGTCAAGGATCTCTTCTACATCATGGGCGGGCCGATGCTGCTTGCCGAGGCCACCTGCATCAAGGAAGGCATCCGCATGATCGACGTCCGCCACGAGCAGGCGGCGGCGTTCACGTGCCAGGCCTACAGCCGGCTGAAGCAAGTGCCATCGGTCTGCATGGCAGCCTCCGGCCCCGGCGTGACGAACCTGATCACCGGCATGGCCAACGCGCTGGTCGATTGCTGCCCGGTTGTCGCCTTCGGCGGATCCAGCCCGCTGTCGCAGTTCGGCCGGCAGGTGTTCCAGGAGATCGACCAGGTCGAGCTGATGCGCGGCTGCTGCAAGCATGTCGACCGGCTGATCAACCTCAAGCGCATTCCGCAACAGATCAACTTCGCCCTGCAGAAGGCGATCACCGGCAAGCCGGGCCCGGTCTACCTCGATTGCCCCGGCGACATGCTCTACCAGAAGATCGACGAGAACCTGGTGGACTGGAGCTTCGCCGGACGCCCGATCCTGGACAGCCGCCCGCTGGGCGACCCGCGCCAGGTCGACGCGTTGATCGGCGGCGCTGGCAGAGGCGAAGAAGCCGCTGATCGTGTCGGGCTCCGGCGTGATCTGGTCGCGCGCGTGGGAGGAGATGCAGGCGTTCGTCGAAGCCGCCGGCATCCCGTTCTACACCACGCCGCAGGGCCGCGGCGTGGTGCCGGACGATCATCCCGTATTCCTATCCTGTCGATGCGGTCCGGGGCGTTCCGCGAGGCCGACCTGATCATCGTGCTGGGCACGCGGATGAACTACATCATCGGCCATGCCTCACCGCCGCGCTTCGGGCCCTCCGCGAAGATCGCCCGCATCGACATCGATCCGGCCGAAATCGGCACCGCCGCCCGCTATGTCGACATCCCCATCGTCGGCGACTGCAAGGCCGTGCTCGGGCCAGTTGCTGGAAGGCATCAAGGGCCGGATCGATCCGGACAATATACGCCGGCTGGCGCAAGACAGCTGAAGGATGGCGAGGCGGCCAAGCGCGCCGCCGCCGGGGCCAACAAGCTGCCGAGGACGGCGACATCCATCCCGTCCGCATGCTGGAAGCGGTGCGCGACTTCATGCAAGCGCGACGCGATCCTGTGCGTCGACGGGCAGGAGACGCTGAACTTCGGCCGCCAGACCATGTCGACCTTCGCGCCGGGCCATCGCCTGAACTCCGGTCCGTTCGGCACGATGGGCGTCGGTCTGCCGTTCGGCGTCGGCGCCAAGGTGGCCTGCCCGGACAAGCAGGTGATCGTGGTGCACGGCGACGGCTCCATGGGGCTGAACGCGATGGAGCTGGACACGGCGATCCGTCACAAGATCCCGCTGCTGGTGGTGATCAGCCTGAACGGCGGCTGGACCGGCGATCCGAAGCGGGAGAAGCCGGGCCGCGACCTTGGTTACACGCGCTACGACAAGATCTGCGAGGCGCTGGGCGGCTATGGTGAATACATCACCAAGGCCGAAGATATCACGCCGGCGCTGGAACGCGCGCAGAAGAAGGTCGACGAGGGAATGGTCGCGCTGGTGAACGTACGCACCGACTATCGGGCGCGGTTCTCGGGCGTCGCGTTCTCGGATTACTCGACCTAGAGCAGGTGTTTGTTCGATCGCGTGATTCAGACCTCCGCGATTCCGCCTCCGGTCATCACGCTCTAGCAATCGCGGGCTTTGGAGGATGGCGGGGCTTGTCCCGGCCATCCTTTCCCCTCGTCATGGACGGGCACCGCGCGGCGATGAGCCAAGTCCATCGTTGCGTTCCCGACCGGCACGCCTGTATGACGTTGGTCCGATATTGGACATGAGCCCGCTTTGCCGGTGTTAGCCAGGCCCTATTCATTCTTTCCGGAACAAGAGCCGGTCCGAGCGCCCGCGGGACCACCGATCCTGTGCGTCATCGTGGATGCGGAGGAAGAGTTCCAATGGGGACGCCCCGTCTCCGCGCAGAACAATGCAACTGTGTCCATCCGTTCCCAACGGAAAGCGCAGGATCTCTTCTCAGCCTATCGCGTGGCCCCGACATATCTGGTGACCTATCCGATCGCCTCCAACCCAGATGCCGCGGGCGTCCTGAAGGAATTCCTTTCGGGATCGCAATGCGAAGTTGGCGCGCAGCTTCATCCCTGGGTGACGCCGCCATTTCAGAGCGGGGGGGGCGAACATCTGTCCTTTCCCGGCAACCTGCCGGAAACGCTTGAACGCGAAAAGCTGCGCCGGCTCACGGACGCGATCAGACAGAATTTCGCTGTCGAACCGACCTCCTACAAGGCCGGCCGCTATGGGTTTGGTCCCCACACCGCCGGGCTGCTGGAGGACGAAGGATACTTGATCGACACGAGCCTGATCCCCCGGACACGCTACACCGACGCCGGAGGGCCCGACTTTTCGGAATTCGACTACGGGCCCTTCTGGTTTGGCCGGCGGCGCCGGATCCTGGAGTTGCCGGTGACCCGTGCCCTGACAGGTGTATTGGCGGAGACGGCACCGAGCCTTTACCGCCTGGCGGAGCACAAGGCGTTCAGGCCGATCCGGTCGACCGGCCTGCTTGCTCGTGGTGGATTGCTCGAACGGATCACCTTGTCGCCGGAAGGCTCCGATCTATCTGCGATGCTGCGCCTGACCAGGCAATTGCTGCGGCGTGGCCAGCAGATTTTCACGTTGAGCTACCACAGCCCGTCGCTGGAGCCCGGCAACACACCGTATGTCCGCACCCAGCGGGACCTCGCCGTATTCCTTGATCGCCTGTCCGGCTATCTGAGCTTTTTCCGGGACGAGCTGGGCGGTCGGTTCATGACGCTGAGCGAACTTCATCGCCACCTGAGCGGAGAGTTGGTTGAGTCCGAAACCACTCGACCGCTCCCGGACCGGCACAAGGTTGACAATGGAAACCATTGCCTTGTCGTAGCGAACACATTCCCGCCCGTGCACGGGGGATCTGCGATCGTTTACGACAGCCTCGCGCGATTTGGCAAAGGCCGCGTGTCTGTCCTGGCGCCCCAGGAAGACTACCGCAACGGATCTCCGATCCAGGGTTGGCGGGAGTTCGATCGTTGCGCGCCGTTCTCCATCTTTCGCATCAGGCTTTTGCGAACCCATCTCCTGGCGGAACAGGTTCGGCTGCCTCGCCGCCTTGCTGGAATCGTTGCAGAACTGTCTATCCGAGCTGCGGTGCTGCGTGCGATCTGGAAAGTCATCCGGACGGAAGACATCAAGATCATCTGCATCGGCGAACTGGTCGCCGGCGGTTGGCTCGCAGCCACGTGCAAGCGCTTGTTCAACGTCAAGGCGATCATTTACGTCCATGGCGAGGAAATCAGTACGCGGACGAGCTACGATCAGGCGGGCCAGCGCCGCAGGCGGGCTCTGGCTGACGCCGACGGCATCGTTGCCGTCAGCCGCTTCACGCGCCAGGCTCTGATCGAGGGGTTGGGCGTTCTGCCCGATAAGATCCAGTTGATATCGAACGGCGTCGACCTGGGTCGGTTCAACACCGTGCCCAGGGCCGAATATCTGGTCGATCGCTATGGGCTGAGCGGGCGTCGTGTGCTTCTGACCGTCGGCCGTCTCTATGCTCGCAAGGGCGTGGACAAGGTGATCGAAGCCTTGCCGGAGATCCTTCAGCATATTCCCGATCTGGTCTACCTCGTCGTCGGCGAGGGGACGTACCGGTCGACGCTGGAGGCGTTGGCCGCCGATCGTCAGGTAACAGACCACGTAATTTTTGCCGGTTCGATTCCCGACCACGAGTTGAACGCGCATTACAACATCGCCGATGTGTTCATCATGCCGAACCGGGAGTTGCCCGACGGCGATACCGAAGGGTTTGGGCTGGTCTTCCTGGAGGCGAACGCATGCGGCGTTCCCGTGGTGGCGGGCCGAGCCGGCGGCAGCACGGATGCGGTGGCGGACCGAGTGAATGGCCTGGTGATCGACGGGACCAGCGTGACCGAGATCGTTACGGCGGTAACGTTATTGTTCTCGGACCAGGGTCTTCGCGCGCAACTGGTTGCCCAGGGGCGAGCCGTCGCGGAAGCATCCAGTTGGAACCAGCGTGTCGAGCAGTTCCTTGAATTCTGCGATCACGTGGTGGACGCGCCAGCGCGCTGAAAGGGCAAGGGGCCGGCCAGAGGCGGCGTTGATATCCGCTGCTTCGTCATGGCGGGCGAAGGCCGCATGGGCGTTAAAATAGTGAGGAAAACGCCCAATTTCGTCGTGGTCGGCGAAGGCCGACCATCCACGACTGGCGGTGCTTGTGGAAAGAAAGGCGTGGATGGTCGGCCTTCGCCGACCACGACGGGGAGAAGGCGACACTCCACCGGCTCCCATTTTAACGCGTATGCGGCGAAGGCCGACCATGACGATTGGGGGCGGTTCCCTTGTGTCAGCGCTTAGATCGTATCAGCCCCCGAACCCCTGATCCCACGGCTCCGGCAGCATCAGATACCCATCCCCCTGACCGCACCAGATGCGCGAAGCCGGGGAAATGCACATGCATCCCGGCGATCAACTGCCGGTCCGTCGTCACCATGTCGAACGTCCGCTTGCGCGTTGCGGCCGCCGCCATCGGGTCGGTATCGAACACCATCGTCACCTCGGGCCGCGGCACCTGCACCTCCGGCACATGGATGATATCGCCCCAGATCAGCAGCGACTGGTTGCCGGACGCAATCATGTAGCCGGAGTGTCCCGGCGTATGTCCATGCAGCGGCACGGACGTTACACCTGGAAACACCTCGACAGCGCCGTCGAATGTCCGCATCTGGTTGTGATACGGTGCCATCTGCTCCCGCGCCGCCGCGAAATACAGTTTCTTGGCGCGCTCGTCGGCTCGGCTCATGGCGCCGTCATCGTTCCAGTGGCGCGGTTCGTTCTGATGCACGATCAGCTCGGCGTTCGGGAAGAACTTCTCGCCGGTCTTCGGATTGGTCGAGGCCGGCGGAGTGATCCGGATGCATGTGCGTCAGGATCACCGTCTCGATATCCGCCGGGTTCACGCCCGCCGCCTTCAGGTTCTGCTGCAGCTTGCCCGCCGTCGGCAGCAGGTAGTCGCCGGATCCGGTCTCGATCAGCGCCAGGCGCCCGGCGGAATAGACCAGGTAGCAATTGACCGACGTCCGCCGCCCCGGCCGGAACGTGTCCGTCAGCAGCTTCGTCGCATCCGGCGGCGTGATGTTCTGCATCACCTCCACCGTGCCATCCAGATAGCCGTCGGACAGCGCGGTCACCACGATGTCGCCGATCTTGCGATGATAAACGCCCGGAATCTGAGCGTTCGGAACCTGAACCATCCTCTGACCTTCCCTTATTGCGCGATATAGCCGCCGTCGATCACCAGTTCCGTCCCCGTCACGAACGACGCTTCGTCGGACGCGAGGAACAGAACGCCATACGCGACCTCGATCGGCTCGCCCAGCCGGCGCAGCGGCGTCTGCTCGATCTTCGCTGCGCGACCGGCGGCATTCGTGGCGTTCAGCATCGGCGGCATGTAGCCGGGATGCACGCGAGTTCACCCGGATGCCGTGCGGCCCGTATTTCGACGCGGCCGCCTTGGTGTACAGCCGCACCGCCCCTTTCGACGCGGCATAGGCCGGATGCCCGTCGGAACTGCCGACGAAACCCATGATCGAGGAGATATTGACGATCGAGCCGCGCCCGTTCGGGATCATCGCGGCGGCGGCCAGCTTGGTGCCGAGGAACACGCCCTGCGCGTTGATCGCCATGATCCGCTGCCAGCCTTCCAGCCCGTCGTGATCGCCCACGGCGCTGCCGCTGATCCCGGCATTGTTCACCAGGATATCCAGCCGCCCATAGGCCGAGATCGTTTCGGCGATCAGTTTCTGCCAGTCCGCCTCCGAGGTCACATCGCGTCGGACGAAACGCGCCCGCCCCTGCACTGGCGTCGATATCGGCGGCGACCGCTTCGCCTTCCTTGTCCAGCACGTCGGCGATGACGACGGCGGCACCTTCCTTGGCGAACAGGCGCGCCTCGGCCTCACCCATGCCATGGGCGCCACCGGTGACGATGGCAACTTTGTCCTTCAGGCGCATGACGCGACCTCCGTCATGATGCCACGCACATTCGGCTGCTCGTCGAACGTGCGGATGGACGCGACCAGGCGTTCGGCGGTCTCGGCACCCAGCACGGGATCGACCAGGGCGATGAACTTCGCCTCCAGCCGCTGGCCCTGCTTGACCGGATCGGAGGCCGGCACGCCTGCGTCGTGCTGCGCGGAGACGGAACGCCCGTCGCGCAGCTTCAGCGACACTTCGCTGAACGTGTTGCTGATGCCGGTGCGGAAATCCAGCGAGACCTTGTCGCGCAGCCCGATCAGCACCGGATCGGCGGCGACCTCTTCCGAATAGGTCGACAGCCGCCAGGTATCGACGCCCGCCAGCCCCATCGCCGTGGTCAGGCGCAGCGAGAACTTCGCCTCCAGCCCCGTCGTCGGCGCCGGAATATTGCAGATACGGTCGCAGGATTCTTCCAGCCGGACGTCGATCCGCCTCGATATCCGCCGGCTTGAAGCCGTGCTGTTCCCGCAACGCTCGCGCCGCGTCGATCGCCGCATGCGTCATGTAGCAGGAGGCATGGTACTTGAAGAGATTGTTGCAGACGTACCAACCGCCGGGCGGCGTGTCGAAGGCGCGCTCCGGATTGAAATCCGGGCTGTGGGTGCGGGCGAAGCCCTGGCCGCATTCGATGACGTCGGTCCGGCTGGTGAAGCCGCGCGCCGCCAGTTTCGCCGCCATCAGCCCGTGATACGACGCCTTGCCGGCATGCAGCGGCTTGCACATCGTCCCGAACATCGATTTCAGCCCTGCCGCCTGCGTCCCGGCGATCCCCAGCGCGTCGGGCGAACGGCATCGCTATCCAGGCCGAGCAGATGCGCGCACGCCGCCGCGGCGCCGAAGCTGCCGACCGTGGCGGTGGCATGGAAGCCCAGCCCGTCGTAATGACCCGGCGCGATGACCTTGCCCACCCGGCATTGCAGTTCATACCCCGCGACGAAGGCGGTCAGCACGTCGGCACCGCTCGATCCGCGTTCCTCGGCCAGCGCCAGCAGCGCCGGCAGGATCGCCACCGACGGATGGCCCGGCATCGCCAGATTCACGTCGTCGAAATCCAGCGCATGCGCCGCGGCGCCGTTGACCAGCGCCGCCGAGGCCGGCGGGCAGCTTGCCGGCATGGGCGAAGACCGATGCCGTTTCGACACCCCCCTGCTCCCGCATTTCGGCCAGCAGAGATCGACCAGTTCGTCCGACGTGCCGGCGATGCCGCAGCCGATCGTAGTCCAGGATGCATTGCCGCGCCCAGAGGCGGGCGGTTTCGGGGATATCCTGATGGCGCAGCGTGCGCGCCTGTTCGGCCAGCGCGCGCGTCAGGCCCTCCCCGGTGCGGATGTCGCTGATCGCGTTCATGGTGTCGTCCTCCTGGTTTTTCGCTTAGCGGCCTTTGTAGACCGGTTTCCGCTTTTCGTTGAAGGCGCGGATGCCCTCGCGGCGGTCGTCGGTCGGGACCATGCGGTTATAGGCCTCGATTTCGAACATCATCCCGCTCTGCAGGTCCATGTTCAGGCCCAAGTTCACCGACTGCTTGACCTGCCGCGTCGAGATCGGCGCGTTGCCGGCGATCACCGCGGCGGTTTCCAACGCCTCGGGCAGCAGCGTCTCCGCCTTGCAGATGCGGTTGACCATGCCCCAGTCATGCGCCTGCTGCACCGTGAACGGCTTGCCGGTCAGCAGGATTTCCTTGGCGCGCCGCGCGCCCGACCGCGCGCGGCAGGTTCTGCGTGCCGCCCGCGCCGGGCATGATGCCGAGCGTGACCTCGGTCAGGGCGAAGCGGGCGTGTTCGGCGGCATAGATGAAGTCGGCAGCAAAGCGAGATCTCCATCCCGCCGGCATAGGCGGCGCCATTCACCGCGGCGATGATCGGGCACCGGGCAGTCGATCATGGCGCGCATCATGCGCTCGAAGATCAGATGCTGGTCCTGCCACTGCTCGTCGGTCATGCCGTTGCGCTGCTTCAGATCGCCGCCGGCGCAAAACGCCTTGGGGCCGGCGCCGGTGATCACGATGCAGCGCTGCTTGTTGGGCGCGGCGCAGAACCCGTCGAACACCGCCAGCAGGTCGAGGCCCATCTGGGTGTTCATCGCATTCGCGACCTCCGGCCGGTTCAGCGTGACCAGCACGGTGTGTTCCTGGGGGTGCTCGACCGTGATGGTTTCGAGCGTGCTCATTGCTCGATCGCCTGCATGATCAGTCGGATGAACGTGTCGACCGCGGTCGGATCGATCCAGCGCAGCACGGCGACGATGTTGTGCGACGGGGCGATCCAGGTGAGGTTGCCGCCGGCGCCGCGAGGCGAAGAAACTGTCCTCCGGCGCGCTCTTGTAACGGCCGTGGCCGGTGTTCAGCCACCACAGCAGCCCGTAGCTGGGGTTCAGCGCGCAGGGCTTCAACGATTCCGCGATCCAGCATTCCGGCAGGATGCGCCGGCCGTTCCAGTCGCCGCGCCGCAGCATCAGCAGACCGATGCGGGCCTGGTCCTCGGCGTGGATCAGCACGCCGCCGCCCCAGTGGGTGCCGCCCGAGACGCTTTCGATCGTCGCGCCGTCGATCTCGACGAAGGACGTGCGGTAGCCATGCCAGGACCAGTCCGTCGACGCGCCGATCGGCTGCATGATGCGTTCGGCGAACACCTCCGGCAGCGGGCGGCGGAAGCGGCGCAGCAGTGCCAGGCTCAGGCGGTTGACGCGGACGTCGTTGTATTCCCAGTGCGTGCCCGGGCGCCGACAGCGGCCGCGCGTCGCCCTTGCGTCCCTTGCCTTCCAGCCCGAGGTTGCGGTTGCGGTCGATCATGTCGGACTTGCCGAACAGCTCGCCTTCCCATTCCGAGGTGTTCTGCAGCAAATGCCGCCAGGTGACGCCGCGGTTCTGCGCGCTGTCGAACCCGCCGTCGTGCACGGTGCGGCCGACCGGTTCATCGAGGTCGGTGATCAGCCCGTCCATGACGGCGATGCCGGCCAGCAGGCTCAGATAGCTCTTGGCCGCCGAGAACGTGAAGTCGACCTGGTCGGTCTCGCCCCAGGTCGCGATCTTGAAGCCGCTGCGCAGCACCAGGCCGTTGGCCGGGCCGCGCGGCCGGATCGGGCCGAGGATCTCGTTGAACGGCGCCGGCTCGAAATAGCCGCTTTCCAGATGCAGCTTCAGGTCGTAGGGCCACGGCGATCTCGTTCTCGGTGGCGAAGTGGGCGGCTTCCTCCAGCCACATCCAGTTCATGCCGGCGACGTCGGCGGGCGCCTCGGGCCATCATCGCCCCCGGGGCACCATGCGGCGGCGGCACGATGGACGGCAATGGCATCAGGTCGGTTCCTCCGGATCGGTCGCGGCGCACTATGGCCTCGGCGCGGTTGAGTGACCAGGGGCGCGGCCGGACGGACGAAGCCCACGCGCAATCGGCACGGGTCCGATACGTTATGACAATCCGACGCCTTGGCCCGACGTTTTGTCCTTTGAACTGCATGCACGGGTGTCGGAACTGTAAATCACGCTTTCCGGGCGCCGCGACGGCCGTTATGTTGCAGGGTCGACCACGGCTCCGGCTCCGATACGCTGATGGAGGCGGGTGTGCGGCAACGCGAAAACGGCCAGCACCGTGCCGATGCCGATGGCGGCGGCAGCGAGGCTGAAGCCGATGTAGATATTGCCGCTCTCGTGAAACGCCCAGCCGACGACGGCGGGGCCGGACAGGCCGCCGAACTGGCCCAGCGCGCTGATCATGGCGATGCCCATCGCCGCTCCCCTTGCCTCCAGAAACATCGGCGGGACGGTCCAGAACACCATGAACACCGCATAGCCGCTGGCCGCGCCGACCGCGACCAGGATCGCCGTCGCCCACAGGCTGCCGGCGGCCAGGGGCAGTGCGAAATACGACGCCATGGCGATCAGGCCGGTGGCCAGCATGTGGTATTTCCGCTCCCCCACCCGGTCGGAATTGCGGCAGACCAGAAGCACCACGATCGCAGCGAAGATCCAGACGCCGACGAGGATGTTGCCCGCCTCGGTCACGGACTTTGCGCCGACTTCGCGCAGCAGCGTGGGAAACCAGATCTGGTTGGTGTTCAGGAAGGCCATGGTAAAATAGATTACAACCATCAGCCAGATGCGCGGATTGCGCAGTGTCTCCCTCACCGTCGTCGAGGCGGCCGCGGGGCGTGCCCGGCGATCGGCTTCCATGTCTTCTTCGATGATCCGCTTCTCGGCGTCGGTCAGGAAGCTTGCGTTGGCCGGCCGATCGGTCAGCACGAAGAACGCGGCGAGACCCAGCAGGATCGCGGGGAGCCCATCGACCAGGAACAGCCAGCGCCAGCCGCGGATGCCAAGCAGGCCGTCCATACCCTCCATCACCGCGCCGCTGATGGCACCGCCGAGCAGGCCGGAGAGCGGGATGCCCACCAGGAACAGGCTGGTCGCCCTGCCGCGGCGGTGGTTGGGGAACCAGAAGCTCAGATACAGCAGCACGCCGGGGAAAAACCCCGCCTCGAACGCGCCCAGCAGGAAGCGCTGGATATAGAGCCAGGTTTCGTTACGAGCGAACATCATCGAGACGATCACCGCGCCCCACAGCACCATGATCCGTGCGAGCGTTGCCGGCGCGCCGATGCGGAGAAGCAGGAGATTGGAGGGGATTTCGAAGGCGATGTAGCCGAAGAAGAAGACCGCCGTGATCATGCCGAAGATCGCTTCGTTCAGATGCAGTTCCGACACGAACTGCAGCTTGGCATAGCCGATGCTGACGCGATCGAGGTAGTTGATCACGTAGCAGGCCAGGATGAAGGGCAGCAGCCGCCAGCTTATCTTGCGATAGACCGCGTCGCGGTCCACGCCTGTCGTTGTCGACATGATCGTTTCCTCACTTTATTGCCAGGGAGGATCAGCCCATCAGCGTTTTGACGCAAGATGGCGGCGCCAGTCCTCAATTGTATCGACATCGGAGAGAGGCCGCAGGAACGCAACGCGATGGTGACGGAACTGACGCAGCGTGTCGGCCAGCGCGTGCTCGGTGGACCAGCGCGCGGGGCCGAACAGGTCTGATGGCCGGCGGGGGCCCAGCGCGATCAGCCAGTATCCACCGTCGGCAGCGGGGCCAAAGACCGCATCGGCAGCCCCGAGTTTTCGAAACGACATTGCAACATCACCGGCGCAGGCCTGCGGGATGTCGCACCCCATCAGCGCGACGCGGCGATATCGGTTCAGGCAGCGTCTCATCCTGACGCCCAGGTCGCCCCTGCCCTGCGCGATCCGGCGCACCGGTCGGGCGACAGATTGCAGATGGAACTTCATCCGGTCCGGCGTCTGAGCCAGGACCACATCGAAACGTCCGTCGCGCATCAGGTCGTTCAGCAACGCGGTCAGCGTGGCGACATGGAAACGCAGAGCTGCCCGATCACCGATCGTTCGCGCTAAACGCCGTTTGACGGTGCCGAGGCGCGGGACGCGGGCAAAGACGATCACCGTGTCCCTCACCCGTACAGCCTTCGGATCACGCTCGGTGGCACACCCAGGAACCAGAGCACCAGGCAGCACAGGTTGCGCAGCGACCGGCGCGTCCAGCCATCCCGCTCCCATTTCACAGCAGAGGTCACGGCGTCGGCGGCCAACGGCACCAGGCGCCGGCGGCCAAGGCGGCGGATGAGGTCGACGTCCTCCATCAGCGGCAGGGGCCGCATGCCGCCGACATGCGCCAGGAGGTCGCGATGGATCAGCAGCCCCTGGTCGCCGTATGGCAGTGCGAGGACCCGGCAGCGCCAGGCGACCAGACGTTCGAGGCGGCGGGCGCGGGGGTCGTCGCTGTCGACCCGGAAGCGGAAATAGCCGGCGGTCCACGCGGCGGGAGGGTCCTGCGCTGACGTCCCTTTCCTTTTCCCGTCTTTCCCCACCTTTCCGTCATGGCCCGGCTTGACCGGGCCATCTCCGGGGTCAGAGGCACGAGATGGCCCGGTCAAGCCGGGCCATGACGGGGTGGCGGGCGTCGCGGGGGGGCGTCGCGGTGGGGGGCGTCGCGGTGGGGGGCGTCGCGGTGGGGGGCGTGGCGGTG
Organism: uncultured Alphaproteobacteria bacterium; assembly: GCA_963771475.1. Classification (GTDB taxonomy): domain Bacteria; phylum Pseudomonadota; class Alphaproteobacteria; order Acetobacterales; family Acetobacteraceae; genus Rhodopila. Next base: position 123,169 of record CAVYTN010000009.1, on the reverse strand, counting down.
GGGGGAGTCGCGGTGGGGGGCGTCGCGGCCGTGATATGCGCGGCCGCAACCGACTTCCAGCCTGGGCTAAGTCGCGTATCGGCGTGCAACAGCAGCAGCCAGTCATTTGTGGCAGCCTCGATGCCCGCGGCGAGCTGCCGACCACGGCCCGCGGGGACGCTCAGGACACGGGCACCGTGGGCGACCATGGTGGTGCCGTCCGAGCTGCCACCGTCAACAATCACGACCTCCGCCCCTACCTCCGCCCCTTGGCCAATCGCGGCCAGCGTGGCGGGGAGCGTGGCGGCGGCGTTGAGTGTGGGAATGACGACGGACAGGTCCACCGCGGCGTCAGCGCGGCGGCAACCGCAGGTCGCCCAGCGTCACGCCCGGCGGGTCGAGCCGCACCACGCCGTCCATCAGCTTGTGGCCCTCGACGGTGTCATCCTTGCTCCGCACATGGTGCAGGACGACCGGGTCATCCATGCGCAGGATCAGGAAATGCCGCAGGGACGGGACGCGGAAATAGAACTCCGTCCGCTCCTGCAGGTCGGTGCGGCTGGCACCAGGCGGCAGGATTTCGACGATGATGTCCGGATCGTCGCAGCGCGTGGCATCCGGCGGCAGGCGCGGACCGAAGCGCACGATGATGTCCGGCATATAGGCGTGCATCATATTGATCGGAACGACGAGGCCACCGGTGTAGATGTCGGCGGCAATGCCGGCGGATTGCAGTGCCTCGGCCAGGCGCCGGGCGACATGGGCCTTGGCCAGGGTGTGGCCGCTGCGGCCAGCCGGAACGTTGACGACCTCGTGCCAGATCAGGTCGTGGCGCCCCTGCTCCTTCGCCGACGCCCAGGTGACGAAGTCCTCGCCCGACATATTCAGCGGTGTGGGCTTGTACTTTCGCCGGCTCGGGCGGAACAGCCGCAACAGGCCCATGGTTCAGCGCCCGGGCAGAGCGATCCGCCGGCCGCAGCCTTTGGGCAGTTCCATCGGCGCATACTGGCGGACGAGGGCTTGCATCGCCTCGTATTTGTCGGCCTCGAACGGGGCGACGCGGCGGATGCGCATGTCGATATGCAGTGCCATCAGCTCCTGCGCGCAGGACCGCTCGTTGCTCTCGGCATGGAACATTTCGTGGAAGTAGTGGACCCGCTTGCCGTCGGCGCCCAGCAGCCAGCTACGCACACGCAGCTTCTCGCCCAGATGCAATTCGCGTTCGTAGAGCGTGTGGGTCTCCGCCGTGAAACAGGAGAAACTTGTCCGCGCGCGATAGGCGTTGCCGATGTCCAGCGCATCATACAGCGCGTCGGTGGCGATGTCGAAGACGACGACGTAGTAGGCGAGATTCATATGGCCGTTGGAATCGATCCATTCCGGACGGACCATGTCCTCAATTTCGATGACAGGCTTGCTCATGGTGCGGCGCACCTTGTTGCCGAAGCAGGCCTCGGTCAAGTTGGCCCGCATGACAAGCCTTGCCACGATCCGTCCCGAGGACTCCGACGGACTGCCCCCGCTGCGCGTCGAACGGCCATGCTGACGATGACGATAGCGATCGCCGCTGGCGGTGATGGCGACGGTGATCGCCAATATCGCGCTGCCCACGATGATGCGGGAGTTGGGAACGACGCCCGCCGCGGCAACCTGGGTGGTGAACGCGTATGAACTGGCAGTGACGGTCTCGCTGCTGCCGCTGGCGGCGTTGGGCGACATCATCGGCTACCGGCTGATCTACCTGGGCGGACTGGCCATGTTCACCGTCGCCTCCCTGGCCTGCGGGTGCGCCGATTCGCTGCCGCTGCTGGTGACCGCGCGGGTGTTTCAGGGGTTTGGCGCCGCCGGGATCATGAGCGTGAACACCGCGCTGGTGCGGTTCATCTTTCCCCGCGATCAGCTTGGGCCGCGGCGTGGCGACGGTGGCGCTGGTGGTCGCGACGTCCTCGGCCGCGGGACCGTCGGTCGCGGCGGCGATCCTGGCGGTTGCGTCCTGGCACTGGCTGTTCCTGTTCAACGTGCCGCTGGGGGTGATGGCGCTCGTGCTGGCGCTACGGTCGCTGCCGCGGACGCCCCTGGCTGGCCACCGCTTCGACTGGATCAGCGCCGTGCTCAACGCGGCGACGTTCGGCCTGCTGCTGCTCGGGCTGAACGGGATCGGACAGGGGCAGAACTGGGTGATCGGTGGGGGTTACGTTGGTCGCTGGGCGCGATTGCCGGATGGTTCTTCGTTCGCCGGCAGAAGCGCCTGGCCGCACCGATGCTGCCGGTCGACCTGTTCCGCAAGCCGATCTTCGCGCTATCCGTGGCGACGTCGGTCTGTTCCTACGCCTCCCAGAGCATCGCCTACCTGGCCCTGCCGTTCTACTTCGCGATCGGCGGCGGGATGTCGCAGTCGCAGATCGGGCTGCTGATCACGCCCTGGCCGGCGGTGGTGATGATCGTGGCCCCGATCGCCGGGCGGCTGTCCGACCGCTATCCAGCGGGGCTGCTGGGCGGGATCGGGCTGGTGGTGCTGACGCTCGGGCTGGTGCTGCTGAATGCGCTGCCGCCCGATCCGCCATTCATCGAGGTGGTGTGGCGGATGATGATCGCGGGGATCGGGTTCGGCTTCTTCCAGTCGCCCAACAACCGAGCGCTGATCGCTGCCGCGCCGCGGTCCCGGTCCGGTGTGGCGTCAGGGGTGCTTGCCACGGCCCGGCTGACGGGAATGACCACGGGGGGTGTGACGGTGGCGGTGATCTTCGGTCTCATGGCGGGGAAAGTGGGGCAGGAGGTGACGGTGGCGCTGGCAGTGGCGGCGGGGTTTTCGGGGCTGGCGTCGGTGATCAGCTTCTCACGGCTTGGGGCGTGAGCGGAGGAGCCCGACGGTGACGCCAAGGTTCGTGAGGAACGCTTTTTTTCCAGCCGTGATTTTGACGCACGATGACAGCCGGTTCGAGGATTTACGCGGGTGCCGGTGGGGTGATCCGCGATTGCCAGCTCGGCAGTTCTCACCGTGGGACTGGCGTTGTTGTGATCATCGAGGCGGGCTGCGGCTTTATGTTAGACACCGCATCGACGGTAGAATATTCGCATTCGTCGGATGCGATGCTCACCCGATCATATCGGTCAAGTTGTTCTCGATTGCTGGTGAGCTCTACATTCCCCGTATTCGGGAAATGATAAAACCTGTTGCAACAATAATCCTGGTTGGATCGTAATCCAGTCATTCTCGGCAGGCCAAGAAACCAGCTCTCGCCCACTCCAGTATTGGATTCTCGAAACCATCAAGGAGTGCCGATGATGCCGATCGCGGACACGGGGCAGTCACTTTTCCTGATCCAAGAGCCGATCGACACCGCGACTTTGAACGATCAGGACCGTCAGTTCATCAGCCAGGCCAATTCAGCCAATCAGGCAGAAATTGACGAGGCGAAGCTCGCGACGAGCCACTCCGACAACACCGCCGTTCAGATCTTTGGCCAGTGGATGATCGCCGATCACGCCGGTATTCTGTACGAACAGCTTGCTTCGGTGCATTGCATAGGCCGGAGAATTCTGTTCACTACGGTTAACTTGGCCGATTGCAGTGGAACTCTGCTCGCATTGGAGCAGCCCTCGCCGAGTGCAATTGAACCTCGGGGCAGTCGGGCTCGGACGTCTTCTCAATTCTGGCTGTGCAGCGGCGCAGGAAGTCGGCATCGGCATCGAACAGACGGCTCCATGATTTGGGCTGGACGTGCTGACCGACCTTACGCCGAATCACGCGAACTTGCAAGCCGTCGCGCAGCAGGAGGGGATTGCCGTACCACGGAGCCCACCGCCGCCCAACAGGGCGAGATCGCGCAGCTCCAGTCGCTGTCACCGAGTGACTTTGTGACAGCCTACACCGACGATCAGATCAATGATCACGTGAACACGCTCATGCAATTCATACAGGAGGCTTCGACAGGCCAGGACCCGGTCATCAAGGATTTCGCACAAAACACTATTCCTCTACTACCGATCATCTGGTTGGGGCTGGCAATCTCAAGCTGGACCAGCTTGGTTTTGGCTCAGTTCCGTCGCAATTTTTCCTGAGCTGACACGCCTTGCATCCGAGATGACGACACCCGGGGCTGCCGGGCAGCTCAACCAGTTGGAGAGCATGCGTCTACCAGGCAATTAGCTTTGTGGAGTCGCTTTAACAGCCAGCACTCTTACGAACTGACGTCCGGAATTCGAAGGTCGCTTCGGCTTACGCCGCCTCGGCCAACTGCCGCGGCCGATAGATCGCGATATGCGTCGCCTGGATCACCGGCGTCGTCTCATTGGCAACGACCAAGACAATCCAGCTCCACCCATTTATGCCCCTTGTGCTCGTAGTTTCGGGTAATCCGAGCGCGAACGTTCAGCGTGTCGCCGACGTGGGCGAGGCCGAGGTTGCGGACAGAGCTACCCATATGGATCCAGGCCGGCAGCACAACGTTATGGGTCAGCACCCAGTTGCAGCAGCGCAACGTCGTGCCGGGATGGATGATGCCTTCCTGCGGCGTACAGCGGCTCGGTCTCCCGCAGTGTCGTGCAGCGTCTCGGCCAGCCATTCCGGTGTGGCCTTCAGCGGTTCCATGCCCAGCCAGTCGCCGACGCGCAGGGTCTGCTCATCGGCGGCAGCCGTTCGGCACGCGGCGCAACCTGCGTGTAATCCGCCAATGCCGGCGGCACCCCCTGCCCTGCCGGCAGCGCCGCTCGGCCGGTCGCGCAGAGCACGCCGCCGCTTTGCACCGCGATCGCCAGCCCGTCCGCGTCCTCGGTCGCCGAGACCTCGGCGATGTCGCCCTCATAGACCGGCTTGGCGAACTTCGCCTCGCCGGTGCCGCGTTCCAGCCAGGCGCGGCCCCAGCGGTGCGACGGGTTGATGCGACATGTAGCCGTAGACGTTGACCCCGCCGACGAAGCCGCCCTTGAAGCCGAAGCGCTTCGCGGTCGCGTCGTCGTGGATCTTGTTTTCCGACGCCTTGGCGGTGTTGACGGCTTCGACGTGATAGGGCGTCATGGACATGCCTCCGTTCGCGCCCGTTATGCGCCGCGGCTATCGGTTGGCAGCTGCGTACCGCCCGGTCGCGCCGCGCCGTGCGAGGGCTCGCCGCCGAGGTATCAGAGACAATCTTCGGCCGCAGACGGCGCCGACGCGATTGACCCGTTCAGTACCGATGCAGCGCCCACAGGCCAACCTCGTAGCCCGGAACGAAGTTGCGGTTGTTCATATCCGGGTTCCGGTTGACGAACACGCGGTTGAACATCGGATGCCGCATGCTGCGGGTTTCGTGCTCGATCCGGTACAGCGGCTTGTTGGTATCGACGTCGACGATATCGAGGAAGCGATACTGGTGCTGGTCGCTTTCCTCGCTGATCAGCCCACGCTCCAGCAATTTCTTGTGCGGGCCGGAGAAGTCGGCGAGCGTGATCTGGATGTGGTGCGCGTCATATTCCGGCAGCGTCGCCTTGCTTTCGCGGAACGTCACCTTGCTTTCGGCCGAGGTGCTGACCCAGGCATAGGGTCCGCGCTCGTCACTGCCGACGCCGGCGATGCCGCCCAGGATCTCGGTGTAGAACCGCGCGATCGCGGCCAGGTCGGTGCCGGCGGCGATGTCGAACTCGACATACGGCATGCCGACGCGCATCGGGCCGAACTTCGCCGGGATCCGGCGCATGGACGCGGATGCGGTTGCCCCAGGGGCAGGTCGCCTCGACCGTGTCACCGGCCTCGCGGAAGGAGAACTTCGTGCCTTCCAGGAATTTCTTCGCGTACTCCAGCCGCTGCAGCAGCGCGTCGAGGTCCGGCAGCACCAGCGCCGGTGGTGCCGCGCACCACGTCGGTGCCGCGCGTCGGCAGATGGAACTGGCCGCGGCCGACATTGACCCACATATTCTCCAGCCCGGCCATCAGGTAGGGGTCGCGGGTCAGGCCGAGGCCCATGAGGTAGAAGGCGACGGCCTTGCATCTGATCCGGCACGCGGACGTTCACGTGGCCCAGTTCGACGATGTTGCCGAGGTCTTCCTGCGTGCGGTCGAAGCTCGGCGTGGTGATTGTGTCCATCCCTCGTGTCCCCGTCATTGCGTCTGGGTTGCAGTATAATCAGGGCTTGGGGACTGGTCCATGGCGGCCCGGATTTGCTTAGTGTGACGGCAACAAAATCGATTCTGGGAAACGTCGTGAGCCTTCGCCCGCCGCCGATCGGCCGAACATGACCGGGATTGCCGCCCGTTCGGGCCTCGGCGTCCTGTTCCGCACCGACGCCTTCCTGCGCCTCTGGGCCATCGGCGTCCTGCGTCAACACGATGCGCTGGTTCGAGGTGCTGGCCGCGGCCCTGTTCACCCTGGACGTCACCGGATCGGGCTTCGCGGTCGCCGTCGTTTCCGCCGCGCGCACCATGCCGATGTTCCTGCTGGGCGCATTCTCCGGCGTGGTGACCGAGGCGCTCAGCCGCAAGCAGGTTGCTGGTCGCCGGTCAGGTGATGACCTGCCTCGCCTCCGCGACCGTCGCCCTGCTGGGCCTGATGGGCGTCGCGCAGCCCTGGCACATCGTGGTCACCGCGACCGTCGCCGGCATCGTCTGGTCGACCGAGAACGCCACGCGCCGGCGCATGGTGGGCGAGTGCGTCGAGCCCGCGCTGGTGTCACGGGCGCTGGCGCTGGATACGATGTCGAATTCGGTGACCCGCCTGATCGGGCCGCTGGCGGCCGGGCGTCGCTGTATCAGCGCTACGGGCTGGGCGGCTGCTTCACCGCCTCGGCCTGCGTCTACGCCGTCTCCGCCTGGCTGGGGTCGAGCCTGTCCTACCGGCAGGAGAAGCGGCGCCTGGTGCTGGGCAATGTCCCGCGCGACCTGATGGAGGGGCTGCGCTATGTCCGCCGCGACGTCGTCATCGGCGGCGTGCTGGCGGTGACGGTGGCGATGAACTTGATGGGGTTTCCCTACAGCGCGCTGATGGCCCCGATCGGCCGGCAGATCTTCAGCGTGTCGCCCGACGCTGGTTGGCGTCCTCGCCGCCGCCGAGGCGTTCGGCGCCGCGCTCGGCGGTGCGCTGGCTGACGACGAAAGAACCGCTGATCAGCGGGCGCGTGCTGATGGTCGGCGGGTCGATGCTCTTCATGGCCTGCGTCGTGGCGATGCCGCTGATGCCCTCGTTCTGGCTGGCGTTCGGGCTGCTGACCCTGGGCGGGTTCGGGTCGGCGGCGTTCTCCAACATGCAGACCTCGCTGATCGTGCTGCACGCGCCGGTGCATATCCGCTCGCGCCTGATGGGGCTGCTGACGGTGTGCATCGGCATGGGGCCGCTGGGGATTCTGCTGATGGGCACGATCGCCGATTTCACCGGACCGCTGGTGGCGATCGATGTGGTGGCGGCGACCGGCTTCGTGGCGGTGACAGTGATCGGGATCGTGTGGCGACGGCGGGAGCGCGGCCCTGCTGTCACGCGGCCGAGAGCGCCCTAACGACCGCGTCCGGCTCACGCGCGATCACGCGGAGATATGCGAGCGCCGGCGCGTCCGGCCGACGCCGCCCCTGCTCCCAGTCACGCAGCGTGCCGACGGGGATATGAAACCGCGCGGCAAACGCGGTCTGGCTCAGGCTCAAACGCGTTCGGAGAGTACGGACAAGAGACGCGGCCGTTTCAGCGGCAGTCATAATCGGGGCCGCGTCAGGATCCTTGGCGACTGCGCGCGCGATGTCCCCGTCAGTCAACGCGTCCAGAGCCTCCCAATCCGTCTCGGCCAGCGCCTCTTCAAGCTGCGCCTGGGTGACCCTCACGGTAGCCAATGCCGTTGCTCCCGCCGGCTTGCGCGCCGGATCGAAATGATACGAACCGTGTCGCCCCGCATGGTGTGGGTGCAGACGAAAAGGCGCTCGCGGATCAGGCCAAACGCGTTGATCCTTACCTCCCCATAATCATGGCGATCATCAATAACCCAGCCGATCGGCGACGAGATGACCAAGGCCCCGAGGGCGAGGGAAACCCCATGCTTGGCTCGGTTGCTCGCGTCCTTGGCGTCGTCGAATTCGAACTGCATCAAGCCTACGGCATTCCCGTAGCATGTTCAAGGCGCGAGGCGCGCCCTCGGCCCTGCTTAGGCTCAGTTCGTTAAAAAAATCTGAAAGATAGAGTGCGGTCATCTGAGGTTGACGCGCCGATGCGCGGCAACCTCAGACGTGCGTCTGCTCTCTCAAACAAAAAGCTACCGCAATTTGGCTTGATCGGTTTGTCGCCAAAAATTTTGTCGTTCTTTGATTGAATCGACCCATACCACCTGCTGGCGCAGTCAATCACCAGTATCCCCGTCGTTGTCGGGCGAACTTATTCGCCAGCCGTGACCACTCGGGCGTCCGTCCGAGTGGTCTCACCGGCGAGGCCGAGCCTCGCTGCCTGCTTACGGCAGCACGTCGCCTTTCTGGTACCGCCGCCACGCGCTCATCTGCACCGCCGAGGTCAGGCAGTGCACCACCACCGGCTTGGTCTTCACCGCGAAGGCGCGGGCGATGCCGTCGGCGATCTCCGACTTCGTCGCGGATGGTGATGCCCTCGGCGCCGAACGACGCGGCCCCAGGCGGCGAAATCGGGGTTGGTCAGCTTCGTCGCCTCCATGAACTTGCGTTCCGGATAGCGCACGTAGCTGTGCATCCCGATCGTGCCGTACATGGAATTGTCCGAGATGATCACGATCGGATTGCCGCCATACTGGCAGGCGGTGGCGAGTCTCGTTGCCCATCATCAGCGCGCCGCCGTCGCCGATGAACGCCACGACCTGCCGGCCCGGCCGGCGCAGCGTCGCCGGCGACCGCCATCGGCATGCCGGAGCCCATCGCGCCGACGATCGACGACAGGAACTCCTGGCCCGGTTTGAAGCCGATATAACGATGAATGATACGAACCGAAATTGCCGGCGTCCGAGGTCACCACCGCGTCATCGGCGAGATGCTTGTCGATCTCGCAGACGATGGCGGCGAAGTTGATGCCGTCGGTGGTCGGCTCCCAGGTCTTTTCCAGCAGCGACAGGTGGATCTTGTGCAGCCCGTCGACCCAGCCGCGCGCGCTTCGCGGCATCCGTCGGCGCGCCGCTGGGCGAGCAGGCCTTTGATCACCTCATACGGATCGCAGGGCATGCCCAGATCGACGCGCCAGACGCGGCCGACCTCGTTCGGCGTCCGGCCAGACATGCACCAGCGGCAGTTGCGGCTGCGGCGCGGCGGGGAAGGTGTAGGACTGGCTGACGGTGTCGGTCAGCCGCTCGCCCAGCGCAACGATCAGGTCGGCCTTCTTCATCTCGCCGATCAGCGCCGGCGGCACGCGGATGCCCATGTAGCCGCCGTAGTTCGGATGCCGCGCGTCGAACAATTGCGGCCGGCGATGCGTCGGGCTGATCGGCAGCACCCAGTCCTCGGACAGCTTGCGCAGATCGGCGTAGACGCCTGCTTGTCGTGCAGGCTGTCGGCCAGCAGCGCGCCGCCGACCAGGATCAGCGGCCGCTCCGCCTTCGCCAGCATCTCGGCCAGTCGATCGAGGTCCTGGGTCCGCGGGCCGGCCACCACGCGCGGGCGCGGCATGGTTCAGTTCGGCGTCGGTTTCCTCGTCGAAGATGTCCTCCGGCAGGATCACCGCGACCGGGCCCGGGCGTGCCGCTCTCGGCGAGATGGAAGGCGCGGGCGATGGCTTCCGAGGCCTGCTCCGGCTCGTTCACCTCGATCACGCGACTTGGTGATGTCGGACAGCAGCTTGGAGTAGTTCTGCTCCTGCAACGCCAGGCGGCCGAAATCCTTGCGCTCCACCTGGCCGACCAGCATCACCATCGGCGTCGCGTCGTGGAACGCCGAGTGCAGCGACACCATCGCGTTCGACAGGCCCGGCCCGCGCGAGACGATGCAGACGCCGGCCCGGTTGCGCAGCCGTCCGTCGGCGACCGCCATGAAGCCGGCCCCGCCCTCATGCCGGCAGACGATCATGCGGATCGAGTTGCGCTCGGTCAGCACGCTGGTCAGGCCGACATAGCTCTCGCCCGGGCACGCAGAACATCTGGTCGACGTCATGGGCTTCGAGGCTGTCCGCCAACAGGCGGGCGACGGTGGTGGTCATGCTGGAGCTTCTCCCGTTCGGTTGCTGTTGCAGGATAGGCGTGCGATCTTCAGGTGACCAGACGGCGAGGGCTGCTAACAGGCCGGCCCATGCTCAAACGGTTCTATCACCGCGTGATGGCGCTGGCGGCGTCGCCCTATGCGACATGGTGGCTGGCGCTGATCGCCTTCGCCGAGGCGAGCTTCTTCCCGATCCCGCCCGACGCGCTGCTGATCCCGATGGCGCTGGCGCGGCCCGAGCGGCGTGGCGCTTCGCGCTGGTCTGCACGATCGCGTCAGCGTGGCCGGCGGTGCTCTGGGCTATCTGATCGGCTACGCCGTGTTCGACCAGCTCGCTCGGCCGATCCTGCAACTGTACGGCTATGGCGACGCCTATGCCGCGTTTCAGGCGAGGTTCCAGGAATACGGCGTGTGGATCATCCTGATCAAAGGCCTGACGCCGATCCCTTACAAGATCGTCACCATCGCCGCGGGCGCGGCGAAGTTCAACTTCGGCCGCTTCATGGCGGCCAGCCTCGTCACCCGCGGGGGCCGGTTCTTCATCGTCGCCACGCTGCTGCATTTCTGTGGGCGACTCGGTGCGCGACTTCATCGAGCGGCGGCTGACGCTGGTGACCAGCGCGCTGGCGGTCGGGATTGTCGGCGGGATTTCTGGCGCTGAAGCTTCTGTAGAGCGCGCGATCTGTATGCATCAAATAATACGCTTGACGTAGTATACTTTCTATACTAAATTTTCATCGCGGTCGTAAACGATCCCTTAACCTCCCTTAGCAATCCTGCGGGCAGGTGCAAGGCGATACGCATGATCCGCTCGATCAAGGGCTCCGCGACGCGGAAGTTCGTCGAACAAGGCAAATCCGGATTCTCCGGCATGGACGTCGCGCTCGCGCATCGGCGGCTGCGGCAGATCGACACGGCCTCCAGCCTTCAGGCCCTGGGCGGCCTGAACAGTGTCGGACTGCACAAGCTCAAAGGCGATCTGCGCGATTTCTGGTCGGTGGACGTCAACGCGGGCTGGCGCATCCTGTTTCGTTTCCAGGACGGCAACGCCTACGACGTCCATATCCTGGATCCGCATTGAACGACCGGACACGTGTCAGGAGGCAAACATGGATCAGTTGGTCATGACACGCGAAGTCTCTACGGACGACGATACCGTCTTCTCCTACCCCGACGGCATAACGCTCCCGCCGTCCCATCCCGGCGAAACCCTGGCGGACGAACTGGAAGCCCGCGGCCTCAGCGCCAATGCACTGGCGTTGAAGCTGCGGGTGCCGGCGAACCGGATCACCGACATCGTGCGCGGCAAGCGGGCGCTCACCGCCGAAACGGCGCTGCGCCTCGGACGCTATTTCGGCACCGGGGCAAAGTTCTGGGTCGATCTGCAGGCGGCCTATGATCTTGCGATCGCCGAACGCGACCATGGCGCCGCCATCGACCGTGAGGTGGATCCCGCCTAGAGCAGGATGACATCGCTTTCGCTCAGCCATCCTGCTCCAGGTGTTTGTTTGATCGCGTGATTCAGACCTCCGGCGATTCCGCCTCCGGTCATCACGCTAGCGATTGGCCGTCGCCCCGATCCAGACCTCCCGATACAGCGCGACGATCTCCGCCGCGTCGGCACGCGCGGATTGTTGCCGGGGCTGCCGGAGGCCAGCGCCTGCTCCGCCATCAGCGCCATCTTGCCGTTCCAGTCGGCCTCCTTGATGCCGTACTCGGCTGGCGTCGGCACCGAGAGGTCCTTGTTCAGCGCTTCCAGCCCCGTCACCAGCTTCGCCGCCGCCGACCGCATCGCTGTCGCCTGTCGCTCGGCGAAGCCGATGCGCCGCGACGCCTCGGCATAGCGCGCCTCGGCGCCGCCGACCGAGAACCGTGTGATCGCCGGCAGCAGCATCGCGTTCGACAGGCCGTGCGGCACATGGAAATGCGCGCCGATCGGCCGCGACATGCCATGCACCAGCGCGACCGAGCTGTTGGAGAACGCCAGCCCGGCCTGGGTCGCGCCGATCATCATGCGCCTCGCGCGCGGCGGCGTTGCGCGGTTCGGCGTAGGCGGTGCGGATGTTGCTGGCCGATCAGGGCCATCGCCGACAGCGCCAGCGCGTCGGAGAACGGATTGGCCCGCTTCGAGACGAACGCCTCCAGCGCATGGGTCAGGCTGTCGACGCCGGTATCGGCCGTGGTGCGCGGCGGCACGGAGTAGGTCAGTTCGTAATCCACGATGCGCGGCCAGCGGCAGCGCGCCGAGACCGGCGATCAGCATCTTCTCGTCGCGCTCGGTGTCGGTGATGACGGTGAAGCGCGTGCACTCGCTGCCGGTGCCGGCGGTGGTGGGGATGGCGATGACCGGCACCGCGCCTTTGTCGGCGGCGAACGGCACCTTGTAGTCGCGCATCTTGCCGCCGCCGGCGGCCAGGATCGCCATCGCCTTGGCCGTGTCGATCGGCGAGCCGCCGCCGAAGCCGATCAGGCAGTCGAAGTCGCCCTTGCGCAGTTCGGCGACGCCGGCCTCGATCACCGTGTCGGTCGGGTCCGGCACGGTGTCGCTGAACACCGTCACCGGCGATGCCGGCCGCGGCCAGCGGGTCCGAGGCAGTGCTGCACATGGCCGGAGTGAGACCATGAACGGATCGGTCACGACCAGCGGACGCGACAGGCCGAATTTGGCCAGCACCTCGGCGATCTGCTTGACCGCGCCGCCGGCGACCAGCATCAGGCGCGGCGAGGCGAAGTTCATGTTGATGGCGGACATGGCGGTTTCCTCCAGCTTGGTTGGCGCGGTTTAGCGCGCGAGCCGGCCGCCGTCACCGCCCGTCGCGCCATCACGCTGCGGAACAGGATCAGCCGAAGGTTTTATAATCAACAAACCCGCAACGAGAGTTCGTATAGTCACGCGGTCTGGCTCCGTGCAGCGAGTCGTTCCCGCTCCAGACGATGGACAGGAGATCGAGATGGGCGACCTGACACGGGTCGTTGACGATATCGTCCGGCTGTTGATCGGCCTGGGCGGTTCGATCCTGAGGGCGGTCCAGGCAGGCGAGATGTCATTGCGGGGGCGACTGAGTCGCGGCCGGCGTACCGCCGACGGTTCAGATGATCATTTTCGTCGTCGCTGCTCTCGGAATGATCCTGCTGGCGGCCCGCATTTTCGACGGGTTGCTGCGCTTCTTCGTGATCGTGGTGCTGATTCTGCTGGCGATGAAGTTGCTGTTTCCGACGATGGTGATTTCCTCACAGTGACGTCGGCGGGCAGGATCACCTTCCCGCCAACCTATGAGGCGACAACACCTCAGCCCTTCTTCGCCGTCCCCGCCGGCAGCAGGTTGCTCGGCACGCTCGTCGCCAGCGTATTCTGTGCATTGGCCAAAAGGGCGTTCTTCGCACTGCTGCTGACACTCGACCCAAGCCAGTAATTCGCGACCTGGGAGGCCATCGCCGCCAGCGTTCCGACCAGGATCGAGCCAAACTGTCCGTCCGCCGCGCTCAGGTGGCTGCTCAGCACCGAGTAGGTCGTCCAACCGAATGCAGCGACGATGACAATCGACACGACGACGCTGCCATAGGCAAGGCCGCTATGCGCCTTGGCCAGTTCGGTCGCCATGTCACGCGCCGAACCGGTGTCGGCCAGCCGGGTCTTGAGATCATCGAGCGCATCCTTGCGGACGGCGTCGGCCTCGGCATCCAGGTCCTTCTGCATCTGCTCCTGCAGTTCCGCCAGCTTGGACGCCAGGTCGCTGGACGCCTGCGGGTTGGACTGGATATGCGCGACGGCCGCCTCGGCGCCGCCCGGGGCGGACAGATCGGCATTCGTGCCGACCACCGTCTGGACGACCGCGGCCACCTTGGAGGTAACATCGGCGCCTTTCGACCCGAAGATCAGTCCGGCAAGCTGCGGTGCCAAAGTCAGCACCAGCGGGATAAGGGCGGCAATCATGTCAGGCTCCTATGGCGTGGCGGGCGGCCTCGCACAGGCACGCGCGATCCGCGGCGCCCTGGGAGCCCCCATTGATGGAAATGGTCAGTTTTTCTAACAACCAGGTGTCGGCAAGCGCGTTCAGCTTGCGCGATGACCAGAACCAGACGGCGCTGTCGGCCGCGCCCTGATGGGTTCCGGCATGATCGACCGCGGCGTCGAGCGTCATGCCCATGGCCTGCGCGAAATGCTGATACGCGTCTCGCCCGGTTATCTGGATCAGGCCGCGGCCGCGAAACCGCCAGCCATCGCCGGACGCGCTGTCACCATTGCCCAGCCGGCTCGCATACACCGTGTTGGCCAGCCGCTCAGGCTCCATCGCGCACGGTTCGGCGGCCCCCTGGTTGGGGAAATGGCTGGGCCAGACCGCACAAAGGCGTGTGGCGCTGTAGCTGAGGTCTTCCTCAAGCAGGCGGAAACCGCCGCTTTCCACTGCGCACTGGCCGAGGAAGGCGGCGACGCGGTTGGTGGTGGTGATGGCGGCATTGCGCAGCGGCGTTTGCAGGACCTGAACCCAATCGGCGCGTTCCGCGTCCGACAGGTGCGGCGCGACCGCGGCGAGGCCTCGTGTCAGCCGGTCGGGCGCCAACGGTTGGACCTTATTGAGCACCAGGATCGCGGCTGCGGCGGCCGGTGACAGCGGCGAAAGGGGAAGCAGGCTATCGAGGCCCGTCACCATGGTGGACATAAAGTATCCTTACAATCGACTCGAAACTCAAATCAGTTGGTCTAGAAACGTACGAGGCATGACAGCCAGCACTCCGCCGGGCACACGCAGGGCGATTTGTGAGACACCGTCTGAATATATAGGAATACAATCATACCGCCCGCGCCCTGTCAAGCGGTTTCATGCGCCCGCCAGACGCCGGCCCGCTGATGACGTCGATGCAGGGTTCGATATCGGTTTCTACGCGATATCGAATTATTATAGACAATCTCCCAAACACGCGGAGGCTGCAGGAGAAATGGAAGAAGGCGAAGCGGCCACTGGATGGGGCCAGGCTCAGCCCGTCGCCACCATAGCGGCCACAATCACCCAGTCAGCATGACCGTCGCGCCGCCACAGGCGCCGATCCTCAATTCAAATCCAGACCTGTCGCCGCCGCTCCGCTTACTCCCGAATGCCATCAGGTTGGCGCGGCCTGCTGCGGGTCTGCCAGGGCAGACAGAATGCACGCGAGCAAATCTTCTTCGGCAAAGGGTTTAGTCAGGTAACAGTTGATTCCGGCGTGCAAAGCGCGCGCCCTCGCGGCTTCGTCTGGGTAGGCAGTGATCAGAATCGTCGGAATCTTCCGGCCCGTAGCCACCAGGTAACCATGCAGTTCGATACCGGTCATTTCTGGCATGTTGACGTCAGCGATCAGGCAGGCAATTCGGCCCAAATGGGCAGATGCCAGGAGATCCTTGGCCGACGCATAGGCCTCTGCGGCGAACCCAAGCGACCGCATAAGGCCCTTCGTAGCCTCTCGAACCAACTCATCATCGTCGACGACCCCGATTAACCGCCTCGCTGGCACCTAGGACTCCACAATGCAATGCGTCGCGCAGTAGCGGAAACGCTGCAGGCTGAGCCCGCAGCGGCCTTAGAACATGCTACGGACGTGCCGCGAAAACGACTATACTTAGGTTTAATCGGATTAGGTCCTATGGTGGCCGCACAGCCCGGCTACGCCGCTAAGGTTGCAGGAGGTTCCAGCCATACAATCCCTGGGCGCCGCGATTCCAGCACGTGATCGCGTCTCGCGCGTTTCGGGAGAAGTCCAGCACGTGATCGCGTCTCGCGCGTTTCGGGAGAAGATGGTGTCATGCGTCAGGTCGACCAGACTGGTTTGCTCGCTTCGACCCGGTCACGAGCGGAGACAGCGTTAAGTCGGTCGTCAGCCGGGAAGAAACTAAACCATCCTTTGGACCCTGGCCTCATGCTCGTATAGCCTCGCGTGAACCGACGCATGGTAGTTTCGTTGTCTGGATTGGCGATGGCCGACACATCCTCCACCGTGATCGTCATCGACGACGATCCGCAAGTCCGCGAGTCGCTCGGCAACCTGCTGCGATCTGTCGGCTTGCGTGCGATACTGCTCGGCTCAGTCGCAGAGTTCTTCAAACTCGGGCGTCCGGCCGGACCCGCGTGCCTTGTCCAGGACGTACGGCTGCCGGGGCTCAGCGGCCTCGACTTTCAGCAGGAACTCGCTGCAGCCAACATTCATTTGCCCGTAATCTTCATTACCGGCCACGGCGACATCCCTATGTCCGTCAGGGCGATGAAAGGTGGCGCACTCGACTTCCTGACGAAACCGTTCCGTGACCAGGACCTGTTGGACGCGATCAACGTAGGCCTTAGCCGAGATCGAGCGCGACTCGAAGACGAGAAAATGCTTACGGAGCTTCGGAGCCGCTTTGACAGCCTGACCCCACGTGAGCGCGAGGTGATGGCACTTGTGGTGACAGGGCGCCTCAACAAGCAGATCGCAGGAGACATCGGCGCCAGCGAGATCACGGTGAAGGTCCACCGCGGCCAAGTGATGCGCAAGATGCGGGCTACATCTTTGCCAGACCTGGCGCGAATGGCGGACCGGCTGAACCTGACGCCAAAGACGCCAACCTAGTCACTTGGTATAGGGTCTCCCTTCCATATCGACGTACTGATTATCCCCACAGCCAATAGTTCTGTCGACCCACTGCTCCTAATCTTCATCAGCGACCCTACCCCTGGCCGAGCCACCTGATCCTCCTACCTTGAGCCCCTTCCCTCATGGCAAGGCTTTTTCGTTCTCCATTCCTATACGAAAGTCTTAGTCGACTATGCCCTATGGCACGCGCCACGTACTATTGGACAATAGATCGCCTCTCATAGGCTCTGGTAGGCTCACGCTGGCATTGTGACAGGTTTTCTTCGTCAGATCAGCCTAGGCCTCCCGGATATGCGCAATCAGCATAGATGACCGAGCTTAGGCGCCCTGAAAGGAAATCCAGGTATGTTCGACAATCTGCAGTTGCGAGAGTGTGAAACACCCCCAGGCGCGCTTGATCCTCCGAATTCGACGATTCCGGTATTGGCGAGGCACAATTTGCGATACCTGCTTCTCGTGGATGATGATCCGCTAATTCGCATAACGTTCCGCGAATTCTTTAGCGAGTTTGGATGGACCGTGACGACGGCGGCAACTGCCGAGGAGGCATTGGCGCTCGATCATGACGGTATCAGCCCCTCGATCCTGGTCACGGACATTGATCTGGGTCGCGGTATGGATGGCTTTGAATTTGGCCCGAAAGCGCGTGATCGTTGGCCGGAGATCGCTATCGTCTACATAAGCGGGCGTCAGCCATCGCCGGACCGCATCGGTGGAACTCGGCTCCGCTGAAAAGTTTGTTATGAAGGCGGTGGGACCGGTGTGGCTTCTACGCGAGATCGAAGATCTGGCCGATCGCAAGCAAAACGGATAACAATTCAACACGCAGTCATGGCCTTATGCTCGGTAGCCCAATTGGCGTGGCTCAAGCAGATACCTATTACGCAGTTACATTGTAATGAGCGTAACATCTGGACCGAGCAGTCCCTTCGCTTCCAAATAAATCGCAGGCAGAAATCCCCTCGATGAGCCGCGCATGGATCGACAATAGAGCGTCCTGGGTACGCCGAATTGTCCCACAGCCGCGTGAGGCTTGTAGCGTGCGTGCAAATTCTTGCACTGCTC
Organism: uncultured Alphaproteobacteria bacterium; assembly: GCA_963771475.1. Classification (GTDB taxonomy): domain Bacteria; phylum Pseudomonadota; class Alphaproteobacteria; order Acetobacterales; family Acetobacteraceae; genus Rhodopila. The sequence goes on along the minus strand of CAVYTN010000009.1, from coordinate 105,426 downwards.
CCTAAGAATCTACCTGCCTGCGCGCGGTCGCCTCTCGGTGCCGCAACCACCCGCGTGGTGCCTCCTGCCAGGGCCTGCCAAATGGGGCCATCCACACGTGCAACACGATCGCAGGAAGCAGGTGACGGCGGTCCGCGGGCCGCCGTTTTTCTTTTGTCGCGTCCTGGAATAGACTTCCCACACCGGATCAGAGCAACAATGCCGACCGGCGGAGGAGACCATGCCCAGCGCCCGGCTCGCTCCCGCGCTCGACAGCCGCGCCCCCGAAGCGTTGTCGCCCGAACACGGCACCCCGGGTGTCGTCGCCTCCAGCGTCTATGCCAATGGCCGGCGCGTCGCCGATATCTCCATCGATGATGCCGGAGATTGGGCCCGCAAGGAGGGTCACGTCGTCTGGATAGGCCTCTTTGAGCCCGATGCGGAGCTGCTGCACCGCGTGCGGAACCAGTTCAGCCTACACCATCTCGCCATCGAGGATGCGGAGCATGCCCATCAGCGGCCGAAGCTCGAGCAATATGGCGAAGCACTCTTCGTGGTGGCGCGGACGGCGCAGCTCGTAGAAGGCCGAGTCGTCTTTGGCGAAACGCATGTCTTCATCGGTAAGAGTTATATCGTCAGCGTCCGCCACGGCGCCTCGACCTCCTATGCGGCTGTGCGCCAGCATTGGGAAGCCTGCCCCAGTTCGCTGGCGCGGGGCGAGGATTTCATCCTCTGGGCGATACTGGATTTCATCGTCGACAACTACATGCCGGTGCTGGAGGCAATCCACGACGAGGTTGAGGCGATCGAGGACCGTGTACTGGCGAAACCGCTGACCGGCACCGAAATCGAGCGGCTCTACATGCTGCGCCGCGATCTGCTGCGTCTGCGCAACGCGGTCGGGCCACTGGTCGACGTTTGCGGACGCCTCAGCACTGCCGATCTGCCGCAAATCCGGCCGGCCATGCAGCCGATGTTCCGCGACGTCACGGATCATATCCGTACCGTGCAGGAGAAGATCGACAGTCTACGCGAGGTGCTGGCCTTCGCCTTCGAGGCGAGCCTGCTCGTCGGCCAGAGCCAGGAGACGGCGATCGCCAAGCGGCTCGCATCCTGGGCCGCCATCCTCGCCGTACCAACGGCGATCGCCGGCATCTACGGCATGAACTTTAAGAACATGCCTGAGTTAGAGATGCAGTTCGGCTATTACACCGTCATCGTCACAATCTTCGCATTGTGCGGCATTCTCTACTGGCGCTTTCGCAAGAACGGCTGGCTGTAACGGACGAAGTTAATGTGACGATACCCTCCTGTGGGCAGGCTGGCATATGTCGGCCAGCGACTGACCCAGCGCCCAATCACGATGTGCTGCCCGGGTGGGCGGGCACCGTGAAGTTAAATTTGGCGCCGCGGGGCCCATTCGCGCTGGCCCACACGCGTCCGCCGTGCGCTTCGATGATCGATCGGCAGATAGACAGGCCCATGCCCAAGCCGTCGGGCTTGGTCGTGTAGAAGGCGTCGAACAGCAGCTCGAGGTGGGCGGGATCCAGTCCCGGGCCCGAATCCTGCACCGTGACGCGCACGTCGCCCGAGGCGGCTGTCTCAGCGCTGATCAGCAGCTCACGCGTCCCCTCATTGACGCCGCGCAATGCTTCGATGGCGTTGACGATCAGGTTAAGGATCACCTGTTGCAGTTGCACCCGATCCCCTTGGATGAGCGGCTGGCCCTCCGCCAGCCGCGTTTGCACGACGATGCCGTGCTTCACCACCTCGCCATGGAGCAGGGCGATGATCTCGAGAATCGCTTCGTTGATCGCCAGAGCCCCCTTGCACGGCGGCGCCTTCTCGACGAGGCCATGGATCCGGCCGATGACGTCGCCGGCGCGATTGCCGTTCTTGACGATGCGAGCGAGCGACTGCTGCACCTCCTCCAGCGCCGGCGGCTGCGCGCTGAGCCAGCGCAGCGCCGCCTGCGCGTTGGTGACTGCCGCCGCAATCGGCTGCTTGACCTCATGGGCGATCGAGGCCGTGAGCTGGCCCATGGTTGCGACGCGGTTCGCGTGCTCCAGCTCCATCTGCACCTCGCGGTAGCGCCGCTCACTCTCGCGAGCCTTGGCTTCCGCCCGCTGGCGCTCGGTCAGATCGAGCACGAATGAGACACCTTGGTTCGCGGTTTCATCGAATCCCGCCGTGCCGACCAGCACGGACACGCGGCTGCCGTCTTTCCGGAAATACTCTTTCTCGATAGGGTTGGACGGTCCCGGTCGTCTTGAGCGCATGCAGAGGCCCTTGCGGCTTGGTCGTGCAACTCCGACGGTGTCAGATCCGTCCAGCGCAGGCGACCTGCAACGAGATCCTCACGATCGTGCCCCACCATGAGGAGAAACGCGTCGTTGGCTTCGATGATCTGCCCTTCGGGACGTCCCAGATGAAGATCCCGATGATGTTGGCGTCGACCAGGCGCCGGATCTTTGCTTCGCGTTCTACGACATCGCGGTACAGACGGCCGTTCTCCAGCGCGATCGCGGCCTGCGAGGCGAGCAGCTTCAACACAGCGAGCCGGGCCGGCGCGAAGACACCGGGAGCCAGATTGTTCTCCAGGTAGAGCGCGCCGATGAGCTTGGCTTGGGTGATCAAGGGCAGGCAAAGAACGGACCGCGCCTGGCGCTCACAGATGTAGCAGTCCCCGGCAAAGGCTGGCTCAATCGCGGCATCGTCGAGAACGACGCCCTCCCGGGTACGCAGCACATAGTGGAGAATACAAACCGGCAGCACGTCCGGGTTCACGGTCTCGTTGCGCATATGAACGATGACCGCGTCGCCGCCGGTCATGGCTTCCGCCTCGATCCGCGGCCCAGCCGCTCGCGCCAGGATCAACAGGCCGCGCTCGGCGCCCGCCTGCTCAATGGCCGTGCGCATCAGCATGTCGAGCATCTTTTCCAGCACGATCTCGCCTGACACCGCTTGCGACACCTTGATCACGGTCGCGAGGTCCAGGTGCTCGACCGGCGCTCCGATTGTGCTCGTCGGCCTGGAGACGGGCTCTGCCTCCCGGAGCTGCGGATACAACTGATCGAGTTGCCTTACCTTGCCGGTGGCTCCCCAACGAATGTAGCCGTAGCGGGCGTTCCGAAGGTACGCTTGTGCGATCGTCTCAAATCCACGCGCCGCGTAAAACCGTGCGGCGAGTTCGTTGGCAAGCGCCTCGTTGTGGACAAAGCCGTTTGCCTGGGCCGAGCGGATGGCCTGTTCGTAAAGGTCCATGGCCTCACGATCGCGGCCCTCCAAGCGGGCGATCTCGGCGCCGACCAGGGCGGCGCGGTTCTCGAAATTCTCTGGGCAATTCGCCGCCCAGACCAGGAGCTGCGCGTGATGCGCTGCGATAGCGTCCAGGTGCTGCTGGCGCTCCCCGGCGGCCGCGGAATCGCAGGAGGCGGCTTGAGACAGCGCGCCGTAAAAGTGATATTCTGCCGTTTCGAGCTGTGCCACCGCGCTCCACAGCAGCGGTCGTGCTTTCGACGAAGCTTCATTGGCCGATGCATAGTCCCCGGCAAAGAAGCGCGCCTGCAGTTTGCGGGTCCAATAGAAGAACTCGGCAAGCGCCAGATCCGGGTTAGCCGCCAAACGGCGCTCCATCCGAGACTCGTTGAACTGGGCATCGTCGAAGGAGCCGAATGTCGGTGTGAGCCCCCGGAGAGTCCGGACCAGCCCGAGCTGGGTGACGATGCGCTCAATGACAAGCCCGAAGCGCGTCCTCTGCGCGAACGCAAGGCCCTGCTCGGCTTCGCGTTCTATCTCGGCAAGCGGATCGCCCGCCATGAGAAGGTTCGTGTTCAATTGGTTGCCGCAATAGGCGGCGTAAGTGAGGTCGCCGATCGAGTTTGCCGCCTCGAACGTGCGGCGCAACATGTCGCGGCTACCCCGGACGTGTCTCGTCCAGGGCATAACGAGGTTTCCAAAGTCATTATAGACCCTGGCCCGGAACCGTGTCAGTCCGCGTTCCTCGACCAGATCATAGCCAAGCTTACCGAAGCGGTATGCCGCCTGATAGTCACCGAAACGGGGCCCCGCGATCATGCCAAGGTGCGCATAGGCGCCGCACAACGCGTCGCAGTTGCCGCGCTCGAGGCTGAGATTGACGGCCCGGCAGATGACCAGGGCAAGCAGGTTGGTATCCGTGTAAGATGCAGGCGGCGCGATCTTGTTCAGAACCTCCAACGTCGCGAGGGAGGCCGGGTCGCTCATCAAAGGCAGCTCGATCAGATCCTCGATCGTACGGCTGCCGAGCTGCGACCAGATCCGCTCGTATTCGCGGCGCGCTTCCTCTTCCGTCGGATGCGGCGACCAGTCGATGCCCAGACGCCGGAGGTAGTCGAGACCGACGGCAATGGCGTGGCTGCTCTGATCGAGGGTCGTATACAGGTCCACGCGCAAGCACGCGACCGTGGCGCGGTCCACCGTATTGGCCGCGCGGGTTGACAGCGCCGCCAGGTGCCGCTCCGCCTCCGCCAATGCGCCCGTGAGGAACTCGCATTCGGCCCGATCCAGCTCGAGCGCGAAGCTGAGTTCGTGCCGGCGTTCCCAGCAATCCTCTGCCAACAGAGTCGTACCGGCGATGAGATAGGTGAGCGCCGAGGCATAGGCGGTCGACGCCTTGGCGCGCTGGCCGGCCATCAGGTTGAGCTCGGCCAGTTGCTCACATTCGTCCGGCGCCGTGATCAGCGTCGCGCCGCGGTTGAGCTGATTGACGATCTCGAAGATCGCCTCTTCCCGCTGCTCCGGCGGCGCGTGTGCCAGCAGAAGCCGGCCGATCCGCAAGTGGTCCGCGGCTCGCGATGCTTGCGGGATCAGCGAATAGGCGGCTTCCCGCACCCGGTCGTGGATAAACCGATAGGAGCCGTCCAGCCGCTCGACCAGCTCCTGACGCACCGCCTCCCACAGCGCCGCCTGCACCTGCTCCGCCGAGGTCCCGAGAACAATCGACAGCATCGTGATCTCGGCGACGTTGCCGAGACAGGCCAGAAGCTGCAGCGCCTTCTGTGTCGTGGCCGGGAGGCGAGAGAGCCTGCCGACCATGAGGTCCACCACATTGTCGGTGTAACCCTTGGCGCGAATGCCCTCGAGGTCCCACCGCCAGCAAGACAAGCCACGATCGAACGCGAGCAGGTGCTCCTCGGCGAGCGCGTGAAGAAACTGAACCACGAAGAACGGGTTGTCGCCTGTCTTCTCGTGCACCAGTTGCGTCAGCGGTGCGGCGCGCTGCGGCGTGCAGTGCAGCGCATCAGCAATCAACTGCCCGAGATGCTCCTGCGTCAGCGGCGCGAGCGTTATCTCCGCTATCGTTCCGACTTCGCTCTTGATGGCTGCGAGCTTGCTCATCAGCGGATGCGCGGCGTCAACCTCGTTGTCCCGGTAGGCGCCGATCAGCAGCAAGTGCCGCACGTCCACCTGGGTCAGCAGGTCCTCGAGCAGATCGAGTGTGGCTGCGTCGAGCCATTGCAAATCATCGAGAAACAGCACCAGGGGATGCTCCGGCCGGGCAAACACGCCGAGGAACCGACGGAACGCCAGTTGGAAACGCCTTTGCGCGTCTTGTGGCGGCAGTTCGGGGACCGGTGGTTGTTCTCCAATGACAAGACTCAGTTCGGGGACAAGGTCGATCATGAGCCGTCCATTCGGCCCAAGCGCCTCCAGCAGCGTTTCGCGCCAGCGCGCCAGCTCGGCATCGCTTTGGCCGAGAAGCGGCCGCACCAGGCTCTGAAACGCCTGAACCAGCGTCGCATACGGAATGTCACGCTTGTACTGGTCGAACTTGCCCGAAGCGAACAGTCCGCGCGGAGGCACCAGCGCCTTGTACAGCTCGTGAACGACGGCGGACTTGCCGATGCCGGAATATCCCGAGACCAGCACCAGCTCCGACGCACCGCTGCCTACCACGCGGTCGAACGCGGCGAGCAACGCGCCAACCTCGCGCGCTCTCCCATACAGTTTCTCGGCAATGAAGAGCCGGTCCGGCGTATCGTCCAGGGCGAGGGGAAAGTCGTCGATACGACCGCGCGTGTCCCAGTCGGCCAGGCAGCGTCGCAGATCGCGCTCGACCCCGGTGGCGGTCTGGTAGCGTTCCTCGGCGGTCTTGGCGAGGAGTTTCATGACGATGGCCGAGACCAGGACCGGGACAGTCCACGCCCTTTGACTGGGCGGCACCGGCTTTCTGGCGATATGGCAATGCACCAATTCCATGGGATCGGACGCCGTGAACGGCAGATGCCCGATGAGCATCTGATAAAACGTGACGCCAAGCGCATAGAGGTCGCTGCGGGTGTCGATCGGGCGGTTCATCCGTCCGGTCTGTTCAGGGGCCATATAGGCGAGCGTGCCCGCGATCGTCTCGGGAGGTTCGGGGGTTTGGCGTTCGCGGGGCAGGCGGGACGCGATGCCGAAGCCTGTGAGCCTGACCTCTCCGTTCGCGGGATTCACGAGGATATGGGCCGGTTTGAGGTCTTTGTGAACGAGGCCGCGATGGTGGACCTCGGCGAGCGCCGCGGCGATGCCGATAGCGATGCGCAAAAAGCTCCCTATCTCCATGGGCGCCCCGAGCAGCCGAGCAAGCGGCTCGCCACCTGAATCCTCGAGCACTAGCATGATCCAGCCGTGCCCATGCTCAAGCTCGAGCGGCCGTGCGGCCCACGCACTGTCCAACTCATCCCTCAGTTCGTATTCGTGGGTGAGACGAGCGAGGCTGGCCGGTGAAGGGTGCTCCCTTGCCGGCATCGCTGCCAGCACGGTGCTGCGATTACCGTCGGGAGACAGGCGCCATCCTCGGCAGACAACGCGTTCGTCATCCTCCAACAAGACGTGGAGGCTGCTATCTCCGTCAGTCTTGAGCAGGTCCATTTGCCGAGCCTTTACTGTCTAGCCAGGGCTCTCCGTCAAGCTATTTTGCACCAAACTGGCGAGACTGCATAACCCGCACAATGCCACAAGGCGGTATGACGAAGTACTAAAAACTCCTGCACCACCCTATGGATTCTGGCACAAGCCTCGGCGAGTCAGAAGTGTCATGGCGAACGCACAGAACAATATTCTCCGCTTGTCTCGATCGGTGGAGTTTTTCGCCTGCCTGCTACGGCCTTCATGACGCAAGAGGCGAGACTTCCGCCGGTTGGTATTATTTTAACGCATATGGGACGCAGGCCGCCATGACGGGGTTGGGGCGTGCAGCCGGAGAACCTCATCCTGCTTGCCGAATGATATCGGCGGTTTTCTCACCGCCCGTGACCGAGCGGCGGGTCAGGATCGGCTGGAAAGCTCGGGGAAATCTTCCTCCCGAAACTCGCCGTCCGCCCGCTGCCTTGTCTTGGCCAGCGCGTCTTCCGCCTGACGCAACTCGACGCGGCGGATCTTGCCCGAGATCGTCTTCGGCAGCCCGCCGAAGCTGATCCGGCGGACGCGCTTATAGGGCGCCAGCGTCGCCCGCAGATGCCTGAAGATCGACAGCGCCGTCTCGGCGTTCGGCTCGTGATCGGCGGCGAGGGTTATATAGGCTTTCGGCACCGCCATGCGCACCGGATCGGGTGCGGGCACGACGGCCGCCTCGGCCACCGCGGGATGTTCGATCAGTGCGCTCTCCAGCTCGAACGGGCTGATCCGGTAGTCGGAGGCTTTGAACACGTCATCCGCCCGCCCGACATAAGTGTAGTAACCGTCGGCATCGCGTGTGGCCACGTCGCCGGTGCGATAGGCGATATGGTTGCCGGTCTTGCGGCCCAGCGGCGCAAAGCTGCCGTCGTCGTTCCGATAGCCGCGCATCAGTCCGACCGGCGCGGGATCGAGTTCGATGCAGACCTCGGCTTCCTCGGCCTCCTGCCCGTCGGCATCCAGCAGCGCGATGCGGTAGCCGGGGGATTCCAGGCCCATCGAGCCGGGCTTCACGACCTGTCCGGGGAAGCAGCCGATCTGCAGCGTGGTTTCGGTCTGGCCGTAGCCTTCACGAGGAGTGTGGTTCCAAACTTTCTGCACGTGCTCGATGACTTCGGGATTCAACGGTTCTCCGGCGGAACAGACTTCCCGCAGCGAGGTCTTCCAGCGCGTCAGATCCTCCTGCACGAACATGCGCCAGACGGTGGGCGGGGCGCAGATCGTGGTGACCTTGTTCTCGGCGATCGCGTCCAGCATGCCGGCTGCGTGGAAGCGGGGCTGGTTGGCGATGAAGACCGTCGCGCCAGCGTTCCAGGGGGCGAAGAAGCAGGAATAGGCATGCTTGGCCCAGCCGGGCGAGGAGATGTTCAGATGCATGTCCCCCGGCTGCAGGCCGATCCAGTACATCGTGATCAAATGGCCGACCGGATAGGACTGGTGGCTGTGCTCCACCAGTTTCGGCCGCGACGTGGTGCCCGAGGTGAAATAGAGCAGCAGCGGATCGGTCGCCCGGGTCGGCGCATTCGGCGTGAACGCGGCCGGCGCCTGCAGCAGCGCGTCATAGCTGTGCCAACCAGGGGGAGCCTCGCCGACCGCAATGCGCGTCACCGTCGGATCGAGCCCATCGAATTTCGGCGCGTCCCCGCCGGGGGCAACCAGATGCCGGACGCGCCCACGGTCGAACCGGTCCTTCAGGTCCGCCGGCGTCAGCAGCGTGGTGGCCGGGATCACGACGGCGCCGAGCTTCATGGCCGCCAGCATCACCTCCCATAATGGGACGACGTTGCCCAGCATCAGCAGGATACGCTCGCCCCGCTTGACCCCGAGGGCACGCAGACCGTTGGCGACGCGGCTGGAGGCTTCGGAGAGTTCGGCAAAGGTGCGCGTGGCCGCGCCGGCACCGATGATCTTCAGTGCGAGGTCGTTGGCGTGCGTTTTCGCCAGTTCGGCATCGAACCAGTCCAGCGCGTAGTTGAAATGTTCCAGGTCCGGCCAACGGAAATCACGATGGGCGGTGGCGTAGTCGATGCGATGGGCGAACAGGAAGTCGCGGGCTGCCTTGAAGGCCTGGGCGGTCATGCTTCGTCTCCCTGTCGCTCGCTGGGCGGGCTGATGTGTCGTTACCAGCGGTTATAGCCGCCTTGCCGACGGTGCGGAATGACCGTCACGTGCCTTCGGATCACCTGTCCGGGCGCTAGGCGGGGTGCCAGTCGTGGCCTGCGGTCCAGTCGATCGCCGCACCATGCGGGTCCGTCCAGGCGACAGGGAAACCATTCACCGATAACAGGAACCGACCCGCATCCGGCGGCTGACCGGCGCCGCTCGGGATACCGGGGAAGACCGTCGGTGCCTCGTTGGAGATCCAGAAGCGGCAGATCGATCGGACCTTGTCCGCAAAAGCCCTTCGCTGACCCATATCCGCCACATAGGCCACGACCGCTGTATGAAAGACGACCAGCGTGGCATCCTTTGGCGCATCCCGGCAGAGGCGATCGAGATCGTCGCCGAGGAGATTTCCCTTCACCACCCTCGGCTGTTGCACCGCCCCGATCTTCAGCGCCGCCCGCAAACCAGCCAGCCTCTGCGTCTGCTCGGGCCACACCAGGGTCTGCAGCCATTCGGCCTGGGCGGGATCCGCGGGGTCGAGCGGATTGAGGTCCAGGCCGGCGCGCCAGACGATCTTCGGCATCTCCTGCGGCAGTGGCGTCGCTTCGTTCACTGCGCAGGAAAAGATCGGATGATCGACGCCGGCCGCACGCGGCCTGATCACTGTAGGTCCAAAATCATACCCATAAAAATCGGGCAGCAGGCACAGGCCCGCAGATGCCCCGACCTCGATCAGCGCCAGAGGTTGTGGCAAGCGCGCCAGAACCGGCAGCAGCGTCGCGCACCGGGCAGGCTCATTCGTCTGGGTCGCGTGCGTCAACATGACGAAACCGACAGCGGCCGGATCTCGAAGAAGCCGTTCACGGAACTGCGGCCAATCCCGCGCGACGCCCGACAGATGGCGCACTGCCGCGAGCAGAAGATTAGGCTGCCGTTTGTCTTTCGGAAGCGACGCCAGGAAGCCAAGCACGTCGGCCTCGTTTGCAACGCCGCGCGCGAACGTCTCATACAACGGCGATCGGCCGCGGACTTCCTCGTCGGCGAAACGAAGGTAACGCGCAGCAAGTGCTTGGGTCTGTTGGTCTTTCATGACGCGCTATCCTCGACCCATGAAGTCCCGAATGCCAAGCGCCGCCCAGGGATCAGCCGGGAGCCCCTACCCCCGTTTCTGCCCCGCCAGCCAGCGGAACACGACGGAGAAATCCTTGTCCCCGTCCCCGGCCTCCATCGCCTTCTCGTAGAAGCTCAGCGCCTGCGCGGCCAGCGGCGTCGGCGAACCGACCGCTTCGGCGGCCGCCTGCGACAGACGCACGTCCTTGACCATCAGCTTGGTCATGAACCCCGGCGCATAGTCGCGATTGGACGGCGCGGCCGGTGCCGGTCCGGGTGCCGGGCAATAGCTCGACAGCGCCCAGGAATTCGACGTCGCGGTGCCGCAGATCTCATGCACCTTGCCCCAGTCCAGGCCAAGCTTCTGCGCCAGGATGAAGCCTTCCGATACGCCGACCATGTTGATGGCCAGCATCATGTTGTTGCAGATCTTCACCGCCTGCCCGGCCCCCGGACCGCCGGCGAGGAAGATGTTCTTCCCCATCGCCTCCAGCACCGGCTTGCCAAGCGCGAACGCGGCATCAGACCCGCCGACCATGAAGGTCAGCGTCCCGTTCTGCGCCCCCAGCGTGCCGCCCGAAACGGGGGCATCGAGCATCATCAGCCCGGCCTCCTCGGCCGCCGCCGCGACGGTGCGCGCGCTGTCGACGTCGATGGTGGAGCAGTCGATCAGCAGCGGCTTGTCGTCCTTCACGATGTCGATGATGCCGCCCTGGTGCAGGAACACCTCTCGCACATGCTCGCCGGCCGGCAGCATGGTGATGACGACGGACGCACCGGCCACCGCCTCCCGCGCGGAGGCCGCGACACTGGCCGCCGGCCTTGGTCAGCGCCTCCAGCGCCGCGGGGTTGAGGTCGTAGCCGGTGACCGCATGCCCGGCCTTGACCAGGTTCGCGGCCATCGGGCCGCCCATGTTGCCGAGGCCGATGAAACCGATATTCGCCATGATCAGAGCACCTCGAAGATTTCGTAGACGGGACCTTCCGGCGGCCGGCTGCCGGTGCCGATGCCGAAGACCTTGTTCAGCCAGGCGTATTTCGGCGAAGCGGTTTCAAACGTGACGGTCGTGCGGAAGTAATACAGCGACGGGTCGACGAACTGGCCGGCATTGACCTTCGCCATCACATCGTCCGGACCATGCCGCAGGCCGCGATACTGCAGCCCGATCGTGGCACCGTCGTCGGTCTCCAGCACGATGCGGACATCGAGCGTGGTGACGCCGTCGTTGCGCACCATGATCCAGTCGGCGCCGCCCGGCAGCACTTTGCCGTGCAGCTTCGGCCCCTCGAACGTGCCGCCGGCGACCAGGCCGATGCGGCGGTTGCCGGACGGCGTCTCTCCGACCGCCTGCATGCCGCTGACGGCGAGCTTCAGGGTCATCAGATGGGGCGGTGCGGATTTCGGCCATGTGTGTCCTCCCGATTGTTGGGCGGACTAGACCCGATCCGGAATGGCGAGACAAGCCGGACGCGGACGCCGCGAAAACAACAGTGGGAGGGGGATACCTTGGCTTGCACGATTCGTGCATCATGCGCACCGAATGCGTGCTGTCACCCTACCCCGCGAAGAAACCCCGTTCCGCCGATTCCTGGCCGAGTTCGCCCAGTCGAAACTCGCCCTGGTCGGCCTTGTCGTGTTCGTCCTGATCGCGCTGGCCGCCATCCTGGCGCCCTGGATCACGCCGCAGAACCCGTACGATCTTGCCCAGTTGGACATCATGGACGGCCGCCTGCCGCCCGGTTCGCAGGCAGGCGCCGGTTTCACCTATCTGCTGGGCACCGATGACCAGGGCCGCGACATGTTCTCCGGCATGCTCTACGGACTGCGCATCAGCCTCGGGGTCGGTATCGGCTCCGCCCTGTTCGCCGCCGTGGTGGGCACGTCGCTGGGTCTGCTCGCCGCGTTTTTCGGCCGGCGGACCGATGCCGTCATCATGCGGCTGGTCGATCTGCAGCTCTCCTTCCCCGCCATCCTCGTCGCGCTGATGATCCTGGCGATCCTGGGCAAGGGCGTGATGAACGTCGTCCTGGCGCTGGTCATCGTCGAATGGGCCTATTACGCGCGCACCGTGCGGGCCACGGCGATGGTCGAGCGGCGACGGGAGTATATCGAGGCCGCCCAGTGCCTCGCTCTACCCTGGCGGCGGATCATGTTCCGCCATCTGCTGCCCAATTGCCTGCCGCCGCTGATCGTCATCGCCACGCAGCAGGTCGCGCGCGCCATTGCGCTGGAGGCGACGCTTTCGTTCCTCGGCCTCGGCGTGCCCATCACCGAACCCTCGCTGGGCCTGCTGATCGCCAACGGGTATCAATACATGCTGTCAGGCAAATACTGGATCAGCTTCTACCCGGGCGTCGCGCTGCTGGTCACCATCGTCTCGATCAACCTGGTCGGCGACCAGTTGCGCGACGTGCTGAACCCCAGGCTGTCACGATGATACTGACCGATGATGCTACCGATGATCACGCTGGAGGTCCGCAACCTGCGCACGCATTTCGCCACCCGAGCGGGCGTGGTGAAAGCGGTCGACGACGTGTCCTTCACCGTCAGGCGCGGCGAGGTGCTGGGGCTGGTCGGCGAATCGGGCAGCGGCAAGTCCGTGACCGGATTCTCCATCATCGGCCTGGTGGACCCGCCCGGCCGGATCGTCGACGGTGCCATCCTGTATCAGGGCCGCGAGCTGACCACGCTGCCGGAGCGCGAGATGCGGAGCCTGCGCGGCAACCGGATCGCGATGATCTTCCAGGACCCGATGATGACGCTGAACCCGGTCCTGCGCATCGACACGCAGATGATCGAGGCGGTGCGCGCCCATACCAAGGTCTCGCACGCCGAGGCCCGCGCCCGGTCGCGCGACGCGCTGGGCATGGTCGGCATCCCCTCGCCCGAGGAGCGGCTGTCCGCCTATCCGCACCAGTTCTCCGGCGGCATGCGCCAGCGCGTGGCCATCGCCATCGCGCTGCTGCACAAGCCCGACCTGCTCATCGCCGACGAGCCGACCACCGCGCTGGACGTCACGATCCAGGCGCAGATCCTGTCGGAGGTGCAGCGCCTCGCCGCCGAACACGGCACGGCGCTGATCTGGATCACCCATGATCTGTCGGTGATCGCCGGCCTCGCCGACCGGATCGCCGTGATGTATGCCGGGCGCATCGTCGAGACAGGGGACGCCGCCGCGGTGCTGGACGCACCCGCTGCACCCCTACACCGCCGGGCTGATCGGCAGCGTGCCCAGCCGCAACCGCCGCGGCGAGCCTCTGCGCCAGATCCCCGGCATGACCCCCAGCCTGCTGTCCCTGCCACCCGGCTGCGCCTTCCGCACCCGCTGCGCCCGGGCCGACGCGGCGTGCGAGCAGGAGCCGGCCGAGGGCGAGGGCGACCACCGCGCGCGCTGCTTCCACCCGCTGCTGGAACAGGTTGCATGAGCGTGCCGTTGATCGAGTTGCGCGGCGTGTCGAAGCAATTCGGCAGCGCGCCGGACGCCGCCGGCACGGCTGATGCGGGCCGCGAAGGCGGCGGTTCGGCATCCAGGAAGCCAACCAGACGGTGCGGGCCGTCGACCGCGTCGAACCTGTCGGTCATGCGCAACGAGGTCGTCGGCCTCGTCGGCGAATCCGGCTGCGGCAAATCAACGCTCGGCCGCATGGTCGCCGGCATCATGCCGCCAGCTCGGGCCAGGTGCTCTACAAGGGTCAGGACATCGCCGCGCTGGCATCGGACCGCGCGAAACTGGCGAAACTGAAGGTCCAGATGATCTTCCAGGACCCGTACGCCTCGCTCAACCCGCGCATGCGCGTGGCGGAGATCGTCGGCGAGGCACCGCGCGTGCACGGCCTGGTGCCGCGGGCGAACTCGACGACTATGTCGATGCCCAATTGCGCCAGGCCGGGCTCGATCCGGCGTTCAAGCGGCGCTATCCGCACCAGTTCTCCGGCGGCCAGCGCCAGCGCGTCGGCATCGCTCGGGCGCTGGCCGTGCAGCCGGAGTTCCTGGTGTGCGACGAGGCGGTGGCGGCGCTGGACGTCTCGATCCAGGCGCAGGTGCTGAACCTGTTCATGGACCTGCGCGGGCGGCTCGACCTGACGTATCTTTTCATCAGTCACGACCTCGGTGTGGTCGAACATCTGTCGGACCGCGTCGTGATCATGTATCTCGGCCGGATCATCGAGACGGCGGCGACCGAGGAAATCTTCAGCCGCGCCAACCATCCCTATACCCAGGCGCTGCTGGCCGAGGTGCCGCGCATCACGTCGGGCAAGCGGCGCTTCACCGCGGTGAAGGGCGAGATCCCGAGCCCGCTCGATCCGCCGGGCGGGTGTCACTTCCACCCGCGCTGCCCGCACGCGATGCCGCGCTGCGCGCTGGAGGCCCCGGCGCTGCGGGAGGTGGCACCCGGCCACAGCAGCGCCTGCCATCTGAACGGCTAGAGATCGACCCGAACTCTGGCTTGTTTGAAGGGCGATTCACGTTCGTGGCGATCCCACCGGCGCGGCAACCTCAGACGATGATCGCCGAGCGCCCCGACTTTCCCGTTCCCTTCGCCATGCTACGGCAGGCGGGTCTTTTCACCCTGACAGGGAGCAACGAGTCCATGGCAATCCAGGTAGGCGATACCATCCCCTCCATGAAACTGATGATGGCGACGCCGGACGGGCCGAAGGAAACGTCCACCGACGACGTCTTCAAGGGCAAGAAGGTGGTGCTGTTCGCAGTGCCCGGCGCATTCACGCCAACCTGCTCCGCCAAGCATCTTCCGGGGTTCGTCCAGCAGGCCGACGCGCTCAAGGCGAAGGGTGTGGATACCATCGCTTGCATCGCGGTCAACGACGGGTTCGTGATGAAGGCCTGGGGCGAGGAGCCAGGGCGCCGGCGACAAGGTGCTGATGCTGGCCGACGGCTCGGCGGCGTTCGCCAAGGCGATGGGCCTGGAGCTCGACCTGACCGCGCGCGGCATGGGTGTGCGCAGCCAGCGCTATGCGCTGATCGCGCAGGACGGCAAGGTGACGCACTGGGCATCGAAGCACCCGGTGGGTTCGAGGTGTCGTCCGCCGAGGCGATCCTGGCGGCGCTGTAAGGCGCGTTCCGGGTGCCGCTTCGGCGGCGGCACGGACCATCTCGTTACAAACGTTATTGTCCCACAAACGTCATGGCTCGGTTTGTCCGAGCCATTTCGTTGTCTAGAGCGTTTTCACCCTGCCTGGAAAAACCCGTCATGGCCCGGCTTGACCGGGCCATCTCGTATCAGCGGAGGACGCGCTGCGCGATACCGTGCCTCAGTAGCCCGGGATGGCCCGGTCAAGCCGGGCCATGACGGGAGAGGCGATTCCAGTACGCTTCTAGGGTGCGGAAGTCGTCAGCAGCGCGAGCTAATTCAATTGTGGCCTCAGGATTTCCGCCGCCGCGGCGATCAGCCTTCGGGTGTCGTCCTCCGTCCCGACGGTGATGCGCAGATATTGTGCGATTCGCGGCTTGTCGAAATGCCGAACCAGCACCGCATGTTTGCGCAACGCCGCCGCGAGTTCCGGGCCGGGCCGCGCCGAATGTCTGGCGAACACGAAATTCGCACTCGAAGGCAGAACGACGAAGCCCAGCCTGATCAGCTCACGGGTCATCGCTTCCCGCCCTGCGACGACCCTCGCGCAGCTCTCGCGAAAGTAGGTTTCGTCGCGAACCGAAGCTGTCGCGCCCGCCTGTGCCGCACGGCCAAGCGGGTAGGAATTGAAGCTGTCTTTGACGCGGCGTAGCGCCTCGATCAGCCCCGCATCGCCGATGGCATAGCCGACGCGCAAGCCGGCCAAAGCGCGCGACTTCGACATCGTCTGCACCACCAGCAGGTTCGGATACCTGGCGATCAGCGGAACCGCGCTCTCACCACCGAAATCGACATAGGCCTCGTCGATCAGCACCGGAATGTCGGGATGATCTTCCAGCAGTTGGGCGATCTTCGCGCGCGGCAGCGCGATACCGGTCGGCGCGTTGGGATTGGCGATCACGATCGACCCCGCCTCGCGCCGATAATCCTCGACCCTGACGCGCATTTCGCCGTCGAGCGGTACGGTCTCGCAGGAGAGGCCGAACAATTGCGCCCACACGGGATAGAAGCTGTAGGTAATGTCCGGAAACAGCAGCGGCTTCGGCTGTTTCAACAGCGCGGCGAAGGCGTGCGCGAGCACTTCGTCTGAACCATTGCCAACGAACACCTGTTCGGGCTTTACGCCGTGAAGGGCGGCAAGCGCCTCGCGCAGTTCCGTCGCGTCGGGATCGGGATAGAGCCGCAAGCTGTCAGCCGCGGCCGCTCGTATGGCTTCCAGCGCGAGCGGCGAAGGACCGAACGGGCTTTCGTTGGTGTTGAGCTTCACCAAATTGGTGATGCGCGGCTGCTCACCCGGCACATAGGGCAAGAGCTCACGCGCAAGCTGGCTCCAGAACGGTTTCATCGGGGGTGGCTCATTGGGTTGGCAATCGCCGAACCTAGACTGCGAAATCGCCCCTCCCCGTCATGGCCCGGCTTGATCGGGCCATCCCGGGCCAGTGAGGCACAGTTTCTCGCCACGCGTCCTCCGCTGATGGAGATGGCCCGGTTAAGCCGGTCAAGCCGGGCCATGACGGGTTTTTCCAGGCAGGGTGAAAACGCTCTAACCGAGCAGGACTTGGATCGGTAGCCTGCCGCCGTAATTCGGAATGAAACGGATGGTACCACATCTCAGGGAACGTTGCGCTCCAGTTCCGCGAGCCAGGCGTTGGCGTTGCCGTCCGACGGCGCGCGCCAGTCGCCGCGCGGCGACAGCGAGCCGCCGGCGCTGACCTTCGGCCCGTTCGGCATCGCCGACGCGCTTGAACTGGCTGAACGCGAAGAAGCGGCGCAGGAACACCTCCAGCCACTTGCGGATCGTCGCCAGGTCGTAGGCGCTGCGCCGATCTGGCGGGAAAGCCGGGCGGCCAGTCGCCGCTGCGCCGCGTCGCTCCCACGCGTGCAGCGCCAGGAAGGCGATCTTCGACGGCACGAAGCCGTGGCGCAGCGTGTAGTACAGGTTGAAGTCCTGCAGCGCGTAGGGACCGATCGTGCGCCTCGGTGCTCTGCGGCGTCTCGCCTTCCTTGGCCGGCACCAGTTCGGGCGAGATCTCGGTGGCCAGGATCGCGTCCAGCGTCGCCACGCACATCCGGCGCGAACTGCTGCGAGCTGATCACCCAGCGGATCAGATGCTGGATCAGCGTCTTCGGCACGCCGGCATTGACGTTGTAGTGCGCCATCTGGTCGCCGACGCCATAGGTGCACCAGCCCAGCGCCAGCTCCGACAGATCGCCGGTGCCGATGACGATGCCGTTGTGGTGGTTGGCCAGGCGGAACAGATAGTCGGTGCGCAGCCCGGCCTGCACGTTCTCGAACGTCAGGTCGTAGACCGGCTCGCCGCTGCGCGAACGGATGGCCGATGTCGGCTCAGCATGCGTTCGGCGGCGGGCCGGATGTCGAGCTCCTCGCCAGGTGACGCCGAGCGCCTCCATCAGCCGCGATCGCGTTGGCCTTGGTGTGCGTCGGAGGTGGCGAAGCCGGGCATCGTGTAGGCGAGGATGTTGCCGCGCGGCAGCCCGAGCAGGTCGAGCGCCTGCGGCGCAGACGATCAGCGCCTGGGTGGAATCGAGCCCGCCGGACACGCCGATCACCACGCGCTTGATGCCGGTCGCGCGCAGCCGCTGCGCCAGGCCGGAGACCTGGATGTTGTAGGCCTCGTAGCAATCCTGCTCGAGCCGCGCGGCATCGGCCGGCACGAACGGAAAGCGCTCGACCTTGCGCTCCAGACCGATATCGCCGGCCGGCGGATCCAGGCGGAAGCCGATGCGGCGAAAGGCCGCGGGATGGCGCCGGCGGTTGGTGTCGAAGCTGCCCATCTGCATGCGCTCGTGGCGCAGCAGGTCGAGGTCGATATCGGCGACGGCGAACTGGCTGGCCGATGGGAAGCGCTCGGTCTCGGCCAGCGTCGCGCCGTTCTCGAAGATCGAGGCCTGGCCGTCCCAGGCGAGATCGGTGGTGGACTCGCCCGCGCCCGGCCGCGGCGTACAGATAGGCCGCGACGCAGCGCGCCGACTGCGAGGCGCACAGCAGGCGCCGGGTCTCCGCCTTGCCGATCGTGATGTTGCTGGCCGACAGGTTGGCCAGCACCGTCGCGCCGGCCAGCGCGGCCTCGCGAGCTGGGCGGGATCGGGATCCAGATGTCCTCGCAGATCTCGGCGTGCACGACGAGGTCCGGCACGTCCTCGGCCGCGAACAGCAGGTCGGTGCCGAACGGCGCGGTCTGGCGCGCCGATGGTGATCTCGCCGCCCGCCATGCCGTCGCCCACGACGAAATGCCGCGGCTCGTAGAATTCGCGGTAGTTGGGCAGGTGCACCTTCGGCACCACGCCCAGCAGCCGGCCGCGATGGATCGCCAGCGCGCAGTTGTACAGCGCGCCGGCATGGCGCAGCGGCGCGCCGACCAGCAGCAGCGGCAGCAGATCGGCGGACGCGGCGACCAGGTCCGCGACGGCGTCCTCCACCGCGTCCAGCAGCGTGGACTGGTGCAGCAGGTCGCTGATCGCGTAGCCGGACACGCCGAGTTCCGGGAACACCGCGAGCGCCACGCCGCGCCGGTCGCAGGTCGCGCGCCACCTCCAGGATCGCCTGCGGCATTGGCCGCCGGGTCGGCGAGCGTGCAGCGCGTCGTGCAGGCGGCGACGCGGGCGAAGCCGTGGCGGTAGATCGAGCGGAAATCCATGGCAGGTCCAAGCTGTCGATGCCGGTAATATGGCGCTCGGATGTACGGGAACGCTACCGAAGGGACAACTCGGTCCGTGTCATGAAACGCCTCACCGTCATGGCCCGGCTTGACCGCCGGGCCAGTGTGGCACGGTTTGCGCGTCCGAGTCCCTGGCTGAGAGAGATGGCCCGGTCACGCCGGGCCATGACGGCGGGGCAGCCCATGACGGGTCGGGGCAGACCATGACAGGCTCGGGGCAGCCCATGTACGAGTTGGGGGCAGCCCATGACGGTGGAAACCGACGCGGTGCGCACTTGCAACCGACCAGTCGGTCGGATATAGTCACCCCATGCGCCGTCCCTCCACCCGTGACCAACTGCTCGCCACCGGCCTTCAGGTGCTGCACGCGCGCGGCTTCCACGCCACCGGCGTGCAGGACATCGCCGAAGCGGCCGAAGTGCCCAAAGCCTCCTTCTACTCCCACTTCCCCAGCAAGGAGGCCTTCGGCGCCGATGTCCTCGGGCGCTACTGGGAACGCCGCGCCAGCCAGGCGGCGACGATCCTGGGTGACCAGACCCGCACGCCAATGGATCGGCTGCGCGCCTATTTCACCGGCAAGACCACGCCGCGGCCGAACGCGACCTTCGACAAAGGCTGCATGATCGGCAATTTCTCCGCCGAACTGGCGGGGGACAGCCGGCTGATCCGCGACCGCCTCGCCGCCGTCTTCGCCGCCTGGGGCACCCTGCTCGCCGGCTGTATCCGGGAGGCTCAGGCCGACGGCTCGCTGCGGCCGGGCCTCGATCCCGACGAGACCGCCGCCTTCCTGATAGACGCGTACGAAGGCGCGGTCCTGCGCACCAAGGTCGATCGCAACGGCGCGGCGCTGGAACGCTTTCAGACGATCGTCTTTTCCCTGATCCTCATCTGAAGGCCCGCCGACCATGAGCTCCGCTGCCAGCGCCATCACCGAAAATCCGACCGAACGGTCGGTCATAAAGGACAGACGCGGCATGGACCGGCGCACGCGCGCGCTGCTGGATGCGCCGCTGCTGCCGCTGCTGCTGCGGCTGGCGGTGCCGAACATCCTGCTGATGCTCGCCCAGTCCGCGACCGGCCTGATCGAGACCTATTTCATCGGCAAACTGGGCACCGACGCGCTCGCCGGGGCAGCCGTCGTGTTCCCCGGCGTGATGCTGATGCAGATGATCTCGGCGGGATCGATGGGCGGCGGCATTTCCGCGGCGGTGGCCCGAGCGCTGGGGAGCGGGCGGCGCGACGATGCGTCGTCGCTGATTTGGCACGCCATCATCATCAACGGCACGCTCGGCCTGATCTGTTCGGCGGGCATGCTGAGTTTCGGACCCGGCATCTATCGCGCCATGGGGGCCGAGGGACCGTCCCTGCAGGCGGCACTGGCCTATAGCAACGTGATCTACGCCGGCGCGGCGCTGCTCTGGATCATGAATGCGCTGGCGAGCGTGCTGCGCGGCACCGGCAACATGGTGGTGCCGGGTGGCGTGATCTGTGGTGGCGCGCTGCTGCTGATCCCGCTGTCGCCCTGCCTGATCTTCGGCGTCGGCCCCTTTCCTCGGTTGGGCGTGGCCGGCGGTGCGGTGTCACTGCTGATCTATTACACGCTGGGCATCGCTCTGCTGGCCGGCTTCCTGTGCAGCGGTCGGGCCGTGATAAGGCCGGCCTGGCCGGTCCGGCTGAGCGGACGGCTGTTCGGAGCGATCCTGAAAGTGGGCGCTCCGGCGTCGACGACGTCGATCCAGACCAACCTGACGATCATGATCACCACGGCAATCGTGGGCGTATTCGGGCCACCTGCCCTGGCTGGCTTCGCCACGGGGTCGCGGCTGGAATACCTGATGGTGCCGATTTCCTTTGGTGTCGGCGGCCCTCTCGTCGCCATTGTCGGCACCAACATCGGCGCGGGCCAACGTGCTCGGGCGCTGAAGGCGGCGTGGATCGGGGGCGCGGTGGGCTTCTGCCTGACCGAGTCGATCGGGCTGGCCGCCGCGATCCATCCAATCGCATGGCTGTCGCTGTTCGGCTCCGATCCGGCCATGTTGGCGGTCGGCGCGCACTACCTGCACATCGTCGGGCCATTTTACGGGCTGTTCGGGCTGGGACTGGTGCTCTACTTCGCCTCCCAGGGCGCGGGCCGGCTGACATGGCCGATCGTCGCGCAGTTCTGCCGGCTGGTGCTGGCGGCGGGTGGCGGCAACCTGGCGATCTGGCTGGGCTTCGGCCTCGGCACCGTATTCTGGATCATCGGGCTGGCGCTGGGTGCGTTCGGCGCGGTGGTTGCGGCGTCGATCCTGCTGGGCGGTTGGGGCGCGCGACGAGCGTGACGGTTCAGCGCGCCACCGCAACCACAATATGCGTCGGCGTCACCGGCCGAACGTGTATGGCCTTGCCTCCATTCCCCGGATGGGATTGAACCCACGCCCTTCGGCAGAGGGATGGGTGGCAGAGGGATGGGTAAATGAGCGGACTCATCGGCATCGATTTCGGCACCACCAACAGCGTTGTGGCGATCCTGCAGCCGGACGGCAGTGTGCAGACGACACGCTATCGCCGTCGGCCAGGCGGAGTTGGACGTGTTCCGCACCCTGCTGTGCTTCTGGACCGACGAGGGGCGCGGCCGGACCGGGTTGCGTCACGCCGCCGGTCCGTTCGCCATCGAGGCCTATCTGGAAGATCCGCTCGACAGCCGGCTGATCATGTCGATGAAGACCTACCTGGCCCAACGCAGCTTCACCCAGACCAATATCTTTGGCCGCCTGTTCACCCTGGAGCAGCTCGTGGCGCTCTTCCTCGGGGTGCTGCTGCAAGGCAGTCATCGACGGCGCGCGCGTCGTGGCTGGCCGGCCGGTGCGCTTCGCCGGCGAGTCCGCGGACGACGCGTTCGGTGAAACCCGGCTGCGCGCGGCCTTCACCGAAGCCGGCTTCCCGGAGATCGACGTCGCCCTGGAGCCGGAGGCCGCCGGCTATCGCTTCGCTCGCAGCCTGGACGGCGCGGCAACCGTCCTGGTCGGCGATTTTGGTGGTGGCACCAGCGACTTCTCGGTCATGCACTTCGATCCCCAAGGATCCCGGCGCGTGGTTCCGCTCGGCTACGCCGGCATCGGCATCGCCGGCGACACGTTCGACTATCGCATCATCGACCGTGTCGTCTCGCCGCTGCTGGGCAAGGGCGACACTTACACGGTGATGGGCACGGCGCTGCCGGTCCCACCCGAGTATTTCTCCGGTTTCGCCCGCTGGCACCAATTGTCGCTGATGCGGGCGCCCCGCACCTTGCGCGACATCGCGGCAGTCGCTGCTGCCAGTGCCCGACCGGAGCGGCTGCGGCAGTTGATCCGGCTCATCGAGGACGAGATGGGCTATCCGCTCTATCAGGCGGTCAGCGCGGTCAAGGCTGAACTGTCGCGCCGCGATACCGCGACGCTGCGCTTTGCGCACGGCGATCTCGCGATCGAGCGGCCGATCGCCCGCTCGGAGTTCGAGACCTGGATCGCCGACGACCTGCGCCGCATTGCCGCGACCGTGGATCAGGCCCTGATCAATGCGAACGTACCGGCCACGGGGATCGACAGAGTGTTCCTGACGGGCGGCACGTCCTTCGTCCCGGCGGTTCGGGCATTGTTCGAGCAACGCTTCGGCGCGGACAAGGTCTCCGGCGGCGGGGAGTTTGTCTCGGTGGCGGAAGGGCTGGCTCTGATCGGACGGGACCGGGCGGGAGGGCGATAGAGCGTGATGACTGGAGGTGGGATCGCCGGAGGTCTGAATCACGCGATCAAACAAACGGCGTGATGACTGGAGGTGGGATCGCCGGAGGATGTCATCCTGCTCTAGTGCCTCGGCACAGAGGTTTTGACGGGTCGCAGGGCGGCCAGCATAGGTCCAGGCAGCAGGGGCCAAAACCAATCCCACCAAGCCGCCGGCCATGTAGCCTCTCGCGTGGTGCGAATTTCCATACTTGACACCGGCGCGGGCGATGCGATTTGGATTCACGATTGCAACACAGGAGAATCCCATGAACCTCGAGGAACAACTTGCTGCCGTCCGTGAAGGGGCGGCAAAGCGCATCCCGCCGGACAGGCAGGCAGTGATGCACAAGGCCACGGAACAGCTGCGCAATTCCGGCATCCTGGATCGGCGTGATCAAGCCAGGTACCCGCGCGCCGGACTTCACGCTCGATGATCAGAACGGCAAGGCGGTGGCGCTGTCAGCGGTGCTGGCGTCCGGTCCCGTCCTTGTCAGCGTCTTCCGCGGCTTCTGGTGACCCTACTGCCGGCATGAGCTGGATGCTCTGCAAGCAGTACTCCCCAAGATCACCGCGCTTGGTGCCAGCCTCATTGTGCTGTCGCCGCAATTGCAGGAATTCACCCGGCCTGGTGCGGAGCGGCAGAAGCTCACGTTCCCGCTCCTGACCGATCCGGACAACAAGGTGGGTGAGGCCTATGGGCTGGCATTTCGTCTGCCCGACGATCTGATCGAGGTTTACAAGTTCCTCGGCGTCGATCTGCCGAAGTTCAACGGCGATGAAAGCTGGCGGCTGTCCATGCCGGCGCGGATCGTGATCCGGCGTGACGGGATCGTTGCATCGGCCGAAGCCGACCCGGACTACACGCATCGGCCTGAGCCGGAGGCAACGCTGGACGTGCTGCGGCGTCTCTGACGCGTTCAGGCTGCCGCCCGCGGTTCCTCCACCGCGGGCGGCAGCGCTGGCGTGAGAGGCCATTCCGGCGCCGGCTTCGTGCGGGCAACCGGCCGGCCTGAGGAGATCTGTGCGCGAAGGGTCATGAAGCCGCGCGATGACACCTGATCTGCTGCCTTTGCTAAGGCGGAGGCAAGAATGGCGCGTCGGCGGGCCCGGGCATGTCCGCGGCTTTTCCGCCACCGAGCCATAACGCTCGGATCTCGACACTATCGGTGGGTACGGCCACATCGGCCTCAATAAGCCGTCCGCGGCTTACGAGCTTAGCTAGTACGCGGCCAGCCGCGGCGCCTCGATTGCTTGGACGTGCGGCAGCACCTCCTTGGCAAAGAGCGCAGCATGGCCTCTGCCCCGTAATAGGGCGGATAGTGCAGCATCAGTGACCGGATCGGGGTGCGAGGTGTGCAGGATGCCGATTTTCATCGTTCTTACACGGGTACGAAGCGGAACCCGTCGTCCCAGCGCGTGATCCGGCCTGATGACGGTGACGGGAAATGTGCCGTGCAGACCAGCGTCGATGTATCGCACAGGCACCCGAACAGTTTCCGCCGTGATTTGCCCGCCTGCGGGGAGTTGTAGTCGACCCGCATGCCCATCTCCGGATACCGCGCCTGCAGAGGCGAGTGGATCATATCGCCGGTAATCACCGCATCCGCACCCGGCTTGCCCAACTGCACAGAGTAATGGTCGATCGTATGCCCCGGTGTCGGGATCAGCTTGATCAGATCGCCGAACGCGTGGTCGCTCTTGACGACTTCCTCCCGCTTCGCCGCGACGATCGGCAGCACTGAATCCGTGATCCAGGGTGCGGCGGCGGGATCATTCTTCTCGGCCTCAGTCCAGTAAGCGAGTTCGCGGTCGGAGAAGACATACTTTCGCCTTCGGGAAGGTCGGCACCCAGCGTCCGTTCTCAAGCTTCGTGTTCCAGCCGACATGATCGACGTGCAGATGGGTGCACATCACGTAGTCGATCTGATCGGGCGAAACGCCGGTTGCGGCGAGGTTTTTCTCGAACCGGTCGGTGTTCATCATGTCCCAGAACGGACGTGTCGGGCGCGGCTTGTGGTTGCCGACGCAACTATCGATCAGGATATTGTGGTGCTTGGTCTGTATCAGGTAGGACTGGATGCAAAGGACCAGTTCACCATTCTTCTTGTCCAGATAGCCGCCGTCGGTCATCCAGCCGCGGTTTTCCTCCAGCACCTCTTTGGTCAGCGTCGGAAAGAAGACCAAGGGGTCGAAGAACGGCGCCTCCTGCTCCACGATGCGGTGGATGGTGATGTCGCCGACCTGAAAAGTGGTGGTTGCCATGCGCGTTTCTCCCTCGCGCCCGAGTCAACCACCGTCTTTGTCCCCTGTCCACGGGTTCGGGGCTCCGCCGTCCGCGCGAAGCCCCGGTTGCGTCACGCGGCCGAACGGTAGCGCGGCGCGACCTCGCGCTCCGAGAGATACGGCGCCAGGGCAATCCTGGCCGCCTGATAGGTCTCGTAGAGGGTTTCATCGGCCAGCGGCGGGATCGTGACGACCTCGCCGCGGTCGAGACCCAGCAGCGCCGCGTCCACCATGTCGCCGGCCTCCATGACCTTGCCGGGCAGGATCGCATCGACGTCCTTGCCGCTGCGCTCCCAGATCTCGGTGCGGGTTGCGCCCGGCAGGACCGCCTGCACATTGACACCGGTGCCCTTCAGCTTCTCGGCGAGCGACAGGGTCAGGTTCAGCAGATAGGATTTCGACCCGCTATAGACGCCGTCGAACTGTTCGGGCGCGAGGGCAAGGACCGAACTGATATTGATGATCGTGCCGGCATTCCGCGCGACGAACGCCTTGCCGGCCGCGCCTGCCAGCAGCGTCGGCGCGGTGATGTTCAGCGCCAGCAGGTTCTCCACGGCGCTCTGGTCGGTGTCGAGCAGACCGCCGGCCAGCGACACGCCGGCATTGTTGACGAGCAAGTTGATCGAGGCATCGGTGGCGAGCCGCTCTGCCAGGATCGCGACATTGGTCGGCACCGCCAGGTCGGCGACGAGCACGTCGACCTTTCGTCCGGTCTCCGCCTTGATCCGCGCCGCGTTGGCCTCCAGGCGTTGCCGGTTGCGGGCGACCAGCAACAGGTCGTAGCCGCGTTTCGCGAGGCGGTCGGCATAGACGGCGCCGATGCCGCCGGATGCGCCGGTGACGACGGCCAGACCGGCTGACTTCTGGGTCATGATCGAGTCTCCTTCGAACGGCGGGAATGATTGATTTCCCGGATGCCGGTCACTTAGTATCGTATGAGTAGTTAGTCACTATCGAAATGCTATGGACACAGAAAATTTTGCATCCGGCCCCTGCCCGATCGCCCGCGGCCTCGCCCGCGTCGGCGATGCGTGGAGCATGCTGATCCTGCGCGACGCGAGTCAGGGGCTCACGCGCTTCGACCAGTTCCGTAAGAGCCTGGGTATCGCGCCGACGATCCTGACGCGGCGGCTGGCGGCGCTGACAGAGGATGGGCTGCTGGAAAAGCGCCGCTATTCGGAGCATCCGCCGCGGGACGAATACATGCTGACCCCGGCGGGGCGCGACTTTCTGCCGGTGCTGATCATGATCGCCAACTGGGCGCGGCAGCACCATGGGGAGGGTCAGGTTACCCGGCTGGTCGACGTTGAGCGCGGGACGGATGTGCAGCCGCTGTTGATCGACAAGGTCACCGGGGCGGAGATCGGGACGCGTCCGCTGCGGTTGGTTATGCCGGTGGGGAGTGATTAGCGCGGCTGGCGTTTGGATCGACCGCCGTGAAAAAACCACGGAGCGCACGCTTCGCGGCTTCACGGAGGACACCTGGAGCGCCACGGTGGCGCGCTGAGTCCGGGTGCCCGAATGACAGCCAAGAGCCCTAGTCCTGGCCGACCGGGATGCGCCATCCGCGCCGTTGCGATGTTGATCGCAATGGAAGGCGCATCCCGACGCCCGCCAGGACCGTGGCCCTCTACAAGAGGTTCCGAGGAACTTCGCAAGGGGGACGGTTGACCCGCTAACAATCCATGTCGTCGTGCGTCCCCGCCGCACCAGGATCTCCCGCTTGCCGACATGGTTCGCCGGCCCGACGATCCCTTCCTTCTCCATCTGCTCGATCAGCTTCGCCGCCTTGTTGTAGCCGATGTTCAGATGCCGCTGGATGAACGACGTCGACGCCTTGCCCTCGCGCGCCACCACCGCCACCGCCTGGTCGAACAGGCTCTTGTCGCCGTCGCTCGCCGCCGCCGATGCCGGAGTAGCCGCCGTCGCCGCCGCCATCGCCATTGCCGTCCACCGGTTCGGTGACGTCCTCCACATAGGCCGGCTCGCCCTGTTCGCGCAGGAAGGCGACCACCTTCTCGACCTCCTCGTCCGAGACGAACGGGCCATGCACGCGGGTGATCCGGCCGCCGCCCTGCATGAACAGCATGTCGCCCATGCCCAGCAACTGTTCCGCCCCCTGCTCGCCCAGGATCGTCCGGCTGTCGAACTTGGAGATCACCTGGAAGCTGATGCGCGTCGGGAAATTGGCCTTGATCGTGCCGGTGATCACGTCCACCGACGGTCGCTGCGTCGCCATGATCACATGGATGCCGGCCGCGCGCGCCATCTGTGCCAGGCGCTGCACCGCGGCCTCGATCTCCTTGCCGGCGACCATCATCAGGTCGGCCATTTCGTCGACCACCACGACGATGAACGGCAGGGATTCCAGCGCCAGCGGCTGTTCCTCGAAGGTCGGGCGGCCGGTGTCGGGGTCGAAGCCGGTCTGCACCTTGCGCGTGACGACCTCGCCCTTGGCCCGAGCCTCGGCGACGCGGTCGTTGAAGCCGCCGACGTTGCGGACGCCGAGCTGGGACATCGCGCGGTAGCGGCGCTCCATCTCGCGCACGGTCCATTTCAGCGCGGTCACCGCCTTGGCCGGCTCCGTCACCACCGGCGCCATCAGATGCGGGATGCCCTCATAGGTCGACAGTTCCAGCATCTTCGGATCGATCAGGATCAGCCGGCACTGGTCGGGCGACAGCCGGTACAGCAGCGACAGGATCATCGCGTTGACGCCGACCGACTTGCCCGACCCGGTGGTGCCGGCGATCATCAGATGCGGCATGCGCGCGAGGTCGGCGACGATCGACTTGCCGCCGATATCCTTGCCCAGCGCCAGCGACAGCCGGCCGGTGTTCTTCTGTCACCTCGTCGCTGGAGAGGATCTCGCTCAGGAACACCGTCTCGCGCTTGCTGTTCGGCACCTCGATGCCGATCACGTTGCGGCCGGGGACGGTGGCGATGCGCACGGCGGTGACCGACAGGCTGCGGGCGACGTCGTCGGCCAGGCCGATCACCCGGGCGCTGCGGATGCCGGGCGCCGGGCACCAGCTCATACAGCGTGACCACCGGGCCGGGGCGGATCTCGACGATCTCCCCCTGCACGCCGTAATCGGACAGCACGGTTTCCAGCAGCCGGGCATTGGCCTGCAGCGCTTCCTCCGACGGTCCGGACGCAGCGCGCGCGGGCGGCGGCTTCAGCAGGTCGAGCGACGGGAACACCCAGCCCGACTCGGGCAACGGCAGACTCGGCTGAACCGGTTTGCGCGCCGGTTCCGGCTTGAGCGTGCGCACCGGCGGCGGTGGCGCGGACAGGGCGGGAGACACGGGCGTATCAGGCGGCAGCGGATTGCGCACCACCGGACGCGGCGGGATCGACCGCACCGGCGACCCCTCTTCGCCGCTCTGTGCCAGGCGCGGCCGCGGGTCTTCCCCTCGCGGTTCAACGCTCGGGCTCACGGACGGGGCGGCGCGGCATGAAGGACGACAGCCGTCCCGTGGCCTGCCCCAGGCCCCCGGCGCCCCGTGACAGCGCACCGACGCCGATCTGGCCGCCGCGCACCGAAAACCGCGCCACGGAACCGGCAAATCGTCCGGCCGAGCGCCATTCGGAGCGGGAGAGGCCGAGGGCGAGCAGGGTCAACACAGAGCGCGAGGGCCAAGCCCAGCAGCCACACGCCGGCGACACCGGCGAGCCCCAGAGCGGAACGGGACGCGACGATCGCATTGCCCGCCAGTGTCAGGCCGATCGCGCCGCCAGGGCCCGCCATCACCGGCCAGCGCCTTGATCTGCGGCCAGGGCACCGCACCGATGACGGCCGCCAGGACGGGCATCGCGGCCAGCAGTGCCGCAATGCGCAGAGAAAGACTCTCCAGCCCCCGCCGCGAACCGATCCGCCAGCACCACGCCAGCATGGCGAGACCCGGCAGCACGGCCACCACGCCGAAGCCCTTGCAACAGCAGATCGGACACCACGGCGCCCACCGGGCCCGCCATGTTGTGGGTGTGCTGCGTGCTCGCGGTATTGAACGACGGATCACGCGGATCATAGGTCGCCAGCGCCAGCAGGACAGCCAGGCCCAGCAGGCCCAGAATCAGGCCGCAAAACTCCGCGCTGCGCTGAGTCATCAGCGCTTTCAGCGCCGGTGAGGCGAAGCGGCGAGGCGGCATGGTGGATGAACGCACGGCCATGGCAGGTTCCCTGTCTTGCGGAACAGTGTGAACGATACCCCAAAACCCATTGACGAATGAAGCATCTTTGCATGCGACGCCGGCTGCTCTTTCCTGCCCCGGCGAGCATGGCTACAAACCCGATGGCCCAACGGCAAAGGATACGCGCATGGACACGGTGACGACGGACCTGACGACGCCCCGCATGCTGGCGAACGCGATCCGGTTTCTCGCCGTCGACGCGGTGGAGAAGGCGAAATCCGGCCACCCCGGCATGCCGATGGGCATGGCCGACATCGCCGAGGCGCTTTGGCGCCATCATCTGCGCCACAACCCGGCCGACCCGTCCTGGCCGAACCGCGACCGGTTCGTGCTGTCGAACGGGCACGGGTCGATGCTGCTCTATGCTCTGCTGAATCTGACCGGCTACGACCTGCCGATGGCGGAACTGCAGCAGTTCCGCCAGCTGCATTCCAAGACCCCCGGCCACCCCGAACACGGCCTGACCCCCGGCGTCGAGACCACGACCGGTCCGCTCGGACAGGGCCTGGCGACCGCGGTCGGCATGGCGCTGGCCGAACAGCAACTGGCGCTGGCCTTCAACCGTGAGGGGCACACGATCGTCGATCACCGCACCTTCGTCTTCTGCGGCGACGGCTGCCTGATGGAAGGCATCTCGCACGAGGCCTGCTCGCTGGCCGGCACGCAGAAGCTGGAAAAGCTGATCGTCTTCTATGACGACAACGGCATCTCCATCGACGGGCACGTGCATGGACTGGTTCACCGACGACACGCCGAAGCGGTTCGAGGCCTATGGCTGGCGCGTGATCCCGAATGTCGACGGCCATAACACCCAGGCGCTGATGGCAGCGCTGAAGGAAGCGACGACCCCCTGCGGCAAGCCGACCATGGTCTGCTGCAAGACCACCATCGCCTACGGCGCCCCGCACGCCGCCGGCACCCACGAAGTCGCACGGTGCCGCGCTCGGTGCCGCCGAGGTCGCCGCAACCCGCGAAGCGCTGGGGTGGCCGTATCCCGCCGTTCGAAGTGCCGGCGGCGATTCGCGAGGCCTGGGACGCGCGGGCAGCCGGTGCTCAGCGCCAGGCGGAATGGGACGCGGCGTTCGCCGACTATGCCAAGGCACACCCCGACCTCGCCGCCGAGTTCAAGCGCCGCGTCGCCGGCAAGCTGCCCGACGATTACACCGCCAAGGCGGATGCGGCGATCGCCGAGGCGGCCGCGACGACGGATGCCATCGCCACCCGCAAGGCGTCTCAGAACGCCATCGGCCTGTTCGCCAAGTTCCTGCCGGAAATGTTCGGCGGGTCGGCCGACCTGACCGGGTCGAACCTGACCAACTGGAAGGGCAGCGTCTCCGTCACGCATGGCAGCCCCGGCAACTACATCCATTACGGCGTGCGGGAATTCGGCATGTCCGCGGCGCTGAACGGCATCGCGCTGCATGGCGGGTACATCCCCTATGGCGGCACGTTCCTGATCTTCTCCGACTACGCCCGCAACGCCATTCGCCTGTCAGCGCTGATGCATCTGCGGGTGATCTATGTGCTGACGCATGACAGCATCGGCCTGGGCGAGGACGGACCGACGCATCAGCCGATCGAGCAGACGTCTTCACTGCGGCTGATCCCGGGCCTCGATGTCTGGCGGCCCTGCGACATGCTGGAGATCGGCGGTCGCCTGGCGCTGCGCGCTGGAGCGGGTGGACGGCCCGTCGGCGCTGGCCCTGTCGCGGCAGAACCTGCCGCAGCATGGCGGCGGGATGGAACGCGCGGCGCTGATCGCCCGCGGCGGGTATGTGCTGGCGGATAGCGACGGAACGCCGGACCTGATCCTGATCGCCACCGGTTCGGAAGTGATGCTGGCGACCGGCGCGAAGGACCTGCTGGCCGCCAAGGGGAAGAAGGTCCGCGTGGTGTCGATGCCCTGCACCGAACACTTCGATCGCCAGGACAAGGCGTATCGCGACTTGGTGCTGCTGCCGGGGGTCAAGCGGGTCGCGGTGGAGGCGGGGACCACGCCGTTGTGGTACAAGTATGTCGGCCTGGACGGCGCCGTGGTCGGTCTGGATCGCTTCGGCGAATTGGCGCCGGGCGGGGCGGTGATGAAGTTCTTCGGCTTCACCGCGGAGCATGTCGCCGAGGTCGCCGACGGGGTTTAACGGTCGACTGCAAAGGTTCTGTCGTCGTCCCCCGTCATGGCCCGGCTCGTCCGGGCCATCTCCATCCGGTGTCGCTCCTGCAGACCCTCCGCATTCCGACGCCGGACTCCCCGCGGCACGGGATGGCCCGGACGAGCCGGGCCATGACGCGGGTGGGGCGGGTCGAACTGTAACGCTACAACCGGATTGCGGCTAGACGCGTGATGACCGGAGGCGGAATCGCCGGAGGTCTGAAACACGCGATCAGACAAACACCTGGAGCAGGATGGCTGAGCGAAAGCGATGTCATCCTGCTCTAAGGGGCCTCGTCCGCGGCCTGTGCCGATCCCGGTTGGGCCGGCACCAGATGCGAAAGAAACGTCTCCGCACAGGCCCGCCATGAATACCGCTCCGCATGCACCCGGCAAGCCGTCCGGTCCGCCTTCAGCGCAGCCAGGGCGGCGGTGCGCAGGTCGTCGTGCACAGCGCCGATCATCCCGTCGGCGTCCGCCAGCACGTCCTTCGGCCCGGTCACCGGAAACGCTGCGACCGGGGTGCCGCAGGCCAGTGCCTCCAGGATCACCAACCCGAACGTGTCGGTCCGCGACGGGAACACGAACACATCCGCACTGGCATAGGCGCGTGCCAATGCCTCACCGTGCCGGGGGCCGGTGAACAGCACACCCGGATAGCGCTGGCGCAAGGCATCCAGGTGCGGACCGCCGCCGACAACCACTTTCGATCCTGGCAGGTCCAGATCGAGGAAACCTTCGATGTTCTTCTCGACGGCGACCCGGCCGATATAGATGAAGACCGGCCCCGGCAGTCCCCACTCCTCCGGCGGCATCGGCCGGAACAAGGCCAGATCCACGCCGCGCGACCACGCTCGGATATTGCGGAAACCGCGCAGGTCGAGTTCCTGTCGCAACGATGCAGCAGCAACCATGATGCCCTGCCCCGCGCCGTGGAACCGCCGCAGCCACGCATAGATCGGCCGCACCGGCAGCCCGGTCCGAGCCTTGATGTATTCGGCGAATCGGGTGTGGAAGGCGGTGGTGAAGCCGAACCCGGTGCGGATCGCCCAGCGGCGGGCGGCCTGGCCCAGCGGCCCCTCGGTGGCGATATGCAGCGCATCCGGCCGGAACGCCTCGATCATCCGCGCCAGCCGGCGGCCGGGGAAGACCGACAACGAGATGTCCGGATAGGTCGGGCATGGGATGGAGCGGAAACGATCCGGACCGATGACCTCGACCACCTGCCCCATGGCAGTCAGTTCCTGCACCAGCGTCATCAGCGTGCGCACCACCCCGTTGACCTGCGGATGCCAGGCGTCGGTGACGATCAGGATGCGGTGCGATGCGACGGCTGGCAGCATGACGTCGAGGTCCAGGATCTCCGAAGCAGAGACGGCCATGCCGCCGCCGAGGGGGCTCGCGGCCAGTGACACCGCGCTGCCATTCTGGGGCGGAACAACCGGCGGTCAGGCAACCTGGGCAACGCGCGTCGCGCGGGGGCTGAAGAACGACAGCCGGTTCTCCGCCGCCCAGTCGATCAGTTCCAGACGACCGTCATGGTGCTCCACCAGCGCCGTGCAGCTTTCGACCCAGTCGCCGCCGTTCAGATAGAGGATGCCGTCGACGTCACGGATCTCGGCATGGTGGATGTGGCCGCAGACGACACCGTCGAAACCGCGCCGCCGGGCTTCGCCCACCAGGGCGGTTTCGAACCGGTCGATCGCCTTCACCGCCTCCTTGACCTGGCGCTTCAGCCAGGCCGAGAGCGACCAGTACGGATAGCCGAGGCGGCGGCGGATATTGTTGAACCAGCGGTTGACGACCAGCGCGGCTGTATAGGCCCAGTCGCCCAGCAGCGCGAGGAACTTGGCATACCGCACCACGCTGTCGAACTCGTCGCCATGCATGATCAGCAGGCGCTTGCCGTCGGCGGTCTTGTGCTCCGCCTCGCGCCGCAGCCGTATGCCGCAGATATCCAGCCCGACCGTCAGCCAGGGCCGGAACATCTCATCGTGGTTGCCGGGGATGTAGGTGACCTCGGTGCCGTTCTGCGCGTGGCGCAGCAGCAGGCGCAGGACATCGTCATGAGCCTCGTCCCAGTACCAGGACTTGCGCAAGCGCCATCCGTCGATGATGTCACCGACGAGGAAGACCCTCTCGCACGACACGCGCCGAAGGAAATCCGCCAGAAAGTCGCTGCGGCAGCCGCGTGTGCCGAGATGCGTATCGGAGATAAAGACCGTCCGATAGGACAACCGGGCGCCGCCTGGAGTGATGCTGTTCATGGGGCGCGAGATACGCAACGGGGATGATTTGGAAAAGTGAAGACTCCATGACTTTGCAGAAATGGAAGAACCGATTTTGCTATAATATTTTATTAATTTTTTTGTCATCTAAGTGCAATGTTCATGCGCTACGGTGTAAAATTCCTCAATTTTCTACTTGGTCTTTCTAGCCATTATATAGCCACAACAAATTTCCGCGCGTCTGACAATTGCGACACCAGGATCTACCCCAGGAACCGCGTTTTGCTCGTCACCGCGCGAACGATCTGTACGATCTGCCGCATCCACGCTCGGTCCGCCGAGGGGGCGTACGCCGCGGCAATCGTCTGAGGATATGGCTTCGGCGTGACCTCAAGCAGCCGCACATTCCCCGCCGTCAGGCCTGCTTCCACCAGGCAGACCGGCAGCAGACTGATCCCTGCACCGGCCGTCACCAGGGTCGCAATCACCGCCACGCTGTCGCATTGCACCAGCCGAGGCGGCTGCATGCCGACCTCGGCGAACCAGTCGTTCAAGACGGCAAACAGATGCGACGGCGCCGGATCGGTGAAGATCTGCTGCCGCAACAAGTCCTCCGGCGCCACGGGGGGTTCAAGCCCCAGATTCGGGCTGGCTACCCAAGCGAACTCCTGCAACCCCATCGGTTCCGTCACCAGGCGGGAGGTTGCCTGCGAGGGTGACAGGATCGCCAGGTCCAGCTCCTGCCGCAGCACCCCACCCGCCAGCACCCTGCTGTTGCCGACGCGCACCGCCACTTCCAATTCCGGATGCGCGTGCCGCACGACCTTCATGAAATCCGCCAGGCACAGCAGCGCGAACCCGTTCGACACGCCGAACCGCAGCCGCCCGCGCAGCCGCCGCCCAGGCTGCAACCGCTCCTGCAGATCGGAGGTCAGAGCCATGATCCGTTCGACATAGTCGAACATCGTTACGCCCTGCGGTGTCAGCCGAGCGCCCTGTGCGTTCCGCTCGATCAGTGGCGTGCCCAGCGCGCGTTCCAGTGCCCGCAGGCGCACCGACACCGTTGGTTGCGTCACGCCCAGGCGTTCGGCGGCCGCATGGAAATTGCCCAGCCGGGCAACCCAGTAAAACGCCTCCAGATGTGCCAAGCTTCGGACCACTGATACAATTGTTGTATCAGTTCGCGAAAGTTTTCAATTGGCAGCCGTGGCGCGCCTGCCCCTACGCTACATCGCAGTAAATCAGTAAGGGAGCGAACGAATGGCCTTGCATTACCTGACTCAGCAGCGCGTGATCACCGAAGCGCTGCGCCAGACCGTGGTCGAAGACCTCCCGGAGATCAACGAGATCCAGAACCCGGACCTGCGCCGCAAGGCAATCGAGGCCTGGGCCTTCTCGCTCGCCCATTCCAGCTTCGGCCGCATCAGCGACATCCCGCCCGAGGGCAATCCCGGCCAGTCCACCCTGAAGCGCGGCACCCAGGCCGACCACCTGCGCGGCGTCACACATCTCGCGCTGGCGATCGCCGACGAATTCAAGGCGACCCGGCCGGAATGCATCATCGACCGCGACGTCGTGCTGACCGGCGGGCTGTGCCACGACGTCGGCAAGCCTTACGAGTTCGATCCGATCAACCTCAGGCGCTGGGCCGAGGACCCGTCGGCGGTTGGCCAGCCCACGCTGCGCCACACCGTGTTCGGCACCTTCGTCTGCCTGAGCGTCGGCCTGCCGGAGGAGATCGCGCATATCGCCTGCGCCCATTCGCTGGAAGGCCAGCATCTCGGCCTGTCCACCGAGTGCATGATCGTCCGCCATGCCGACCACGTCTTCTGGCAGATCGCCGCCTCCCTCGGCCTGCTCAAACCGGAATCGCTGAAGAATGTCAGCTCGATGATGCGCCCGCGCCTGCTGCCGGACGACCTTCCGCGCGCAGCCGAATAAGGAGCACCGCCATGTTGAAATGGCTCTTCGTGGCGGCAGCCCTGTTGTTCGTCAACGCCGCTGCACAGGCTCAGGTGCCCTCAGACTCAGCCCTTGCTCGGAGAGCACCAGCATCGTTTCGGTGATCGCAGTGCCGGATCTGATGTACCAGGCCGGGCTGGTGGTCAGTGCGACGTTTGTCGCCATGCCAGTATATACGTTTGTGGCGCTGGTCTACTTCCTGGCGGTGCTGCTGGTGTCTGCCGGCGTCCGCTGGATCGCGAACCGCCTGCCCCGGATGCGCGCGGTGCGAGGCCACCGCGGGTAGAACACGGTGTCAGGGCCTGGAGCAGGATGACATCGCTTTCGCTCAGCCATCCTGCTCCAGGTGTTTGTTTGATCGCGTGATTTAGACCTCCGGCGATTCCGCCTCCGTTCATCACGGTCTTTGTTTGATCGCGTGATTCAGACCTCCGGCGCTTCCGCCTCCGGTCATCACGCTCTTTGTTTGATCGCGTGATTCAGACCTCCGGCGATTCCGCCTCCGGTCATCACGCTCTTTGTTTGATCGCGTGATTCAGACCTCCGGCGATTCCGCCTCCGTTCATCACGCTCTATCCAGCCCTCAACGACGAAACGCTGCCGCACCCAATCGTCGCCGATGGACTGAACTTCGCGAATAACCGGCCAGGTTGAGCGCTACAGCGAGATCCTCAGCGCCGCCGCGATCTCGCCGATGATGCCGCGGCGGAAGGCCAGCACGCAGATCATGAAGATCACGCCCTGCGTCACCGTCACCCAGGCGCCGAACTGCGCCAGGTAGTTCTCCATCGACGTCACCACCACCGCGCCCATCGCCGGGCCGAACACGGTGCCGAGACCGCCCAGCAGCGTTGTCAGCACCACCTCACCCGAGGTCGAGTAATGCACGTCGGTCAGCGTCGCGATGCCGAAGACGATCGCCTTGGTGCCGCCCGCGACGCCGGCGATCATGCAGGACAGCACGAAGGCGATCAGCTTGTAGTCGTCGGTGCGATAGCCCAGCGACGTCGCCCGCGGCTCATTCTCACGGATGCCTTTCAGCACCTGGCCGAACGGCGAGTGGATGATCCGGTGCACCAGCAGGAACCCGGCGACGAAGATCGCCGCCACCACCCAATACATCGTCATGTCGTTGTTCAGGTCGAGGAAGCCGAACATATGCCCGCGCGGCACCTGCTGGATGCCGTCCTCGCCGCCGGTGAACGGCGCTTCCAGGCAGAAGAAGTAGACCATCTGCGCCAGCGCCAGCGTGATCATGGCGAAGTAGATGCCGGACCGCCGGATCGCCAGATAACCGAGCACGAGACCCAGCGCCGCGCCGGTCACCCCGCCGAAGGCGATGGCGATGCTACGCGTCGATCGCCCAGTTCTTCATCGTCCAGGCCGTGACGTAGCTGCCCATGCCGAAGAACGCGGCGTGACCGAAGGACAGCAGCCCGACATAGCCGATCATCAGGTTGAAGGCGCAGGCGAACAGCGCCGCGCACAGCACCCGCATCAGGAACACCGGATACAGCACGAACGGGCTGACGACGATCAGCACCAGCATCACCAGGAAGGCGATCAACTGCGAGCGGGAGAATCCGAACATCTCAGGCGGCCTTTCCGAACAGGCCGCGCGGCCTTGCCAACAGCACGATCACCATCACCACGAACACCACCGTCGCCGAGGCCTGCGGATAGAACACCTTGGTCAGCCCCTCGATGACACCCAGGCCGAAGCCGGTGATGATCGAGCCCAGGATCGAGCCCATGCCGCCGATCACCACGACCGCGAACACGGTGTTGATGAAGTTCGATCCCATGTTCGGGTTCACCGAGTAGATCGGCGCGGCCAGCACGCCGGCGAACGCCGCCAGCGCGATGCCCCCGGCATAGGTCAGCGTGATCAGCCGCGGCACATCGACCCCGAAGGCCTGCACCATCGGCGCGTTCTCGGTCGCCGCCCGCAGTGTCGCGCCCAGCGAGGTCTTCTCGATGATGGCCCAGGTCGCGATGCAGACGACCAACGCCGCCAGCACCACCCAGCCGCGATAGTTCGGCATGAACATGAAGCCGAGATTGGTCGCGCCCTGCAGCACGTCCGGAATGCGATAGGGCAGGCCGGAGGTGCCATAGGCATTGCGGAACAGGCCCTCGATCACCAGCGACAGGCCGAAGGTCAGCAGCAGGCCGTACAGGTGATCCAGCTTGTACAGCCGGCTGATGATGGTCTTTTCCAGGATCAGCCCGAAGATGCCGACGATCAGCGGTGCCAGGATCAGCGCGGGGAAGTAGCCGATGCCGATGTAGTTCAGCAGCATCCACGACACGAACGCGCCCATCATGAACAGCGCGCCATGCGCGAAGTTGATGATGTTGAGCATGCCGAAGATGACCGCGAGCCCCAGCGACAGCATCGCGTAGAACGCGCCGTTGATGAGGCCCAGCAGAAGCTGTCCGAAGAGCAGCGGGCCGGGAATCCCAAAGATCATGATCATATCAGGTCCTCGGCTCCGCCGCCCCCTTGTTTCGTTTTCAGGCCTTTACGAACGAGCAATGGCCTTCCGCCAGCGGACGGAACGCCTCATCGCCCGGTGTGGTCGCCACCAGCTTGTAGTAGTCCCACGGTCCCTTGCTCTCCGACGGCTTCTTCACCTCGAACAGGAAGGACGGAACCAGATTGCGGCCGTCCTCGCGGATCTTGGTCTTGCCGAAGCAGTCGTCCTCGACCGGCATCGCCTTCATGTGGTTGACCGTGGCGACGCCGTCCTTCTTCGCCTCGGCCGCACCCATGTCGGCAACCGTCTTCAGGTAGTGCAGCGCGCCCGAGTAGCAGCCGGCATGGATCATGTTCGGATAGTTGTTCGGCGTCTTCGGCAGCACGCGCTTGGTGAAGGCGCGGGTCCTGTCGTTCAGATCCCAGTAGAAGCTCTCCGTCAGATTCAGGCCCCCGGCGACGTCCAGGCCCAGCGCGTGCACGTCGGTGATGAACATCAGCAGCGCGGCGATCTTCATCGACTGTGTTCAGGCCGAACTCATGCGCCTGCTTGATCGAGTTCACCGTGTCGGCGCCGGCATTCGCCAGGCCCAGCACCTTCGCGCCCGACGCCTGCGCCTGCACCAGGAAGGATGAGAAATCGGTCGTGCCGGGGAACGGATAGGGCGACGCCCCCTTCACGGTGCCCTTGGCCGCCGTGACGAAGCTGGTGGTGTCGGACTGCAACTGCTTGCCGAACGCGTAATCG
The DNA here is from genome assembly GCA_963771475.1 of uncultured Alphaproteobacteria bacterium. Lineage (GTDB taxonomy): Bacteria > Pseudomonadota > Alphaproteobacteria > Acetobacterales > Acetobacteraceae > Rhodopila. The sequence goes on along the minus strand of CAVYTN010000009.1, from coordinate 66,753 downwards.
GCGGTCATGAAGTACCAGACTGTCGCCACCGGCCTTCACCATGGCGCCGCCGGTCGACTTGCGCCAGCATGTAGGTGTCGTAGGTCCAGTGGATGAAGTTCGGCGAGCACTGCTCGCCGGTCAGCGCGGAACTGGCAGCGCCGGAATTGATGTAGACCTTGTTCTTCTCCTTCACGACCGACTGCACCGCCAGCGCGACCGAGGAGGTCGGCACGTCGAGCAGCAGGTCGACGCCGTCGCGGTCGAACCACTGGCGCGTGATCGACACCGCGAGATCCGGCTTGTTCTGATGATCGGCGGTGATGACCTCGACATTCAAGCCCTTGTGACGCCGAATTCCTCCACCGCCTGCTTGCAGCAGGCAACCGAGGTCAGGCCGCCGGTGTTGGTATAGGGGCCGGACTGATCGTTCAGCACGCCGATCTTGATGGTGGGCGCCTGTGCGCGGGCGGGCCGGATCAGCGGCGCGCTGGCCGCAGCCGCGGACGTCAGGACGGAGCGACGGGACAGTTTCATGGTGTTACCTCAAAATGGCTGGAAGTGGAAACAGACAGCCAAAGACGTACACGACTCCCCAGGACGTTCCTGATTGCACCGTCCGATCGGGTTCGGCCCCGCCGGCGGCGCGTTGTCCACGTTTGACGTGGGTTCGATGGAAAAACCGCAGGCCTGTCACAACCCACCAGGCAGGCTCCGGCTTGGCCAGCATGTATGCCGTCGAGACAGTTACCGACCGGCCATAAACCGACCGGCCATAAGCAAACTGGCCGCAACAGGGGAACAGACAGGTGGTGTGACCGCACGCCTACACGCCCAAGTATTCGTGCAGTTTGTCCATGCTCGCCTCGAGCTGGTAGTTGGGGATCATGTCAATCACCTTGCCGTGTTCCATCACGTAGTGACGGTCCGCGACTGTCGAAGCGAAACGAAAATTCTGCTCGACCAGCAGCACGGTGAAGCCGCGCTTCTTGATCTCGCGAATGGTGCGGCCGATCTGCTGCACGATGACGGGGGCAAGCCCTTCGGTCGGCTCGTCCAGCAGCAGCATCTTGGCACCCGTGCGCAGGATGCGCGCGATCGCCAGCATCTGCTGCTCACCGCCGGAAAGCCGCGTGCCATGCGCGGTGCGGGCGCGTTCCTTCAGGTTCGGGAACAACTGGTAGATCTCATCGACCGACAATCCGCCGGGCGCGACCACGGGCGGCAGCATCAGGTTCTCGGTGACGGACAGCGACCCGAAGATGGCGCGTTCTTCCGGACAGATGGCGATGCCGGCCTTGGCGATCTGGTTGGCCATCAGCCCGACCATCTCGGCGCCACGGAACTTCACATGGCCTTCGCGCCGCGGCACCAGGCCCATGATCGACTTCATGGTCGTGGTCTTGCCCGCGCCGTTGCGGCCCAGCAGCGTGACGACCTCGCCTTCCCGCACTTCGAAATCGACGCCGTGCAGGATGTGGCTTTCGCCGTACCAGGCGTTCAGATCCTTGACTTCAAGCATCAGCGCTTCCCAGGTAGGCGGCCACGACCTCGGGGTTCTTCGAGACACTGGCATAATCGCCTTCAGCCAGCACACGGCCGCGGGTCAGCACGGTGATCTTGTCGCACAGCCCTTCGACGACCGACAGATTGTGCTCCACCATCAGGATCGTCCGGTTGGCTCGGATGCGCTTGATGAGTTCGACGATGCGGTCGACGTCGCCATGCGCCATGCCCGCCGTCGGTTCGTCCAGCAGCAGCATCTCGGGGTCGAGCGCGAGCGTGGTGGCAATCTCCAGCGCGCGCTTCAGGCCGTATGACAGATCGCTGACAACCGTATCGGCAAAGCCGGTCAGGCCGACGTCGAACAGCAACTCCCGCGCGCGGTCGTCGTAAACGGACAGGACTCGTTCGGATCGCCAGAAATCGAAGCTGGCGCCGCGCTTGCGCTGCAGTGCAAGGCGGACATTCTCCAGCGCCGTCAGGTGCGGAAATACCGCCGAGATCTGGAAGCTCCTGACCAGCCCCAGGCGCGCGACCATGGCCGGCTTCATGCCGGTGATGTCGCGCCCTTTGAACTTGATCGTGCCGCGCGTCGGCGGCAGGAAGGAGGTCAGCAGGTTGAAGCACGTCGTCTTGCCGGCGCCGTTCGGGCCGATCAAGGCGTGGATCGTGCCTGTGCTCAACGCGCAGGTTGACGCCATCAACGGCCACGAAGCCGCTGAATTCGCGCGTCAGGCCTTCTGTCTCCAGGATGGTGTCTGTCACCCCGGACGTCTCCCCTAAAATATTTGGTGCAAGTTTGTCTGCAACGAGTGCCGGCGGCGTTTTGCATAACCCGTGCCTATACGCAAGGCCGCATGACAATGTTGGCATGCGGAAATCGCACATCCCGAGTCACGGATGGGACAACGGATGCGGCAGCACATGATTGCCTTCTTGCAAAACTTACACCTCCGGCGGCACACGGAGTGATTGTCCGGGGCCATGCGCAGCCATTAAACCCACGTCGTTGGAACCGGACTCCGATGCGACATCAGCCAAGGCAGTGCCACCAGCGGGCTGATACCGGCAGCCCTAAGGGCTGGCCGGTATGCGCGCAGGGTTGGTGTGGCGGCTGCGCGCGAAATCAATACGATACCAGCGGCCCGTTCGTCTTAATACGAGTGAAGACTTCGGGCCGCTGGTATGAGATATCACGATCGATAGGACACGATGTTGCGCCGCGCCTTCCCAGCCTTCGTTCTTCTTTGCCTGCTGGTGGTTTGCCCGCTGGGGGGATGCGACCTCGGCCCCGACTACCATCGACCCTCGCTGGACCTGCCGGCAGCGTATCGCGCCAGCGCGGAGTCCGCCGCCGCCGCCTGGCCGGCCGAGGATTGGTGGCGCGGCTTCGACTCCCCGGACCTCGACCAGTTGATCGAACAGGCAAAGGCCACCAATTTCGACATCGACGCCGCGGCGGGCCGGATCGAGCAGGCGGATGCCCAGGTGCGAATTGCCGGCGCCTTGCAGTTGCCTGTGGTCTCGGCCGGCGGCAACGGCAGTTGGCAGCATGAAGGTCTCTCCTCCGGCAGCAACAGTCGGCTGGGCACCTCCACCCGCAGCTTCGGCTCCAACAGCAGCATCGATTTCCATACCTACGGGATCGACGTCTCGGCCAGCTACGAGATCGATTTCTGGGGCCGCTTCCGTGCCGGCCGCCAGTCGGCGGTGGCATCGGCCGTCTTTTCGCGCTTCGATCAGCAGACGGTGGCGCTGACGGTGCTGACCAACGTCGCCAATACCTGGTTCACCGCCCTCGCCTCCGCCGACCGTCTCGCCGTCACGCGCAGCAACCTGGCGGATGCGGAGCAGACGCTCGCCGTGATCCGCGGCCGCTTCGATGCCGGCACGGCGAGTGCACTGGACGTCGCCCAGCAGGAAACGCTGACCGAGGGGGTGCGCGCGCAGATCCCCAGTTTCATCAACCAGTTGGAGCAGTCGCTGATCGGCCTCGGCATCCTGGTCGGCGAACCGCCGGAGCGTGTGACGGTGCAGCCTGGCACCCTGACCACCCTCAGCCTGCCCATCGTCACGCCCGGCCTGCCGTCGGAACTGCTGACCCGCCGGCCCGACGTCGCCGCAGCCGAGGCGCTGCTGATCGCGCAGAACTTCAACATCAAAGTCGCGCGGGCGGCCTTCTTTCCCAGCGTCACTCTGACCGGCAGCGCCGGCTACCAGGCATCGGCCCTGAACGCACTGATCACGCCGGGCGGTGCCCTGGCATCCCTGACCGGCACGCTGAACGTGCCGGTGTTCGATGGCGGGACGCTGCGCGGGGACCTGGAGCTGGCGAAGGGCCGCTACCACGAACTGCTCGCCGACTACCGCAAGGCGGTGGTGCAGGCATTGACGGACGTGGACAACGCCCTGACCGCCTGGCGTTACACATCGGAGCAGGAAGCCCTCCAGCAGCGCGCCGTCGACACCGCCCGCCGAGCGGCCACCATCGCTCGGGCGCAGATGGCGGCGGGGACGGTGGATATTACGACCGTGCTGACGGCCGAGACGACCCTGTTCAACGACGAGGACCTGCTGGTGCAGGTCCGACTGGCGCGCGTGCAGGCGCTGCTGAACCTCTACAAGGCGCTGGGCGGCGGCTGGCAGCAGCCGCAGGGCCAGGTGTTTCCGGGGCTGAAACCGGGGATCATCGGCGGCGGCGTGGCGCTGCCGGTCGGTGGGAACGTGCGATGAGGCCTGCCTGCTCACATGAAAGGGGTCGGTTTGACGGTGTGGACCGCCCCCACACCTCAAAAAATCACAATCGTCGCACACATTGCGAACCATGATAGAAACAACGCGGCCAGAGCAGGATGACATCGCCTTTGCTCAGCCATCCCGCTCTGGCTCTTTGTTTGATCGCGTGATTCAGACCTCCGGTGATCCCACCTCCGGTCATCACGCTGGCTCTTTGTTTGATCGCGTGATTCAGACCTCCGGTGATCCCACCTCCGGTCATCACGCTGGCTCTTTGTTTGATCGCGTGATTCAGACCTCCGGTGATCCCACCTCCGGTCATCACGCTCTAGCGTCTTTTGACCACGTCCTGGTTCGAGCAACTTTGGAAGGCGGCTTCGCATGGATGCCATGACGCCGGACACGGTCGTCACCCGATCACGCTCCCGCACACGGCGGTGGCTGGTGCTGTTGCCTTGCCTGCTGGTGGCCGCGGCGATCGTCTGGACGATCTGGTTCTTCCCGCACGGCGCACAAAAGAGCACCGGCCAGAGCCAAGACGGCCGGAACCAGGCCGGCCAGCCCATCCCGGTGGTCACAGCCGAAGCGCAGACGAAGGACGTGCCGATCTACCTCGACGGCCTTGGCACGGTCCAGGCGTTCAATACCGTCACGATCAAGCCGATGGTCGACGGCCCGCTGACCGCGGTGACTTTCCAGGAGGGCCAGGACGTCCGCAAGGGCGACGTGCTGGCGCAGATCGATCCGCGCACCTACCAGGCGGCGCTCGACAGTGCCGTCGCCAAGAAGGCACAGGACCAGGCAGCTGCTGGCCAACGCCCGCCTCGACCTGGTGCGCTACCAGAAGCTGGTGTCGAACAACTACACCTCGGCGCAGCAGGCGGACACGCAGAAGGCCGTGGTGGCGCAGACTGAGGCGCTGGTGCAGCAGGACCAGGCGGCGATCGACACCGCGCGGACGCAACCTGAGCTATGCGACGATCACCGCGCCGATGGATGCCCGCGCCGGCATCAGCCTGGTCGATCCGGGCAACATCGTCCATGCCTCGGACACGACCGGGATCGTCGTGCTGACACAGATCCAGCCGATCTCCGTCCTGTTTACCCTGCCGCAGCAGTCGCTGGGGGCCGTGACCCGGGCGATGGCGAACGGCACGGCACCGGTGCTGGCGACCGAACAGGATCCGGCCGGCGGCAGGCCGCGCACCCTGGATACCGGCACGCTGGCGGTGCTGGACAACCAGGTCGACCCGACGACCGGGACGATCAAGCTGAAGGCGACCTTCCCCAACGCGCAGCGCAAGCTCTGGCCAGGCGGCTTCGTCGGCATCCGCCTGCGCACCGAGGTCGCCGAGGGCGCGATCGTCGTCCCGCCCTCGGCCATCCAGCGTGGACCGCAAGGGCCTTATGTCTTCACCGTCAATGACGACACGGCGCATCGCGTGACGGTTACGACGGGCTTCGAGGACCAGATCGGCTCGATCGTCACCAAGGGCCTCAAACCCGGCGACGCCGTGGTGGTCGACGGTGCCTCCCGCCTGTCGGACGGGTCGAAGGTCAACGTCGGTGCACCTCCGGACCGGGCTTCTGCGGCAGCGGAGCCGACCGCCGCGCCGGGCACGCGGCCGCGGCGTTAGAATTTTTTGTTTGAGAGGGCGATTCACGCCTAAGGTTGACGCGCACTGGCGCGTCAGCCTTGGGTGATCGCACTCAATTCGAGAGGGCGATTCACGTCCAAGGTCGACGCGCACTGGCGCGTCAACCTTAGGCGATCGCACTCAGCCGCACATGAACATCTCCGCGCCCTTCATCGCCCGCCCGATCGCCACCTGGCTGCTGGCGATCGCCATCCTGCTGGCCGGGCTGCTGGGCTATCGCGCCCTGCCGGTCTCCGCCCTGCCGGAGGTGGATTTCCCGACAATCCAGGTCACCACCCAATTGCCGGGCGCCAACCCGGAGACGACGGCAACGCTGGTCACCGCCTCGCTGGAGCGGCAACTCGGCCAGATTCCCGGCCTGCTGCTGATGACCTCGCTCAGTTCCGAGGGCACCAGCCAGATCACGCTGCAGTTCGCGCTCAGCCGTTCGATCAATTCGGTCGCCCAGGACGTGCAGTCGGGCATCGATGCCGCGTCGGCAACACTGCCGGCCAACCTGCCCTATCCGCCGACCTATTCGAAGGTGAACCCGGCGGATGCGCCGATCCTGACGCTGGCGCTGACCTCGGACCGGGTCCCGATCGATCAGATCAGCGATGCCGCCGATACGCTGCTGCAGCCGAAACTCGCCCAGATCGGCGGCGTCGGCCGTGTCACCGTGCAAGGCGGCATGCGCCCGGCCGTGCGGGTGCGGATCGATCCGGCGCGCCTGGCAGCCTACGGGCTGTCGATGGAGGATGTCCGCACCGCCGTCGCGGCCGCCAATGTCAATGGCCCCAAGGGGGGCTTCGACGGCCCGCGCCTGGCCTTTGCGCTGGGCGCCAACGACCAACTGGTCGATGCCGGCGCGTACCGTGACCTCGTGATCGCCTGGCGCAACGGCGCGCCGGTGCGGCTGTCGGCGGTCGGCAGCGTGGTCAGCGGGGTGGAGAACGACCGCGTGGCGGCCAGCTATGACGGCACACCGGCGGTGGTGCTGGACATCCAGCGCCAGCCGGGGGCGAACATCGTGCAGACGGTGCAGGCGATCAAAACGGCGCTGCCATCGCTGCAGCACGCGATCCCCTCCGGTGTCACGATGTCGATCGTGAGTGACCGCACGGATACGATCAAGGCGTCGGTGCGCGATGTGCAGCTCACCCTGATCCTGTCGGTCGTGCTGGTGGTGCTGGTGATCTTCGCCTTCCTGCGCAGCCCGCGCGCCACGTTCATCCCCGCCATCGCGCTGCCACTGTCGCTGATCGGCACGTTCGGCGTCATGCAGCTTCTGGGCTATGCGCTGGACAATCTGTCGCTGATGGCCCTGACGGTCGCCACCGGCTTCGTCGTCGACGATGCCATCGTGATGATCGAGAACGTCGTCCGCTACATCGAAAAAGGCGTACGCCCGCTGGAGGCGGCGTTCCGCGGCGCGGCACAGATCGGCTTCACGATCGTTTCGTTGACGGTCTCATTGATCGCCGTCTTCATCCCGCTGCTGTTCATGACCGGCATCGTCGGGCGGCTGTTCAAGGAGTTCTCGGTCACGCTGGCCGTGGCGGTGATCGTTTCTGCCGTAATTTCCCTGACCCTGACGCCGATGATGTGCGGGCGGCTCCTGCGCCCGTCCTCCGATGAAAGGCCGGGCCGCATCGGCCGCATCACCGAGGGCGGCGTTCGATCGGCTGCTGGCCGGCTACCGGCGTTCGCTGGACTGGAGCTTCCGACATTCCACCTTCATCCTGCTGATCGGTGCCGCGACCTTTGTCGGCACGGTGTGGCTCTATCTCGTCGTGCCCAAGGGGTTCCTCCCGCGGCAGGATACCGGGATGGTCCTGGCGATAACCGAGACTGCGCAGAGTGCCTCGATCCCCAAGGTCGATCGAACTGCAATCGCGCATGGCCGAGATCATCCGTAAGGATCCGGCGGTGACGGGTATCGTGTCCTTTGTCGGAGCCGGCACGATCAACACGACACCCAACACCGGGCGGCTGACCATCGCGCTGAAGCCGGTCAGCCAGCGCGATCCCGTCGATGTCGTCATCGCGCGGATGCATGCCGCGATCGCCGGGCTGCCGGGCATCACCGCGTTCTTCCAGCCGGTGCAGGACATCCAGATCGGCACGCGGATCAGCCGCACGCCGTATCAATACACGCTGATGGACACGGATGCTGCCGAACTGGCGACCTGGGCACCGAAACTGCGCGACAGGCTTGCCTCCCTGCCCGCCTTGAAGGATGTCGCGACCGATCAGGCGAATAACGGCTACCGCACCAACATCACCGTCGATCGCGACCAGGCCATGCGTCTCGGCGTGACGATGCAGGCGATCCAGGACACGCTGTATGACGCGTTCGGCCAGCGGCAGATCTCGACGATCTTCGGCCAGGCAAACCAGTATCGCGTCGTGCTGGAAGTCATCGCCGGTCTGGCAGACGGACCCGGATTTCCTCAAGCAGCTCCGCGTCCCCGGCGCCAACGACGTCCAGGTCCCCTTGTCCGCCGTCGCCAGGATCGACCGCATCACGGCACCGCTGGTCATCGCGCACCAGGAACAATTCCCCGCGGTGACCCTGAGCTTCGACCTAGCACCTGGCTATTCGCTGAGCGACGCAGTCATCAGCCGTCGCCGAGGCCGAACGGGAGATCGGGTTGCCGGAAACGATCATCGGCAACTATTCCGGCGACGCAGCGGAGTTCCAGTCGTCCCTGAGCACGCAGCCATGGCTGATCCTGGCCTCGGTGGTGGTGATCTACATCGTGCTGGGCGTGCTCTATGAGAGCTGGATCCATCCGGTGACGATCCTGTCCACTCTGCCCTCGGCCGGGATCGGCGCGCTGCTGGCACTGATGATCTGCGGCATCGACCTGTCGCTCGTCGCTCTGGTCGGCATCGTGCTGCTGATGGGCATCGTGAAAAAGAACGCGATCATGATGGTCGATTTCGCGGTGGACGCGGAACGGACGCGCCACCTGTCGCCTCAGGCGGCGATGCGGGAGGCGTGCCTGCTGCGCTTCCGTCCGATCATGATGACGACGATGGCCGCGCTTGCTGGGCGCGCTGCCGCTGGTGCTGGAGCGCGGGGCCGGATCGGAACTGCGCTATCCGCTGGGGGTGACGATCATCGGCGGGCTGCTGCTGTCGCAGTTTCTGACGCTCTATACGACACCCGCGATCTATCTGGCGTTCGAGCGATGGTTCCCCGGGCTGGCGCGGCCCGATAGGACAGAGCCGGCGGTGGCGGAGTAGCCGTTCCCGGAGGTACCTTCATCCGTCGTTCCGTACCATCATAGTTTCGATACCATTTGCCTCAAATTGGCTGAGCTGATCCGTTTCAACGTCGTCAACAATTAGACCGGTCCAGTGCTGACTGAAATCGCTCCTCCACAGTTTGGATCGAGCCTTGGCCTCTCTTGCCGTCATGGCCCGGCTCGACCGGGCCATCCCGGGCCAAGGTGGCACGTTCCCGCGCGCAGAGTCCGCCGCCGCTGAGGGAGATGGCCCGGTCAAGCCGGGCCATGACGGGTCAGTCGAGCTCGGCCATGACCATGTCGGTTTTCGAACAGCCGCCAACGGCGGCCAGTTATCGTCTAGGCAAGTGCGGCCCGCACCTGCGCCGCATACGGAATTGGCCCGACTGCCCCATACCCCGTGCATTTCAACGCTGCCGCCACTGACGCATAACGCACCGCCGTCTCCGGCTTATCCCCTGCCAGGATACGCGCCAGAAACGATCCGCAGAACGTGTCTCCTGCCCCGGTCGCATCCACCGGGACCACAGGATGCGCCGGCACCCGCACCCGGCCTTCCACCGTCGCCAGATATGCCCCCTGCTCACCCATCTTCAGCACCACCACCCGGCAGCCGAGCCGCAGGTAGAAATCCAGCATCGCGTCCGGATCGGTCAGGCCCGTCAGGGTGCGCACATCCTCCATCCCCGGCATTGCGTAATCCGCGCGCGCCATCGCTGCGTGCATCACCGCCGCCGCGCGCCCCGGCGGCCACAGCCGGGGGCGGTAGTTGGTATCATAGGCAACCTTCACGCCCTGGCCGACTGCCATGTCGATCGCCGCGAACACCGCATCGCAGGCGCCGGTCGGAAATTCCCTGGCTGATACCCGAGACATACAGCATCCGCGCGCGGGCAATCGCATCGGCGGGCAAGTCGTCCGGCCGATAGCATGCCGCCGCCGATCCGCCCCGATAGTGCAGGAAGTGGTGTCCATCCATATCATGCGTAACGAAATAAACGCCGGTCGGCCCGCGGTCCGATCGCAGGACGGTGCTGGTATCAACCCCCTCCCGCGCCCAGAGCGCCATGAAACTGTCGCCCGGCATGTCGTGGCCGAGCGCGGTGATCATGCCGACGCTGGCACCCTGGCGGGCGGCGGCGATGGCGGCGTTGGAGGTATCGCCGCCATGCCCCTCCAGATAGTGGCGCGTGCCGTCGGGATTTGTGCGGGAGCTGGTTGAACTCCAGCATCGGCTCGCCCATGCACAGCAGGTCGACCATCACAGCACCGCTCGGGCCGCAGCCTGGATCGCGTCCCGGTCGCCGGCGGCGATGCGTTTTTCATCGACCATCGCCCCACCGATGCCGACGAACGCCGCACCGGCCGCCAGATACGCGGCGACGTTGCGCGGGCTCCACCCCGCCGGTCGGGCAGAAGGCGACCCCGGGAAACACGCTCGCCAGCGCCCTGATATGGCCCGGTCCGCCGGCCGAGGACGCGGGGAAGATCTTCACCACATCCGCACCGGCCGCCAAGGCAGCGCGAACCTCGGAGGGCGTCAGCGCGCCCAGCATCAGCGCCGCCCCTGCCTGCTTCGCCGGCGCAGCCAACGTTGGATCGACCCAGGGCGCGACAAGAAACCGAGCGCCGGCATCCAGGCAGGCCCGCGCCGCTGCCGCGTCCGGCACCGTGCCGGCCCCGATCAGCAGCGCCGGGTCGGCCGCCAGGCGCCGGATCAGATCGACCGCGCCCGGAATGGTCATGGTGATCTCGAAGATCCGGACGCCGGTGTCACGTAGCCAGCCGACGGCGGTCTCGGCATGCGCCGGATCATGCGTGCGCACGACCGGGACCACGCGCGCGGCGCGCAGAGTCTGGATCAGCGGATGGGGTGTCGCAAGGGGCGTCATGGGAGCATTGTCCTCCTGCCGCAGCCAAGCAGCAGGGACCGCCAAAACGCAAGGCTGTTGGAGGAACCGCTACGCGCTGCCGCCCGCCGTGCCGTCCGTGGCGCTGTCCGCCCAGGTCTCCAGCGATCGCGCCTTCTGGTGCAGGGAGGTGACGCTGTTGCTCAACGAACGAAGATTACCGCGATAGCGCTGCAGGCCGTCCTCCAGCGCCTCAGTCGAGGCCTTCAGCTCCGCCATCGCGCCCCGCCAGGCCTTCAGCGCGGTCCGCTGCTCCGTCAGCGCCGCGTTCAGCGATTCGAGTGCGCGGGTCAGCCGCTCCTGTTCCGAGCGGGGCGTAGCGGCGAGCAGGGGGATTTGGCGTGTGGCTGGTGCGGTGGCGGGACGCTGGGGGAACGGGATGACGGTCGCCGAAGGTTGTGCCGGCTGGGTCGGTTGGGCGTTCGTCACTCCGAGGTCTCCGCTCATGAATTAGGCAGTGGTTAATAAATCATGAACGCGGCCGGAAGGCCAGAAATTGTTAGAATACAATGGTCTGCCCGATCCCCCGTAACACCAGAACAACCGTAAGCATCACCAGCGCCACCACCGAGATACCCCAGCGCAGCCACATATACCGCCCCGGCATCAGCCAGCGCCGCGCCGTCCGGTGCTCCGCAATGATCGCCGCCAGATAGCCCAGCATCAGGATCGCCAGCGCGACGAACCCCCCGAGGAACTGCCCGGACACCAGGGCCACCCAGGCGACCAGCAGCGGCACAGCCCCGGCCACAAAGCGGGTCGACGGGCGGGCCGCGTCAGGGGCGAGGCTCAGCCCCCCATAGACACCGCCCGCGAAGGTCAGGATCAACGCGGCATAATCGATCAACGCGACAAACGACCGGGTCGCCGTATCGAGGTCGGCGCTGACCGCACCCAGGCCGAACCAGACGAACGGCACCAGTGAGAGCAGGCCCAGCAGAACGGCGATCAGCGGCATCGGGTCAGCAAACCACGGTATGGCGCCGCCCGCGCGTCACAATGCGGCGCGCACTCAACCGTCCCGGTCCATCGCCTCCAGCTTGGCGACACGGCGGCGGAAGTCTGGCGTCCGTGGAGAAGGTCGCATCCAGATACGAATCGATCAGGTCCAGCGCGAGCCACGGCCCGACGATCTGGGCGCCGAGGCACATGACGTTGACGTCGTCATGCTCGACACATTGATGCGCGGAATGGACATCATGGCAGACGGCGGCGCGGATACCTTTCATCTTGTTCGCCGCGATCGATGCGCCGACGCCGGTGCCGCAGACCATCAGGCCACGCTCCGCCTCCCCGCCAGTGATCTTTCCCGCCAGCGCTCGGGCGATGTCCGGAAAGTCCACCGGGTTGGGGTCGTACGATCCGACATCGGCGACCGCATGGCCCTTGGCCTTCAAGTGCGCGACGATGGCCTGCTTCATCGGAAAGCCGGCGTGGTCGGAGCCTATGACGATGCGCATGACATTCCTCTGGATTTTATCGATCGCATGGTTCCAGGCCAGGGCCGTCGGCGCAACCGTCCAAGTGCCATGTCAGGGGACAAGGTCCTCGATCCGGATCGCCCCCCGGTCGCGTGATGAACAGGCTTTTGTTTCTTATCCGGCATGAGACCGGATCGCCTAGAGCAGGATGACATCGCTTTCGCTCAGCCATCCCGCTCTAAGTATTTGTTTGATCGCGTGATTCAGACCTCCGGCGATTCCGCCTCCGGTCATCACGCTCTATTGCAGAAATCCCCAGCGCGGCACCGCCGGCTCCGCCGACGCCCACTTCCACGTCTTCGCCTGCTGGCAGATATCGCCGACAAACCAGGAGCCCGTCCGCTCCGCTCCCTCTCCGGTATCGACCGAGAACGCGATCTCCCGGCAGGTCGCAAGCTTCGTATCGATCGCGCGCACGATCCGCAGGCGTCCGTGTTCGTTGCCGATGGGGATCGTGTGCTCGATCTTCCAATCCGCCTCGGCGCCCATCGGCATCTGGCCCGCGACCTCGGCGATGGCGTCCTGCTCCGCGCCCTGGCGGACTTTCGCGACGTAGCGTACCGCCCAGTTGGCGGCGGCATCGGTGGCGACGCCGACCGCGAAGCCGACCGCGGGGCTGCCGCTCGCCGCACCGGCAACGCCGCCGGTGATCACGGCGCTGATCCGCGCGACGGACTGACAGCCGGACAACGCCACCGCCGCGACCAGGACAGCCAGCCGGAACCGCAGCCTCACTGCAGCGAGCCCCACCGCGCCGTCGCGGGTTCAGCCGAGGCCCATTTCCAGGTCTTCCCGTCGCGGCAGACAATCGCCGTGTAGAAGGCCCGCTGCGGCACTTTCTTCTCCACCGTATCGACCGAGAAGACGATTTCCTTGCAGTCGAAATCCTCGGCACCGATCAGGCGGGTGACGATCAGGTCGCCGTGCTCGTCGTCCTCGATCGGAACGTCGTGCGTCACCGACCAGTGTCCCACCTGCCCCACCGGCAGCGGGCCGGCGACCTGGGCGATCTGGTCCTGCTCACGCCCGTGCACCACCCGTTCGGCATATTGCAGCCCGGCATTGGCGGCGGCCGCGACGCCGAGGCCGATGCCGGCCGCCACCGTCGCATCCTTGGTCACGGCACCGGCGATGCCCGCACCCGCGATACCCGCTACATCGGCCGTGGTGGAACTCAGGACAGACCCGCAGCCGCTGAGGGCCGCGGCACAGGCCAGGAGCGGAAGAAGGCGCGGCAGCATGGCCCGCCAGCGTATCGGCCAGCGAGACACAGGGTCCAATCACAGGCGCGTCTTTGGTCATGCGCAACGGCCTGGGAAGACCCCGAAGACCCACCGTGACTCGGGCTCCCGGCTGCGCTAGGTCACGGACTTTCGTGCCCCAATGCGCGCCCCGCTGGCGCGCCTTTATGGAATGCAGACCGACCACCATGGCCAGCAGCAACGACATCCGCGCCACCTTCCTCGACTACTTCGCCCGCAACGGGCACCAGGTGGTGGAGAGCTCGCCCTTGGTGCCGCGCAACGATCCGACGCTGATGTTCACCAACTCCGGCATGGTGCAGTTCAAGAACGTGTTCACCGGGCAGGAGCAGCGGCCCTACGTCCGCGCCACCACGTCGCAGAAATGCGTGCGCGCCGGCGGCAAGCACAACGACCTCGACAATGTCGGCTACACCGCCCGCCACCACACCTTCTTCGAGATGCTGGGCAATTTCAGCTTCGGCGACTACTTCAAGGAAGCCGCGATCCCCTACGCGTGGGAGCTGCTGACCAAGGACTTCGGCCTCGACAAGTACCGCCTGCTGGTCACCGTCTTCGCCGAGGACGACGACGCCGCCGCGATCTGGAAGAAGGTCGCCGGCCTGCCGGACGAGCGCATCATCCGCATCGCCACCTCCGACAATTTCTGGCGCATGGGCGATACCGGCCCGTGCGGCCCGTGCAGCGAGATCTTCTACGACCACGGCGACCACATTCCCGGCGGCCCGCCCGGCAGCCCGGACGAGGACGGCGACCGGTTCATCGAGATCTGGAACCTCGTGTTCATGCAGTTCGAGGAAGGGCCGCCCGGCACCCGCGTGCCGCTGCCGCGGCCGTCGATCGACACCGGCATGGGGCTGGAACGGTTCGCCGCGATCCTGCAGGGCAAGCACGACAACTACGACACCGACACGTTCCGCGCGCTGATCCTGGCCAGCGCCGAGGCCACCGGCCAGGACCCGGACGGCCCGTTCCGCGCCAGCCACCGCGTCATCGCCGACCATCTGCGCAGCTCCGCGTTCCTGATCGCCGACGGCGTGCTGCCGTCGAACGAAGGCCGCGGCTACGTCCTGCGCCGCATCATGCGCCGCGCCATGCGCCACGCCACGATGATGGGCGCGCGGGAGCCGGTGATGTATCGCCTGGTGCCGGCGCTGGTCCGCCAGATGGGCGCCGCCTATCCCGAACTGGTCCGCGCCGAGCCGCTGATCGTCGAGACGCTGCTGCTGGAGGAGACCCGCTTCAAGCCGCTGCTCGAACGCGGCCTGCACCTGCTGGCGGAGGAGACCGAGACGCTCGGCGACGGCCAGCCGCTGCCCGGCGCCGGTCGCGTTCCGGCTGTACGACACCTACGGCTTTCCGCTCGACCTGACGCAGGACGCGCTGCGCGAGCAAGGCCGCACCGTGGACCTCGCCGGCTTCGAGGCCGCCATGGCCGAACAGCGCGCCCGAGCCCGTGCCGCCTGGGCGGGCTCGGGCGAGGCCGCGACCGAACAGGTCTGGTTCGAGATCAAGGAAAAGACCGGCGCCACCGAATTCCTCGGCTACGCCACCGAAAGCGCCGAGGGCGAGATCGGCGCGCTGGTCGTGAACGGTGCCGCCGTGGACACGGCGCCAGCCGGGACCGAGGTCGCCGTGGTGCTGAACCAGACCCCGTTCTATGGCGAAAGCGGCGGCCAGGTCGGCGATACCGGCGATCATCTCCGGCCCCGACGGGCTGGTGCATCGCCATCACCGACACGCAGAAGAAGCTGGGCGACCTGTTCGTCCATCTACGGCCTGGTCAAGGCCGGGACCGCCAAGCTCGGCACGCCGGTCGTCGCCGACGGTCGATCACGCGCGGCGCACCGCCATCCGCGCGCACCACTCCGCCACGCATCTGCTGCATGAGGCGCTGCGCCGGAAACTCGGCACCCATGTGACGCAGAAAGGCAGCCTGAACGCGCCCGACCGGCTGCGCTTCGACGTCAGCCAGCCGCGGCCGATCACCGCGGACGAACTGCGCTGGGTCGAGGCCGAGGTGAACGCCCGCATCCGCGAGAACTCCGAGGTCACGACCCGGCTGATGACGCCGGAGGCCGCGGTCGAACTCGGCGCGATGGCGCTGTTCGGCGAGAAATACGGCGACGAGGTCCGCGTCGTCTCGATGGGCGCGCCGGAGGGCAACAAATCCGCCTGGTCGATCGAACTCTGCGGCGGCACGCATGTGCGCCGGACCGGCGATATCGGCTATTTCCGCATCGTTGGGGAGGCGGCGGTCGCGTCGGGCGTGCGCCGGATCGAGGCGGTCACCGGCGCCGCGGCGGAGGCCGTCGTCGGCGAGATCCAGGCGCGGCTGAACGACGCCGCCGGCGCGCTGAAGGCCGCCCCGGCCGAGGTCGCCGACCGGATCACCGCCCTGCTGGAGGACCGGCGCAAGCTGGAGCGCCAGGTTGCCGATCTGCAGAAGAAACTCGCCACCGGCGGCAGTGCCGGCGACGGTCGAGGACGTCAACGGGATCAAGCTGTCGGCCCGCAACCTGGGCGAAGTGCCGGCGAAGGACCTGAAGGGTCTGGCGGACGCGATCGGCAAGCAGCAGGAAAGCGGCGTCGTGGCACTGGTGTCCACGGCCGAGGGCAAGGCGTCGCATCGTGGTCGCCGTGTCCGGCGGATCTGACCGGGCGGATCAGCGCGGTCGATCTGGTGCGCGCGGCCTCGGCCGCGGTCGGCGGCAAGGGCGGCGGCGGACGGCCGGATCTGGCGCAGGCGGGCGGACCGGACGGTGCCAAGGCGGACGAGGCGCTGGCGGCGGTCAGGGCGACGCTCGGCTAGAGCGTGATGACCGAAGGCGGAATTGCCGGAGGTCTGCATCACGCGATCAAATAAACACGTGGAGCTGGATGGCTGAGCGAAAGCGATGTCATCCTACTCCAACGGCCTTCCGCCATCCCTCGAATCCACTGGCGAACCCGCTGGCTACCTCCCCGCCGTCCTGTAAAAAAAACGGCGGGTGGTGGTCATGCGAAAATGCTGGACGCAACCCATATTGCATCGCATAGCATAGGCGCATGCGAACGCCGGAAGCTTACTGCGACGCATGGCCGCAATCCATCGCCTCACGGAAACTTGCTTCTTTGGACAGGTGTTTATGAGCGAAGACCTAACCCGGTATATCCTCGATCTCGAGGGACGGGTGACCGCGCTGACCGGGATTGTCGGATCCTTGATGTGGCTACTCCGGCAGCACAATATTCTTGATCCGGAAGTGGAACGGCGCATCTACCGTTCCACCAGCGAGGCGATTGTGACCGACCGCCCGGAAACCGAGGCTGCGGCCGACCGGCTGATCCTTGCCATGCAGTCCGCAACCAACGCCGCACGGCCTACCCGGCCTGAACGTAGCGCCGACGCCTGACGGCGACACTACGGCCAGACCAGAGAGTTGACGCTGTCAGGTTCGGCCGCGCTGCTGCAGCGGACGCAACGCTTCTTGCGACGTCTCAGCCATGAGTTGAAGCATGGTGGTGGCCGATCTCACGAAGCTGGAGACAAAGTCGCCGTAGATGTCCCGCTGAAGCTGCGCCGCTTCGAGCGGCGAGCGTGCGTTGAACAGCATCTGCGGTTTGTGGCCCATCTGGTCGAGAGATCGCTGCATCGCATCGAACCATGCATGCTGCATTTGCTGCCCGCCCCGGAATAGTTGCAAAGCGCAAGCATTCAGCACCTGCACGTCATTGGTCGTTTGCTCCGCCGCCTCGCGGTAGCAATCGGAGATTTTTGCGGCCGCCTCTATCGCCTTGCGGCTTTGCGAATAGCTGCTTTCGGCCATCGGTGCCTGGGCATGAGCGAAAGTGCTCAATCCCAGTTGCATCGCGGCCCGGCTTTGCTCGATCACGCGGCGGGTCAAGGTTTCCAGCGCGTGAAATCCTTCCTCGGCTTCACGGCGGATTTCGGTCGTCTCCTTCGTTTCGCTCTCGACAGGCCGGGCTTCGGTTTCCGCTTCGATTGGTTTCGTACGCGCTTCGGTCCGGGACTTTGCCGCATCAGACATAATTTAGTTTCTCCTGAGGGAATAAGGGTTGAATGCTGCCTGGCGACTTCCGCCCGTTCGAAGTCAACGGGTCAACTGCCGCTTTCCGCGCCTGCGAATGGCGTGCCTGGCATCGGTCGGTGAATAGGCTCGAGACGTAATATCTGCTCACCGGACGGTGGGACGTGTATTCCCAGCGACGGCTTGTATGGTTGACATAGATCAACCCGGCTTGCCGAATCACGCAACTGTTTGTGACTGTTTGTTCCGATTTCTGCATCGGCAACGAATAGCCAGGCTGCGTTGGGTCATGCCGTTGCGGCGGCATCGGAGCGGCTGGGACACTCGGCCCATGGGCGCTTCCCCGACCAACGATCCGTTTGGCCCCCACCCATCGAGAATTGCGGTCCACGCGCGTTCACACCATCCCGGTGGGGACCACAGCGCCTTCCTCTTCCTCGACGCTCGGCCTCCCACCGGGTGATCGCCGGCCGTTACGGCGTCATGCTGGTCTCCGCCAGATGGTCGAAGCGCTTGCTGTAAGTGCCCAGCCCCATCGTCTGCGACCGTAACTCGATGATCAGGTCGTGCAGTTCCGCCTCGGGCACCAGTGCCTCGACCTCATCCCACCCGGGCCAGCCGGACCGTTCGGCGAACCCGAGGATCTGGCCGCGCCGCCCGGTCAGCAGCCGCTGCGCCCTCGCGGTGAACTCGTTCGGCACGGCGACGGTGACGTGATCGACCGGTTCCAGCAGCACCGGATCGGCCTTCGCCAGCCCCTCCTTCATCGCGATATGGGTCGCGGTCTTGAACGCCATGTCGGAGCTGTCGACCGAGTGAAAGCCGCCGTCGACCAGCGTGACCGACACGTCGACGACCGGAAATCCGAACGGTCCCTTGCCGGTGGCTTCCTCGGCCGCGTCGCTCGACCGAGGGGATGAAATTGCGCGGCACCGCCCCGCCGACGATCTTGTCGACGAACTCGAAGCCCGAACCGCGCGCCCGTGGTGCGATGTCGATCTTCACGTCGGCGAACTGCCCGTGGCCGCCGGTCTGCCGCTTCAGCCGCCCGTGCTCATGCACCGGCTTGCGGATGGTTTCCTTGTAGGCGACCGTGGGTTTGCGGGTCGCGAGCTTCAGGCCGTAGTCGCGTGACAGATGCTCGACCGCCGTCTGCAGATGCATCTCGCCCTGGCCGTGCAGCACGGTTTCGCTGTCCTGGGTGACCAACAGCGGTCGGATCTTCCTCGACCAGCTTGTGCAGCGCGCCGGATAGTTTCACATCGTCCTTCCGGTCGGTGGTGGCGACGGCCAGTGCGTAGACCGGCGGGGTGGTCTGCGGGAATGGCAGCTCCTCCTCGACCGTTGCGGGTGAAATCGTTGCGCCGGTGGGCACGCCGTCCAGGCGCCCCAGCGCGACGATATCGCCCTGCACCGCCTGCGGGATTTTCGTCAGGTCGCCGTTGACGAAACGATAGATGCCGCCCAGGCGCGTGCCGCCCAGCTGGCTGCCGTCGGTGATCGTGCCGCGCCAGATACGGGCATACGACAGCTTGCCGGTGTGTCCGGCATAGGCGGTCTTGAACACCTCGGCCAGCGCGGGCCCATCCGCCTTGATCGCGTGCCGGTCCGCCGTATCGGCCGCGTGCGGCGTATCATGCCGCAGCGCCTTCCACAGGCGGCGCACGCCGCTGGCGTGATCCGCCGCACCCAGCAGCACCTCGATCACCGAGCCGGCGAGCAGGTCCTTGCGCATGTCGCGGTAGAGTTCTTCCGGCGTCGGCCGGATGTCCTCCAGCACCTTTTCCAGCAGCGCGTCGTCGCGATCGGCCAGCGTCTCCACCAGGCGGCCGAGCGCGGCCTGCCCCTCGGCGAGCACGGAGGCGGGGATCTGCATGAGTTCCGAGGCCTGGCCCTTGCGGTAGCGGTACGCCCGTTCGCGCATCAGATCGACATAGCCGATGACGTTCGGCCCCTCGAAGATCGGCATCTGGCGCAGCACCAGCGGGCAGCCGGCATAGGCCTGCAGCGCCGCCAGCGTCTCGCCGATACCGCCGTCCAGCGTGTCGATCTTGTTGATGAAGAGCATATGCGGGACGTTCTCGTCCTTCAGCGTCTTCAGCAGCGGCGCGACCATCAGCGGCCTTGGCAGGCGTGGGCTCGCACACCACGACGGCGATATCGACGATCGGACAGGGCGGCCATGGTCTGATGGGCGAATTCGATCGAACCGGGGCAATCCAGGATGGACCATGGATCACCCAGATAGGTGCAATGCCCGAGGCGGATATCGGTTGTCATCGGGCGGTTGCGCGGATCGGCCGGGCGCTTCACCGGCGCGCCGCCGGCGTCGAGCAATGCCTCGAACAAGGTTGACTTCCCGCTGCCGTAGGGCCCGACAAGGGCCACGGAGCGGGGACTCCCGCACGTTTCGTGCTTCGGACATGGCCGCACCTCCTTCTGTGTCTGAAGGCGCTCCGGTGGACGCGGGCCCGAGCGAAGTGGGCACGCGGGGCGCCCTCTGGAAGGGGATGGTAGCGGAGTAGCGGGAGAAAGGGAGTCCTTAGTTTGTTGGGTGGCTTCTTCGTTGCGCCTGGCGGCGGACAAGCCGTGGAAGGTCGGCCTGCGCCGACCACGACGAAATTGGGCGCCGCCATGACGCCGGGTTCGCAGGTGTGCCGGAGTTTTACGTCCGAAATCCCTTGAACAGACTTGGAATCTTCTGGATCGCCGCGACGACGTCCCGCCGCGTCGCCGCGCTGGTGCCCGGTGCGAAATCGATCGAGACCGTATCGACAATGCCGCCGTAGCGCTTCTCGATCGCCTCCGGCAGATCGTCATAGGTTGCGCGCGCGACGAACAGGTCCAGCACGTCGTCGGGCACCTGCCGCGCCATGTCGCTCCATTGGCCTGCCGTCGACATCTCGTTCAGTTTGACCCCCAGATCGCCACGCCATGCAGGTCGAAAACGCCGCGATAGGCCGGGGTCGAGCCGTAGAACGCCACGCGGTAACGGACCTTCTCCGCCGCCTCCTTCACCGCCTTCGCATCCGGACCGGTGGCGATGAAGCCGCCGCCGGTGATCTCGAAATGCTCGAACGACTTGCCGGTCGCGGCGAGTTCCTCGGCCAGCAGCGGGCGCACCACCTCATCCACATATTCGCGGGTCGCGAAACTGTGCAGCCGCACGCTGTCGGCGACGCGGGCGGCGGTCTTCAGCATCAGCGGCCCGACGGCGGCCATCGCGATCGGCGGCAACGGCAGGTCCTGCGGCGGCGGCGAGAACTCCGGCGTCATCAGCGAGAAATTGTAGTATTTGCCTTGGTAGTTCAGCTTCTCCCCGTACTCCCAGCAGCGGAAGATGGCGCGCAGCGATTCGACGTATTCGCCCAGCCGGGCGGCCGGCGCGATCCAGGGGACGCTGAACCGGCGCTCATTGTGCGCCTTGACCTGGGTGCCCAGTCCGACGACGAAACGGCCCTTCGAGTGGCGTTGCAGGTCCCAGGCGTGGTTGGCGACGATCATCGGACTGCGCGGAAACGCGATGGCGACCGAGGGAACCAGTTGCACCCGCTCGGTCGCCAGCGCGGCGAAGGCCAGCGGCGTGAACGGATCGTGCTGCAATTCGTTGCTGTGCACGCGTCGACGCCGTCCTCCTCGGCCTGGCGCGCGGCCTTGGCGCAGGCGGGCCAGTCGTGGACCGGCAGTCCCATCGATACGCGCATTCGTTTTCCTCCCGTCCGGTCGCGGCAATTTGCCGCGCGGCGGACGGTCTCGTAAACCTGCGGGACGAACGGAGGAGGAAACCGCATGGGCAGCCTCGACGGCAAGGTCATCATCGTCACCGGCGCCAGCCGCGGCATCGGCGCCGCCGCGGCCGCCGCGCTGGCGAGAGACGGCGCGACGGTGATGCTGACCGCCCGCGACAAGGCCGCCGTCGCAGAAGGTCGCCGACGCCGTCGGTTCCGGCGCCGAGGCGCATGACCTGCGACGTATCCGACTACGCCGCCGTCGAGGCGCTGGTGGCGGCGACCGAAAGCGCCATCGGCCGGCTCGATGCGCTGATCAACAACGCCGGCGTCATCGAGCCGATCGCCACCATCGCCGACAGCGATCCCGCCGCCTGGGCGCGCAACATCGAGATCAACCTGATCGGCGCCTACAACCCGATCCGCGCGGTGCTGCCGGGGATGATCGCGGCCGGTGGCGGAACGATCGTCAACGTGTCCTCCGGCGCCGCGATCCGGCCGCTGGAGGGCTGGAGCGCCTATTGCTCCGCCAAGGCCGGCCTGCACATGCTGACCCGGGCGATTGCATTGGAAACCGACGGCAAGAACATTCGCGTCTTCGGCTTCCAGCCCGGCACGACCGACACCGACATGCAGGTGCAGATCCGCGCGTCCGGCATCAACCCGTGTCAGCAAAATCCCGCGCGAGAACCTGACCCCGGTCGCGCATCCGGCCGCCGGCGATCGTCTATCTGCTGCACGCCGGCGGCCGACGATCTGAACGGGCAGGAATTCAGCCTGCGCGACGAGGCCGTTCCGCGCGCGCCTGGAGCTGTGACGCCTGAGCATGACCGGTCCGCTGGCCGGCGATCAAGGTCGTCGAACTCGGTCAGGCGCTGGCCGGTCCGCTGGCCGGCGTGATCCTGGCCGACCTCGGCGCCGACGTGATCAAGGTCGAAAAACCCGACGGCGGCGACGACGCGCGGCTGTGGGGGCCTCCGTTCGTCGACGGCGATTCGGTCAGTTTCCACAGCAACAATCGCGGCAAGAAGTCGATCACGCTGGACATCAAGAGCGCGGCCGATGTCGCAGCGGCTGAAGACGCTGGTGCGGGACGCGGACATCCTGATCCAGAACCTGCGGCCCGGGCATCGTCGATGAGCTTCGGCATCGGCTCCGAGGCGATGATGGCGGTCAATCCGCGGCTGATCTACTGCTCGATCTGGGCTTTCGGCCATCAGGGGCCGCTGAAGCTGGCGCCGGGATTCGATCCGTTGCTGCAATGCTATGGCGCGGTGGTGTCGCTGACCGGCCGGCCCGACGATCCGCCGACCTTCTGCGCGCCGGCGATCAACGACACGCCGACCGGCATGTGGTGCGTGATCGGCGCGCTCGCCGCGTTGAAGCAGCGCGAGGCGACCGGCAAAGGCTGCGTCGTCGATACGTCGCTGTTCGAGAGCGCGGTGGCCTGGGTGCAAGGTCCGCTGAACACCTATCGACGTGACCGGCAAGCTGCCGCAGCGGCACGGCGCGGCCAGCGCGACGCTGGCGCCGTATCAGATCTTCGAGACCGCCGACCGGCCGATCTGCATCGCCGCCGGCAACGACCGGCTGTTCGTGAAGCTGGCGCGGGCGATGGGGCATCCGGAATGGTGCGACGATCCGCTGTTGTCCGATGGCCGCAAGCGGGCGGCGAACCGGGAGGCGCTGGTCGACGCGATGCAGCCGGTGCTGCTGACGCGGACGCGGCGCGACTGGCTGGGGATCATCGGCGAGGCGGGCGTGCCCTGTGCGCCGGTCAACAACATCGCCGAACTGGCGGCATCCGAGCAGTTGCAGGCGATGGACAGATGCGCACACTGCCGGGCAGCGATCTGCGCGTGGTCGGCCTGCCGCTGAACTTCGACCGGCGTACGGCCGGTGCCGGACGGTGGGGCGCCGAAGCTTGGGGCACATAATGCGGAGGTGTTTGGGGGACGTCATAAAATCCAGCGAACCGCCTGGACCGGCACTGAAGGTTTGTAAAAGCCAGCGCCTCAACTCAGAGGGTCGATCCCGCTCCGTTTGACCACATGCAACAATTTCACGGCCGCTCCGGTAGGACGCCGTTCTCCACGCTCGCCACTGGCTAACCGTATTGACCGCCACATTCGATGCCGGCTAGGACCGCCTGACTGATGCCGGCCTTTTCCGCACCTCGGCGATGTCGCTGGGGGAAAGCGGGGCGACCTTGGCACGAGTCAGGCCCAGCATTCGCATCGTTGTCTTGCGAAATTCGTCGTCGCCGATCGCGCCGAGCTTGTTCAGGCCCTCCATCGCTTCGACGATTTCACGGCGCATCCGAATCTTGCCGATCGCTTCAGGCGCCTTCCGAACCTTCACCACCATAATCTACCTCCGTCACTTCCCCCGCTGCTTCCGCCGCCGCTATCATCGCATCGTCGAGGCCGAGCCAAACGCGGCGCAATTCGCCGCTAGTAAGTCAGTTCGTCGTCATCGAGCGTTATCTCGGTCGCTCTTGGCAAATCCAAAGAGAAAGACAGCACGCTGTCCCTGGCGAAAAGCAAGAATGGTGCGATAGCCACCACGCTTACCTTCGCCTCGCCGGGCAACACGCTGCTTCACCAGACCGCCACCAAGGTCGGCATCCACCAACCCTGTCTCCAATCGTCGAATGGCGTCCAGGAGCGCGGTATCCGCGAGGCGCTCTCCCCGCTGGAAGCGTCCGAACGCCTTGAGCTCGTAGACGCGCAATCTCAATCCCTCGCGCTGATCAACTATAACTCAATGAGTGACAGATGGCAAGGAACAGACCAGCCGCAATTCGACATCTTGGCTTACATGAACGTGCTGTGTGATGGGTTCATCGGTGGTCGCGGGCCCCAGTCACTCCGCCAGCGAAGACATGGCCGTTACCCCGCCGCCTTCGCCTCCCGCCGGCGGCGGTGCAGGATGAACTCGGTATAGCCGTTCGGCTGCGTCCGCCCCTCGAACACCAGATCGCACGCCGCCTTGAACGCCGGCCCGTCGAAGCCGGGCGCCATCGGCTTGATAGCGCCGGATCGCCGGCGTTCTGCCGGTCCACCACCAGCGGCCATGCGCTGCAGCGTCTCCATCACCTGCTGCCTCGTCGCCACGCCATGATGCAGCCAGTTGGCGATGTGCTGCGACTGAAATGCGCAGCGTCGCGCGATCCTCCATCAGCCCGACATCGTGAATGTCCGGCACCTTCGAGCAGCCGACGCCCTGGTCGATCCAGCGCACCACGTAGCCCAGGATGCCCTGGCAGTTGTTGTCCAGTTCCTGCCGCATGATCGTCCGGCGACCAGTTCGGCCGGTCGGCCACCGGGATGGTCAGCAGATCCGTCAGCGGCGCCCGCGTGCGCGACGCCAGCTCCGTCTGCCGCGCGCGCCACGTCGACCTGGTGATAGTGCAGCGCATGCAGCGTCGCGGCGGTGGGCGAGGGCACCCAGGCGGTGTTCGCCCCCGCCATCGGATGGCCGATCTTCTGCGCCAGCATGTCCGCCATCCGGTCCGGCGCCGCCCACATGCCCTTGCCGATCTGCGCCTTGCCGCGCAGGCCGCATTCCAGGCCGATATCGACGTTCTGGTCCTCGTACGCCTTGATCCAGGCGGTGCCGCGCATCTCGTTCTTGCGGATCATCGGGCCGGCCTCGATCGAGGTGTGGATCTCGTCGCCGGTGCGATCGAGGAACCCGGTGTTGATGAACACCACCCGATCGCGTCGCCGCGGCGATGCAGGCCTTCAGGTTGGCCGAGGTTCGCCGCTCCTCATCCATGATGCCCATCTTCAGCGTGTTCGCGCGGCAGGCCCAGCATGTCCTCGACGCGGGCGAACAGATCGGTCGGTCAGCGCCACCTCCTCCGGCCCGTGCATCTTCGGCTTCACGATGTAGACCGAGCCGGCGCGGCTGTTCCTGATCGGCCCGGTCGCCGCGCAGATCGTGCAGCGCGATCAGCGAGGTGACCGCGGCATCGAGGAAGCCCTCCGGGATCTCCTCGCCCGTCCGCGTCCAGCACGGCGTCGGTGTACATGTGATGGCCGACATTGCGCATCAGCATCAGGCTGCGGCCCGGACAGCCACAGCGTGCCGCCGTCCGGCGTCGGTGTAGTGCGCGGTCCGGGTTCAGCCTGCGGGTCATCGTCCGGCCGCCCTTCTCGAACGTGTCCGTCAGCGTGCCCTTCATCAGGCCGAGCCAGTTGCGATAGGCGAGCACCTTGTCCTCGGCATCGACGGCGGCGATCGAAGTCCTCGCAGTCCTGGATCGTGGTGATCGCCGCTTCGATCACCACGTCGGCGACGCCGGCGGGATCGTCCTTGCCGATCGGGTGGCTGCGATCGATCACGATCTCGAGATGCAGGCCGTTGTGCTTCAGCAGCACGGCGGACGGCGCCGCCGGCATCGCCGCGATAGCCGACGAACTGCGCCGGGTCCTTCAGGCCGGTCGTGCGCGCCGGCCGTCAGCGTGACCGACAAGCGCGCCGTCTCGACACGGCATAGCCGACGCGCGTCGCGCATGGCTGCCGGCGGCGAGCGGCGCGGCTGCGTCCAGGATCTCGCGGCCTTGGCGACGACGCGGGCGCCGCGGATCTTGTTGTAGCCGCGGCCGCGCGTCGCGCCGTCCGTCCTCGGGGATCGCGTCGGTGCCGTAGAGCGCGTCGTACAGGCTGCCCCAGCGCGCATTGGCCGCGTTCAGCGCATAGCGGGCGTTGGTGACCGGCACGACGAGCTGCGGGCCGGCGATGGTGGCGATCTCGGGGTCGACGTTGTCGGTGCTGACCGCGACCGAGGCCGGCTCCGCCACCAGGTAGCCGATCTGCGCAGGAAGCTCAGATACGGATCGCTGTCGATCGGCTTGCCGCGGTTGGCGACGTGCCAGGCATCGATCTGCTGCTGCAGGCTGTCGCGCGTCGCCAGCAAGGCCTTGCAGCGTGGCGCCAGATCACGAATGAGTGAGCCGAAACCCGCACCAGAAGGCCGCCGCGTCGACACCGGTGCCCGGCAAGGCCTCCGTTTCCAGGAAGTCGTGGAGCGTCTTGTCGACGCGAATGCCGGCTTTTTCGATGGCGTCCATGCAGCGGGCCTCCCTCAAGGCAGTGATTCGGCGTGTGAAGCCGGGATATAGGCCGCAAATGTGGCGCTTTGCCAACCCCGCCTTGTGCAGGCGCCTATCGGTCGCTCAACGAAGAGAGAGCCTGTATGCAATGTAACATTTTCTTCGCTGCCCCACGCTTGACTCGGAAAACGAGACACACAATCTGAACCCTGTGGATGACGCCAAGGCCTCATCCGCATGACGTTTCCCCCCCAAACTTCGACGGCGCCATTTGGGCGCCGTTTTTTTGGTGTCGCTCGTCTGGCGCTCACCCCTGGCGCTCACCCCTGGGGGCTCACCCCTTGGGATGCGTGCGTCGCCAGACCGCCAGCAGCCCGGCCTGATCCACCGCCGTATAGCGCTGCGTCGTCGACAGGCTCGCATGGCCCAGCAGATCCTGGATCGAGCGCAGGTCGGTCCCCGCCGCCAGCAGATGCGTCGCGAAAGAGTGCCGCAGCGCATGCGGCGTGGCATGCTCCGGCAGCCCGGCGAGCCGCCGATAGGTCCGCAGCACCTTCTGCGCCACCGCCGGGTCCAGCCGCTTGCCCCGAGCGCCGAGGAACAGAGGGCTGTCGGGTTGGGGATCGGGATGCAGCGCCAGCCAGGCCTCGATCGCCGAACGCACCGCCGGCAGGACCGGGACGAGCCGCGTCTTCGCCCCCTTCCCGACCACGCGTCAGGGTCGGATTGCTGCGCAGCGCCACCGCCTGCGCGCACATCCAGCCCCAGCCCCTCGCTGATCCGCAGCCCGCTGCCGTACAGCAGCGAGAAGAACGCCAGATCGCGTGCCTGCAACGCCGGATCGTCGGCGACATCGTCGATATGGGTCGCAACGTCGCGCGCCTGATCGACGCTCAGTGCCCGTGGCAGCGGCGCGCGCACCTTGGCGGCGGCGACGAGGCGCGTCGCCGTGATCTCCACCCCGAAGCGGCGCCCCAGGAAGCGCGCGAACCCCCGCAACGCCGAGAGATGCTGCGCTCGGGATGTCGCCGCCAGCCCATCCTGCGTCAGCCTGGCGAGCCAGGCCCGCACATCCGCCGCCCGCAGCGCCTCCAGCGCCGCAAGGTCGGGCTCCTCGCCCAGATGCCGCGTCAGGAAGCCCAGAAACCCGGCCAGCGCATGCCCGTAGGCAACCACCGTGTGGTCGGCCGCCCGGCGCTCCTGCTGCAGCCAGTCGAGATAGGCGGTGCGCGCCGCCTCCCCCGACATGGCGGGGATGGCGCCCTGGGTGGCAGGCGGACGGTCCGGATGCGGCGCGCTTACGCCTCAATAGGGTTTGTCGCCGGCGACGGTGACCCGGAAGCCGGAGCGCGTGTGCGGCCAGTAATCCCACATCGCCCGATGCTGGACGCAGCGATTGTCCCAGAACGCCACGGCGTTCTCCGTCCAGCGGAAGCGGCACTGGAACAGCGGGTCTTCGGCGAGATCCCACAGATAGTTCAGGATCGCCGCGCTTTCGTCCCGCGGCATGCCGAGGATCCGCTTGGTGAAGCCGCGGTTCACATAGAGCGCCTTCTTGCCGGTCACCGGATGCGTGCGGATCACCGGATGTTCCGCCTTGCGGATAGACCGGTTTGTCTTCGACGCCGAGGTTCTTGTAGGTGCCGCGATAGGATTCCTCGCCGTCGTGCAGCGCGATCAGGCCCTCCAGATAGGCCTTCATCCGGTCCGACAGCGCCTCATACGCGGCATACATGCTGGAGAACAGCGTATCGCCACCACGCGGCGGGCATTGCTTGATATAGAGGATGCTGCCCATCGGCGGTTCCTCGTCGCAGGAAACGTCGCTGTGCCAGCCTTCACCGTTGGCGCGTGTCGAGTTCTTGTCCGCCTTGATGATCATCAGTTCCGGATGGCCGGGCGCGCTGGGGGCGGCGGGGTGAATGTGCAACTGGCCGAAATTGCGGCCGAACGCGAGGTGCTGCTCCGGCGTCATGTTCTGGTTACGGAAGAAAATAACCGAGTTGTCCGCCAGCGCGCGATGGATCTCATCCATCTGGTGGTTGGGGACGGGGCGGACAGATCGACGCCCGAGATCTCGGCGCCGATGATCGGTGTCAGCTTGTCGACCTGGATGGTCTCGAACGGCGCCGTGTTGCCGGGATCATGGCGGTAGCGGGGGCCGTTGTTGCCGCGCAGCGAGCTCATGAGTGGTGGCCTTTCCATTGGGACGTTCCTAGGCGGATCATGGTCAGCGCCGGGGCGCTACTGCAAGAGCGCGCGTGCGCAGTCGGTTCAACGCGGCGTCAAGTCCAGCGGTGCCTGCAACGCGGCTTACCCGGCCTTCGGCATCGTGAACCCGGCGGACTGCTCGACGACCTGCACCAACGTGGACAGGTCGTCCCCGCCCCGGCCCGCCATCACGGCGTGCTTGTAGACCAGACGCGCGGCCTGGCAGACCCACATCGGGACACCGAGCGCCTCGCCTTGCTGGATGGCGAGGTCGACGTCCTTCATCAGGATGTCCAGCGTGGCGCCGAAATTGAACGTCCGCGGCAGCACGGCGCGCGGGAAGACGCTGCGGGTCGCGCCATTGGCGCCGGTGCCGGCGGCGATCGAGTTCAACATCACCTGCGGGTCCAGCCCGCCCTTGGCGCCCATCACGAACGCCTCGGACGTCGCGACCAGGGAGACGGCGAACAGGATATTGTTCGTCAGCTTCAGCAACTGCGCCGCGCCGGGCTTGTCGCCCGCCACCGTGACGGTCGGGCCCCAGAGCGAGATCAGCGGCCGCACCCGCTCCACCGCCGCCGGATCGCCGGAGACCATCACCGACAGCGTCCCCGCCGCCGCCCCGGACGGGCCGCCGGAGATCGGGCAATCCACCAGCGTGCAGCCTTTGGCGGCGAGCGCCTCGGCCAGTTCCGTGCACGAACGGCACGCCCACCGTGCAGGTGTTGATCAACGTCTTCATCGCTCGGCCCTGGAGCAGCCCGTCCTCACCGAACACCACGTGGCGGAACGCACCCAGCGTGGGCAGGGAGACGACGACGACCTCCGCCGCGTCGGCCAGAGCGCGCGGGCTGTCGGTGCGGCGCGCCTGACGGGCGAGCAGCGGCGCCATGTTGGCCTCGTTGATGTCGAGGATGGTGAGTTGGTGCCCGCCATCCAGCAGCTTGCCCGCCATGGGCTGGCCCATGTTGCCGACACCGAGGTAACCGATATGCATGGCGACGTTCCCCTCCCGCTTGGCCATGCATAGGTCAGGGCCCGCGGACGCTTCGGGCAAGCCTCAGGCCAACCGGCACGACGAGCGCCTCCGCTCGGCTGCGGATCGCGTCGGGCCAGCGGGCCGGGCGGCGCGCGTCGAGGTCGAGGTTGACGCCGTACTGGCTGAGCCGCGCGACCTCGGCGCCGGTGCGTGGGTCGGTCATGCGATGGATCATGCGCAGCGACGAATTGCCGAGATGCGCGATACCGGTTTCCACCACGATAGGGTGCGTCGAGCGGCAAGGCCGCGGACAGGTGCAGGATCAGCTCGAAGGTGGAAAAGCCGCGCCGTTGTTGCTGCAGGAACGCGGCATCCATGCCGATGGCGGCGCCAAGCTGGTTGGAGGCGTTGGAGAAACGATGCACGATCGCCCCGAGCGCGAAATGACCGGCGGCGTTGATGTCGGCGCGCTTGACCCGGCCGCGCGCGGTGGGTCTGAAGCCGGTGGTCGTGGCCGGTTCGGGCCGTTGTTCCGTCTGCCGGACCGTTCCAGTCGGCGAGCCGCGCCTGGATCGTGCTGCGCTGTTGCGGCGTGAGGGGGGCGGTGTCCCAGTGCTCGTCGAACCAGGTGACGGGCTCGCCATCGGCGGAATCGATGAAACGATGGCCCAGGCGCAGGCCGTTGTCGTGACCGAGCGGGGCGCTTTCGACATGGAAGCTGGCGCCTTCGCGGAGTTCGCGGGCGAAACGAGCCTCGATCCGGCCGCTTGGTGGCAGGGCGCCGATGCCGATTGCGTCGGCGAGGTTGGCTTGGGCTTCCTCCAGCCGGTCGAAGTAATAGGCGATGGTGAAGTGTTCGGTGACGTCGCATTGCCAGGGGGGCACGGCGCCGCGATAGGTCTCGGTCCAGCCGGTCATGCCAGCTTCACCAGTTTCTGCAGCACGGCCCTGGGTTTTTCCGGCGTGACGCCGGGGAACAGGTTGCCCCAGCCGGTCTTTGCGACCTCCCCCACATAGATGTCGCCGTGGGAGTCGGCGGCGATGCCGTGCGGCGAGGTGAAGGGGCCGGGGAAGTTGTCCGGCGTGCGGTCGCCGAGGCGGGCGAGGATCTTGCCGTCCTGTTTGCTGACGACGGAGACGCGGGGGCCGAGGTTGGAGGCCTTGCGGCTGAAGCCGTAGGTCGGGCCGCACTCGCCGACATAGCAGTAGGGGCAGCTTCCTTTCGGCAGGAACAGGGCGCTGGGGCGGTGGAGGTTGCGCCACTCGGTTTCGTATTTGCCGTTACCGTCGAAGATCTGCACGCGGTGGTTCTCGCGGTCGGCGACGTAGACCCAGCCGTCCTCGTCGCAGACGATGTTGTGCGGCAGGTTGAACTCGCCGGGGCCGACGCCGGAGGTGCCCCAGGATTGGATGTGGCGGCCGTCGGGGGTGTATTTGTGCACGCGGGCGTTGCCGTAGCCGTCGGAGACGTAGATGTCTCCGCTCGGGGAGAGCGCGGTGTGGGTGCACTGGCAGAAGGGCTGGCCGCCCATGTAGGGCTTGGGCTCGCCTGGGGTGCCGATGGTGAGGAGGACCTTGCCCTCCGGCGTGCAGCGGCGGACGCAGTGGTCGCCGTCATCGGTGCAGAAGATGGTGTCGTCGGGGGCGATGCTGACGGCCGTGGGGGCGCTTGAAGACGCCCTCGCCCCAGGAGCGGAGGAAGGTGCCGTCGCGGTCGAAGACGGTGACGGGGTGGGCGGAGCGGGAGAAGACGTAGACCTGGTCGCGGGAGTCGACGGCGACGGCGGCGACTTCGTGGAAGTCCCAGGAGTTTGGGAGGCGGGCCCAGTCGGGGATCAGTTGGTAGCGGAAGTCGCCGGTGCCTAGGGTGGTGGGTTGGGTCATGGCGTTTCCTTTTTGAGTTGTTAAGCGAGCAGATTAGGTAAAGGTTCAAGTCCAGGGAAGATGAAATCGGGAAATGGAACTTTGGGGCTCAGGTTGATATTACGCCTGTTGATCCAAGCAATGGTGAGGCCCAAAGGCTTGCCGCCTACCATGTCGGTAAACTGCGATTGCCCTGAATGCAGGATCTGGGAAACCGATAATCCTGACTTCTTGAATGAGGTAACGAAAGAGCGTTCCATCTGGTTTGTAGCCGCGCGCTCTCTCCGCCGTGCAAACGAGATCGAACCGACGCCCAAGCGAAGTCATATTGAGAAGGTCATCATCAATGTTCGAGACAAGTGCCAACCGATATTTTGAAGCTAAGATATCCAAGGTGGGCTGAACATCAGGGTAGAGTTGCATTGAAGAAAAGCACTCAAAATACCGAACTATTAACGCTTCTCGACCGGATGAAATGCTGAAATGGCGAAATGCTTCTGATAGAGAAATTTGGCAGATATCCTTGTAGCCGATCTTATATTCCTCTACATAATGAGCAATATTCCTCTGCTCCCAAAATGAATAGAATTCCATTGGGTCCAAATTCGTCTCCGACGACTCAAGTAGAATACTTTGAAAAACATGAAGGTTCGAGGGAGGGGTGTTGATTAGAGTGCCATAAACATCGAAGGACAATATACGCGGTTCGATACCCACCGGCAGCTTGGGTTTGGGTGTGCCTGGATTGGTTCCGATGCTCATGCTCTTTCGCCTCCTGGTTCAGCATCGCATGGCCGTTTATGATAATCCACCCCTTGGGCCCGAGGCGTGCTCGACCGACGGCAGAAGTCAAGAACTCTGCACTGATAACGAGGAGCCACATCAACCCTGAGCTTATTGCGCTTTTCGGATGAAAATATCTGAGGCAGAATGTTGCTAAGGTTTACGGCTATACTAACGTCTCGAACGAGACCCAAGGGCGAATCATCCATGTCTAATAATCTGGACGAATACCTCGATCTTCCTAAGACCCAGAGCTTCAATTGGTTGCGTTCGAACGGCAAGCTAGGCGGAACCTGGACGAAGCGACCGAAATCATCAATCGCGAGACACCCGATCAATACGTTCTATCTGAAACCAGAGATACGCAGGCCTATTACGCGACAAAACTGATGGCATTTCACGATGCACACGGCTTTACCATGCTGAAAAGGCCGAACCTTCGGCGGAGCGGTACTGACTTCGAGAGTGAATTCGAAGCATTTCTCGACGAGGTGACCTACTGGACGACACAAATCGAGGTGCGCCATGCTAATCGGCTACGCCCAATTTCGACAATCCTACAGTTGACACCAGAAATTCGACAGCAGTTGCACTCCTATCTAGCGAAGATTCGAGGGGTAGTGACGCCTTTGGAGCTTCCGACAAAGAAGAAAGAAGCGATCTTTGGCAGGCTAAATGCATTGGCTGATGAAATAGATAGAGACCGGACTAAAACAGAGGCATGGACTGCGTTCGTCTTGGAGGTTGCCAGCGCGGGCGGACAAGCCGCGCGAGAGTTGAAACCCGTCAAAGATTTATCCGAAGCCATAGGCAACCTGCTCGGCAAAGCCAAAAGCATTGCTGACGAAATGCGCCAGTTGCCAGCTCCCACGCCGCGTCAACGAATTGAAGGGCCACCTAAGCGGGAGCCACCACATAGAGACCCAGGACCATCGTGGGAAGCACCCAAGGGTGGTGACCCGACGATGAAATCCCATTCTGTGAGTGGACAGCCCTCGTTCCGGCAGGTCTCGGACGGCAATCATGCCAGCCTCGTCGAATACATCGGCCGCCTACGCGACGCCGGGCTGAAATTCCCGGCGCGCGGTGGCGTGTCGTGAACAACGACGGCTGTCGTCCCGGGCCTGCGGTTTCGCGCGGGAGACCTTCCAGCAAAACCCACGGTTCGCTGCGACGCTCGATGCCGCTGTCGCCGAGATTGGCATCGAAGTGGAGGCCGTTGCCGAACCTGCCGCTCGCAACAGCGAGGAGAAGGCTCGCATTCTCCAACTGGAGCAGCAGCTTGCGGCATCTAGGAGCGAAGCTCTCGAGCTCCGACGGAAGCTCAAGCGCTACGAGGCCATTGCGGATCACGTCGGAACAACTGGGCGCCGAGTGATCCCTTGAACGCGCTGGCCACGATAAAGCCGAGCGGCGTGGGCATCGTGCGTTTCCTCGCCGAGCGCCCCGGAGTTCGCGGGGGTCGGCAAGGCCACAGCCCAGAAGCTGTGGGACAGGTTCGGCAGCGAACTCTACAGCGTCCTCGGCTCGGGGGATGTCACCGCAACTCGCTGAAGTCCTGCCTACCACCCAGGCCGAGATCGTGTGCGATGCCTGGGGGCATCAGCAAGCTGTCGCCGATTGCTTGGTCTTCTTCGATGAGCATAGCATCGATCCCCAGGTGGCGCGGAAGGCCGTCGGCTTCTGGGGCGAAGAGGCTGTTTCCAAACTTCGCGACAACCCGTATCGCCTGCTCACGGTTTGCCCCTCGGGCGCGCGTCGATCACCTAGCTCGCAAGCTCGGGCTAGCCGCTGATGACAGCCGCCGCCTGGTCGGAGCCGTCGAGGCAGCGCTCTATGACCGCCTTGACCAGCCGCAGAGCGTACAGCTACCGACGAGGGACGGCTCATCAACAGCGTCGCCGCCTTGCTGCGTTGCGACGTTCTCAATGCCCGCGTCGCGATCCGCGAGGCGGTCTCCGACGGCGCTGCCATCCCGTCCCCGGTCGGGTTTCAGCCAGCGGGTGCCGCTTACATGGAGCGGTTCATCGAGCGTCGGATACTTTCGATGGTCGGGTCGGCCGGGCAGCGGCGGGACTTGTTTCTCGGCACGGCGACGGCCGGGGAGGTGGGAAGCATTCGTTGACCGCCTGTCGAGTGCGAGTATCCATCCGCTGACCGGCGAGCAGCGTGAGGCGGTTCGGCTGTCCCTATCAAAGCGGTTCTTGATACTGACCGGCGACGGTGCCGGTGTCGGGAAGACCACATGCCTACGCGCGATCAACGAGACGGCGCGGCACTTCGGCTACCACATCTACCAACTCGCACTGGCTGGAAGGGCGGCGCAGCGGATGGCGGACGCCACCGGGCAGCCTGCACAAACGATTGCCTCGTGGTTGCGGGCGGCAGCAGAGGGTAGGGCCGAGACGGGCGCGCACACGCTGATCATCGTGGATGAGGCCAGCATGCTCGACCTGCCGACCACCTACCGGCTGCTGTTCCACATGCACGAGGACGCGAGGCTGCTCCTCGTTGGGGATGTGGCGCAAAGGATGAAGTCACATGATAGAGAAACGCGATTATAGCCCGTTTGACCGCACCAACGAACGCTGGCCCACCAAGGGAGATCGTATCTTTTCGCCCGGTTGGGACGCGACGCCAGCTCATTTTGTCGATGAGCGTGCCTATCGTCTCGGCAAGGGCTATAAGCTCGCAGGTGATGTGCTGGTGGGAAATTTTCTCGGTGAGCCGCGCGACCATGATAATCTGATCTACCCGATATTGTATTGCTACAGGCACTACATCGAGGTGGCACTCAAGGAAATAGTAGAGAGTCACGGCCAATGGGTAGGAATTACCCTGTCAAAGAAAGATCACAATCTCCCCAAGCTTTGGAGTTTTTTCTGCAAGTCGCCGTTGCGTATCACAATGATCCCTCCGACGACGCGGCAATTGCCGTTTCAGGTTGCATCGAAGAGTTTGCACAGATTGATCCCGGCTCATTTGCGTTCCGCTATGCACGAGACAAGAGGTCGGGTGATCTAATACCACTAGATTTTGGCACTATTGATCTTGTCAACGTGCTTGATGTCATGAACGGAATCCAAAATTTCTTTGAGTGTGCCGCTCTCGACTTCGATCATAAGCGGGACACTGCGTGCGAGATCGCGGAGGCTTATAGCGTTAATGGCTAACTCAGCAACCTCCCATCCGCTAGCATCGCCTGCACGAACCTCACCAACACGACGGCAACATTCAACCCACAGCACCCGGTCTCAGCGCCGGCCGCCCAGCAGCAACGCCGCCTCCGCGAGACGGTTATCCACCGCCTGCTCAAACGGCGTCCCCGGCGAAACAAACCCCCCAGACACCATCCCCGCCAACAACCGCTCATACCCCTCCCGAGGCAACACCGGATCCCGCCCCCAATCCCGAGCGCCTGATACCGCGCACAAGCCGCCTCCAGCCGAGCACGCGGCACATCGGCGAAATACCCGGCCATGGCCGCCGCAATCTCCGCCGGCGTGGACGTCCCGATCCATTGCAGCGTGCGGTACATCGCCCGCACCATCCCGCCGAGCTCCTCACGCTTGCGAGCAATCACGCCCTCCCGCGCATAGAACACCGTGTAGGAACACAGTCCCCGATCGGCCGCGGCGTAGCAGATATGGAACCCGTCCTCGATCAGTTCCTCTGCCGATCGATGCCAATTATATCGGCCCGATCGAACGGCGCCTGGCATGGCCGGCGGCGAAGTCGCCAACCGAAGCCAGCTCGGCAAGGCCCACCCGGCTGGAGGGACGGCCAGTCCAGACACAGACAACGGCGTTGACAGCGCCTGCAAGTTCGTTCAGCTTTGGTGCAAGGGGCTGACCGCGATCGCCCCGTGAGGCTACGGCTAAAGTATCGCGTCTCCACCCCTCGGAAAGAGGACGGGACGCTCATGCCAACCCCCGACACAATCACAATCGCCCAGTTCACCCGGCTGATCGGAACGCACGACGCACCGGCGATCATCGACGTTCGTCTAGACGAGGATCATGCCACCGATCCGCGCATGCTGCCCGCGAGCATCCGGCGCGATTATCGCACCGTCTCGTCATGGGCGGACGACTATCGTGGCCGATCCGCCGTCGTCGTGTGTCAACGCGGCCAGAAACTGAGCCAGGGCGTCGCCGCTTGGCTGCGTCACGCCGGCGCACGCGCCGAAACCCTGGAAGGTGGATTCGAAGCCTGGGTCGACAGCAAGGGTCTGCTGGTAAACCCCGATCACATGCCGCAACGAAGCAGTCAGGGGCACACGCTCTGGGTCACGCGCGCACGCCCGAAGATCGACCGCATCGCCTGCCCATGGCTCATCCGCCGCTTTATCGATCCGTCCGCCGTCTTCCTGTTCGTCACGCCACCAGAGGTCATGGATGTCGCGGACCGGTTCCAGGCGACGCCATTCGACATCGAAGGCGTTTTCTGGAGCCATCGTGGCGAACTCTGCACCTTCGACGTGATGCTCACGGAATTCGGCCTGGGCTCTCCGGCACTCAATCGCCTGGCGCTTATCGTGCGTGGCGCCGACACCGCGCGTCTTGACCTGGTGCCGCAAGCCGCCGGGCTGCTCGCCGCATCTCTGGGCCTGTCGCGTATATACAAGGACGATCTTATGCAGTTGGACGCAGGCCTCTCGCTCTATGACGCGTTCTACCGTTGGGCGCGGGATGCGGTCGACGAAAGCCACAACTGGCCGGCGCCGGTGGGAGGCCGGGCATGAGCGTGACCGCTGGGACGGCTCCCCTTGATCAAAGCACGACAGGACATGGGGTCAGCTTCGCCGAAGCGTTGAAGGTCTGGCTGAACGTCGCATTGCTGAGCTTCGGCGGCCCGGCCGGGCAGATCGCCATCATGCATCGCATCGTGGTCGAGGAACGCCGCTGGATCTCCGAAGCCCGCTTTCTGCACGCGCTGAACTACTGCCATCTTCTGCCCGGCCCCGAAGCGCAGCAGCTTGCGATCTATATCGGCTGGCTGATGCACAAGACGCGCGGCGGCCTGGCCGCCGGCGTTCTGTTCGTCATGCCGGGTGTCGTCGCGCTCATGGCATTGAGCTGGATTTACGTCATCTGGGGCAATGTCGGCTTTGTCGCCGGGTTGTTCTTCGGCCTCAAGGCCGCTGTGCTCGCCGTCGTGATAGAGGCCGTGTTGAGGGTGGGCCGCCGAGCGCTGAAGTCGCGGCTTGCGATCGTTATTGCAGCGATGGCGTTCGTGGCCTTGTTCTTCTTTGCGGTTCCGTTTCCACTCGTTGTCCTGACCGCGGCGTTCATTGGCTTCGCGGCTGATCGTTTCGGATACGCTGTTGGCGGCAAGGCCGCGCACGGCAAGCGGGACGATGATCTGCTGGGCGAGCACATCCCGGATCACGCCCAGCCATCCCTCATCGGCGCGGTCAAGGTGGCGGCCACGTGGCTGCCGCTGTGGCTGGGGCCGGTCGGGCTGCTGTGACTGGCTTCTCGGCGCCGACAATATCTTCACGCGGCTTTCGGTGTTTTTCAGCAAGGTCGCGGTCGTCAGCTTCGGCGGCGCGTATGCCGTTCTCGCCTATGTCGCGCAGCAGGCGGTCCAAAACTATCACTGGCTGCGGCCCGATGAGATGCTGGCGGGCCTTGGCATGGCCGAAACCACGCCGGGCCCACTCATCATGGTGGTCCAGTATGTCGGTTTTCTGGCCGGTTATCGCACGCCTGAGGCTTTTCCGCCCCTGCTGACGGCGACGCTGGCCGGGCTGCTTGTCACCTGGGTGACCTTCACGCCCTGCTTCCTGTGGGTCTTTCTCGGCGCACCGTATGTGGAGGCGCTACGCGGCGTACGCCCCCTCGGCGCTGCTTTGTCCGCGGTAACGGCCGCCGTCGTCGGCATCATCCTCAACCTCGCCGTATGGTTCGGCATTCACGTGATCTTTCGGGACACCGTGGCGTGGCAGGGTTTCGGATTGACGCTGACTGTGCCGATGCCGTCGAGCCTTGACGGCGCCGCTGCAATCCTGGCCATCGCCGCCGCCGTGGCGATCTTCCGCTTCAAGGCGAGCGTCATGCGGACCCTGCTTGGCTGCTCCCTCGCGGGTGTCGCGCTGCAACTAGCTATTGGCGTGGTACGCTGACCGCACATCCGGCTGGGGGCCGATCGGCAAGGTCGGTCTGGTGCGTTGGCGGATTATGTCAGCCTGAGGGGGTCATTGTCATGGTTCGTTCCAGACGCTTCGTGACTTCGTGGCTTCGTGGTAAATCCGGTAGGAGAGTGCGCACGAGTGCCTACATAGTCGTGCCCGCGTCTCTCCAGAGCGCTTAGTTTCGTTTCACGCATATTTTCAACACGAAGTCACGAAGGGCACGAAGCAGATTTCCGTACGGCGCGCCACCAAGCGGGCTGGTCACCTTCAACGCGAACTTCCTCTACCCGATTCCCTAATTCGGCGTACGTTACGTGTTAACGGCGGCTTGAGCCAGCCCAGGTTGGACGTAGACCGGTCGCAGATCACGATACCCACAGCCGAAAGGCCAACCCATAGGGGCGCCGCACGTGGCCGCCGTCATGTCGGTTAGCTAGACGATAATGCAGATTTTGGGCTACAATGTAGCTCAAAGGATTGGAGCCATGACCGAAAATTCCGTTGTCCGCGCCCGGATCGACGAACCCACCAAAAGCGAGGCCGCCGCCGTCCTGGCTGCGATGGGACTTTCCCTGTCCGACGCCTTCCGGTTGCTTTTGAAGCGTGTCGCCGCAGAGAAAGCGCTACCCTTTGAACCACTCGTGCCAAACGCCGAAACAGTGGATGCGATGAAGACCGCGCGCCGCGGTGATGTCGTGACCGTTGGCGAGCCCTCCAACCTTCTCACGAGCCTGAATGAGGACTGTTAGATACACGACACGGTTCAAACGTGACTATCGGCGCGAGAAATCCGGATGACGCCAGCCTTGAGCGTGTTCGCACCGGCTCACATAGCGAGCTCGGTATGTGACCGACCGCTACGCTTGGGTGTGCTCACTTCACCTCCAGAGCCGTTGCGGAAGAAGACGAGTGGCGCGACGGCCTTCTGATGTCGCCCCCGGAGCAGGCTCAGCCCCTACCCCAACATCGCCTGCGCACAGGCATCCAAAATCGCGTCGGTATCCAGCCCATAGGCCCGATACAAATCCGGAATATCGCCGCCCTGGCCGAACTGGTCCGGCCCCAGCGGCACCACGCGCTGCCCGCGCACCGCCCCAAGCCAGGCATGCGTCGCCGGATGCCCGTCCAGCACCGTCACCAGCGCCGCCCCCGGAGCCAGCGGCGCCAGAATCCGCTCGATATGCGACACGCGCCCCGCGATCCCCGGCCCGCCGCGCCCGCAGCGCCTCCAGCCACCCCGCGTGCAGCCGATCCGGTGACGTGATCGCCAGCAGCCCCGCGCCCGGTTCCTCCTCGCGCAACGTCTCGAACGCCTCCTCGGCCTCCGGCGCGACCGGCCCCTGATAGGCCAGCGCGATCCGCGCGCCCGTCGGCCGGCGGCACCACCCAGTGCGCGCCGGCGATCACCGCCGCCGGGATCGAGCGCCCGCTCCGGCTGCGCCAGCGTCCGCGTCGACAGCCGCAGCCACACCGCCGACCCATCCGGCCGCTGCATGAACTCGAACGCGTGGCGCAGCAGGATGCCGAGTTCATCGACATGCGTCGGCTCGAAGCTCGCCAGCCGGTCGGCGGCCATGCCGATCAGCGGCGTGTTGACCGACTGATGCTGCCCGCCCTCCGGCGCCAGGGTCAGTCCGGACGGCGTCGAAACCAGCAGGAAGCGCGCATCCTGGTAACAGGCATAGAGCAGCGCATCGAGGCCGCGATTGACGAACGGATCGTAGAC
Source organism: uncultured Alphaproteobacteria bacterium (assembly GCA_963771475.1). GTDB lineage: Bacteria > Pseudomonadota > Alphaproteobacteria > Acetobacterales > Acetobacteraceae > Rhodopila. The sequence continues at coordinate 26,474 of CAVYTN010000009.1, read as the reverse complement.
CGTGCCGATCGGCAGCATCCGCGCGCCCGGTCATCGCCGGCGTCAGGCCCGCCGCGCCCAGCAGCAGAAACAGGTTCTGCTCGGCGATGCCCAGTTCGACGTGCTGGCCCTGCGGCGACATGCCCCAGCGCTGCGCCGAGGCCAGCTTCGAATCGCGGAACACGTCGTTGCGCGTGTGGCGATCGAAGATGCCGCGCCGGTTCACCCACGGCCCGAGATTGGTCGACACCGTCACGTCCGGCGACTGGTCGTCATGATGTGCGCGGCGAGTTCCTTCAGCTCCCCCTGCCCGCGCCCGATCTCGGCGAGGATCTCGCCGAAACCGCCCTGCGTGGACATTTTCCGCCCCGCCGTCTTCGGCATCGGCAACGTCGCCGGAACCGCAACGACCGGGCGCCGACAGCGCCGTCCCTCGCGGCGTCAGCGGCGTCGCGAACGGCGTCGCGGCGAGGAATTCGCGCAATTCCGCCTCCGGAACGTCCAGCCCCTCGAACAGATCCCATTCGTGACCGGGCCGGATGCCCATGTCGGGGCGGAACTGCTCCATCTGTTCCTTGGTCATCAGGCCGGCGTGGTTGTCCTTGTGGCCGGCGAACGGCAGTCCCATGCCCTTGATCGTATACGCGATGAAACAGGTCGGCTGATCGCCCTCGGCGTCCGCCGTCGCGGAAATGTCTCGATCATCGTTTCGATGTCGTGGCCGCCCAGATTGGTCATCAGCGCGCCGAGTTCGTCGTCGCTCAGCTCGTCGATGATGGCGCGCGCCTTGGACCGGCCGAGATCGGCCAGCAGCACCTGCCGCCAGGCCGCGCCGCCCTGGAACGTCAGCGCGGAATACAGGCTGTTCGGGCAGTCATCGATCCAGCGCCGCAGCTCCTCGCCGCCCTCGCGCGCGAACGCCGCCTCCAGCGCGCGGCCGTATTTGATGGTGACGCAGTTCCAGCCCATGTCGCGGAACAGGCCCTCGATGCGGCCGAACAGCCGGTCGGGGACGACGCAGTCGAGGCTCTGGCGGTTGTAGTCGACGACCCACCAGACATCGCGGACGTCGTGTTTCCAGCCCTCCAGCAACGCCTCGTAGATGTTGCCCTCGTCGAGTTCGGCGTCGCCGCCGATGGCGATGTGGCGGCCGGGCGGCAGGTCGGTGCGGCCGAGACCGTGCAGCCGCGTATAATCGGCCATCAGCGCGGAGAAGGTGGTCATCGCCACGCCCAGACCGACCGAGCCGGTGGAGAAATCGACCTCCGCGCCGTCCTTCACCCGGCGCGGATAGGGCTGGATGCCGCCGAACTGCCGCAGCCCCTCCAGCTTCTCCCGCGTCTGCCGGCCGAACAGATAGTTCATCGCGTGGAACACCGGCCCGGCATGCGGCTTGACCGCGATGCGGTCCTGCGGCCGGGCGATCTCCAGATACAGCGCCGTCAGGATCGAGATGCAGGAGGCGCAGGACGCCTGATGCCCGCCGACCTTCAGCCCGTCCCGATTGGGCCGGATATGGTTGGCGTTGTGGATCATCCACGACGACAGCCAGAGCAGCTTGCGCTCCAGTTGCTTCAGGATGTGCACACGCCGCGATTTCGGCGGCATCAGCGGCACGTATGGGGGCGCATCCATGCGGTCTTTCCTCCTGGGTTTACCGTCACGGTTCCCATTACCGCTCCTGCGCCGGATTGGCGATGCCAATCCGCGTCGGGCCAGGTGCGCGCCGGCGGGTTGCATGTTTGCGCGATCCTCGCCGGGCATATTCCTGCGCGATCACCCTTGATCGCCGGGCATGTTTGCGCGATCCCAGATTGATCGCCGGCGCAATCCGACGCACAGTCACGTTGTAACAGCATTGCGGGAGGCACATCACCAATGGCCCCGTTATTGCTTGCAAGAACGCGCCAAACCAGGGGAGCTCACCGCCTGATGTCCCAAGCCGCCGCCGATCCGCGGCTCGTCGCCGCCCCGCGCCGCGCCGAAGCGCGCATGCGGCTGTCCTGGTCCGACCCGCTCTTCCGAGCCATCGTCTGGCAGGTCGTGATCATCGGCATCGTTGCGGTGATCGCCTGGTATCTGATCAGCAACACGCTCGCCGAACCTCGATGCGCGCCACATCGCGACCGGCTTCGGCTTCCTGGACCGGATCGCCGGCATCCCGATCGGCGAGTCGCTGATCCCCTACAACCCGGCGGTGGATACCTATGGCCGAGCGCTGGTCGATCGGCGTGCTGAACACGCTGAAGGTGGCGGTCATCGGCGTCGTGCTGGCGACCATCCTCGGCACGCTGATCGGCATCGGCCGGCTGTCGAAGAACTGGCTGCTGGCGAAGCTGACCGGCGTTCTACGTCGAGACGCTGCGCGACATCCCGCTGCTGCTGCAATTGCTGTTCTGGTACACGATCCTGCAGGGCCTGCCGGCGCCGCGCACAGGCCTGTCACATCGGCGGCGTCGCTCTTCCTGTCCAATCGCGGCATGAAACTGCCGACGCTGGACTGGGAGCCCGCCCATACCTGGGCCGCTCGCTCGCGTTCGTCGTCGGCGTCGATCGGCACCATCGCTGTGGAACCGCCGCGCGCGCCGCCGGCAGGAGGCGACCGGCGTCCGCCCCGCCGTCTGGCCCGTCGCGCTGGCTGCTGCTGATCGGCCTGCCGGTGGTCGTCTGGGCCGCTGCTGGGCGCGCCGTTCACGCTGGACATCCCGGTCCTGCGCGGCTTCAACTTCCAGGGCGGCACCACGCTCAGCCCGGAATACTTCGCCCTGCTGCTCGGTCTGGTGACCTACACCGCGTCCTACATCGCCGAGATCGTCCGCTCCGGCATTCAGGCGGTGCCGCAGGGCCAGTGGGAAGCCGCCGGCGCGCTGGGCCTGCAGCGCGGCACCGATCCTGCGCCAGATCGTCCTGCCGCAGGCGCTGCGCGTGATCATTCCGCCGATGACCAGCCAGTACCTGAACCTGACCAAGAACAGTTCGCTGGCGGTCGCGATCGGCTATCAGGACATCGTTTCGATCGCCAACACGACGCTGAACCAGACCGGCCAGGCGATCGAGGGCATCGCCATCATCATGGCCGTCTACCTGACCATCAGCCTGTCGATCAGCCTGTTCATGAACTGGTACAACGCGCACATCGCGCTGGTGGAGCGCTGAGCCATGAGCCACGCAGCGTCGCAGCCGCCGGCACCGCCATCGCCCGACCGAGAGCGGCCGCCGCCAGGGTCCGTCGGGCTCGTCGGCCTGGGTCACGGACCAACCTGTTCGGATCCTGGCTGGTCCACCGCGGTCACGCTGGCGCTCGGCTATGTCATCGTCCGCGTCGTGTTCGGCCTCGTTCGAATGGGGCGTGGTCCACGCGGTCTGGTCGGTGCCCTACAGCGCCAACGGCATCGCCGACACCGCGGTCTGCCAGAACGCCAAGGGCATCGGCGCCTGCTGGGCGGTGCATCGCCGACAAATACCGGCTGATCCTGTTCGGCCGCTATCCGTACGACGAGCAATGGCGGCCGGCGATCGTCGTGCTGCTGTTCATCGGCCTCTACGTCGTCTCCGGCGATGCGCCGGTTCTGGCGCAAGGAACTGGCGCTGATCTGGATCGTCGCGCTGACGGTGGTCGGCGTCCTGATGTGGGGCGGCGTCTTCGGCCTGACCGCCGGTCACCGACGATTACTGGGGCGGACTGCCGATCACGCTGATCCTGGCGACCTTCGGCGCTCGCCTTCGCCTTTCCGCTGGCGATCCTGGTGGCGCTTGGCCGGCGCTCCACCAAGCTGCCGGCGGTGAAGATGCTGTGCGTCGCTGTATGTGGAGCTGATCCGCGGCGTGCCGCTGATCTCGCGTGCTGTTCATGGCGAGCGTGATGTTCCCGCTGTTCATGCCGGCGGGCGTCAACATCGACAAACTGCTGCGCGCGCAGATCGCCTTCATCCTGTTCGCCGCCGCCTACCTGGCCGAGGTCGTGCGCGGCGGCCTGCAGGCCCTGCCCAAGGGCCAGACCGAGGCCGCCGACGCGCTTGGCCTGTCAGCTACTGGCAGAAGACCGGCTTCATCATCCTGCCGCAGGCGCTGCGCCTGGTGATCCCGCCGCTGGTCAACACGTTCATCGGCTTCTTCAAGGACACCAGTCCTGGTGCTGATCATCGGCCTGTTCGACCTGCTGACGATGGGCAAGGTCGCCCTGAGCGACCCGCCCTGGCAGAGCTTCTCGACCGAGGTCTATGTCGGCGCTCGCCGTCGATCTACATCGCGTTCTGTTTCGCCATGTCGCAATACAGCCGCAGGCCTGGAGCGTGACCTCAGCCGCGTCCGCAACGCCGCTGACGGAGAATGCGCGTCATGAGCCAGACCGCAGACGTGCGTCGAACCGCCGGCGATCGTGCTGGACAAAGTCAACAAATGGTACGGCGCGCTGCACGTGCTGCGCGACGTGTCGCTGACCGTGCGGAGAAGGAACGCGTCGTCGTCTGCGGCCCGTCCGGGTCCGGCAAGTCGACCATGATCCGCTGCATCAACCGGCTGGAGACGCATCAGGAAGGCCAGATCATCGTCGACGGCACCGAACTGACCGATGACCTGCGCGCGCTGGACACCATCCGGCGCGAGGTCGGCATGGTGTTCCAGTCGTTCAACCTGTTCCCGCATCTGACGATCCTGGAGAATTGCACCCTGGCGCCGATCTGGGTGCGCAAGATGCCCAAGGCGCGAGGCCGAAGAACTGGCGATGAGCTACCTGGACGCGGGTGAAGATCCCCGAGCAGGCGAAGAAATATCCCGGGCAGCTCTCCGGCGGCCAGCAGCAGCGCGTCGCGATCGCCCGGGCGCTGTGCATGAAGCCGAAAATCATGCTGTTCGACGAGCCGACCTCGGCGCTGGATCCGGAGATGATCAAGGAGGTGCTGGACACCATGATCGAGCTGGCCGGATACCGGCATGACCATGGTCTGCGTGACGCACGAGATGGGGTTCGCGCGCCAGGTGGCGCACCGCGTGGTGTTCATGGACCGCGGCGAGATCGTCGAAAGCGGCCCGCCGAACGAGATGTTCGAGGACCCGCAGACCGATCGGCTGAAGCTGTTCCTGAGCCAGATTCTGCGGGGGCACTGAGGGGCTGCGGGCGCGGTTCTACACCGGAATTATGTTCCGCTCCCCACTCTCAGCACACAGCGAAAGCCGAGATGGCTCGTTGACGTATCGACCGGTTCAGGATGACGCGCTGCCGGGCGGTAGCGGCGGCAATAATTCGGCGCGCAAAGATGCGAACCACCCTTGATGACTTTGCGCGGAATCTTGATCTCTGGCTGGTTCGGATCGTGACTGCCTTCCTCGCGCCCGCCCCGCGGATTTTCTGGAATGCAGCAGGCCTTCGGCGCATCCGATTGGTGCCTGGTCGTGTACCAATCACTGGTCCACTCCCAAACGTTGCCGATCATGTCATGGATGCCGTAAGCGTTCGGCGCATAGTTCGTCACCGGCGAGGTGCGTTCATACCCGTCGCTCGCTAAATTCTGGTACGGAAATGCGCCCTGCCACGTGTTGGCCATGCATTGTCCGGCCGGCATCAGTTCGTCACCCCAGGCAAACTCCGCACCGTCAAGTCCGCCACGCGCCGCAAACTCCCATTCCGCTTCGGTCGGCAAGGCCTTGCCGGCCCATTCTGCGTAAGCGAGCGCATCCGAATAGGCGACGTGCACCACCGGGTGATGATCGAGGCCGTGAATGTCACTTTTACGACCGTACGGGTGGCGCCAATTGGCGCCCCTCACAAACCTCCACCACTGCGACCAGTCCCGTAGATCGACCAGATGGCGAGGCGGACTGAAAACCAGCGAACCGGCAAAGAGCATGTGCGGCAGCGCGTTGGGGTAATCCTTCGCGTCAGGTTTTCTCTCGGCGAACGTGACGTGACCGGTTGCCCGGACGAATTGCCTGAATTGCGCGTTGGTAACGGGCGTGCGGTCGATCCAGAAACCGTCAACGCTCACACGATGGGCCGGTGCCTCTTCCGGATAGTGCTTGTCCGAACCCATGCGGAATGTTCCGCCTGGAATCCAGACCACGTCAGGGGCTTCCCCATTGCGTTTGTCCGGAACGGCCGCGCCGCCGGTCGTCAGACTCAACCCAGATGCCATACCACACCCCGCCATACCACACCCCGCATGAGCGCTCAGCTCATTATGCCAATCGCGTTGCGGGTCCTTTGCCGACAGAGGGGCCGCTCTGCGCTATGCAATTTCGGCACGAAGGGAACCCCGGCGGGGCGCGGGGACAAAGATCGGGACCACATCGTCTTGAAACGGCCACCTCGAACGGCATGTCGAATTGGGGGGATCGCGATTGACAGCGCTCCCCGCGCCAAAGTATGCAACAAACTGAAAACTAATATTCTGAGGCTTCATCAACGTCCAGGAGCGAGCTCTTGCCGCCACTCCTTGCCATCCGGGATTTGCACACCGAATTTCGCACCGGTGCGGGAGTCGTGCGCGCAGTCGACGGGATCAGCTACTCCGTCGAAGCGGGGGAGACCGTCGCGATCGTCGGCGAAAGCGGATCGGGCAAATCCGTCAGTGCGATGTCCATCCTGCGTCTCATACCCGATCCGCCGGGACGGATCGTTGCGGGAGAAATCCTTTTCGACGGCCGTGACCTCCTGACGCTGCCCGAAGAAGCCATGCGCGAGGTCCGCGGCGGCGAGATCGGCATGATCTTCCAGGAACCGATGACCTCGCTGAACCCGGTTCTGACCATTGGCCGGCAAATCACCGAAGTCCTGGAGCAGCATCGTGGCGCCAGCCTGGCCGCCGCGCGCGCGCGCGGCGAAGAACTGCTGGGGCTTGTCGGCATCGCCGATCCGCGACGGCGGCTGAACGCAATACCCGCACCAGCTCTCCGGCGGCATGCGCCAACGCATCATGATCGCCATGGCATTGGCGTGCGAACCGAAGCTCGTCATCGCCGATGAGCCGACGACCGCGCTCGACGTCACGATCCAGGCACAGATCCTGGAGCTGATGAAAGCGCTGACCCAGCGGCTCAACATCGCTCTGATCATCATCACGCATAATCTTGGCGTCGTTGCGCGCTATGCCGACCGGGTGAATGTCATGTACGCCGGCCGCATCGTGGAAGCGGGTCCCGCCGCGTCGATCTATCACGATCCCCGCCACCCCTACACGATCGCCCTGCTGCGTTCGGTGCCGCGCCTCGACCGCCCGCGCCAGGCGCGGCTCGAGCCTGTCGAGGGGCAACCGCCCGATCTGACGCGCCTCGACGAGGGATGCGCCTTCCGGCAGCGCTGCCGCTTTGCCATTCCCGCCTGCGGCGAGGCAATTCCCGCACTCACCAAGGTCGGCGAGGCCGGTCACCTCGCCGCCTGCTTTCGCGCAAGGGAGATTGTTCGGAGATCGCGGCGGAAACCGGAGAAGCCGCATGAGCGCTTCGGTGACGCCAATGCGTCCGCTGCTGGAAGTCAAAGCGCTGCGCATGCACTTTCCGATCACCGAGGGCCTGATGGCCGGCGTTCGGTCGGAGACGTGAAAGCCGTCGATGGCGTCGACTTCACCGTCCGGAAAGGCGAGACGCTCGGCCTGGTCGGTGAGAGCGGCTGCGGCAAGACGACGACGGGGCGGTGCATCCTGCGGCTCGAACGTCCGACCTCGGGCGAGATCATCTTCGACGGCGTCGATCTCGCCGGTCTGGACGCGCAGTGAGCTGCTGGCGTTCCGGCGCCGCATTCAGGTCATCTTCCAGGATCCGTACAGCTCGCTCAATCCGCGCATGACAGTCGGCGCGATCATCGACGAGCCGATGAAGGTTCACGGCATCGAGCCCGACAGCGGCAAAGCGCAACGCGCGGGTGCGCGAGCTGCTGTCGATCTGCGGCCTCAACCCGAATTTCGCGGATCGCTACCCGCACGAAATGTCCGGCGGCCAGCGCCAGCGCGTCGGCATCGCGCGGGCCCTGGCGCTGAACCCGGAATTCATCGTCTGCGACGAGCCGGTGTCGGCGCTGGATGTCTCGATCCAGGCGCAGATCGTCAATCTGCTGGAAGACCTTCGGGAAGAGTTCGGGCTGACATACCTGTTCATCGCCCATGATCTGTCGGTCGTCCGCCATCTCTGCCAGCGCGTGGCGGTGATGTATCTTGGCCGCATCGTCGAAATGGCCGATTGCGACACGCTGTTCGACGCGCCACTGCATCCGTATACCCAGGCATTGCTGGCCGCGGTGCCGATGCCGGATCCAACGGTCGAGCAAACCCGTGTTTTCCGCCCGGTCCAGGGCGAAGTGCCGAGTCCGATCAACCCGCCATCCGGCTGCGTGTTCCATCCGCGCTGTCCGATCGCGTGTCGAAAGCTGCGCGCGAGTACGACCCGAACTCCGGGAGGTGCGGCCAGGTCACATGGTGGCGTGCAGCGAAGTGGGAACTTGATAAAAACCAATAAAATACAGGGACGTCGATGAAATCTGCTATCTGCCGCGTTGCCGCAACGGTTGGCCTTGTCCTGTCACTGGGCTTCGGCCCGTTCGGCCGCGGCAGAGGACGTTCCGAAACGCGGCGGCACGTTGACATACATGATCCCGGCGGACGCGCCACCCAGCCTGGATGGCCATCGCGAAACCACCTACGCAACCGTCCATGCGACGGCGCCGTTCTACAGCGTGCTGATCCGCATCAATCCCGACGAACCCGGCGTCGCCGACCGACTTCGTGTGCGACCTGTGCACCGAGATGCCGAAGCCGACCGACGACGGCAAGACCTAGACATTCAGCATCCGTGACGGCGTGAAATGGCACGACGGGTCGGCGCTGACCGCGTACGACGTCGCGGCAAGCTGGCAGGAGATCATGCATCCCCGGCCGGGTGTCTCCAGTGCGCGGCAGAGCTATTTCGTGATGGTCGATAGCGTCGAGGCACCGGACGCGGCAACCGTGGTGTTCAACCTGAAATTCGCGACCAGCGCCTTCCTGCCCGCGCTGGCCGATCCGTTCGCCTATATCTACAAGAAGGAAATCCTCGATCGCGATCCGCACTGGTACGAAAAGAACGTGATGGGATCGGGACCTTTCAAGTTCGTCGAGTATCAGATCGGTCAATCGATCAAGGGCGAGCGCAACCCCGACTACTACCACAAGGGCCTGCCCTATCTCGATGGGTTCACCGGCATTTTCGCCGACAAGCAGTCGGTCCGCATCGATGCCATTCGCGCCGACCGAGCGGCGATGGAGTTTCGCGGGCTGCCGCCGTCGGCACGCGATCAGCTGGTGAAGGAACTCGGCGACAAGATCACCGTCCAGACCGGCGACTGGAACTGCGTGAACATGATCACGCCGAATCACAAGAAGAAGCCGTTCGACGACGTGCGGGTCCGCAGAGCCCTGGCCCTGGCGATCGACCAGTGGCACGGCGCCCCGGCCCTGTCGAAAATCGCCAACGTGCATACCGTCGGCGGCATCGTGTTTCCCGGCTCCCCGCTGGCGGCGACCAAGGAGGAACTGCAGACAGATCGCCGGTTACTGGCCCGACATCGAGAAGTCGCGCGCCGAGGCGAGACGTCTGCTGAAGGAAGCCGGTGCCGAGGGTCTGACATTCGAACTGCTGAACCGCAACGTCGATCAGCCCTACAAATACATCGCCACCTGGGTCATCGACGAATGGAGCAAGATCGGCCTGCACGTGACGCAGAACGTGCTGCCGACCGGTCCGTTTTTCGACGCGTTGCGCAACAATGCGTTCGACGTGACCGTCGATTTCAACTGTCAGGGCCTGGTCAATCCGCTGCTGGATGTCGGGAAATACCTGCCGCACTCCGTCTATGCCGAGAACTACGGCAACTATGAGGACCAGAAGGACATCGATCTGTACCAGGCGCTGCTGCACGAGACGGATCCGGTCAAGCAGCGCGTTCGCTGATGCGGGAATACGAAACCTATGTGCTCGATACGCAGGCGCACATGTATCGTCATGCCGTGGTGGGAACGGATCGTGCCGATGCGGTCCTACGTGAAGGGCTGGAAGATCAGCGCGAGCCACTACATCAACCAGGATCTCGGGACCGTCTGGCTCGACGAATAACAGGTCTCACAACGGGTCTGCCGAAGACAGGCCGCCACAGAAGCGGCAGGCGCCCGGGACGGCACAATAAAAAGCTCGAACAGGGAGTGAGTAAATGCGGTTCCACATGCCTATGGCAGCAGCGATTGCGGCCGTGCTTGCCGTTACGTTCGGTCCGCCGGCGCGGCGAACGACGGCCGAAGCGCGGCGGCATCCTGACCTACATGATCCCGGCCGACGGCGGCCCGAGCCTGGATGGTCATAAGGAAACGACGTTCGCGGTGCTGCACGCGACGGCGCCGTTCTATTCCGTGCTGATCCGGGTCAATCCGGACAATCCGACCTCGACCACGGATTTCGTCTGCGACCTGTGCACCGAGATGCCGGCGCCGACCGATAACGGCCTGACCTACACGTTCAAGATCCGCCAGGCGTGAAATTCCATGACGGCACGCCGCTCGACGCGCACGACGTCGGCGCGAGCTGGCGCAAGATCGTCTTTCCCGCCGCCGGGCGTCTCCAGCGCGCGGCGGAACAACTTCGTCATGGTCGACAAGATCGAGGATCCGGACGACACCACCGTCATCTTCCGGCTGAAATTCCCCACGCTGTCGTTCGTGCCGGCGCTCGCCGACCCGTGGAGTTTCATCTACTCGCAAGGCGATCCTGGACAAGGATCATGCACTACTACGAGAAGCAACATCATGGGATCCGGCCCGTTCAAGTTCGAAAGCTATGAGATCGGCCAATCGGTCGACGGGCGTGCGCAACCCGGACTACTACCACCCCGGACAGCCCTATCTGGACGGCTTCCACGCGCGATCTTCGCGCCGAAGCAGCAGACCAGCGTCGACGCGATCCGCGCCGACCGCGCGGCGATGGAATTCCGCGGCGAATTGCCGCCTCGGCCCGCGATCAACTGGTCAAGGAACTGGGCGACAAGATCACGGTGCAGGAGAGCGACTGGAACTGCGGCAATGTCCTGACGCCGAACCACAACCGCAAGCCGTTCGACGATGTGCGCGTGCGCAAGGCTCTGTTCCTGGCCATCGACCAATGGAACGGCGCGCCGGCGCTGAGCAAGATCGCCATCGTGCGCACCGTCGGCGGCATCGTGTTCCCCGGCTCGCCGCTCGCGGCGACGAAGGAGGAGCTGAGCAAACTGCCCGGCTATTGGCCGGACATCGAAAAATCCCGCGCCGAGGCGCGCCGGCTGCTGAAGGAGGCCGGCGCCGAAGGCCTGTCGTTCGAGATGCTGAACCGCAACGTCGATCAGCCCTACATCATCGTCGGCACCTGGCTGGTCGATGAGTTCCGCAAGATCGGCGTCAAAGTCACGCAGAAGATCGTTCCGACCGGTCCGTGGCTGGAAGCGATGCGGAGCGGGCGATTTCACCGTCGCGCTGGAGGCCAATTGCCAGAACATCGTCAACCCGATCGCCGACACCGGCCGCTATTTGCCGCACGAACTCTACAGCGAGAACTTCGCCTATCACGACGATCCGGAGCAGGTCGAGCTCTACGACAAGATGCTGCGCGAGACCGACCTGGCCAAGGCACGCGTGCTGATGCGCGAATACGAAAGCCAGATGCTCGAGGTCGGCGCGCATCAACTGCCGGTGACCTGGTGGTACCGCATCCTGCCGATGCGCTCCTACGTCAAAGGCTGGAAGATCAGCAGCAGTCACTACCTCAACCAGGATCTGGCGAATATCTGGCTCGATAAATAGATGTATCAGTACATTCTGAAACGCGTTCTGCTGATGATCCCGACGCTGATCGGGGCGGCCGCCCTGGTGTTCCTGCTGATGCGGCTGATCCCCGGCGACATCTGCGTCGTGCGCCTGGGCTCCGGCGGCGGCAGCTTCGATCCCCGCGCCGTCGCCGCCTGTCACGCGGAGCTCGGGCTCGACCGGCCTGTTGTGCTGCAGTTCCTCGATTTCGTCTGGGGCTTCTTCCGTCTGGACTTCGGCACGTCGATGTGGTCCGGCAAACCGGTCACGACCGAAATCGCCGCGCGGCTGCCGCTGTCGCTGGAGATCGCGCTCCTCGCCACGGTCGTTGCGATATCAATCGCAATTCCCGCTTGGCACCATATCGGCCCTGAAACAGAACACCTGGCTCGACGTCGCCGTCCGGGTCTTCGCCATCGGCGGCATCGCCACGCCGTCGTTCTGGATTGGCATCATCTCGATCCTTGCTGGTCCTCGACATCACGAATGCGGTGACCGGCACGCCCTGGATGCCGCCGATCGATTACGTGCCGATCTGGAAGGACCCGATCCGCAACCTGTCGATGGCATTTCTGCCCGCGATCACAGTCGGCTATCGTTACGCCGCCGTCAGCATGCGCATGACCCGCTCGGCCATGCTGGAGGTGATGCGGGAGGACTATATCCGCACCGCGCGCGCCAAGGGCCTGATCAACAAGATCATCATCAACCGCCACGCGCTGAAGAACGCGCTGCTGCCGGTCGTGACGCTGATCGGGATCGAGTTCGCATTCCTGATCGGCGGCCTGGTCGTGACCGAACAGGTGTTCAATCTGAACGGCGTCGGCCGGCTGTTCGTTCAGGCCGTGCAGAACCAGGACTACACGCTGACCCAGGCGCTGGTCATGCTGACCGTGACCGTGTTCGTCCTGACCAATCTTGTGGTCGACCTGCTCTATGGCTGGCTCGACCCGCGCATCCGCTTCGCCTGACGGGAGTTCCCGCATGTCAGTCTCCGCACCTCATCGCGTCGCCCTGCCAGTCACCACCCCGGATAAGGTGGACGCCCACGGCGGCCTCTGGCCGAAACTCCTGGGGTTCTGCCGGCGCGAACGTCTGGGAACCTTCGGCCTGATCATCGTCATCGTCATGGCGATCTGCGGCCTTTCCGCCGATCTGATCGCACCGTACAGCCCGACGGCCAACGACTTTGCCGCCATGACCGAAGCCCCAAGCTGGGCGCATTGGCTCGGCACCGATCAATTCGGGCGGGACCTGTTATCGCGGATCATCTTCGGCGCCCGGACCGCCCTGATCGTGGGCCTGGCGTCGGCACTGATCGGCGGCGTGTTTAGGGGCTCCCAAACGAGATTTTACCTCTCTGTCCCGATTGCCACGAGTTTCAATCCCGTAGCGTCTTTTCCCTTTAACCTTCGCTTCTAATGGTGTTACCTGAGCTAAACGGCGATTCGGATCGGCTTCCGAATCTCAGCGTTGTCTCGGAGCCTCTCTACAAGATATTTCGCACGAACGTAAACGCGAGAATTCAGCGGCTCTTGGGAGAGGCTTTAGCGCAAAAATACTCATCGGGAACCGGAAAAAGCTCCATAACGTCTGCAAGCCGTACTTTTCCCAATACTCACGACGCGGATGACTTTTTCAATAGGTTAAGAGTAGAACTTTTCCGCGTCAGAGAGTGGAATGAGAAAACGACTCTGACGAGTTTCGAGCTGTTCGACCAAACGGGAAACATGTCCGAGCGGCAAACTGCTATCGTTGGCGACCTTATCCGCCTATCGATGGCCGGTACAGGAAAAAGCGATTGGGCAAGGGTGACCGAAATTGTTGACGAAGCGGGTGAGGCTATTCTAACAATCAAGCTTTCCTATAGTTCGACCGGAAATGAGCCGGATAGGAATACTACTTCGCATTTTGTTGCCAGCACTTCGACCCACAGTTTTTGCCTGGAGAAGAACAACGCAGTTGTAAGTTTCTACGTCATCGAGCTATCGGAAAAAGCGAACACGGATAAAACCGAAAAATTTCTCGAGAGAGCCAGAAATGTCGCTGTTTCAATGGTCGGCCCTTATTTCGGGATACAAAAGGGTGTGTGGAAGACACTATGCGTAAACTTCTTGCGAGTCACTGACCAAGAAAGAAATCGAGTGCGCTCACGACTGCGACTTGTTTCTCTTTGCTAAGCATGTTTGCCATGTCTTTTTGTATTACATTAAATCAGTTGCGTCAATAACTGTCTTTACATTTATTCGATGATCAGAACAGGTAGGCCAACACTGCCGGACGGTGAAACGAGAGGTAGCATGTTCTCGCTGAGATTGTCGTCACAAGAGCGAGTGCTAATCGTTGCGGCCGCCGAGAAGAAGAAATTGAAAGTCACCGCTTGGGCTAGAAAGTGCTTACTTGATAGGGCAAAACGCGATGTTGTGTAATACGGGAATCTCCCGAACCGGAGACTCGCGGAAAGCGGGTAAATGGGCTTCGCATTGGAAATGACGGTTACCCGCGTCCGCGGAGCTCTCCCCAGGATTTTGCGGTGTGTGAGCGGTGAACCCGTGAGCTCGGAGGTCGTTTGCGATCGCCCGCGACCCGATCTCTCGCCCGAGCGTCGTCGGTGTCGCCTTACGCTCGCCCAGGAGCGGGCCCTAAAAGATAATTGCGGCGCTGGTATTGGGTCGCTTGCAACGGGTCGCATCGAGGCGATCCCCTTTTGCTCTTCTATGCCGCTTTCGAGAAGATGGTGGGGTTCCGGAGTTTGATTGGACTGAGTTGCTATCCTTGAAGTTTGTGTTCACGGCGCCACGAACGTTCTGCCCGTATATGGATCCTTTACGGGGGTGCCGCTGGGAAAGCCGCGGACATCGATCAAGGCTTGATTTCCGGCGTAAGGGCTTCTCAGAAACCCCGGTTTGTTCGCTACGGGAATGCCAGCGGGCAGCTGTCGATCGCTCCCTTGTCTTGCCGGGATGAGTGGAGCCTCTCGCGAGGCGGCAGTGGGAAGAGGTTCGACTGAGGCGGTTTCCTGGCTGGCACTGGGCACGGTTTCGCTGGCGCATTTGTGCCGGTGCGACGCTAAGCGCTGATGATGCGGATGCCTTATGGAATTGAAGAATCTCGCAAATGGGTTTGCTTCCGCCGTGGCGCCAAACACAAGCAACCCCGCTGCGGCACACGCTGCAATTAATCTGATCGGTGACAAATTGTGCATTGCGCACCCCGATACCTCATCTTCCCAAGTGTTTGCTGAATTCCATTCCATCATGTTCCAGCTGCCGTGCCTTGAATTCCTAACTAGAACACGACCGCCACGGTGAGGGAGGAGTCCGCTCACCCGATGACATGCCTCCTCAAATAGATTCGTATTTGTGGCCATTGGCGGCCGTCAGAACTGTGCAGATCCGGAGTGGCCTTTGGTCGGGAAGCACAGGCGCGCGCGACCGCCTTTTACTGACGGCGTTGCGGCGAGGCTAGGGCGGTCCCTCGCCGCGCGGCCTAGTCGCTCCGAGCGTAGCGCGCGCGACCCTGGGGCGGTGCCAGCTCCTGGCCGCAATCTAGTTACCCCGGAGCCAGTCGGGAGAAAGATACGCTCCGACAGGAGAGTTGCTGGGTCGCGGAAGACTGCCAAAGCGCCTGCCGCACGTAGGACTGTCGCTGGCGTGCCTCCACACGTGACACCGATGGCGGATATCCCGCCCTTTCCAGCAGCCTCCATGTCGAAACGTGTGTCACCGATCAGCAAGGCTTCGTTCGGCTTCACACCCTCTAGCTTTCCCAGCGCTGCCAGCAAAATATCAGGCTCCGGTTTGGATTCCGCCGCGTCGTCGGCCGTGGTCTGTCCCGAAATCAGGTCTGCGATTTCAAGAAGATCGACATAATGCTTTGTCTCGGATTTCTTGCCCGAAGTAGCCAGCACAATTTCTTCGCCAGCTCCCCGGATTTCCTCGAACAGCGCCCGCACCTGTGAGAACGGTCGCACAAGCGGGAGATACTCTTTCTGGAAAAGGGCAGAGCGGTATTCATCCAGCTTCTTACCAAAACGCTCGATCTCCTCCGGCGACAGGAACTCTGGAAGATAGTTATCCGAGCCTTTGCCTATCTGAGCTTGCAGCTGCGCGCGGGGAAACTGTTTTCCAAAATGCCGGAAAGCTTCGTCCCACGAATCGACATGCAGTTCATTCGAATCAACCAGGGTTCCATCAAGATCGAAGATGAAAGCTTTCACCGAGAGCAACTTGGCGTCCATTTGCCCAACGTTTCGATACTTCAATGCACAGTAGGTCCGACCTCCGTCCGTTTCCGCACCCTTAAATCGACAGCGACTTGATCAAAGCGTTGTATCATTGTGAGGTGGTATCGACGGCGGGCCCACCCGTGCTTGTAAGGTTAAAGTCGCGCAGAAGTGTAAGGTAATGTCGTAGGGACCTGAAACCCAGCGCTTTGCTCTATGCACTCCCCCGCGATCATTGGAGGCGCGAATAGAAGCAATTCCATTCGCAACGACAGCCGACTTCACAACTAAGTGTTTCGCAATATTACTATCCACCGTATCAATTCGGCGAGAGGCAGGAAATTGATTGTTTCGATTAGCAAAACTGTTCGCTTTTATTCCCGCAGCCGAGTTAAATAAAACTAAATTGCCAGAGATGGTGCGCATTGGTGCCAAGCGAGATGCGCAATTTGATCGCCGTTGAAGTAGCCGTGCGCGGTAGCAACACCGAAGCCAGGTGATGCGAGTTTTAGGCTTGAAAGCGTGGCTAGGGCGGATTTCCCATTACAAGGCGGGCTCGGCGATCCCTGGCACATGAGGCAAGGTGTAGGGGGGCTTCACCGGTGTCTTCCGCTTGTCAGTGTTGGGTTTACCGCTACCCGCAACATCATTAAACCCTCCACTCGGCCGGATTCGCGGCCGAGTGGGTTAGCGGGATAATCTGCGAATCAATCTTCGTCAAGTATGACGCGATTGACCATCACGGTATCGCCTTCGCCGGTAAACTGCACATGCACCGGGACACCAACCTTGATTCGAGTCCGAACGACCTCTGGATCCAGCACTGTTCCGCTCTTAGTCACATAAACCACTTCTTTGCCGAAGTGATATGTGCGCGGTCCACCGCTCTCCTTGAGCACGATCATGTTCCCGGGCGTGGTACTCGGTGATTGTGCCGGCGCCGTCGGTGGTCGTCGTCGTGGTTGTCGTCGATGAGGTCTGACCCCAGGCCAGAGGCGCGATGGCCGCCAATCCAATACTTAGCAACAATTTCTTCATTTAAGTCCTTTCAGTTTTAGATGTTAGGACGCCACGTCCGCTCCGCCAGGTAATATGGGGTCCAGCGCGCGCCCATCTCTAAATCGAAACAAGAATCAGCGATGGATGGGATCAAAGAGATTATTCCACCCAAGTACCAAGAAGGTGTTTCGCAATTTCTTGTACAAGAAGAATCTACTCATACTTAATAACCAGAACAAAAAGCAATGCCAAACCGCTGTTGTCCGAAACACCGTGCGACCTTCGACCAATAGCGGACGAAATTGTCGAGTATGAGGTGAGCGTGTCTCTGAAAGCCGCCTCATCACTAGACATAGGTGGGCTACCAGCTTTGGGCGTCGACTTTCCAAACGTCCGTGTCACCGCTCAAACTCGATTTAATGGCAATGAAAAAGACATCCAGCTCAATCAAACAGATCACCCTCTGCCTGGCGACGGCGGCTGCTGCCATCGGCTTGAGTGGGTGCGATTCGAAGCGAGAAAATGCCGCTGAGAAGAAGGCCGACCGAATGGAAGATAAGGCCGACAACGTGCGCGACGCGGGAGAAAAGAAGGCTGACGCGATCGAGTCGAAGAAGTCGATGTCGAACGATCACGCCACCAACGAGCGGTTGGAAAACAAGGCCGACGCTACGCGCAATGCCGCCGAGCAAAAAGCCGACGCAATCGACAAGAAAGCCGACGCTGTTCGCGATCAGAGTCCCTCTCCGAGTCCGTAATTGGTCAGCGGCCGTCACGGGTTGAGTCCCATCCGGCGAATCAGATCAATGCCGCGGAGTTCGTGGCGAATTTGTTCAAATTGCAACCATTCCATAATGTGTTGCAACGGCGCTGTGCTCTTTGAAGTCCTTTTCGAGCCAGGCGAAAGCCCCTGGTCTTGTCGCCCAGAGCGTAACAGGTCGCAGCCAGATGCTGGCCGATGACTTCGCGCCGGTTATATTTCTT
The DNA here is from genome assembly GCA_963771475.1 of uncultured Alphaproteobacteria bacterium. GTDB lineage: Bacteria > Pseudomonadota > Alphaproteobacteria > Acetobacterales > Acetobacteraceae > Rhodopila. Next base: position 8,498 of record CAVYTN010000009.1, on the reverse strand, counting down.
TCGAGTTCGTTTAGGATAGCAAGCGCCTCAGCGCGATGGCCCGACATCGCGTAAACGTAGCCCAGTGCTTTCAATATTCGGTGAGTTTTCCGAAAAGAATAGTGCGCTCCTCGGGGCTCCAGACTGCGTTGCTGCAGGTCCAGTTCGGCAGCCGTGATCGCGGATAGCATTACTGAGTCGTAAGAAGGGTCAGCATGGAACCCGTTAAATAGCTTTCCGCCAGTTCGTCGGCCCGATTTAGACTAAACGCCAAAAACCGATAAAACAGTTCTTCCGCCGGCGAAAAAGCTACCGCTGAGAAAATCCTTAACGGGACCGTTCGCTTTCACGTGATCGATTCAGCCCCCCTAGAGGACCTGCGAACATGAATTGCGAAGAGCTTCGGCTGAAGCTACCACTCGATTCACCCCGTCCACTTCCGAGGGGCAGGAGCGTTGGTTTTAATCGCGGGAGAAGGGGTGGCGAAGAGCGCCGCAGAGTTGGAAAACGGAGCAGGTCCATTGACAACGACCTGCTGAGATTGAACTCAAGAACATTTCGGACGGCGCAAGCTTGCAAGCAGGAAGACAACAACCCCCGCGTTAAGCGTCAGCACTAGAGATCTCACCACGGAGGGATTCTTGAATAGTTCGTAAGACTCTAAGGGAATGAACGAAGCTGTGGCAATGATGGTGAGATACTCGGCCCATCGTTTCTCGAAAAACAATCCCGTGCCTTCGGTGAAAAACAGCGCGCTGTAAGCGAATGTTAGCCCACTAAGGGCCGCGAGTTTCTTCTCATCAAGCAGACTTAATTTCGCTAAGAGCGCACCGAGGTAGCGATTGTCAGGGTCAACCCGCAAGTTGTTGGCGACGCCTTCGGCCACCTCGCCCAGGTCGCGGTGAAGCAATTTAAGAAAGCCAAAAGAAAGCAGGAGAAGGAGCGCGCTCTTAAACCACTTGAACAGAGCGATGGCCAGCAGACCTTTGTTACGACTTCGCTTCATGCCAACTGTTCTTCGAACGCTTCGTATGCGATACCCGCCCCAAACCTTTCGACGCATAGGAGGGCCCTGGCCTTGCCTGAAGGACAAATCAGGGAAAGACCTGGTGGCGGAGGAGTATGCCGACCTTTGCTCTGAAATAGGCCGAGGACTTTGACTCCCATGACGCAGCGATGACGCAGAAGGTGTTTCTGTTCACGCACAATAGGTAGCACCTCGCTGTCGTTCGCCGCAAGTAAAAACTCGTTTGCCGTTTATGGAAGCGGCTAGTATCGGACGTTACCTCCACCATCACCACGCGGCTCTGCTGGGCTGCGTTTTTCCTCATTCTACTCTTTCTCATTATCCAGGTAATGCCCCCTGCGGTGGGGCAGAGAGACGCTAGCAGGCGAAGCGCGGACAAGCCAAAAGCGACCGCGAATCTGGTCGCTGCTGGAAAGAAGGGTGGCGTGCCCGCGCCCTTGATTCGGCGCCTCACGGGCACGCTAATGGCTACCGCAGAATCATCAGCGGCCCTCAACGCCACCTGGTGGGGGATCACGGCATTGTGCGGTTATCACGCGGCCGTGCTGCTTTGTGATCTGCTGCAGACCATCTGCAAGATCAGACACGATCGTGGCGAGGTGAATCGCACGTCCATTTGATCGTCCGGAGCTGCTATGCGCCTTTGAAACTCTACAGTTATGTCAGGGTGCTATTCGCAAAGTTCAAGACTTTTGCTGTTGTCAAACGGCGCAAAGGACGCGCGCGTTCTTGATGGCATAACCGTCGCGGTCATTGTTGAAATACACCCAGACCCGCCGGGCGCCGCTCGCCTTGATTCTTTCCGCCCACACTGTCAATTCCTTGGCCGAGTAGTCGTGACGGTACCACTGTCTGATTCCGTGAAAGCGGATGTAGACATCGTCGGTCGTCTTTACCAGCTCGTCGGGCAGCCGGGGACCGCTGCAGGAGCAGAAAATCGTTCCGCTTGCCCGGAACGCCGCAAAAACCTGTTCCTGCCACCAGCTGCGGTGGCGAAATTCGACGACGTTTCGCCGCGCCGAGATCGAGTTGCGATAGAATGCGTTCCAAGCGAGCGCGCGAATAGTGAAAGCTTGGCGGAAGTTGGAAAAGAAAACAACCCATGTGCGGGCCGAGTAGATCGGCGATATGACCAAAGTCGCGGATCAACATCTTTGTGCGCGTAAAGCGCTTCACATGCGTGATTAGCTCTGACACTTTGACGGTGTAGATGAATCTGCTCCGAGCTACCTGCCGGACCCATCCGCGTACGGTGGCTGGAGTCGGCCACGAGTAAAAGGGAGCGTTGAGTTCCACAGTTCTAAAGCGGGCAGCGTAATGCTTGAACCAACTGGTTGTCCGGAGATCGGTGGCGTAGAAGCCGCCGCGCCAGTGCCAGTAGAACCATCCCGAACAGCCAACATTAATTCGCGGCAAGGCGGCCCCGTACGGAGTAAGCACTGCCGGAATCGCGTTCAGTTCCCAGGCGAGCCGGGCGGCGTGCATCTTCGCGGCGCGACCGGGATTTTCGGCCCGCTGTTTTGCGCGCCGCGCCTCCCGTTTCGTACGGCGCTCTTCCCCGGCCGGTGGCGGAGTTACGAGCGAGGCCGGCATTGCTCAATTCGCTTCGACGCTTGATCCACGCGTCCGAGTGATTCCAGGATCTATAAACCGAACCGGCGCGGCGCTCGAGAAACCTCAGCGCTTTACGTCGCCGCGATCACCTTGGCCTTTTGGCACTTTAGTCTTGGCCGTGCGCTTTTTGTCTGCGGAAAGCGAACGCCCCACCGATACCTGCTTCTTAAATTCGCCTTCTTTGTTCCGTCGAGCGTACCGCTTGTCGCCCTTGTGTGGTTCGATAACCGTTCGCCTGTTCGTCTTAGATTTTGTTTTTGCTGGCATACGTGAATATTCGCGTCCGAGAAGGCCATTGCGTGTGATAATCTATTGCTTATAAAGGGGTCCGGCTCGCTGTCGGAGATGGGATTAGGAGTTCTGGCCCAGGACCGGGGCGGAAATCTTACCCTTACGTGCTGCGGTCCTACCTCCAAGGGACAATCTATCGGGGTAAAATCAATAGGTGGCGGGAGCTCCTGCCGACTGGAATTACCTTGCGTGTTAAGATTTCCAGGAGGGAAAACAGCATGTCACCGTTGTTCCCCGCTTCGGGCTGGCGATGACTCTAAGAGAACCTCCAATTATGCCCGCTCGATACTTCATGTTCTGAAGTCCCATTCCTTCCGGTCCCGTTCCTTGAAGAAAACCTTTGCCATTATCGATAATGGCAAGACGGACTTGTCCTTTCGCGACTCTATCCAGGGTGATTTCTATTTTGTCAGCTTTCGAGTGTTTAACCGCGTTGCCAATCGCCTCTTCCGCAATCCGGTAAATGTGCAGCGCCGCGGATGGTTCGATGTTGAGTCTTCGCGAGACCGGCAAGTTGAATTTCACTTCCCGGGAGCGCGCTCCGCGAGCTCCATTAGCGCGGCGGGCAGTCCGTCACTGCTCAATGTGATCGGATGTAATCGGCGGGAAAGGTTGCGAGCGACCCCAATTGCGTCGGCCAATAAATCACTGATAACATGGGCCTTGCCCCCTCCGCGGGTCTGTGACGCTCTATCTCCTTCGCAAATGCTCGCATCATCAGCGCTATGCCCGCAAGCCGTTGAGAAAGGTCATCGTGCAGGTCCCGCCCGAGCCGCTCACGCTCCACTTCCACGGCCGTAAGTAATTGCGCCTCTAATCGGCGGCGATGCTCCACCTCTAACTGGAGGGCTGCCAGGGCGTTCCCCAATTCCATCCCATCGGCATCGCCAGATGCCGGAAAATGGATCCGACGGGTGACTTTGGCAAAACCAAGAAGAATTCCTTCCGAATTACGCAAGGACGTCGCCGTATCATGAACCCAAATTTCAGATCCATCCTTATGGACATTCGATCGCTCGGTGACACTTTCTCCTTCGCGTTTAGCAATCGCTAATTCCTGCTGAAAAGCCCTCGAAGCCCGATCGGCGAGATTGAACACCATCGATCCGCGATGGCCAACGATCTCCTCGCGCTCATACCCGAGTAGTTCGCGGATTCCCCGGTTCCACGTGACGATGGTTCCCTGCGGATTGAGCATAAAAATGGCATATTGCTTTACGCCCTCGACCAGGACGCGATACCGCTCTTCGCTTTCCGCTAGAGCGGCGACAACCTGGCGATAGGAGATACGCGACGTGAATGTATCTGCCTTATGTTTTTGCATTGCCTCGCCCGCAGGGAATGGAAGAGAACCTTAATGTTCCCTTGATACGAGGGTCGCCTGAACAATGGCTGGCGTATTCGACTCCAATAAAGCAAAAACTTGGGCGTGCCTAGGAATTGTTCCTACTTCAGGTAGACCTTAAGGCGATGGGAACCAGGGACGTTAAGTTTCTTTGTAAAAAAAGGAGCCGTGGACACAGTCAGCTTCGTTTCAAGTTTTGCTGCCATAACGGCGGCGACCCACAATAAACATGAAACGAATCACTATATCCATACTCTGTCTCTCCGTAGTCGCGGTATCTGCTTTTGCGCAGGATAATTCCACGCCGGCTGATAACTCCGGCCGGAACGCCCGTGATCGCTCCGGCGAGACCCAAACCTCTGGCGATCAATCAAATAGTTCGCCTGATATCAAGACCACGGCGGCCATTCGCCGTGCCATCATGCATGACGACTCACTAAGCATGATGGCAAAAAATGTGAAAATTGTTGCTGAAAATGGCGCAGTGACATTGCGCGGGCCGGTGAAGAGTGCGGCGGAAAAGGCAAAGATCGCGCAACTCGCTCAAAATGCTGTCCAAGGAACGAAGATCGACAATCAACTCGAGGTCAAAGCCTCGGAATAATCTTAGTCAACAACCAACATAGAAAGAACAAGAAATAACATGTCAAAAACACAAGTCTTCTGCATTGCAAAAACTCACTCCCAAGCTGAACAGGTCGTTCAACTGCTTCAAACTTCCGGATTCCCGAGCGAGGAGATTTCGATCCTGCTGCCGGACACCGAAGGGAAGCACGACATCGGACACGTAAAGGCAAGCAAGGCGCCCGAGGGCGCGACGACGGGAGCTGCGACCGGTGGGGTGACCGGCGGGGTGATCGGCTTGCTCGCCGGCATCGGCGCGCTTGCAATCCCGGGCGTGGGACCATTGATCGCGGCGGGACCAATCATGGCGGCGCTAAGTGGAGCGGCGATCGGCGGGGCGACTGGCGGGATAGTCGGCGGACTAATCGGCCTGGGTATCCCGGAAATCGAGGCGAAGCGTTATGAGGAGAAGCTCAAGGCGGGTAATTACCTGATTGCGGTGCACACCCGCGACGACGACGAGGAAGATCGCGCGAAGGAAATCTTCAAGGACGCCAGAGCTGAGGACATCACGACCTCATCGATGTCGTCCGCACCCAAAGCAGAAGCGGAGAGAGCTTAAGCCTAATAACTTAAGAAAGAGAAAGACGCCCCGTGACGAAGGCCACGGGGCGTTTGTTTTTCCCGCGTTAGGGCCTTGCAGGGCTCCTACAACGATTATGCAGATAACCCTCTTTTCACAATTGGCCTGTCTGCTCGATCGAGTCTCTAGGCCTCCAATTCGCGATCAGGCGGCGCTACGGTCTGTGGCAGCGGCCATCGCCTGTTTGGACTAGCATTTTGAAAACGCACCTCTAGGTCGTTTGCTGATGCATCAATCAGACTGCCAATTACAGCCCGGACGGAATAGGCAGCCACAATTCTACTCAAAACTCTCATGAACCTACATATGAAACTTGGAATCGCGATCATCAGCTTTGCGTTGATCATAACAGGGCAGAGGACGATTGCAGCCGACAATGGAGCGACGACGAGCACGGTATATGTGATGAGTAACAAGGCACATAACAACTCCGTTTTCGCGTTTCAACGTGGCACGGATGGGTCGCTCACACTGGCGCAAGAGAGCTTTACCCAGGGAGCCGGCACAGGGGTTACTCTCGACCCACTCATGTCGCAGGGCGCCCTGTCGTTGTGCCCAAGTGGAAAGGTTTTGCTCGCCGTGAACCCGGCAAGTGGCGACCTGACCGCTTTTCGAGTGACAGCAACCGGGTTGGAGTTTGGGAGCAAAATGCCTTCCGGCGGCACCTTTCCGGTGAGCGTCACCTGTAAAGGCGGTTTGGTCTATGTGCTAAACCAACTAGGAGTACCCGAACATCTCGGGATTCAACGTGAATGATTCCGCTCAGTTACAGAAAATCGCCCTTTCGACGCGCGATCTGGCCGGCGGACCGCTGGCTTTGCCCGCTCAGGTTAGCTTTACCCCGGATGGCAGCCAGCTGCTCGTGACTGAGAAGGGAACAAATATCATCGATGTCTTTGCAGTGCGGCCCGATGGCCGAACCGATGGTCCAATTGTCGAGGCATCGAGCGGGCGGACTCCGTTCGGCTTCGCCTTCGGCCCCTCAGAATCGGTGGTGGTGACGGAGGTGGAGAATCGGCTCCCGCTGAAAGCCACGGTTTCATCTTATCAACTGGCCGGGAGCGCGGGATTGGAATCAGTCAGTCCAACAATTCCAAATCAACAAAGCGGAGCGTGCTGGGTGGCAATCACCGGGACAACCGCATGGGTAGTAAACACCGGAACGGCAATAATCTCTGCCTACCAAGTTGGCGCGGGCGGCAACCTTCTCCTAGTTGATCCGGACGCGGCTTTTACAGGGGATGGAACGAGCCCAATTGACCTGGCGGCATCCAGCGACGGAAAGTTCCTTTACGTCTTGAAATCCGCCACGGGGGAGATCGCTGCCTTCAGAATAAACGGAAACAGCTTAACCCAACTTTTTACTCAGGGCGGGTTGCCGCTGAGCATTCAAGGAATCGCGGTGCAGTAAGCCACCGATACAGCGTTTCAACGGTGTAGGCGAGGCTGCCGCCTGAATCGAAAACGCTCGCGCGGCCTGCGCAAATGGGCCGCGCGGGCCTTCGATCGTGAGGATTTCGATGTCCAAAGAGCACCGCGAATAATTACCCGCCCAGGCCCAAGCAACCTATCCGTTCGAGACGATTTCTTAACGTTAAAATTCACACAAAGGAAACTAAGTGATGGCCCTGAACGCCTTTTGTCTTCTTGTTGGTAGCGGACTTGCTTTCCTAATTTCCCTTGGATTTCGATCCGAGGAGTATTCTACATTCCGGGAGTGGTGGGCTGATGAAGTGATAGGTATCTGGCTAATCGGTGCTGTTTCTTTGGTTTTTATTAATCTGTTCGGGTTCGAATAGTGTAATGCTGTGCATTGCGTTCGGGCATGGGGACCGAAGGGATTAAATTTGGAGTTGAGCGGTAAGGTCGACTTGATAGCTAGGAAATTTCCCTCTTCGCCGCCGGATCACTCGTCGTCTCGAGAAATTTTTGCAGCGACACTTGGTCAACAGCGGGCAGCAAAGCGATTCCCGTTTCGCAAGGACAGTGGAATTCACGGCCAGCCTTTCCGCAGACCTGCTATCCACCGTATCAGTTCGGCAAGAGGCAGGAAATTGATTATCCGATCAGCAGCAATTTTCGCTTTTAATGCTGCGGCGAGTCCGAGTTCAATAAAACTAAATTGCCAGGGATGGTGCGCGTCGGTGCCGAGCGAGATGCGTACTCCTTCGCGCCTGGCAATGCGCAAGAGCGCCAGATTTATGTCCTGTCGATCGGGATAGCTGTCGATCTCGACCGCTTTGTCCAGTCTGGCCGCTTCGGCAAAGACTCGCGCCCAATCGGCGGTGAGACCCAGTCGGAAGTTGTAAATGCGACCGCGGGGATGACCTTGCACGTGAACATCCGGATTACGTATCGCACTCAAATATCGTTCCGTCTGGTCTTCCGTTTTGCGAAGCGAAGAATGGAAGGAGCCGAGAACTAAATCGAGCTGACGTAGACATTCGGCTTCCATATCGCCTTGACCGCGAGGACTTAGGTTCATTTCAATGGAACGTAGGACGGTGATCTTGCCGCCCGAAGCTTTAATCGACCCATTAACGGCGGCAATTTCTTCTCCTTGCTTTGCCAGAGCCGTTTCGTCGATGCCGCCGGCAATCTTCAATCCCTTCGAGTGATCGGTGATCGCGATGGACGATAACTTCGCTCTTCGCCGGCCGCGGCCATTTCCGCAGGACTGCCCGAGCCATCGCTCCATTGCGTATGCATTTGGAGGTCGCCGCGGAGCGAATTAGTCCATAAAGGGTTCGCGGAGAGAAGAGTGCGCGCATCTGCCAAAGTGAAGAAGTCGCGGCGGAGCGGAGGTGGCGTGATATTTGCAGGCGGCTTCTCCATCCAGGCGAGGAGTCTTTGCGCTATGAATGGGCCTCCCACGCCTTTTAGTTCGATCAGCGAACGTCCTTCGGCGAAAAGATCGCTCGCGTGTTCCGGCCAAAGGAATGCGCTACGAGCTGCTTTTTTGAAAGCGCGCTGCCTGATACCCTCATGATTTTCGGCTTCTTGCGCGAGGAGTTCGGCGATCTCTCCGTTCGACA
>CAVYTN010000008.1:0-19674 GCA_963771475.1 uncultured Alphaproteobacteria bacterium | reverse complement strand
GACCCAGTCGCCGTCCCGCACGCCACGTTCCTCGGCGTCGTGCGGATGGATTTCCAGCAGATCCTCGGGATGCCAGACGACGTTCGCGGTGCGGCGGGTCTGCGCGCCGACGTTGTACTGCGACAGGATGCGGCCGGTGGTCAGCAGCAGCGGGAAGCGCGGCCCGACCTTCTCGTCGGTGGCGACGTATTCGGTGATGACGAAGTTGCCCTTGCCGCGGACGAAGCCGTTCATGTGCATGATCGGCGTGCCATCCGGCGCGGCGTCGTTGCAGGGCCACTGCACCGAGCCTTGCGTTCAAGCTTCTCGTAGGTGACGCCGGCGAAGGTCGGGGGTGGTGCGGGCGATCTCGGCCATGATCTCCGACGGATGGTTGTAGTGCATCTGGTAGCCCATGGCGTTGGAGATCGCCTGGGTCACCTCCCAGTCGGCCATAGCCGGCGCGCGGTGCCATCACCTTGCGCACCAGGTTGATCCGGCGTTCGGCATTGATGAAGGTGCCGTCCTTTTCCAGGAAGGTCGCGCCCGGCAGGAAGACATGCGCGTAGTTGGCCGTTTCGTTCAGGAACAGGTCGTGCACCACGACGCATTCCATGGCCGACAGGCCGGCGGTCACGTGTTTCGTGTCGGGATCGGACTGGGCGATGTCCTCGCCCTGGATGTACAGGCCGAGGAAGCTGCCCTCGACCGCGGCATCGAACATGTTGGGGATGCGCAGCCCGGGTTCCGGGTCGATCGTGACGCCCCACTCGGCTTTCGTAGATCGCCCGCACGCCGGGCTCGCTGACATGGCGGTAGCCGGGCAGTTCGTGCGGGAAGCTGCCCATGTCGCAGCTTCCCTGCACGTTGTTCTGGCCGCGCAGCGGGTTCACGCCGACGCCGCGGCGGCCGATATTGCCGGTCGCCATCGCCAGGTTGGCGATCGCCATCACCGCGGTGCTGCCCTGGCTGTGCTCGGTCACGCCCAGCCCGTAATAGATCGCGCCATTGCCGCCGGTGGCGTACAGCCGCGCCGCGCCGCGCACCAGGGCCGCCGGCACGCCGGTGATCGCTTCCAGCGCCTCCGGGCTGTGCCGGGGTTCAGACACGAAGGCCGCCCAGTCGGCGAACGCCTCGGCGTCGCAGCGCTCGGCGACGAAGGACCGCGCAACCAGGCCCTCGGTCACGATGACATGCGCCAGCGCGGTCAGCATCGCCACATTGGTGCCCGGCCGCAACGGCAGGTGATAGGACGGCCTCCACATGCGGCGTCCGCACCAGATCGATCCGCCGCGGGTCGATGACGATCAGCTTGGCGCCCTGCCGCAGCCGCTTCTTCATGCGCGACGCGAACACCGGATGCCCGTCGGTCGGATTGGCGCCGATCACGATGATCACGTCGGAATCCTCGACGCTGTCGAAATCCTGCGTGCCCGGCCGAGGTGCCGAAGGTCTTGCCGAGCCCGTAGCCGGTCGGCGAGTGGCACACCCGGGCGCAGGTGTCGGTGTTGTTGTTGCCGAACGCCGTGCGCGCCAGCTTCTGCACCAGATAGGCTTCCTCGTCGGTGCAGCGCGACGACGTGATGACGCCGATCGAGTCCTTGCCGGCCTTCGCCTGGATGCGTTTGAACTCCGAGGCGACGCGGTCGATCGCCTCATCCCAGCTCACCTCGCGCCAGGGATCGGATGATCTTCTCGCGCATCATCGGCTTCAGGATGCGGTCGCGATGCTGCGCGTAACCCCAGGCGAAGCGGCCCTTGACGCAGGAATGGCCGTGATTGGCCTTGCCGTCCTTCCACGGCACCATGCGCACGACCTGGTCGCCGCGCATCTCGGCCTTGAAGTTGCAGCCGACGCCGCAATAGGCGCAGGTGGTGACGACCGAGTGCTCCGGCTGGCCCATCTCGACCACGGATTTTTCCATCAGCGTCGCGGTCGGGCAGGCCTGCACGCAGGCGCCGCAGGAGACGCACTCGCTGGTCAGGAACGGCTCGTCCATGCCGGCCGCGACCTTGGACGTCGAAGCCGCGGCCCTGGATGGTCAGCGCGAAGGTGCCCTGCACTTCCTCGCAGGCGCGCACGCAGCGCGAGCAGACGATGCATTTCGACGGATCGAAGTTGAAATACGGATTGGACGCGTCGACCGGCGGCCGACAGGTGGTTCTCGCCCTCGTAGCCGTAACGGACGTCGCGCAGCCCGACCTCGCCGGCGGCTGTCTGCAATTCGCAGTTGCCGTTGGCGGAACAGGTCAGGCAGTCCAGCGGATGATCGGAGATGTACAGCTCCATCACCCCGCGCCGCAGCTTCCGCAGCTTGTCGCTGACGGTGTGCACCTTCATGCCCGGGCGCCACCGGGGTCGTGCAGGAGGCCGGCGTGCCGGCGCGGCCCTCGATCTCGACCAGGCACAGGCGGCAACTGCCGAAGCTGTCCAGCGATGTCGGTGGCGCACAGCCGCGGGACCTTGATGCCGGCCTCCATCGAGGCGCGCATGATCGAGGTGCCCTCCGGCACCGTCACCGCGTGGCCGTCGATCGTCAGCGTCACCATCGTCGTCGGCGGTGATCGTGCGTGGGGTGCCGTAGTCGATCTCCTGCACCAGGGGCATCAGGGGTCTCCTTGTTTGCGCATCCGATCCGCTTCGCGCCCACGGCGCATCGGGTGCAGCTATTCAGCAGCCAGGCGCTGCGGCGGCGAAAATCTTCCGGGAAGAAATTCATCGCGCTGAGCACCGGGTACGGAATGAACCCGCCCAGAGCGCATAACGATCCAAACTTCATGGTGTGGCAAAGATCGCGCAGCAGTTCCAGGTTGGCATCGACATTGCGGCCGGCCAGGATCTTGTCCACCGTTTCCATGCCGCGCACCGAACCGATCCGGCACGGGCGTGCATTTGCCGCAGGATTCGACGCCGCAGAACTCCATGGCGAAGCGCGCCTGCTGCGCCATGTCGACGGTGTCGTCGAACACCACGACGCCGCCATGGCCGATCAGCCCGTCCTTGGCCGCGAACGCCTCGTAGTCGAACGGCGTGTCGAACAACGACGGCGGGAAATAGGCGCCCAGCGGGCCGCCGACCTGCACCGCGCGCACCGGACGGCCGGACAGCGTGCCGCCGCCGATGTCGTTCACGAGTTCGCCCAGGGTCACGCCGAAGCCGGCCTCGAACAGGCCGCCGTAGCGGATATTGCCGGCCAGCTGGATCGGCATCGTGCCGCGCGAGCGTCCCATGCCGAGCGCCTGATAGGCCTCGGCCCCGTCGCGCAGGATCGACCGGCACGGTGGCCAGCGTGATCAGGTTGTTGATCACCGTGGGCATGCCGAACAGGCCCTTATGCGCCGGCAGCGGCGGCTTGGCGCGCACCTGGCCGCGGCGGCCCTCCAGGCTTTCCAGCAGCGAGGTCTCCTCGCCGCAGACATAGGCGCCGGCGCCGACCCGCTGCTCGATGTCGAAATCGGCGCCCAGGATGCCGGCCGCGCGGGCGATCGCCAGCGCCTGCGTCGAACGTGGCGATGGCGTGCGGATATTCCGAGCGGGTGTAGACGTAGCCCTTGCCGGCACCGACCGCGAGGCCGGCGATCGCCATGCCCTCGATCAGGCTGAACGGGTCGCCTTCCAGCAGCATGCGATCGGCGTAGGTGCCGGAGTCGCCCTCATCGGCGTTGCAGACGATGTATTTGCGTGCGCCCTTGGCCTCGGCGGTGGTCTTCCACTTGATGCCGGTGGGAAAGCCCGCGCCACCGCGGCCGCGCAGACCCGGACGTCAGCACCGTCTCGATCGTCGCCGCGGGCCCGATCGCGCGGGCCTTCTCCAGCCCGGCCATGCCGCCATGCGCGCGATAATCGTCCAGCGACAGCGGATCGACGACGCCGCAGCGGGCGAATGTCAGCCGGGTCTGCCGCGCGAGGAACGGGATCGTTTCCGGGACGCCCAGGCGCAGCCGCTGCGCCGCGCCGGTCAGCAGCCCGTCCGCCAGCAGGCCGGGAATGTCGGTCGGCGTCGACCGGGCCGTAGGCGATGCGGCCCGCCGGTGTCTCGACCTCGATCATCGGCTCCAGCCAGAACAGTCCGCGCGAGCCGGTGCGCACGACGTCGGCATGCTCGGCCAGGGCAGTCGCCACGTCGTCGGCGCCAACCGCCAGCGCGGCCGCGTCGCGCGGAACAAAAATACGGGTCAAGACAGGGTCTCCAGCATCCGGTCGATCCGTGCCGGATTGAGCCGCCCGACCGGTTGACCGTCGAGCAGGGCAGCCGGACCGGTCGCGCAGAGGCCGAGACAGAACACCGGCTCCAGCGTCACGCGCGCCATCCGGCGTCGTGTCGTGCCAGTCGACGCCGAGCGCCTGGCGCAGATGCGCGCCGGTGGCCTCGCCGCCAACCGACTGACAGGCCTCGGCGCGGCAGACGTGCAGAATGTGGCGGCCGGGCGGGGTCCGCCGGAACTCGTGATAGAAAGTCACGATCCCATGCACCTCGGCTCGGGTGAGGTTCGAGCGCGGCGGCCACCAGCGGCTCCGCCTCCAGCGGAATGCAGCCGAATACCGCCTGCAGCGCGTGCAGGATCGGCAGTGCCGCGCCTTCCATGCCGCAGATGGGCCGCGATGATCGCCTCCGCGCGATCCTTGTTCCATGGCTCGTATGTCGGCCATCCGGTCCTCCCGCACAGGATATAATTTGGTATGCGCGCAGAATAGATGGCGCATATCGGCAGAAATGCAAGAAAGCAGGACCCATCCGATGATAGAAATCTTCTATCGATAGGCCGGGCCGTCGCCCTTTTCCATGATCATCAGCGCGCTGCGCAGCCGCATGATGCCCGCCGCGGGTCTGACCGTGATCGCACATCCGCTGGCCTTCGGTCGTCAGGTCGCTCGCCTCGTGCGGGATCGGCGCGGTCGCCAGCCGCACCAATTCGCCGATCCGGTTGCAGCAATTTATGGCAGTATTCCGGCGTGTCGGTGGTTATTTCCATCGGGCGTCGTCTGGGCCAGGCTGACCTGCGCGGAAACCGAAGCGCCCGAAATCAGGAGCCATGCGCCCAACGGCAGGCAAAGACCGGCCAAAGTGAGTGAACGCATCAGAGACATGGTCGCGTGTTTGCCACATCCAGGCATCTCGCTGTCCTGTTTCGAACGTGACAAAGCCGTTAGTATTAAGACTGCGCTGCTGACAGCCAGCGGGACGAACTTCGGTCGCCTCGGGGAGCGGCAGCGAGAGGATCGCGCGCAGGCCCGGGTCGATTATCTTCCAGCCGCAGCGTGCCGCCATGCAGATGCGCGACCGCCAGCACCAGCGACAGGCCCAGCCCAGACCCCGGCGTGCTGCGCGCGGACTCGCCGCGATAGAAACGGTCGGTCGCCTTCTCCCGCTCGGCCAGCGGGATACCGGGTCCCTGGTCCTCGACCGTGATCGAGCACCGTTGCCGGAGATCGACGCGGTCAGCCGCACCGTCCCGCCGTCGGGTGAGAACTTCACCGCGTTGTCGACCAGATTGGCGATCGCCTGCTGGATCATCGCCCTGTCGCCATAGGCCGGCACGGCTTCGGGCGTCTCAAGCTGCAGGACGATGCCGCGCTCCTCCGCCACCGCGCCATACAGCTCGGCGACCTCGCGCCAGCAGCGGGGCGAGGTCGAGCCGAGCGAACGAGGATCGGCGCGACCCGGCCTCGATCTCGGCGATCCGCAGCAGCGCCTGGAACACCGCGACGATGCCGTCGAGGTCGACGGTGGCGCGCTCGATCGCGGCGCGCAGGTCGTCCGCGCGTTTCGGCGTGCAGCGCGGCGTCCTCCAGCCGGGCGCGGGCGCGGGTGATCGGCGTGCGCAGGTCGTGGGCGATGGCGTTCGGACACCTGGCGCACGCCGTCCATCAGCCGGCCGATGCGGTCCAGCATGTCGTTGATGACCTCGGCGACCTGATCGAACTCGTCGCCGCGGCCGGTCAGTCTGACGCGCTGAGCGAAATCGCCGCCGGCGATGGCGATGGACGGTGGCGGAGATGTTGGCCACCGTGCGGCGGAACAGGTTGCGGATCACCAGCGCGCCGACCGTCGCCATCAGGATCACCACGACGGCGGCCCACAGCAGCGCATCGGTCAGCATCTTGCGCAGTTGCGCCCGCACCTGGACGTCGCGGCCGATCAGCAGGTGGAAGCCGCCGGGCAGCTCGTAGCGCTGGACAGTCGCCAGCGACTTCATGCCGGCGCGCATGACCGGCAGTTCATAGCCACTGGTCCGTCGCTGGTCACCGACGGCGGCCAGCTCTCCAGATTGCCGGCGATCCGCTTCATCGTTGGGATCGACCAGCAGATAGATCGCGTCGTCGTCGATGTTCTGCGCCAGGCGGTCCTCGATGGTGACGACCAGCGCTGGCAGGCCGCCGTCGGCCCAGCGTTCGGACAGACCCTGCGCGTCGGCATTGATCGCGGCCTCGGTCTGCCGGTCCAGCAGGCCGGCCGTCGCCCACCACAAGAACATCGCCAGCGCGCGTGGCACTGACGGCCAGCAAGCAGGGCGTAGACCACCCCGAAGCGGAAACCGGCGGACCGGAACAGGCCGCGGTCGATCATGGTTGGGCCGTTCCTTCACCCGCCGCGTCTCGGCTGGAGCCTGAACGACCTGGCATGCGAGACGCCTGCCACTAATCGCCGGAACCGCAGGCGAGATTCTTTCCAGACGCCATGGTCGTCGACAGGCCCAAAAGTCGTCCCCGGCCGGCAGGGAGGCACATCTCTGCCACCACCGCCTCCTTCTGACCGACGATACTACGGCTGTTCTGCCCGCAACATGTAGCCGGCATTACGCACGGTATGGATCAGCCCGGTCGGGAACGGCTTGTCGACCTTCTGCCGCAGGCGGGACACGTGCACGTCGATCACATTGGTCTGTGGATCGAAATGATAGTCCCACACGCCCTCCAGCAGCATGGTGCGGGTCACGACCTGGCCGGCGTGGCGCATCAGATACTCCAGCAGACGGAACTCGCGCGGCTGCAGGTCGATCTTCTGGCCGGCGCGCTTCACCTGGCGCGACAGCAGATCGAGTTCCAGGTCCTCGACGACCAGCTTGGTGACCGGACCTTCGCCCTTGCCGCGGCGGTTCAGCGCCTCGACCCGCGCCAGCAGTTCGGCGAAGGCGAAGGGCTTGGTCAGGTAGTCGTCGCTGCCGGCCTTCAGGCCTTTGACCCGGTCATCGACCTCGGCCAGAGCGGACAGGATCAGCACCGGCACGGCGTTCTTCTGGCCGCGCAGGGTCTCCAGGATTTTCAGGCCGTCGATGCCGCCGGGCAGCATGCGATCGAGGATCACCGCGTCGAACGTTTCGCTGGCCGCCATGAACAGCCCGTCGCGGCCATTGTCGGCGTGCTCCACCACGTGGCCGGCCTCGCGCAACCCGCGCACGACGAAGCCGGCGACGTCCTTGTCATCCTCGACCACCAGGATGCGCATGATTGCTCTCCTCCTTCTAGCCCGCTGTCTGTTCGGCCGGCCGGCGGCCGACATTCACTGAGATCTCCATCTCCCGCCCCTGTCGGCGGACCGTCACGCGGACGCTGTCTCCCGGGCGGCACCGCAGCCACCGCGCGGATCAGCCCGCGCGAGCTGTCGATCCGGTCGCCATTGATCGCCACGACCACGTCGCCCGACCGTATACCCGCCTTCGCCGCCGGCCCGGTGCGGTCCACGCTGGCGATGATGACGCCGTCATCGCGGTCCTCCACCGACACGCCCAGCCAGCCGCGCTCGATCGATGCCCTTGCTGAGAAGCTGGGGCACGATGCGGTTGACCGTCTCGCTGGGGATGGCGAAGCCGATGCCCGACCGAGGCGCCGGTCGGCGAGACGATCACCGAACTGACGCCGATCACCTGGCCGTCCATGTTGAACACCGGGCCGCCGGAATTGCCCGGATTGATCGGCGCGTCGAGCTGCAGGAAGTTGTCGAACGGCCCGGAGCCCAGGTCGCGTCCCTCGGCCGAGATGATACCGACGGAGACCGATCCGCCCAGCCCGAACGGATTGCCGGCCGCCAGGATCCAGTCGCCGACCTCGGCCTTGCGCGAGTCGCCCCACGGACACGCTGGGCAGCGCCTCGTTGCTCTTCACCTTGATCACCGCGACATCGGTCAACTCGTCGTGGCCGATGACCTTGGCGGGCAAGCTGGCGGCCATCGGTCAGCGAGACGATGATCTTGTCGGCGTGGTCGACCACATGGTTGTTGGTGACGATAATGCCGGAGGGGTCGATGATGAAGCCCGATCCAGCGCCGGCCACTTGCTCCCGGCGATTGCCGAAGCGCCGGCGGAACTCGCGGCCCAGCGGCGTGTCGCGCAATTCCGGCGGCAATTCGCTGAGCATATCGCCGCCCGAGACGGTTTCGGTGACCGCGATGTTCACCACGGCCGGCAGCACCTTCTTGACCAGCGGCGACAGGCTTTCCGGCGCGGCTCGGGCGCTAGCAGGCTGCGGCGCGCAGGCTGCGGCCAGAAGCGTGAGGCTCAGAACCAGATGCTGGGAGAGCCGCTGCACTATCAGAGGCATCAGCCGGATCGGCGATGGGGCGGCTGGCATGATAAGGACCGATTCTCCAACAAGTCGACGCAGATCAATAGTCAGATGGCACGGGACCAAGGCTGTAACAAGACCCCAGGGCGGGGCGGCTCGTCGGCACTTACGAACAGACAGGTGCGGCTGGTCCCTAATGAAGGCGCCAACAACAGGACGACAGCCGTGCCAGCAGGCGCGGGCTATAATAACGATATCGTGACATTAGCAACCTCTGCGCAAAAAAGCGGAGGTTGAACCGGCATGGACGAGGCCAGTCAGGCTGGATCGAGGCCAATTTCGCGGATCAATGCCGCAAGCAACGCGTCAACGTCAGCCTCGCTCTTGTCCGTGTCGGTCAGCAAGGCAGAGTAATTACTGATCGCCGCATCGCGGTGCGGGTGGGCGTGGCCGGTGTCGCGCTGGAAGGCGAGGAAGATCGCCAGCATGCGCCGCATCAGCGGCTCCGCCTCCTCCAGCCGGTTGGTGGCTTGCAGCAACTGCGCGAGGTTGTTGAGGTCGGTCGCGACGTTCGGATGGTCCGGGCCGTAGCTGGCCTCGTCGATCGCCAGCGCGCGGCGCATCAGCGGCTCCGCCTCGCCCAGCCGGTTGGTGGCCTGCAGCAATCGGGCGAGGTTGTTGAGGTCGGTCGCGACGTTCGGATGGTCCGGGCCGTAGCTGGCCTCGTCGATCGCCAGCGCCCGGCGCATCAGCGGCTCCGCCTCGCCCAGCCGGTTCGTGGCCTGCAGCAATTGGGCGAGGTTGTTGAGGTCGGATCGCGACGTCGGGATGGTCCGGGCCGTAGCTGGCCTCGTCGATCGCCAGCGCGCGGCGCATCAGCGGCTCCGCCTCCGCCAGCCGGTTGGTGGCTTGCAGCAACTGCGCGAGGTTGTTGAGGTCGGTCGCGACGTCGGGATGGTCCGGGCCGAAGCTGGCCTCGTCGATCGCCAGCGCGCGGCGCATCAGCGGCTCGGCCTCGGCCAGCCGGTTGGTGGCCTGCAGCAACGCGGCGAGGTTGTTGAGGCGGATCGCGACGTCGGGATGGTCCGGGCCGTAGCTGGCCTCGTCGATCGCCAGCGCCCGGCGCATCAGCGGCTCCGCCTCGCCCAGCCGGTTGGTGGCCTGCAGCAACTGCGGCGAGGTTGTTGAGGTCAGTCGCGACGTCCGGATGGTCCGGGCCGTAGCTCGGCCTCGTCGATCGCCAGCGCCCGGCGCATCAGCGGCTCCGCCTCGCCCAGCCGGTTGGTGGCCTGCAGCAACTGGGCGAGGTTGTTGAGGTCGCGTCGCGACGTCCGGATGGTCCGGGCCGTAGCTGGCCTCGTCGATCGCCAGCGCCCGGCGCATCAGCGGCTCCGCCTCGCCCAGCCGGTTGGTGGCCTGCAGCAACCGCGCGAGGTTGTTGAGGTGGGTCGCGACGCGCGGATGGTCCGGGCCGTAGCTGGCCTCGTCGATCGCCAGCGCCCGGCGCATCAGCGGTTCCGCCTCGCCCAGCCGGTTGGTGGCTTGCAGCAACAGCGCGAGGTTGTTGAGGTCGATCGCGACGTCCGGATGGTCCGGGCCGTAGCTGGCCTCGTCGATCGCCAGCGCCCGGCGCATCAGCGGCTCCGCCTCGCCCAGCCGGTTCGTGGCTTGCAGCAACAGGGCGAGGTTGTTGAGGTGGGTCGCGACGCGCGGATGCTCCGGCGGGAAGGCCCCCTGCGCGATCGCCAGCGCCCGGCGGTAATAAGGCTCGGCCCGCCGATGCAGCGCCTTCGCGCGCAGCAGCGCGGCGAGGCGGCCCATGACATCGACCGTCGGCTCGGCAACGCCGGCCGTGTCGGCATAACTGGCGACCGCCTCCGCATGGGGGATCAGCGGCTCCAGATGCGGCCAGGTGCGCCAGTCCTGTGGATCGCCAACAAACGACACGTCCACCCACCCCAGTGCCTCGGCCAGCCGCTGCCGGAATATCTCTGCCGCCAGCCCCGCCCGCGTCACCGTCTGCACCAGCCGATGCACTGTAACCCCGGCGGGCTCACTCTCCCGCCGCACCAGCGACACCCTGGCAAGCTCGGCCAATGCCTCGCGATGGTCCTCCGCGCCCGCCCCTGACGCCGCGACATCGAACAGCGCATCCGGCACCGGATCGGCGCCGAGGAACGCCAGCCGCTCCAGCAACGTCCGCGCCGCCTCCGGCACCAGCGCCACCGAGGCGTGCCAGGTGCGGAACACGGTCCGATCATAGTCCGACAACGGGGGATCAATCCGATCGAGCACGTCCATCGGCGCCGCGCGCAAACGCGCCTGATAATCCGCGAACGAACAGCCCAGGTGCTCGATCAGCCCCGCCGCGTGCTCCAGCGCCAGCGGCAACCGGCCCAGATCACGCTCTGCCAGTTCCCGCGCCGTCACCTCCTCGCCCTGCAATTTCCGCCGCCCCGGCGTGCGCTGCAGCAGCATGGCGACGGCCGTGTCCAGATCCAGCAAGTCGAGATCGAGTGGTTCAATCCCGGCGCCAAACGTCGCCAACCGCCCGGTCAGAAGCAGGCAGCCGCCGCCGATCGCCAGCGCCCGCACCGCGCGCAGCGAGTCATGTGTGTCGACGTTGTCCAGGGTCAGCAGCCAGCTGGTATGGGTGTTCAACCAGTGCAGGACGGCGGCCTTGCGCACCGGGTCCTCCACCGCAACTGCTTGCGGCAGGTTCAGGGGACCGGCCAGGGCGGCCAGGTCGCGGTCCAGTGTTTCCGGGGTCTCGGCGCTGGCGAACAGCACCGCCGCGTAGGCGTGGCGGTATTCCCAGGCGTATTCTACCGCCGCTCGGGTCTTCCCCATGCCGCCCAGCCCACGCACCGCTCGGCTGACGATGGCAACCTTGGCGTCCAGGCCGCGCATCAGGCTGGCGTGCAACGCGCGCAGGAAGTCGCCCCGGCCCTTGAAGTCGGCGCCAATGCTCGCACGAGGCAAATGCAGGATCGGTTCGGGGCGGATGGACGGCCAGTCCTGCTTCAACACCAGATGGCAAAGCCGGTCCACCGAGTCGAATTCGTCGCGGTCCAGGTCCTGTTCGTCCACGATGTGGCGCAGGAAGGCTGCTTGCAGGTCGGGCCGGTCGGTCTTCGGATCACGGTCCGGACGCCAGCCGTCCGTGGCGATGTAAACTAACAGACGACGGCGATACCAGCGGGCAAAGAAGAATTCCCACTGCGTATACGACGCTTCGGTGATCGCGGCGGGCAGCATGTGGGCGAAAGCGGTGGCGGCGATGGCAGACGGCTTGCCGCCGCTGCGTTTCCCAATGACGCAAACCACCGCGCTACTGTCGCGGATATAGTCGTGCAGTTTGCGCAGCGTCGTGTCCGAGCCGACTTGCTGGCGAAAGTCGCTTTGCACCGCGATTTCCATCGCGCGCGACCGCAGGCTGGCCCCGAGCAAGTCGCGCGCTGACCCGAACTCACTGGTGACAGCCGAGAGGAAGAGGCGGAAGCCGGGCATGACGACCCACCGTCGTGATCCGCCAGTATCGTGACCCGCCTGGAATGCCGCAATACCTGCGATCAATCCCCGGCAGGGATGGCGCCGTCTTCCGGCCAACGATGCTTCGGATAGCGTCCTCGCATATCGCGGCGTGCGTCAGCCCAGGCCCCTTTCCAGAAGGCGCCGAGGTCCGCCGTCACTGCGATCGGCCGTCCGGCGGGAGACAACAGCGCCAGGCGGAGCGGAATACGGCCGCCGGCCAGCATCGGGCGTCGTCGCCATGCCGTAGAACGCCTGCGCCTTGGCCGAGGCCAGCGGCGGCGCCTCGGTATAGTCAATCGCCGCTCGGCCAGTCGGAAGGTTCAGATGCGACGGCAGCTCGTGGTCCAGGCGGGACGCAAGCTCCCAGGGCATCCGGCCGCGCAGGATCGCGAGCAGATCCAGCTTCTGCCAGATCAGCGAGCCGCGTGATGCCGGCGAGGTGCGGCGGGAGCCAGTCCTGCAATCGAGGCTTTCAGGGCAGCATCGGAGAGATCCGGCCAGCCGGCCGTCCGGCTCGATCCCGCGCATCAGCGCCACACGGGCCTGGAGTTGCCGGGCCGCATCGGTCCAGGGCAGCGGGCGTAGGTCCTGCGCAGCAACGGCGCTGGCCAGCGCCTCGGCGACCTTGGCGGGGTCGCCCGGTTCGGTGCGATCGGACAGGATCAGCGCGCCCAGGCGGCGCCGCCGGCGCGCGAGCACCGTGCCGGCGACCGGATCGAAGCCGCCTCCACCTGTTCGGTGACCCGAGCGGCGAGAGACGGCGGCAAGGCATCGGGATCAAGCGGAGCGGCCAGCCGGATACGCGACGCGGTCTTCAGTTCCAGCGACGCGGCCACCAGCAGGCTGGCTTTCGAGAGCGGATCGGTGACGGGCAAGCGCGCACTGCCGCCGCCGGAGAGACGGAACGAGCCAGGTTCTCCGCGCCGCTGGGCGATGCGATCTGGGAAAGCGGCGGCGAGAAGCGGGCCGGGCTCGCCGGCGGCTTCAGTGTTGCGAGGGATGCGCATGCGCCGGCGATACTGGCCGGCGGTCTGACGGATGCGGTGCAAGGCGCCCCGATCGGCGTTGGGGTCGCCATGTGCGATCGCCGCGAGACGGGTCGCGATATCGGCGGGCGCTCCTGGATGCGCAATGGGTCGCGCTCCTCCAGCAACGCGGCCAGATCGGCAGCGAGCGCGCCCTGTTCGTCGGTGTTCGGCGGCCAGCATCATCGCCGCCAACCGGGGATGCGCGCCAATCCGAGCCATTTCGCGGCCGATGGCGGTGATGCGTGCCCTCGGGGTCGAGCGCGCCTAGTTCCTGCAGCAGCGCGACGGCGGCGGCGAGCGCGCCAGCCGGGGGCTGGTCCTGAAACGGCAGATCGGCCGGCGGCGTTCCCCACGCGGCGCATTCCAGCACCAGGCCGGACAATTCGGCCTCCAGAATTTCCGGACGGTCGAAGGCGGGCAAACCCCGGTGCAGCGCCGGCGACCAAAGGCGGATCGCGATGCCAGGAGCCTCGCGGCCGGCGCGTCCGGCGCGCTGGTCGGCGGCGGCGCGCGAGATGCGGACAGTGCTCAACCGGGTCAGGCCGGTCGCCGTGTCGAGCCGTGGGCGTCCTCCGCCAGCCGCCATCGACCACGATCCGGACGCCCGGGACGGTCAGCGATGTCTCGGCGATCGAGGTGGCCAGGACCACACGGCGCGTCTCCGCCGGCCGCAGCGCGCGGTCCTGCTCGGCCGGCGGAAGATCGCCGTGCAGCGGCAGGACAAGCGCGCCGCAACCGTCCAGCGCGGACTGGGTGCGGCGGATTTCCGCCATGCCCGGGAGGAAAGCGAGGATGTCGCCGTCATGCTTCGTCAACGCGGTTCGGATGGCGCGGGCGACGGCGTCCGGCAGGTCGCGGATATGGGCAATGTCGCGCGGTTGGTGCTCGACGGTGACCGGGAACATCCGACCGGCGCTTTCGATGACCTCCGCATCCATCAGCCCGGACAGGCGGGCGCCATCGGCCGTGGCCGACATCGCCAGCAGGCGCAGATCCGGCCGCAGCATGCGTTGCAGATCGAGGCATAGCGCCAGACCGAGATCGGATTCGAGCGATCGCTCGTGGATTTCGTCGAGGATCACCGCCGCGACCCCGTCCAGCCCGGGATCGGACTGCAGCCGGCGGAGCAGCAGGCCCTCGGTGATGACCTCGATGCGGGTTTCCGCCGATCCGGCGCCGTCGAGGCGGGTTCGGTAGCCGATGGTGCGCCCGACCGGCTCATCCAAACAGGAATGCCATCCGCGAGGCCGCTGCTCGGGTCGCGAGCCGCCGCGGTTCCAGCATCAGTATCCGGCCATCGCCTCGCCACGGGGCATCGAGCAGCGCGAGCGGGACAAGCGTCGTCTTGCCGGCGCCGGGCGGCGCGACGACAATGGCGTTGCGGCCGGCGGCCAAGGTGGCTTGCAACGCGGGGATTGCGTCAGCGATTGGAAGATCAGTCACGGTCGACGGGTGATAACTCGGACCGGGCGCCCAAGGCTATGGTTCGTCTGACATCATCCATCAGCCGACCCTAAAGCGAGGCGCGCCCGGGATCCCGGGGTTCCCGGGATCCCCGGATCCCTACTGGAACGGCAGATAGCGCACGCTGAACAGCAGCATATTCTCGTTGGCGGACGGATAGCCGTGGTGCCCTTGTTGCCCCGAGGCCCTGGAACGCAATGCGGTCCACCCATTCATACTGCAACGCCGACCTGCGCGGTGCCGTAAGCAGACTTGATAACCCGCCACCACGCGCCGATCGTCGCCTTCGACGATAGACGAGGTAACGGCGCTGCACGATCCAAGCTCAACCGAGCAGCCAGAAAGGTTGGTGGCCGGGTTGCCGTAGCCAGCGACGGTCCTCCGGTCCGAAGGGCTTGCTGCCCACGCCCTCGGCACCACCGTAGGCATAGATATCGACGGTCGGGATCGGGTGACCAACGAATCCGCCCATAATGGAATAATTGGACAGCGGCTTCGATCGCTCCGGTCGCCCCAAACGTAGCGTCGGGGAGTTGCGACGTGCCGTAGCGACCCACGCCCTGACCGATCAGGCCGCTGACCTGAAAGTCCAGCATCCTCGGCACCATCGGCAAGATCATGCCGCCGCCGATGCCCTGGCCTGTAGTGTTATGGTTGATGCCGGTTCCGGCAGCAGCGAAGGACGGTGCGGCCGTCAAGGAAGCGAAGCAGACCGTACAGCTCGTAATGGCCAAAGCCCGGATCGGCCGCGATCTTGGCGATAATATCAGGTGCACTGTTGTTGCTGTACGCCTGGAGGGAATTGACGTTCGCACCACCGCACTGAGTGTTTTCGAGCGTGCCGCCGCCAGTCGCGGTCGAGGGCTGGACGCCCGGTGAAGGCAGTTGGTGGCACTAGCTGAAGAGCGTCTGCGGCTCCTCGATCGAAAGACCGGCCCAGAACTTGTGGTCGTCGAAATCCTTGACGACCCGCAACTGAGCCTGACGCTCCCAGTTGAAGCCCACGACGTATTGCGCGTCGATGGTCAGCGGCACGTTCTCCTGCCGCGGCACCAGGCCGATCCGGTACATCGTTGCCAGGCTCCAGGCCTGGCCACCGAGGACGTGCAGGCCCCAGTCCGTGTTATCGTAATTCCCCCAGAACTGGCGCAGCCGCAGCGTGTAGCTATTGCTCTCGTTCGAGTTGGATGAGGAACCGGCGCTCAGGAAATCCGTCTCCAGGTAGCCGGTCAGCTTCTGTGCGTCGTCGATCTGTCCTTCCGTCATCAGCGAGAAACGGCTCTGCTGCGCGGTCTCACGGTATTCCGGGATGTGGTAGTTGGGGCTGTTGGGGAACGGGATGCTGTTAAAACTGGTGTCGATGCTGGAGGCGAGGTTGCGCGACCGGTAGATACCTTCGACCGCCGCGAACCCGCCCAGCGTGACGGTCAAGGCCGCCGACGCGGAACTGCCCCGGGGGCATCGGCGGTGTGGGAGGCGGGCTGTTGCGGCCACTTGAGCGCGCGACTGGGGCGCTGCGCCTGCCGCGGCCTGGCCCGTGCGCTGCCGCGGCCTGGTCCTGGGCTGCCTTGGCCTGCTGCTGTGCCGCCTTAACAGCGCGATCACGCGCCGCCAGGTCCGCACTTCATCTGATTGAGTTGGGTCTGTAGCTGCTTGATCTGCTGTTGAATGGTCTGAATTTGTGAGTCGGTCTGTGCCAGCGGCGGGATGGCAGAGCGTGAGAGCCGCCAATGCGCGGTGGCGCATAGGAGTGAGTAGCTTAAACGGTTGATTTTGTTCATTGATTCCCTCAGGCCAGTAGCGATCGCGAATTCGGCCGCGGAACCTAGGACATGCTCCGCCGTGAGGTCGGCGGCGGTTTGATGACAATAATCTAAAATTTCTGGAGTTCCCGGACTCGTGATGACAAGTACCGCAGAGCGGCGTCCGCCGTTCGGATGGCGCTCACGGCTCAGCCGCGCCATATTGTCTGGCACCATTGCCCAGGCCAGCCATGAGTTTCCGTTCCCTCTATCGTCACGGCTTCGCCCGTGTCGCCGCCTGCACCACCCGCACCGCGCTGGCCGATCCGGCGACCAACGCGCAGTCGATCCTGCGCATGGCCCAGGATTGCGACCGCCAGGCGGTGGCGGTGGCGGTGTTTCCGGAACTCGGCGTGTCCGGCTACGCGATCAGCGACCTGCTGCAGCAGACGACCCTGCTGGACGCGGTGGAGACGGCGATCGAGACCATCGTCGCCGGGTCGGCCGACCTGATGCCGCTGCTGCTGGTGGGCGCGCCGCTGCGGCATCTGGGCGCGCTGTACAACTGCGCCCTCGCCATCCATCGCGGCGCGTTGCTGGGCGTGGTGCCGAAAATCCACCTGCCGAACTACCGCGAGTTCTACGAACCGCGGCATTTCGTCAGCGGCGACGGCACCGACGGCGGGTCGATCACCATCGGCGGCCGCACCGCGCCGTTCGGCACCGACCTGCTGTTCGCCGCCGCCGACCTGCGCGGCTTCATCGTCCACGCCGAAATCTGCGAGGACGTCTGGGTGCCCAACCCGCCCAGCGGCGAGGCGGCGGTGGCGGGCGCGACGGTGCTGGCGAATCTGTCGGCCAGCAACATCACCATCGGCAAGGCCGAGACCCGCCGGCTGCTGTGCCGGTCGCAGTCGGCGCGCTGCCTGGCGGCCTATCTCTATGCCGCCGCCGGGGCCGGCGAGTCGACCACCGACCTGGCCTGGGACGGTCAGGCCTCGGTGTTCGAGAACGGCGACACTTTGGCCGAGACCGAACGGTTTCCGGTGGCGGACCAGGCGGCGATCGCCGATATCGACCTCGACATGCTGGCACAGGAACGCTTGCAGATGGGGTCGTTCGATACCAACCGCCGCCGCCACGCGCGCCCGTATCCGGCGCATCGGTTTTCCGTGTCGACCGCCTGCCGGCGATGTCGGCTTGCGCCGGCGGATCGAGCGGTTTCCCGTTCGTGCCGGCCGATGTCGCGCGGCTGGAGCAGGATTGTTACGAGGCCTACAACATCCAGGTCTCCGGCCTGGCGCAGCGGCTGCGCGCGACCGGACTGACGAACGAGTGGTGATCGGCATTTCCGGCGGCCTGGATTCGACCCAGGCGCTGATCGTCTGCGCGCAGGCGTTCGATCTGCTGGGTCTGCCGCGCGACGGCATTCTGGCCTATACGATGCCGGGGTTCGCGACCTCCGATCACACCAAGTCCAATGCCTGGCGCGCTGATGCAGATCGCTCGGCGCGACGCGCGAGCGAACTCGATATCAGGCCGGCGGCGAAGCAGATGCTGACCGATATCGGGCATCCGTACTCCGACGGCGAGTCGGTCTACGACATCACGTTCGAGAATGTGCAGGCCGGGTCTGCGCACCGATTATCTGTTCCGGCTGGCCAACCACCACGACGGCATCGTCATCGGCACCGGCGATCTGTCCGAGCTGGCGCTCGGCTGGTGCACCTATGGCGTCGGCGACCAGATGGCGCATTACAACGTCAACGCCGGCGTGCCGAAGACGCTGATCCAGCATCTGATCCGCTGGACCATCGGCACGAGACGTTTCGCCGACGACGTGCTGGAGACGCTGGACGCGATCCTGGCCACCGAAATTTCGCCGGAACTGGTGCCGGTCGGCGAGGGCGAGACGCCGCAAAGCACCGAGGCGAAAATCGGTCCCTACGCGCTGCAGGATTTCACCCTGTTCCACATCCTGCGCTACGGCTTCGTGCCGTCGAAGATCGCGTTCATGGCGCTGCACACCTGGGAGGATCCGGCGCGCGGCGACTGGCCGCCGCATTTCCGGCGCGGACCGGCGCGTGGGCTACGACCTGCCGCAGATCCGCCACTGGATGGAGGTGTTCCTGACGCGCTTCTTCGCGTTCAGCCAGTTCAAGCGCAGCGCGATGCCGAACGGGCCGAAAGTCTCGGCCGGCGGGTCGCTGTCGCCGCGTGGCGACTGGCGGGCGCCGTCCGATGGCAACGCCGCCGTGTGGCTGGCGGAGCTGGAGCGGAACGTTCCGACTGAATAAGTGCTGACGAGCCTGATCATTGCGCACTACTTGCTCTGTCTGCTGGCCGGTCTGCTGGCCGGAACGATGAACGCGGTCGCCGGCGGCGGCTCGTTCGTCTCCTTTCCCGTGATGGTTCTGGCCGGATTGCCGCCGATCGCCGCCAACGCGACCAGCACGGTGGCGCTGTTTCCGGGCACCCTCGCCAGCACCTGGGCGTATCGCGACGGATCTGCGCGGTATCGCCGGCATCAGCCTGAAGGTGCTGCTGCCGATCAGCCTGGCCGGCGGTCTGGTCGGCGCGATCCTGCTGCTGGTGACGCCCGGCGGCGCGTTCGACCTGGTGATCCCGTGGCTGCTGCTGCTCGCCACCCTGACCTTCGCCGGCGGGCGGCACCTGGGCGACTGGCTGCGCCGCTACGTCCGGATCGGGCGCCGGCGTTCCTGGTGATCCAGTTCATCCTGTCGATCTACGGCGGCTATTTCGGCGGCGCGATCGGGCTTGATGATGATGGCGGTCTGGACGCTGATCGACACGGCCGAGTCTGAAAGCGATGGCGGCGACCCGCACCGCTGCTGGTGAGCGCCGCCAACGGCGCCGCGGTGCTGTGCTTCGTGGTGGCCGGCGCGGTGCGCTGGCCGGAGATGCTGGCGATGATGGTCTCGGCCATCGCCGGCGGCTACTACGGCGCCCGGTTCGCCCGGCATTTGCCGCCGGCGGTGCTGCGCTGGTTCGTGGTGGCGCTGAGTGCGACGGTGACGGTCGCGTTCTTCCTGCGGCGGTATTAGGTCGTCGGGCCGGCCATCTCGGTCGCTATCATCGTCCGAACCGTCGGCGACATGCGATAATACTGGTGCGACGTCATGAAGTCGAAACTGTAGTCGCGGAACGTGCTGCAATTGTTCATCGTATACAGGTTGGGCGGGAATTTGGTGGAATTCGCCCGATTGTGCGGGCCGTCCTGACCGAGCCGCTTCGCGCCCAGATTGACGACCATGCTGAGCTGCAACACTTGATCGAAGTTGCTGAAGTAGATCGACACGTGTTCTGCCAAGCGGGTCAAACCCGTCATCCCGGCAGTATCCGGCTGATCGAACGTGTCATATCGGCAATCGCCGGCAGCGAGGACCGCGAGATCAAACATAA
>CAVYTN010000007.1:0-652854 GCA_963771475.1 uncultured Alphaproteobacteria bacterium | reverse complement strand
CGGCGACGACGGCACGCTCCCGCTCGCGGAAATCAAAGTAACGGCGACGGATGGCATAGGGCTGTTTGTCCTTACTTGCAGGGGAAACGTTCACCGAAGAAGCTGAACAGGCCATCGACAGCAGGCTGATTCCGATGCGCCGGCAAACTGCGGACCCAGTTGACGAACTCCGATAGCACCACCCCGCGCGGCGGCGGATTGGGCGGGAAGCAGAATTTCTTCAGCTCCTCCGCGCGGCGGCGCGTGGCGTCGAGCGCCCCCTGGGCGAAGCCGTGGCAGAAATTGATCTTCGCGTCCGCGCCCGGTTCGCGCGGGTTGGGGGCGCACAGATCGGCCAGTTCGCCGGCGTTGTTGGCACGGAGCGAAATCGGCTGCGCTGCCTGCGCTTCGGGCGCGATGGCAAGCCCGGCGGCGAGAAGGGCTGCAAACGGGGTCAGGGCCAGGGGGCGAAGCATCGAACGGGTCTCCAGTTTCAGCTGCGGTGAGACCGGCCATAGCAGGTCATGGCGCCGGCGCGAATGCCGCAGTTTGAGGGCCACGGCCGGTCGGAAGAAGGAAACCGGGCGGCCAACGGCGAACTGCTGCGAGGATTGGCGAAGGCGATAGGAGGAGTCAGAGCCCCGCACCCCAGCGGTATTGCAACAAAATGCCGATGAGGCCGTAGCTGTTGGCAGTGCGGGCGGAGACGCCTGTGCTGCCAAAGAACTTGAGCGAGTAGTGGCGGCCCAGCGGCACGGCAAGGGTGCCGCCGAGGCGCGAGTTGAGCTGCCGGTCGTGGTTGCTGTTGCCGTCGACGGCCGTGGAACCGCCAATCCAATACTGCCCGTCGAGTGAGCCCCAGATGCCGGAGCCGAAATCGTAGATGGCGTGGGCTTGGCCGGAGACAGATGGCGTTGCCCTGTGAGCGGGTGTGGCCGTTCAAGAAGTTGCTGTTGTCGGTGAAGAAGGTGGGGCCGGCGGAGAGTTCAATCGTGATAGGCCCGAAGGCCTTGGAAGCGCCGAGCTCGGGGCGGACGGACCAGCGGTTGGTACCGATGTTCACAAGGCGGGAAGAGTGACATGCCCAGTGGGCGCGGTGTGCGCTTCCTTGCGCTGGAACCGCCGCTTCACCCGCTCGCGCATCGTCTGGAACACCACATACAGCATCGGGATCAGGAACACGCCGATCGAACTGGCGACGATCATGCCGGCGAACACCGCCGTGCCGACCGCCCGCCGGCTCAGCATCGCCGCACCCTGTCGCCCAGACCAGCGGGATCAGTCCGACGATGAACGCGATCGACGTCATCAGCACCGCCCTGATCCGCATCCGAGCGCCCAGTCGCGGCGGCCTCATAGATCGACAGCCCGGCCTCGCGCGCCTCCTTGGCGAACTCGACGATCAGAATGCCGTTCTTCGCCGCCAGCGCGATCAGCACCACCATGCCGATCTGCGCATAGAGATCGAGCGACAGGCCGGTCAGCCAGCAACCCGAAGAACGCCCCGAACACGCCGACCGTGACCGAGAGCAGCACCGGTATCGGGATCATCCAGCTTTCGTACAGCGCCACCAGGAACAGGTAGGCGAACAACACCGCCAGCGCCAGGATGTATCCGGTCTGCCCGGATGCCTGCGCGCTCCTGATACGCCGTGCCGGTCCACTCGTAGCTGAAGCCGGGCGGCAGCGTCGTGCGCGTGAGAGCTGCGTCCATCGCCATCAGCGCATCGCCGGAGGACACGCCCGGCTTGCGGCCGCCGTTGATCGTGACGCTGCGGTAATTGTTGTACCGGCTGATCACCTGCGGACCGAGCTGCGATGCGCACGTTGGCGATGGAGCGCAGCGGCACCATCTCGCCGCGTCCGGTTGCGGACATAGATCTTGTAGATCGCCGCCGGATCGCTGCGATCCGACCGCGTCGGCCTGCATATTGACCTGCCAGGTGCGGCCGAACAGATTGAAGTCGTTGACGTAGAAGCCACCCAGCGCGCTCTGCAGCGCGTTGAACACGTCGGAGATCGACAAGCCCAGCGCCTGGGCCTTCTCGCGGTCGATATCCAGCCAGATCGACGGGATTGGACGCGGTGAAGGTCGAGAACACCCGGGTCAGCCGCGGGTCCTGATTGGCGGCCGCGACCATGCCCTGCATCGACGCTGCCGGTATCCTCGGGCGGCCGGCCTTCCAGGTTCTCCAGCTGATATTCGAAGCCGCCGCTGGTCGACAGGCCGATGATCGGCGGCAGGTTGAACGGGAAGACCGTCGCCGAGCGGATCTGCTGCGCGGCGCCGAAGATCCGGCCGATCACCGTCTGCACGCCGTTCGCCGGCCCCGACGCGGTCCTCGAACGGCTTCAGGCTTGACGACGATGAACGCCGCGTTCGGCTGGTTGCCGCCATCCAGCAGGGAGAAGCCGACGATCGACAGCACGGCCTCGACCTGCGGCATCGGCCGGATCAGGTTCTCCACCTGCTCGCACCACGTGCGCGGGTGCGCTCGACCGAGGCGCCGTCAGGCAACTGGACCAGCGGTGAAGATCGCGCCCTGGTCCTCCTCCGGCAGGAAGCCCGGTCGGGGTGATCTTGCCCAGCAGGAAGATCCCGACGCCGGCGGCGGCGATCGACCACCAGGGACAGGACCGCCAGCCGCAGCAGGCGGTTGACCACGGCGGAGTAGCCGTCGCGCACCTTGTCGATGCCGATCAGCATCCAGCCGACCGGTCCGCGCGGGCGGGGACCGTGGCGCAGGAACAGCGCGCACAACGCCGGCGACAGCGTCAGCGCGATGATCGCCGACATCAGCATCGACACGCTGATCGTCACCGCGAACTGGCGGAACAGCGTGCCCGACAGCCCGGGAATGAACGCGATCGGCACGAACACCGACAGCAGCACCAGCGAGATCGCGATCACCGGCCCGGTGATCTGCGCCATCGCCTTCTTGGTCGCGTGCGCGGGCGACAGATCGGGCTCCTCCGCCATCACCCGCTCGACATTCTCCACCACGACGATCGCGTCGTCGACGACGACGCCGATGCCCAGCACCATCGCGAGCAGCGAGATCGTGTTGGCGGAAAAGCCCGAAGGCCAGCAGCAGCGGCGAACGTGCCGATCAGGCTGACCGGGATCGCGACCATCGGGATGATCGTCGCGCGCACGCTGCCCAGGAACACGAAAACCACGCGACCACCAGGACGAAGGCGATCACCAGCGTCTTCACCACCTCGTCGATGGTGACGGAGACGAAGGAGCTGCTGTCGTAGAACACCCGCGCCTTGATGCTGGGCGGAAAGCGCGCCGACAGTTCATTCAGCGCCGCCTGCACGCGGGCCGAGGTCTGCACCGCGTTGGCGCCGGGGGCGAGATAGAGGCCGATCGACACCGCCGGATTGCCGTTCAGCCGGCTCAGCGTGTCGCTGTTCGCCGCCCCCAGCTCGGTCCGCGCCACGTCGCGGATGCGCAGCACCGATCCGTCCGGATTGGCGCGGATCACGATATCGCCGAACTGCTAGGGCGTCATCAGGCGCCCCTGCGTCTGCACGTTCAGCTGGAACTGCGTCGTGTCGCTGGTCGGCCGGGCGCCGATACGGCCGACCGCGGCCTGCACGTTCTGCGACTGGATCACCGCGATGATGTCGGCCGGCGCCAGGTTCAGCGCCATCAGCCGGTCCATGTCGAACCAGATGCGCATCGAGTAATCGAGCCGGCCGAACAGCGTCGCATCGCCGACGCCGGGCGTGCGCGCCAGCCGGTCGAGCACGTTGATGGTGACGTAGTTGCTGATGAACAGCGGATCCTGCTTGCCGCCCTCGCTGTAGAACTGCAGAAACTCCAGAATCGCCGTGGATCGTCTTGCGCACGGTCAGGCCGTTTTGCTGCACCTCGGGCGGCAGACGGGCGATCGCCTGCTGCACGCGGTTGTTGACGTTGACGGTATCGATGTCGGGATTGGTGCCCAGCTCGAAACTGACGGTCAGCGAGTAGCTGCCGTCGTTCGCGCTGTTGGACTTCATGTAGATCATCTTGTCGACGCCGACGATCGGCCGCCTCGAGCGGCTGCGCGACGGTCTGCTCCACCACCGCGGCGGAGGCGCCGGCATAGGTGCGTGGAGACGGTGACCTGCGGCGGCACGATATCGGGGAACTGCGACAGCGGGATGCGCTGCAGCGACAGGGCGCCCGCCAGCGTCAGCAGGATGGCGATGACGATCGCCAGCCGCGGCCGGTCGATGAAAACGCAGGAGATCATGCGTGCGACTTGCCCTGCGGTCGGCGGCGGGCGTCATGGGGCCCGGACTGACCTCGATGCCGGGGCGGACGCGCTGGATCCCCTCGGCGACCACCATCTCGCCCTCCTTCAGCCCGCCGGCGATGACCGCCGTGGTGGGCGTCGACTGGCCCAGCTGGATGCGCCGCTGCTCGACCTTGTTGTCGGCGCCGACAACATAGACGTAGTCGCCCTGCTGGTCGGACAGCACCGCCTTGCGCGGAATGCCGAGCGCCATGACCGGTTCGATGCCCTCGACCAGGACGGTGACGAAGGCGCCGTCCACCAGCGGCCGCTCGATCGGCTGGCCCTCGTCGGCCGGGCGCAGCGGCGGGTTGGCGATCCGGGCGCGCAGCAGGATCGTGTCGGTGGTGGCGGACACCGTCGGTTCGACGTAATCGATCTTGCCGGTCTGCCCGTACATCGACCCGTCCGGCAGGCGCAGCTTCACCACGACCGCGTTCATACCCGCCCTTGTCGGCGTAGCGCTTCTGCAACTCGGTCAGCACGCGACGGCGACCGGGAACAGCACATACATCGGATCCTGGCTGACGATGGTCGCCAGCGGCCCCGAACTGGGGGACACGACGTTGCCGACGGTGATGTTGGTCCGGCTGATCTTGCCGGCGACCGGGGCGTGGATCTCGGTGTAGTCCAGATTGATCTGCGCCATCTTGCAACTGCGCCTGCGCGGACAGCACCTGCGCTGCCAGCGATCGCTGGTTGGCAACCGCGTCATCGACCGTGGACCGCTGCCGGCCGGCGTCTTCAGCAGCGACTGCGCTCGGGCGAGCTGGATGTTCGCGTTGGCGAGCTCGCGCGCTGGTGTCGGCGACCGCGGCTTCCTGCTGCTGCACCGCGGCCTCGAACGGCGCCCGTTCCAGCCGGTACAGCAGGTCGCCCTGCTTCACCTCGGTGCCTTCGGTGAACAGGCGCTGGTCGAGGAACGCGGTGACCCGCGCGGTCAGCGCGACGCGGTCGATCGCCTGAATGCGGCCGATGAATTCCGAAGTTTCGGTGATCGCGGTCTGCTCCGCCCGGACCACGCCGACCGATGGCGGCCCGCCGGGCATCTGCGCCAGGGACGGCGCGCCGAGCGTCGGTATGCAGAGCAATGCGAGCGCGATGAGCATGATGCCGCGGCGCTGGCCGAACGGTTCGGTCACCGACGCGAACGAACGGACCTGGTGGCGGAATCGCATCAGGCGAAAGTCTCCCGGTATACTATCCCCCCCTCCGCGTTCCGCTACGCTCCCGTCCCCCCCTCCCTCCCTCCCTGTCGCCTGTCGCGACGAAAGCTGATTCTAGGGGTGCGTGCGCTTTGCGCAATAGACAGAATGGTGTGCTGCACAATCGAATTGGGGCGGGCTGGAGAATACCTGCTATGGCGCAGGGCGGTTTGTGACAAAGGCGCCACCGGTCCGCGCGGGGGGTCTCCACCAGCAATTCCCTGGCGGCGCGATACAGGTTCCGGCTCATTCGCCGCCGAGATAAGCCGCCCGAACCGCAGGGTCGTGCCGCACCACGTCCGCGGGGCCGGAGGCGATCAGGGTCCCCTTGTCCATCACCAAGACGTGGTCGGCAATGCGGAACACCGTGTCGGTGTCATGTTCCGTCAGCAGTACCGCGCATCCGGTATCCCGAGCGAGGGATTGGATGACGTTGGCGATGGGGCGGCGATCGGCTTCGGTCATCCCGGCCATCGGCTCATCCAGCAGCAGCAACCGGGGCTGGTGCGCGGTGGCAAGCGCGAACTCCAGCCGCTTGAGGTCGCCATAGGCAAGCGTGCCGCAGAGGCTCGCAGCGTGAGCGGACAGGCCGGCGCGGTCCAGCAGCGCCTCGGCCTCCCGGCTCAGCACCGTCTGCGCCGGGCGCAGAAAGCGCCAGACCAGCCGATGGCGTGCGAGCAGCGCGGCCCGCACGTTGTCGATGACGCTGAGGGAGGCGAACGCGGCGGCGATCTGGAAGCTGCGGCCGACACCGGCGCGCCAGATCTGCTCCGGGCTGCTTCCGTCGATGCGCGCGCCATTCAGGCGGATTTCGCCGCGATCGGGCTGCAGTTGTCCGCTGAGCATGTTGAAGCAGGTGGATTTGCCGGCGCCGTTCGGACCGATCAGCCCGACGACCTGACCGGCGGCGACCTGGAAGCTGATGTCATCGACGACGAGGTTGCCGCCGAAGGCCTTGGTCAGGCCGGTGACCTCCAGCATCGTCATCGCCGGCGCCCTGTGCCGGCGAGGCCAGCCGGGAACAGCAGCACCAGCGCCAGGATGGCGAGACCCAGCGCGAGGCGCCAGAGTGGTATGGCCTGAAGCAGCCAATCATAAAGACCGGTATAGACCACTGCGCCGATGACCGGCCCTGCCGCGGCATCCATCCCGCCCAGCAGCACCATCAGCAGCCCATCGACCGACTTGCCGACGCCAGCGAAGCCGGGAAACACGCTGCCGGTGCGGAACGCCGACAACCCACCGGCGAGCCCGGTCGCCGCGCCTGACAGGGTGAACGCGACCATCCGCAACCGCTCCGGGTTCAGGCCGACCGTGCGGGCTCGTGCGTCGCTGTCGCGTGCGGCCGTCAGCGCGAGGCCGAACGGCGCGCGCGCCGACCGCAGCAGCAGCCAGATGGCGGTCACGGTCAGCGCCAGCACCCACCAGTAGAATGGGACGGGACCGGACGGCCACAGACCGAGGATGCCGTCGTCACCGCCGGTCACGGAGGTCCATTGCGTGGCAACCGCCCAGACGATCTGGGCAAACGCCAGCGTCAGCATCGCGAGATAGATGCCGGACAGCCGGACGACGAAGCTGCCGAACACGGCGGCGGCGAAGCCGGCGGCCAGTGGTGCCGTCAGCAACGCCAGGGACATCGGCGCGGCGAGGCTGTGCGCCGTCAGGCCCGCGGCATAGGCGCCGATCGCGAACCAGGCGGCATGGCCGAAGCTGATCATGCCGCCGGGCCCGATCAGCAGGTGCAGCGCGGCGGCGAACAACGCGGCGACCAGCATCTCGGTCAGCACGGACAGCGGATAGGCGGGCAGCCAGAACGGCGCGGTGGCGGCGATCGTCACGGCCAGCCAGCACAGCGTGGCGGGGGCAGGGCGGATCGGTCGTCGGTCGCCGTTCGATCTCGACGGAGGCCGCGCCGAGCAGGCCGGATCGGCCGGACCGTCAGCACCGCCGCCATGATGACGAAGACCAGCACCAAAGTGGCCTTGGGGATCAAGCACCAATCCGAACGCCTGGAGCAGACCAATCAGCAGGCTCGCCAGAAACGCCCCGGTGATGCTGCCCATGCCGCCGACCACCACGACGACGAATGCCTCGACGATCACCGACAGGTCCATCTGCAGATTGGCCGACTTGTCGGGCAGCACCAGCGCGCCGCCCAGGCCGGCCAGCCCGGCGCCGAGGGCGAAGACCGCGGTGGACAGGCGCCGTTGATCGATGCCGAGGGCCGCCGCGATATCGCGGTTCTCGGTGCAGGCGCGGACCAGCATCCCGAAGCGCGAGCGGCTGAGCAGAAGCAGCAAGCCACACAGCACCAGCGGGCCGATGCCGATCAGGACCAGGTCGTAGCGGGGGAAACGTTGCCCCAGGATCGGCACGAAGGCGCGAAGCCAGGGCGGGCGCGGCAGTGTCGAGGTCATCCGGTCCCCAGAGCTACAGCGTCGCGTCCTGGACGATCAGCATCACGCCGAACGTCGCCAGAAGCTGCAGCAACGGCGGCGCGCGGTAGAGGCGGCGCAGCAAGACGCATCTCCAGCACCGCGCCGAGGAGTCGCCGGTGACCAGCGCCGCGAGGAGCACGCCGGCGGCGAACCAGGCAGGCGTATGGGGCAGGCGGGTCAGGATCGACCAGCCGAGATAGGCGCCCAGCATGAACAGGCTGCCATGGGCGAAGTTGACGACGCGGGTGACGCCGAAGATCACCGTCAGCCCGGCCGCGATCAGGAACAGGGTCACGGACCCGCCAGGCCGGTCAGGAACTGGATGGTGACGAAGGTCATTCGTCCAGGAGTGGCGCGGTGAGCCGGAGCGGTGGCTTCCGGACGTCACCCCGCCGGCCGCATCGTCCTCACCTCGGCGTCCGGCGGCAGATATGCCGCGCCGTCGTCGTAGCGCCACGCCATCATCACCCCCTTGCCGTCCTTCACCGCGGTCTTGCCGATGAAGGTGCCGAGCGTCCCCTGGTGATCCAGCGCGCGATAGGATGCGGGTCCGAACGGCGTGTCGAAACCGACACCGCTGAAGCCGGCGATCAGCTTGTCGGTCTCCACTCCGCCGGCGCGCGCGATCCCCGCCGCGATCGAGTGGAGCAGCGCGTAGCCGACCACCGATCCCATGCCGGGGACTTTCTCGAACCGCTTGCGATACGCGGCGATGAACGCATTGTTCGCCGGCGTGTCGACCGCTGCCTGCGGATAGCCGGTGACGATCCAGCCCTCGGGCGTCTCGTCGCCCAGCGGCTCCAGATACTCCGGCTCGCCGGTCAGCATGGAGACGACGGCGCGGTTCTCGAACAGGCCGCGGGTGTTGCCCTGGCGGACGAAATTGGTCAGGTCCGCGCCGAAGGTGATGTTGAGGATCGCGTCCGGCTTGGCGTCGGCCAACGCGGCGACGGTGGCGCCGGCATCGATCTTGCCCAGCGCCGGCCACTGTTCGGCGACGAAGCTGACGTCGGGGCGCTTCTCGGCCAGCAACTGCTTGAACCACTTCACCGCCGACTGGCCGTATTCGTAGTTCGGCGCCACGGTGACCCAGCGCTTGGCCGGCAGCTTCGCCGCTTCCTCGACCAGCATCGCGGCCTGCATGTAGGTCGACGGGCGCAGGCGGAAGCAGGTGCGGTTGCCCTTCTCCCACACCAGCGCATCGGTCAGCGGCTCGCCGGCGACGTAGAGCTTGTTGCGGCTCTGCGCGAAATCCGACAGCGCCAGGCCGATATTGGACAAATAGCCGCCGGCCAGCAGGTCGACCTTCTGCTCGTCCAGCAATTCGCCGGCGATGCGCACCGCGTCCTGCGGCTTGCCGCCGTCGTCGCGGCTGATGACCTCCAGCTTGCGGCCCAGCACGCCGCCCTTGGCGTTGATCTCGTCGACGGCGAGCTGGAAGCCGTTGCGATAGGGCAGGGTGAAGGCGGGGATCGCGGTGTAGGCGTTGATCTCGCCGACGCGGATCGGCGCGGCCTCTGCTCGGGCGACGAAGGGGGCGGCGAGAGTCGGCGCCGGCGGTTGCCAGCACGGTGCGGCGGCGGATCGACTGCGCCGGTCGATGGGTTCTTGGATCGCTCATGGCTTCCTGCTCCAGGCGGTTGGCAGGTGATTATGAGGGCCGACCGATCCGCGCGAAGGTTAGGGTGGCGCGGAGGTAAAGTCCGTAGGGGTCGCAGTTCGCGTCTGCCCCCATCTGCCATGCGCCGCTTCCACCCGTCAATCTTCCGAATTGAACCACGCCGCTGTGGACCGTGTGGGACCCGTTATTCCGCGATCAGCGTAAACCAACTGGCATGGCGGACGGGCGCTGTGGCACCGTGCTGTACGGAAAACCGACTTCGTGTGCTTCGTGATGGAAACAGCGGTGACTGAAGTAAAAGAAGTCTTGGAGTGATACGCACGTGCGGAAATGCAAGTGTCGATGCGCGTACCCTCTACCCGGTTTCCACCACGAAGGCACGAAAGCACGAAGAGCCCGGAACTCGCAGTCAGGTATGCGCTCCAGGCTGGAACTCATTCTTTGGGTTTTCACATGGCCCGTTGTCCGGATCGGGGCTTTGGTCCCAAGCCGACCCGAGCTCTGCGATCACAGCCCTACGTCTTCTCGATATTCCAGAAAACCCCTGACGGACCCTTCAGCATCCCCTTCACATATCCCGCCAGGCCGACGTCTGCAAATACCGTCCCAGTGGAACGAACGGCAGAAACTCAAACGCTCGCGTCGATACTCGATCTCCAGCCGCGTCTGCTCCGCGGGGTCCGTGGTGGAGAGCCAGGTGTCATACAGCGCTTCCTGTCCGTGCATCCTCCGGCCAGCCGAGCGCTTCAGCCCGGATGGAAGGCAGCGAGCAGGGGATCGCGATAGTCGGGCACCGGTGCCACGGTGCAGAACGCCGACCAGCCGCCTTTGTCGAGCGGTTCGCGGCTCGTGCGTCGTGACTGCACGGTGGCCCAGTCCATGACCTGGTCGTCGATATTCGAAACCGCATTGCTTCAACTGCTGCGCCACCATCTGCGATGCCGGATTGTAGTAGATATGGTCGCTGGGATGCAGCAGCACGATGCGCTCACCCTTGTAGCCGGCGGCGTCCAGCATCGCCTCGACCTGATCCGCGTGCGGACGCTGCGGACCCGTCGATGCCGACATTGTCGATCTCGGGCTTGCCGGATCGCAGGAAGCCGATCGGGGTGATGGCGTTTTCCGGATCGCCGCCCATCACCGCGGCCATCACCTCCTGCTGGTCGATCGCCGCCAGCATCGCCTTGCGGATTGCTGCATTGTTCGTTGGCGCCACCTGGCGATTGGCCGCATGAACAGGATCTGCCCGAACGTATCGAGGTTGCCCGTAACGACCCCTTGCGTCTTCTTCAAATGCCCAATCAGGTCGGGCAGCGGGATCTCCATCCAGTCGACTTCACCGGTCACCAGCGTGTTCACCGCGTCTGCGGGTCCCGGATCATCTTCCATTCGACACGATCGAGCTTCGCCACATGCCCTCAGCAGCTGGGCGGTTCGTCGCGCGGCACATAGCGATCGAATCTGGCGAAGGCGGCATGGTGCAGCACTGTCTCGGCAGCCAGCGAACGGGCCGCTGCCGATGGCTTCCGAATTTGCTTGAAGGGATCGGTTTGCGCGAGGCGCTCGGCATCATCACCGGCGGAATGATGAACTGGCTCAGCAGCACGCGGCAAGTGCGGATAGGGCTTGTTCAGCCGGAGACGAACGTGCGGTCGTCGATGGTTTCGATTGCATCGAGACGTGCCTCAAAGGCGTTGCGGGCGGGGTTGCGCTTCATCCAGCGCTGACGGAGGCGACGCAGTCGCGCGCCAGCACTTTCTCTCCGTCATGCCACCACGCTTCAGCGTCCAGCGCGTGGCGTTGTTTTCCACCAGGTCCTGGCCGACCATCTGCGGCAGCGCGTTCATTGCCTCGTCGCGGCCGTAAAGCTGGTCGAACACCACATGTCCCGAGCGATCTGGGAACTGGTCGAGACGGGCTCGACGCTCGTCGAGGGCGACTTGCGGAACCTGCCACGGGCCGCGTCCTGCGGGCGATCGCCGGCGGCGCCAGCGAGTCCGGCCGCCCCGGGCGAGCAGGGGCGTCTCCATGCGTTCTCGCTCCGGTGCTCAGGCGACGTCCGCCGAACGTTTCCGTCGAGGTGTCCGGGGCGGGGAGTCGAGCCGCGCCGTCACGGAGTCCGACGGAACTGCGAGACAGGCACATCGTCATGGTCGGGTCGGGTCTACGGCTGTTGTGCGGCTCCGGGTCGGGAATCGTTTGGCCGCAGTGAAAGACAACACGAGACGGCCGCTCTGCGGCCTCACGGGAGGGTTCCGGAGGGCACGGAGTCGCTTGTTCCACGGCAACGTGGGGACATTGGCGGCGGGGCGGTTTGGCTGACGGCCCGTATGTCAGGCGCTCGCGCATTCCGAATCGAAAGATCCGTCGGAACATCCAACCTGCCGGGCTTGGCAAACATAGGCGCTGACGTCTTTCGTACTTTCGATCGATTGCGGTCGTTCGCCACACGTTAATGTGAGCCGTCGAACGCAAGGCGGCCGATAAATGAAGAATGGGCCGAGTCACTCGTCGCAACTGAGGGCAATCGACGCGAAGCCTGGACGCATCGGCAGTCGATCATGGGTGCGGCCCGGACTGGGAGAGGCTCGACAAAGGCTTTGCCCGGCTTCTCGACACTCGACGATACGATCACGAACTGTCGAAGTCGGTCGCCATCAGGGAAGACAGCCGTTCAGATCGGCTGAACAAGACGGTGAGTTGCTTTCGCGACGTCCCTGGTGCGACAAGTGGCCTTGGAATTGATCAGTCGGAGGAATGCAGGCAGGCGCGCAATCAAACGCTATAGCGAAAACCAGTTGCCAATTTCTTCGTGCTAATGTCTACGACCTGCCGTGAAGCTCCGACATTGCGCTTATTACCATTGGTGTCTGAACTGGATGCCGACCTTGCTGTCAAGGTTGTCTCCGGATCGTTAGTAGAGGGCGGCGATCTGGTGATCTACGAGACCCACCCATTCCTCGAAATGTTTGATCCAAAGAGCA
The DNA here is from genome assembly GCA_963771475.1 of uncultured Alphaproteobacteria bacterium. Lineage (GTDB taxonomy): Bacteria > Pseudomonadota > Alphaproteobacteria > Acetobacterales > Acetobacteraceae > Rhodopila. The sequence goes on along the minus strand of CAVYTN010000007.1, from coordinate 640,335 downwards.
CGACGATTTACTGCTCTCTCCTTTCATATTTCGCTCGAACGCCATTCATCTCGGAACACGATAGTCACGACGGAAGCTGCGCTGGGTGCCCCTGCCTTGTACTGGTTCATCGATAGGCTTGGCGACATCATGAATGGGCGGCGCCGGTGCGGGCCTAGATTGAGCGACTGGAAGAGTTCCCCCATTCTCGAGACAGAAGCACAGCCAGTACGAGAAACGGCAGGCACAGGTCCCTCTCTGTTACACTTTGGTCAGCCGCAAATCGAAGCTCGCGGATGCTCTAGCTGATTGCTATTAACCAGGAGAATGTCTGCTTGACCCTTCCTTCCGAGGAAGAAGCCTGATGTCTGAAATTTGTACAGTCTCATAAAGCATATTTAGATTTAGCCCTTCCTACCCTTTCACAGCGTACGGTTTGATCTGAAGATTGATTTGAACATCTAAGTATTTCTCGAAAACATCCGAATGAACGTAGGGATCGTCAATCCGCATCGACTCGGGCCCGGATCAAAGGGTTCACACAAATCAGAGCCAGAGGCATCGCACTTCTGGTATCCTTTGACCTTTCCCTCTTTGCTTCTGATGATCTCAATGAGCTCATCCTTCGACGTGAGTCCTGTATCGACCTGTTGCACTTGCCAAACTGCATTTTGATATACACCGAGTGTTCCAAGCGAACGTTACCTCTTCAGGAGCGGCATTGCCCTCAAGCCAAATCGTCGCTGACTCATTTTCTATGCGTTTGGCAAATGCGGCTAACTCAACAGGTAGTTTCTTTCTCCGGTCAGCAACTACAGTATCGAAATCCGAAGCTGAATCCTATGTCTTTGCCACCTCCGGCAAGATACTCCGTGCTTCCTCAACAACTCCCGCCCGACGCAACGCCTGTTGTGGCTCACTTTGTGGCAGGCCACCATCTATAAGATGGAATTCAAGTTATCTCGATCTGACAGTCCGAGCAGGATCAATGACAAGCACATCAGGATTTTCGGTGCAATCTCCACGATCCCAGCAGGAAATGTCGCCTTGGTATGCCCTTCTAAAATGTTCGAGCCAAAGGCGTTCCTTTTCCTTTTTTCGTTGGCTTCTGTGTGTGCGGCGGTAATCATCTGTTCATCCGAGCTTAGTTCGGCTCCTACTATATTTTGTGCCATAGGACGATTTCAACCACTATTGTTCGGGTAGTGCGTCAAGTATGTCAAGCAAGCTACCCGAAATTGCCCTTAATAGCCATGTTGGGGAGAAGCATCATCCCCCAAACATAGACTTCGTCCGGCCCTGGGGGACCCGTATCACCATTGTAACGACTTCTGTGCCCTCCGAACCCTCCATTCAGGCCGCGCAGCGGCCGGCTCCGTGTTTTTCTTTATCCAAGCTGGTCCCCGCACCGGCGCGCATCCGACACCCCCATGACCAGCCGCAGTGTCCGGCCCCCCGGAAACGGATTGCGCCGTTCAGAACCCCATCCTCTCCTGCAGAGAAGCCCGTCGGCCGGCGTGACGCGCAGGCCAAGCTTTGTCCGCCGCCACAGGATGTCATCGACGTGCGTGCCCATTCGGTGCGCCGAGGGAAATGACCTCACGCTCCGTCAGGTCGGCGCCGATCGCACCCCCCTAGGTTGCTTCCCGTGTCGCGTCACCGAGCAGGTCGTCGGTCAGCGTGCCGTAGCTTCGCACGAAGCGCTGTAGGGTCGCCGGCGGCATGAACGAAATGTCTCCGCAGGCGCTGAGCAGTGCCTCGGCGCCGTCCCACGGAAAATCACCGCCCGGCAGCGGCGTATCAGCGGTCCAGGGCGCGCGCATGCCCGGAAAGTAAGGCCGAGCCGCGTCATTGCCGCCTCGCCGAAGCGGCGATGACGCGGCTGCGGCCTTACTTTCCGGGCATGCGCGCGCCCTGGACCGCTGATACGCCGCTGCCGGGCGGTGATTTTCCGTGGGACGGCGCCGAGGCACTGCTGCAGCGCCTGCGGGAGCGTTACAAGTTCATGCCGCCGGCGACCCTGCAGCGCTTCGTGCGAAGCTACGGCACGCTGACCGACGACCTGCTCGGTGACGCGACACGGGAAGCAGACCTTGGGGCGGTGATCGGCGCCGACCTGACGGAGCGTGAGGTCGATTTCCTTCGACGCACCGAATGGGCACGCACGGCCGATGACATCCTGTGGCGGCGGACAAAGCTTGGCCTGCGCGTCACGCCGGCCGAAGCGGCTTCTCTGCAGGAGAGGATGGGGTTCTGAACGGCGCAATCCGTTTCCGGGGGGCTGGAATTGTGCGGCTGGTCATGGGGGGTTGCGGATGCGCCGGTGCGGGGACCAGCTTGGATAAAGAAAAACACGGAGCCGGCCGCTGCGCGGCCTGAATGGAGGGTTCGGAGGGCACGGAGTCGTTACAATGGTGATACGGGTCCCCCCGGGCCGGACGAAGTCTATGTTTGGGGGATGATGTCTCTCCCCAACATGGCTATTAAGGGCAACAATATACTTGACATACTTGACGCACTACCCGAACAATAGTGGTTGAAATCGTCCTATGGCACAAAATATAGTAGGAGCCAAACTAAGCTCGGATGAACAGATGATTACCGCCGCACACAGAAAGCCAACGAAAAAGGAAAAGGAACGCCTTTGGCTCGAACATTTTAGAAGGGCATACCAAGGCGACTTTCCTGCTGGGATCGTGGAATACCACGAAAATCCTGATGTGCTTGTCATTGATCCTGCTCGGACTGTCGGGATCGAGATAACTGAATTCCATCTTATAGATGGTGGCCTGCCACAAAGTGAGCCACAACAGGCGTTGCGTCGGGCAGGAGTTGTTGAGGAAGCACGGAGTTTTTATCTTGCCGGAGGTGGCAAAGACATAGGATTCAGCTTCGGATTTCGATATATTAGTGCTGACCGGAGAAAGAAACTACCTGTTGAGTTAGCCGCATTTGCCAAACGCATAGAAAATAACGTCAGCGAGACGATTTGGCTTGAGGGCAATGCCGCTCCTGAAGAGGTAACGTTCGCTTGGAACGCTGGTGTATATCAAAATGCAGTTTGGCAAGTGCAACAGGTCAATACGGGATCACTCACGTCGAAGGATAAGCTCGTAGAGATCATCAGAAGCAAAGAGGGAAAGGTCAAAGGATACCAGAAGTGCGATGCCTACTGGCTCCTGATTTGTGTGAACTTCTTTGATCCGGCCCAAGATCAAGAAATCGGGATTGACGATCCCTACGTTCATTCGGATGTTTTCGAGAGAATCTTCACGTTCAAATCAATCTTCAATCAAATCGTCGCTGTGAAAGGGTAGGAAGGGCTGAATTTAAATATGCTTTATGAGACTGTACGAATTTCAGACATCAGGCTTCTTCCTCGGAAGGAAGGGTGGAAAGCAGACATTCTCCTGGTTAATCGCGATGGCTGATTAGAGCATCCGCGAGCTTCGATTTGCGGCTGACCAAAGTGTAACAGAGAGGGACCTGTGCCTGCCGTTTCTCGTACTGGCTGTATTCTGTCTCCCGGTTAGAATGGGGGAACTCTTCCAGTCGCTCAATCTGCAGGCCGGCGCCAACACACCCATTCATGATGTCGCCAAGCCTATGGATGAACCAGTACGAGGCAGGGGCACTACCGGCATCGCTTCCGTCGTAGACTATGGTGTTTTCCGAGATGAATGGCGTTCGAGCGAAATATGAGAAGGAGGGCGTAAATGGTTCCGTGCTCTTTGGATCAAACATTTCGAGGAATGGGTGGGTCTCGTAGATCACCAGATGGCCGCCCTCTACTAACAATCCGGAGACAACCTTAAAGAACTCAGCAAGTTCAGGCATCCAGTTCAAGACACCAATGGTAATAAGCGCGATGTCGAAGCTGCGCGGCATATCGGATGGCAGGTCATAAACATTAGCACAAAGAAATTGGCAACTGGTTTTCGCTATAGCGTTTAATCGCGCAGCCTGGCCTAGAAATTCCTCCGACTGATCAATTCCAAGGCCGCTTGTGGCACCAAGGGACATCGCCGAAAGCAACTCACGTCCGTTGTTACAGCCGATCTGAACGACCGTCTTACCCTGAATGGCGACCGACTTCAGACAGTTCGTAATGGTATCGTCGAGTGTCGAGAAGCCGGGCGTCGCAAAGCCTTTGACGAGCCTCTCCCAGTCCGGGCCGGACCCATGATGGACTGCCGATGCGTTCCAGGCACGTCGATTGCCCTCAGTTGCGACGAGTAACTCACCCCTATTTTTCATTTATCGCCCGCCTTTGCGTTCGGCGGCTCACATTAACGTGTTGGCGAACAACCGCAATGGATCGAAAGCAGCCATATTTGCGAAAGACATAAGCGCCTATGTTTGCCAACCCCGGCAGGCTGGAATGTCCCGACGGATCTCGTTCGATTCCGGAATGCGCGAAGCGCCCTGACATACGGGCCGTAAGCCAAACCGCCCCGCCGCCAATGTCCCCACGTTGCCGTGAAACAACGACTCCGTGCCCTCCGGAACCCTCCATAAAGGCCGCAAAGCGGCCGTCTCCGTGTTGTCTTTCACTCAGCCAAAAACAATTCCCAACCCGAAAATCGCACCAGACAGCCATAGACCCGACCGAACCATGACGATGTGCCTGTCTCACATTCAGTCGGACTAAGTAACAGCACAGCTCAACTCCCCGCCCGGACACCTCGACGGAAACGTTCGGCGGACGTAGCCTCCCGGCAAAACGGGAGGAAACACATGAAGAGACGCACCCTGCTGGCCGGGGCGGCCGCGACTGCGCTGGCGCGCCCGGCGATCGCCGGCAAGACACAGACCCTGTCGCAGGTTCCGCAAGTCGCCCTCAACAGCATCGACCCCGTCTGGACCAGTTCCCAGATCGCTCGGAACATGGGCTATCTGGTGTTCGACCAGCTCTACGGCCGCGACGAGGCAATGAACGCGCTGCCGCAGATGGTCGGCCAGGACCTGGTGGAAAACAACGCCACGCGCTGGACGCTGAAGCTGCGTGAAAACCTGTGGTGGCATGACGGAGAGAAAGTGCTGGCGCGCGACTGCGTCGCCTCCGTCAGGCGCTGGATGAAGCGCAACCCCGCCGGCGACGCCTTGACGCACGTCTCGATGCAATCGAAACCATCGACGACCGCACGTTCGTCTTCCGGCTGAACAAGCCCTATCCCGCACTTGCGCGTGCTGCTGTCGCCAGTTCATCATTCCGCCGGTGATGATGCCGGAGCGCCTCGCGCAGACCGATCCCTTCAAGCAGATTCCGGAAGCCATCGGCAGCGGCCCGTTCCGCTGGCTAGCCGGACGAGCACGTGCTGGCCAGCCACGCCGCCTTCGCCAAATTCGATCGCTATGTGCCGCGCGACGAACCGCCGAGCTATACTGCGGGCGGGCATCGTGGCTGCTCGATCGTGTCGAATGGAAGATGATCCCCGACCCGCAGACCGCGGTGAACGCGCTGGTGACCGGTGAAGTCGACTGGATGGAGATCCCGCTGCCCGACCTGATTGCGCATGTTGAAGAAGACGCAGGGGTCGTTACGGGCACCTCGATACGTTCGGGCAGATCCTGTTCATGCGGCCGAATCACCAGGTGCGCGCCGACGAACAATCCGGCGATCCGCCAGGCGATGCTGGCGGCGATCGACCAGCAGGAGGTGATGGCCGCGGTGATGGGCGGCGATCCGGAGAACACCTTCACCGCGATCGGCTTCCTGCGATCCGGCAAGCCCGAGATCGACGATGTCGGCATGGACGTGGTCCGCAAGCGTCACACGCCGGATGAGGTGAAGGCGATGCTGGACGCCGCCGGCTACAAGGGCGAGCGCATCGTGCTGCTGCATCCCACCGACCATATCTACTTCAATCCGACATCGCAGATGGTGGCGCAGCAGTTGACAGCAATGCGGTTTCAATATCGACGACCAGGTCATGGACTGGGCCACCGTGCAGACACGACGCACCAGCCGCGAACCGCTCGACAAAGGCGGCTGGTCGACGTTCTGCACCGTCGTCGCGGTGCCCGACTATCGCGATCCCCTGCTCGCTGCCTTCATCCGGGGTAACGGCAAGAAAGGCTGGTTCGGCTGGCCGGACGATGCGGGACAGGAAGCGCTGTATGACACTTGGCTCTCCACCACGGACCCGGCGGAGCAGACGCGGCTGGAGATCGACTATCAACTCCGGGCGTTTGAATTTCTGCCGTTCATTCCGCTGGGACGGTATTGGCAGACCTCGGCCTGGCGGAACAATGTGAAGGGCATCCTGAAGGGGCCGTCTGTGGTTTTCTGGAACATCGAGAAGACGTAGGATTGTGATCGTAGGGTCGGCATCGACTCAGGCCGTGTGAAAACCCAAAGAATGAATTCCGGCCTGGAGCACACGCTTAACTGCATGTTCCGGGCTCTTCGTGGCTTCGTGCCTTCGTGGTTGAAACCGGGTAGAGGGTACGCGCACCGGCGCTTGCATTTCCGCACGTGCGTCGCTCCCAAGACTTGCTTTTGCTTCAGCACCGCTATTTTCCACCACGAAGGACACGAAGGCGGTTTTCCGTACGACGCGTCCAAGCGCCCGTCCGCCACCAATTTTTACGCTGGCAGCGAAAGCGGGGGATTTATCCGCTTCCACTTTCTTTCTCGGAAGATGACGGGTGGAAGCGGCGCCGTGGCAGTGGGGGCAGACCGAACCGCACCCCTATGGGATTACCGTCGCCACCCTCACCTTGCGCGCAGCAGTCCGCCCCCATAATCACCTGCCAACCGCCTGGAGCAGGAAGCCATGAGCGATCCAAGATCCATCCATCCAACGCGCATGATCCGCCGCCGCACGGTGCTGGCCGCCGCCGGCACGACACTCGCCGCGCCCTTCGTCGCGCGTGCCGAGGCCGAACCTATCCGCGTCGGCGAAATCAACTCCTACACCGCGATCCCGGCCTTCACCCTGCCCTATCGCAGCGGCTTCCAGCTCGCCGTCGAGGAGATCAACGCCAAAGGCGGCGTGCTGGGCCGCAAGCTGGAGGTCATCAGCCGCGACGATGGCGGCAAGCCGCAGGACGCGGTGCGCATCGCCGGCGAATTGCTCGATGAGCAGAAGGTCGACCTGCTGGCCGGCGGCTATTTGTCGAATATCGGCCTGGCGCTGTCGGATTTCGCGCAGAGCCGCAACAAGCTCTACGTCGCCGGCGAACCCCTGACGGATGCGCTGGTGTGGGAGAAGGGTAACCGCACGTGCTTCCGCCTGCGCCCGTCGACCTACATGCAGGCGGCAATGCTGGTCGAGGAAGCGGCGAAACTGCCGGCCAAGCGCTGGGTCAGCGTCGCGCCGAACTACGAATACGGCCTGTCGGCGGTGAAGTGGTTCAAGAAGCTGCTGACTGAGAAGCGCCCCGATGTCACCTTCGTCGCCGACCAATGGCCGGCGCTCGGCAAGATCGATGCCGGTGCCACCGTCGCCGCGTTGGCCGATGCCAAGCCCGATGCGATCCTGAACATCACCTTCGGCGCCGACCTGACCAATTTCGTCCGCCAAGGCAACACCCGCGGGCTGTTCGAGAACCGGTCCGTCGTCTCCATGCTGACCGGCGAGCCGGAATATCTGGAGCCGCTGGGCGACGAGACGCCCGAGGGCTGGATCGTAACCGGCTATCCGCAGGCAGCGGTCGATACACCAGCAAACACCGCGTTCATCGCCGCGTATCGCAAGCGGTTCGACAAGGTCCCCGGCATGGGATCCGTGGTCGGGTATGCGCTGCTGCACTCGATCGCTGCGGGGATCGCGCGGGCGGGCGGGTTGGAGACCGACAAGCTGATCGCCGGCTTCAGCGGTGCCGGTTTCGACACGCCGTTCGGACCCGCATCCTACCGCGCGCTGGATCACCAGGGGACGCTTGGCACCTTTGTCGGCAAGACGGCGGTGAAGGACGGCAAGGGGGTGATGACGGCGTGGCGCTATGCCGACGGTGCGGCGTATCTGCCGACGGATGCCGAGGTAAGGGCGATGCGGCCGGCGGGGTGACGTCCGGAACGACGCCACCCCGGCGCACCGCGCCACTCGTACATGACCTTCGTGACCATCCAGTTCCTGACGGGCCTGGCAGGGTCCGTGACCCTGTTCCTGACCGCCGCTGGGCTGACGGTGATCTTCGGCGTCACGCGCGTCGTCAACTTCGCCCATGGCAGCCTGTTCATGCTGGGCGCCTATCTCGGTTGGTCGATCCTGACCCGCCTGCCCCATACGCCTGTCTGGTTCGCCGCCGGTGTGCTTCTCGCGGCGCTGGCCACCGCACTCATCGGCACGGTGCTGGAAATCGTATTGCTGCGCCGCCTCTACCGCACGCCGCCGTTGCTGCAGCTTCTGGCGACGTTCGGCGTGATGTTCATCGTCCAGGATGCGACGCTGTTCCTTTGGGGCCCCAACGACCTCTCACTGCCGCGGCCGCCCTGGCTACGCGCCTTCGTACCGATCCTGGAGCAACGCTTCCCCCGCTACGACCTGATCCTGATCGGCATCGGTCCGCTGGTGCTGGGTGGCTTGCTGCTTCTGCTAGGCCGCTCGCGCTTCGGGATGCTGATCCGCGCCTGCACCGAGAACCGCGATATGGCCGCGGCCCTCGGCATCGATCAACGGCGCCTGTCCACCGCGATCTTTGCCCTCGGTGCCGGGCTTGCCGGCCTGGGCGGTGCATTGGTCCTGCCCGACAGGTCGGCCAATCTGCAGATGGACCTGTCGGTGATCGTCGAGGCGTTCGTCGTGGTGGTTGTCGGCGGCATGGGCAGCATCGCCGGGGCGTTCCTCGCCAGCCTGCTGATTGGTCTGCTCCAGGCGTTCGGATTGGTGCTGATTCCCAAGGCCACTTTGGTGCTGGTCTTCGTCATCATGGCGGTGGTGCTGACAGTGCGGCCGACCGGGCTGCTGGGCGCCGCCTCCACCGAAGTCGAACGGCGTCCGACACCGATCCGGCCCGTCCCCGCCGCGTTCGGCTGGCTGGCCGTGGCGGTCGCCGCAACCGCGCCGATCTGGCTGCCCACCTATCCGCTGTCCGTCCTGACCGAGATGCTGGTGGCTGCCCTGTTTGCCACCGCGCTGCATCTACTGATCGGGCCCGGTGGCATGATCAGCTTCGGCCATGCCGCCTGGTTCGCGATCGGGGCCTATGCCGCAGGCCTGACGGCACACAGTCTCGCCGCGCCGATGCCCTTGGCGATGCTGGCGGCACCACTGGCCGCCGGCTTCGCCGCCGCCGTGTTCGGCAGCTTCGTCGTCCGCCTGTCCGGCATCTATCTTGCCATGCTGACGCTTGCCTTCGCCCAGATCGTCTGGGCGGTGGCCACGCAATGGACATCCGTGACCGGCGGCGATGACGGCATTCTTGGCCTGTGGCCGACCGGTCCCATCCCATTCTACTGGTGGGTGCTGATCCTGACCGTGGCCGCCATCTGGCTCTTGTTGCGGTCGGCGCGGGCGCCATTCGGCCTCGCTTTGACCGCCGCTCGGGATAGTGAAGCCCGAGCGCGCACGGTCGGGCTCAATCCGGAGCGGTTGCGGATGGTTGCCTTTACTCTGTCAGGGGCCGCGACAGGGCTGGCGGGCGGGTTGTCGGCGTTCCGCACCGGCAGCGTGTTTCCCGGCTTCGCCGGCGTCGGCAAATCGGTGGATGGGCTGCTGATGGTGCTGCTGGGCGGGGCGGATGCGGCGGCAGGACCGATCGTCGGCGCAATGGTCTATACCGGCCTTTACGATTGGCTGCTTCAGGCCATACCACTCTGGCGCCTGGCGCTGGGCCTGATTATCCTGGCGTTGGTGTTGCTGTTCCCGTCCGGCCTCGCCGGCACAGGCCGCCGGCGATGACGCTGCTGGAGGTCACCGGCCTGACCAAGGCCTTCGACGGCAACGTCGTCGTCGACGGCATCGGCTTCCATGTCGCGGCCGGCCAGGTCGTCGGGCTGATCGGCCCGAACGGCGCCGGGAAATCCACCTGTTTCAACATGCTCAGCGGACAGTTGCGGCCCGATCGCGGTGAAATCCGCCTCAGCGGCATCCGCATCCACGGCCGCAGTCCCGAACAGATCTGGCGTGCCGGCGTCGGCCGCGGCTTCCAGGTCGCCGCCGCGTTCGCCTCCCTCAGCGTCATCGACAATGTCCGAGCGGCCTTGCTCGCACGGCATCGGTTGGTCTGGCGCTTCCTGCGGCCGGCGCACACGGTGCTGACCCGGGAAGCCGAGGCGTTGGTGGACCGCGCCGGCCTGTCCGCCCACGCCACGCAGATCTGCGGCACGCTGGCCTATGGCGACCTCAAGCGCCTGGAGTTCGCGCTGGCCACCGCCCACCAGCCCAGGCTGCTGCTGCTGGATGAGCCGATGGCCGGGATGACCGAGGCCGACCGCCGCCCCGTCGCCGACCTGATCCAGGCACTGGCCCATGAGACCGGATGTGCGGTGCTGCTGACGGAACATGACACCGACACGGTCTTCCGGATCGCCGATCACGTTCTGGTGATGGATAAAGGGATTTTGATCGCGTCAGGTCCTCCGGAGGCCGTGCGGCACGACCCGGCCGTGAGGGCGGCCTATCTCGGCGGCGGCTGAGCCCGGATGCTGAGCCTGGACCGGCGTCGCAAAGACAGACGATTGCTGATACAGAGCCCCCGCGCCGTCCGGCTGCGCCCCTGAACCAAGCCGCCCTGCGCGATAGCAGGTATCGACTAGCCCGTCCCAATCCGCTTGTGCACCACAGCATTCAGTCTATTGCGCAAACCGCGCGCGCCCCTAGAATCAATGTTCCGTCGCGGCAGGCGACACCTGGAGCAGGATGACATCGCTTTCGCTCAGCCATGCTGCTCTAGGTGTTTGTTTGATCGCGTGATTCAGACCTCCGGCGGTTCCGCCTCCGGTCATCACGCTCTTTGTTTGATCGCGTGATTCAGACCTCTGGCGATTCCGCCTCCGGTCATCGCGCTCTTTGTTTGATCGCGTGATTCAGACCTCCGGCGGTTCCGCCTCCGGTCATCACGCTCTACCGGGAGATCTTCGCCTGATGCGAGTTCCGCCAGCAGGTCCGTATGCCCGCGTCGGTGACCGAACCGTTCGGCCAGCGCCTCGGCATCATGCTCACCGCGCTCACACTGCTTTGCGCGCCGGCACTCTGCATGCAGGCTCGGGCGCAGATGCCCGGCGGCCCGCCCTCGGTCGGCGTGGTCAAGGCGGAGCAGACCGCGATTACGGAGACTTCGGAGTTCATCGGCCGCGTCCAGGCGATCGACCGCGTCGCGCTGACCGCGCGCGTCACCGCCTTCCTCGACCAGCGCTTCTTCACCGAAGGAACCGAGGTGCAGCAGGGCGACCTGCTCTACCGGTTGGAACAGGCACCTTTCCAGGCCGCGGTGCAACAGCAGGAAGCCGCGGTCGCGGATACCACGGCCAAGCTCGCCAACGCCAACATCACCCTCGCCCGAGCGCAATCGTTGCTGAATACGCCGGCGGGCCAGCGGTCGACGGTGGATGACGCGGTGGCCAATCAGCGCTCCGCCGCCGCGCAGGTGCTATCCGCGCAGGCGCAACTGAAAACGGCGCAGATCAACCTCGCCTACACGGAAATCCGCGCGCCGGTGGCGGGCAAGATCACCCGTACCTCCATCACCGTTGGCAATGTCGTGTCGCCCAGCTCAGGGCCGCTGGCGACCATCGTCAGCCAGGACCCGATGTATGTGCTGTTCCCCGTCGCCGACCGCCTGCTGACAGAGGTGCAGCAGCGCTACGCCGACAAGGGCGGGTTGAACGCCGTTGTGGTGAGGCTGCGCCTGCCGGACGGGCGGATGTACAACCAGACCGGCAAGATCGACTACGTCGAACCCAGCGTGTCAGGCACCACCGACACGATCCTGCTGCGCGCCCGCATCGCCAACCCGCCGCTGCGCCCGGCCGACGAAGGCCAGGCGATCGAGCGTCCCCTGGTCGACAACGCCTTCGTCACCGTCCTGGTGGAGGGTATCGAGCCGGTGATGGCGCTGGGCATCCCCCGCAAGGCGGTGCTGTCCGACCAGCAGGGCGATTACGTCTACATCGTCGCCGCCGACAACAAGGCCGAGATCCGGCGCATCCAGCTCGGCCAGTCGACGCCCACCACGGCCGTCATCGCCAGTGGACTGAAAGCGGGCGAAACCGTCATTGCCGAGGGAATCCAGCGCGTCCGCCCCGGCCTCGTCGTCAGTCCGGGCCCCATGAGCCCGCAGCCGACCGCAGGGCAATAGCCGCATGATCTCATCCGTTTTCGTCGACCGGCCGCGTCTGGCCATCGTCCTGGCGGTGTTGATCACGTTGGCGGGCGTCCTGGCCCTGCAACGCATCCCACTGTCGCAGTTCCCCGACATCGTGCCGCCGCAGGTCACCGTCTCGGGCACGTTCCCGGGCGCTTCCGCCGCCGTGGTGGAGCAAACCGTGGCCCAGCCGCTCGAGGCCGCCATCGTCGGCGTCGACAAGGCGATTTACATGAAGTCCAACAGCGCGAATGACGGCACTTATTCGCTGACCGTCAGCTTCGAGCTGGGGACCAATCCCGACATCAACACGGTAAACGTCAACAACCGCGTGCAGCAGGCCCTTCCCCGCCTGCCGCCCGAGGTGCAGAGAAGCGGCGTGACGGTCCGCAAGCGCTCCTCGGCGATCCTGGAGTTCCTGCAATTCTACTCCGAGGGCGGCAAGCAGGACCCGCTGTTCATCAGCAACTACGTCACCATCAACGTGCTCGACCGCCTGGCGCGCACGCCGGGCGTGGGCGACACGACGCTGTTCGGCCGGCTCGACTACTCGATGCGCATCTGGTTTGACGTCGACCGGCTGACAGCGCTGAACCTCGCTCCGGCCGACATCATCGCCGTCATCCAGTCGCAGAACGTGCAGGCCGCCGTGGGCCGCATCGGTGCTCGGCCGACCGAGGACAAGACGCAGTTCCAGTTGTCGGTGCAAACACAAGGGCGCCTGGTGACGCCCTCGCAGTTCGGCGACATCGTGATCCGGGCGAATCCGGACGGTTCGCTGTTGCGTATCCGGGATGTGGCGCGGGTGGAGCTGGGGGCGGCGAACAGCGACACGCTGTCGCGCCTGAACGGCAATCCGGCGGTGTCGATCGGCATCTACCTCGCCCCCGGCGCCAATGCGGTGCAGACGTCGGCGCGTGTGCAGGCGGCGCTGGATGAGATGTCCACCCGCTTCCCGCCCAGCATCAAGGCGCGCGTCTTCTACGACAGCAGCTCTTTCGTGCAGTCGACCATCGATGAGGTGGTGAAGACACTGGTGATTGCCTTCGTCCTGGTGGTCGGTGTCGTCTACATCTTCCTGGGTAGCGTTCGCGCCACCATCATTCCGATGGTGGCCATTCCGGTCAGCCTGATCGGCACCTTCGCGCTGATGCTCGCGATCGGGATTTCCGCCAACACGATCTCCCTGCTTGCGCTGGTGCTGGGCATCGGCGTGGTCGTCGACGACGCGATCGTCGTGGTGGAGAATGTCGAGCGGGTGATGTCGGAGGAACCCGAACTCTCGCCGGCTGCCGCCACGAAGAAGGCCATGGCGCAGATCACCGGTCCGGTGATCGCGATCAGCCTCGTGCTGCTGTCGGTGTTCGTGCCGATCGCATTCATACCCGGCCTGTCGGGAACGCTGTTCCGGCAGTTCGCCATCACCATCAGCATTGCGATGGTGCTCTCGGCGATCGTCGCGCTGACCCTGTCACCGGCTTTGTGTGCGCTGTTTCTGCGTCACAGTCCCCGCCCGCGCGGGCCCGTCGGCTGGATGTTGCTGGGCATCGACAAGGTGCGCGACGGCTACTCCGCCCTGGTCAACCGCCTGCTGCGCCTGGCCATCCTGTCGCTGGTGGTCATTCTTGCCGCCGGCATCGGTATCGTCATGCTGGGCCGCATCACCCCCTCGGGCTTCCTCCCGGAGGAGGACCAGGGCGCGCTGTTCACCGTCGTGCAGTTGCCCGACGGCGCCTCGGTCGAGCGGACACGGCAGGTGGTGGAGCAGGTGGAGAACCTGATCCGCCCGATGCCGCAGGTCGAAGCAGTGCTGTCGATTGTTGGCTTCTCGCTGCTCGACGGCGGCAACCAGCCGAACGCCGCCTTCCTGGTCACGCGGCTGAAACCCTTCGCGCAGCGCGAGGGAGCTGCGAACGGCATCCAGGCGGTGATCGGCCGCATCTTCGGCGCGGCACAGGGCATCAGGGCCGCCAACGTCTTCCCGTTCAACCTGCCGCCGATCATCGGCCTGTCGACCAGCGGCGGCTTCGAATACCAGCTTGAGAACCTGGAAGGCCGGCCGCCCGAGGACATGGGCAGCGTCGTGCAGGGCATGGTCGCCGCCGCCAACCAGGACCCGCGGCTGGCTCGGGTGTTCTCACCCTTCACTGCGTCCAACCCGTCGGTCTACCTCGACATCGACCGCGAGAAGGCGCAGGCGCTGGGACTTGCCGTCTCCGACGTGTTCAACGCGCTGCAGACCGCGCTAGGCGGCTTTTACGTCAACGATTTCAACCTGTATGGCCGCGTCTGGCAGGTCAACCTGCAGGCCGATGCACGGGATCGCAGCGACGTCTCGGCGATCTGGAAGATCTACGTGCGCAACAAGACGGGCCAGATGGTGCCGCTGCGGGCCATCGCGACGGCGCGTATCGTCCTCGGGCCGCAGGTGATCAGCCGCTACAACAACTATCGCAGCGTCACCATCAACGGCGGACCGCGACCGGGGGTGTCGTCGGGGGATGCGCTGAAGGCGATGGATGAGATCAGCCGCACCACGCTGCCGCCTGGCTACACGTACGAATGGACCGGCACGGCGTATCAGGAGCGGCAGGCCACGGGTCAGACCGGCGCGCTGCTGGGGCTTTCGGTGCTGTTCGCCTACCTGTTCCTCGTGGCGCTGTATGAAAGCTGGACGATCCCGATCCCGGTGCTGCTGTCCGTGACGATCGGCGTGACCGGCGCGTTCGGCGGACTGATAATCTCGCACCTGCCGCTTGATCTCTATGCGCAGATCGGCATGGTCGTGCTGATCGCGCTGGCGGCCAAGAACGGCATCCTGATCGTGGAATTCGCCAAGGAAGCGCGCGAGGGCGGCATGTCGATCTACGAAGCGGCCTCGACAGGGGCGCGGATGCGGATACGCGCCGTGCTGATGACCTCGATCGCCTTCATCGCCGGGCTGGTCCCGCTGGTCTGGGCCGAGGGCGCGGCGATGCTGAGCCGGCGCGCGGTCGGCACGTCGGTCTTCGCGGGCATGATCGTTGCGAGCTCGATCGGCGTGTTCCTGATCCCGATGCTGTATGCGGTCTTCCAGTCGCTACGCGAGCGGGTGAAGCGGCGCATCCAGGGCAGGGGCGCGCGTCACTGACCGGGGGCGCTCCGGCCGCGCCGAAAATTCTCACCCGAAGGCGCGGTCGAGGTGGTGGGCACCAGCATAGCTTCGTGGCCGGGGGCGTTGCTTTTGTGTTAGCATGATATTCTGGCATCCTCGAGCAAACGCTCGAGGGGACCGCAGCGATGCGAATGCATTGCCGTCAAACGCCCTGGCCGCTTGCTCTGTTCGCACTGCTTCTTGTCGCCGCGACCGCTGCCCGCGCGCAGGACATTGAGCCGCGCGCCTATTCCAACGCGCCGGTCGGCGTGAACTTCCTTGGCTTCGGCTACGCGTACACCCAGGGTAGCCTTCCAACGAACCCCTCTCTCCCCCTCACCAATTCGCACCTCACGACCTCTAGCGCCCTACTCGGCTATGGCCACGTCTTCGATCTTTGGGGTCAATCCGCTAGGATCAACGTGGTGGCTCCCTATAGCTGGCTCGGCGGCAATGCCGTCTTCGCCGGCCAACCGATCCAGCGCTCCGTTAACGGCCTCACCGACACAAGCGTGCGGCTCTCCGTTAACTTCTACGGTGCACCGGCCATGAACCTGCAGGAATTCCGGAACTACCAGCAGGACCTTATCCTTGGCGCCAGCCTCAACGTCACCGCGCCCACTGGGCAGTACAACTCTTCCCGCCTTGTGAACATCGGTACCAACCGCTGGTCCGTCCGCCCCGAGCTCGGCGCTTCCAAGGCCTTCGGGCCTATCACGATTGAACTCTCCGCCGGCCCCACCTTCTTCACCGACAACAGCAACTTCTTGAACGGCCACACCCGCTCACAGGACGCGATCGTCTCCGGCCAAGCCCACGCCATCTACGATTTCGGCTCCGGCATCTGGGGCTCACTCGACGGGCAGTATTGGATTGGCGGTTCCACGGCCGTCGACGGCAACAGCAACCACGACCGGCAGCTCAACTCGCGCCTCGGCGGCACCCTTGCCGTGCCGCTGGGCCGCAACTACTCGCTCAAGTTCTTTGGCAGCACAGGCGTCTCCGCCCGCACTGCCAACAGCTACGGCCTCATCGGCATTTTGTTGCAATACCGCTGGGGTGCGGGGCTCTGACTCCTCCTATCGCCTTCGCCAATCCTCGCAGCAGTTCGCCGTTGGCCGCCCGGTGGTTTCCGTCTTCCGACGGCCGTGGCCCTCAATCCGCGGCATTCGCGCCGGCGCCATGACCTGCTATGGCCGGTCTCACCGCAGCCGAAACTGGAGACCCGTTCGATGCTTCGCCCCCTGGCCCTGACCCCGTTTGCAGCCCTTCTCGCCGCCGGGCTTGCCATCGCGCCCCCAGCGCAGGCAGCGCAGCCGATTTCGCTCCGTGCCAACAACGCCGGCGAACTGGCCGATCTGTGCGCCCCCAACCCGCGCGAACCGGGCGCGGACGCGAAGATCAATTTCTGCCACGGCTTCGCCCAGGGGGCGCTCGACGCCACGCGCCGCCGCGCGGAGGAGCTGAAGAAATTCTGCTTCCCGCCCAATCCGCCGCCGCGCGGGGTGGTGCTATCGGAGTTCGTCAACTGGGTCCGCAGCCTGCCGGCGCATCGGAACCAGCCCGCCGTCGATGGCCTGTTCAGCTTCTTCGGTGAACGTTTCCCCTGCAAGTAAGGACGAGCCACCCCATGCCATCCGTCGCCGTCACTTTCGATTTCCGTGAGCGGGAGCGTGCCGTCGTCGCCGACGCGCTCTCCGGCGTCGCCGAACCCGTGTTCATCGCCGATCTCGATCCGGCCGGCCGAGCGGCGGCGCTCAAGGGGGCGGCGGCGGTGCTGGCGCGCAATACGAACCAGGAATTGCAGCCCAGCGAGGCTGCAATGCTGACATCGGCGCGGCTGATCCAGTTCATGACCGCGGGCATCGACTTCGTGAAGCTCAGCCTGCTGCCTGACAGCGTGCCGGTGGCAGCGAACGGCGGGGCCTATGCCGGGCCGATGGCGGAGCATGCGCTGGGCATGGTGCTCGCCGGGGCCAAGCGTCTGGTCATCGAGCACCAGGCACTCATGCGGGGTGAGTTCAACCAGTTCACCCGCAACCGGGTGCTCGCCGGCGGCACCTGCGGCATCATTGGCTTCGGCGGCATCGGCGAGGCGTCCGCTCGCCTGTTCCGCGCCCTGGACATGAAGATCTTCGCGATCAACCGCCGCGGCGCGTCGGACGAACCGGTCGACTGGATCGGCACCATGGACCAGATCGACACGCTGCTGGCGGCATCCGATGTGGTGATCCTGGCGACGCCGCTAACGCCGCAGACCCAGGGCATGATCGGCGCCCGCGAACTGGCAGCCATGAAGCCGACCGCGATCCTGGTGAACCTCGCACGCGGCGAGGTGGTGCAGGAGGACGCGCTCTACGCCCACCTGACCACGCATCCGGAGTTTCATCGCCTGCATCGACGCCTGGTGGGTGGAGCCGGAACGCCAGGGGTCTTTCCGCATGGATCACCCGTTCATGACCCTGCCCAACGTGATCGGGTCGCCGCATAACTCGGCCTCGGTGCCCGGCGTGACGGAAGTGGCGATCCGACGGGCCGTGGCGAATATCCGCCGCGTGTTGGCCGGCGAGGCACCGCGTTACACGCTCGGCACGCATGAGCGGATGGGTTGAACCCGCTGCCGCTCAGCCTGGCTGGACCAGATGGACGAACGTCATCAGTTGCGCCGCCTCCACGTCGGAGACCGCGACATAGGTTAGCCCGTCCATCCGCCAGGTGATCACGTTGAACCCGTCCCGCGTCCGCAGGGACGGTGGGGCGTCGGCAGTGTCAGGGGCGACGAAGGCGAACAGGTTGATCACGTGCTTCGCCCGCCGGTAAACGAGCGCTGCCGCCCTGTGACCCTCCACGTAATCCAGCCGGCCGCCGACCAGCGGATAGCCCTCGGTGGCGAGATCCTTGACCACGGGCGAGAGGTCCAGCCGCGCCGACAGCCATGGCTTCACCGTATGCTGGTCGGAGGTGAGGACATCGGTCAGGTGGTCCGCCATCATGGATCGCACGTGACCGGCCACGACATCGCCCACAAGCGGATCGGCCGGGCGCGTCAGCAGCAGCGTCAGCGCCACGCCAGCCAAAGCACCCGCCAGGCCCGAGGCGCCGCCCCCCCAAACCAGCCGAGACGGGCGGCGACTCGGCGCCGGCAGCGGCAGCGGCTCACGCGGCAGGGACGAGGCGATCCGGCTGGCAAGACCCGGTGGCGCGCGGTGCGTCTGCAGTTTGGCGCGCAGCGCCTGGCGCGTGGTCTGCAATGCCTCAGCTGCGCGAGGCAGGTCGGGCAGGTTTCGATAGTGCCGGCGCAGCAGCGTCCGGCGGATGAGACCGAGCTGCCGATCGGCATAGGCGGGCAGCAGGGCGATGGCGCGCTGGTGGTTCATGGTTTCTGCTCCTGTGCCTGCCAGGCCTTGCGCAATGCAAGCCGAGCGCGAGAGAGCCGCGACATCACGGTGCCGGGTGGAACGCCGGTGATGGCGGCGATTTCCTTGTAGGAAAGGTCCTCGATTTCTCGCAGGATCGATCACCTCACGGTATTCGGCGGGCAGTTGTTCGACCAGCGTGTTCAAGGTTTCGCTGTCGACACGCTCCAGCAGCATGGCCTCGACATTGGGCTGCGGGTCGGGTTCGGTTTCGGCGGCCTCATTGGTGGGCAGGAAGACCAGGCGCGCCGAGCGGTTCTCCTTCACCCAGTCGAGGAAGCTGTTGCGCACGATGGTCAGCAGCCAGACGCGGAAATTCGTCGCCTCGGAAGGCGTCGAAATAACGGAAGGCGCGCAGATACGCGTCCTGCGCGACATCCTCGGCATCGGTGGGGTTGCCAGTCAGCCAGCGCGCAAGGTTGAACGCCGCGTCGAGATGCGGCATCGCCAGAAGTTCGAACCGTCGTGTGCGCGCATCGCCTGTCACATTCCGCCTCTGCCCGTTTCTTTCTCCCGCATCATGGTCCGAGTCTCCATCTTTCCCGTCCCATAACGAAGGGACAACTGAAGACACATGGGCACCTAAGTCAGCATATCGCGCCTTCCTCCGTCTATTCCCGTTACCCAAAATAAATTTTTGTCCCAGGAATAGCCCCGGCCCGACGCTGGTATCCTCGCCAGTGCCGCGCCATCCCGGACGCGCACTGACGGAGGTATTTCATGCCCAGCGACACCCCGACCGCAGATCGCCGCGGCTTCCTGAAATGCATGACCTGGGCCGGCAGCGCCATGGTCTGGACGATGGCCGGCGGCATTCCACGCGCCCATCTGGTCGGTGAGGCGAAGGCCGCTGCGACCGGCTTCACCTTCGCCCAGGTCAGCGACAGTCACCTGGGTTTCGACAAGCCGGTCAACACAAACGTCACCGGCACGTTCCAGGAGGCCCTGGGCCAGGTCACCAGCGGCGGCGAGATCACCGGCCTTCCTGATCCACACCGGCGACATCACCCATCTGTCGAAGCCTGAACAGTTCGACACGGCGCGCAACTGCTGGCGGCGACGAAGCTGCAGGTCTACACCGTGCCGGGCGAGCACGACATCCTGGAAGACGACGGCAAGAGCTACCTCAACCATTACGGCAAGGGCACGAAGGGCGACGGCTGGTACAGCTTCAACGCGCACGGCGTGCACTTCATCGGCTCTGGTCAACGTCGTGAACCTGCAAGGCAACGGCCTCGGCGATCTGGGACACGCGCAGCTGGAATGGCTGGAGCGTGACGTGAAAGGCCTGCCGGCCAGCACGCCGATCGTGGTCTTCGCGCATGTGCCGCTGTGGATCGTCGACGCAGGACTGGGGATGGGGCACGAAGGACGGCGCGCAGGCGCTGACCTATCTGAAGCGCTTCGGATCGGTGACGGTGCTGAACGGGCACATCCATCAGGTGATGCAGAAAGTCGAAGGGCACGTCGCGTTCCACACCGCCCGCTCGACGGCGTTTCCGCAGGGCACGCCTGGCGTCGCCAAGGGGCCTGGACCGATGGCGGTGCCGCCGGGGCAGTTGAAGACGTATCTCGGCACCACGCGGGTCAGCCTCGTGCAGAACACCTCGCCGCTGGCGATCGTCGATACGCCGCTGATGGGCTGAGGGGAACGTTTCATGCTGCTGCGTTTTGTGGCGCCTGCTGCTGCTGGCGTGTGGGCTGCTGGGAGCTGCCGTGTCTTGGTCTCAGCCGGCGCCGGCGATCAAGATCGACAATTTCACCTTCTCGCCGGCTAAGCTGGCAGTCGCGAAGGGAACCGAGGTGACCTGGACCAACCAGGACGACATCCCTCACTCGGATCGTCTTTGACGGCGATCGGCGTACAGTCGAAAGTGATGGATACGGACGGTACGTTCACCTACCGGTTCGATAAGGCAGGGACATTCAGCTACATCTGTGGGCTGCATCCGCAGATGAAGGGGCAGGTCGAGGTCAAGTAACCCAGCCCTGTGTACCGGGGAGGGTTTCGGCCCTCCCCACCGGACTGCCGATGGGCTATCCTCCCCCCAGAGACCCAGGAGGAAAACATGACCGAAGCCTGCATCGTCGGCTGGGCGCACTCGCCCTTCGGCAAGCTCGAAGACCCGGATATCGAATCCCTGATCGGCCGCGTCGCCGGCGCGGCGATCGCCGATGCCGGGATCGCGCCGCACGAGATCGAGGCGACCTTCGTCAGCCTGTTCAACAACGGGTTCTCCGACCAGGATTTCCCGGCCTCGCTGGTGCTGCAGCACGTGCCGGAACTGCGCTTCAAGCCGATCACGCGCTATGAGAACGCCTGCGCCTCCGGCTCCGCCGCCGTGCACGGCGCGCGCGACTTCCTGCTGTCCGGCCGCGGCCGCTTCGCGCTGGTGATCGGCGTCGAGAAGATGACCGCGACCCCCGGCAAGGAGGTCGGCGATATCCTGCTGAAGGCCAGCTACCAGAAGGAAGAAGCCGATATCCCCGCCGGCTTCGCCGGTGTGTTCGGGCGCATCGCCGAGAAATATTTCCAGCGCTACGGCGATCAGTCCGACGCCCTGGCGGCGATCGCGGCGAAGAACCACAAGAACGGCGTCGACAATCCGTATGCGCAGATGCGCAAGGACCTCGGCTTCGATTTCTGCCGCAACGTCAGCGAGAAGAACCCCTACGTCGCGCCGCCGCTGAAGCGGACCGACTGCTCGCTGGTGTCCGACGGCGCCGTGGCGCTGATCCTGGCCGACGAGGAGACCGCGCGCGCCATGGGCAAGGCGGTGCGCTTCAAGGCCGCTGTGCAGGTCAACGACTTCCTGCCGATCAGCAAGCGCGACATCACCCTGTTCGAGGGCGCGGCCCAGGCCTGGCAACAGGCGCTGGCGACGGCGGCGACACGAACTGCTCGACCTGTCCTTCGTCGAATCGCATGACTGCTTCACCATCGCCGAACTGCTCGAATATGAGGCGATGGGCCTGACCGCGCCCGGCCAGGGCGCGCGCGCGGTGCTGGAGGGCTGGACGGCGAAGGATGGCAAGCTGCCGATCAATCCGTCGGGCGGATTGAAGGCGAAGGGCCACCCGATCGGCGCCACCGGCGTGTCGATGCACGCGATCACCGCGATGCAGCTGACCGGCCAGGCGCCGGAGGGCATGCAGTTGCCGAAGGCCGATCTCGGCGGCGTGTTCAACATGGGCGGCGCGGCGGTCGCCAACTACGTGTCGATCCTGGAGCCGTTGCGCTGATCCCGACCGCAATCTCGCGCATCTGCTGATCCAGACCGCGCGGCGGTTTCCCGACCGGCCGGCGATCATCTGGCGCGACAGCACCTGGACCTGGGCCGATTTCAGCGACCGCGTCCAGGCGGCCGCCGGCGCGCTTGCGGGCCGAGGGCGTGCAGCACGGCGACCGCATCCTGCTGCACGCGCGCAACTCCAACGCCGTGCTGGAAACGATGTTCGCGACCTGGATGATCGGTGCCGTCTGGGTGCCGACCAATTTCCGCCTGACCCCGCCCGAGGTCGCCTATCTGGCGCAATCCTCCGGTGCCTCGGTGCATATCTTCGATCACGCCTTCCCCGATCATGCCGCCGCCGCGCGAGCCGAAAATCCCGCCTGCCGGCTGGAGATCAGCGGCTGGTCCGGCGACTGGGAGGCGATGTGCGACCACGCCGAACCGGTGCATCAGCCGGCGGATGTCGATCGCGATCATCCGGCCTGGTTCTTCTACACCTCCGGCACCACCGGGCGGCCGAAGGCCGGCGTGCTGACGCATGGCCAACTGGAATATGTCATCTGCAACCATCTGTGCGACCTGATGCCGGGCACGACCGAGCACGACGTGTCCCTGGTCGTCGCGCCGCTGTCGCACGGCGCCGGCATCCACGCGCTGCCGCAGATCGCCCGCGGCGCGCCGACGATGCTGCTGTCCGGCGAACGGCTGGATTGCGACGAGGCGTGGCGGCTGGTCGAGCGGCATCGCGTGACCAACATGTTCACCGTGCCGACGATCCTGACGATGCTGACGCGGCATGAGGCGGTCGATCGTTACGATCACAGCTCCCTGCGCTACGTCATCTATGCCGGCGCGCCGATGTATCGCGCCGACCAGGTGCATGCGCTGAACAAGCTGGGCCAGGTGCTGGTGCAGTATTTCGGCATGGGCGAGGTGACCGGCAACATCACCGTCCTGCCGCCGCGCCTGCACAGCGTATCGATGACAGCGAAATGCCGGTCGGAAGCTGCGGCTTTCCCCGCACCGGCATGGACGTCGCCATCCTCGACGACGCCGGCGAGCCGCTGTCGCCCGAACGCCACCGGCGAAATCTGCGTGCGCGGGCCTGGCGTTTTCGCCGGCTATCACGACAACCCCGAGGCCACCGCAAAGGCCTCCGCGCATGGCTGGTTCCACACCGGCGACCTCGGCCACATGGACGACGAGGGCTTCTGTCTACATCACCGGCCGAGCGTCGGACATGTATATCTCCGGCGGATCCAACGTCTATCCGCGGGAGATCGAGGAAGCCCTGCTGCTGCATCCCGCCGTGCGCCGAGGCCTGCGTCGTCGGCATGCCGCACGAGAAATGGGGCGAGACCGGCGTCGGCGTGCTGGTGCTGGAGGACGGCGCTTCGGTCACCGACGCCGATCTGCTGGCGCATCTCGACGGACGAGCTGGCGAAATACAAATGGCCGACCCGCTTCGTCGTTCTGGCCGGAGCTGCCGAAATCCGGCTACGGCAAAGTCACCAAGCGCGACGTCAAGCGCCTGTTGCAGGAGGCCGGCTGATGCAAACCGATCCCATCGATCCGTCACGGATCATCGATTACCACATCCATGTTTATTATGATCCCGAAACACGCGACACCGCCGCCACACTTGCGCGAATGGGTCGGCGCCCGCTGCCCGACGTGCGGCATGGGCCGCTGGCACGACGTGCCGGTCGGGCCGCATCCGACCGCGATGTATCAGATCGACTTTCCCGGCCGTCCTGTTCCCCGAGGCTGGCGCCGTTCGTCATGATGAACCGGATGGGGCTGACGGTGCTGCTGCATCCGGAATCCGGCCGGCCGCGCGACGATCACACGCTCCATGCGACGTGGATGGGCGCGGTGCTGCCGCTGAAGACCGAGATCCTGAAAGAGGCGGACTGAACACCCCCTTGGTCTTGCCGCCCAGCCTGGGGCGTGCTTGGCTCTGCCGATGATAGCGCGAACATAAGGCCATGGCACCGTCGTGGCCCAACAGGACCGTTATGACCCGGCTTGACGGGCCATCTCCCTCCCCTGAAGCACGGGATGGCCCGGTCAAGCCGGGCCATGACGAGGTGGCGAGGGCAACAGCGGAATAAGAAACGACCCGAGGAGGAAACCATGAAAATCACCGCCATCGACATCCTCCGCGGCGACGCCGGCTGGCGCATGTTTTCCTTCCTCAAGGTCATGACCGACGACGGCATCGTCGGCTGGTCCGAATTCAACGAAAGTTTCGGCAGCACCGGCCTCGCCGACGTGATCCGGGGCCTCTCGCCGATCCTGATCGGCAAGGACCCGCGCCGCTTCGAGCAAGTGACCCAGCACCTGCATGTGCTGACCCGCCAGTCGCGCGGCGGACTGAACCAGCAGGCGATCGCGGCCATCGAGAACGCGCTGCTCGACATCGCCGGCAAGGCCTATGGCGTCCCCGTCGCCGCCCTGTTCGGCGGCCCGATCCGCGAGCGCATCCCGCTCTACTGGTCGCATTTCGGCACCTATCGCGTGCGCAGCGCTGCGCTGATGGGCGTGCCGGAACTGCGCAACTACGACGACCTCGCGAGGCACGCGATCGAGGTCCGCGACCGGGGATTCCGAGCGCTGAAGACCAATATTCTGCCGTTCGTGGACGGAAGGCTGGCGTCCTATGTCCCGGGCTTCGGCCGCACACCAGGTTGGCCGGAACTGAACTGGGACAACAAGCTCATACACGGTGCCGGGGAACAGCTATCGATCATCCGCCAGGCCGTCGGGCCGGAGATGGGCATTCATCTCGACACCAACTTCAACTTCAAGACCGAAGGCTACAAGCGCATCGCCGAGGCGGTGGCACCGGTCAACCTGACCTGGCTGGAGATCGACACCCACGACGCCCCGTCCCTGGCCGAGATCAAGCGCATGGCGCCCTGCCCCATCGCCTCCTGCGAGACGCTGCACGGACGGCGGGAGTTCAAGCCGTATCTGGATCATTACGCGACAGACGTCGCGATCGTCGACGTCGTCTGGAACGGATTGCTGGAATCGGCAAAGATCGCTGCCATGGCCGATGTTTATGAGATCAACTGCGCACCGCACAATTTCTATGGCCATCTGTGCAGCGCGATCTCTGCGACCTTCGCCGCCATCGTGCCGAATTTCCGCGTGATGGAGATCGACATCGACAGCGCCCCGTGGCGTGACGAATTCTATACATCCGTCCCGACGATCGAGAACGGCGAATACGTCCTCTCACTGGCCCCCGGCTGGGGCATGGACGTCAACGAGAAAGGCGTACGCGCCCGTCCGCCGAAGCACTAAGTCACAAACAAAGGAGGAAATGACATGGCAAAATTCAAGATAGCGACCCCGGCCGGGGCGAGCTTCACCACCGCCGGCGGCGGATACGACTACGAGATGGAAGCGCTGGCAGGGATCGACGCGGAAATCGTCGAAGGCCCGGCCGACGAGGATGGTTTCATCGCCTTCGCGAAGGATGCAGACGCGATCTATGGCAAGGGGATGCGCTTCACCCGGAAGGTCGTCGAAAGCCTGCCCGAGACATGCCGAGCGATCGTGCTTGGGAGTGTCGGGGTGGATAGCGTGGATGTTGCGGCGGCAACGGCACGCGGAATGCCGGTAACCAACTGCCCCGATACATTCATCGAGGAAGTCGCCGACCACGCGATGACTCTGCTGCTCTCCTGCTTCCGGCAGGTGATCGATCAGGACAAGATGGTGCGCGAGGGCCGTTGGCGCGAAGGCCGCCCGGCGCTGTTGCAAATCCCCCGCCTGATGGGTCAGACGCTCGGCCTGATCGCCTTCGGCCACGTCGCCCGCGCGGTGGCAAAGCGCGCCAAGCCGTTCGGGCTTCGTGTCATTGCCTATGATCCGTTCATCGAGGAACTGGTCATGGTCGAGCACGGCGTGCTGCCCGTGACGCTGGAAGAAGTCCTCAGCCAGTCCGATTTCGTTTCGATGCATGCACCGGCGACGCCCGAGGCCGAGGGCATGCTGATGGAGAAGCACTTCAAGCTGATGAAGAAGACCGCGATCTTCATCAACACCGGCCGTGGCCCGACCGTGCAGGAAGTCGGGCTGATCAAGGCGCTGGAGGAGAAGTGGATCGCCTATGCCGGCCTGGACGTGCTGGAGACCGAACCGCCCGGCAACAACAATCCGCTGCTGAAGATGGATAACGTGATCCTGTCGGCGCACACCGCGTCGGCCTCCGCCCGGTTCGATCCGGCACGCAAGCGCCATGTCGGGCGGGAACTGTCGCTGGTGCTGAGCGGCAAATGGCCGATGAGCTGCGTCAACCCGGCTGTGCTGATGAAGTCGGACCTGCGCCGCTGGCAGCCCGTTTCGATGGAGCGTGGGCCGAACAGCTAACCCCGACAAGCTGATCGCGAGGGTGCGCAGGTTCGGCTAGATCATGAACATGCGCACCCCGGCCAGAATGGCCAACGCCAGCCCGACCACGCCGAACCCGATCGCTGGAATAGGCCGGCAGCAGGTCCACCACGCCCAGCGCCAGGAATGTCACGGCGATGATCACCGTCGCCGCAGCCAGCAGGAAGCTGGGATTGGACATCGAAGCCGCGTTCTCGCGTCCGTAAAAGCGCAGGATGAAACCCAGAAACGCGACGATGAACGGAACCAGAATGAACGTGTGGGACATGGGCGACGCGATCCTTCATCCGGCACAGGCCGATGTGCCGGGTTGGTTAGAGCGTGATGACCGGAGGCGGAATCGCCGGAGGTCTGAATCACGCGATCAAACAACGAGCGTGATGACCGGAGGCGGAATCGCCGGAGGTCTGAATCACGCGATCAAACAAACACCTGGAGCAGGATGGCTGAGCGAAAGCGATGTCATCCTGCTCTAGCACAGCGGCCGGAAAAATGCGTTCCCGGTTTCGACTCAAACCGCCTCTTCGCGCGCGCCCCGCTCTGTCGCATCATCGCGGGCGGCGCGACCATGCGACCCAACCCCATACGTCCAACCAAGGAGCAGTATCCGCATGATCCACGTTATCGCCGTCATCACCGCCAAACCCGGCCAGCGCGGCAAGATTCTGGAAGCCTTCCACGCCAACATGCCCGCGGTGCACGCCGAGGCCGGCTGCATCGAGTATGGCCCCGCGATTGATGCCGAGGGTGTCGGCCCGTTCCAGACCCAATACGGCAGCGACACGTTCGTCGTCATCGAGAAGTGGGAAAGCCTCGATCACCTGAAGGCGCATGGGGCGTCACCGCATATGCAGGCCTACGGTGCCAAGACCAAGGACATGATCGCCAGCCGCGTGATCCACGTGTTGTCGCCGGCCTGATACGGGCGCCGGCTTCACCATGTCGTGTCGTGAAGGCCGACCATCCGGCCTCAGTGCCGTGAGCTATCCGTAGATGGTCGGCCTTCGACTGTGAAAACGCAGGGAGAGCTCGAGAAATTTCTGACGATGTGGCGACCACCCGTCATGGCCGGCCTTGTGCCGGCCATCCACGACTTGCAGTGTGACCACTTAAGCGTGGTGGCCGGCACGGCCGGCCTGCATGAGGGGCCCGGTCATTAGGCGGAGAATCATTCTCCGTCGGGTAGCGTTCGAGTTCGCCCGCCTGCTCGCCGACCACGACGGGGAGATCAGCGCCTAAGGCCCGGTCTGCGCCGGCCGCCCAGACAAAAGAAAGGCCTGCACGAGGCAACCTCGTGCAGGCCTTATCTTCCACGCCTCGATAGGATCGAGGTTAGCCGGGCTGCGGGGTGTCGCCGGCGAAGATCGTCTCCTCGGTCGGCGCCTCGTCTTCCTCGTCCGCACGCGGTCACCTGCTCACCGCGCGCCTGCTTCTCCGCCTCTTCCGGGCTGCGGGCGACGTTGACGGTGACGTTGATGTAGACCTCCGGGATGCAGCGACACGCGGACCTTGGTCAGGCCAAGCGTCTTGATCGGATGCTCCAGGATCACCTGAGAGCGGTCGATCGTCAGACCACCGGCCGTGCTGCCCTCGGCGATGTCGCGGGCCGAGACCGACCCGTACAGGCTGCCCGATTCACCCGCCTGGCGGATGATCACCACGGACATGCCCACCACGCGTTCGGCGATCCGTTCCGCTTCCTCGCGCCGCTTGAGGTTCAACGCCTCAAGCTGCGCGCGCTGCTTCTCGAAATGCGCGAGGTTGTCTTTGCTGGCGCGAAGCGCCTTCTTCTGGGGCAGCAGGAAGTTGCGGGCATAACCCGGCTTCACCTTCACCACATCGCCCATCTGTCCCAGCTTCTCGACGCGCTGGAGCAGGATCAGTTCAACGGCAGCCATCGGAGCGGCTCCTTACGCCACAACATAGGGAAGCAGGGCCAGGAACCGGGCGCGCTTGATCGCCACCGCCAGCTCCCTCTGCTTCTTCGCCGACACCGCGGTGATGCGGCTCGGCACGATCTTGCCACGCTCCGACAGGAAGCGGGACAGGAGGCGCACATCCTTGTAGTCGATCTTCGGCGCGTTCGGGCCGGAGAACGGGCAGGACTTGCGGCGGCGATAGAACGGACGGCGCGCGCCGACGGCAGTACGCCGTGCGGCGGGATTGATTTCGGTTGTATCGGACATGGTCGATTACTCCTCGAAGCCGCCGCGGAACTCGTCGCCGGGCGCAGTCGTCGCGGGCGCGGAATTCCTCACGGTCGTCGAAACCACGGCGGCGGCCGCTCTCGAACCGGCCGGCGGGCTTCGGCCCACGGAAGCCACGTTCACGCTCGTCGGACTTGCGCGCGAGGACGGCGGACGGCCCTTCCTCGATCTCGGTGACGCGGATGGTCATGAAGCGCAGCACGTCTTCATTGAGGCCCAGCTTGCGCTCCATCTCGGAGACGAAGGCCGGCTGTGCGTCGAGACCCAGCAGCAGGTAATGCCCCTTGCGGTTCTTCTTGATCCGGTAAGCGAGGCTGCGCAGACCCCAATACTCGTTCTTCTTGACGGACCCGCCGTCAGCTTCGAGTTCGGTCTGGATGTCAGCGGCGATCTGCTCGACCTGCTGCTGCGTGACGTCGTTCCGTGCGATCAGCACGGTTTCGTAAAGCGGCATCTATGGTCCCCCTATGGCTTGTCTCTGCCCTTGGACCGGGTGTGGTCGCGCATCCGGGATGGATGTGGGCATAGCCGGGAGCGATGCCGTCGCGCCCGGCAGGGAAGCCGGGGCGTAAAGCACGGATCGGCGGCGATTGCAATCACCGAGTCATCTGCATTCAGGGCAATCGCTTGAACTGACTGGTGGCCGCGCGGCGCATGTGCCAAGGCCGTCGCCTGGCTGTTTCGCGCACCGATCTCTGGCCAGCCCTCGCGCCGGCGCCCTATCGTCCGCGCCAGGACGCCGGCGTGGTTCAGAGTGTCGCACCACGCCGGCGTCCACGCGATCGTGCGGCGCCGGCCGGTGCAATCGATCAGATCGAGCGGCGGCGCTTGCGGAGCAAGGTGAGCCCGGCTAGCCCCGAGCCGAGGATGGCCAGGGAAACGGGCTCAGGTGCCGCGGCCGGGGCTGCGCCGGTGAGCGCGATGGTCTCCTCATCGGCCAACGCCAAAGTGAGTGGCGTAGCGCCCTGTGGTATCCCGACGTAATCGGTAAAAAAATTGAAATCATTCATCTGACCGATCAATTGGTCGTTGAAACTCACCGGGTCGACGCTCGGAGCCAGCACGGATCGGTGCAGATTGTGATTCCATCGCGGCACCGCACGGCGCGGAGCCGGCCGGCTGAGCGAGATGTATTTCTGCAGCCGCGTGGTGCGTGCCAGCGACGCAGCTCCCTCCTGGCCATCAACGACGTTGGTCTGCAACACGCTGCCGAAGCTAATCTCCGGGGGAAAGGGTCCGAGCACCGTCCTGCCGGCGGATGCGCATGCCGTCGCGGACCTCAGTCATACAGGTCTGCACGTTCGCCACACCGTCGACTTCGGCGAGACATTCGAAGCAGGCACCCATCATGCAATAAGGCCCGCGCGGCGCACCGGACGCGGCTGTCGTGCGTGTTGTATTGACACCGGCCGCCAGCAGAGCGACAGCCACGCTGTCGCCCGGGCGTGCCTGGATCGGCGTATCGCCCCACCAGATCGTAACGCCCGAAACCGGCGGCCGGGTCAGCATCAGGCAGCGGTTCCCTTCGGCAGCTTCTTCTCCACGATCGAGGCGTACAGCGCGACGCCGTACGGGATCGTCTCGTCGTTGAAATCGTAGAGTGATTGTGCAGCGCCGCGCTGTCGCCGTTGCCGAGGTTGATGTGCGCGCCGGGCACCTGCTCCATCATGAAGCTGAAATCCTCCGACCCCATGCCGGGCGGCGCATCGCGGTCGACATTGTCCTCCCCCACCAGGTCGACGGCGGCATCGCCATAGGCGATCGGCTTCGGCCTCGTTGTTGACCATCGGCGCGAAGATCACGCGGAAATCGAGCTTCGCCTCGGCGCCGAAACCCGCGGCGACGCTGGTCGCCAGGCGGCGCATATTGGCTTCGACCATTTCCATCACGTCCCGCTTCATGGTGCGAACGGTGCCGGCCATGACCGCGTGCTGCGGGATGACGTTATAGGCGTCGCCGGACTGGATGCGGGTGATGCTGAGCACCGCGGTGTCCACGCGCCGAAATGTTGCGGGAAACGATCGATTGCAGCGCGGTGCCGAGATGGCAGGCGACCAGCACCGGATCGATGCTGTGCTGCGGATGGGCGCCGTGCGCGCCTTTGCCGGTGATGCGGATGTCGAAGAAGGCGCCGCCGGCGGCGCGCGCCGTGGGCCGGTGATGAATTTGCCGACCGGCAGGCCCGGGCGGTTGTGCATGCCGTAGACCGCGTCGCAGGGGAAGCGCTCGAACAAGCCGTCCTTCAGCATCTCCAGCGCGCCGCCCACGCCTTCCTCGGCCGGCTGGAAGATGAAGTTGACCGTGCCGTTGAAATTGCGGGTCTCCGCCAGGTATTTCGCCGCACCCAGCAGCATCGTCGTGTGGCCGTCATGGCCGCAGGCGTGCATCTGGCCGGGGTTCTGGCTGGCGTAAGGCAGGTCGGTCGCCTCCAGGATCGGCAGCGCATCCATGTCGGCGCGCAGGCCGACCGAGGCCTGCCCGTTGCCGTTGCGCAACACGCCGACGACGCCGGTCTTGCCGACGCTGCGATGCACCTCGATGCCCCATTCCTCCAGCTTCGTGGCGACGAGGTCGGCGGTGCGGTACTTCCTCCAGCCCCAGTTCCGGGATGGGCGTGGATGTCGTGGCGGATGGCCACGAGTTCGTCCTGGTAGGCGCGGGCGCGTTCGAGAGAGGTCATGCGAGGGTCCTTAGAGTCTGAAGAAAGTTGCCGTCATGGCCCGGCTTGACCGGGCCATCCCTATCCGGTGTGGCACTCGCGGCCGTCCCCATCGTACGGTGCGCGATGACGTTCCTGCCTCCGTGTCGGAAGATGGCCCGGTCAAGCCGGGCCATGACGGGATTTGCGCTGGCCATGAGGGGATTTGCGCTGGCCATGAGCCGGATTTGCGCTGGCCCTGACGGGATCTGCACTGGCCCCGACGGCGTGGTCGTGCCGGACACCGACCGTGGTAGCCATCCCGCTCAAACCGCTTTCGCCAGCTTGCGTTCGGCAATCTCGGCGAACAGAGCGGCAGCGTACGGGATCGACTCATCGTTGAAGTCGTAACGATGGTTATGCACACCGGCACTGGGGCCGTTGCCGAAATGCACGTGGGCACCCGGCACGACCTCCATCATCGCGCCGAAATCTTCCGATGCCATGGTGGGCGGCATCTCACGGAAGACGCCGTTCTGCCCGACCACCGCCTCGGCAGCGTCGGCGTACCCCGCGGCTTCCGTCTTGTCGTTGACCACCGGTGCGAACATTCGCCGGAACGCGACCGTGGCCTCAGCGCCAAATCCCGCGGCGACGCTTTCCGCGAGCCGGCGCATGTTGGTTTCGACCGTTTCCATCATCGCGTTCTTGAAGCACCGGACGGTGCCCGCCAGCACAGCGTTCTCCGGCACCACGTTATACGCATCGCCCGACTGGATTTTCGTGACGCTCAGCACCACCGCCTCCTGCGCCGGCAGGTTGCGCGAGACGATCGTCTGCAGCGCCGTGGCCAGATGGGCAGCGACCATCACCGGATCGATGCCCTCGTTCGGCCGAGCGCCATGGGCGCCTTTGCCGGTGATGTGGATGTCGAAGAAGGCGCAGCCGGCGAAGCGGGCACCGCTGGAGGACATGAACCGCCCGACATCCAGGCCGGGACTGTTGTGCAGGCCGAAGATCGCGTCGCAGGGGAAGCGCTCGAACAGCTTGTCCTTCAGCATCGCCTCGGCACCGCCCAGGCCTTCCTCGGCCGGCTGGAAGATCAGGTTGACGGTGCCGCTGAAATTACGGGTCTCCGCCAGGTACTTTGCCGCGCCCAGCAGGATCGTCGTGTGCCCGTCATGGCCGCAGGCATGCATCACGCCCGGTGTCTGGCTGGCATAGGGCAGACCCGTCGCCTCCTGGATCGGCAGGGCGTCCATATCCGCCCGCAGCCCGATCGCCGCCGCGCCGTTGCCGTTGCGCAGCACGCCGACGACGCCGGTCTTGCCCACGCCGCGATGCACCTCGATCCCCCACTCCGTCAGTTTCGCGGCGACCAGGTCCGAGGTCCGGTATTCCTGCATCCCCAGTTCCGGGTGGGCATGAATGTCGCGGCGGATCGTCGTCAGTTCGTCCTGGTAGCCACGGATGCGGTCGAGCGCGGTCATACGGATCCTTTCAGTTGCCCGTCATTCTAGGCCGCTCTTGCCAGACGGGAAGGGGCAGGCTTCTGTTTCGTCCGGGAACGGAGACGCTGGACGCATGTATCTCAACACTTTCGCCGATTCGACGGCACCGCTGGACATGACCGGAACGGATGAGTTCCGCAGCCTGCTGTCCAGCGCCAGCGACCTCGGCATTCCCGCATGCGCCAGATGTGCCCTATGCGTCGCGCAACATCGTGCTGCGGCAGATGCGCTTCCATTTCCTGGAGTGGGGCCGGCCCGATGCGCCCCCGATCGTGCTGCTGCACGGCGGTCACCAATCGGCCCATTCCTGGGACCTCGTCAGCCTCTCCCTCGCTCGGCATTATCGCGTTCTGGCGTTGGATCAGCGCGGTCACGGCGACAGCGAGTGGTCGCGCGACGTCACCTACAGCAACCATGAAATGTCGCTGGATGCCGAGGCGTTCATCGCCGCCATGGCAGTCGAGCGCCCGATCCTGATCGGCCATTCGATGGGCGGACGCAATTCCTTGCTGCTGACGCGGCGGTCGCAGCATCTGTTGCGCGCGCTGGTCGTCGTCGATGTCGGCCCCGAGGTGTCGGAAAAGGGCAGAGCGGCGATCGCCGGATTTGTCCAGGCGGCGCAGGAATTCGACGATCTGGAGCATTTCGTCCGCAAGGTGCGCGAATACGATCCGTACCGGCCCCGCGCACATATCGAGCGCACGGTGAAATACAACATGCTGGAGCGCGCCGACGGCAAATACATCAGCAAATGCGACTCCAACCCACGCCGCCTGGGGATCATTCGCGGCGCCGGCCCGCTGGAGAACATCACGCTGGAGGATGCGCGCGCGTTCGACCTGCCCGTGCTGTTGGTGCGCGGGGCGGATTCCAACATCCTGGAAGCCGACGCAGCAGAACGCTTTGCTGCCGCGCTGCCGCGGGGGCGGCTGGCGACGGTGCCAAAAGCCGGCCACAACGTGCATGGGCAGAACACGCCGGGGTTTCTTCAGGCTCTGAGCGGATTCCTGGAATCCCTCCCCTGATACCGGCAGCCCTTAGGGCTGACCGGTATGCGCGCAGGGTTGGTGTGGCGGCTGCGCGCGAAATCAATACCATACCAGCGGCCCGTTCGTCTCAACACGAGTGAAGACTTCGGGCCGCTGGTATGACAGGTGGGGCGAACGGTTACTCCTCCCCGCGTCCTGACCACTCGGGCGGCATCGGCATATTGGCATCCGTCCGGCAGGCGGGGATGAACCACGCCGCTTGGCGCGCGGTGTGCCGGATAGCCGCCTCGGCCGGCAGATGCATGCCATGGAACAGCAGCGCCACCACCGCGACCACCGCGAACAGCGGCATCGGTTGCAGCCGTGGCGGTGGTCCGGCAAAGCGTATCAGCGCCGCCGCACCGCTAAGGCCGATCGCCGCGCCGACCCCGACCTCGGCGAAGGAGTGCATGTGCAGCACCAGCCGGGAAATTCCGATCGCCACCGCGGCGACGATGGCAGCCGGCAAGATGCTCGCCTTGCGCCGCGTCAGCAACACGGCGAGGCCGCCGGTCACCACGGTCGCAGCGGCGACATGGCCGCTGGGGCTGTTGATGTGCCACGGCCCGAACACCGGCGAGCACGACAGAAAGACCAGCTTCATCAGTAGTGTCGCCAGAAAGGTCGTCCCCACGACGAGCAGCCAGACCAATGCGCCGCGGCGCCAGCCCTGCGCGGCGAGCATGATGGCAACAGCCAGGATCAGCGGCAGCATGACGGCCTGGTCGGCAAAATCAGTCAGAAATCTCACGGCGGACGCTTAGCCGAAGACGGTTAAGAAAGCGTGCAGATATCGCGCGATCGCGTTCACAATCGTTGGTGTCGCGGATGATGCGTGCGCCCCGCCAACGCTTCGACCCAGCATCGGATCAGGCCCCCTGCCAGACCGGTGGCCGCTTGGTCAGGAACGCG
The DNA here is from genome assembly GCA_963771475.1 of uncultured Alphaproteobacteria bacterium. GTDB lineage: Bacteria > Pseudomonadota > Alphaproteobacteria > Acetobacterales > Acetobacteraceae > Rhodopila. The sequence goes on along the minus strand of CAVYTN010000007.1, from coordinate 605,622 downwards.
TCCATCCCCTCCCGGAAGTCGCGGCTTTCGTAGCACATGCGGATCAGGTCCTCGTCCGGCGGCAGGCTGTCGCGCAGCCGCCGCAACGCCTCTTTCGTCGCGCGCATCGTCAGCGGCGCGTGACCGGCCAGCAGCGTGGCGAGTTCCGTCGCCCGCGCCTCCAGCGCTGCCTGGTCCGGCAACACCTGGCTGACCAGGCCGGCCGACAGCGCCTCCTCGGCCGAGAACAGCCGCGCGGTGAAGATCATCTCGATCACCCGCGCCGGTCCGATCAGAGCAGACAGGCGTGCGAGGTTGGACATCGACAGGCAATTGCCCAGCGTGCGCGCGATCGGAAAGCCGAAGCGGGCACTGGCGGCGGCGATACGGATGTCGCAGCCGGCGGCGATGGCTGCCCCGCCGCCGGTGCAGGCCCCCGCGATCGCGGCAATGGTGGGCACGGGGCAGCGCTCGATGGCGCCGATCACCCGGTCGATCCTCGCCTCATAATTCAGCGCATCTTCCGGTCCCGAAAACGCTCGGAACTGGTTGATATCGGTGCCGGCCGCGAACGCCTTGTCGCCGGCGCCCGTGATGACGATCGCACGGACATCGCCCGGGTCCGCCACGATCTCCGCCAGACGTTCATACATGGCAAACGTCAGTGCGTTGCGCGCCTGCGGACGGTTGAGCGTGATACGGCCGACGCCATCGGCGGCCAGGTAGATCAGATCATCGGACATGCGCGAACCGTCCTGCTGGTGAGGCGCCTGTCCTAGCGCAATTTTCCGCCGGGCGGGAAATCCGCCCAATGGATCGCCCCAATGGATCTTCTCAATGAATCGCCGAGACGGTGCCGAGCTGCCGCGTCAGTTGCGGGTAGCGGCGCAGGAAATCGTCGATGCTTTGCTCGGCCGCCTGGCGTTCGTCGCGCGACAGGTTATCCCAGTCGACCACAGGCGTGACGGTGGCGACGACCGGCGCATGGGAACCGCCGAACAGGCTGTTCAGCGCCATCCGCAGCCGCATGTGCAGACCGGGCCGCACCGGCTTGCCGTCAACCCAGACCGAGACCGCCGTCGCGAACACCGGCTCATTCGACCGCATGACCCGCCATGTGCTGGGCGTTCCGTCAGCCGAGCTGCGCCCAGTTCTCCTGCAGGCTTTCGGTCTCCACCTGCAAGCAGAGGCGGCGACGTTCGGCCATCACCGCCGCGGCCGTCGTGCGGGGCGAGAACGGTTCCCACGCCAGGTCCATCACGTAGGGCCCGCAGGTCAGGCGCTGGCTGCGAACCTGGGGGTATGCCGGGTCGGCGCCTGGCCCGGGCGCAGAGGTGCAGCCGGGGCCGGGATCGACGGTCATGGCGATCGGCGGCACCGTGGTGGCGGCGCGTGACAGGATCCCCGCCGCGAACGGCCCGATGCCCGCCATCAGCAGCAGAGCGATCGTGGCCAGCACCATCCCCCGCATCTGGAACGGCAGGCGCTCGGCCAGCCGACCCTCGACCGGGTCCGGCTTGCGATAGGGAAGGTCGTCCTGGCGGAACGGCAGGCCAAGCGCGATCAGGATCAGGATGACGATCGAGAAGAAGATCCAGCCATACAGGACATGGTCCGTCGCCGCTGCCTGCGCGCTGCCCAGCAGGTAGCCGAGATAGACGATGCCCAGGCCGCGGAACCCGTTGGCGATGATCGGCACGATGATGGAGGCCACGATGAACATCGCCGCGCCGCACCGGGCTGCGATACATCAGCATGGCATAGAGGCAGCCGAAGGCGATCGAGGCGATCAGGAACCGCAGGCCGGCGCAGGCCTCGGCGACCAGGAACGTGCCCTGCGGAATCTCGATCACATAGCCGTCGATATAGGCCGGGATGTTCAGCACCATCAGGCCGTAACGGACGAACCCGGTCGTGATGTCCTGCAGCCTCGGCGTCAGGAATTCGCCGAACGGCACAAGGAAGTAAAGATACAGCAGCGGCCCGGCCATCCGCTTCCACAGATCGGGCCCGAGCATGGAGAGGAACAGCACCTGCGCGAAGCTGACGGCGACCAGTTGCCGCCCCTCCATGATGCCCAGCCGCTCCGCCGCCAGCCAGGCGACGGCCAGCGGAATGCCCAGCGGCAAGGCGCGCCAGCGTCGGCCGCGCGCGCAGGCCCATCAGGTCCGACCGGCGGTCCCACAGCATGTAGAAGAAGATCGGAATGATCAGGAAACAATGGTTGTAGGCGGTGGACGCGTCCCAGGTACGGACCGCGGCGACGACCTCCTGGTGGAAGATCAGCCCCCAGAGCAGCAGGCCGCCGCCCATCGGCACGATCAGCCGCCGCAGTTCGGAGCGTGTGATGCCGATGATATCTTCCCGCGGGGACGCTATAGGGTTCGATTGGTCGCGCCGGGATCGGCGTCGGCTTGGCTCATTGGTGCCCCTTCAGGCGGATTTCCACCATTGACTGGGTTCGGCGCGGCCGCCGGTTGCAGCATATCGTCGTAGCGCGCCAGGCAGGCATCCCAATCGTAGTCGCGCAGGATCCGGGCACGGGCCGCGGCGCCAATGGCGCGGTCCGTCGGGTCCCTGGACCAGGGCGATGCAGGCGTCCGCGAAGGCAGACGCGGTTTCGGCAAGAATGACCTCCCGCCCCGGCGTGGCGTCGATCCCTTCCAGCGCATCGGGTGTCAGCACGACCGGCCGCGCCATGGCCATCGCCTCCAGCACCTTGTTCTGGATGCCGCGTGCGATCCGCATCGGCGCCACGCGGCGCCGTCGCACGCGCCAGCACACGGGCGGACATCCGGCACCCGTCCGGTGACGGTCACGCCGTCCAACGCCACCCAGCGCCTGGGTCTGGCGGGACGGGTTGGCGCCGACGACGGCAAAGCGTGCATCGGGGATGGCGGTGCGGATCAGCGGCAGGATCTCGGTCGCGAACCAGGCCACGGCATCGGCGTTGGGCTTGTAGTCCATCGTGCCGGTGAAGACGAACTCCGGCGGCGTCGCCCGGCTGTGGCGCGGGAAACCCCGCCGGATCGAAATAGCGGTGATCGACCCCGTTGCTGACCGCCCTGATCCGGCCGGACGCAGCCGGGACACGGCGCGCGAGCAAAGCCGCCTCCGCGTCCGAGACCAGGACCGAAACATCGGCTGTCGCGGACGATCCGCTCCTCCAGCGCTTCGATCCGCCGCCACTCCCGCCGGTAGACCAGGCGCATCGGGCCGCGGTCGGCATCCGCCATCGCCTGCCATTTGGCGGAATCGACGTCGACCAGGTCGGCGATCAGCCGCCCGGTCCGAGGCAGGTCCAGGACATAGGGTGCCATGTTCGATGAATAGACGAATGTCACGGCGGGCCGCACCACATCCATCACGCGCCGCACCCAGGCAGCCAGGGACCGGTCGCGGAAATAGGTGACGCTCAGCCCCTCATGCGTCAGCAACCCGCTGAGGCAGGTGATGCGGGCAAGGCGCGGATCGAGCGGCGCCACATGGATGTCCCGGCAGAGCGGCTTGAGCGCGGCGGCATGGCCGATATCGGCCGGATCGTCGGTGAGGCAGCCGAGATGGACGTCGTAATGCCGCGTCAGATAGGCAAGTTCGTGATAGGCGCGGATCTTCTCGCCCTTGGCAGGCGGATAGGGCAGCCGCTGGGAGAGGAACAGGAGATCGGCCATCACGCCGCTTCCGCAACGACGGGAGAGGACGGTGCCTCGTGCGGGCCTCGCTCTGCGCCGCGCAAGAAACGACGGCCTGCCATCTGCCCCTACCCGATCCCGCGGACGATATACGGACCGATCGCATTGGCGACCGGCAGCGGCAGCTTCTTCCAGGCCTTGATGAACAGCCGGTATTTCGGATTGGTCGGATTGATCTCCGGAATGGCTTCGCCCGGCTTGAGGCGGAACATGTAGTTCAGCTTCGCCTCCTGAAAGCCCCAGTTGTGCTTGAAGGCGAACGAACCGGTGCCGATCTTGCTGCGGCCGAAATCGAACATCCGGCAGCCGCGGTCGGCGGCCCGGCGCATCACTTCCCAGTACATGAAATCGTTGGCCGCGACGCTGCGGGCGGCCGTCGTGCCGCCACCGTAATAGGGCAGCACCTCATCGCGGAAATAGAAGTTCATCACCGACGCGATCGGCGTCTCCTTGTCCAGCACCGTGGTGATATCGACGTCGTTGCCGAACACCTCCATCAGGATGCGGAAATAGTGGCGGGAGAACACCGGCGTCCCGAGATTGCGCACGCTCTCGGCATAGATCGCGTGCAGACGGTCGGAGTCGCGATCGGCGACCGAAGTCAGCCCGTTCTGGATCCCCTTGCGCACCATCGCCCGCTGCTTGCGCGGGATCGCTTTCATGTTGCGCTCGTGATCCGCTTCGATCGCCTTGCGGAACGTGACATAGAGGTCCGGACCGGGCACCCAGTCCTCCTGCGCCGGCGGCGGGTCACGGAAGCGCAGTTCCAATGCGCTCGTCTTCGACTCGGTCATCAGAATATGGGCGTATTCGTAGAGTCTGCCGGTCGTGTCGTCGTCGACGGCGAGCGGACCGCCATAGACGCAGAACGGCACCGAAATCATCGTATTGCCGAACAGCAGCGTCTTCACCCAGACCAGCGGCATCACGCCGGTGATCTGGCCGTCCTGTTCGGTGAAATAGTGCAACGCCCGGTGGCCGAACGCCTTCTCGATCACGCGTGCCCAGGCGGCGCGGTGGAAGAAGGTGCCGTTCGGATGGGACTCGACGAAACGATCCCAGGCTTCCTCGTAGGTTGGATTCAGAATCCGCAATATGAACATCGTCAGGCAGCCGCCGCCATCCCGGCCGAACCGGCAATCGCCGGTGCATAGACGCGGTCCATCCGGTCCCAGGCGAAATCTCGCAGCAGCCGGCGCAGCCCGTCTTCCATGCCGGACAGGTTGGTGTAGTGCCGCAGCCGCGACTTCCAGCCGGCGCCCTCGATGCGCGGCTGGCCGGGATCGACCTCCCACGGGTGGAAATAGAAGATGCCGGGCTGGCGGTCCCGCCGGTTCACCCGGCGCAGTCCGGCGCGATACAGCGCGGTCGGCAGCAGCCGGAAATAGCCACCGCCCGAGCAGGGCAAGTTGCGCTGGCCAAGGCGCACGGTGGTCATCGGGAGTTCGATCACACCGTCGCCGAGCGGGCTGGAACGGCACGCGCGGCGCGTCCGGCATGCCGTACAGATCGTGGCGGATCGGGTTGATGCTGGAGCTGTACAGATAGCCCTCCTGCTTCAGGATCGGGAATGCCCACAGGTTGCGCGTGCCGATCGAGAACGTGGCGGCGCGATAGCCGGTAACGCGCACGCCGCCCAGATCCTCCAGCAACGCGCGGGTGCGGGCGATATCGGCGCGGAACGTCTCGGGGTCCTGGCTGTCGGCGCGCGTGTGATCCCAGCCATGGCTGGCGAGTTCATGCCCATCGGCGACGATCCGGCGCACCAGGCCGGGATGGCGTTCGGCGACCCAGCCCAGCGTGAAGAACGTCGCCTTGACGCCGGCGGCACCGAACAGGTCGAGGATGCGGTCGGTGTTCGCCTCCACCCGGCGGGGGAAACCGTCCCAATCGGTCCGGCGGATGCAATGCGCGAAGGCCTGGACCTGGAAATAGTCCTCGACGTCGACCGTCATGGCGTTGACGACGCTCATGAGTTCGTCCCCATGTTGGCTTCCAGCAGGTCGATCACCCGGCGGAACGCCTGCTCCTGACGCAGGGCGGAGCGTTCCAGCATCTCGATCCGGCGCATCAGGTCATCCTGCTCGTCGCTGTTCATGGGCGGCGGATGCGGGGGCAGCCTGCGGCCCGTCGTCGACACAACGGGGGCAGCCACAACGGGGGCAGTCATCTCGGCGGCTGGCAATTCGGTCCGCCGCCAGCCCAGGTCGCGATCGAGTTCCTCCGCCGTCGCGTCGACCATGGCGGCGGTGATGCGGTGCGTCTCCTCCAGCGAGCCGAGCAGCAGCACGCGGGAGCAGAGCGTGTTGATCCGCCGCGGAATGCCGCCCGATTGGCGATGCACGGCGGCGAACGCCTCATCCTCCCAGACCGGGTCGTCGGTCCAGCCGACGGTGCGCATCCGATGCTCGATATAGCCGCGGGTTTCCAGATCGGTCAGCGGGCCGAGGTGATAGGAGGCCAGCACGCGCTGGCGCAGCTGCTCGACATCCTTGCTGGCCAGGATCGGACGGAACTGCGGCTGGCCCAGCAGAATCGTCTGCACCGACGCTCGGCCGTCGACGGTGATGTTGGACAGCATCCGCAGCTCCTCCATCGCCGCGAGCGACAGGTTCTGCACCTCATCGATCACCAGCAGGCAGCGGCGGCCCAGCTTGCGCTGCTCGCGCACCAGTTGTTCGAAGCGGCGCAGCAATGTTGCCTTGTCGGCCTGCCTGTCGATGCGCACGGCTTCATCGATGCCGAAATTCGCCATCGCCAGCCGCAACAGGTCGTCGCCGGAGACCTGCGTCGTCACGACGCGGGAGATGATGTAGGTGTTGCGGTCAAGCTGCGCCCAGAGTTGCTCCACCAGCGTCGTCTTGCCGGCGCCGACCTCACCGGTGATGACGATGAAGCCCTCCTGCTGCGACAGGCCGTAGACCAGATGCGCGATCGCGCGGCTATGCCCGCTGCTGCCGAAGAAGAAGCGGGTGTCGGGTGTCAGCAGGAAGGGCTGACCGGTCAGCTTGTAGAAAGTGTCAAACACGGCGCCCGATCAGAAGGTTTTCGAAATGCCAGCGATCAGCAGGCTCTGGTAGACGTTGAAGTTCGAGACCTGGGAGATGCGGTCGAAGAATGAATAGCGCACGTTCAGGCCGACCGTCTCCGTCAATTGATACTGCCAGGCGGCACTCGCTGCATAGGACACGTAATTTCCCAGGAATCCGCTGCCGCCATTGGCCTGCACCTGCTGGTTGAAGGAGACGCCCCCGCTCAAGGTCATGTCGGGCCGCATCTGATGGATCCAGTTCACGCCGAACGTCGCGCCCTCGGTCGAAAGACCGTTGCTGCCGGTACCCGTCGTTGTCTGCCGGCTGAGGTTGACGGACAGGGAAAGGACGTCGCGATTCCAGGATGTGGTGCTGCCGAACACCAGGTAGTCGGTTCGGAACAGGCTGTCCTGCTGTGCCAGCGCATTGGTGTTGACGAAGAGCGGACCGCCGGTGACGCCGTTGACGAACTGGCCGGTCGATGTAGCCGCGGCGGTATTCAACTGCTGCTGCACAGTTTGCAACTGCGTACCGAGGGTACTCTGATAGGACAGGGTAAGCGTCGTTCGACCCGTCAAGGCGTAGTGCCCGTCGGCGGCGATGGAATTGAACCCGTTATCGTGCCCGTAGCTGAGCGTCAGCGACGTGTCGGGATCCGGTGTCAGGGTGGCGCCGAACCGCCAGGTTGCGTCGTCGATATGCCGCCCGAACGATCCGGTGAAATCGATATCCTCCCAGCCCCCGCTGACGAAGACGGACAGCTCGTGGTTCACCTGGTAGGTGACCTGATTCGAGTAGACGTTCTGGCTGGAATTGGTGTGTGTCGGCTGGTTGGCAGCGATCCCCGTGAAACCGTTGACGAAACCGGCATCGGTCGAGGTCTGGCTCTGCTGCAGGTCGATGTTGATGGCGTCCTGGAACCGCTCCAGAATTTGGCCGGTGGTGAAGGTGGCGAATTCCTCGTTGGAGACCAGGGACTGGCCGTTTTGCCCGCCGGACGGAAACGGCGGCGAGGCGAAACCCGCCAGGGTGTTGGAGCGGGTGACGTTCAGCGCGTAGCCGAGTTTCCCCTCACCCAGGTCGCCGAATTGCCGCCGTAGATAGGGCGAGATACCAAGGCTGGCGACCTGGGTCTCGTTCTGCCGGTTCAGGCCTTGGCCGGCGACGCCCTGAAAGGGGGAGCCCGCCAGCGCGCCGGCTTGCGCCCCGACCGTGCCCTGACTGCCCAGACCGCCAAACAGGTTACTGACGCCGGACGTCGCGCGCAGGTCCACGAAGGCAAGCTCCGGCACCACCGTGACATTGCCGATCCCATTCAGTTGTTGCGTCAGCGCATTGAGTGAGCTGTTGCGCGCATACAGCGCCAGGCTGGGGCTGTAGCTCATTGTCAGCGTCAGCCGCGGCAAGTCGGCGGCCAGGTTGAAGCCGGGCGAGATATAGGTGACGAGGTCCCACCGCCGTGGCGAATTGACCTGAAAGACGTTGTCGGTCAGCTCTTCATCCAGGTCGACACGCGGGATGAACGTCCATCCCCCGCCGGCGGGCGCGGAGAACCCGTTGACCAGTTGCAACTGATGCAACAGGTCCGTCGATTTACTGCCCGTCAGGTCGCGCGTGCCGGTGATGTCGCTGTCGGTGGTCGATCCCAGCAGCGGAAAGGCAAATGCCGCCGAACCCGGGGACAGCAGCAGCGCCAGCACAAGCGCCGCCCGCCCGTGCACCGGCTTCGGCGTCCCGTCACGCTTTGCCCGCCGCTGGCGACGGCACGCGATCGGCGCATGCCGACGGAACTTTTCGCTTCGGGGCATAGAATGGAAGCCCGCGACCCGTCAGGACGAGTAATAGGAGGAGTAGGCGCCGAACGTGTAGCGCGAGGAGATCTGCTGCTTGTTGAGCACCAGGGTGATCGACGGGCAGGCCTGGATCAGATCGAGCGACGCCTCGATCTCGTCACGTTGCGTGCGGTCGGCTTCGACGACGAACAGAATCTGCCCGACGACCTGCGACAGCACCGCGGGGTCTGAGGTGGACAGGCACGGCGGTGCGTCCAGGATCAGCAGGCGGTCGGCATAGCGGCGGCCAAGGCTCTGGATCAGCCGCGTCATTTCCTTGGTGGAGAACAGCTCCGCGCTGCGTTCACGTTCCCGCCCGACCGGCAGGATCGACAGCCGTTCGATCGGCGTCTTGACGATCAACGGGGCCGGATCGAGCTTGGGATTGGCCGCGAGGTCGAGCAGGCCGCGCGCCTGCGCCAGGCCGAAACTGTAGCAGATCGAGTCGCGCTTGCTGTCGGCATCGATCAGCAGGACGTGGTGGTCGCCCTGCCGGGCGATACTGCCGGCGAGGTTGGTGGACATGAAGCTCTTGCCTTCGCCGGGGCGGGCGCTGGTCACCATCAGCAGATTGGAGAACCCCGGTTCGGCGCCCGGACCGAAGGCAGAGCGCAGGATCTGGCGCTGCACCAGCCGGAACTCCTCCGAGATGCGGGTGCGGGTGCGCGACCAGTCCACCATGCCGGCACGCTCCAGCGAGACGGCATCGATCGAAACCGGTCCCTGCAACGCTCCGGCAGCCGGATCGGCCCCTGTGCGGGAGGCGAAGGCAGACGCGGCAAAGCCCGTCGGGGAGGCGCTGTTCGGGAACGCAGGCCCCGCGCCGGGGCAGACCCCGGGGCAGCCCGCGCCCGGCGTGCCGGCGGCTGATACGGACGGACGCTCCAGCACAGCTACCTGGGCACCGCTCTGGCTCGGGATCGCCGGCTGACCGAGGTTTGCGGCGCCTGCCAGGTCGGGCTGCGCGGCATCAGCCCCAATCGCCCCGGCAGTGACCGGTGTTGCAAGACCGTTTGCCGGAGGTGGGACAGCGGCTTGTGGCGGGGCGAACAGCGACGACCGGCGGCCCGTCGCCGATGGGGCTGCCTCGGCGGGAGACGCCGCTCCCGGTGCCGCGGTTTCGCTGTCGGACGGTGCCACGCCCGGCTGCAGAAGCTGTGCCGCGGACTCATCCAGCGCGCCGGTTTTCAGCAAACGCTCCGCCGCCCGTTCGACCAGATGGGACGCCTTGGGTATCAGCATGCACTTCCTGCTTTCCGTGCTGAATCGGCCGCTGCAATGGCGGCGGGGCGGTTTTCGTAATGATGAAGGGCCCGGTGGCGCGCCATCAGATCAGTGCCGCCGACCGCAGGATATGGACCATCAGACCGCCGTAGATACACACCAGCACCGCGACGGCCGCGCCGAAGCGCATCACCGCCAGAAGCCGCTGGCGCAACGGCACCAGGCCGAGGACCGAAATGCCGCCCAGCACCGGCAGGCCAAGACCGCGCAGATCATCGACGGTCGAGAACGACCGGTCGAGCTGGCCGAACAGCACCGTGATGCCCAGGCCGGTCGCCATGCCGCCCAGCAGTACCCCGGTTACCAGCAACGTGCGGTTCGGCGCCGCCGGCAGACGCGGGATTTCCGGCGGGTCGATGATCTGCAGCTTGACCTTGTCCGCCTGCGTATCGGCCGCCTGGGCGATGTTGGCAGACTGCAGCCGCCCCAGCAGTTCCTCATAGTTGCGGCGCAGCACGCTATAGTCGCGGTCCATGTTCTGGTATTCCGCGATCAGCCCAGGCTGCTCGCGCTGGATCTTCTCCAGCCGCTCCTTGTTGCGGACGGCCTCGTCACGCTGTCGCTGCAGAGAGACAACCTGGGTGTCGGCTTCGATCAGCTTGACCTTTAACTGGTCATAGACCTGGTTCGGCACCGACCGCTTGAGCGTGTTCCCGGCGTCGCCGGCCTTGGCATCCTTCGCCGGGTTCGGCGCGGCATCCTCCGGCGGCGCTTTCTTCAGCGATTCGATCAGCTTGCGCTGGGCGATGACATCCGGATGCGCCTCGGTGTCGCGGAGCAGCAGCAGGCGCAACTGATCCTCGGCGTCCTGTAGCTTGGTCTTTACCGGCTGTCCGCTCGGGCCATTCAGCGACCCGGTCTCGACCACCAGCATCGGCGGCGTGTTGTCGACCTCCTGCTGCAGCGCGTCGCGTGCGATCAGCGCGTCCTGCAGCTTGCCCTCCAGCGCCTGCGCTGCCTGCCGAGCGCCTTCGAGCGCGGGGACGTTGGGGTTGTTGTCGGCCGGCAGGATTTCCAGGTACCGAGCGCGGAAATCGGCTCTGCGCTTTTCCGCCGCGCGCAGCTGCTGCTCATAGGACTGGATCTGACGTTCCAGGAAGCGGCGTGCATTCTCCATGTCGGTGCGCGAACCGCCGGTCGCGCTTTCGACGAAGATGGTCAGCAGGGTCTGCACGACGTCGTGCGCCAGCTTTCGGGCTCTTGTCACGATAGGCGATGGTGAACAGGTTCCTGGTCTGCGGGGTGACCTTGATGTCCGTGGCAAGGCGGCTCAGCAGACGCTCCCGGTCGGTCGGGCCGTTCAGGGTCAGGTCGAGGTCGGTCTTGGAGATCAGCTTCTCCAGGTTGGGCCGGCTGAGCAGGGTGCGCTGCAGGATTTCCAGCTGCGTCGTCGGCGCTGAATCAGCGGCGAGACCGCGCAGCAGCGGGGTCAGCACGGCGTCGGCATCGACGAACAGGCGGGCGCTGGATTCGAACTGATTCGGGATCGTGTAGACGCCGACCCAACCGATGCCGCACACCAGCCATGCGACGATGACGCCCATCCAGCGCCGGCGCCAGGCGGCGCTGAGATATTGCGCGACCAGCGACTTGACCGAATCCATCGTGAGATCCCTTCAGAACCAGGACTGCGGAATGATCAGAGTATCGCCGGGACTCATTTCAATATTCTGACTAATGTCGCCGTCCTTGATCAGATCGCTCAGCCGAACGCTGATCGATTCGGTTTTACCGTCCGGATCGTTACGAACGATGACAGCGCGGTTTCCGGAGGCATATTTGGTCAGGCCCTTGGTCGCGATCATCACGTCGAGCAGTGTCATATGCTCGCGGTACGGGATGGCGATCGGGTCCGTCGCCTCCCCGATCACGCGCACCTGCCGGTCGGGCGGCCCGATGAAGCCGCGCACGATGACGGTGACGTTCGGGTCCTGGATGAATTTCGCCAGCTTCTGCTCGATCTCCCGCGCCAGCTGGGTGGGCGTCTTGCCGGCGGCGACGATGTCTTCGATCAGCGGTGTGGAGATCCGGCCGTCCGGCCGGACCGCGACGCCGCCCTCACTGAGGTCGGGATTGCGGTAGACGAAGATGCTGAGGGAGTCGCCGGCCCCGATGACATAATCCTCAGCCACCGTCGGAGGACCATGCTCCACGACCGGCGGCGTTTTGGCGCCGCCGAACAGGGAGTGCGACCCGCAGGCGGACAAAGCGAGCGCGGCGAGCAGCGCAAAGCCCGCACGCATAGCCGTGCCGCGGCGCGGCGCGGCTGCTGGACGGCCCCCTGCTGGATGGTCCCCTGGGCCGCCATATGGCGGTTGTCCTGCTGTCCGGCAAGTCAGGTTCCGGGATCGGCGGCCTGTGGTCACGATCGGATCAATCGGATACTCGTTCACGTCAACCTCTGTGTGAGCCGGCGGCGCGGACCGGTTCCGGCGCGCCCGCACCCCATTCCTGATATCCAGCGTCGGCTGGGCGGGCCGGCGTCCATTCCGGCGGCATCCATTCCGGCAGCGCCCGTTCAACGGGCGCCTGGTAGGCGCGGAAGGAATTGAACCCCCTCCTCTGCCATGTGGAGGCAGCGCTCTGCCGATGAGCTACACGCCTGCGAGGCATCGCTCCCGTCGATACGTCTTCGATGCACATCAGGTGGCGGCCTGGACCGGGCGGATCGCAGGCCCACCCGACGGATGATCCCGAACCGGTGATTTCGGCTATAACATTGTGATGCGGCCAGTTCAACGCGGAAAGCCCTTGGCCGTAGTGTAATTGACGTAAGGAATGCCACCGCAGGTTAGACATTTCGCAAAAAACCATCTCAACTCCGTCCGCTTGCGTTCACTATCACGGAATCCGTCTTAATGTTAGGAAAAATCAACCGACTTTGGCATAAATTTCGAAAATTGTAACGAATATCGAAAAAAATCGTTGACGCAATACATTACTTCTGCAACAATTGCGCTACAACATCGCTCATAGAACACCGGATCGCATGATCGCCGCAGCCAAGCGCATCAGGGGGAATCGCTTGCAGGAAACGCCTCAGCCTTTCCTTAAGACGTTGCAGCGCGGAATGAAAGGAAAGCGTTGATGCGGCGCCATAGTGCCGGTCAGGCCGAACCGGGGCCGACCGCCGTCGCCGAAACCCTTCCCGGCGGGATGGCGCTCCTCGGTGCCGTCGAGTTCGTGATGTCCTTCACCGTCATCTACGCGATGATCGAAACGTCCGGCATGCTGAACGCACTGCCCAACTTCATCCCCGCGATGATCCAGACCCTACCGCGCAGCCCGATCGAGATGGCAACCATTCTCACGGTCACCCTGGCGACCGTCGCCCTCAGCATCGGCCTCTACCGGCGGGAGGTTTGCCTCGATCGTGGCCGGCTCGTTCTCGCCGTGCATGCTGTCCACCGCCGCCGCCTTTACCGTCTTCACCCTGCTCGCCGCCGGTCTTGGCCACGGCCTGACCGCGCAACAGGCGATGTGGATCGGCCGCATCGTCGGCGCCTGGGTCGTCACCATCGGCATCGTCCGCATCGGCCTCGGCACCGTCACGGGCTTCGGGCGGATGCCGCGCCGCATCCTGATCCTTGGCGGCCCTCAAGCGGTCGCCCGGTTCAGCGATCGCCTGGACACCCGCCTCGGCCGGCAATTCGATCCCGTCGTCAGCCCCGCGCCGACCGCCATTCGCCGCGCCGAACCGGGCCAGCACCACGCCCCTGGCCCGGACACCACCGATCTGGAATGGACCTCCCTCACCCGTCAGCGGCTCTGGGGTGTCGTGATGGCATCAGGCATCGGCGCCGCGGCGACGGAAGCGCTGCTGGACAGCAAGCTGCGTGGCCTGCGCGTCCTCAGCGGCGCCGATTTCCAGGAGCGTAATCTTGGCCGGATCGACCTCGACGCGCTGACCCATGAGATATTGCTGACGGCCGACGGCTTCGCGGCCACACGGCCGACCGACGGTATCAAACGTATCGGCGACATCGCCATCAGCCTGGCGATGCTGGCGCTCACCTTGCCGCTGATGCTGATCACGGCGCTCGCGATCAAGGCTGACAGCCCCGGCCCCGTCTTCTATCGCCAGAGCCGCATCGGCCTGTTTGGGCGGCCCTTCACCGTCTTCAAGTTCCGCAGCATGACCGCTGACGCCGAAGCCGGCGGCAAGCCCCGCTGGGCGCAGAAGCAGGATCCCCGCATCACCCGCGTCGGGCGCTTCATCCGCACCACCCGGATCGACGAACTGCCGCAACTGATCAACATCATTCGCGGCGAAATGAGCCTGGTCGGTCCACGTCCGGAACGCCCGCATTTCGTCGACCAACTGAGCAAGGTCGTCCCATTTTACGGCCAACGAAGCTACGTCCTGCCGGGCCTGACGGGCTGGGCCCAGGTCAACTACCCCTATGGTGCCTCGATCGAGGATGCACGCGAAAAGCTGGCCTATGACCTCTATTATGTGAAGCACCGCTCGGTCTGGCTGGACCTGCGCATCCTGATCGCGACGATCCGCGTCGTGCTGACCCGTGAAGGCGCCCGTTAGAGCGCGATGACCGGAGGCGGAATCGCCGGAGGTCTGAATCACGCGATCAAACAAACAGCGTGATGACCGGAGGCGGAGTAGCCGGAGGTCTGAACCACGCGATCAAACAAACACCTTGAGCAGGGTGGCTGAGCGAAGCGATGTCATCCTGCTCAAGGCGGCTGAAACCGGCCGCTTCCGCCCGGAATCGGGCAAAATCCGGTCCCAGACGCAAGAAATGAAAAGAACCACCGGCTTTTCGGCAAAGGCGCGTATATGCGCTCCATGCTTCTAGGCCCCGATCCCTCCGCCATCGTCGTGCTGCACGGGCTCTGCGCGGTGCTCTATGCCGCGCTCGCAGCCCTGGTACTGACCCGACCGCCGATCAGCCGTTCCGGCGGGCTTCTGATACTGGCCTGCCTCCTGACCGCCCTCTGGGCCGCGGCTTTTACTTTCTTGTGGTACACCCCAACAACCGGCCTCGCGGCATGGCTTGAGATCGCGCGATCCGCCGCATGGTATGGTTTCATCCTGCATCTTTACCGCCGGTCCGTCGGCGGGGATGATCAGGTCACCACGGCCTTCCGGACCATGGGTATCCTGGCGCTGATCCTGGTGGCGGGCACGCCGATCCTGGAATTGTTGCATGGCCAGGCGGGAATCAGCCTCCGCTCCCTGCCCACGGCGGTCCGGCTGGGCTTCGCGGTCTGCAACATCCTGTTGCTGGAGAACCTCTATTTCAATACGCCACCGGAATCGCGATGGAACATCAACCTGCTCTGCGTCGCGCTGGGCGGCATGTTTCTCTACGACCTGGTGCTCTACGCCGACAGCGTGCTGTTTCATCAGTTGTCGCTGACACTGATCGAGGCGCGGGCCCCCGCCTTCATGCTCGCCGCCCCGCTGATCGCCGTTGCCGTCGTGCGCAACCGCAGTTGGGCGATCGACATCCATGTTTCGCGCAACGTCGTTTTCCACAGCTTCACCCTGATCGGAGCCGGCGTCTTCCTGCTGGCCGTCTCCCTGATCGGCGAGGTGTTCCGCCGCGGCGGCTCCGAATGGGGCCGGGTCGTCGAAACCTCGATGATCTTCGGCGCCGTGCTGGCGGTGGCCGTCGTCCTGACGTCCGGCACCGCACGTTCGCGGATCCATACCATACTGGTCGAGAATTTCTTCAGCCTGCGTTACGACTACCGGCGGGAGTGGCTGCGCTGCATCGATATCCTGACGGCGCCCGAGGCCTTCGTTCCGCTGCACAAACGCGCCATCCGAGCGGCGGCGGAGGTGGTGGACAGTCCGGCAGGCGCCCTGTTCGTCCGCCCGCCGCAGGATGTCGCGTTCCAATGGGCCGGGTCATGGAACATGCCGGCGGTCACCACGCCGATCCCGCCCGGCCATGACCTGATCGCCCTGCTGCGGGACGCCGAAACCGCGGTGCGCATCGATTCGATCGCTGAGGCATCGTCCTGGTTGCCGGACCTGCAGCGCCTGTGGCTCGCGCTGCCGCTGCGCCAGGGGGGCAGTCAGGCCGGCAGCCTGATCGGCTTCGTCCTGCTGACGCTCCCGCGGGCGCAATTCAAACTGGACCACGAGGCCTACGATCTGCTACGTGTCGTCAGTCACGAGATCGCGAGCCGGGTGGCCGAACAGCGCGCCATGCAGGTGCTGACCCAGACGCAACAACTGCGCGAATACAGCCAGAGATTTGCTTTCGTTATCCACGACATCAAGAACGTCTCCGGACAGCTTTCGATGCTCCTGACCAACGCCGAGGTGTATGCCGACAACCCGGAGTTCCAGCGCGATATGCTGGCGACCGTGCGGGCCTCCGTCGGCAAGATCACCCGCCTGCTGACCCGCCTGGAAGCAGAGCGGCAGGAACGGGACCATGCGCTGATCACCCCGGCCGAACGTCTGCGCGCCTTGATCGAGGAGCGCAGCGGATCACCGCCGAACCGGACATCGTCTTCATGGATGACAGCGGCGGCGCCGGGGCAGCCATCGACCCTGACGCGTTCGACGCGGTCGTCGTCCATCTGCTGAACAATGCCGTCGAAGCCTCCCACCCCGACGCGGCGGTCCGGGTCGATCTGCGCGCTGAGACCATGGCATCGTCATCGACATCGTCGATCGCGGTCCGGGAATGAAGCCCGAATTCGTGCGCGACGAACTGTTCCGTCCGCTGCGCAGCACCAAAAGCGGCGGCCACGGCATCGGCGCCTATCAGGCGCGGGAATTGCTGCGCGACGCCGGCGGCGACCTTCTCGTGATCAGCAAGCCGCATGAGGGCACCACGATGCGCCTGATCCTGCCGGCGGTTCGGCCCAGCGTCGCCGAACCTGCCTCGGCCGAGGCGTGAGCGGACCGCACCATGGCAGTTGAAAGGACCGATCGAAGCATGACGGGAAAGGCGGGCGCCAAACCGAAACTGCTGATCGTCGAAGACGACGAAGGGCTGTGCTCCCAGTATCGCTGGGCCTTCCCGGCCTGCGACGTGCTGATCGCCCATGCCCGGCCGCAGGCCGTCGCGATCGTCCAGCCGCGATGCGCCTCCGGTCGTGATCATGGACCTCGGCCTGCCGCCCGATCCCGACGGCGTCAGCGAGGGTTTCGCCACCCTCGACGAAATCCTGCGCATCGCACCGCAGACCAAGGTCATCGTCGTCACCGGCAATGGCGAGCGCAAGAACGCACTCCGAAGGCGGTCGCCTCGGCGCCTATGATTTCTGCGAAAAACCGTCGAGATCGAGGTGCTGCGCACCATCATCGATCGCGGCCTCAACCTGCACCGGCTGGAAGAGGAAAACCGCCGCCTGGCCGCCGTGCCGGCCCGCTCGCCGATCGAGCGGATCGTCACCGCCGAGCCCGGCGATGCTGAAGGTCTGCCGCGACGTCGAAAAGATCGCCTCGACCAATGTCCCGGTCCTGCTGCTGGGCGAAAGCGGCACCGGCAAGGAAGCGCTGGCCAGGGCCGTGCACGATCTCGGGCCGCGGGCGAAGCAGCCGTTCGTCGCCATCAACTGCGGCGCGATCCCGGAAAACCTGCTGGAAAGCGAATTGTTCGGCCATGAGCGCGGCGCCTTCACCGGCGCGGTGAAGCAGACCATCGGCAAGATCGAGCAGCGCCAACAAAGGCACGCTGTTCCTCGACGAAATCGGCGACCTGCCGCATCCGCTGCAGGTCAAGCTGCTGCGCTTCCTGCAGGACCAGATCGTCGAACGGATCGGCGGACGCCAGAAGATCCAGGTCGATGTGCGCATCGTCTCGGCGACCAACGCCAACCTGGAGGAAAAGATCAGCCAGGGCGTGTTCCGCGGCGACCTGTTCTATCGCATGAACGCGGTGACCATGCGCATCCCGCCGCTGCGCGACCGCGGCGGCGACGTGCTGCTGCTGGCGAATTTCTTCCTGAACCGCTTCAACCAGGAATTCAGCCGCAACATCCGCGGCTTCACCGAACAGGCCACCGTCGGCGATGAACGCCACGACTGGCCGGGCAATGTCCGCGAGCTGGAAAACCGCCTGAAGCGTGCCGTGGTCATGGCCGAACGCCGGCTGATCGACGCCGCGGACCTGGAACTCGCGACACCGGTCGAAGACGTTGCCCAATCTCGACCTGCGCGCCGCCCGCCTGCGCGCGGAGACGGGAAGTGCTGCGGGAGGCGCTGGCCCGCAGCAACAACACGCTGTCGGCCGCGGCCCGCCTGCTCGGTGTCAGCCGCCCGACGCTGTATGGGCTGATGGAAGCCCATGGGATGGCTCCCAGCGGCATGGTGCCAGGCGGCATGGTAACGATGAGGGCCGCACACGCCGACGGTGTCGGCGCTGAAACAACGATGCAAGACGAACGAGGATGACAGGCCATGCGTTACAAGATCCCTCGGCTGGATCATGCTGGGCGCCTGGATGGGAGCGTGGCCGCTTGGCCGCCCACGCGGACTATCTGTCCAGCGCGCAGGCTGCCCTGAAGAAGGGCGATCTGAAATCCGCCCAGATCGACCTGCGCAACGCGGTGCGCAACGATCCGCAGAATGCCGAAGCGCATTATCTGGCTGGGCCGGGTCTCCTTCGAACTCGGCGATCCGGTCGCGGCGGAGCGTGAGGCGGAGGCGGCGCGCGACCGCGGCTTCGATCCGCATCAGACGGTGCCGCTGCTGGCGCAGGCGCTGCTGGCGCAGAACAAGTTCGACGAAGTGCTGCAACGAGCTGAAGCCGGATGGCAAGGACGCGACGCTCGACGCCTCCATCCTGGTGGCGCGCGGCTATGCCCTGATCGGCCTGAAGCAGCCCGGACGATGCGCAGAAATCCTTCGCCGAGGCGGAGCAGATCGCGCCCAACGCGGTCGAGCCGCTGCTGGCCGACGCCCGCCTGTCGGTTGCGCGCGCCGACCTGAACGACGCGCAGGCGAAGATCGACCGGGCGATCGCCGCGCAGCCGAAATCGGCCGAGGCGCTGCTGGCGAAGGCGCAGTTGCTGCGGCTGAAGAATGATGTCCCCGGCGCCATCGCGGTGCTGGACGAACTGATCACCGACCAGCCCAGCGTCATGCAGGCGCGGCTCGACCGAGCCAGCCTGGAGCTGGCGATGGGCAAGAACGATGCGGCGAAGGCGGATATCGAGGCGGTGCTGAAGGGCACGCCCGGCAACGTCCAGGCGATCTACCTGCCGGCGGTGATGGAGGCGCAGGCGAAGAACTTCAAGGCCGCCGACGCCGACCTGGAACGCATCTCCGGCTTCATCGGCCGCATCCAGCGCGCCTATCTACCTGCAGGCCGTGATCAAGGAGCAACTCGGCCAGATTGAGCAGGCCGAGGAAGCGGCGCGCAAATATCTCGCCCGCGCTCCCGAATGACCTCGCCGCCTACAAGATCCTGGCGCGGATCCAGTTCGCCAAGCACCGCCCCGACCAGGTGATCGACACGCTGGCCAAGGTCGACGGAGTCCGGCAAGGCGGACGCCGAGACCTACGACCTGATCGGCCGCGCCTATGCCGCCGCTAACCGTGGTCCGGACGCGATCACCGCGTTCCAGAAGGCGCGAGATCGCTGGCGCCGAACGATGTCGGCGTGCAGACCCGCCTCGCCTCGGTGCGCATGGGCATGGGCGATGTCGATACCGCCGATCGGCGACCTGGAGCACACGCTGCAACTGGCGCCGAAGCTGCCCGCCGTCAGTGAGGCGCTGTTCTTCGCCGCTTTGGCGACCGGCGACACCGCCAAGGCCTCCGACGTGCTGGACCAAATCCGCAAGGCGCAGGGCGAGACCGAGATCGTCGGCAACCTGGAAGGCCTGTTCCAGCTGGCGCAGATCGACTTCGACGGCGCCAAGAAGACCTTCTCCGACCTGGTCCAGAAATACCCCGACTTCGCGCCGGCCAAGGTCAATCTGGCGCGGGTCGACATGATGCAGGGCGACAAGGACGGCGCCGAGAAGATCCTGACGGACGTGCTGGCGCGCCAGCCGACCGCCGAACCGGCGCTGACCATGCTGGCGAACACCTACGTGAGCGCCAATCACCTGGACCAGGCCGTTGCGCTGGTGGAACGCGCACACGCGCCGAACCGAACCTGCTTCGCGTCACGGTCACGCTGGGCGATCTGTATATCCGGTCCGGCCAGCCGCAGAAGGCGCTGGACCTGGCGCAGAACGAAAAAGGCGCCAACGCCGCCAGCACCGATCTGCTGTCGCTGAAGGCGGCGGCCTATCTGGCGCTGGGCCAACGCAAGGAGGCGCGCGGGCGTCTACACCGATATCCTGAAGCAGGACCCGTCGGTGATCGGCGCCCGCCGCCAGCTTGTGGCCCTGCTGATCGAGGCCGGCGAGTTCGAAAGCGCGCGCAACGTGCTGCAGGCCGGCATCGCCAACGACCCGCACAACTACCAGCTCTATCAGGACTTCGTCATGGTCGACCTGAAGTCCACCGGCATCGACGCGGCGCTGGCGACCGCCGATCGTCTGCAATCGCAGGATCGCGACTTCCCGGCGATCAAGGCGTTGAAGGGCGACATCTACCTGGCAGCGAACCGGCCGCAGGACGCTGCCGCGGCCTATAAGGAGGCGTACGATGCCGCCCCCTCCAGCCTGCTGGTCACGCGCCTGGCGGCGCGCTTAGCTGCGCTCCGGCCAGCCGGATGACGCGACGCATGCGCTGCTCGACTGGCTTGGCAAGCACAGCGACGACATGGCGGTGACCGAGCAACTGTCGGAAATCGCCATCGCGCAGAACAAGTTGGACGATGCGGAGCGGTATTTGCAGGCGATCCTGAAGCAGAAGCCGCACGACGCGGTGGCGCTGAACAATCTGGCCTGGGTCTACCAGCAGATGGGCAAGGACGATCAGGCGCAGAACATGGCGCGGCAGGCCTATGTCCTCTCGCCCAGCCCACAGACGGCGGACACGCTGGGCTGGATCCTCGTCAGCACCGGCAAGGCCCAGGCAGCGGTGCCGCTGCTGCGCCAGGCGACCGGCGACACCACGACCGCCGATCCGCGCATCGTCTATCACTACGCGGTCGCGCTGAAGGACATCGGCAACAAGGACGAGGCGAAGAAGAACCTGGAAGCCGTGGTCGCCAACAAGGCCAATTTCAAGGAAAAGGTCGAGGCGCAGAAGCTGCTCGACGACATGGCGAAGGGGAGCTGAACGACGCGATTGGCGCCGACGGGTGGGGCCCCTTTGCGCCTCCTGACCTTCTCCACCCTTTTCCCCCACGCCGCTCGGCCCAACCACGGCATTTTCGTGGAGAACCGGTTGCGGCACCTGCTGGCCAGCGGTGAAGCCGTCAGCACGGTCGTGGCGCCGGTGCCGTGGTTCCCGTCCCGCGCCCGAGCGGTTCGGCGAGTGGGCGGTGCACGCCGCGGCACCCCAGGCGGAAACGCGGCATGGGATCGAGGTGCTGCACCCGCGCTATCCGGTCATCCCGAAGGTTGGCATGTCCGCTGCACCATGGCTGCTGTATCGCGCGATGGTGCCGGTCGTGGCGCGCCTGCTGGCCGAGGGCCGGCGCTTCGATGCGATCGACGCGCACTACGTCTATCCCGACGGCGTCGCCGCGACCTGGCTGGGCAAGCGCTTCGGCCTGCCGGTCGTGATGACCGCGCGCGGCACGGACGTGAACCTGATCCCCCGCTTCCGCCAGCCGCGCCGGCTGATCCAGGCCGCGATCCGCGATTGCGCCGCCATGGTCGCCGTCAGCGCGGCCCTGAAAGAGGTTCTGGTCGATCTCGGCGCGCCGGACGACAAGGTCACCGTGCTGCGCAACGGGGTGGAGACCGACCTGTTTCGTCCCGCCGCGGACCGGGAGGCTCTGCGCCAGGACCTGGGCGTGACCGGCAAAGTGCTGATCTCGGTCGGGCGGCCTGATCGAGCGCAAAGGCCATCACCGCACGATCGAGGCGATGCGGTCGCTGCCGGATTTCTCCCTGCTGATCGTCGGCGAAGGGCCGGAACGGGAGCGGCTGGCCGAGCTGATCGCGCAGTTCGGCCTCGGCGATCGCGTCCGACTGCTGGGGCCGCGCCCGCATACCGAGTTGCCGAGGCTTTACGGGGCGGCGGATGCCTCGGTGCTGGCGTCGTCGCGGGAGGGTTGGGCGAACGTGCTGCTGGAATCGATGGCCTGCGGCACGCCGGTCGTGCGGCGAATATCTGGGGCAACCCCGAGGTGGTGCGCGCACCGGAAGCCGGCGTGATCTTCGAGCCGAACACGCCCGACGGCATCGCCGAGGGCCGTGCGGCCGCCTGTTCGCCGACCTGCCTGCCGCGCGAGGCGACGCGCGCCTACGCCGAACCGTTCAGTTGGGACGAAACGACCGCTGGTCAGCTTACGATTTTCCGTCGCGTGCGAGCCCTCAGCGACGCATGAGCCTCGCCGCTCAGCCAGGCGGCGCTTCGGCAAGCATGGCGCGGACTTCTGCCGTCAGGTCGGTCCTTGATGCCCATCACATGGCCGGCACGCCACTTGCGGACCCCGTGGCGGCCCCAACGCTGGGCCAGCACACCGATCATGTGCTCAGGGACCTGCTGCGCTACAGCGAGAGCGAAATCCAATCGCTGACATACAGCAAAGCCGTCACCTTTCCATCACCTTGACCTCGGATGCAAAGGTACCTTCTGACACAGCGTGGTTCGTCTGCGATCGCGTTGTCAGCCCGCTCGGTAGGTGCAGACAAACCAGCAGAGAGGTGAAACCGGCGCCCAACGTAAGGGTGAAGCTTGCCTTGGTGATCCATAATAGCCTTGCAGACCCGTCCGCTGAGGTTAGAGGTGAAGCGCCGTGAGCTTGCAGCAGCACACCAAACGGGTCAGTTACGTTGGGGAAGAGCAGATGCAGGCCGGTCGAAATGACGATGCCTCCAAACGCTGCACCAAGGGCTTGTCCCAGGAAGCGTGTGAACAGAACGGTCGAGGTGGCTGACCCGCGTTGTTCGTATGGGACACTTGTCTGGACTGCAACCACAAATGTCGTGTTGCAGAACCCGAGTCCAACCCCCAGGGCAAGGATCGCCGCGGCCAGACCGTAGATACCGGCATTATGGGGCATAGCGAGCAGGATGCTGCTGCCAATTACGAGCAAACCGGCGCCAAACAATCCGACCTTTTGATATGATACATAGGGCAGCAACTGCCCCGCACAGACGCTGCCGAGGGTCCAGACGACCACCAGGACGCCAATCACCACACCCGCGGTGGTGAAGGTCCACCCAAGACCTGAACTCACAAAGATTGGCAGGAACGGAATAAGCGTCATGATGCTGATCCCGTTGCTCAGTGCCCCGGTACTCCCCAGACGAACCACACTGTTGGATAGCAGTTGCCTGGGGATAATGGGCTCAGCGATGCGGCTTTGGTGTCGCCACAGCCACACCGACGCCACGGCCACAGTGGCAAGCATCAGGGACAGTTCAAGAAGGCCAAACTGGTGCCACTGATCCGCCACCACCAAGATTGTCGTCAGGACGACCGTCAGCAGGCACGCACCCAGCACATCGATGGATCGGCGCGTTCGGCGTGGTTCCTCCTTCAGGAACAGCAGGATCATGGCGGTTGCCAGCGCGATGATCGGTAGATTAGCCCAGAAAATGGACTGCCAGCCCAGCGCCTGGATCAGAAAGGGCGCCAGGAGGGGGCCTCCGCTCGCTGCCAGCCCAAACACTCCCGACAATAGCCCTTGGATCCGCGCACGTTTGACCGGCGTGTAGACGTCCGCAACGATCGTATACGCGATCGGCTGGATCGCTCCCGCCCCACATCCCTGGATCGCTCGAAACAACACCAGCTCCATCATCCCGCGGGAGCAACTGCACAAGGCCGTCCCTATGGCAAAGATGATGGACCCCACCAGGAAAATGCGCTTGCGCCCTGCTATGTCGGCCAGACGGCCATAGATGGGGATGGTGACGGCCTGTGTTATCAGATACGCGGAAAACGCCCAGGCATAAAGTTCCGTCCCGCCCAAAGCCCTGACAATCGCGGGCATTGTCGATGAAACGATCGTGCTCTCAATCGCTGCCGTGAAAGTCGCGAGCACGCATGCACCAAGGATGAACCGTTGTCGGCTTGTACTGTTCACTTTGACGGTCCTATACGGAGCGTTCGATCAGACTGACGCCAGTGTGGCGGCAGTCCTGGCCTTGGGACAGCTCACGTGAACGGACTCATTGTTTGGTCAACCGTCGAGCCAAGTCGAGCCATAAGGTGTCATCGACAAAAGGCTCCAACAAGTGGCCGAATTGCCGGCAACTTTACAGCCGAAAGATACCGCGACGATAGCAAGGAAATCCATCGCTATCACACGAAACCTATCCGAACATTTCGATGGCCCCTGTCGCAATGAGCAATCTCTGCTTCAACGCTGTCGCCTCGCATTGATCGAGCAGCGATAGAACGACGCCCATCAAGCGAGAAGTCCTGAGTGATCAACGGTTGGAAATCAAAGATAAGCTGCGCGAGAAGCAACCGCCCTTCTTCGGGCATCCTTGCTTCCACGCACGCTTCGATTTTCTCCACACTGCGCTGGATGATGAGGAAATCCGCGTCCTCCAACGCAAAGAAACTTGAAGATCCGCCACGCTGATGCTGGATATTTACGACCTCAATGTGCCCCATCTGACTGCTCCGTCTGGTGCTGGGTTAAGACCACGAATTGGGTAGCGATTAAGCCGCTGTGATGCTCGGCTGTTGGCACAGCGCAAGCATCTCCACCGTGCTCCTCTGCGAGAGCGGCTGAGCCAGTAGAAAGCCCTGAACCAGGGGACAGCCTTGCCGTTTCAGATCTGCCAACTGCTCTTCGGTTTCGACGCCCTCAGCGACAACCTCTATGCTGAGGTTCCGCGCCATGCTCAGTGTGGCTTCCAGAATCGCACGGGCACTTACCTCTTCGGCCTGCCGCTGCACGAAGCTGCTATCGATCTTGATCTTGTCGAAATAGAAGCGCAGCAGGTTGCTCAGGCTGGAATACCCCGTCCCGAAGTCATCGAGCGACAGCTTGATGCCGAGTTGCCGGAGCTTCTGTAGTGTCCCGATAACCTGATGGCCGCTGTCGAACATCACGCTCTCGGTAATCTCCAACTCCAGGCGCTTTGGCGGAAAACCGGTGCGGGCAAGAATTGCCTCGACCTGCTCGACGAAACCCTTTTCAAGGAGCTGAGAAGCTGACACGTTCACCGCAACAGAGCGGTTCCCCGGCCATTTCGCGGCATCCGTCAGTGCGCGTTCGAGCACCAGAGCACCCAACTGTCGGATCAACCCGCATTCTTCCGCCAATGGGATAAACACCGAGGGGGCGACCCACCCCATGGACGGAAGATGCCATCTGGCGAGCGCTTCGAAGCCCCTCACGGTGGAGGTGTCGGTCTCAACCTGGGCTTGATAGTAAACCTCCAGCGAATCCTTGGAGAGCGCCAGCCTGAGTGCTTCTTCCAGAATTACGCGACGTTGAAGCGTTTCCTCCATGTGAGGCTCGTAGAACCGCCAAGTGGCGCGCCCTTCGCCTTTTGCTCGATAGAGCGCAATATCGGCCTTCCGAAAGAGGTCGGGTGGTGCCGTTCCGTCCCGCGGAAACCGCGCGATGCCTACGCTCGCGCCGACGCGCATTTCCTGCTCCGCGATCATGGCCGGCGTGCAGATCTTTCCGATCACCCGGCGGCTTAGGGACTCAAGACTTTCAACGCCTTCGACATCCGGGCAGACGATGACGAATTCATCACCACCCAGACGCGCAACGATGTCGTTTGGCCCAATTTCTGCCTGGAGCAGTGACGAGATGTGCTTGAGCAGCTTGTCGCCGCACAGATGGCCATAGGTATCGTTGACAAGCTTAAAGCCGTCCAAATCAATAAAGACGACAGCAAGCTCGCGGCCTTGCTGTTCAGCCGCAGCCACGCCTTTCGCTAACTGCCTCTCAAGGAAGTAGCGATTTGGAAGCCCTGTCACCGGATCGTGATTCGCGAGATAATGAATTTTTTGCTGGGCCAGCTTCTGCTCAGTGACGTCGGTAAAGCTGTGGACGCTGGCTCCATTTCCTAACCTCGTCGTTCGAACCTCAAGATCGACGCTTGAACCGAAAGACGTTTCCCAGATTACACCACTTTCTGTTGCAGGCGCGGCTTCGCGGATACTCCGGGCCGTTATGGACGCCGCTTTAGTCTCAAGTTCCGCCAGGAACTTCTGCCCGTCATGGGAGAGCGTGATCCTATCCTGCTTCATCAGATTGTTCGCGCTCGCGTTCGCGACTAGCATTTCGCCCTGCTCGTTTAGCATGACGATGCCATGTGTAACGCCGGCGAATGTCGCTTTAAGCGCCTGCGACGACGAGAGGGCTCGGAATCGTTGACGCAGCCAAAACGTGCCGAGCAACACAACCATCGCGCTTGCAATGAAACCCACGATGAGAATGTTGGCGCGGGTCTTACCGTAGCTTATGAAGATGGCGCCGTAAGGCCGAAGAACGGTGACAGTGAGGGGAAAGTGCTTAATGGTGGCTATTGAAAGCAACCCTGCATCCGTCTCCGCCAGTCTGATCGTCTCTTCCCCGTGGTCCCCTGAATGCAATATCTGCTTCGAAGCCGGCAATTGGAACATCGCTCCGTTTTCTGTACCGGGCGGGTAGGCTGCGATTGCCATACCCCGTGCATTCGTCACCAGAATGTCGCTTAGATCCAAACTTGCTGAGCGCAGAAACTTTTCGAACTCGGTGCGCCCCATGGAGAGCACGAGCGCCCCAGCGAACTGGCCCTGAGGGTTCAGAAGCTTGCGGGTAAATTGTATGGTTGTCTGGCCGCTTCCGCGTCCAAGCACAGGATCACTGATATAAAGTTCGTCACGGCTGGGGTCGAGCTGCGCCTTGAAGTGCGGCCGATCAGCGATGTTGATTGGGGTACGATTTGACCGTTCAAGGGTCGACCTGATAACGTTTCCATCGCGATCAATGATGGAGATTTGCACGCGCAGATCATCATCATGGATATCACGATAAGCCCATTTGCTAATGTCGAATTCGGGCCCGAGTTGCTCGTAAGCGCGCCGAGCGTTAATCAGCGTCAGGTCAATCTCCGAGACGATCCTGGCGGTGCTCTCTCCATAAGCGAGGGCAAGGGACGTAATGCTGGCCCGCGCTGCCTCGACTCGATGAGCTTGTTCATTTCTCAGGATCGCCAGATCACTCAGCCAAATCTGTACCAAACATAAGACCCAACAGAATCAGCTCTGAGGCCAGGATTCTGCACAGGGCGCCAACCCGAAGGGATGCGACCCTGGTTCGACTAAGCTGTTTCATGCGTGTCCGGGGTAGGGTCTGCTGTGGTTCGGGGAATTCCGAGGAGATATAAAAGCGCAAAATCACTGCATCTTCCAGGAAAAGTAAGAGCAAAACCACCTCTGGATGGGAATATGGTAATAAATACTTACATAAGTCTTACGAAAGAGTCTCCAAAATCAGACGGCGTCAAGCCTGGAATTGATATAACCCCGTTAACAAAGCGAGACTGCTCTCACGTCGTCATGCGTCTCGCCGCTTGGGGACACCCATTCACAAAATTCGCTTGTGACCGGCGTTGAGTTCCGATTTTCTGTCCAAAATGGGAACGGACATGAATTTCGGCGGGCCGTGTGCCTGAGAGTGGCGTGGCTGGGAGCAATCGAATGGTCTCTTACCCGCGTGTGGCACCGGTTGGTGACTGCGCGCTGACTATTGAGTTTGGCGATGTGATCGATAGGCAGGTGAATGCACAGGTATTGGCCTTTGACCGAGCCATTGCAACGGGGAGTGTCCCGGGTATCGTGGAAACCGTTCCGACATTTCGGTCCTTGCTGATCGTCTATGAACCCGAGATCATCTCGTACGCTGCTCTTGTGGAGTCATTAGGAGAGATTCTGGGCCAGAAATCAGGCACACTTCGGACGTCGGGACGGTCTTGGACGATCCCGGTGGCGTACGGCCTCCCTGACGACGATGACCTTCGCGAGGTTGCGGCTGTAAAGGGCCTTACGGTCGATCAGGTGATCGATTGGCATTGCAGTGCAGAATACCAAGTGTATCTGATTGGGTTCGTTCCAGGCCTGCCTGTCCTCGGAGGCTTGCCAGAAGCCTTGCATATCCCCCGCCGAACCGCACCGCGGCTCGGCCTGTCAACCGGCCGTGTGATGATTGGCGGGATGCAGGCCCTGATTGTGCCGATGCCGATGCCGACGGGTTATCACAGCCTGGGCTACACTCCGGTGCGCCCGTATACGCCAGGACGGCCAAACCCCTTCCTGTTCCGGAGTGGCGACAGGATCCGCTTCAGGCCGGTCACTGCGCGTGAAGTCCACGCCCTCGATCATTTGCCGAGTGAACGCTTCCTGGATACAAGGGATTAACGTGGCACTTTCTGCTCTGAGGGCGCTAGCGCCAACCCCCATGACCACCATCCAGGACGGCGGGCGGATCGGCTGGAGACGATTTGGCGTAGCCGGCGCAGGCGCGATGGATCGGGTCTCGCTCGCCACGGCCAATATGTTGGTCGGCAACCGGCCAACGGAGTCGGCGATTGAGTTTGCCTATGCGGGTGGCGAATGGCTCATAGAAGCGGCGACATGCCGGATCGGCATCGCAGGAGGGTCGTTCAACATTTCTGTCGACGGTGTCCAAAGGCCGGCTATGACGTCGATGGTGCTATCAAAGGGACAGCGTTTGCGGATCGGAAGCGCTCCTGGACGTGTCTGGGGGTATCTCGCGGCGTCTGGCGGCTTCGATGTTCAAGTTGCATTCGGAAGCCGTGCCACCCATCTGCAAAGTGGGCTGGGTGGCTTCATGGGACGTGCCATCCAGAGCGGGGACGCTTTGCCGTTGCGTCTGCGTGAGGCACCGAATGATGAGGCGCGCTCGATCGAACTCCCGAGTGACCCGGACGGACCTTACAGGGTGGTGACGGGTCCGCAAGAGGGACATTTCCAAAGCGAAGCAATGGAGATCTTCTTTTCCCACGCATATGAGATCACCTGGCAGCAAGACAGAATGGCGTACAGGTTGGAGGGGCCACAACTTGCTCATTCGAAAGGGTACAACATCATCACGGACGGGGTTGTGCCCGGATGCATTCAGGTTCCAGGAACCGGCCTTCCTATAGTTTTGATGCGCGACGCCGGGACCGTCGGCGGTTACCCAAAGCTCGGCACCATTATCGAACCTGACCTCGGTCGCCTTGCTCAGCAACGCCCGGGGACGAAGGTCCGGTTTGAACCTATTGCTGTCGAATCGGCGCAGGTATTGCGTCGTCACTATCTCGCGCGCCTGCAACTCATAGCACAAGGCAGCCCGTCGATCGGGTTACAACCTGCATCAGCCTGACGGTCAGCTCCTTCCAGAGCGTGATGACCGGAGGCGGAATCGCCGGAGGTCTGAATCACGCGATGAAACAGATAGCGTGATGACCGGAGGCGGAATCGCCGGAGGTCTGAATCACGCGATGAAACAGATAGCGTGATGACCGGAGGCGGAATCGCTGGAGGTCTGAATCACGCGATCAAACAAACACCTGGAGCAGGATGACTGAGCGAAAGCGATGTCATCCTGCTCTAGGGCCACGGATTTCGCTCGAAACCATTTGCCACCCGCCACGCTTTTTCGAACGCCTTTTTTCCGGCCGCGGTGTGGCTGCGGCTTGATGGCAACGAGCGAGATTTAGATCCTTCGAGTATCATAGGAATCGAAAGGGCTTTGCCCTGATAATTTTCAGATACGGCAATTGTTTGGTCGACATAGAATGCGATTAGAACACCTTTACACACAATGCCCACGTCGCCGCCTTGGCCAGTATTCAGATGATATAAAGTATAGTCCTCATTCAAATGCCTGATTAGCGGACCGATAAAGCTTTGTAGCCTGGTTTTATCCTGATCAAATGTGTCCGGCCGATCTTCGGCCATGCTGGACGCACCGACGCACATAAACGTCTCCAAAGTCAATTGTGTGAGGTCCATCGAGCTGCTCCAAACCTGTTTGTGCGCTGAGACTAGCTTTGGAAACTTCCTGTTCCCAGTCTCGCCCGGCCCTGTCAGGGCCGCCAGACCAGGTTACCGTGACAATGCCTCCGATACACAACGGCGGTATCAGGCCAGGTTGCGATCTTTCGTTTCAGGACACCCCAGTATGACGATCGCCGCCAAAACAAAGGCGGCAATCGTCGTGCCCATTCCCGTCACGAAGCCGTCGGCGGAGGTTGCCAGCGCCCCAATCAAAAATGGCGCAATCAACCCTCCAATACGGCCGCCATTGTAAGCCAAGCCCATTGCCAGCCCTCGAGCGGGAGTGTTCGGTACGAGTTCGGCCGTGAATGGACCAAGGCCGGCAAAAATTCCAGTGATACCGAAACCGGTCCAGAACATCGTCACCAAGAGCACCAGTGGTTCGTATTCAAACAAGAAAACACCGACGGAAATCGCCCCGATGAACAGGAAGATCAAGAAAGTCGGCTTGCGCCCAAGCCAGTCCACCACGGCGGCAAACACTAAAAAGCCCGCGTGCCGCCGGACGTCAGCGCCGCAGCCTATCTCGCGGCGCAGGAAGGGCGGTCGAGCCTGTTCAAGCGCGATTTCGAAGCATTCTTCCTTCAAGACGGACTTCTGTAACATGAGCGATACGACCTTCGAAGACGACGAGGACGCGCCCGATGCCGTCCTGATCCAGGCGTTCCAGACCTACGCCGATGCCGGCCTGCGTCTGCCGCCGGTTCCCCATACGCTCGTCGCTGCGCTCGATGATGACGGAGAGTGGTTCTACGCGACGGCCCCCTGCGACCTTACAGATCGGGAGGCTTTCCTCGAACGCGCGCGGGTAGCGGACGCAGAGCCTTTCGTTGCGTTCGGCCATACCGGGCATGGGCAGGCAAGCTGGTACCTGTGCTACCAGCTTGTCGACGGGCCGCTCGCTGTTTTCGTCCGCCAACGCTATGGCAGCCCATACGAAGACGGAGAGACGGAACGAGACATCGTCAATGCCGTGATGGAACGGATCGAGGAGTTGGTCGTCCATGCCGACGCGGCTGCCGCCAGCGGCCGCTTTGATAAAACCCAGCGCCTGATTGTCGTCGTCGACGATAGCGAAACCGGCGGCTGGGAACTGCTGGGCAAAGCCCCCTGGCGCCAGAGCGAAACGCCGCTGTTGGACGCGGTGAAACTGACCGGCGCCGTCTGATTTACCCCAGCGGGTCGATGCATTGACCTGCCCATGTCATGGCGGGCGCAAATCGTATGGGCGTTGTGAGGCACCGATCCCCACCTCGTCGTGGTCCCGTGGCGCGGGTCGCATGCCTCAAACCCGGCCAAAGGCTTGCGAGAAACCGGAAAAGCGGCCAAACCAAGCGGTAGAGCGCCGACCCAATGGTAACTGTCGGATCAATGTGACTGCTTTGACGCCTGCTGGCTGTCACTGACAAACTCCCTCGCAATCTGGAGAGTACTACCGATGTGGCTGCTGACCCACCTGCTCAACCGCTTCATCCGCAATGGCGAGCTCCGCCTGATCGCAGCCGACGGCTCGGTGCACATGTTCGGCGGCCTCGGCCCCGGCCCGACCGTCACCATCCGTCTGCTTGATCCCCGACTTTACACCAAACTGTTCCTCAACCCCGAGCTGCACGCCGGCGAAGCCTACATGAACGGCACGCTCACCTTCGAGGACGGCTCGGATGTCGGCGACTTCATGGAGCTGTTCGCCGCCAACCGCGGTGGGCTCGCGGCACATCCAGGGCAGTTGGCTGCTGCGGCGCCTGTGGCGCGCCGCCAAGCGCTGGCACCAGGCTAATCCCGATCGACGGCCGCGGCGGCCAATGCCCGCCACCACTACGACCTCTCGACCGGACCTCGATCGTCTGTTCCTCGACGACGGCTTGAACTACTCCGCGCGGTATCTCGAACACCCGGAGAGCGACACCCTGGAACAGGCGCAGCTCCCAGCTTCAGCGTGCGACGGCGAAGTTGCGGCTGCACCCAGGCATGACGGTGGCCGAGATCGGCTCCGGCTGGGGCGCCTTCGCTATCCATATCGCCGCCACCACCGGGCGCGGGTCGACCGCTATCAACGTCTCCCCCGAGCAGATCCGCATCGCCCGCGAGAATGCGGCGGCAGCGGGCGTCGAGGGGCTGGTCGAGTTCCGGGAACTCGACTACCGCGCCCTCGAAGGCCGCTTCGACCTGGTGGTTTCCTGTCGGCATGATGGAGCATGTCGGCATCGGTCATTTCGACGCCTATTTCGGGCAAGATCCGGCAGCTTGCTTGCCGATGACGGCTTCGCCTTCGTGCACTGCATCGGCCGCATGCGCCCGCCCGGCAGCACCGGCCCGTTCATCCGCAAATACATTTTCCCCGGCGCCTATGTGCCATCGCTGTCCGAGGTGTTCGCCGCCACCGAACGGTCCGGTCTATGGGTCGCCGACATGGAGGTGCTGCGGCTACACTACCACTACACGCTGCAGCACTGGCGCCGGCGCTTCGCTGCCAATCGCGCCCGTGCGGCCGAACTCTACGACGAGCGCTTCTGCCGCATGTGGGAATACTACCTCGCCGCCGTCGATGTCGGATTCTCCAGCGGCACCAACATGGTGTTCCAACTATTGCTGTCGGCCAAGATCGACGCGGTGCCGATCATGCGCGACTACATCGTCGACGATCTGCGCGTGGCGGCACAGCCACGCCAAGTCAACCTCGCCTGACCACGGCCATCGTAGAGGCATTTGGAACAATGTCTGTGAAGCCCTGCGTCGCTGGCGATCTGCCGGACCGCGCGGGTGATGGTGACCGACAATCTGCGAAGCCACGGCGTCGCGCATCGACACCTGCTCCCTCATGTCGAGCATCGCCAAAGCCGTTACCTTAACAATCGTGCGGAGAACTCACATCAGCCGGCGCGACGCCGAGAACGACAGATGACCAACGCTTCCAGATGCCCTACCAGCAAGGCCGGCTCGCCTGTGACAAACAGCAGTTTCTCCCGGCTCGCCGCCCCCGCCACAAGCTGAACCCCACTCGGCGCGACACCCAACGCTTCTGCCAGAACGGCACAGGCCGCACGCGTGGCGTTGCCGCCTTCGGGTGCCGGTTTGACCGCAATGCGCAGCCGCAGACCGCTGGCCGAGGACGCGACGCCTTGCACGCCCGTTCGCCGCGCCCGGGCTGGACTTTCACCGCGACGGTGACGCCGTTCGGCACCACGCGCCAGAATACAGAGTTGGACGAAGCACGCGTGATTGCCGCACCCACGCATAGAGCGTGATGACCGGAGGCGGAATTGCCGGAGGTCTGAATCACGCGATCAAACAAAGAGCGTGATGACCGCAGGCGGAATCGCCGGAGGTCTGAATCACGCGATCAAACAAAGAGCGTGATGACCGGAGGCGGAATCGCCGGAGGTCTGAATCACGCGATCAAACAAAGAGCGTGATGACCGGAGGCGGAATTGCCGGAGGTCTGAATCACGCGATCAAACAATCACCAGGAGCAGGATGGCTGAGCGAAAGCGATGTCATCCTGCTCCAGGCATCACGGGGCATCGGATTGCCGGGATCGGTTGAACTGAAACTCAACAGGTTCGGCATAGCGGCCTGGGGCGGCCACCTGCCGCTCATTTCTGACAAGTTCTGGACGCTCGGGAGGCCCGGCGGATGCACCGCGACCAGACTTGCGTCCGTCGGCAACAGCAGGT
This sequence comes from uncultured Alphaproteobacteria bacterium, assembly GCA_963771475.1. Classification (GTDB taxonomy): domain Bacteria; phylum Pseudomonadota; class Alphaproteobacteria; order Acetobacterales; family Acetobacteraceae; genus Rhodopila. The sequence continues at coordinate 572,106 of CAVYTN010000007.1, read as the reverse complement.
TGTCCCGTGATGACGCGCTAAACCAGCCGAGCCTGCCGGACCGCCGCCTTGATGAAGTCGGCAAACAACGGATGCGGACGAACGGCTTCGACTTCAGTTCCGGATGATACTGTACGCCGACGAACCAGGAATGCCCGGGCAGCTCAATGATCTCCGGCAGGACCCCGTCCGGCGACATGCCGGAAAACCGCAGGCCCGTCGCCTCCAGCCGCTCCCGAAAGTTGACGTTCACCTCGTAACGATGGCGGTGGCGCTCCTCGATCAGCGCTGCGTCACCGTAGATGTGGCGGACCAGGCTGTCCTCGCCGAGCACCGCCGGATAGGCGCCCAGGCGCATCGTGCCACCCTTGTCGTCCTCGGCGGAGCGGACGCTCGATCTGGTTGCCGCGCGACCATTCGGTCAGCAGGCCGACGACCGGCGTGTCGCACGGCCCGAACTCGGTCGACGACGCATCGCGCAGCCCGGCCAGGTTGCGCGCGACTTCGATCACCGCCATCTGCATGCCGAAGCAGATGCCGAAGAACGGCACGTTGCGTTCGCGCGCGAAGCGGACCGCCTCGATCTTGCCGGGCGTGCCGCGTTCGCCGAAGCCGCCAGGCACCAGGATGCCGTGGACGCCCTCGAGGCGCTGCACCGTGTCGGGCTGTTCAAAGATTTCGCTGTCCACCCAGTCCAGCCGCACCTTCACCCGGTTGGCGATGCCGCCATGGGTCAGCGCCTCGGCCAGCGACTTATAGCTGTCCAGCAGGTTGGTATATTTGCCGACCACGGCGATCCGGACCTCGCCTTCCGGCGCGTGCACGATGTTCGACGATCCGCTGCCAGCGCGTCAGGTCGGGTTCATCGTCGTGCGGCAGCCCGAAATGGCGCAGCACCTCGCGGTCCATGCCCTCCGCGTGATAGGCGATCGGGACCTGATAGATCGTGTCGACGTCCAGCGCCGGGATGACCGCCTGCGGCGCGCACATTGCAGAACAGCGCGATCTTGCGCCGCTCGTTGTCCGGGATCGGCCGGTCGCAGCGGCACAGCAGCATCTGCGGCTGGATGCCGACATTCAGCAGTTCCTTGACCGAATGCTGGGTCGGCTTCGTCTTCAGTTCGCCGGCGGACGGGATGTAGGGCACCAGCGTCAGATGCACGAACATCGACGCCTCGGGGCCGAGTTCGTTGCCGAGCTGGCGGATCGCCTCCAGGAACGGCAGGCTTTCGATGTCGCCGACCGTGCCGCCGATCTCCACCAGCACGAAGTCGAACGCCGTCGTCTCGCGCAGCACCGCTTCCTTGATCGCATCGGTGATGTGCGGGATCACCTGCACGGTGGCGCCGAGGTAGTCGCCCCGTCGTTCCTTGGCGATGACGTCCCGGTAGATGCGCCCGGTGGTGGCGTTGTCCAACTGCGTGGCATGCACGCCGGTGAAACGTTCGTAGTGCCCGAGGTCGAGATCCGTTTCGGCCCCGTCATCGGTGACGAACACCTCGCCGTGCTGATAGGGGCTCATGGTCCCCGGATCGACGTTGAGATAGGGGTCGAGCTTGCGCAGCTTCACGGAATAACCGCGCGTTTGCAGCAGTGCGCCAAGCGCCGCTGCGGCAATGCCTTTACCCAAGGAGGAGACCACGCCGCCGGTGATAAACACATATCGCGTCATGGGCGACCTTTATAGCCAGCCGAATCGGGACGGGGGAAGCCCGTCGGCAACAATGCACGCATGGGAAAGGACGATTAGTTCGTCGGAGCGGACGGTCGGGACGGCGCAGCCGGCGGTGCGGCCCCACCAGGTGCCGCCGTTCCAGGTGCCGGCGTGCCGGGTGCGGACGGTGCCGGCGCCGAAGTGCCAGGGGCTGACGGCTGGGCTGACGGCTGGGCTGACGGCTGCGCTCCGGCCGGGGCCGGCGCCGCCGGTCTGCTCGTCGGCACGGTATCGAGGATCGATCCGCCGACGCTTCCACCCTTGTTCAGAGCGGCCAGAGCCATGGACAAGGCGAAGAAGATCACCGCCAGGACGGCCGTGGTACGGGTCAGCAGGTTCGCCGTGCCGCGTCCGCTCATGAACGAGCCCATGCCCTGTGACGTGCCGATGCCCAGGCCGCCGCCCTCGCTCCGCTGGATCAGCACGACGCCGATCAGCAGGAGGGTCACGAACAGATGGACGATCAACAGGACGGTGCTCAACGCGGGGAACCTTCAAAACCATGACGGCGGCGTGGAAAAGCCGCCGGGACGCGACGACACGGCGCTACTGTGGTAGTCCGGCACGCGCCCGTCGCGCGCCTCTTACCCGGACAGCGCGGCGCGGGCAATCGCAAGAAAATCATCCGCCTTCAGGCTGGCGCCGCCAACCAGCGCGCCGCCGACCTCGGGCAGTGCCAGCAGCGACGCGGCGTTGGCGGGCCGGACGGAGCCGCCATAGAGGATACGGACCCTGGCGCCCTCGTCGCCCAGCAGGCGAATCAGCTCACTGCGGATGAAGCCGTGCATGGCAGCGACATCGGCCTCGGTCGCGGTCTTGCCGGTGCCGATCGCCCATACCGGCTCATAGGCGACGACGCCCGGAAACGGCGTCGGCAGGCTCCCGGCGAGCTGGCCGCCGACGACCTGCTGTTCCCGGCCGGCGGTGCGTTCGGCCTCGGTTTCGCCGACGCAGACGATGGGCGTCAGCCCGGCTTCGAGCGCCGCCACGGTTTTTGCGCGGATCTGCGCATCGGTTTCCTGGTGGTTCTGCCGGCGTTCGGAGTGGCCGAGAATGACGAAGGCGGCCCCGGCATCGCGCAGCATCGGCGCGGCAATGTCGCCGGTATGCGCCCCCTGCGGCGCGGCGTGGCAATCCTGGCCACCGACGGCGACCTGGGTGCCTTTCAGCGCCGCTGCAACGGCGGCGACGTGCAGCGCGGTCGGGCAGACGAGCACCTCCGCGACAATGCCGCCGGCACCGGCCGCGACGCCGCCAGCGACCCCTTGGGCAAGCGCGATCGCCTCCTGCATCAGGCAGTGCATCTTCCAGTTGCCGGCAATCAGTTGGCGCATGACGTCTCCCTTGTTGGCACGCCGCACAGGCGCAGTTTATTGCCGACCAAGGCCCCCCATTCCGTCATGGCCCGGCTCGACCGGGCCATCTTTCTCCCCTGAGCCTCGGGATGGCCCGGTCGAGCCGGGCCATGACGGGGTTAGGGCAGGGCTGGGAGCGCTCGGACGGCCTTCCAACTGGTCTAAACACCCAAACGCCTGCGTCAAGCCTCGCGCGCGAACACCGCTGGCCTTGTCGCTGCCGCGCGCCTATACGGGCGCGCAATCCGTCACCATAGGGACCTGCCCGGTCGCATGATCTCCCACTTACGCCGCCTGACCGAATCCTGGATCGCCCGAATCCTCTTCGGCATCATGGCGATCGCCTTCGTCGGCTGGGGTATCAGCAGCGACCTCGGCAGCCTGCTGGGCACCGAAGCGACCTGGGTCGCCAAGGTCGGTGACCAGACCATCGAAATCCCCGCCTTCCAGCAGGCCTTCCAGCGCGACATCGCGGCTGCGACCAGCAGGCTGCAACCCGGCGAGGACATCAGCCCCGACCAGCGCCACGCCATCGGCGAGCGCACGCTGAGCCAGATGATCGGGGAGGCGGTGATGACGCAGGAGCTGCACAGGCTGCGCATCGTCACGCCGGATGCCGCGGTGGTTGCCGCGATCCACGGCATGCCGGCGTTCCAGGGCAAGACGGGCCAGTTCGACCGGGCGACCTTCGAGTCCGTACTTCGGAACAATGGGTATACCGAGGATCGTTTCGTCTCCCTGTTGCGCACCGACACCGCGCAACGCCAGCTCCTCTCGGCGGTAGACAGCAACGTCGCTGCGCCGGACACCGAGGTGAAGGCGCTCTACGCGACGGAGTTCGAAAAGCGATCGGTGGACATGGCGCAGTTCCCGCTCTCGGTCGCGCCGCAGCCGCCGGCGCCTGATCCGGCGGCGCTGCAGCGCTGGTACGACAACCACCCCGATATGTATCGGACTCCGGAATACCGGCGGATCAAGGCGGTCGAACTGTCGCCCGAGTCGCTTGCCTCGGAAGTTACGGTCACCGACGGAGACCTCCACACCTACTACGACCAGCACCGCTCGGACTACGTCACCGAAGGCAGGCGTTCGGCCCAGGTGATCTCTGCCCCGGACGAGGCCAAGGCGAGGACGCTGGCGGAAAAATGGCGCGGCGGTGCCGACTGGCCGGCGATACAGACAAGCGGCGCAGGCCGAGGGCGCCAGCGCGATCGCGCAGGATGACGCGACCCAGGTGCAGTTCCCCGATCCGGACCTGGCCAAGGCTGTGTTCGCGGCCCAAGCCGACACGGTGTCCGACCCGGTCAAGGGCGCGCTGGGCTGGTTCGTGGTCAAGGTGACAAAGATCGTCGCCGGCGGGGAGACGACGTTCGACCAGGCCAAGGACGCGATCAAGGACCGGGTCATCGCCGGCAAGGCCGCCGATATTCTGTATGACCGAGCCAACAAGCTCGATCAGTTGCTGGGTAACGGGTCAACGCTGGATGACTTGCCGGGCGATCTGGGCCTGGTCGGCGTCGCCGGCACGATGGATGCCGACGGCAACACCCAGGAAGGCAATCCGGCGCCGATCCCAGGGCAAGCGGCGTTGCGGGAGGCCATCATCAAGGCCGCGTTCGACGCCCAACTCAACGATCAGCCGCGCCTGACCGAGGTGCAGACGCCGTCGAACGGTGCCTCCGCTTATTACGCGCTGGTGGTCGAGAGCATCATTCCGCCCGGCATGAAGCCGTTCGATACGGTGAAGGACGCAGTTTTGGCGGACTGGCAGGACGACCAGAAGCGCCGGGCGGAAAATGTCGCCGCGACGGCGATGATGACCGCGGTGCAAGGCGGCCAATCGTTCTCGGATGCCGCAACGGTGGCCGGCGTGACGCCGCGTCTTTCGCCGTTGCTGACGCGCTCAGCCTCCGATCCGTCGGTGCCGGCGGCGCTGCTGCAGGTGATGTTCGGCCTCAAGCCGCATGAGGCGACGATGGTGGAGACCGCCGGACGGCTTCATCGTCGCGCAGCTTGCCGAGATCGCGAAGCCCGATCCCGCCGCCGACAAAGCCGGCTACGAGCAGGCCAAGACAGCCGTCGCCCGGTCGATCGGCGGCGATGTCGGCACGGTTTTCGCCCAGGCGCTGCGCGAACAGGCGAACCCACGGATCAACCAGCGCAATTTCGACAACGTTGTCCAACCACGCTAAAGCATGGTCGGTTCAAGTTGACCCGATCATGCTTTAGCCTTTCTGTTTGAGAGGGTGCTTCACGTCCTAAGGTTGCTGCGCACCGGCGCGTCAACCTCAGACGATCGCACTCTAAAGGGAGCCCCATGAACGCCCATGCCTCACCCGGTTTCGCCGCCTTCCGGTCTGCCTACGAGCAGGGACGCGGTCAGCCTGGTCTGGCGCAAGACGGTGGCCGACCTGGAAACCCCCGTCGCGGCGTTCCTGAAACTGGCGCACGGCCAGCCCAACTCCTTCCTGCTGGAAAGCGTCGAGGGCGGCGCGGCGCGCGGCCGCTATTCGATCATCGGCATGCAGCCCGACCTGGTCTGGCGCTGCCAGGACGGCGTCGCCTCGGTCAACCGCCATGCCCTGTCGGCGCCGCACGCCTTCGTGCCGGAGACGAAGCAGCCGCTGGAGAGCCTGCGCGCACTGATCGACGAGACGCGGCTGGAGGTGCCGGCGCATCTGCCGCCGATGGCCGGCGGGCTGGTGGGCTACCTGGGCTACGACATGGTCCGGCAGATGGAGAAGCTGCCGACGAAGAACCGCGACACGATCGGCGTGCCGGAAGGCATCATGGTGCGTCCGACGCTGTTCGCCATCTTCGACAACGTCAACGACGAGCTGTCGCTGGTCACGCCGGTCTACCCGGCCGGCGACGTCTCGGCCGACACGGCCTGGCAGCGGGCACTCGCACGTCTCGACGCAGCGGAAGCGGCGCTGGAGCGCCCCCTGCCCCATCAGCCGCCGCCGGTGATGCTGCCCGATCCGCCGGCGCCGGCGTCGAATTTCTCCAAGGAGGCGTTCCTGGCCGGCGTGGCGCGCTGCAAGGAGTACATCGCCGCGGGCGACGCCTTCCAGATCGTGCTGTCGCAGCGTTTCTCGGTGCCCTTCGCGTTGCCGCCGTTCAGCCTTTACCGGGCGCTGCGGCGGATCAATCCGGCGCCGTTCCTGTTCTTCCTCGATTTCGGCAGCTTCCACATCATCGGCTCCTCGCCCGAGGTGCTGGTGCGGCTGCGCGACGGCACTGGTGACGATCCGGCCGCTCGCCGGCACCCGCCGCCGCGGTGCGACGCATGAGGAAGACCAGGCGCTGGAGGCGGAACTGCTGGCCGATCCCAAGGAACGCGCCGAACATCTGATGCTGCTGGACCTTGGGCGGAACGATGTCGGGCGCGTCGCCGCCATCGGGACGGTGAAGGTGACCGAGAGCTTCGTCATCGAGCGGTTCAGCCACGTGATGCATATCTCCTCCAACGTCGAGGGGCGGCTGCGCGACGGGCTGGACGCGGTCGACGCGCTGATCGGCGGCTTCCCCGCCGGCACGCTGTCCGGCGCGCCGAAGGTTCGCGCGATGGAGATCATCGAGGAGCTGGAGCCCGACCGGCGCGGCATCTACGCCGGCTGCATCGGCTATTTCGCCGCCAACGGCACGATGGACACCTGCATCGGCCTGCGCACCGCGCTGGTGAAGGACGGTGTGATGCACGTCCAGGCGGGCGCCGGGATCGTCGCCGACTCGGTCGCGGAGGCGGAATACGAGGAGTGCCGGCAGAAGGCCCGCGCCCTGGTGCGTGCGGCTGAGGAGGCGGTGCGGTTTGCTGCGGGAAAGGCTGGCGGGAACGCGGGTTAAAAGTATAGTCGTGGATGACCGGCACAAGGCCGGTCATGACATAAGGCGAGCCCCCGTGCGTCCCCGGGGGGGCCAGGTCAAGCGCAGTGCCACACAATGTGTGCGGCGCCCCAGCTCTCGTGAACAACCCTTGGACCGAGCTGCCTTCAACAATAAGCCGGGTTCGCTACGCCACTCCCAGACCTACCGCACCGACGTGATCGCATTCCGGTTCTGCGCCCAGGCCTGCGGCGAAGACCCCGGATCGATCGGACGCGACTTGCCGTAGCTGATCGTCTCGATCCGGCTCTTGGCGATCCCGTGCGCCACCAGATAATCCCGATCTGCATTGGCGCGGCGGCTGCCGAGCGCGAGGTTGTATTCCTCGGTGCCGCGCTCATCGCAGTTGCCGGCGACCCAGACATTGACCTGCTGATATTGCTGCAGCCACTGCGCCTGACGGTCCAGCGTGGCGGTGGCCTGCTGAGCCAGCGTGTTGCGATCGGTCTCGAAAAAAATGCGGTCCCCGGCGGATTGCACCAGGTCTTCCTGTGTCCCCGGCGCTGCTCGGCCTGCTCCACCTGCGCCGCCGATGCCACCCGGTCCTCCCGCCCCAAACCCCGATGTTCCGCCGGCACCGTTCTGCGCGTTGGCATCCTGGTCGCTCTTGGAAGAGCAGGCGCTGAGCAGGGCCAATCCCATCAGGCAGGCAAGAGTCCAGTGTTTCATCCATCGTCTCCTGGCATAGGCGGGCCTCTCCTAAAGGAGTGCCTGGATTCCACCAAGCACGTATTCGGGATGGCCCGCTTAGAGTGCGATTTAGTGGATGGCGTCTGACGGAAGAGTCCCGACCGGGTTCCCATGTTCCGCCCGCCGCGCGAGGCTGGACGATGCGCGACACTCCCGCCAGGCGCGGGCACCAGGCGTTGGACATGCTCCAGCGGCGTCTGTCGCCGGCCGACCTCAGGGTCCGAGGCCGAGAATTGGCTTGTCCATCGCCTTGGCCGCAAGCGTGGGATCGAAGTACTCACGCAGGAACGCGATCTTGCCACCCACGGCACGCAGGAACACCACATACTGTTGGCTGTAGGGGCGCCGCGTTGGCTTAATAAGCGCCTCCGCCTTGACCTCGGCGACGGCGGCTTCCGGATCGGCGAATGCATGCACCTGGAGGTCGAAGAAGCGGAAGTTCTCCACCGCTGCCAGAAACCAGGTAATGTGGCGCATCACCTCTTCCCGCCCTGCCAGCCGTGCCGGGTCGCCGATGCCGGGCGCGAAGGGCAGCTCCCACACGAGGTCGTCGGCGATCAGCGTCTGCCATCGCGTGTTGTCCGCGACGAGCGTCTGGATGTGCTGCTGCAGGAGATCGGACGCGATCGTCATCGACGCCTCCTCTTCCAGTTGTGCGGCTGTGGGCTTCGGTCCCAACCCACAGCGGACGCATTCGCCACGGTCAGCGCTGCTGGTCGAGGAAGGCGCGCACGGCGGCGACCGTGGCGGCCGGTTGCTCCTCCATCAGCCAATGCCCGGCATCCGGGATCACCAGCTCCTCGACATCCGTCGCGGCGGCGCGCATGACGAGCGCCATGGTCGGACCGAACGACTTCTCGCCACCGACCGCCAGCACCGGCATCGTGAGCTTGCCCTCGGCGAGGAAGGTCTGGTTGTCGACGGGCGTCCTGGTCGAAGGCGGCGAACTGGCTGAACCCCGCCTGCATCGCGCCGGGCTGGGCATAGAGCTTGGCGTAGTGCTCGCGCGACACTTCGCCGAACCGCCGCGGGTCGGCCGAGAATTCGTTCCAGAAGCGGTCGAGGTAGATCCGCTCCCGCCCGGCAACGAGCCGCTCCATGTCCGGTCCGCCGAAGCGGAAGTGCCAGAGGAGCGGGTTCTTGAGCACCTCCTCCCACGGCCCGATGCCCGGCAGCGGCGCGTCCATGATGACGAAGCGGGTGACCCGGGACCGGTACTGCGCCGCGAAGGCGTAGCCGACCATATTGCCGATGTCGTGGGTCACGAGGTCGGTCGCCCCGATCCCGAGCGCGTCGAGAAGCCCGGCGACATCGTGGCCCTGGGTCTTCTTGTCGTAGCCTCCCTCGGGGCCGCCCTCGGGGCGGGCGGAGAGCCCCATCCCGCGCAGGTCGGGCACGACGACGGTGTGGTCGCGGGCGAGGTCCACCGCCATCGGCGCCCACATGTCGCCGGTCTCGCCGTAGCCGTGCAGCAGGAGGGCGGCCGGTCCCTGGCCGCCGACCCGGACGTGGAGGGTCGTGCCGTTCGTTGGCGTGTTCTGGGTCCGGAATCCGGCTGGGAAGGGCTGCATATCGGTCGCGGCGGGCATGGGCATGCCTCCATCGGGCAGGAACCGTTCCCGGCCGTTCTGCTGTCCCGATTAGTGTAGGCTGCCCCATCCCGGTGAATGCTGCACATTCCTAAGAGGCACGTTCATGCGTCTGGTTTTGACCATTAGAGCGTGATGACCAAAGGCGGAATCGCCGGAGGTCTGAATCACGCGATCAAACAAACACCTGGAGCGGGATGGCTGAGCGAACGCGATGTCATCCTGCTCTAGGTTGACGCGCCGATACCTGACAACATCAGACGTGAATCGCCCTCTCAAACAAAAAAGCTCAGTCGGTCACCGACGCATAAACCAGGTCCCTGAACAGAATTCGGTAATACTCGCGCTGGACCGGCGCCTGGCACATGAACACGGCGTAGAGCCGCTCGGCCGGATCCACCCAGAAGAACGTTCCGGCGGCGCCGCTCCAGAAATAATTGCCGACCGAACCGGGGAACGGCGCGAGGCCCGGCTGCGTTCGCACCGCAAAGCCCAGACCGAAGCCGTGCCCCGGCGGCAGCAGGTCGGCTCGGACGTCGATGCCATTGCCCAGGTGGTCGGATGTCATCATCTCCACCGTCTTGCGTCCGAGGAGGCGGGTCGAGCCGGAGCGGCCATTTCCGTGCAGCATCGTCAGGAAGCGGGCATAGTCCATCGCTGTGCCGACCATGCCGCCGCCGCCCGACTCGAACAGGGCCGGCCGGCGGACATCCAGCAGCGCGACGTCGGCGCCACTCTCCGGATCCTTGGCAAAGGGTTCGGCAATTCGGTCCTGCTTCGGACCTGGCACGTCGAAGCCGGCATCCTCAAGATGCAGGGGCGCGAGGATGCGTTCCTGCAGGAAGGCACCGAGGGTCTGGCCCGACAGCACCTCGACCAACCGGCCCAGCACATCGGTGGAGCGGCTATATTCCCACGTGGTCGCCGGCTGGTGTGCCAGCGGCAGGGACGCGAGCGTGGCCGCCTGGTCGGCGTTGGTTTGCTTCAGCCGCGCGATCCGCGCCTGGGTATACGCTTTCTGGATCGCACCGTTGCCGCGGAATTCGTAGGTCAGGCCCGATGTGTGGCGCAGCAGGTCCTGGATGGTAATCGGCCGTATCTGCTCCGTCAGGCTGTAGCTGTCGCCGTCCATCAGCGCGACCTTGGTATCGTTGAAGGCCGGAATGAACTTGCCGATGGGATCGGAGAGGATGAAGCGCCCCTCTTCCCACAACATCATCGCCGCGACCGAGACGATCGGCTTGGTCATCGAGTAAATGCGGAAGATCGAGTTGGTCGTCATCTTCCGGCCGCTCACCGGGTCCTGCGCGCCGAACGCCTTGTGGTAAGCAACCTTGCCGTGGCGCGCGATCAGGGCGACGGCGCCGGGGATGTGGCCGGCGGTGACGCGATCCTGCAACGCGGCCGACAGGCGCGCCAGAGCGGCGGGATCGAGGCCGACTTCCTCGGGTTTCGCGGTGGGCAGGGGCGCGGTCATGCGACTTGTCTCCGATTCAGGTGGGGAGTATCCGCCGTCGCGGGCCGGGATCAAGGGTGCGGGGTTACTGAGGCCCCATACGCGTTCAAATAGGTGTCGGTCGGGCGTCGTCCTCTCCCCGTCGTGGTGGGCGGAGCGCCGACCATCCAAGCCTTTCTCTCCGCGAGCTCCGCAAGTCGTGGATGGTCGGCCTTCCAGACTGTGCGAAAACTCAGGCGAGAGGCGCGTTCGAAGAAAATATCTCTAACGATATGGCAGGATGCATCACCCTGTCATGGTCGGCCTTGTGCCGACCACCCACGACTTGCGGGATATCAACTGCTTAAAGGCGTGGATGGCCGGCACAAGGCCGGCCATGACATGAGGGGCTGGGCCACCGCCATCAGGCGGAGAATTTCATTCCCCCGGCCCGATAGCGTTCGAGTTTTCGCACACCCTGCTTCGCCGACCACGACGGAATTGAGCAATTTCGTCGCCCATGGGCGAAGTGCCGCCATGACGATGCTGCCGGGGCACGATGCAGCTCGGTGCATTTCCCCTGGCGCCACCTCCGCCTAAGATCGCCCCAGCGACAGAACACGCGGCGCCCGGCGCCGCCGGAGGAAACGATCATGCCGGACGATGCCCCGCAGCCGCCAACGCAGGCGCTGGGGCCAACCTTGCCCGAACAGGCCTCCGGCACGCGGCGGAATCTCGTGCTGGCGGCGTGCCTGATGGCGACGTTCATGGCTGCGGTGGAAAGCTCCATCGTCGCCACCGCCGTCCCGACTCTGGTCGGCGACCTGGGCGGGTTCAGCCTGTTCAGTTGGGTGTTCACCATCTACCTGCTGACCCAGGCGGTCAGCATCCCGGTCTACGGACGGCTCGCCGACCTGCTCGGCCGCAAGCGCATCTTCTTCGTGGGCGCCGGCGTGTTCCTGCTGGGCTCCACGCTGTGCGGGTTCGCCTGGTCCATGCCGGTGCTGATCGGATTCCGAGCGCTGCAGGGGTTCGGAGCGGGGGGCGTGCAGCCGATCGCCTCGACGATCCTCGGCGATATCTATGCGCCGGCGGAGCGGGCGAAGATCCAGGGGCTGGTCTCCAGCGTGTTCGGCGTCTCGGCCGTGGCGGGACCGTCGCTGGGGGCGTTCCTGCTCACCCATTTCAGTTGGGAGGCGGTGTTCTGGGTAAACCTGCCGGTCGGCGCGGCGGCGATCGGGATGATCGCGCTGCTGCTGCACGAGGACGTCCACAAGCGCTCGCACCGTATCGACTGGCTGGGGTCGTTGCTGCTGCTGTTGTCCGTCGGCCTGCTGATGATCGCCCTGGTGCAGGGCAGTTCGCTCGGGGCACCGCTGCTGGCCGGGGTGACGGCGGCGGGCCTGGCCGCTCTTTGGCTGCTGTACTGGCACGAGCGTCGGACACCCGAACCGATGCTGCCGCTGGAACTGTGGCGCATGCGGCTGATCGCCGTCGGCAGCTTGGGCAACGGCACAGCGGGGATGGTGACGACCGGGATCGCGGCGTTCCTGCCGACCTATATCCAGGGCGCGATGGGCGGCAGCCCGCTGATTGCGGGGTTGGTGCTGGGTGCGATGTCAGTGTCCTGGGCGCTGCTGAGCCTTTTGGGGGGGCGGCTGATGCTGCGCACCAGCTACCGTCTGACGGCCGTGCTGGGTGCTGTGGGCCTCTGTGTCGGGAGTGCGATGCTCCAATGGATCAGCCCGGCGGATGGACCGTGGCCCGCGGCCGTGGCGTCCTTTGCCGTCGGCGCCGGGATGGGGTTCTGCAGCACGTCGTTCATCGTCTCGGTGCAGACGTCGGTGCCGTGGCACCAGCGCGGGGCGGCGACGTCATCGACGATGTTCATGCGGTTCATCGGCCAGTCGGTGGGCGCGGCGGGGTGCGGGGCGGTGCTGAATTTCAGTCTGCGGCGGCAGGACCCGGCTGCGGTGGACCAGGTCCGTCTGCTGCTGGAGCCTGGCACGCGGGCCGCTCTGCCCGCGGACCGGCTGGCGCATCTGGTTTCGACCGTTTCGACCGGGCTGCACCATGCCTATCTGCTGACGCTGGTGGCAGGGGTGGCGACGCTGTGGTTCGCGAGCCTGATGCCCAGAGGACTCAGTCCGACCGGGCAGGTTCGGCGGTAGCGAGGCGGACGGTCGACCGTTACTTCGCAGTCTCCGTCACCTCCCACGCCCGGATCCCCTCCTGCATCCGCGGCAGCATCGTCAGTCCCTTGCGCAGCGCGAATACGTTGACCTGGTGGTGGATCGGGATCACCGCCATATCGGCCATGCCCTCGCGGATCGCCTGCCGGTACAGCGTCTCCCGCTCCTCCGGATCGATCGTCGCCACCGCTTTCTCGATCAGCGCATCGAGCTTGGGATTGGCATAATGCGACGGATCGACCACTGCCCCGCGGCCCTTCGCGGGATCGGTAGAGGCGAAGATCTGGATCAGGTTGCTGCTCGCCTCCCCCAAATCACTCGCCCAGCCGGTCAACCGGACGGAGAATTCGGCGTGCAGCGACCGGCTGAAATACGTCGCCGCGGGCATTGCATCGACAGATATCTTGACGCCGATCCGCGTCCAACCCTGAGCGATCGCCTCCTCCACCCCGCTGTCATTGACGTAACGATCGTTCGGGCCGTGCAGCGTCAGGGCGAAGCCGTTGGGATAGCCGGCCTCGGCCAGCAGCTTCTTCGCCTCAGCCGGGTCATAGGGGTCCGGCTTCACCGAGGCATCGTAGCCGCTCGCTCCCTCGGGCATCAGTTGTCCGGTTGGCACGGCGAACCCGTCCATGATCCGATCGCGGATTCCGTTGCGGTTGATCGCCAGTGACAGCGCCTTGCGCACCCGCACATCCTTCAACGGGTTCTTCCCCAGGGGCTTGCCTTCAAGATCCGTCACGAACGGCGTCGAATCACGCTGCGAATCGACATGCAGATAGATCAACCGCTGACCGGGCGCGGACAGGATCGTCAGTTTCGGATTCTTTTTCAGATCGGCAACGTCACGCGTCGGCACCTGGTCGATCGCATCGACATCGCCCGACTGCAGCGCCGCATCCCGAGCGGCATTGTTGGCGATGAGCTTCCAGGTGACGACGTCCCACAGCGGCTTCTTGTCCCACCAGCTTTCGTTGCGCCGGAAAACAATATGATCGCCGACCGCCGCCTCGGTCGCCCGGTACGGTCCGGTGCCGATCGCCGCCTTCAGCGAGTTGTAGTCGGCCGTGCTCGCGCCCTCTCCGTATTTGCGTGAAATGATGCGTGGCGAGGCCAGATTATACGGCATCAGCGGCTGCGGTTCGGCGGTGTGAAAGCGCAGCGTGTGGGGATCGACGACATCGATCTTCACGATCGGCTTGACTGCGAAGTTGAAGCTGGAGGGGCTGTTCAGCACCGTCGGGATGCGCTGGAACGTGAACACCACGTCGTCGGCCGTCAGCGGCGTTCCATCACTGAACGTCACCCCCTCGCGCAGCTTGAACTCCCAGGTCAGAGGGTCGATGGGCTTCCACGACACGGCAAGATCCGGTTCGGGCTCATAGTTCGGCGTGAAGCGCGTCAGGCCGCTGAAGATGTGGTATGAGACGATATTGTTGGGCCCGAGGTTGTGGTAGTGCGGATCGATCGACGTGAACGCGCCGCCTGTGGCGACGGTCAGCGTCTTCTGCGCCAGGGCCGGCGAGGCCAGGCAGAGCGAAACGAGAATTGGCAGCCAGCCGCGCATATCAGCCTCCGTCATGTCCGATCGATCGGCACGTTACCGAACTGCGGCATCTTAGTGGATTGGTGCGCTGCGGCTACTGGGTTATTGATTGGTGCGTTGGCAGTTTGGCGCAGGCCCAGGCCACACGCTAAACCGTGAACTGCTCCGCGATAATCCGCTCCGACAGCCCCTGATCGGGATCGAACAGCACCGTCACGGACTACCGTCCGGTCCTCGCTGACCGCGACCGAGACCACATCGCGCACCTCGGTGAAGTCCGCCACCGCCGCGGTCGGCCGCTTGTCGGTCTCCAGCACCTCGAACAGCACGTCCGCGGTGCTCGGCAGCAGCGCGCCGCGCCAGCGCCGCGGGCGGAACGCGCTGATCGGCGTCAACGGCAACAGATTGGCCGACAGCGGCACGATCGGGCCGTGCGCCGACAGATTGTACGCGGTCGACCCGGCCGGCGTGGAGATCAGCACGCCGTCGCAGGACAGTTCCTCCAGCCGCACCCGGCCGTCGATCGGTGATGCGGATCTTCGAGGCCTGGCGCAGTTGGCGCAGCAGGCTGACCTCGTTGAACGCCAGCGCCTCCTCGCACCGCGCCGGTCACGGTCACGGCGTGCATCCGCAGCGGATGCAGCTCCGCCGCCTGCGCGCGCGACAGCCGGCCCGGCAGGTCGTCCTCGCTGTAGCTGTTCATCAGAAAGCCGACCGAGCCGCGGTTCATGCCGTAGACCGGGACGTTCAGGGCCAGCACCTCGTGGATCGTCTCCAGCATGAACCCGTCGCCACCCAGGGCGACCACGACCGCGGCATCCTTCGTCTCGGGCAGTTGCCATAGCGGGCGATCAGCTGCTGCCGCGCCTCCTGGGCGATCGGGTCGGGGCGGCGACGAATGCGATCCGGCCGGCGACGAAGCCTCGATCTTCCGGCAGATCGACCGCGGCAAACGGTCGGTCAAACGCGCTTCCGATGTTCCAGCACCGGCATGTCGCGCCGCACCCGCGCGGTCAGGTCCTGGTCGATCCGCGCCGTGGTCCAGCCGATGCCGTCGGACACCTGGGCGACGACGTGGCCCCAGGGATTGACGATCATCGAATGGCCGTAGGTGAACCGTGGCTCGCCCTTGCCCTCCAGATGCTTGCCCCAGGTCGCCGGCGCGGCGAACCAGCACTGCGTCTCGATCGCGCGGCCGCGGATCAGCGCCTCCCAATGGTCCTTGCCGGTGGCCAGCGTGAAGGCGCTGGGCAGGAAGATCACCTCGGCGCCCTGCTCGCGCAGCTTCCAGAACAGGTCGGGGAAGCGGACGTCGTAGCAGATGGCGCAGCCGACCTTGATGCCGCCGGCCTCGATAGGTGACGACCTCGTCGCCGGCGCCGTAGCTGTTGCTTTCGCGGTATCCGGTGCCGTCCGGGGCGGTGATGTCGAACAGGTGCATCTTGCGGTAGCGCGCGAGTCTCGGTGCCGTCCGGATTGAACACGACCGTGGTGTTGAACAGCTTCTCCGGCCCCTGCTCGATGATCGAGCCGCCATGCACATGCACCTTGCGCGGCCGCGCGGTTTCGCGCAGGAACTCGTACGCCTCGCCGCCGGGCTCGTTCGAGCCCTGGCGCCGGCAGCACCTCCGCGTTGGCGACTGCGCGTGGCGCGGTCGCCGCCGAGCGAGTCCCAGACTTCCGGCAGGCTGACGATATCGGGGCGGTCCTGCTCGACCGCGTGCTCGATCAGGCGGCGGGCCTGGGCGATGTTGTCGGCCTTGTTCGCGCCGGGGTTCATCTGCATCACGCTGACGCGCATTCTGCCTCCGGTCCCCACTTCTGACCGGGGACAGAGAAGCGTATCCGCCGGTTGGACGCAACGGGGGACGGGTTATAGACTGCGTGCAGTGCGGCAGGACGGAGCGCGAGGGATGCGGCGGATCAAGGTGTGGGACCTGCCGGTGCGCCTGTTCCACTGGGCGATCGTGGTGCTGATCTTCTCTTGCCTGGGTGACCCAGGAGTTCGAATCAGATGGATTGGCATGTCTGGATCGGCTACACGATCCTGACTCTGCTGCTGTTCCGCATCGTCTGGGGCTTGATCGGCAGCGACACCGCCCGCTTTGTCCGGTTCCTGCGCAGCCCCCTCGCCGCGCTGGCGCCATCTGGCGCCACATCACGCCGCCGCGAACCCGATCGTGAGATCGGCCACAACGCCGCCGGCGGCTGGATGGTGCTGGTGATGCTGGCGCTGATCGGCGTGCAGGCCGGCACCGGCCTGTTCGCCAATGACGACGGCAATACCGAGGGGCCGCTGATGCATCTGGTCGGCAAGGACCAGAGCGACTGGCTGAGCCACATCCACTCGCTGAATTTCAAGCTGATCGAGATCGCCATCGTGCTGCATGTCGCTCGCGATCGCTGGCCTATGCGGTGCTGAAGCGGCAGAACCTGGTGCGGCCGATGGTCACCGGGGTGAAGCAACTGCCCGACGCCACGCCGCGCATGGTATCGCCGCGCCCGGTATCGCCGCGCATGGTATCGCCGATCTGGGCCCTGCTCACGCTGGCGGTTGCTGCCGGCGTGGTGGCCTGGGTGGTCCGGCTATAGCCTGACACGGGCTATAAGCCTGACACGGGCGATGCCTCGATCCGTTCAGCCAACCCCGGCACCGCGGCGGCGCAGCTCCAGATACATCATGTCCGGGCTTCGCCGCGTGTAGACGCGTGCCACACCGATATCCGCCGCTGCCACCGCGCGATGCAGGTCGGCGACCTCGTCCGCGCCACGGAACGTCATCGTCCAGTCGGCGAAGCATTCCAGATAGCCGCGATCATACAGTTCCGGGACGGGTGAGGCGATCACCAGCCGCCCATCCGGCCGCAGCAGCTCGAAGAAGCCCCGCGTCAACCCCTGGGCGAACCGGTCCAGCAGGTATTCGTAGACGCCCGAGACGTAGATCAGGTCGAAGGTCGACGGCGGCAGCGTACAGGTCCAGCGCCGCCGTGACGCCGCGCGCAAGCGTCTCGACCCGCTTGCTGCCCCATTGCTCATGCACCTGCGCCAGCGCCGAGCTGTCCGGATCCAGCGCCAGCAATGTGCCCAGCCGCTCCTCCCGCACCGCCGAGGACAGCTCCGCCTCCCGCAGATGGCCGCAGCCGGCCGCCAGCACCATCGGCTCCACCACCGTGTCCGCGACATGGTCGATCAACGAGGCAAAGAAGCTCCGCCGTTCCCGCAGCGCCACCGCGAGGGGGGTGTTGAGGTCGCGCTCGAACAGCCGATGCCCGATCGCGGAGACAGTGGGTTCGGTCGGGCCCGCCACACCGTCCAGCACCATGTCCACCAGCATCGGGTCGCCCGCATACCCGCGCGGCTTGGCAAACGCCCGGCGCAGGAACGGACTTTCCTGCAGCAGCCCCATCAGCGGATGCGACCGGCCGGTTTCGCAGACCGACTGCCAGCGCCCCGGGGACACGTCGGCACGAATCCAAAACAGGCTGTCGCTCAGCCGGTCGACGGTGCCGGCTGGATCGAGGCCGGCCAGCAGCCGCTCATGCACGATATCGAACAGTGCCACCGGATCGCGCGACAACGGCGCGCGCAACGGCCTCAACATCGCCGGAATCGGATCAAAGGCCACCTTTGCAGCCCGTGCCGCCAGGATATCCTGTGATGCTTCCGGCCAATGCGCCGGCACATGACCCTGCTCACGCGTTACCATCGCTCTGGCCCCCCTCTGCCACAGCTACAAAACAGGACGTCCGTCAAAGATAGGAAGAAGCCGGCGTCAAAAACAACTCGATTGTCTTCTTTTCTACCGAATCTCGCTTGCAAGTATCATGCTGCGGTGCTTCTGCTTACGCTAGGTTGCCGTTAGGGATGATCTTTAACAAATGGCAGCGTCAGTGCAATTGAAAGTCTTGGGTGGCTATGGTCTGCGGCTTGGTGAGGATGAAGCACCAGCGCTGCCCTGGAAGACGCGTGCGCTACTGGCGTACCTCGCCGCTCACCCGAACCGACCGATGGCACGCGATGTCGTGGCGGAACTTCTATGGCCCGGCAAGGAAACCGGGCGGATGGGTTACCGACTGCGCCAGGCGCTGACCGACCTGCGGCGGCGCGTCAAGGACTGCCAGATTGTCGTCGCCTATGATCGCGGGCTGATGCTCGCCGATTCTGTGCACACGGACATTGCCGGCCTCGCGGCCCTGACGCCGTCCAGCAATCCGGCCGCAATGCAGCACGCCGCGAATGCCTATGCCGGACCGCTGCTCGACGGTTTTCCCGCCGTGTCGCCGGATTTTGATGACTGGCTTGCGCTGATGCGCACCCGCCTCGAGAATGCCGTGCTCGAAGCCCTGGCCCGCATCGGTGATGCCTCCAGCGCGGCCGGTCAGCCGCATAAGGCACTTGCGGCGGCCGAGCGGATGTTCGGGATCGACCCGCTGCGGGAGGACATCCACCGCCGCCTGCTGCTGGCCTGCGCCGCCGCCGGCCGCCGCAGCGAGGCACTGCGCCATTATGCCACGATCACCGAGGTGCTGAAGCGGGAGCTGGACGTGGCGCCGGCGCAGGAAATCCGCGACATCGACCAGCGCCTGCGCCGCGAGATGGCACCGTCGGCCGACCTGCCGGTGCCCGTCGTCGCGGAAACCGTTCCGGCCAGCCCGGCAAGCTTCGGCCAGCCGCCGATCGCCGTACTGCCTTACCGCCAGTCGGACGGGGAAACCCTGCCCTCTCACATCACCGAGGGGCTGGTCGCCGACATCGTCTGCCAGCTCGCGGGTCTGCGCGACCTGCGCGTCATCTCCCACGGTTCCACCATCGGGCTCCGCGGTCCGGATATCGATGCCAGGGCGGCCAGCCAGATGCTGGGCGCGCGCTATGTCGTCACCGGGACGATCCGGCGCGACGGCAACGACATACGCCTGACGACGGAGCTGACGGATGCCGCCAACAGCACCATCATCTGGGCCTATAGCCAGGATACCACGGCAGCCCTGACCTTCACCGAACAGGACCGCATTGTCGGGCGCATCGTCAATACCCTCGCCCCGCGCGTGCATGAACAGGAGCTGAGGCGCATCCGCGGCAAGCGACCCGACGATCTGACGATCTATGACAAGGTTCTACTGGCGCGCGAGCACCTGGATTCGATGGACCACACCCGGCTGCTGGCGGCGAAGCCGCTGCTGGACGACGTCGTCGCTGAAGAACCCGATTACGGCGAAGCCCACGCTCTGCTCGCCGATTATCATGGCCTGATCGCAGCCGAAGGCCTGTCGAAAAACCGCGAATCCGACATCGCCGCCGTCGATCAATCCACCGCTCGGGCGCTCTCGCTCGACCCCGACAACATTCGCTCACTCGTTTCGTATGCACACCGGAAGTCGTTGCTGCGGCGTGATTACGCCGGCGCGCGGGAGCTGTTCCGCAGGGCGCTCGACGCCAGTCCGAACAATGCCATGGCCTGGCTCTGGAGTTCGTTGCTGTTCTCCTGGCTCGGCGAGGCCGAGGAAGCCGTGGCGCGGGCCAGCCGGGCACTCGAACTGTCACCGTGCGACCGACAGGCCAACAAGTTCTATACCACGATGTGCACCGCTTATTACACCGCCGGAAGCTATCGCGAGGCGGCTGAGTGGGGCATCCGCGCCCTGAACGAGCAATCGGTCATGCGCGGATCGTATCGTTTCACCGCGGCGGCGCTGGCAGCCGCCGGGGAAGACGATCAGGCGAGGGAGATCATGCGTCTCAGCATGGATAAACTGCCGTTTCAGAAGGTCAGCGATGTGGTGCAGGTCAGCCCATACCGCGACCCGGTATGGCGGCAACAGTATGGCGAGCATCTCGTCGCGGCCGGGTTCCCGATCTGAAAAAATGCCGGCACACGGGTGACGCCTCATCCCGGATGGGTGCCGCAGGGCAGTGATCCACGCTCGCCCCGTCATGGCGGGCGAAGGGCCACACCTTTCTCTCTACACGGCCCACAAGCCGTGGATCGTCGGCCTCCGCCAGCCACGACGAAATTGGTAAAATAAACTGTGACCGGATCGCCGTAAGTAATTGTTAACGTTTTGCCGCGTAAATTCGTCCCGCCGGCAGTGGTTTCGCCCACGGGCATAACCCCACCATGACAGGCAGGCGTGCCCCTAACCGGGTGCGTCTGTCTGGGGCGCCTGTTTGTCTTCCGCTTACTCGCTTTCGCTCCAGACGCTCGGAAAACGCGCCGCGTTAACCGGCTGATAACCCTTTCCCGTCTAGATACCCCGGTTTGCTGAGGGTATCCGAATGCTGAGGGTCATAGGATGCATCACCCGGGATCATGACCCTGGCCTCCTTGCGCTGGCCTGTGTCGTCTTCCTGCTGACCATCCAGGCCGGCAGCATCCGCATGGCCGCGCCGACTCACGAGGAATCCGCTTCCGGCCGCCCGGCCAATCTGCGCCTCGCCGCCGCATTCGCGACCCTCGCGGCGGGTTTCTGGACGGCGATGTTCACGGCGCTGGCCGGCTTCCGCCCAGACCTGCACAGCGGCTTCGACATCGCCTTCTGCCTGCTGTCCTTCCCGCTCGCGGCACTGCCGGCCGCCGTCGTGCTGGCCGTCAGCCAGGCCGAGCGCACGGCCTGGCCCATGGCCGCCGGCGGCGGGGTGATGTTCGGCGCCGGGCTGCTCGGCATTCATGTTCTCAGCCTCCGCACCCTGATAGTCGGTCAAGCCATAACCGGGGATCCGGTCACCCTCGCGGGCACCCTGCTCTGCTGCGCCGCGCTCGCGACGGCCGGGCTGCGGTGCCTGGCAGGCCGGCAGCAGGTCCAGGCCAAGGTGCTGCTCGCGGCGTCTGCCATGCTCCTCCATCTCGGCGCTGCGGCGGCGCTGGATGTTCCGGCAAGCCCGGACCTGGCCGCGTCATCCTGGCCGCTGCCCACGGTACTGGGGAGCACCAGCACCTTCTTCGTCATCGCCCTCTGGTTCGGCGCCGCCAGGCTGGACCGGCGCATGGCCGAACAGGCAGAGATGGAAGCGACCCGCCTGAAACGCCACGCCGAGGCCGGCTTCGAAGGCCTGATTTTCGAGCATGGCGGCGTCATCACCGACACCAACGGCGCGATGCTCAAGCTGTCGGGGTGCGACCGGCAGCACCTGATCGGTGCCCATCTGCCGGTTCTGATCAAGGACCTCACCCTGCGCTCCGCCCCCGGCCAGCCGTCGGAGCACGACCTGCTGCAGGCGGACGGCATGACGCGCCCCGTGGAGGTGCTGTGGCGCAACGGGCCTGAAGCCGGTGGACATATCATCGCCGTACGCGACCTGACGCGGGAGAAGACGGCGCTGGCGCAGCTTCAGCGCCTGGCCTCCTATGACACGCTGACCGGTCTGCCGAACCGCGACCAGTTCGAACGGACCTTGCAACAGATCCTCTCGCCCACCAACGAACCCGGCCCGTTCGCGCTGCTGTATCTGGACCTCGACCGGTTCGAATTCGGTTTATGAGAATTTCGGCGCCCGAGCGTCCGACCAGACGCTGGTGCAGGTGGCGAAAAGGCTGGCGGCGATCGCGGTCAACGCGGCGATGATCGCTCGGCTGGGCCGCGACCAATTCGTCATCCTGCATCCCATGAGCGACGCCGGCGTCAACGTCCAGGCCCTTGCCGCGGCCTTGCTGCAGGATATCTGCCGGCCGTTCGACGCCGATGGCCAGGCCGTCGCGTTGACCGCGAGTGCGGGCATCGCGCTGTTTCCCGAACACGGCGCGACGCCCGATGCGCTGGTGCGCAGCGCCGCCACCGCGCTGCGACGCGCCAAGCGGGAAGGTCGCTGCACCTGGCGCGTGTTCGAAGCCGAATTCGGCCGACGGCAACATGAACAGCAGGCGTTGGAGAAAGACCTGGCTGCGGCCCTCGCCGAGAGCCAGCTTACCCTGCACTACCAGACCTTCTTCGACGCCGAGACGCTGGAGCCGGCGGGCTGCGAGGCGCTGTTGCGCTGGAACCACCCGCTGCGCGGCCGCATAGCGCCGGCGGAATTCGTCTCGCTTGCCGAGGCGAACGGCCTGATCGTGCCGATGGGCAAATGGGTGCTCCGCACCGCCTGCGCCGAGGCGGTCAGGTGGGACCGCCCGGTCACGGTGGCCGTCAACGTCTCACCCGCGCAGTTCGCCGAGGCCAGCATCGTGGGCGATGTCGCCAGCGTCCTGGCGCAGACCGGTCTGCCGCCGAACCGGCTGGAGCTGGAGATCACCGAAACCGCGCTGATGGTCGACACCCGCAATGCGCTGCGGCTGCTGCGCGACCTGAAGGCGCTGGGCGTGGGGATCGCGATGGACGATTTCGGCACCGGCCATTCCAGCCTGGGCAATCTGCGCAAGTTCCCCTTCGACAAGATCAAGATCGACCGCAGCTTCATCAGCGACGGCGACGACGAACCGGGTGCCGAGGCGATCGTGCAGACGATCGTTGCCATGGGCAACAGCCTGGGCCTGACGATCACCGCCGAGGGCGTCGAAACCCCACGCCAGCTCGCCATGCTGCGGTCCCTCGGTTGCACCTATGTGCAGGGCTACCTGCTGGCGCGGCCCTGCCCCGGGGAGCAGTTGCGCCTGGCGGAAAATCGCGCCGGATGGCTCCAACCAGGCGCCCCGTCTCCGGCGATGGTCACGGGCCGGCGCCTGGCGGTCGCCGATTCGGCCTGACGCTGTCCGGCGACCTGGGCCGCGATCTGCGCCAGCGCTTCACCGCAATGGCATTACCCCAGGGGCATTACCCCAGGGGCATTACCCCAGCCGGCGCTTGAACAGCCCCAGGATATCCGTCCAGGTCTGCTCCGACGCCTCGGCGTCGTACACCGCGCGTTCGGCGAAGCAGAAGCCGTGATGCGTGCCGCCGAACACCTTGACCGTGTTCGCCACATCCGTCGCCGCCAGCGCTTTCTTGCAGGTCCGGGATCACATGCGCCGGCACCGACTGGTCGTGCTCCGCGAAGGCATAATACAGTTCGCCCTTCACCTGCGGCAGCAGCAGGTGCGAGGAGTCCGGCTTGTCGGTGACGATGTTCACGCCATACAGCGAGGCCGCCGCCTTCATGCGATGCGGAAACCGAGCGGAGACGGTGGTGATGTAGCAGCCGCTCATGCAATGGCCGACGCAGCCGACCGGTCCGGGGCTCACACGGTCATTGGCATCGAACCAGGCCAGCATCGCCGCCGTGTCGTCGGTCACCAGTGCGTTCGTGATGCTGTTCATCGACGCCCGGATCACCCCCGACATCGCATCGTCGCGGCGGGGAGTGTCGAAGCGGACGGTGCCCAGCCGGTAATACATGTCCGGCAGCAGGCAGACATAGCCGTTGCGCGCGATGCGCCGGGCCATGTTGCGCAGCTCCTCCCGCGTGCCGGGCGCGTCCATGTAGAAGATCACCCCGGGATGCGGCCCGCCACTGTCCGGAGCCGCAACGAACGCCGGCATCCGGCCGTGCTTCGTGGTGACGACAACATCTTGCTCGTACATCGTTTCCTCCGTAGGGACTCGCACCGTTCGGCTGGCCGGTTTGCCACGTCCAGGCGGGTGTTGGTATAGGCGTTGATCTTGCCGCGAGGGAATGGCCGGATCACGGACCGGCCCAGTCCGCTGGTCGGAACACCCCCAGTTGGAACACCCAGGGAGAGCGATGATGCGCAACACGGCCCAGATCGACAAGGTGCTGGCGGACGCCGTCGCCGGCGGCAGGATCGCCGGCCTGACCGCCGCGGCCGCCGACCAGGACGGCAGCTTCTACACCGCGGCGTTCGGGCTGCGGGCGATCGATACGCCGAAGCGCATGACCACCGACACGGTGTTCCGCATCGCCTCCATGACCAAGGCGATCACCGGCGCCGCGGCGATGCAGATGGTCGAGCAGGGCAAGCTCTCGCTCGACCAGCCGGCGAAGGAGATCCTGCCCTTCCTGGCGGAAACCCAGGTGCTGGACGGGTTCGACAGCGCCGGCAAGCCGATCCTGCGCGCGCCGAAGGGCGAGATCACGCTGCGCAACCTGCTGACCCACACGGCCGGGTTCGTCTACGACACCTGGAACGCGGACATGAACCGCTACGCCCAGCAGACCGGCCTGCCGGCTGCGCGGACCGGAAAGCTCGACGCCCTGAAGGCGCCGCTCGGCTTCGATCCCGGCGACGCGGTGGGAATACGGCATCAACATCGACATCGCCGGCCGGATGGTCGAGGTCGTCAGCGGCCTCGACCTCGAAACCTACCTGCAGCGCCACGTCTTCGCCCCGCTCGGCATGACCGACACCGAGCTTCATCCAGCGCCCGGAATGGGAGAGCCGGCTGGCCACGGTCCATGCCCGCCAGGCCGGACGGGACGCTGAAGCCGCTCAACCTGCCGCCCGCCGGCCAAGCCGCGGAGTTCTTCCCGGGCGGCGGCGGCCTGTATCTCGACCGCGACCGATTACCTGACGTTCCTGCGCGCGCTGATGGGTGGCGGCGAACTGGACGGGCGACCGGATCCTGAAGCCCGAGACGGTCGCGCTGATGGGCCAGAACCACATGGGCGCGCTGAACGTTCTGCCGATGAAGAGCGCCATTCCCAGACTTGTCGAACGACGTCGAGCTGTTCCCCGGCATGGTCGAAGAAATGGGGCCTGACGTTCCTGATCAACACCGAACAGGGCCCGCCGGCCGCAGCGCCGGCAGCCTGGCCTGGGCGGGGCTGAACAACACCTATTACTGGCTCGACCCGGTGAAGAAGGTGGCGGGCGTGCTGATGACGCAGGTGCTGCCGTTCGCCGACCAGACGGTGCTGGACGCGCTGGATCGCGTTCGAGGCTGCGGTCTACGGGTCACAGGCGTAAAGAGACCTGACCGCCTGCCCCGTTCGAACGCTGAAGCGCCAAGGCAAGGGGGAACACGGGGCGGTATCGGCCAAAACCGTCATGGCGGCCTACGCCTGCTATGACGAAGGGAGGGCATTGCCTCGATTTCCTTGACAGCGCCGCCGTCTGTCCCTAACCGCGCCGCCTCTTCCCTGGTCTCCGTCACCTCAGGAACCGCCTTCCCATGTCCCGCCGCAAGCCCCGCGGCCGTCCGCTCGACGGCTGGCTGATCATCGACAAGCCGCCCGGGCTGACCAGCACCGACGTGGTCAACCGCGTCCACCGCGCCTTCGACGCGCAGAAGGCCGGCCACGGCGGCACGCTCGACCCGCTCGCCACCGGCGTGCTGCCGATCGCGTTCGGCGCCGCGACCAAGACCGTGCCCTACGTCATGGACGGCACCAAGCTCTACCGCTTCACCCTGCGCTTCGGCGAGGCGCGCGACACCGACGACGCCGACGGCCAGGTCACCGCGACCACCGACGTCCGCCCCGCCGACGAGCGCGATCCAGCGCCGCCCTGCCGGCGTTCCGCGGCGACATCATGCAGATCCCGCCGATCTTCTCCGCCATCAAGGTCGCCGGCGAGCGCGCCTACGACATGGCCCGCGAGGGCCGCGCCCCGGTGCTGGAACCCCGCCCCGCCCGGGTCGACCGCTTCGAACTGATCGAGCGCCCGGACCCGGACACCGCGGTGTTCGAGGTCGCCTCCGGCAAGGGCGTCTACATGCGCAGCCTCGCCCGCGACCTCGCCCGGGCCTGCGGCATCGTTGGGCATATCGCCGCGCTGCGCCGGCTGCGGGTCGGCCCGTTCACCGGAGGCCCAGGCAATTCCGCTGGACAAACTGCGGCGAACCGGACGATACCGCGCCGGCTTCCCCGGACCTCCTGCTTCCGGTCGCGACCGCGCTGGCCGACATCCCGGCGCTGGCCCTGACCGAACAGGAGGCCGCCGGCCTGAGGCACGGCCAGGCCATCAGCCTGGTCGCGCTGATGGGCCGGATTCCGCGTTCGGCCGATCCCGATGGTGGGTTGGTCCGCGCCATGGCGGGGGGCCGCGTGATCGGGCTGTGCCGGCTGGAAGACGGCTTGCTGAAGCCCGAGCGGATGCTCTGATCCGCACGCGCCGTCAACCTTGACCAGGAGTAACCCGATGTCGATTACGGCGGAGCGCCGCACGGCGCTCATTGGCGAGTACGCGACCGGCGCCGACGACACCGGCAGCCCGGAGGTCCAGGTCGCCCTGCTGTCCGAGCGGATCAGCAACCTGACCGAACATCTGAAGACCCACGCGAAGGACTTCCACTCGCGGCGTGGCCTGCTGATGCTGGTCGGCCGCCGCCGCCGGCTGCTCGACTACCTGAAGGAGAAGAACCAGACGCCGCTACGAGACCCTGATCGGGCGGCTGAGCCTGCGCCGCTAACGCACCTTGCAGTCACCTCGCTCGCTGGGAGATATGCCGGATGAAGTGACGGTCAGCGGCTGGACTGACCGCTATTCCAGCCATGGTGGCGACGAAGCGACGACCCTGACGGGGGCAGGCACTCGACCCCCGGCAACGCCGCGACACGCGGCGGACCGACAGATCGCCGATCCGGCAGACCCGAAAGGTGCGGGATCGCGACGGCGTTTCCGGCCACATGGCCGCGGCTGCGCCCCCTTCAACGGACACGCAGCCCGCGCTCCATGCGACCCGAGACGCCGCCTCCCGCCCCAGTCAGGGCCTCTGGCGCGATCGGCTTGCCGTCCGCCGATGCCGCGCATCTGTAAGGACGTGTGAATGTTCAATTACTTCCGCAAGGAACTCGACTGGGGCGGCCGCAAGCTGGTCCTGGAAACCGGCAAGATCGCCCGCCAGGCCGATGGCGCCGTGCTGGTCTCCTACGGCGAGACCATCGTGCTGTGCACCGCCGTCGGCGTGAAGACCGCCAAGCCCGGCCAGGACTTCTTCCCGCTGACCGTGAACTACCAGGAAAAGGCCTTCGCCGCCGGCAAGATCCCCGGCGGCTTCTTCAAGCGCGAAGGCCGGCCCGAGCGAGGCCGAGGTGCTGAAATCCCGCCTGATCGACCGCCCGATCCGCCCGCTGTTCCCCGAGGGCTTCCGCAACGAGGTCCAGATCGTCGCCACCGTGCTGAGCCACGACCTGGAGAACGACCCCGACATCGTCGCCCTGATCGGCTGCTCCGCCGCGCTGACGCTGTCCGGCATCCCGTTCTTCGGCCCGATCGCCGCCGCCCGCGTCGGCTATGAGGACGGCCAGTACATCCTCAACCCGACCGCCGACCAGATGAAGACGCAGCCAGCTCGAACTGGTGGTCGCCGGCACCGCCGAAGGCGTGCTGATGGTCGAGTCCGAGGCGCAGGAACTGTCCGAGGACGTCATGCTCGGCGCGGTCACCTTCGGCCACGCAGAGCTTCCAGCCGGTGATCCAGGCGATCATCGAACTGGCCGAGCATGCCGCGAAGGAGCCCTGGCCGCTGCCCGAGCCGTCCGCCGAGGCAGCAGGCGCTGAAGGCCCGGGTCGACGCGCTGGCCCGCGCCGGCCTCGCCGAGGCCTATCGCGAGCCGGACAAGGGCGCCCGCCACGACAAGGTCGACGCCGCGAAGAAGGCCGCGATGCCGAGGCGCTCGCCGCCGAGGGCCTGGACGCCGAGAAGGCCAAGGGCGCTGTTCCAGGACCTGGAAGCCGACGTCGTCCGCAACGCCATCCTCGACACCGGCATGCGCATCGACGGCCGCGACACCAGGACCGTCCGCCCGATCATCGCCGAGGTCGGCGTCCTGCCGCGCGCGCACGGCTCCGCCCTGTTCACCCGCGGCGAGACGCAGGCGTTCTGCGTCGCCACGCTCGGCACCGGCCAGGACGAGCAGATCATCGACGCGCTGGAGGGCGAGTACCGCGAGCACTTCATGCTGCACTACAACTTCCCGCCCTACTCGGTGGGTGAGGCCGGCCGCATGGGCTCGCCGGGCCGGCGCGAGATCGGCCACGGCAAGCTCGCCTGGCGCGCGATCCATCCGCTGCTGCCGGAGAAGGACAAGTTCCCCTACACGCTGCGCGTCGTCTCCGAGATCACCGAGTCCAACGGCTCATCCTCGATGGCGACGGTCTGCGGCGGCTCGCTCGCGCTGATGGACGCCGGCGTGCCGCTGAAGCGGCCGGTGGCGGGCATCGCCATGGGCCTGATCAAGGAGGACCGCGGCTTCGCCGTGCTGTCCGACATCCTGGGCGACGAGGACCACCTCGGCGACATGGACTTCAAGGTGGCCGGCACCGAGGCGGGCATCACCGCGCTGCAGATGGACATCAAGATCACCTCGATCACGCCCGAGATCATGCAGATCGCGCTGGAGCAGGCGCGCGACGGCCGGATGCACATCCTGGGCGAGATGGCCAAGGCGCTGACCGGCGCCCGCGGCGACGTGGCCGCGACCGCGCCGCGCATCACCATCATCAACGTGCCGAAGGAGAAGATCCGCGAAGTCATCGGCACCGGCGGCAAGGTGATCCGCGAGATCGTCGAGCAGACCGAGTGCAAGATCGACATCGACGACGACGGCACGATCAAGATCGCCGCCACCGATGCCGCGCAGGCGCAGCGGGCGATCGACTGGATCCGCGGCATCGTCGCGGAGCCGGAGATCGGCGTGATCTACAACGGCAAGGTGGTGAAGACCGCCGACTTCGGTGCCTTCGTGAACTTCCTCGGCTCGCGCGACGGGCTGGTGCACATCAGCGAACTGCAGCAGGGCCGCGTCGGCAAGACCACCGACGTGGTGAATGTCGGCGACCGGTGAAGGTCAAGGTCATCGGCTTCGACGAGCGCGGCAAGGTGAAGCTGTCGATGCGCGTGGTCGATCAGGCCACCGGCGAGGACATCACCGAGCAGGTCGGCGCCAAGCCCGGCCGCGGGACGGCGACCGACGACCGTGGCGATCGGCCGGACCGCGGCGAGCGGCGGGAGCGCGGCGAGCCGCGCGAAGGTCCGAACAGCCGGCGGTCGGAGAGTAAACCGAGCGCGGCACCGGCGCTCGGTCCTCCCATCCGCCTGCGCGAGGCGAAGAGCAGCGGCGCTGTCACCAGAAGTCATGGCCGGCCTTGTGCCGGCCATCCAGCCTGGCGGCGACGGTCGCCGTCAGGTCGTGGAGGCCGGCACAAGGTGGCCATGGCAGATAGCAACGTTGCATCCGAAACACGAACGCGACGTAACGGTTGTGTCAGCACGGCCTGTGGGAGGGCGAGGGCCATGAAGCGATCAACGCGATCCGCATGGGTGGCATGCGAGGTCCTGCCGCTGGTCGAAGGCGGCAAGGGCATCTCCATCTCCAACGGCATCTCGTCCGGCAACTGGGCGTTCGCCGGCGGCGTCGGCACGTTCAGCGCGGTCAACGCCGACAGCTTCGACGAGCACGGCCAGCCGCATCCCGCAGGTCTATCACGGCCGCACCCGCCGCGAGCGGCACGAGGAACTGGTCGCCTACGCCATCCAGGGCGCGCTGACCCAGGCCCGCCGCGCCTACGAGCTCGCCAGCGGCAAGGGGCGCATCCACGCCAACATCCTGTGGGAGATGGGCGCCGCCGAACGCATCATCACCGAGGTGCTGGAGCAGGCGAAGGGCATCATCAACGGCATCACCTGCGGCGCCGGCATGCCGTACCGCCTGTCCGACATCGCCGCGCGGTTCAACGTCTACTACTACCCGATCATCTCCTCGGCGCGCGCGTTCAACGCGCTGTGGAAGCGGGCCTACTCGAAGGCCGCGTCGATCTGCTGGGCGGCGTGGTCTACGAGGACCCCTGGCTCGCCGGCGGCCACAACGGCCTGTCCAACAGCGAGGACCCGACCAAGCCCGAAGACCCCTTCCCCCGCGTGCTGGCGCTGCGCAAGACTGATGCGCGAGTTCGGCCTGCACGAGACGCCGATCATCATGGCCGGCGGCGTCTGGTGGCTGGAGGAATGGCAGCACTGGATCGACAACCCCGAACTCGGCCCGATCGCCTTCCAGTTCGGCACGCGCCCGCTGCTGACCAAGGAAAGCCCGATCGGCGACGCCTGGAAGGAACGGCTGCGCACGCTGCAGGAGGGCGACGTCTTCCTCAACCGCTTCAGCCCGACCGGCTTCTATTCCAGCGCGGTGAACAACGGCTTCATCCAGGAACTGCGCGAGCGCAACGAACGCCAGGTCGCCTATCACCACCGAGGCGATCGGCGAGCACGTCGCCGAATTCGGCGTCGGCCCGCGCAAGCGCATCGTCTACCTGACGCCGGCCGACCTGGAGCGCGCGCGTGGCTGGGAGGCGCAGGGCTTCACCGAGGCGCTGCGCACGCCCGACAGCACGCTGATCTTCGTCACGCCGGAGAAGGCGCGGGAAATCCTGGCCGATCAGGTCGCCTGCATGGGCTGCCTGAGCCAGTGCCGCTTCTCCAACTGGGAGCAGCAGGAGCCGGACTACAGCACCGGCAAGAGGCCGACCCGCGCAGCTTCTGCATCCAGAAGACGCTGCAGAACATCGCGCACGAGAGCGACGACGCGGCGGCGCTGGAGCGCAACCTGATGTTCAGCGGCCACAACGCGTTCCGCTTCGCCAAGGACCCGTTCTACTCGAACGGCTTCATCCCGACGGTGAAGCAGTTGGTCGAGCGCATCCTGACCGGACGGTAGTCAGATTCCCCACTCGCCATCGACATTGGCGCCGGCGCGGAATTGGTTTTTTCGCGGCACCCTCTTATTACCAGCGGCCCGAAGTCTTCACTCGTGTTGAGACGAACGGGCCGCTGGTATGGTATTGATTTTGCGCGCAGCCGCAAACCTGCCTCCCCTGGCAACCCTGCGCGCATACCGGTCAGCCCTAAGGGCTGCCGATATTAGCGGATCGGCTCATGCACCGTCACCAGCTTGGTGCCGTCCGGGAAACGTCGCCTCGACCTGCACGTCGTGGATCATCT
Source organism: uncultured Alphaproteobacteria bacterium (assembly GCA_963771475.1). Lineage (GTDB taxonomy): Bacteria > Pseudomonadota > Alphaproteobacteria > Acetobacterales > Acetobacteraceae > Rhodopila. The sequence continues at coordinate 540,919 of CAVYTN010000007.1, read as the reverse complement.
CGGCGATGCCGGGCATGACCTGGTCGCGGGTCAGCACCTTGGCGCCGGCCTCCATCAGGTCGGCGACGCTGCGGCCGTCACGCGCGCCCTCGACCACGAAATCGGTGATCAGCGCCACCGCTTCCGGGTGGTTCAGCTTGACGCCACGCTCCAGCCGCCGGCGGGCGACCATCGCGGCCATGGTGATCAGCAGCTTGTCCTTCTCGCGCGGCGTCAGGTTCATCGCGTTCGTTCCTTTATCCGATCAGCATAGCCATACCCGCGGCAGCGGGCGAGCGTCGCGCAGCACCGTCAGCGCCGCCATCACCGTCCGGCGCACCGAGGCACTGTCGGGGCCGAGGATGCGCGCGATCAGCATCCCGTTCCAGGCGCTGGCCGCCGCTTCGGCGACCCGCGCCAGGAGCCGCCGCGGAACGGCGTCCGAGGCCGCAGCTCTCGGCGTCCGGGGCGACATAGACCAGCGTCGCGACCACCTCGGCCCCGCCGGCGATGGCGGCGCGCTGCAAGGTGTTCGGCGATGGCGCCGTCGAGGCGGATCGCGTCGTGCAGCAGCAGAGTCGCCGTCGCGGCGGATGCGGATCAGGTCGCGCAGCCACCCCTGCCCGCACCGTCTCGCCCATCGCGGTGCGGCCGAACACCAGCGTCTCGACGCCGAGGAAGCGCGCGTCGGCTGGCAAGTTCGACCTCCAGCCGCCGGTCGAGGGCGCATCGGTCGAACAGGATCGTCTCCTGCGGCAGCCATTCCAGCTGCGGCGCCGGCCGCGACGGTCAGCGGTCGTCGCGCACGTGGGACGGCGGCGTCGCAGCGCGCAGCGCTCGGTAGAACCGTTCCGCGGCCTGGGCGGCGATCGTCGCCTGGTGCCCGGCACCGACGGCGATCGCCGACGTCCAGCCGATCCCCGCCGGCCACGCCGCCGCCGGTGTTCAGCATCACGACATCCAGCCAGCCGGGCACGACGCGCCGCGGAAACCGTGCCTTCAGGCAGCCGGCCTGGCGCAGTTCATCGAGCATCGTCTCCTGCCCTGACCGTTTGACGGCAACACGCAGTTCGCCGACGGCGCGCTGCAGCGGACCGGGTTCAGACAGACAGCCGCCGTCGTACATCGGCTTCGTCCAGGTCCTCCCGCCGGCCGGACAGGACGACGTCGCCACGATCCATCACGACCATCGTCTGCGCCAGTTCCTGGGCGAAATCGAAATACTGTTCGACCAGCAGGATGGCCATATCGCCGCGGCCGCGCAACAGCGCGATCACCCGGCCGATATCCTTGATGATGCTGGGCTGGATGCCCTCGGTCGGCTCATCCAGCACGATCAGCCGCGGCTTCATGACCAGCGCCCGAGCGATCGAGAGCTGCTGCTGCTGGCCGCCGGACAGGTCGCCGCCGCGCCGGCGCAGCATGGTCTTCAGGATCGGGAACAGGTCGAAGATTTCGTCCGGAACCTTGCGCTCGGCGCGCGGCAGCACGGCGAACCCGGTCTCCAGATTTTCCCGCACCGTCAGCAGCGGGAACACATCGCGGCCCTGCGGCACCCAGGCAATGCCGCGCCTCGCTCGGTCGTACATCGGCAGGCGGGAGATCTCCTCGCCTTCCCACTTGATCGACCCGGCGGAGATCGGATGCGCCCCGGTGATCGCCCGCAGCAGCGAGGTCTTGCCGACCCCGTTGCGGCCCAGCAGGCAGGTGACCGCGCCGACCTCGGCCGTCAGCGACACCTGGCGCAGCGCGATCGCGGCGCCGTAGTGCAGATCGACGTTTTCGACTTCCAGCATCAGCGCCCCAGATACACTTCGATGACTTTCGGATCGTCGCTGACGATGGTCGATCGAGCCCTCGGACAGCACCGAGCCTTCGTGCAGCACGGTCACCTTCACGCCCAAGCGCGCGGACGAACGCCATGTCGTGCTCGACGACGACGACGCTGCGGGTGCGGTTGATCTCGCGCAGCAATTCGGCCGTCTGTTCCGTTTCGGAATCGGTCATGCCGGCGACCGGTTCGTCGACCAGCAGCAGTTGCGGCTCCTGCGCCAGCAGCATGCCGATCTCCAGCCACTGCTTCTGCCCGTGCGACAGATCGGCGGCGCGGCGGTTGCGCTGATCGGTCAGGCGCGTGGTTTCCAGGATTTCCTCGATCCGCCGCTTCTCCTCGGCGGTCTGCGCGGGCGAACAGGCGTGAAGCGTGGCGCGCGGTCGCCGGCCAGCGCCAGCAGCAGATTGTCCCAGACCGTGTGCGGCTCGAACACCGTCGGCTTCTGGAACTTTCGGCCGATACCGAGCGAGGCGATGGCCGGCTCATCCAGCTTGGTCAGGTCGGTGTCCTTGCCGAACACGACCTTGCCGGTAGTCGGGCCGGGTCTTGCCGGTGATGACATCCATCATCGTCGTCTTGCCGGCGCCGTTCGGGCCGATCACCGCCCGCATCTCGCCCTCTTCCAGCGTCAGCGACAGCGCGTTCAGCGCTCGGAAGCCGTCGAAGGTGACGGTGACGCCGTCGAGATAAAGCAGCGTGTCGCCTTCGCTCATCCGGTGACCTCCTGCGCGGCGGCGACGGCGGTGTCGTTCGGCGTCCGGTTTCGCTCGGCGGCGGGCGCGAACAGGCCCATGACGCCCTTGCGGCAGGAACAGCGTGACGCAGATGAACATCGCGCCCAGCGCGTAGAGCCAGACCTCGGGCAGCGCGCCGGTGAACCAGGTCTTGCCGAAATTCACCAGGATCGCGCCGAGGATCGGCGCCGACCAGCGTGCCGCGGCCGCCGACCGCGACCCAGATCACCGCCTCGATGGAGTTGCCGGGCGCGAACTCGCTCGGATTGATGATGCCGACCTGCGGCACGTAGAGCGCGCCGCCGATGCCGGCCATGACGGCGGACAGCACCCAGACGACCAGCTTGTAGGATTCCGGCCGGTAGCCGAGGAAGCGCGTGCGGCTTTCGGTGTCGCGCACGGCGATCAGGATCTTGCCGAAGCGGCAGTCGACGACGAAGCGCGCCAGCAGGAACTGCGCCGCACAGGAACAGCGCCGAGATCACCAGCAGCGCGGAGCGGGTGGCGTCGGCCTGCACGTTGAAGCCGAGGATGTCCTTGAAGTCGGTCAGGCCGTTATTGCCGCCGAACCCCATGTCGTTGCGGAAGAAAGCAAGCAGCAGCGCATAGGTCAGCGCCTGGGTGATGATCGACAGATAGACGCCGGTGACGCGGGAGCGGAAGGCCAGCCAGCCGAACACGCCGGCCAGCACGGCCGGCACCAGGATCGCCATCAGCATCGGCGAAGCCGAACCACTCGAAGCCGTACCAGTACCAGGGCAGTTCCTTCCAGCCCAGGAACACCATGAAGTCGGGCAGGTTCGGATTGCCGTAGACGCCGCGGGTGCCGATCTGGCGCATCAGATACATGCCCATCGCGTAGCCGCCGAGCGCGAAGAACGCCGCGTGGCCCAGCGACAGGATGCCGGCGAAACCCCAGACCAGATCGACCGCAAGCGCCAGCATGGCGAAGCAGAGATACTTGCCGGCCAGTGCCACGACATAGGTCGGCACATGCAGCGCCGAGGTATCCGGCGTCAACTGGTTGAGCAGCGCCAGAAGGATCGCCACCGCCCATGACCAGGACGATGGCGACGTAACCGCCGATGACCGATTTTCATGTCTCCACCGCCCGTCCCTTGAGCGGGAACATGCCGCGCGGATTTCGCTGCACGAACAGGATCAGCAGGATCAGCACGACGATCTTGCCCAGCACCGCGCCGGCGATCGGCTCCAGGAACTTGTTGACGATGCCCAGCGTCAGCGCGCCCAGCGTGGTGCCCCACAGATTGCCGACACCGCCGAACACCACGACCATGAAACTGTCGATGATGTAGCCCTGGCCGAGATTGGGCGAGACGTTGTCGATCTGCGACAGCGCCACGCCGGCGATGCCCGGCGACGCCGGAGCCGAGACCGAAGGTCATCGCGTCGATCCATGGCGTGCGGATGCCCATCGCGGCCGCCATGCGCCGGTTCTGCGTCACCGCGCGCATGCGCAGGCCCAGCGGCGTGTAGCGCAGCGCGGCCATCAGCGCGGCGACCACGAGCGAAGGCGAACAGGATGATGTACATCCGGTTCCAGGTCAGCGTCAGGCCGCCGAGTTCCGTCGCGCCGCTCATCCAGCCAGGTGTATCGACGTCGCGGTTGTTGGCGCCGAAGATCGAGCGCACCACCTGCTGCAGCACCAGCGACAGGCCCCAGGTCGCCAGCAGCGTTTCCAGCGGGCGGCCATAGAGCCAGCGGATCAGCGATGCGCTCGATCGCGATGCCGACGAGGCCGGAGACGATGAACGCCAGCGGCACGGCGACCAGCAGGCTCAGGCCGTAGAGACGCCGGCAGCTAGGCGTGCATGGCGCCTGCTGCACGACAAAGGTCGACGTAGGCGCCGATCATGACCATCTCGCCGTGCGCCATGTTGATCACGCCCATCACGCCGAAGGTGATGGCGAGGCCGGCGGCGGCGAGCAGCAGGACGGAACCGAGGCTGATCCCGTAATAGACGCTCTGCGCCAGGCTCCAGATCTGCATGATCCGGTCGATCGCGGCGACGGCCGTCCTGGCGGCGTCGGCGACCGGCCCGGTTTCGTTGGCGGCGGCTGACAGCAGGTTGCGCGCATCCTGGTCCGCCGCGCGTCCGCAGAACGGCGACAGCGGCAAGCCGCCGATCCTGCGGCGCATCCGTATCCGACAGGATCGCGGCCGCGCGCGCGTTCTCCATTTGCTGTTTCACACCGGCATCGGTTTCCTTGGCGATCGCCTTGTCGAGCGCCGGGACCGCGGTGGGATCGTGGGAGGTGAACACGGCGTCGGCGGCATCGGACCGGACGGACGCGTCTGGGATCGAACAGGCGCAGCCCGCCCAGAGCGCCATCGATGGCGGAGCGGATGGCGTTGTTGATCGCGCACTTTCTTGACGTCGTCACCGGGATCGTCGGCCTTCGCGCCGGTCATCGCGTCGGTGTAGCTGTCTCCGTCGTCGGTGCTGATGAACAGCCTGGTCGTATCGTGGCAGGTAATAGAGATTGTTGTTCTGCAGCGCCTGCAGAATGGCCGCCGCTCGGGGATTGCCGGAGGCCGCGAGGTCCACGACACCCTGGCGGACGTCGTCGAAGCTGCCGGAGTGAGTTCTTCCACCGGGTCGCCGGCATGGGCGTGGTGCGGAAACGGCCAGGCAAAGGAACAGGGCGAGGAAGGCGAAGCGCGGCAGGCGGAATCGCCGTGCCCTGCACCCGTCATGGCCCGGCTTGACCGGGCCATTTCCTTCCCCTGAGACACGGGATGGCCCGGTCAAGCCGGGCCATGACGGTTTTGTACGAACGGGCCGTGCCGGGGTTGTCGGGTCCTGTCGCCCTCCCACCCGCAAACACCCTTTGCCTTGTCGGAAACCCGGCAACACCAGCGATGACGGAACGGGGTCACTTGTCCGGCGAGCGGGGCCAAAAAGCACGAAAGTCTCCGATACCGTTTCCAATGAGAAGAAGGGGGCGGCCGGGAGGACAACGGCCGCCCGCCTTCTGGGCAATCAGGCCGTCAGGCCTTCTTGCCCGCGGTGCACGTGCCGGTCTTCACGTTGAACGCACCGCACTTCAGAGGCGCCCGCCAGTCGCCGATCAGGTCCTTGGTATCGACGACATAGGGGGACCATTCCTGCGCGACCACGAGGCCCGGCGTCTGTCGAGACGATGTTGAACTGGCCATCGGCCTGGATCTCGCCGATCAGCACCGGCTTGGTGATGTGATGGTTCGGCATCATCGCCGAGTAGCCGCCGGACAGGTTCGGCACCGACACGCCGATCATGCGCGTCGATCACGGCGTCGGGATCGGTCGTGCCGGCCTTCTCGACGCCCTTGACCCACATGTTGAAGCCGATGTAGTGCGCCTCCATCGGGTCGTTGGTGGTGCGCTTCGGGTTCTTGGTGAAGGCCTTCCATTCCTTGATGAAGGCCTTGTTCTCCTTCGTCTCGACGCTCTCGAAGTAGTTCCAGGCGGCGAGGTGGCCGAGCAGCGGCTTGGTGTCGATGCCGGCGAGTTCTTCCTCACCGACCGAGAACGCAACGACCGGAATGTCGGTCGCCTTGATGCCCTGGTTGCCGAGTTCCTTGTAGAACGGCACGTTGGCGTCGCCGTTGATGGTGGAGACGACGGCGGTCTTCTTGCCGGCGGAGCCGAACTTCTTGATCGTCGGCCACGATGTTCTGCCAGTCGGAATGGCCGAACGGCGTGTAGTTGATCATGATGTCTTCGGCGGCCACACCCTTCGCCTTCAGGTAGGCTTCCAGGATCTGGTTGGTCGTGCGCGGATACACATAGTCCGTGCCGGCCAGCACCCAGCGCTTCACCTTGCTTTCGCTCATCAGGTAGTCAACCGCCGGGATCGCCTGCTGGTTCGGCGCCGCACCGGTGTAGAACACGTTGCGGCTAGCATTCCTGACCTTCGTACTGCACCGGGTAGAACAGGATGCCGTTCAGTTCCTCGAACACCGGCAGCACCGACTTGCGCGACACCGAAGTCCAGCAGCCGAACACCGCGGCGCATTTGTCGACCGAGATCAACTGGCGGGCCTTTTCGGCGAACAGCGGCCAGTTGGAAGCCGGGTCGACGACGACGGCCTCAAGCTTCTTGCCCAGCAGGCCGCCCTTGGTGTTCTGCTGCTCGATCAGCATCAGCATGACGTCTTTCAGCGTCGTCTCGCTGATCGCCATGGTGCCGGAGAGGGAATGCAGAATGCCGACCTTGATGGTGCCGCTGGTCTTGGCCTGGGCCTTCGCAGCGTTTTCGACGGCGGACACAGCGCCGACCGCGGCAAGCGTCGCGGCGGCCGCGCCGAGACGACCGAGGCCGCGGCGGGAGATATTGGGTTGATCGAGTGACATGCGGTCTCTTCCTGATGCCTTGTTGTTCGGTTTCCCCGTCTGGCGGAGGCATTTCGCAACTGCTGCAACCTGCGTGCCAGCATCCCGCTGCCGGCGGAGCAGCATCACGCTTTCTGCAATGCGGGTGGCGGAAACCATGTCCGGGCGATCGCATGGCTTGCGTGCAGGCAGCCCGCTTCGCATGCCAGCCCATCCGCTCCGCCCAGGCCGTGGGACGATCCGCAATGCCCGGCACAGCGGGCCGCGAGGCGGAGCGTCGCCGTATCGCGCGGCGATGCGACTTTCGGGGCTGCCGGCGCCTGATCCGCCTCGGAAGGCCAGGCGCACCGTGACGGCAGGTGGCGCTTCCGCGGGCTCACGGGACGGTTGGCAGACCGGATCGTGAAACGGCGCCCCCGGACCGATGCGAATTCCTACACTTGCGTACAATAACAGCATCATTCCTGCAACGAGGCCCTGCCGGAATGCCCAATATTTAAGCCACAGTCAGTTTTTGCCGTTTCCGCCGAACCGGTTACGCTGTGGGTACCGACCAAAGGGGGAATCCAGTGTCCAAAATCATCATCGCCGACAATCCGTTGAACGAAATCGACATCGCCCGCGAACTGCTGCCCCAGGGGATCGACGCCGTGATCGCCCGCCACGGCACGCCCGAATTCAATGCCGCGCTGGCCGATGCCGTCTGCCTCGTGGGCTTCGGCGACGGCACGATGGACGACGCGTTCTACAAATCGGCGCCGAAGCTGAAGCTGGTCCAGCTTCTCTCCGCCGGCTACGACCGCTGCGACATCGGCGCCGCGCGAGCGTGCCAGGGTGCCGATCTGCAACAACGGCGGCGCCAACTCCACCGCGGTGGCGGAGCATGCGCATCCTGCTGATGCTCGCCGTCTGCCGGCGGATCGTCTGGCAGCACGCCAATGTCTCGGCCGGGCGCTGGCGCGGCAACAATGTCGAGGACGTCAAGCTGTTCGAACTGAAGGGCCGGACCCTGGGCATCGTCGGCCTGGGCAGCATCGGCAAGAAGACGGCACGCATGGCGCAGGCCTTCGGCATGACGGTGCAATATTACGACGTGACCCGGCTGTCGGAGGAGCGCGCCGATGACCTGGGCGTGCGGTTCGCGCTGCTGGATGAGCTGCTGAAGACCTCGGACATCGTGTCGCTGCACGTGCCGCTGCTGGCCGAAACGCGGCACATGATGGGCGCGGCGCAGTTCAAGCTGATGAAGAAGACGGCCTATCTGATCAACACCTGCCGCGGCCCGGTGGTGGATGAGCCGGCGCTGATCGAGGCGCTGTCAGACGGCACGATCGCCGGCGCCGGCCTCGACGTGTTCGACAAGGAGCCGCCGCCGACCGAACAATCCGCTGTTCGGCCTGCCGAACGTCATGCTGACCGCGCATTTCGCCGGGCCGACCTACGACAACCAGTACACCCGGTTCCGCAACGCGTTCGACAACTGCCAGCGGGTGATCCGGGGCGAGAAGCCGCTGTGGGTCATCCCGGAACTGCAGGCGGTCGTTGCGGGCTGACCTCCGCCCCATCGGCCGTCACGGTTGCGCGCCTCCGCATAGAGCGTGATGACTGGAGGTGGGATCGCCGGAGGTCTGAATCACGCGATCAAACAAAAAGCTAGAGCGGGATGGCTGAGCGAAAGCGATGCCATCCTGCTCTAGACACTGGCTTTAAGGGAGGCAGCGTAGCCCATTTCGTCGCGGTCGGCGAAGGCCGACCAGGACGATGCGACGCGCCCAGGCCACCCCTACTCGATATCCTCCAGACTGAACTGCTCAGCCTCCTCATCGTAACTGAACAGCTCCGCATAGCGCCCCCAGCCGATGACCGTGCGCAGCGTGTCCTCCGCGTAGTCCGGGGACATATGGTCCTCCAGCTCATCGCGGAACCGCACCGCCGAGGCCCGATGGTTCCAGCGTTCGTCCAGCACCTGGCGGATCATGTTGACCAGCGGCACGTGCTGCGCGCAGCGCCTCGGCGAAGATCCGCTTGCGCTCATCGACATCCGCCTCGACGAACTGCCGGCCCTGTTCGGTCAGCGAGATATCGCCTTCCTCCAGCACGCCGAACCGCAGCAACTGCAGCGTCTCGCCCAGCGGCAACAGGTCGTCGACCTCGTACTGCAGCGACTCCGCCAGCGCCGGCAGATCCGCTCGGCCGTTGTAAGGCTGAGCCGCCAGCGTCTCCATCAGACCCGCCATGATGTTGGTGCCGACGCGCGGCAGCGGCATCGCCAGAGGCGACACCGGCGGTGCCGCCGCGCTCTTCGGCTCCGGCGGCGCTCGGCGGGTCATCAGCGCGTAGATGTCATCCACCATCTGCCGGAACGCCGGGTCGAGACGATTGCGCGGATGCGGGAACGGCACCTTCAGCTCGCTCGCGACCCGGCCGGGGTTGGAGGAGAACACCAGGATGCGGTCGCACATCAGCACCGCTTCCTCGATGTTGTGCGTCACCATCAGCACCGATTTCACCGGCAGCTTGCCCTCGACCCACAGGTCGATCAGGTCGGTGCGCAGTGTCTCCGCCGTCAGCACGTCCAGCGCGCTGAACGGCTCGTCCATCAGCAGCAGATCGGGATGCACCACCAGGGCCCGCGCGAGGCCGACGCGCTGGCGCATGCCGCCCGACAGTTCCTTCGGATAGGCGTTCTCGAACCCGCCCAGGCCGATCATGTCGATCGCCGCCTCGGCCAGTTCCTCGCGCTCCGGCCCGCGGCACGCCGCGCGCCTCCAAGCCCGAGCTCGACGTTTTCCTGCACCGTCAGCCAGGGAAACAGGGCGAAGCTCTGGAACACCATCGCCACGCCGTCGGTCGGGCCGGTCGACCGGGATGCCGCGCCACGTCACGGCGCCGGCGGTCGGTTTCAGCAGCCCCGAAACGATCCGCAGCAGGGTCGATTTGCCGGACCCGGAGCGGCCCAGCAGCGCGACGATCTCGCCTTCGCGCAGCGTCAGGTTGACGTCGTCCAGCACCACGAGATCGGCGCTGGCATCCTTGTGATAGGCCTGCCGGCAGGCCTGCACATCGATCAGGATGGGCTGGGTCGGACACGGCGGTGTCCATGATCCGATCCTCAGGCCAGGGTGAAGCGGCGCTGCGCATAGGCATAGAGCGGGCGCCAGAGCAGCCGGTTGAACAGCACGACGAAGGCCGACATCACCACCACGCCGAGCACGACGCGCGCCATGTCGCCCTTGTCGGTCGCATCGGCGATATAGGCGCCGAGGCCATGCGCGTGCAGCTTGCGTGTCGCCCCAGGACGCGACCTCCGCGACGATCGCGGCGTTCCAGGATCCGCCCGAGGCGGTGATCGCCCCGGTGATGTAATACGAGAAGATCCCCGGAATGATGACCTTGCGCCACCACAGCAAGCCGCCGATGCGGAAATTGCTGGCGACCTCCCGCAGATCGCCCGGGAAAGGCGGCGGCGCCGGCGACGACGTTGAACAGGATGTACCACTGCGTGCCCAGCACCATCAGCGGCGTCAGCCAGATATCCGGGCTGAGGTTGAAATAGACGATGAACAGCACGAACGGCGGGAACAGCAGATTGGCCGGGAACGCCGCCAGGAACTGCGCCACCGGCTGCGCCCGCCGCGCCCAGACCGGACGCAGGCCCAGCCAGACGCCGATCGGCACCCAGATCAGGCTGGCGAGGATCATCAGCACGACGACGCGGATCAGCGTGATGACGCCCGAGCACCAACGCCTCCCGCACGTCCGACCAGGTCAGCGACTGCGGACGCGAAGGCGATGACCTCGCCAGACGCCCAGCCCACCGCGGCCAGCAGCACGCACGCCAAGACCACGTCCACCACGCGCGACGGTCGACGTTTGGCGCGGTGCCGCGCGCGGCCGCCGAACGACAGCCGCAGCCCGCCGACGCAGACCGCGGCGTCGCCGATCGCAGTCACCGATCACCTTCAGCAGGCGCGTCCGGCGCATCAGCCGCAGCATCCAGGGATCCGACGCGGTGGCGCCGGCCGTCGTCTCGAAGCGAAACTTGGCCGACCAGGCGACCAGCGGGCGGAACAGCAACTGGTCGTAGGCCAGGATCACCACCAGCATCGCCACGATCGCCCAAACCATCGCGGCGATGTCGCGTCTGTTCGAGCGCCTGGGCGACATAGGAGCCGATGCCGGGCAGTTTCCAGCTGTTGTCGCCGACCGATGACCGCCTCGGACGCGACGACGAAGAACCAGCCGCCGGACATCGACATCATGGTGTTCCACACCAGGCCGGGCATGGCGAACGGCACCTCCAGCCGCCAGAACGTCTGCCAGCCGGTCAGATGGAAGCTGATCGACGCACTCCTTCAGGTCCGCCGGCACGGTGCGCAGCGACTGGTACATGCTGAAGGCCATGTTCCAGGCCTGGCTGGTGAAGATCGCGAAGATCGCCGCCAGTTCCAGCCCCATCACCTGGCCGGGGAACAGGTCATGAAGAAGACGACGGTGAAGGTCAGGAACCCGAGGATCGGCACCGATTGCAGAATGTCCAGCACCGGCACCAGGACCAGCGCCGCCCGCCGGCTTTTGGCCGCCGCGGTGCCGTAGGTGAAGGTGAACAGCAGCGACGCCGCCAGGGCCGCGAACATGCGCAGCGTCGTGCGCATCGCGTATTCCGGCAGGTGCATCGGATCGAGGCTGATCTCGGTCGCGCCGGGGGCGTCGATCGGCACGAACGTGCCCTCCGCGACGTGGCCGAAACCGACCAGGGCGCCGATGACGCAGACGAAGGCGATGGCGTCCCAGAGGTTCGGCAGGCGCCATCCGGCGGCCATCGAAGGGATTGCGTTGGCGCGCATGGATCAACCGGCTGCTGCGTGGATTGTGCGTCCCATAACCCGCCGGCAACGCTGTGTCACCACCGGAAAATGTTGCCTTGTGATGACAACGTGGCGCGCAGCCGTATGGCATGCTGGGCTCGCCGAGGCGGGGCTGACTGCCCCTCGTCACGGACGGGGCCCGATACCCCCCTGAGCGCGGCTAACCGCCATTCGTGGCTTCGTGGTGAAAATAACGTCTCTCTCTCCACCGGCACCGACCCATCTGACGTCCCCGTCGGGGATTCAGCATTCCTGTATCAGCACCACTTATTTCTCAACACGAAGTCACGAAGAACACCCCTGGACCGGCTCCACCGTGATACGTCAAAATCAACTACCCCCTGCTGCCCATCGAGCCTTCTATTCCTGCAACACCGCCATCGCTGCCGCCAACGGCACGGGCGCGTCGCTCAGCAGCAATGACGCAGCCGTATCCTCCCACGCGAAGGAGGCGAGGCTCAGCGTCTGTGCCTCCTGCATCCGGTGCTCCAGCACGCAGCGGGCCAGGATCAGCCGCCGTGCGTCGCCGCCCGCGGCACCGAGCTGTGCGCCTTCGATCGCCATCAGGGCGGCCGTCACGGCGTGATACAATTGCCCGGACGCGACGCGGCAGAAGCGTTCGTATTCGGCGCTGCCGGCCACTTCCTCGGCAAAGCGGATGGCGCGGCCGAGCGCACCTTCCAAGCGCGTGCGGAACTGGCCGGGCAGGCCCGCGGCAGTGAGCCGGTCCGTCAGGTCCTCACGCAAGGCCAAATGCGCACGCTCCTTGCCCACCGCGCGCTGCACTGCGTCCAGGCTGTTGATGTTGCTGGTGCCTTCCCACAGCAACCCCAGATGGGCATCGCGCACCAGCCTCGCGTTGGGCCAATCCTCGATATAGCCGTTGCCGCCGCGCGCCTCCATGGAACCGGTTGCAACCGTAACGTTGTCGCGGCAGGCGCGGTATTTGAAGATCGGTGTCAGCAGCCGCAGCACGCTGCGCGCATGCGCATGCGCATCCTCATGTCCCGCATCCTCATGTCCCGCATCCTCATGTCCCGCATCCTCATGTCCCGCATCCTCATGTCCCGCATCCTCATGTCCCGCATCCTCATGTCCCTCTGGGCATCCCGACATCGTTGCGGCATAGAACAGAGCTGACAGCGCCTGTTCCGTCGGCACCATCAGCTTCAGCAATTGCCGGCGCATCAGCGGATGCTCGATCACCGCCTTGCCAAACGCATTTCGATGGTTCGCCGCCTGCAGCGCCTCGTTCAAACAGCGCCGCATCATCCCCGCCGCCCGCGTCAGATGCGAGATGCGGCTGGAGTTCACCATCTCCAGCATCTGCTTCAGGCCACGATCGAGGTCGCCCAACTGGTAGGCCACCGCGCCTTCGAAGACGATCTCTCCGCTCGCCATGCCGCGGCTGCCCAGCTTGTCCTTCAGGCGCACGATCCGGTAGGCGTTGCGGGTGCCGTCCTCCAGCACCTTGGGCATCAGGAACAGGCCCAGACCCCGCCCGCCATCCCTCGCGCCCTCCGGCCGCGCGAGCAGCACCGCCAGCTCGGCATCGACGTTGGAGCAGAACCATTTCTCGCCATGCAGCCGCCAGTGGTCGCCGTCGCGCACCGCCATCAGATCGGCGGCGCCGACATCAGACCCGCCGGCCTTCTCGGTCATGAACTGTGCGCAGCGGAAAAGCTGCGAAAGATCCTGCGACCGCATCCGATCCACATACCGCGCCTTGATCTCGGCGCTGCCATAGCGGTCCACCAGCGCCGAGGAACTGTCGGTCAGGTTCACCGGGCACAGCAGCCCGAACTCGGCCTGTGCGAACAGGTAGTGGAACAGGTATTTCGCCAGCGGCGGCATGGCCTGCTGCCAACCCAGCACGCCCGGCCGATGGGTCATCGCGTGCATGCCGAAGCGGCCGAACGCGATCTCCTCCATCGCGCGATAGGCGGGGTGGAACTCGACCCATTCCTCGTCACGGCCGAAACGGTCGCGGGCGTGCAGTTCCGGCGGATGACGTTCGGCAGCATCCGACAGCTCACCCAGCCGGCCGCCCCCCAACCCGCCAAGTTCCTGGAAATATGGGGTCAGATGCGCCAGCAGCGCCTTGTCCATGTAAAGCGGCAGCAGGGCCCGCAGGTCGCGATCGAGATCGAAGAAATTCAAGCCTCGGCAGTCGGGCGCCACATGCGCGGATCGGCGGCGCGTCGCGGCGCGGGTGGCGAGGCTGGTCGGAACAGCGATCATGTCGTTCATGGCGGCGATCCTCCGTTGACCCATCAGATGGATTGAACTCACCGCTGCCGCAAACGATTACTTCGCCGTGCATTTTGACTTAAACTCAAGCCTATGCCCGGCCGCCGCCTGCCCAATCTGCATGCCATCCGCGCCTTTGAAGCCGCTGCCCGCCACGGCTCCCTCACCCGCGCGGCGGACGAACTCGCCGTCACGCCCGGCGCGGTCAGCCGCCACGTCAGAGCGCTTGAGGAGCGGATGGAGACACCGCTGTTCCTGCGACGCGCGACAGGCCTGGAACTGACCGCTGCCGGCGAGGCGCTGGCCCGATCCGTCGGTGAAGCCCTCGACCGTATCGCCGAAGCCGCGAGCGGCGTCCGGATGCGTCGCCACCGGCCGCTGTCGGTGGGGGTCTACGGCTATTTCGCCTCACGCTTCCTGCTGCCGCGCTGGCAAAGCCTGCTGGCGGTGCATCCGGACCTCGCGGTCGATCTGCACAGCAGCCTCAATCCGCTGGACCTGCTGCCGGGGCGCTACGACGCGGTGATCGCGGTGTCGGACGCCGCCGCCCGATCGGGGCTGGTGACGCATAGGCTGCTGCCGATCGCCACCGTACCGGTCTGCGCGCCGTCCCTGGCCGGCAACGGCCCGCCTGACTTTTCCATGGTCCCGCTGCTGCACGCTCGGCCGCGGCCGGACGACTGGCGGCGCTGGCTGAACCATGCGGGGCTGAGTGCCGTGGCCGTGCGCAATGGCGGCAGCTTCGAGAGCATCGGCCTGGCGATCGAGGCCGCTGCGGCCGGCCTCGGCTATGCCATCGCCATCGCCGCGCTTCTGCCGCCCGACCTGGAGCGGGGATTGGTGACGATCGCACACACAATGGTGCGTCCAACGCGCCGCTTCTTCGTGCTGCAATACGAGGCGCGCCTTGCTCGGGACCCGACGCTGAACCGGTTCACCGATTGGCTGCTGGCACAGGCGCCTGCCGCCGGCGCCCTGTGCGCGACGAGACCTGACGGCGGCCATGATCGCGGCGCGAACCGTTACACGATCCGCTCCGGGCATGACATTTTGACGGGAGAGCAGACGTGACCTTGCAAGCTCTGATCATCGGCGCCGGCCCGGTCGGCATGACCATGGCGTCCGAACTCACCCGCTATGGTGTCCCGGTTCGCATCGTCGACAAGGCGGCGCGACGGACCGACAAGTCCAAGGCCCTGGTCATCTGGAGCCGGACGCTGGAACTGCTGGACCGTGGCGGCGGAGCGGCGCCGTTCATCGCTGCCGGCATGAAGGTGAATGCGGCCAATTTCATCGCCGGCGACAAGGTCGTCGGCCGCATCGAGATGGGCCATGTCGCAAGCCCCTATCCGTTCGGGCTGATGCTGCCGCAATCGGAAACCGAGCGCCTGCTGGAAGAGCGGCTGGCGAGCCAGGGCGTGGCGGTGGAGCGCAGCGTCGAACTGGTCTCGTTCGATATGAAAGATAATCGGACCGATGCGGTGCTGCGTCACGCCGACGGTCGGAAGGAGCGTGTGTCAGCCGCGTGGCTGATCGGCTGCGACGGCGCGCACAGCGCGGTGCGCCACAGCCTCGATGCCTCTTTTGCCGGGGAGACGATGGACAGTGACTGGATCCTCGCAGACGTGCATGTGCAGGGCTATCCCGTCCCTGACTCGGAAATCTCGATCTACTGGCATCATGAGGGCGTCTTCGTGATTTTCCCGATCATGCCGGGACGTTACCGGCTGCTGGCCGATCTGCCCCCGTCCGGAGCCGACTATCCGCCCACGCCGACGCTGGCGGAGGTGCAGGCGATCATGGACCGGCGTGGACCATCGGGCCTTGTCGCCTCGAACCCGGTCTGGCTCGCGGGTTTCCGGATCAATGGCCGCAAGGTCTCGACCTATCGCTTCGGCCGGGCGTTTCTGGCCGGCGATGCGGCGCATGTCCACAGCCCAGCCGGTGGCCAGGGGATGAACACGGGCATGCAGGATGCCTTCAACCTGGCCTGGAAGCTGGCTATGACGATCCAGGGGCGCAGCACTGAAAAGCTGCTGGACAGCTACAGCGCCGAACGCAGCAAGGTCGGCGATGCGGTGCTGCATACCGCCGATCGGATCACCCGGATCGGCACGCTGAAGAACCCGATCGCGCAGGGCCTGCGCAACTTTGCCGGCCATCTGATACTGGGCCTCGCCCCGGTCCGGGATGCCGTGGCCGACACGATGACCGAAGTGTCGATCGGTTATCCCGACAGTCCGCTGAACGGTGATCGGCTGCGTGCCGCGTCCGGCCCGCAGCCGGGCGGGCGCGTCATGCCGGTCGCCGGACAAACGCCGATCGGCTCCGGCAGCGTGCCGCGCTTTGCCCTGTTCGCCCAGCCGACAGCGGCGCTGGCCGAACTGCGCGAGCGTTTCGCAGACGTGCTGGACCCCGAGGTCCGGCCGCCATTCGATGCCGGCGGGATCTGGCTGGTGCGACCGGACGGGTATGTGGCCTGCTCGACGGATGAGGCGGCCGTTGTCGGCCGGTATCTCGACGCGCTTCGATCGTAGCCGGAGACCCGGATTTTTGTTGCCCCGGCGTCCCCGAGCGGTGGACTGTGGTGGCATGCGTCAACAACCTCGGGTGCCATGAAACATATCGCGATCCTAACGAGCGGCGGCGACGCGCCTGGCATGAACGCGGCGATCCGCGCTGTCACGCGCAGCGCGCTCGATCAGGGCATGACGGTCCATGGCGTGCGCCAGGGCTGGCAGGGACTGGTGGAGGGCCATTTCCGCCAACTGACGGCGCGCGACGTGGGCGGCATCATCCAGGTCGGCGGCACCTTCCTGGGCAGTGCCCGTTCGGCCGAGTTCCGGCAGGAGAGCGGGCGGTCCAAGGCGCTGCGCAACCTGGCTCAGCTAGGGATCGACGGCGTCGTGGTGATCGGCGGCAACGGGTCGCAGACCGGCTCCTGTATGCTCAGCCAGATGGGCGTGCATGTCGTCGGCATCGCATCCACGATCGACAACGATCTGCTGGGAACGGATGTCTCGATCGGCAGCGATACGGCGATCAACGTGACGCTGGAGGCGATCGACCATCTGCGCACCACGGGATCGTCGCACAACCGCGCCTTCCTGGTTGAAACGATGGGACGGGACTGCGGCTATCTGGCGCTGATGGCCGGACTTGCCGGCGGCGCCGAGGTCATTTCTATCCCGGAACTTGAAGTGCCGGCCGGAGAGGTCGCGCAGCGCCTGACCGCAGCCTATGAGCGCGGCAAGACGCATGCGATCGTCGTGATCGCCGAGGGCGTCAAGGAGAATGCCTCGAAAATCCTGTCCTATTTTGCAAACGAAAGGACCACGACGGGCTTCGAACTCCGAGCCACAGTGCTGGGCCATGTGGTGCGGGGCGCGCCGCCGTCGGCGTTCGACCGGATCCTCGCGACACGGTTAGGCGTCAATGCCGTCAAGGCGCTGAGCGACGGTGACACCGGCGTGCTGGTCGGCTTGCAGAAGAACGAAGTGACACGCACGCCGCTGACGGATGTGGTCGGACGGGTCAAGCCGATTGACACGGGATTGCTGGAGCTGGCGCGGATTCTGGCGAAATAGCGCCTGCGGCCTGATGGCGGCCGGCGATGATCCACTGGCGATGATCCACTGGCAATGATCCATGGGCAATGATCCATGGGCAATGATCCACGGGCCGGGCTGTCAACCGGCGCTGGCCTCGGCAGGCCGCGTCTCTGGCATCATGCGCCAGATCACCAGCCAGCCGACGGCGCCGATCGCCGCCAGCACGAAGGAAGGCGGCGTGCATGCCGACCGTGTCCGCGACCTCGCCCGCCATGGTCGTGCTGATGGCGGCACCGACGAACATCGCTAGGCCCAGGATCGCCATGCACAGGTTGAAATGCGACGTGCCCAGCGTGAGGTCCGCCGCCAGAAGCGGCAGCGCCACGCCGAACACTGCCGCACTCAGGCCGCTGACCGCCTGCCCCGCAACCAGCGGCCACGCGCCCGGCAGGATCGCCAGCATCGCGCCGCGAACCGGAAGCGCCGCCCAGCCCAGCAGGAGGATGCGCCGACGCCCCGCTATGCCGGCGACGCGGCCGACCCACGGCGACAGCCAGGCCACGATCACCTGCGGCACGACGATGCAGGCGGCGATGATCAGGCTGGCGTAATTTCCGGCGCGCATCGTCACCGCCGATCCGGCCAGCGGCAGCATCGCCGCGTTCGACAGGTGGAACAGCATGACACAGAGCCAGAACACCAGCAGCCGCCGGTCGGTCAGCAACCGCCTGAGCCCCGCCCAGTCCATCACCGGGCTGGTCGTCTGTCGGCGGGCAAACACACCCGGACCAATTCCCCAGAGCGCGACCAGCGCCGGCACGCACAGCGCAGCCGTCAGCAGAAAGACGAAATGCGGTGCCAGATACGCGCCGGTCGCCCCCATCACCGCCGCGGAAAGACCATTGCCGATCGAGGCGAAGCGGGCGTTGCGACCCAGCCGCTCACCCAGGTGCCCGTGGCCCGCCATGCGCAGGCTGATGGCGGCGATCGCCGGCGTGATGACGCAGCTCGCCACACCGTGCAGCATCTGCGCCAGCGCCACCGGCAACCGATCCGGGAAAACCGCCAGCAGCAACGCCGCCGCGATGATGCCGCAGAGCGCCCAGCTCGCCGCCAGGCGCTTGTTGCGTGCCGCATCCACCAGAAACCCGGCCGGCAACTGGCTGACCAGTGAGGTGATCGTCCCCAGCGTCAGCACGAACCCGATATCCACCTGCGTCCATTTATGCGTCGTCAGATAGACCGAGACGAACGGCCCGAAGCCGGTTTGCGCATCGGCGAGGAAGAAATTGACCAGGTCGAGCGCGCGATGCGTGCTGCGCTCCGTTCGCTGCCAGCCCAGGAATGCCATTTACGGGTTGGCCCCGCCCGTCGCTTCCGCTGGGTGCGCTGTGTCCGTGTGGGAAGCAGCCGGCGGTGCAGTGTCCGGCTGGGCCCCGGCCGGTGGTGCCGTGTCGGCATGGCCCGTGTCCGGGGGTTGGGTGCCGGGGGCTGTTGCGGCGGGAGCTGGTGCGCCGGGAGTTGGTGTGCCGGGCGCTGTTGCGGCGGGAGCCGGTGTGCCGGGGGCCGTTGCGCCAGGTGCTTCAGTGGCGGGGGCCGTTGCGGCGGGAGCCGGTGTGCTGGGGGCGGCTTCCGTGCCCGTTGTCTCGGGTGGCTTCGATTGCGCAGGGGCGGCCGGCGTGACCACCGGCGCAGGCTTGTCAGGGCTGCGGTATTCCGGTGCGTCCTTGATCTGGTCTGGGGTCATCTCCAGCAGGATGCCGCGCTTGCCATCGCCGGGGTTGAATCGCAGCGTGCTCCAATGCACCGCGACCTTGCGATTGCCCACGCCCATGAAGCCGCCGAACTCGATCACCGCCGCTTCCGGCTGGCCGTTTGCGTCCACCAGCACGTCGATCAAGCGCCCGATCGACTTGCCGTTGGCGTCGATGACCGTGCGTCCCAGGATCGCCTCGGCCGTATTCGGGGGCACTTGCTGCACCGCCGGCGCGTCAGTGGCACGCGCGGCGCGAAACACAAAAAAGGCCACCAGCACGCCGGCTGCCAGCGTCAGGACCGTCCGTCGCATCCGCATCCCTCACACCACCAGAGCATGATGGGTTGAGACCCAATCATGGAGGGCGATTCACGTCTGAGGTTGCCGCGCACCAGCGCCTCAACCTCAGACGATCGCACTCTGACGGGTTTAGCGCGCAGGGGTGGGGGTGGGTTTCACGTTTGGTTGGAGGCTCGCAGCAGCCGTGGTGCCGGCAGACGGGTCAGGGAGGCGAGCAGGATGCCCGCGGCGATCAGGGCGATCCCGGCAGCGTGGTAGGGTTGAAACCGCTCATGCAGCACCAGGACCGCCAGCACGCTGCCGAACAGCGGCATCAGGTGCATCGACTGCCCGGCCGGACCGGGACCCGCCAGTTCCAGGCCCCGGTTGAACAGCAGATAGGCGACGAAAGACGGCAGGATAGCGATGTAGACCATCGCCAGATAAACCGGCCACCCGCCATGGATGGAGGCGCCCTGCGTCCACTCCCAGGCGGCAAAAGGCAGCATCTGCACCGATCCGATGCCCATCGCCGCGACCAGGAAGGCGAGCGGATTCACCTTCGGCCGCTTGCGCGCCATGACGCAGTAGACGGCATAGGTGGCGATCGCTGCGATTACCCAGAGATCGCCGCGGTTGATCGTGAGGCTGGCCAGCGCCTGCAGCGATCCGTGCGCGGCAATCGCCGCCACACCCGCCAGCGACACCAGCACGCCCGCCGCCTGGCGCAGCGTCGGCACCTCGCGGAAGATCAGATAGGCCCAGACGATGATGATCAGCGGCGCGGCAGATTGCAGCAGCAGGACGTTCAACGCCGTCGTGGTGGTCAGCCCGATATAGGACATCGTATTATAAGAGGCGATGCCAGTCGCGGCGAGCAGCAGCATGATCGGCCATTGCCGCCGCATCACCGGCCAATCCTGCTTCAGACGCCCCCAGGCAAACGGCAGCGCGAACAGGAACGCCCCGGTCCAGCGCACCCAGGCGAGCGTGATCGGCGGCACCTCACCCGAAATGCCGCGGGCCAGGATGACATTCACCGCCCAGAGGAAATTCGCCCCCGCCAGCAGCGTCCAGGCCGATTGCCACATCGCTCGCATGAGTGTTTCGTCGCTTCCTGTGGCTGGTATCGCCCCATCGAAATCGGGCGATACGTCGGTTTTGTTCTAAGTATCCGATTCACGCGACGGATTGTGGCCGCTTCGCCACTCAGTCGCTCCTCTGCGATCGGATACGAGGTCGGGATGAGCAACCACCTTACCCGACATGGCTCGATAGGGAGTTGTCCGAACCGTATGCCACATATCGCCCTTTTGCATGAGACCGATTGGGACGGCTGGCGGCAGGCCGCTCGGCATCTCGCTTTGGCCGGCATCGAACCGGCGGAGGTCACCTGGTCGGTCGGGGGTGACAGCGACGCGGTCTCCGCGGCCTCAGGCGGGTTCTCCCTGCCGCGTGCCTTGGTCGGACTGGCCGCTGCCGCGATCCAGGCACGGGAACCGGAGCGGTTCGGGCTGCTGTACAGCCTGGTCTGGCGTGCCCACGCGGGCGAGCGGATCATGGAGGACGCAACCGACCCGGACCTCGCGCTGGCTCGGCGGCTGGCCTTGTCGGTACGGGCCGAGGCGCACCGGATGCGGACCAACCTGCGCTATTTGCCGATCGAGGAAACCGGCGGGACACGGTATCTGGGCTGGTTCGCGCCGCTGCATTTCGTGCTGCCGGCCAACGCCCAACTGATCGCGCGGCGATTTCCCGACCTGCGATGGTCGATCGTCACGCCGGACGGGGCGGCACACTGGGACCGGCAACGACCTGCGGTTTGGTGCCGGCGTGCGGTCAATCGCCGATGACGCGACGCTCGGCGCCTGGTGGGACCAGTACGGGGCCGACCTGATGGCGGATGCGCAATCCGGCGTCTCGGTGCCTGAAGCCGAGGCGTTGGACGAACGCCCCCGCTCCCCCGACATTGCACCGATCGGTCCCGTCGTCATCGAAGCCGCCCCCGACCCGGCGCTGACCGGAGCGGCGCGGGAGGCCCTGACCTGCGAGCGCTGCCCGCTGTACGCCGCCGCCACGCAGACCGTGTTCGGCGAGGGACCGCGCGGGCGCGGCGGTGATGTTCGTCGGCGAACAGCCCGGCGATCAGGAGGACGTGATCGGGCGCCCCTTCGTCGGCCCCGCCGGTCAGATGATGGACCGCGCGCTGGAAGAGGCGGGGATCGACCGGCGGACGGTGTATGTGACGAACGCGGTGAAGCACTTCAAATTCACCCCGCGCGGCAAACGGCGCATCCACCAGACTCCCGAAGTCCCCGAAATCCAGGCCTGCAAATTCTGGCTGGGGCTGGAGCGGGAGGTGGTGCGGCCGAAGCTGCTGGTGCTGATGGGCGGATCGGCCGCGCGGGCGGTGATGGGCCGAGCCGTCACGATCTCCCGCGAGCGGGGACGGACGTTGACGCTGCCGGACGGGCAGATGGCGTTCGTGACGGTGCATCCGTCCTATCTGCTGCGTTTGCCGGATGAGGCGGCGAAGAAGCGGGAATACGCAGCGTTCGTCCGGGATTTACAGGCGGTGCGGGCGTTGATGGAGGGCAGGTGAAGCTGCGCGTGTCATACCGGCAGCCAGACCTTTCTGCCTCGTTTCAAGACGCGCGGGCGCTGGTGTCGTCCTGATCTGGCGCCAGCCGTCACAGAACCCGCCCATCGGGCCATTCCTGACCGAAGAGATTCAGGCCACCCCGGTCGTCAGGCAGGCCGACAGACGATTTCCACGAACGAAACGTTATTCAGGCAGCCAAGCTGGCCATTCCTCCGGCGTAACCCCGCCGCCGGCGCCGGAGTCCCGCCACCCCGAAGACAGCGGTCCCCAGGATTGCCAGGGTGGACGGCTCTGGGGCTGCGACTGCTGTGTTGTGATCCGTCGGGCGCCGTGCCATAGGCGATTATGACGTTGCTGATGGACAGCGATGTCACCCCGGTGGGCACGCTCCAGGTGAAGGTAACGGAGTTCTGAACGAACGGGCCTTTCGCACTGCTGCTCTGGCTGAAATTAGATCCCACGATGCTGAACCTCAGACCCTGTCCAGTCTGATGTCTAGTGCCCGGTTTGAACGACGGAAGACCCGCGCCGAAGTTTGGCGTCAGGGAGCTGAATCCAGGCGCACCAACACCATAGGCGCCAGACGTAGAGATCGCGGAGCCCGCTTGAAGCCGGACGTCGAAAAGGCGTAGGCGTAGTTCTGGCCGACGCTGCCTTTTGCAACACAGTTGGTATTGCCGCTTCCAATGGGACAGGTGGTCGGCGCCGAAGCGACCGCGTCGATCGGCGTCAGGATCGGATCGCCTGCAATGGCAAAGAAGACGCCGCTCAAAACGTCTCCATTGGTATAATTGCTGAAGGTTGACGTATTCGTCAGGACGAGCGTCAGCGTGCCGTTCGTCAGGCTGAAGGCGGCTGAGGCTGTCTCGAGCATCCCCGGATTGCGTAAAGCTGGAATTGAAGGTCTGCGCCCGCGCTCCGGCAGACGCAAGCGCCGAGACGATGAGCACGCCTATGCCCCAGGCAAGCAATCTCAAATTCTGCGAGACGTTGGTCACTCGGGAGCCTCTCGACATATCATTAATGCCACTGATGTTTACGAATACCATCAATTTCGGGAGGAGAGCAATTTTTTAATTCAGTGCGGTCCGCGGCCTTTTGCCCCGGAACCACAAGCTCCCTGCGGATCAGTCTCAAATTCTGCATGGCGATGGTCGCTCGAGAGTCCGCGACGTGCTATTAGTGCTATCAATGGTTACAGATACCATCGAATTCGGGAAGAAGACAATTTTTGACTCAACACGGTCGGTGTTGTTTGCCTCGGAGCCACCCGAAAGACGATGATCACTCGGGAGTCTCCGACATATCATGAATACTATTAATGTTTGCGAATGCCGTCAAATTCGGGAGGAGGACAATTTTTAACTCAATACGATCGGCGGCCTTTTGCCCCGGAGCCACAAGCTCCCTGCGTGACCGTACCCTACGCGCTGGAGACCGAACCTAAGCTCTGACGAACACCCATCCGCCGAAGCGTCCGCTCACCGGTATCTCAAAGCTGCGGTCGAGGTTCCCTTCCAGGGTTTGCTTGCCAGTTTTCCGCAAATAGCGGGCGTGATCCATCGTTCCTGCGTGCCAAGGCAACGACTGCGATGCGTCGCGCCCGCGGGGCGGCCCGTGAATCCCTCGCGGACGACTCCGCTGCCAGCCCGATCACCCCGCCGCGTTGGTGAACGTCGCCTGCACGTCGTCGCTTTCTTCCAGCGCGTCGATCAGCTTGTTCAGGCTGGTTTCGGTGTCCGCGTCGACCGGCACCTCGGCGTTTGCCTGCCATTCGATCCGCGCGGCCTCGGGTGGGCCGAACTTGGCTTCCATTGCGTCCCGGACGGCGAAGAAGGTTTCGATGCCGCACGTGACGTAGTGGAAGTCGTCATCGCTCTCGGCATCGTCGGCGCCGACATCGATGGCCGCGGCCAGCATGTCGTCATCCGAGGCCGCAGCCTTCGGATACACGATCGCTCCGACCCGGTTGAACTGGAAGCTGACCGAGTTCGTCTCCCCCAGCGCGCCGCCATGCTTGGCGAAGGCCGAGCGGACGTCGGAGGCGGTGCGGTTGCGGTTGTCCGTCAGGGCCTCGACGATCACGGCGACGCCGCCGGGACCGTAGCCTTCGTAGCGGACCTCGAAAAAGTCGTCGCTCTTTTCCTTGCCGCTGGCCTTTTTGATGGCGCGGTCGATCGTGTCCTTCGACAGATTGGCCTGGCGGGCGGCGGTCATCGCCGCGCGCAGGCGAGGGTTGGCGGCGGGATCGGGATTGCCGGTGCGGGCGGCAACGGTGATTTCGCGGATGATCTTGGCGAACTGACGCGCGCGGCGGGCGTCCTGCGCGCCCTTGCGGTGCATGATGTTCTTGAACTGGGAATGGCCTGCCATCTGGGTGCCTGAAACGTCTGGATCGTGGTTCGGCGCGGGGGGATACAATATTTGCTCCCGATGGGGAACCGGGGCTTATTGCCTCCCCAATTGTCTCCCCAATTGTCTCCCCGAATGTCTCGCCGCCTGGCCCGTCAGTATCCCGTTCGGGTCGCGGCGACGGTGTAGTGCTTGCGTCGGGAACTCCTCGGTGTAGGACCGCAGCCCCTTGCCCATCCGTGTGCCCATGTCGCGATACGGCTTGGCCGCAGCCGCTCGACGTCCAGGTCGATGCCGATGCCCGGCGCGGTCGGCAGGTCGACGAAGCTGTCCGTCCACGGTCAGCGGCGTGACCGCGATCTCGTCGCAGGCGGGCTTCAGGTTGACGAAGCACTCGGCGATCCAGAAATTCGGGATCATCGCCGAAAGCTGCACCGTCGCCGCGAGCCCGACCAGCGTCGAATTGTAGTTGTGCGGCGAAATCGCCACCGCGTGCGGCTGCGCCATCGCCGCGATGTCCAGCATGGCGGAGATGCCGCCGCAGTTGCAGATATCGGGGTTGATGATGTCCGCCGCCCGCGCGGCCAGGGCCTGGGCGAAGCCTTCCTTCGAGTAGATCGCCTCGCCGGTCACGATCGGCATGCCGGCAGCGCGCGCCGCACCTCGGCGACCAGTTCGATGTTGTCGCACAGGCAAGGTTCCTCGTACCAGCCGATCTCGTACTCGCGCGATGCCGCTGGCCGATACGGATGGCATGCATCGGCGCCAGGCGGCGATGCACCTCCACCAGCAAGCGTGAAGTCGGGGCCGAGCGCCTCGCGCATCAGGCGGACGTAGCGGACGACGTGGTCTTCGTCCTCGCGGTGGATGAAGCTGCGCCACGGGCCGGGGAACGGGTCCCACTTCAGCGCGGTGTAGCCCTGCTCCTTCACCGTCAGGGCGCGCTCGACGTTTTCTCGATCGACTGTCGGTGCCGCTGGACCAGCCGTTGGCATAGACCTTGACCCGTTCGCGGGAAGGCGCCGCCGAGGATGTTGTACAGCGGCTGGCCGGCGTCCTTGGCGACGATGTCCCACAGCGCGATCTCGATCGCGCTCCAGGCCGACATCAGGTCGAGCGAGGTGCGGCGCATGGCGAAATCCTCGAACACCACCTGGGCGGTGTGGCGGATGCTGACGGCGTCGCGGCCGATCATGTATTTTGCGAGGTCGCGCAGCAGGTGCTCGATGACCGGTTCCTTGCCGGGGGTGACGTAGGCCTCGCCCCAGCCATGGATGGCCGCTCGTCGGTCTCGACGCGGCAGAACAGCAGGTTCTTGGCGGTGCCGGGGTCGAACAGGAAGGTCTCGATGCGGGCGATCTTCATGGTGGTTCCTCGGGTTTCTGACTTCCACGCCTTTAGAGCGTGATGACCATAGGCGGAATCGCCGGAGGTCTAAATCACGCGATCAAACAAACAGCGTGATGACCGGAGGCGGAATCGCCGGAGGTCTGAATCACGCGATCAAACAAATACTTAGAGCAGGATGGCTGAGCGAAAGCGATGTCATCCTGCTCTAGGCTGGCCGCGGCGCACGAAGTATCGCGATGATCTGATCACCGTCATGCGCTGCGTTCAACTCCGTGGCCCGCCGCTCGAACGCCGCCAGCTCCGCCTCGCTGAATATATCGTCCAGCCGGCGTCGTCCGCCCATCGGCTGCGATCAAGGGCGTGTCACGCAAGTAGAGTTCAGACCCCCAGAATTGTAACCCCGTAGAGTCATAATCAATCGTCTCGACCATCAGCTCTGCTGCCGCGACCAACAGCCTGAAGCTGCGATCCGTATGCAGAAAAAAGTGCCGTGGCGGATCCAACTGGACCCAATCCTGACGGTACTGTTTCCAGGCAGCGGTTCCGGCAACCGGGATGCGGATGATAACCATCCCGTCTGGGGCCAGCAGGCGTTTCACGTTCTTCAGGATGTCAACTTGATTTTCAATATGCTCAAGCACGTGGTGCAAGGAAATGACGTCAAACTGGCCGTTCAGCTCGCTCAGGTTCATCTTTCTGACGAGTAGGCGACCGCGCAGGTAAATGTCCTGGCCGATGAACGGGTCGATGCCCGTGATATTTCGATAATGTAGCACATCGAGCGATCGGAGCAGTTCGCCGGTACCGCAGCCCACGTCCAGAATTCGCGTGGCCGGGTCTGGCACACGGCTAAGATACTGCGCCGCCACGGGCCGTGTACGAAGGAACCGTCGCGTCGATGCAGACTGGAGGAACAGCTTTCGGATCCCCCCGATCCGCACCAAACGGCGTTTGATGACACTGACCAGGTTTCTGAGGGGCGAGTTGCCGGGCTGAGGCGACATTGCCGGCACCTGGAACGAATAGTAATTTTCCGGGTAAAGGTCAGAGATGTTTGCCGGGAATTCCATGATCTGTACGCAACCGCAGGCCGCACATTCCCAATAGTCGAACCGGTCGCGGCGGCCGAACATCATCTCCCGAGCGGTGAAACTGACACCTTTGTCTTGTCCGCAAATTCGGCATAAGAAACAACGCATCTGGAAAGATCCTTGGAAGGCGGTCGTCCGGAGGTTCCTCGCCCGACGCATGACCTGGTTATCGTTGTTACACACATTTGGAACGGATTTCGTCCTGTTCAGGAGGCGATGCAAGGTGTTCCAGGCATGAGGGAATTGTTCCGCGACCCGCGTTTCGTCGTGCTGGACAAGCCGGCCGGGTTGGCCGTGCATCCTGGTCCGGCGGGCGGTCCGTCTGTGGAGGACGTGTTCCCTAGCCTCTCTCGCCGTAAGGACGGACCCTGGCTGGCTCACCGCCTCGACGCCGACACCGCGGGCTGCCTCGTCGTTGCGTTGCGCAAGACCGCACTCCTGACCGCCCAGCAGGCCTTCGCCACAGGCCAGGCGCGCAAAATCTACTGGGCGATCCTCGACGGCACCATCGTGGGTGAAGCAGGCACAATCGAAGCCCCGCTGCTGCGCGTCTCCACCCCCAATGGTTGGCGGATCGTCGTCGACCCCAAAGGCCAGTCCGCCGTCAGCGACTGGGGGGTCCTCGGCCGGTCCGACCGCCTGACCTGGATCGAGGTCCGCCCCCGCACCGGCCGCACCCACCAGGTCCGCGTCCACGCCGCCACGCTCGGGGCACCGATCCTTGGGGACACCCAATACGGCGGCCGCCCCGCCACCGGACTGCATTTGCTGGCCCGTTCCATCCACCTGTCGCTCGATCCCCCGGTCGATGCCACTGCCGAACCGCCGCCGCATATGCGCACGGCTCTGGAACAATGCGGCTGGCGCCGATAGACTCCCCGGCAAACGGGGGGAAATCACCATGCAAACCATTGAAGCGGACTATGTGATCGTCGGCGCCGGGTCGGCCGGCTGCGTGATGGCCGCGCGGCTCAGCGAGGACCCGAACACCAAGGTCGTGCTGCTGGAGGCCGGCGGTCCCGACACCAACATGTGGATCCACATCCCGCTCGGTTTCGGCAAGACCTTCGCCGACCGCAGCGTCAACTGGTGTTTCGAGACCGAACCGGACGCCGGCGCCGCTGGCCGCAGGATCTTCTGGCCACGCGGCAAGGTGCTGGGCGGATCGAGTTCGATCAACGGCATGGTCTACATCCGCGGCCAGAAAGAAGACTTCGACCACTGGCGCCAGCTCGGCAACACCGGCTGGTCCTATGACGACTGCCTGCCCTACTTCAAGCGCGCTTTTCATCAGACCCGCGGCGCCGACGATTATCATTCCACCGGTGGGCCGGTCACCGTGTCCGACTTTCCGCCGACGGACCCGATCAGCAAGGCCTTCATCGAATCCGCACAGGAGGTCGGCCTGCCCTACAATGCCGACTTCAACGGCGCCGTGCAGGAAGGTGTCGGCTACCACCAGACCACGACCCGAAACGGCAAGCGCTGCTCGACCGCTGTCGGCTATCTGCGTCCTGCGATGAAGCGGCCCAATCTGCGCGTCATCACCCATGCGCTGTCGGAGCGGATCACCTTCGAGGGCACACGGGCGACCGGTGTCGTCGTTCAGCCAGAACGGCACGCAGCAGACGGTGCGCGCGGCGAAGGAAGTGATCCTGTGCAGCGGCGCCATCGGCTCGCCGCATCTGCTGATGCTGTCGGGCGTCGGCCCCGCCGAGGCGCTGGCCGCGCATGGGATCGCGGTGGTGAAGGACCTGAAGGGCGTCGGACAGAGCCTGCAGGATCATTACTCGGCACCAATCAAGCTGCGGTCGAAGTTCCCCGTCACCGTCAATGACGTGGTCAACAGCCCGATCGGAAAGATCAAGGCGGGGCTTCAGTACTTTATGTTCCACACCGGTGCCCTGACGATGGCGACCGCGCCGGCCGCGCTGTTCGCGCGCACGCGGCCCGAACTGGCTTCGCCCGACATCAAATGCTCGATGTCGCCGTTCAGCGCCGACCGGCCGCAGGACGGGCTGCATAAATGGTCAGGGTTCACCATGATCGCCTATCAGCTCCGCCCCGACAGCCGTGGCGAGATCAGGCTGAAATCGTCCGACCCGAACCGAGGCCCCGGCGATGATCCCGAACTACCTGACCGCGCCGGAGGACCAGCGCGTCATCGTCGCGGGACTGAAGCTGTGCCGAGCGATTTTGGCGCGGCCGGCGTTGCAGCATTTCATTGAGAGCGAGTATCTGCCGGGGCCGGGCATTCAGTCGGACGATGAGCTGCTCGACTTTGCCCGCCGCAACGGCGGCACCGTGTTCCACCCGACCAGCACCTGCAAGATGGGCGTCGATCCGATGGCGGTCGTCGATCCGGAGCTGCGGGTCTATGGCATCAGCGGGTTGCGCGTGGTGGATGCCTCGATCATGCCGACGGTGGCTTCGGGCAACACCAACGCACCGACGATCATGATCGCGGAGAAAACGGCGGATATGATCCGCCGTGGGTCGTCCGCTGCGGATGGCGGCGTAGCCGTCTCGGCGGTAGCCGCGCACCGTAACAAGTTGCCGCGACGGCTGCCGCCGCAATTTACCGCCCTGCCCAGACTGGCGTGAAGAACAGTGCCAGATTGCATGCCATCGCCAGTGCCCACACCAGTGACCGCAGGCTCGGACGGTTGCCGAGATACATCAGGACATACAGGATCCGGCATGCCAGGAACGCCAGTGCCAGGGCATTCACCGTGCCCTGCGCCGCGCCGTGCATCTCCGCCAGGATCACCGCCGCGGCGAAGAACGGAAACGCCTCGTACCCGTTCTGATGTGCTCCCTGGGCCCTCGCGCGCAACCCCGGCCGGTAGAAGCCGGGATCGCGGGGGTTGGCATTGTCGTATTCCCGGCGGCCGTCCAGCTTCGCCGGCGCGATGGAGGCGATGATCAGGAACAGCATCAGCGGCAGGCAGAGTTCGGCGATGGTCATGGCGGCGCTTCCGGCATATGGTCCGGCCGCTCATGCCACCCTCATGATCGACAGGACAAGACGATGCCTCTGCGCTGCGACCTCATTATCCGGAATGCGACGATTTTCGACGGTCTGGGCAGTCCGCGCTTCACCGGCTGATGTGGCCGTGACCGGGGATCGCATTGTCGCCGTGGGCGATCTGGGGCCGTGGGAGGCCGATCGGGACGTCGACGCCGACGGCAAGGCGCTCGCCCCGGGGTTCATCGATGCTCACACCCATGACGACCGAGCGGTGCTGTGCGGGCCGGAATGCATGCTGTGCAAGATGTCGCAGGGGGTGACGACGGTGGTCGTCGGCAACTGCGGTATCTCCCTGTCGCCCGTGCGCATGACGAAGCGCCCGGTGCCGCCGCTCGATCTGCTGGGCGACGAAAGCTGGTGGACCTTCGGCAGCTTCGGCGAATACGCCGACCGCCTGGCCCGCGACCCGTCGCCGGTCAACACCTACGCGCTGATCGGCCACATGTCGCTGCGCGTCGAGGCGATGGACGGCGACACCCAGCGCGCCGCCACCGACAAGGAGGCCGCGCACATGCAGGCCCGCCTGAAAGAGGCGCTGGAGCAGGGTGCGTCGGGCTTCTCCACCGGCCTCTATTACCCGCCCAACATGATGGCCCCGACCGATGAGGTGATCGCGGTGGCCGAAGCGCTGCGGGCGGTCGGCGGCATCTACGTCACGCATATGCGCGACGAGGCCGACCACGTGCTGCAATCGATCGAGGAGACGCTGAAGATCGGCCGCGACACCGGCTCGCCGGTGGTGATCAGCCACCACAAATGCTCGATGCCGGAGAATTTCGGCCGCAGCACGGAGACGTTGGCCGCCATCGAGGCGGCGGCGATGAACCAGAAGGTGGAGTTCGACGTCTACCCCTATGCCGCGGGGTCGACGGTGCTGATGCCGGACCGGTTGCGCCAGGACGTGCCGGAACAGATCACATGGTCGGTGCCGCACCCGAAAATGGCCGGCAAGATGCTGGACGATATCGCCAGGCTTGGGGTGTCGACCGTCGGACGGCAGCGCAGCGGCTGGTGCCGGCCGGGGCGATCAAGTTCCAGATGAACGAGACCGATGTGCAGCGCATCATGGCACACCGCCTGTCCATGATCGGCAGCGACGGTTTGCCGCACGACACCTACCCGCACCCGCGCCTCTGGGGGACGTTCCCCCGCGTGCTGGGGCATTACGCCCGCGACCTGCAACTGTTCAGCCTGGAAGAGGCGGTGCGCAAGATGACCGGCCACACCGCGAGCGTGTACGGGATGGTCGATCGCGGCGTGATCCGGGAGGGCGCCTATGCCGACCTCGTGCTGTTCGATCCCGAGACGGTGGCGGACGTCGCGACCTATGACGCGCCGATCCGGCCGTCGATCGGCATCCTGGAGACCTGGATCAACGGCCAGTCGGCCTACGTGTTCGGAGACGGCGCGACCGAGGCGCGGGCGGGCCGTCTGGTGACGCGCGGGCGGGCCTGATACCGGCAGCCCGACCGACCGGTCTGCGCAGGGTCGATGCGGGGGCTGTGCGCGGATCAAGACGATGCCAGCGGCCCGTCCGCCTCGAAACTGAGCGAAGAGTTCGGGCCGCTGGCATGAGCGCGCAGGTGGTGGCCCCAGCTTCAGTTCGGCCGGTAGAACGGCTTGTCGCCCTTCACCGTCACGCGGTAGCCGGACCGCACCTGCGGGAAGTAGTCCCACATCGCGATGTGCTGCACGCAGCGATTGTCCCAGAACGCGACCGAGTCCGGCTGCCAGCGGAAGCGCACCTGCCAGTGCGGCCGGCCGCAATGCTCGTAGAGGAAGTCGAGGATCGCCTTGCTCTCGGCCTCCGGCACGTCCTTGATCGAATGCGTGAACACCGGATTGACGAAGATCGCCTGCCGTCCGGTGACCGGATGCGTGCGGATCACCGGATGTTCGGCGCGCGGGAAGGTCTTCGGGCCTTCGGCGCCGATCAGCCGGTTGGTGCGCGTGTAGTTCGGCGAGCCGTCATGGATCGCGGTCAGGCCGGACAGGAACGTCTTCATCGGCGCCGACAGCGCGTCATAGGCCGCGTACATGCTGGCGAAGATCGTGTCGCCGCCGATCGGCGGCATGGTCTTGAGGTTCAGGATCGAGCCCATCGGCGGCTCCGGATCGCAGGACACGTCGGAGTGCCAGCGCTCGCCGGAGATGCGCTTGGAGTTCGCGTCGGCGTGGATCGGCAGGATCTCCGGATGCCCCTCGGGGCCGGGCGTGTTGGGATGGATGTGCAGTTCGCCGAACAGCCGGCCGAACGCCTTGTGCTGATCGAGCGTCAGCTTCTGGTCGCGGAAGAACAGCACCTGATGCGCCATCAGCGCGTCGTGCACCTCCTGGAACTGCTGGTTGCCGAGCGGGCGCTTGAGATCGATGCCGGAGATCTCGGCGCCGATGGTGGCGGTGACCGGCTTAACCTCGATGGTCTCGTAGGCCATGGGACGTCCTCCGGTGTTTTGCGGGGACGATGCACCGGGGCGCGGGGGCCTGCAAGCGGGTTAGCCGCCGGTGACGGGGGGAAGAAGCCGATCTCGTCGCCGGGGTGGACCGGGGTCTCGGGGCTGGCAAATTCCTGGTTCACGGCGCAGCGGACCTTGCGGTCGGGGGCGAAGGCGGCGGCGTGGGCTTGGGAGGTTTCCGAGAGGTGGCGCATCAGGGTGGCGACGGTGGTGACACCCTCCGGCAGTGGGAGGGTTTGACTGGATGTGCCGATCTGCTCGCGGAGCCAGGCGAAGTAGAGGATGGTGAGGGGTCTCTGCATGTCCGGAGTATAGCAGGCTGCCCTGGGAGCGGCGATTTCGGCCACCCGCGCTTCACCGCATGGCATGCCCCCAACAATCACAGTCCGCGTTTACACGTGGTTAATCTCTCGCACGGAGAAAGCACGAGATCACAGTGAACACGGGAGTCGGTGCTGTGTTGATGGCGCAGCGTCTGACCGAACAGGTGATTGGGTTGGCGATTGCCGTGCATCGGCATGTGGGGCCGGGATTGTTGGATTCCGTATATGTACGGTGCCTGTGCTTCGAGCTTCATAGCGCCGGCGTCCTTTCGTCCGGCAAGTCCTGGTGCCGGTGATGTATCGGGGGCAGGAGCTCGGTGACCGCTTCCGCGCAGATATCATCGTGGATCAGGCCGTGATCGCCGAAGCAAAAGCCGCCGGTGCCATCGTGCCGCCGCATGAAGCACCGCTTCGCACCTATCTGCGCATGGGCGACCTGCGTGTCGGCCTGCTGCTGAATTTCAACGAACCAAGGCTGGTAGATGGCCTGCGACGCTTCATCATGTAGTACCAGCGGAGCAACATCGTCCTCCGAGAACACTGCGTCCTCCGCTAAGGCCGCTTGCGGCCGGCTCCGTGCGAGAATTGGTTCGCGCGGAGGAAGATGGAGGGAACGGGGAACGCGGGAGTTCTTCGGACTGTGGCGATGCGACGCAAGGCCTTTACAGCCTGGCGCTGTTAAGCCGGGCCTGGTATCAAACGTCGACATCATCGGAATAATTTCGGCATGTATGCATGGTGGTCGGGAGCGATCCATGAATTTCGATCCGTTCCAGCCGTTGGCATCCTGGGTCAGTTGTCCACACGACTGATTGAAACCCATACAGTCAACCATGTGGAGCAAATTCTCGCATGGCAAGAACAAATTGATATCCTGAAATATGCATTTGGGGCTTTTGACATCGAAGGGCAGCTCCTTCTGGAGTACCCGTTACTACGACTTGGACGTCGTATCGACACGATCCTAGTAACAAACGCCGCAGTGTTCGTGCTCGAATTCAAGATGCGTGGTTCACTTTCGGACGCTGACCGAAGACAGGTCGAAGATTATGCGCTGGACCTACAGGATTTTCACTCTGGATCGCGTGACCAGCCGATCATTCCGATCCTCATTGCCTCAGAAGCGCCGATCAAATCAATCGATTGGCCATTGCTCTGGCACGGCGTATCGCCACACGTATTCACCGCGAACAAAATGACACTGGGTGATCTGGTAACACGGATTCATCGCCAGGCCAGTATGTCGCAGTGTTCAATCATCCCGGAAAGCTGGGAGGTAGCCCCCTATCGCCCAGTACCGACGATCGTGGACGCTGCTCGCTTGCTGTATTCCCGCCACGCGATAATGGAATTACGATCGGCTAGGGCCGATGTCGTGAACCTCTCACGCACGCAAAAGGCGATTGCCGCAGCGATTGCTGATGCAAAACAACGTAGCCAGCACATAGTATTATTCGTAACCGGAATTCCCGGCGCGGGGAAAACCCTCTGCGGGCTCGATGCCGTCTTTTCTTCAGGAGACCCCACGGCGTTTTTAACCGGCAACTTTCCTCTGATATTCGTGATGCGTGCAGCCCTAGAACGCGACGCACGTCAACAGGGCCGCAACATGCGTGTTGCGAAGCAAGAAACCGAGTCGGCCATTCAGCCTTTGATGGGATTTCTGAAGGACAATTTGCATCGCGAAGCAGCCCCACATGAGCGAGTGATCGTGTTCGATGAGGCGCAGCGTGCTTGGGACGCCGCGTTCGGCGCCCGCAAATTTGGACATCCGCAAAGCGAGGCAGCGATGTTTCTCGATATTATGCAGCGCCATGCTGATTGGTCGGCCATCGTCGCCCTTGTCGGCCACGGTCAGGAAATCAACACTGGCGAGGCCGGTCTCGCTGCCTGGGGTGAGGCTTTGACCGAACGCCCCGCGTGGCAGATTCTCGCACCGCCTGGGGTTCTGACAACACAAGATCCAAGGCGAAGATTGAGCGGCATTGGCGCCGACCGACTGAAAATCATAAATGATTTCCATCTAAACGTTGCAGTCAGATCGATCAAATCCGACGTCGGCAATGCCTGGGTGGAGGCAGTTCTGTCCGGCAACCAATCGCATGCAAGCGAGCTAGCGGCAAACGCGACCGAATTGCCATTCTTGCTCACTCGCTCCCTGGCCGACATGCGCAGCTATCTTCGCTCCATCGCCCGTGGTGAACGGCGCGCTGGGCTTGTGTGCAGTGCGGGCGCTCGGCGTTTGCGGGCCGAGGGAATTGACTCGAATTTCGCTCACATGGATGCCGACACGGTCGCTAACTGGTTTCTCAACTCGTGGCCCGATGTACGGGCCAGTGACGCACTTGAGATGCCTGCAACGCAGTTCGCCTGTCAGGGACTGGAACTCGACTATGTTGGTCTTTGTTGGGGTAACGATCTGATCCGCGTTGCCGACACTTGGATTTGTCGAAGCTTCGTCGGGAATAAATGGCAAAATCGTCGCACCGAGGCAGACATCGCCTACCGAATGAATACCTATCGCGTGCTGCTCACACGGGCTCGCTATAAGACGATAATCTGGGTGCCCATCGGCGACGCAGAGGATGTGACAAGGCACCCCACTGTTTTTGAGGACATAGCGTCGTTCCTTCTGGCATGCGGCGTGCCTGTCCTCACGGAATCAGATCCCCTGCCTCAATCTGTCGGCGACATTGCGACACTGTTGTAGCAGGATCGCAAAGGACTTGCCGATGCCTCCACGTTTAGAACCGGACCAGCCAACCTGACCATCGACGGGTCGTGGGTTCCATGCGACAGTCTTCCTCCGTTTTCACGGTCAAGGAACGCACCCATGGCTGCAAACGCCGGCCCCCTCGCTCGCTTCAAGGTCATCGACCTCACCCGCGTGCGCGCCGGTCCCACCTGCGTGCGGCAACTCGCCGACTGGGGCGCGGACGTCATCAAGATCGAATCCCCCGGCGGCGACTGCCGGCCTGGGCGGTGAGCGGCACGGGCCGGACTTCCAGAACCTGCACCGCAACAAGCGCAGCCTGACGCTGAACCTGAAGGCGCCCGAAGGCGTCGAGATCATGAAGCGCCTGGTGCAGCAGGCCGATGTGGTGGTGGAGAACTACCGTCCCGACGTGAAGTTCCGCCTCGGCGTCGACTACGAGAGCCTGCGCAAGATCAATCCCCGGATCGTCTACGCCTCCATCTGCGGGTTCGGGCAGGACGGGCCGTATCGCGACCGTCCGGGCTTCGACCAGATCGCCCAGGGCATGGGCGGGCTGATGTCGATCACCGGCGAGCCCGGTCACGGGCCGATGCGCGTCGGCATCCCGGTCGCCGACCTGACGGCGGGCATCTTCGCCGCCATGGGCATCCTGATCGCGCTGCTGGAACGCGAGCAGTCCGGCGAAGGCCAGTGGGTGAAGTCCTCGCTGCTGGGCGCGCAGATCTCCATGCTGGATTTCCAGGCGGCGCGCTGGACCATCGCCAAGGAGGTGCCCGGCCAGGCCGGCAACAACCACCCGACCAGCATCCCGACCGGCGTGTTCCAGACGGCCGACGGCTACATCAACATCGCCGCCGCCGGCGACGACATCTACGGCCGTCTCTGCAAGGCGCTGGATGCCCCGCAGCTTGGCACCGATCCCCGCTTCGCCACCGGCCGCGCGCGGTCGGAGAACCGCGACGCGCTGAACGAGGCGATCGGGGCGATCACCCGCGCCCGCTCCTCGGCCGACTGGATCGAGGCGCTGAACAAGGCGGGGGTGCCGTGCGGACCGATCTACAAGATGAACGAGGTGTTCGCCGACCCGCAGGTGAAGCATCTGGACATGACGCGCGTCGTGCCGCAGCCGGTGCTGGGCGACGTCGAGGTCGTCGGCCAGCCGATCGAACTCAGCCGCACCCCCTGGAGCATCCGCTCGGCGACGCCGGAACCGGGCGAGCATACCGACGCGATCCTGACCGAGCTTGGCTACGGCGCGGCCGAGATCGCGGCGTTGCAGGAGAAGAAGGTGGTCTGAGCAGGGTCTCCCGGGCGCGCTCGGGAACCTTCCCGCTATGCCGGATGGCCGCCTGCGTGCGCGGCCACCCCGACCTCGGAGCCGCCATAAGCAAAGCGAAACGCGGAGAAACGACCATGACGCACAGGGATTTCACCGGCAAAGTTGCGCTGATCACCGGCGGTGGCGGCGGCATCGGCCGAGCGACCGCGCTGGGCTTCGCCACTGCGCGGCGCCAAGGTCGATGGTGGTCGATGCCGACGCCGTCGCTCGGCCAGACCACCGTCGACATCGTCGCGCAGCGGGGCGGCGACGCGGACTTCGTGCAGGCCGACGTGACGAAATCGGCGTCGGTGAAGGACTACGTCGAAAAGACCCTGGCCGCGTATGGCCGCATCGACTGCTTCTTCAACAACGCCGGCATCGAGGGCAAGGTCGTCCCGACCCAGGACTATGACGAGGACGTGTTCGACCAGGTCATCGCGGTCAACCTGAAGGGCGTCTTCCTCGGCCTGCGCCACGTGCTGCCGGTGATGCTGAAGCAGGGCATCGGGCGCGATCGTGAACACCGCCTCGGTCGCCGGGCTGTTCGGCGTCGCCCGGCATGCCGGCCTACTGTGGCGTCGAAGCATGGTGTGCTGGGCCTGACCAAGGTCGCGTCGACCGACGTCGCGGCGCTCGGCGTGCGGGTCAACGCGGTGTGTCCCGGCCCGGTGGAGACGCGCATGATGCGCTCGCTGGAATCGCAGCGAAATCCGAACGACCCGGAAGGCGTGCATGCGCCTATGCCGCCGGCATCCCCACCGGCCGCTACGCGCTGCCCGAGGAAATCGCCGGGCGCGGTGCTGTATCTTTGCTCCGACCTGTCGGGCGACGTGACCGGCACGCACATCGTCATCGACGGCGGCCGCTCCGGTTCGGGCGGCGTGGCGCCGGTGAAACGGCTGATAAAGGAGAACATAACGATGCAGGACGTATTCGAAATCATCGGCACCACCCGCTCGATGCGGCGGCTGAAGCCCGATCCGGTGCCGGATGAGCTGATCCAGCAAGATCCTGCGACGCCGGCACCGCGCGCCGCCAATGGCGGCAACACGCAGACCTGGCGCTTCCTGGTGGTCAAGGACCCGGCGATCAAGAAGGCCGTGCAGGTCTGGTACAAGAAGGCGTTCGACGAGGTGGTCGGGCCGCGCTACGCCGTCCAGCGCGCCGCCGCCGGGCGTCACCGGCGACAAGTACAAGCGCCAGCACGGCGCGGTGGAATACCTGACGGAGCATTACCACGAAGCGCCGGTCTGGATCGTTGCCTGCCTGGAGGACGGGCCGAACCCGAACCGCGGCGCCGGTGCCTCGATCTATCCGGCGGTGCAGAACATGCTGCTGGCGATCCGCGCGCTGGGTCTGGGGTCGACGCTGACCACGCGGCACCTGCTGTTCGAGAAGGAGGCCGAGGCCGCGCTGGGCCTGCCGGAGGGCGTGCATTCCTACGCCATCCTGCCGATCGGCTATCCGATGGGCAAATTCGGCCCGGTCGGCCGCGGCAAGCTGTCCGACTTCGTCTATCTCGACAAATGGGAGGCGCCCTACCCTGCCGTGCAGTAGCCGCTTCACGCCGACGGCCTCATAGGCCAACTCGTCCGATTGCCATCCCACCGTCATGGCCGGGCTTGCCCAGGCTTGTCCCGGCCATCCACGCCTTTGTTACAACAAGGAAAGTCGTGGATGACCGGCACGAGGCCGGTCATGACAGATGAGCCAACACGTTCGCCCGCCGGTATCAGGCCTGCGCGGCGAAAGTCAGGCCGCGCGGCAACGGCTCGCGCAAGGCTTCGCCGGTGCGGGTGTAGATCACGGCCTCGGTCTGCGGCGCATTGGCAACGAGCCGGACCAGGCGGAGCTGCACCTGCATGGCGATTTCCAGCAAATGCCGGTTTTCCTCCACCAGGCGGTTCAGCCGGAAGCCGATCGCGGTGAAGTTCGGGTCCCGGTGGATTTCGGGGGCCGCGAGCGTTGCCTCGTTCAGCGCCGCCATCAGCGCCTCCTTCTGCCCGGCCAGTGCCGCGGCGGCCACGAAATCGCTGGCGCGCAGCAGGGCGTTTTCCGTCTCAAGCAGTGCCTCCAGCCGGAGGGCGGCGTCAAAGCAAGCCTGGCTCATGTCCCTTGGCTCATTTCCGTTTGCTCTCCTGCGCGCGTTCCATGGCGGCCTGAATATGCTTCGCCAGGCCGAGACCGCCGTGGTCGGCGAGTTTCTTGGCCAGTTGCTCGACCATCATCGGGCGCCAGGCGGCCTCCCCCGGGCCACCGCCGAACGGGCCCTTGGATGGGTCCACCGTGTTGAACATCGGCTGGAGGAATTGTGCGATCGCCATTGCCTCGAAATCATGGGCGCTCTTGGCGATGCTGGCCTGGCTGGCGCCGGAGGAGAGTTTCGGCGCCGTCGTCTTGCTGAGCAGCGACGGGTCGACCTGCATGGGGGAGAACAGATCCGCCATCACTGCACCACCAGTGTCGGCCTGCAGCGCACCGGCCGACTTGATGGCCTGGAGAATGCTGATCATGTCACGCGGTCCGACACCCAGCGCGTTCAAGCTGGCGACCAGGTCGCGCAGCGTGACGCCGGCTGGCAGGATTCCCAGTTTGCGGTCGTGCTGATCGTCGATCTGGATCGTCGTGCGCGGCGTGACCTGGGTGGTGCCGCCCGACGAAAACGGTGCCGGCTGGCTGACATCGGCGGATTCCGTGACCCGGACCGTCAGATTGCCTTGGGCAATGGCGACCGTGCTGACCTTCACATTCGCGCCCATCACGATGGTGCCGCTGGCTTCGTCGATCACCACGACGGCCGGATCATCCGGCTCGACATGCAGGCGCTCGATCGTGCCCAGCGTGTCGATTCTGTCGCGCCCGGTCAGGTCGAGCAGCACGGTGCGCGGGTCTGTCGCCTTGGCGATATGCCCGACCGATTGATTGATGATGTTGGCAATGCGCTGCGCCGTGGTCAGGTCCGGATTGCGCAGGCTGATATGCAGGGTGTTGTCCGGAGCCATTTTGAACGGCACCTCCCGCTCCACGGTCGCACCGTTGGCGATCCGCCCGGCGGTGGGCACGCCGCGCGTGACCGAACCTGCCACCCCCCGAGCGGCGATGGCGCCGGTGGAAACGCTGCCCTGCCCGACCGCGTAGACCTCACCGTCCGCGGCCAGCAGCGGCGTGACGAGCAGGGTGCCGCCTGTCAGGTTGGTGGCATCGCCGAGGGCGGAGACGGACACGTCGATCCGGGTGCCGCTGCGGGCAAAGGCGGGGAGTTCGGCGGTCACCATGACCGCGGCGAGGTTCTTGGTGGACAAGGCGGCGACCTGGTCGCGGGTGTTGACACCCAGCCGCTCCAGCATGCCGATCAGGGATTCGCGGGTGAAGACGTTGTTCTGCAGCTTGTCGCCGGTGCCGTTGAGCCCGACGACGAGGCCGTAGCCGATCAACTGGTTTTCGCGCACGCCCTCGAAATCGGCGATGTCCTTGATGCGAACGTCCGCCCAGCCGGGCGTGCAGGTCACCAGGAACATCAGAAGCGCGGTCAGGAAGCGCATTTTGCGCAAGAGCGGTCACCCGTGGTTTGCACGGGGGATGATACGGGGCGTTGGTATATGAAAGGTTAATGCCGCGCGCGTTGGTCCGCCCTGGTGGGCCGAGGGCTCGGTCTTATACCAGCGGCCCAACGTGATGACCGTTTTCGGGTTCTATCGTCGTGGTCGGCGAAGGCCGACCATCCACGACTTGCGGTGCCGGTTGAGCCAAATCCGTGGATGGTCGGCCTTCGCCGACCACGACGGGGACGGGTCAGCGCGTAAGGCCGTTGGTCTTACTTCCCGCCCCACGGCCCGGCCCCGGTGTCAGAGCGTCAGTGTCCCCCGCATCACCGGCACGCAGCTTCCCGAGACGGTCGCCTCCACGGGCCCTTCGCCCGTCTTCCGCGCGGAGGCGATGATCTGGCTGGGGCGACCCATTTCCACACCCTGCTCGATTTCGAAATGCAGGTGAACATTCTCGCCCGGCGCCAATGAGGTCAGCAGCGCGGCCAGCGCGGCATTGGCACTGCCGGTGGCGGGATCTTCCAGCACGCCACCCAGCGGGGCGAACATCCGCGTGCGCAGACGCGTCACCGTCTCCCCACGTCGGGTGTAGAGCAGCAGGTTGAACCGTTCCGCCAGGGTGGGATGATCGCTGGCGCCACGGCGGAAAGCCGCCAGGTCGGGCCGTGCCGAAGCAAGCACCTCCAACGATGCGACCTCGGCGATCACGAACTGCGTGCCGACCGAGGCAACCAGCGGGTCGTGCAAATCGGTGACGATGTCGCTCTCTGTCAGGCTCGCGCAGGCGGCCACCAGTTCGGTCGGCACGGCGATATCGATCGACAGTGAGCGTGGGGCGGAGATCCGCGCGCCCTCGATCACCCCGGCGGCGTTGCGCAGGACGTGGACGCGCACCAGCCCGGCGATCTCCTCGAACGTGTAGTGTTCGGGTGGCCTGCTATCGAGTGTCGCGAGCACATAGCCGGTGCCGACATTGGGATGGCCGGCGAAGGGCATTTCGGTCTTCGGCGTGAAGATGCGTACCCGGGCATGGTGACGCGGGTCGGTCGGCGGC
Source organism: uncultured Alphaproteobacteria bacterium (assembly GCA_963771475.1). Taxonomy (GTDB): domain Bacteria; phylum Pseudomonadota; class Alphaproteobacteria; order Acetobacterales; family Acetobacteraceae; genus Rhodopila. The sequence goes on along the minus strand of CAVYTN010000007.1, from coordinate 499,489 downwards.
AGGACGAAGGTCGTCTCCGAGAGATTGAACTCCTTGGCGATGGCCTGCATCTGGGCGTCTGTCAGCCCGGCCGCGTTCGGGAACACGGCCAGGGGATTGCCCCCGAAACGCTTGGTGGTGAACACATCGACGGTGAAGAAGTCATAGCTCGGCATGTCGGACCCTCCTGCCGGACCCGCGCAAAAACGGATGCGGCAGAGGGGTTTTGGACCCGATTTTCGCGTGTGGAAACCCGGTTGCGGGCTTGGCAACAATGCTAGAGCAGGATGACATCGCCTTCGCTCAGCCATCCCGCTCTAGCTCTTTGTTTGAACGCGTGATTCAGACCTCCGGTGATCCCACCTCCGGTCATCACGCTTTAACCACGCAACCAGCACCCGATATTCCGGCTGGCTTGGCGGCCGGCGATCAGATGGCCGGCACGGGTTCCGCGGGAATCGGAGCCGCCTGCGGGATCGTCACGAGACGATCCTTCAACATCTCGAAATTGTTCAGCGACTGCAGGTGCAGGTAGAGCAATTCCAGCTCATCCGTCGCGGCTAGATCCGCCAGCCTGTCGGCCGGCAACGCCCGCAACTTCGCCCGGCTGACCGCCTGGAATCCGCTCAGCAGTGTGGTTTCGCCGGTGTCGCTGACAAGCTGGGCCTGCATCGGCTCCAGCAGGTCAAGCTGCTCGACCCGAGCGCAGAAGGCTTGGGTACGCTGGAACTGGTTCTGGTATTCCTGCAGGAAGGCCAGGACGGTGTTGACGAAGGGCGCGGCCTCTCCCTCGACCGTGAAGAACGGCTGGCCGCGGCCATCGCGGTTGAAGCCTTCATACTCTTCATCGACGCACAGCAGGAACCGGTCCTCGACACGGGAGAAGACAAAAGGATAGCGGCGGATGAAGGCGGGAATGTATTTCACCGCCCAGCCGAGATCGGGTGTCAGGAACAGGTTCTGGTCGCTGCGCAGGCCCAAGATGACGACGGGGGTGATCTCGCCCGGGTTGCCGGCGAAAACGATCGGGTAGTCGCGCACGGCCAGGGGGAATTCGACGGCGGTCAGCGGCACCGAGTTGATGTCACGGCTGAAGCCGAAATGCGTCGCGGGCTCCAGGAAGCAGCCGGCATGACGCTGGCGGGAGATCGGAACCGCGGTGTTGTAGATCAGAAGCTGCTTGGTCATCGGCGGGTGACGCCCCCCTGTGGCATGCGGCTGTGACGCGGCGATAGTTGTCATCGTCTCGTATCATTCCGCAGGCCTGCATGCCAGCAAGGAAGAGAGGGCGGGGCCGTCAGTCCGGAAAACGGCTGGCGCCGCGGTCAGCCAGCCGGCAGGGCGGAGCCGAAATCGTCCTGGTCGGGATGATGCGCGAGCAGCCCTACCAGGGTCGCAAGCCATTGGGCGATGACCAGGGCCACCAGCACGACCGCGTTTACGACGAATATCTGCCGCACGACGGACAAGGAGAACGCTCCCTCCTCGGACGGCAGCACGAAACTGGAGAGGTAGAGGAAGAATTCATACGCCGTGAACGCGCCGACGAAGGGCAGGCTGATCGCAAACGGCCCTTTGCGGCGCGGTGCCAGCGCCACGGCTGCGAGTAACGCCATACCGGCGGCAACGCCGATCGCGGCACCCCAGGCAACGCTGTCCCAGGTCCATGGATACTGGAGGAACCCGTAGCCGATCACCTGGTTGGCCAGCCAGACGAGCCCGATCACCAAAGCCGTGTCACGCCTGTCGGTCTTCAGCGCTGCCAGCGTGGCGAGTGCGGCAAAAGGTGTCGCGCAGGCGTAGACGAGGCTCAGGCCGGCACCGGCCGTGACGATGAGAGCCATCCAGACGGCTCTGCCGGCGCTGGTGCGCTCTAGCTGCGGGTATCCTGACCGAACTCATCCTGCCTTCTCTCCCGGACAACCGTGGACCGTTATCCCACCCGTATTGACACCCTAGCGCAAGCCTTCTCCGTTTGGCTTGTGAAAAATCTGCGCGGCTGGCCCGCATCTGTTACCGATTCTGCCAGTCCGGCTTGCGCTTTTCCGCGAACGCCTTCGGGCCTTCGATGTAGTCCTGGCTTTCGATGTTCTCCTGCTGCGCCGGATAGACCGTGCGCATCGCGCTGCTCCAGCGTCGGCTCGTCCAGGCCGCGATAGGACGCCTGCTTCGACGCGCGCACCGCCTTGGGCGAGCATTCCAGGATCATGCGCGGCCCAGCGCTTCGCCGCCTCCAGCGCCTGGCCCTCGCGGCACCACCTCGGTGACGAAGCCGAGTTCGAAGCCCTCCCGCGCGCGGCGACGCGCCGGCCGGTCAGGATCATGCCCATCGCCTTCTTGCATCGGGATCGATGCGCGGCAGCCGATGCACGCCGCCGCCGCCGGCGATCAGCCCGACGCGCGGCTCCGGCAGCGCGAACAGCGCGTTCTCCGCGGCGATGATGATGTCGCAGGCGAGCGCGGTCTCGAACCCGCCGCCCATCGCCACAGCCGTTCACCGCGGCGATCAGCGGCTTGTCGAGGTCGAAGCGATGGCGTGATGCCGGCGAAGCCGTTCGGCCCGTTCGGCCGGCGGCGTGCCGGCCGCCTGCACCTTCAGGTCGTTGCCGGCGGAGAACGCGCGCTCGCCGGCGCCGGTGACGATGCCGACCCACAGATCGTCGCGCGCGGCGAACTCGTCCCACACGGCGGCGAGTTCGTCGTTCGCATCGGCGTGCAGCGCGTTCAGCACCTCGGGCCGGTTCAGCGTGACGATGCGCACCCGGCCTTCGTCCTGCACGATGCAGAACTGGTGCGTCATCAGGCCGATCACCGCGATCGTTGCGCAGCGCGCCGATCTGGTCCTTGTCCAGCTCCAGCCAGTCCGCCAGCACCTCGGCGCCATGCTGGCCGAGCAGCGGCGCCGGCTTGACCGGCGGCGTGCTGCCGCAGAAGCGCACCGGCCAGCCGCTCATGTCGTAGTCGCCGACCTGCGGATGCTGCATCGCCTGGCGGATGCCGCGCTCCACGAAGCGTCTGGTCGTTCGCCAGTTCCATCGTGTCCATCACCGCGCCGGACGGGATGGTCGCGCGCGCTCGACCAGCCGCATCGCCTCGTGCTTGTCGTGCTGGCTGCGTCCAGTTGGCGAACGATCGCGTCCACCTCCTCGCGATGTTCGGTGCGCGCGTCCGGCGTGTCGTAGCGTCGGATCGCCGATCAGGTCCTCGCGGCCCATCACCTTCAGCAGGCGGTTCCAGTGCTCCGGATTGGCGCGGCTGCGTGTAGATGTAGACGTAGTCGTTCGGGCCGCCGCCCTTGCACGGATAGACGCCGATCGGCGGATTGCCGCCGCCGACCGTCTTCGATCCGGCGCGCGGCGCGGCCTTGCCGGTGCGCTCCATGTAGGTGAAGGCGTTGCGGATGTAGTGCAGGATCGCGTCCTGCATCGCGAGCTGCAGATGCTCGCCCTGGCCGGTGCGCAGCCGGCGGACATAGGCGCCGAGGATGGAGATCGCCATCAGCATGCCGGTGCCGGTGTCGCCGATCGTCGCGCCGGGCTTGCAGGGCGGGCCGTCCTCCTCGCCGGTGATGCTCATCAGCCCGCCGGCCGCCTGCGCGATCATGTCGAACGCGAGGTTCTTCTCGAACGGGCTGCCGGCGCCGAAGCCCTTGATCTGGCAGTAGATGATCGAGGGGTTGATCGCGCGGATCACGTCGGGGCCGAGGCCGAGCCGCTCGATCGCGCCGGGGGCGAAGTTCTCGCATCATGACGTCGGCCTTCTTCGCCATCTCCTTCACCAGTTCGACGCCGCGCGGGTCCTTCAGATTGACCGTGACCGAGCGCTTGTTGGCGTTGTACTGCAGGAAGTAATAGGCGTCCTGGCCCGGCTTGCCGCCGGCGGTGCGGCCGGGATCGCCGAGCTTCGGGTTCTCCACCTTCACCACGTCGGCGCCCATCCAGGCGAGCGCCTCGGTGCAGGACGGTCCGGCCTCGAACTGCGTGAGGTCCAGGATCTTCAGGCCGGTCAGACAATTTTCTCCGCTCATAGTCCGGCGTCTCCCCTTTGGTTTTGATCAGAAGGTTAAGCCTATGCCGGCGGTGGCGTCGAGAGCGGCGGGGAAACGGCAATATTGGTTGCGGAAAAAAACTTGCCAATACGCGTGCGGGAAGCCAGCCTTTGCGTCATGGCTGAGCCGGTGAATCTGAGCGCCTATCGGGACGACACGCTATGGGCGGTGGTCGCCTCGATCGGCCGGACGTCGCGGGTCGCGGAGGTTTTCACCAGCAAACTGGCAGCATTGGCGGACCAGGCGTGGCGAGAGCAGCAGGTCAAGGCCTATGCGCATTTCCTCGGGTCATCGAAACAGCCAGTCCCGGCCTACACGGTGAAGCCGATCAAGCGGGCGGAGCTGCCGCGCGGGTGGCGGCCGGTGCCGGCGCTTGGATTTCTGCAGGGGAAGATGATGTGAGGGCGGGTCGGGCGCCGCGGCATTTGCCGGCGCGCGGCTAACCGCCCGGCAGAAACCAGCGCCGCTGCGTCTCGGTCCGGTCGTCGAAAGACGCTTCAAAGACCGGCGCAGCCAGGATCGCCTGGACATGCAGGACCGTGTCGCCGACGTTCTGGAACCCATGCCGACAGCCTGCCGGCACCACGACCGACTGACCCGCCGTAAGCGTGGAACGGTCCTCTTCGACCCAGACGTCCGCAGTCCCATCAACGACGGTCAGCACTTCCTCGACCGTATGATAGTGGGCGGGCGCGCCCTTGCCGGCCTGGCAGAACTGCTCGAACACACAGAGCTGCGTCGCCCCGGTCAGCGCCGAGACCAGCATCCGCGTCATCACGCCGGCCCGCCACTCCTCCAACTCCTGGCTGGCGTGGTCGAGCGTGTTCATGTCCTAGGACGCCTGTGGCGAGGCTGCCAGCAACTGCTGGATCGGGTCCCACACGAAGGCCGTCTGCAAGATCTTCTGCCCGGCGATCTGCGTGAACGTCTCCGCCACCGGCTTGCCGCCCAGCCGCTGGTAAAACCACCGGCTCGGGTTATCGCGCAGCACCCACAGGAATGCCGATTTGCAGCCGATCTCCATCAGATGCCCGGCCGCGGCGCGCATCAGACGGCGGCCCACGCCACGGTCACGCCAGTCGTCCAGAACATAGAGCGTCTCGACCTCCCCTTCGGCCAGCCGCCGACCGCCGACCTCGGCATGGCGGGCGCGACCGGCGGTGGCGAAGCCGATGATGCGCGGCCCGCTGCCCAGCGGCACGTCAGTGCCGGACGCGGTGGCGACGATCACGCCGGTGCCGCCGCGAATAGCCGCATCGTAATGCGCCGCCTGCCGGGAGACCGATAGATTGGCGAGAAAGGAGTCCGGCAGAATGCCCGGATAGGTGTTTCGCCACGCCGCAACATGCACGGCACCGATGGCAATGGCGTCCGCCACCCTGGCCTTGCGCAGCGATATCATGCCGCACGCTCCAGCACCGCGGTGAAGAACCCGTCAGTGCCATGCTGGGCCGGCGTCAAGGACAGGAAATCGCCGGAAACCGGGACCGGCCTTTCGAACGGCCAAGCCTCCAGAAGGGGCACCAGCGAGAATTCCGGATGTCGAATTCAGGAAGCCCCTCACTTGGCCCTCGTTTTCCTCTTCCAGCACTGAGCAAGTAGCGTAAACCAAACGCCCGCCCTTGCGAACCAGAGTTTGCGCAGTATCGAGGATGTTTCCCTGCTTGGGCAGCAACTCTGCCAGATCGCCCGGCTTCAACCGCAGCCGGGCATCAGGGTTTCGACGCCATGTGCCGGTGCCGGTGCAGGGTGCGTCCACCAGCACCCGGTCGAAGCCCCCCGCCCGGCGTTTCAGCCACTTATCCCCTGCCTCGACCAGATGGCGTTCGACATTGTGCACCCCGGCGCGGCGCAGCCGGCGGACCGCGCCGTCCAGCCGAGGCGCCGAGACGTCACAGGCGATGATCTGCCCCTTGTTCTGCATGACGGCGGCCAGCGCCAGCGTCTTTCCGCCCGCGCCGGCGCACCAGTCCACGACCCGCATACCCGGCGCGGCGCCGACCAGAGCGGCGACCAACTGGCTGCCTTCATCCTGGATTTCCACCAGGCCCGATTGGAAGGTTGGTCCATCGGTGACCGGCCGCCGCCCCTCGATACGCAGGCCCCAGGGGGACAGCGGCGTCGGCTTCGCCTGCCAGCCCTCGGCCGCCAGCGCGGCCTGCGCCTGCTCGCGCGTGGCCTTGAGCAGGTTGACGCGCAGATCGAGCGCCGCCGGCTGCGACATCGCTGCCATTTCGGCGCTCAGCGTCGCGCCGAAGCGGGGTTGCAGATGCGCCAGCAGCCAGTCGGGGATTTCCAGCCGCACCGCGTCCGGCATATGCGGATGGTCGAGCGTGTGCCCCTCGATCCGCGCCAGGGCCATCGTTTCGCCGCGGTCCAAGGCGGGCGGCGCGAACTTTCCGCCCGAGAAGGCCTGGGCGACGCCGTCTGCTTTCCACCCCTCGAGCAGCAGCGAGGCCGCCACCAGGAGACGCGGCGTCTCGGGCGCGTCATTCAGCCACCAGCCAATCCGGCGGCGGGCGCGCAGGACCGACCAGACGCGCTCCGACACGGCGCGGCGGTCGCCGGAGCCGATATAGCGGCGAGAGCGGAAGAAATCGCTGGCGACGGCGTCGGCAGGGCGGTTTGGAGCGCCTTCGATCACTTCCAGAAGGTCGATCGCGGCGGCAATACGGGCGGCAGGGGTCATGATGCGGACTATATGGCACGCAACCGTGCGGGCGTCCTCTCCGTCCCTTGGAGCAGGATGACATCGCTTTCGCGCAGCCATCCTGCTCCAAGGGTTTGTTTGATCGCGTGATTCAGACCTCCGGCGATTCCGCCTCCGGTCATCACGCTCCAATCCCCGTTGCCGGTCCTCATGCATTCAGGCGTGAGGGAACAATTACCCCCTTGCGGCCTGAAGGCGTGGCAGGGGGGCGGAGGCCGGGGCGCGAACGAACACGGCAACGCCCAGCGCGCCCAATATCGCGATCGCGCCGGTGGCGATGAAGGCGGCGAAGAAGGATCCGGTCTGCTGAACAATGAAACCGGTCGCCAGCGGCGCGACGATGCCACCGCAATTGGCGATGAAATGGACGAAGCCGGAGACCCCGCCGACGCGATCCTGCTCGATCGTATCGAGGATGATGGCCCAGTAGGTGTTCCCCGTCAGATACATGAAGAACACCGACACAGCCATCAGCGCGACGGCGGAGGTAACCGTGTCGGCTGCGCCGGCAAGCCCGATGCACACCGCCGCGATCAACAGGCAGACCACCAGCACCAGCTTGCGCGACAGGACCGGATTGCCGGTGATCCGGAAGATCATGTCGCAGAGCGGACCGCCCGCCGTCAGTCCGATGAATCCCACCAGCCATGGGATCGTCGTCGCGAAGCTCATGCTGGTGATGCTGAGATGTCGCGCGGAGACGAGGTAGGTGGGAAACCAGGTCAGGAAGAAGAACAGGATGCAGGAATAGCCGAAGAACGCGAACGCCGTGGCCAGGATCGCCGGGCGCGCGATCAGTTGGCCAAGCGGCTGGCGAACGGAACCCGCCGGCGGCTGGGTCCGCTGGCCTGCCGCATATTCAGCCTCCTCCTCGGCGGTGATCCGGTGGTTCTGCGCCGGGTGATCGGTGGCAAGCGCATACCAGGCCAGAACCCACACGATGCCGATCAAGGCGATGATGATGAACGCCAGCCGCCAGCCGAAACCAAGCGCGAGCAGGCCGACGACGGGTCCGGAAATGGCGGCGCCCAGGGGGTACCGGCATTGGCGACGCTGACCGCACTCGCCTGCTGGCTGTGTGGAAACCAGTTGCGGACGGTCTTGTTGAATGTCGAGCCGATGGGTCCCTCACCCATGCCGAACAGGACGCGGATGACAAGCAGCGAGCCGACGCTCCAGGCCGCCGCCGTCAGGCCGCAGAAGATCGACCAGGCGACCATGGACGTGCCAAGGACGTTGCGCGGGCCAAACCGATCGGAGGCGTAGCCGCCGACGAAGCAGAACAGCGCATAGCCGAACGAGAAACTACTGAAGACGATACCAAGCTCCGAGGGATCGAGATGCAGATCCTGGCGGATCAAAGGCGCCGCGACGCCAAGCGCGGAGCGGTCGAGATAGTTGATCATGCCCGCAAAAAACATGAGGGCGCCGATGACCCAGCGTAACCGCAAACCCATCATGGATGATTTTTCCAGTCCGTTTCCCGAGTTTATTATTTGGCGCGACCCATCCGGTTCCGAACCGGTATGGGACGGCCACACGCAGCCTTTATTAGTCACGGATGTTGCGAACTGTTCTGTGCAATGTCAATCTCCAGAGGAGATGGGGCGTGCGGGTGTGGGCTCCCGGTCCAGACGCCACATTCCCGGCACTGCCTGCGTTTATAGTTTTATTCGGTATTATACTTACGCTCTGCGCGGCGCCCATGCTGCATGGACAATCCGTCACTGTCACGTAACTATATTTACCATGGCACAGAAATCAAACAGCGCCTGAAAAGGATTGGCGATCGCCACGCGTCGAAGTCGCGGATGTGATCGTCTCGGCCGGCACGATGGAACATCCAGCCGACCCCTGCTAAGGACCAACGAGACGCAGCCGCCGCAAAGGACCGAAGCCCATGAGTGCCACCGAACGCTTTCAGGCCCTGGGCCTGACACTGCCGCCACCGCCGGCGCCGATCGGCAACTACGTGCCCTTCCGCATCGGCGGCGGTCTGCTGTTCCTCTCCGGGGTCGGCCCGCGCAAGCATGACGGCGGCATCATGACGGGCAAGGTCGGCGCCACCGTGTCGATCGAGCAGGGCCATGAGGCGGCGAAACTCTGCGGCCTCAATCTGCTGACCAACATGATCACGGCACTGGGATCGCTCGACCGGGTAGATACGATTCTCAAAGTGCTCGGGATGGTCAATGCGGTGCCGGACTTCCAGCAGCACCCCAAGATCATTGACGGCTGCACCGACCTGTTCGTCGCCGTGTTCGGTGAGAACGGCCGGCCGGCGCGGTCCGCCGTCGGGGTGGCTAGCCTGCCGCGCGACATCTCCGTCGAGATTGAGGCCGTGGTGCTGATCAAGGGGTAGGCGTGCGCACTTGGTATACCCACTCGGCGAATGGTGTTGGCCCCGCGAAAGAAACCACGGAGACGGCCGCTTCGCGGCCTCTGGGAGGGGCTCGGAGGGCCACGGAGTTGTTGCCTGACCGCCGGGGACATGTTTCGACCACCGTTCCTGGGTCGGGCAACGCTTGCGCCTACCAATCTCGACACGTCCCTGCCGCCTGCGGTCGGTCCATTCCGCCACGCGCGCAGCGCCCAAAAATGCACGATCTCAGCCAAGCTACCGAGCGGCCACGTCACATAGTCGTTTGAAACGACCCTCCGTGGCCCTCCGAACCCTCCATTCAGGCCGCGAAGCGGCCGTCTCCGTGGTTTCCTTCACACAAGCTGATCGCCGCACCGGCGGTCTAGATGAGCAAGCAAGGCAGTTCCGCTGCAGTCAATACGACCGCGGCATCCCCAGCACATGCTGCCCCACATACCCCAGGATCAGGTTCGTCGAGATCGGGGCAATCTGATACAGCCGCACCTCCCGCCACTTCCGCTCGATCTCGTATTCCCGAGCATAGGAGAACCCGCCAAAAGTCTGCATCGCGGTGTCGGCAGCCTTCCACGCGGCTTCCGAGGCCAGCAGCTTGGCGATATTCGCATCCGCCCCGCACTCCTTCCCGTCATCGAACAGCGCGGCCGCACGGCGGCAGACCATGTCCGCCGCCTCCAGCTCCGCCCACGCTCGGGCGATGGGGAACTGCACCGCCTGGTTCTTGCCGATCGGCGCGCCGAACACGACGCGGTCCTTGGCATACTGCGTCGCCTTCTTGATGAACCACTTTCCGTCGCCCACCGCCTCGGTCGCCACCAGGATGCGTTCGGCATTCATCCCGTCCAGGATGTAGCGGAACCCCTTCCCTTCCTCGCCGATCAGGCTGTCGGCGGGAATGCGGAAATTATCGAAGAACACCTCGGTCGTGTTGTGGTTGATCATCGCCTTGATCGGGCGGACCTCGAGGCCCTTGCCGGTGTTCTTCGACGTCATGTCGATCAGGAACACCGACAGCCCGTCGCTGCGCTTCTTCACCTGATCGGCCGAGGTGGTGCGCGCCAGCAGCAGCATCATGTCCGAATGCAGCGCCCGCGACGTCCAGACCTTCTGGCCGTTGATGATGTAGGAATCCCCGTCCCGCACCGCCCGCGTCTTCAATTGCGTGGTGTCCGACCCCGTCGTCGGCTCCGTCACGCCGAACGCCTGCAGGCGGATGCGGCCGGCGGCGATCTCAGGCAGGTATTTCTGCTTCTGCGCCTCGCTGCCATGCCGCAGCAGCGTGCCCATGATATACATCTGCGCATGGCCCTGGCTGGCGACGCAGCCACTGGCGTTGATCTCCTCCAGGATCACCGCCGCCGCCCGCAGCGGCAGGCCGGAACCGCCATACGCCTCGGGGATCAGCGCGCCGAGGAAGCCGGCCTTGGTCAGCTCGTCGACGAACTCGGTCGGGTAGGCTTCCTTCTCCTCCAGTCCAGACCAGTAGGTGCCGGGATAGCGGGCGCAGATGCGGCGCACGGACTCGCGCAGTTCCGGGTAGTCCTCACCCAGGGTGACGACGGTTTCTTCGGACATTTGGACCTCCTGCTCGCGGACCTGTGGCGCGACCATCTGGGTTTGACGCCCCGAAGGCGTCAAACCCAGATGTGGGTCGCCCTCTCAAACAATAGCGAGATCATGATTGGGTCAACCTGACCCCGATCATGATCTGGTCAGGGTCCCCAAGCGGTCCTTCTTCCTCACACAGGCTCTCATTGATCATGGCTCCTGAACGGGGGCATTCTTCGCCCCGCTGTCAGCTTCGGTCTGGCTCGAACTGTGCTTCGGGACCAGGGCGGAGCACCCAAGCCGAAAGAAAAGAGAGACGATTCCTGGGGAGGATAAGTCCATGAACGGCGTCAGGAGCACGACGAGCGCAAGGAGTCTGGATATCCCAGATGGCACCGGGCTGCTCGAGCAGTATGGCTGCGGACCGATCCAGTTCGGCGGTACAAATGACGCGTTGTACGATCGCCATCTCCTGTTCGACAACATTGTCGACGCCGCTGCCGTCAGCCCACGTGAGCGCTACGAGGCCATCGCCCGCTCGGTCCGCGATGTCTTGTCGCAGAGATGGTTACGGACGGAACAGACGTACGAACGGGAGAACCCAAAGCGCATCTATTATCTGTCAATGGAATTCCTGATCGGACGTTCCCTCGCCAATAATGTCATGAACCTTCTTCTGGATCCGATCGCGAGGCGGTTCAGCGACGAAAAAGGTCTCGATTTGGTCGCCTTGCTGGAAGAAGAGCCCGATGCCGGCCTGGGGAACGGCGGGCTTGGCCGCCTGGCAGCATGCTTCATCAACTCGATGGCAACGCTCCAGCTCCCGGCGACGGGCTACGGAACTCCGCTACGAGTATGGCATCTTCAGGCAGTCCATCAAGGATGGCTGGCAACTCGAACAGCCAGACAATTGGCTGCGCCGGCCCGATCCATGGGAGGTGGCACGGCCGCACGAGAAGGTGGAGGTCAAGCTCGGCTGCTCGTTCGAAGTACGGGGAGGGACGTTGGGCGTGGTTCCCGGCCGCCCATCAACCCTGATCGGCCTTCCGTATGACCGGCCAGTCGTGGGCTACGGCGGCAAAAACATCAATACGTTGCGGCTTTGGGCGGCTGCCGCTGGGGACTTCTTTGACTTCCAGGCATTCAGCGCCGGCGATTTCGTCGGTGCGCTGGCCGAGAGGATTTCGGCGGAAACCCTGACGAGGGTTCTATATCCCGACAATTCGACGAGCATGGGCCAGGGCCTGCGCTTCGTGCAGGAGTATTTCCTTGTCGCCTGCTCGTTGCACGACCTTGTGCGACGATTCCGCCGAAGCAACTCCGCCTGGGATGCGCTTCCCGCGAAGGTCGCCATCCAGCTTAACGACACACACCCCAGCCTGGCGGTTCCCGAGCTTATGCGGATTTTGCTCGATGAAGCCCGTCTCGGATGGGACAAAGCCTGGGACATCACTCGGCGCACCCTCGCGTACACCAATCATACCCTCTTGCCAGAGGCGTTGGAGAAATGGCCACTCAGTTGGTTCGAAATATTGTTGCCCCGTCACCTGGAAATCATTCTCGAGATCAACCGCCGGCTGCTCGAGGAGGCGCGGACGCAGGCTCCAGGCAATGAGGAACGTCTAAGCCGCATAGGCTTGGTAGAGGAAGGCGAGCCTCGCAAGATCCGCATGGCCAACCTCGCCATCGTCGGCTCGCATAGCACAAACGGGGTCGCTGCCATTCATTCGCATCTGCTGCGCACGGTCACTGTCAAAGACCTTGCCGACATGTACCCAGATCGTTTTAATAACAAGACAAACGGCGTGACGCCACGGCGCTGGCTGCTATCAGCAAATCCTGCTCTCGCCGCAATCATCACCGAGGCTATTGGTGACCGTTGGATCACCGATCTTGGGGAACTGGCGAAACTCAAGCCACTTGCCGCCGACGGCGCCTTTCGTGATGCGGTGCGCAAAGCCAAGCGCGTCGCCAAATCCGGGTTTGCGAACTGGCTGCAGTCAAGCGCTGGCGTGACTGTCGATCCGGACTTTATCTTCGACAGTCATGTGAAACGGATCCATGAATACAAACGGCAACTTCTGAATGCGCTGCGGGTGGTGGTGCTGTATAACAGACTGCGGCAAAACCCGTCTCTGCAGATGGCGCCGCGCGTTTTTTTCTTCGCAGGCAAGGCGGCGCCCGCATATCATCTCGCCAAAGTCATCATAAAATTTCTCAATAATCTCGCGCGCACCATCGATGGTGACCCGGCGGTACGGGGCCAGCTCAAGGTCGTCTTCCTGCCGGAATACGACGTCTCTCTCGCTGAACACCTGATCCCTGCGACCGATGTATCCAACCAGATATCGACGGCGGGGTATGAGGCGAGCGGAACAAGCAACATGAAGTTCATGATGAACGGGGCACTCACCATCGGCACGCGCGACGGCGCGACGATTGAAATGGCAGAGGCCGCGGGCGAGGACAACCTGTTCTTGTTTGGACTGACTGCCGAACAAGTGGCTGGCAGCCGCGACTGGTACAGTCCGCGATGGCACTATGATAATGAGCCGGAAACGAGGGCAGCCCTGGATCTAATCTTCTCAAATCACTTCAGCTATTATGAGCCGGGTGTCTTTGAGCCTCTGCGTGAAACCTTGCTGACCGGTGGCGATTATTACATGCATCTTGCCGACCTGACGGCATATCTCGATGCGGACCAACGGTTGCTAAAGTTGTATGCCGCCCCTGACGCCTGGACGAGCACCGTCATCAAGAATCTGGCCAGCTCTGGACGGTTTTCCAGTGACCGCACCATTGCCGAGTACGCCTCGGAAGTATGGAACGTCAAGCCGTGCGCCGTGCCCTAGAGCAGGATGACATCGCTTTCGCTCGTACCGCTGGTGCCCCAATCCGTGCCCAACCATGGGCGGCGGGTCAAACCCCTGCTACAGCGCGGCGGTCATGCGCATTCTGTTCATCACCTCCAACCGGCTGGGCGATGCGGTCCTCTCCACCGGCCTCCTCGACCACCTCATCCGCGCGCACCCCACCGCTCGGTGTACAGTGGTATGCGGGCCGGTCGCCGAGGGACTGTTCGACCGCACGCCGAACCGCGAGGCGACGCTGGTCATGCGCAAGCGCGACGGCGGCCTGCACTGGCTGACGCTGTGGGCCGCGGTGGCGCCGCATCTGTGGGACCTGGTGGTGGACATCCGTGGCTCCGCCCTGTCCTGGCTGGTCCCCACCAGACGCCGAGCGGTGTTTCGCCGGCGGGGCGGTCCGAAGACGGTGGAGCTGGCGGCCATCCTGGGGCTGCGGCCGCCGCCTGCCCCGGTCGCATGGTTCAACGAGGCGGACACGCAGCGCGTGCGGTCGTTGCTGGGATCGGACGCGCCATTCATCGCCCTGGCGCCGACTGCGAACTGGACCCCCAAGGTCTGGCCGGCAGACCGCTTTGCCACCGCGTTCCATCGGCTTGCCAGCCCTGGAACGCGGGCCGTCGTGCTGGGCGGACCGGGTGCGGCCGAACGGGCAATGGCGGAACCGCTGCTGGCCGCCCTGCCCGGTTCGGTCGATCTGGTCGGGCGGCTCAGCCTGCCCGAGGTTTCCGCCTGCCTTGCGCAGGCGATCCTGTTTATCGGCAATGATTCCGGGCTGATGCACATGGCCGCTGCGGCGGGCGCGCCGACGATCGGGCTGTTCGGCCCGACGGATGCCGACATCTATGGCCCCGTGGGACGCTGCGCCGTCGCGGTCCGTGGGACCGACATGGCGGCGATCACGGTGGACGCTGGTCGTCGCCGCGGCTGAGGGTCTGCTCTCGCGCCCTTCAAAGCGCGGCGCCTCCGCGACAAATCCATAGAGCGTGATGACCGGAGGCGGAATCGCCGGAGGTCTGAATCACGCGATCAAACAAACACCTGGAGCAGGATGGCTGAGCGAAAGCGATGTCATCCTGCTCTAAGCGTGGCACGGGTCGACTGCAGGCAGCCAGTGATGGATTGGCTTCCCTTATACAAGCCATTTCCGCCCCCGTTTGCCCGCTTCCCTCGCCCATGCTACCGGCGCGTAACCCGGACCCGAGACAACGATGACCCATACATTCACCACTCCGTCCACCGACCGCTTCTTTGAGGACTATACCGTCGGCGCCACATACGAATGCGGCTCCGTTCATCTGACGGAATCCGAGATCATTGCCTTTGCGCGCCAGTACGACCCGCAGGCAATGCATATCGATCCGGCGCTGGCCGCCGAAGGTCCGTTCGGCGAGATCATCGCCAGCGGCTGGCAGACCATGGGCGTGACGATGCGCAAGGTCGTCGAGAACTACCTGCCGCATAACGGCCTGGTCGCCCCTGGTGTCGACGAAGTCCGCTGGCTTCGGCCGGTGCGGCCGGGCGACACGCTGTCCGTCCGCGCCACCGTCACCGAGGCACGCCGGTCGAAATCCAGGCCCGATCGCGGGCTGGTTCACAGCCTGGTCGAGACCCTGAACCAACACGGCGACGTGGTCTTGACCTTCAAACCCATGAACTTCGTCCGCACGCGCAACCCTGACCCGGCCGCCTGATCAACACCTGGAGCAGGATGACATCGCTTTCGCTCAGCCATCCTGCTCCAGGTGTTTGTTTGATCGCGTGATTCAGACCTCCGGCAATTCCGCCTCCGGTCATCACGCTGTTTGTTTGATCGCGTGATTCGGACCTCCGGCAATTCCGCCTCCGGTCATCACGCTTTAATCAGCGGGCAGCCGCCCTGATCCAGCGGCCGGAACGCTTCCGCCGCCGGCACGACACGCTTCGGGTTGTAGTAGTCGAACGGCGCTTTCGACTGTGCCGGCGATTTGACCTCGAACAGATGCATGTCGTGGATCTTGCGTCCGTCCGCCCGCACCAGGCCCTTGCCGAACAACGGATCGTCGGTCGGATTGGCCTTCATCCAGTCGACCACCGCACGCCCGCTGGCCTTGGCCTTGTCGACGCCCAGCGCGGCGACGCCCTTCAGGTAGTGCATGATCCCCGAATACTGCGCCGCATGGATCGATCCCGGCACGTTGTTCGGCATCAGCGCGGCATAGCGCTTGGCGAAGGCGCGCGTGTCGTCGTTCAGGTTCCAGTAGAACGGCTCCGTCAGCAGCACCCCCTGCGCCGCCTGCAGTCCGACGCCGTGCACGTCGTGGATCAGGAACAACAGGCCGGCGATCTTGACGCCCGCTCTTTTGCATGCCGAACTCGGCCGACTGCTTGATGCAGTTCACCGTGTCGGCGCCGCCATTGGCAAAGCCGATCACCTTCGCCCCGCGACGCCTGCGCCTGCACGAGGTACGACGAGAAGTCCGTCGTTCCCGGAAACGGTGCCAGCGCCTGGCCCAGCACCTTGCCATGCGCGGCGGTGACGAAGCTCGCCGCATCGCTCTCCAGCGAGTGGCCGAAGGCGTAGTCGGCGGTCACGAAATACCAGGTGTCGCCGCCGTCCTTCACGGTTGCGTCGACCACCGCATGCGGCATGCACCAGGTGTCATAGGCCCAGTGCATGTGGTTGGGGCCGCAACGTTTGCCGGTGATATCGGCCGAAGCGCCGCCGGTGATGATCGCCACCTTGTCCTTCGTCTTCACCATGTCGCCGATCGCGAAGGCGGCCGATGACAGCGGCACATCGGTGATCAGGTCGACGCCCTGGTTGTCCAGCCAGTCCCCCGAGATCGCCACCGCGACGTCCGGCTTCAGTTGCAGATCGGCCGACACCAGCTCGACCTTGATCTGCGGATGCATCTTGGCGAAATCCTCGATTGCCAGCTTCGCTCCGGCAACGGAGCCTGATCCGGTATTGGCAGCATAGGGGCCCACCATGTCCGTCAGCACGCCGATCTTGATCGCTTTGCCTTGAGCCGCTCGCGCACCGCGCGACAGTCCGGTCGCGAAACTGCCCGCAAGACCACCAGCCAGCACATGCCGCCGGCGGAGCATCTTTACCATACGCTGCCTCCCTGATTTTCGTTCCGGGAGGGAGAGTCGGCCAACTTGATCGCTTGCGCAAGCCGACTGAGCCCGCGGTGTTCAAAGAGGCATTGGCCAGCGGCACTTTGGTCAGGAGCCCTCTGATCGGACTATGACTATTCGGCTCGTTCCGGTAATCATCACGTCGAACGCGGCGCACCTTCAGCGGAAAGAGCTCGCAATCGGGGGAAATGTGAAACATTCGATTCGTGAGAGGCGCGTTTGGACGCGTGCAAAGCGGCCCTCATGAACCCGAGACATCAAGTCGCGATCTGCCTCGACGCAAGCGGCGATTGCCAGGCGCACTTTTGGCGGGCGCCAACGCCCGATTGGACAACACACCGGCCATGACCCGTTTGTCCGAACTGGGGCCTCAGACCTTCCGCATGTTCTGGGCCGGCCCGGCGCTGAGCGCCTACGAAGAACTATGCCTCAACAGCTTCGTCGCTCGGGGCCATCAGGTCCTGCTGTATTCGCCCGTCAGATTGCCATGGGTGCCCGACGGTGTGACCCAGTTGGACGCGAGCGACATCCTTCCGACGAAGGAACTTTACCAGTTCGTCTTCCCAAACGGCGAAACCACACCCTCGATCCATGCCAACCTCTTTCGCTACGAGGCATTGCGTCAGCACGGTGGCTGGTACGTAGATACAGATGTCGTATTGCTGCGCGACGATCCACCGGCGGATGATTGTTATTTCGCGTGGGAAGATGAGACATCCATCAACAATGCCGTCCTCCGGTTTCCGCCCGGCGCACCGCTGATGCAAGCGGCCGCAGCGGCGGCACAAGATCTGATGGGCGCCACTGTCTGGGGCATGAGCGGCCCGCGCCTCCTCACCCGCCTCGCCCACGAATTCAACCTTGCATCCGCCGCTCGGCCATGGACCGCCGCCTACCCGGTGCGAACGACCGAAGTGCTCAAGCTGTTCGACCCGGATCATCGAGAAGAATTGGAGGAACGCCTGGCAGAGGCGGACTTCCTTCACCTGTGGAACCAGATCTGGCGCCGCATCCGCATTCCCAAGGAGCTGGGTCCGCCGCAAGACAGCTATCTCGATCGTTTGTTCCGACAATTTGACGTTCGCGTTCCGCCATACGCCCGCTTGTCCCATCGCGCAGTCGCGTCCTGGTTCCACGATTTCAATCTGCTGGCCGATTTGCAGCGAGAGAAGGAAGCCGCAGCGCAGGCAGCTGCAGCGCAGGCAGCTGCAGCGCAGGCAGCTGCAGCGCAGGCGGCTGCAGCGCAGGCGGCTGCAGCACGGGCCCACGCGGCCGCCGATACGCAAAGGCAGAACGAACTCACTGCACTGCTGGAACGTACCGCGGAGCTTAGCGCCTCCCTGGACTACGTGCGATGGGAACGCGATGAAGTGCTGCGCAGCACATCCTGGCGCATCACCCGGCCGTTGCGCGCCGCGGTGGACCGCTTTCGCACAGCCCGCGGAGCTCGATAACATGATCCGCTGGTGGAGAGCCAAGGGCAGCGCCGAGCACCCGGGCGGCAACCCGAACGTGGGTCTTGCGGGCGCGGACCAGCCTGCCATCGGTGGCAGGAAGATCAAGGTCCTGTTTATCATCCCCACGCTTGATGTCGGCGGCGCCGAGATGGACCTCGTGCACAACGCACCTAGACTCGATCCCACACGCTTCGAGGTCGTCGTCTGCTGCATGCTGCGCCGCGGCGTGCTGGAAGCCAGGCTCATCGACGCCGGGAATTGCACGATCGTCGGGCCGTTCGCCGCCGTCACCAAGCCGCCCCGCGAGCTAGTGCGTCGTTTTGGGGGTTTGCAAAGCCTTTTGCGGAGCCTGTGGCCGTCCGTACGACGCCGCATTGCATCGATAGGCAGATGGGTGCCACGGGCAATTCGTCCACCGCTGTCATGGTATCGGACACTGGGGCGCGCCGTCTGGATATTGGGACGTGTCGCCCGGATACTGGGACGCGTCGCCCAGACACTGGGACGCGCCGTTCGGTCGCTGACCGAGGCGCGGCGGCGGTTCCAGCGCTCCCTGCACGGGCTGCTGCCCGCGCATTGGCTGGTGTTCCTCCGCCTCGCCGTACCGATGGTCCGTTATATCGACGAAGCCGGGATCGACATCGTTCACACCATTCTGCCCAATGCTTACGTGGTCGGCGGGCTGGCCTGCCTGATGACACGACGGCCGCTGGTCATGAGCCGCGTATCGCTGAATTGGTATCAGGCACAACAACCTGTCTACCGCCTTCTTGAACGCCATATCATGCACCGTTTCGTGCGGATCGCGATCGGCAACTGCCGCGGCATCATGCGGGAACTGGAGGGAGAAGGAATCAGGGAACGCAGGCGCAGGCTGATCTACAACGGCATCCCCATCACCGCGTTTGAGGCAAGGATGGCCTCCCGCGCCAGCACGCGCGCGGCGCTGGCGATCCCGGCCGATGCGTTCGTGCTGTGCACAGTCGCTAACCTCTGGCCCTACAAGGGTCATGCGGATCTTCTGACCGCACTGTCACTGACGCGCCTGCCGGATGGCTGGGTGGCCCTGATTGTCGGCCGCGACATCGATGGCCAACGCGACCGCCTGGAGGCGATGAGCGTGCAGCTCGGTCTGCGCGACAACGTCCGCTTCCTGGGTGAACGAAACGACGTGCCGGCACTGCTGGGCGCGACAGACCTGTATACGGTTGCTTCGCATACCGAAGGCGTGCCGAACAACGTGCTGGAAGCGATGTGTGCCGGGCTCGCCGTTGTATCCACGGATGTCGGCGGCCTCCCGGAACTGGTCGTGCACGGCGAGACCGGATGGCTGGTGCCAGTGCGTCAACCCGATGCCATGGCCGGCGCCATTGCCGAACTCGCGGCTGACGCGCCCCGGCGGCGCGCGATGGGCGAGGCGGGGCGACAGCGGGTCGCCGGGAATTTCAGTATCGAGATATCGGTCGCGAAGCTGGAAGCGATCTACGGCAGCATCGGACCGCGCCGCCTGTAACCTCCGCCCGATCAGGCCAACTGCGCCCGCAGCGCCACCGCAACGCGGTCCATCACGTCGCTCCACTGCCGTGGGACGGTCTGGCGGAACAGGCGCACGGACGGATACCAGACACTGTCCTCCCGCCCCAGCAGCCACCGCCAGTCGGGCGAGGTTGCCAGCAGAATCCACACCGGCTTGCCCATCGCCGCCGCCAGATGCCCCACGGATGTATCGACCGTAACGACCAGGTCGAGGCTTTCGAGGAGCGCCATCGTATCGTCATAATCACGAACCTCGGCGCCGATGTTCACCAACGGCGCTCGTCCGAAGTAACGCCCGGCCTGGTCGGCGGAGGGTCCTTTTTGCAGCGAAACCAGCGCGATCCCCGGCAGCGCCGCCAACGGCGCAAAGTCGGACAGCTTCGCGGAACGGCGCCGGTCGTTGTTGTGCGTCGGGCGCCCCGCCCAGACGATGCCGACCCGCTTCGACGTACCGGGGGCAAGCCGCGTCAGTCGCTGCCGCCACGTCGCCACGCGCGCCGGATCGGCATGCAGATAGGCTTCCTGCCCCGGCACATTGTCGATGCGGGTGCCGTGCAAGCGCGGTAGGCCCGACAAAGGTATATACGACCGATGCGATGGCAGTCCGTCCCATCGGGTGAAGATCCGGTCCTCGGGCAGCAATTGGCGCAGCACCGGCGCGATTTCGGGTGAGCCGGCAATGACGACATCGGGACAACGAGCCTGCGCCCACGATATATAACGGCTGAACTGGATGACATCCCCAAAGCCCTGGTCGGCGATCAGCAGCAGCCTGGCGTCATCATACGGCGCACCGTCCCATTGCGGCCTGCCTGTCTTCGGCAACTGGGACTTGGCGTCGGGGATGCGGAAACGCCATTCATACTCCTCCCACCCTTCCGCCATCTCCCCTTTCACCAACAGTGCCTCCGCTCGGGCGAAATGGGCACCGGCCAGGTCGGGCTTCATCATCAGCGCGCGGTCGGCGGCGTCGATACTCTCCTCGATCTCCACACGTTCGTAACGAATTACCGCAAGATTATGCAGGCACAGCGGGTCATTGGGCGCCAGTGCCACCGCCCGCAATGCCGCCGCCAATGCCTCGTCAAGACGATTGAGCGTACGGTAGATCTCGCAGATGTTACGTAGATACAGCGCGATGTCGACGCCGCGTTCGATTGCCGCCTCGATCTTTTCCAGCGCCTCCTGATGCCGGCCGAGGCGGAAGGCGACGATGCCCGACATATGCAGCGTGTCGGCCTGGTGCGGCGCGACTGCCAGGATGTAGCTCAGCAGCCGGTCGGCTTCCTCCAACCGGCCCGCAGCCTCCTGCTGCGCCGCCAGCTTGAACAGTTCCGGTAGGGGTACCGGCACCATCACCGGCGAGGCGCGCAGGTCGCGCGAATCCTGTACCACGGCATCCATCAAAGGCGCGCCCCTTTACTCAACCGTGTAGCCCAGGCGTTCGATCACCGGCTGCAGCATCGGAATCACCGGCTCCAGATGCTGGCGGTAATGCCGATAGCGGAACCGCGACCGGTCATACAGCCGCTCCGTCACCTGGGCGTAGCTTGCGGTGCGGGCGTAGCGGCGGTTCTCATGGAATTGCAGGCAGCGCGGATCGAAATCCTCGCCGATGAAATCCAGCACCGAACGGACCGTGGCCTCCTGGTCGCTCACCATGTCCTCGTAACGGACCGGCAGGTAGCGCAGGGCCATTTCCGCACGATACTTCTGCACCAGGTCCATCACGCGGAGGTAATGTTTCGCCGTCGTCTCCAACGCACTGGCACAGTACAGACCGTGCGTGAAATGGTTGGACATCGCCGAGACCATGATGTCCAGCGGGTGGCGGATCACGTGGATCAAAGGCGCTTCCGGGAACAGCAGCGCGATCAGGCCCAGATGCGTCTCGTTCAGCGGCATCTTGTCGGTGAACCATTTGATTTGCTTGCCCGGATCATGGCTCAAGATGCCCATCTGCGTGACCTTCTGCAGGTAGTAGTCGCGCAGATTGTCCAACCCCTCCCGCTGGTCGCCCATCCACAGCTCCGCCAGCGCCTCGGGATAACCCAGCGGGCTGTTCAGCATGCGCGGCATCAGGTTGGTGATGTCGTTGATCAGCGGAAGCTCATCGCCGGCGACGATATGCTGGTGCGCCGACAGCGTCTGCTCCATCAGCGTCGTGCCCGAGCGGGGGAAGCCGAGGACGAAGATCGGCTGGGGCACGTCGCTGCGGACGGTTGCGCGCGGCAGCGTCTGCAGGCGTCCGGCGGAGAAGAACCCGCCCAGCCGCGTCACAAGGTTATCGGCGATCTGGTCCAGATAGGCGTGGCCGCTGAGTTCGCGTGACAGGCGTTTGCCTTCCTCGAAGGCCGCATAGGCGTCGTCATAGCGGCCCATCTGGTCCAGCAGTCGGCCTTTCTCGGCAAGCTCGTTCGGTCCCAGCCGCCCTTCGTTGCTGATCTTGGCGAGTTCATCCAGCGCCGCCAGCGCCTCGTCGTAGCGCTTCATCCGGCCCAGCAGCACGGCACGCGTCAGCATCAGGCCCGGGTCGTTGGGATATTGCGCCTCCATCCGATCCAGGATTCTCGGCGGCGGCTTCGAATTTGCGGTCGGCTTCCTCCAGCCGCGCCCAGCCGAGCAGGGTCTGGCGGATCGTCGGCGCGGCGGCGGCGGACTCCTTGTAGAGTTCCCGTCCCTCCTCCATTCGGCCCTGGTTCTTCAGGTTCCAGGCGAGGTTCGCGAGCACGATCGGATCGCGCGTGCCGCTCAGTTCCAGCACCATCCGGTAGTGATATTCGCCGACCGGCGGCCGCTGCACCTCGGTCATGATCATGCCCATCAGGTTGTGCGCCTGCGGGTTCTGCGGCGCGATGCGGACCGCGTTGCGCGCGTGGACTTCCGCCTCCTGCACCGCCCCTTTGCCCAGCAGCATCAACGCGAGTTCGTTGGTGGCGGCAAAGTTGTTCGGATCGAATTGCACGATGCGGCGCAGCAGCGCTTCCGCCGCCGCGTGTCTCCCCTGGTCCCTGCGGATCTGATACAGCACCGACAGCGCGCCCGGCCGGTCCGGCGCCAGTTCCAGCACGTCCAGCGCCAGACGCTCCGCCATCTCCGTCGCGCCCTGCCGCAGCGCGGTCAAGGCGCGCTCGACCAGCGGCACGAGGTGGCGCGAGGACTCCGGCGGCGGCATCGCCGCTGGGTTCATCCCGCAACAGCGGGCGGCCCGAAGCCCGCTGCCGCAGGCACACATTTGAAAGGCGGTTTGCGACATGCGACGTCCGATCCATATCTGGGCGTTCGGCTGTTTCTATAGCGATAAGGCCGAGCGGTGTTAACGATGAAAGGTTTGTCGGGGGTCTGGTGGCAGGCGGGCGGGCCGTCAGCGCCTGCGTCCCGTCTGCGTGGTGCCGGCCAGTTCGCTCAATCCCCATTCCGCGACCAGGTCCGCCCGCTGCTTCTGCAGCTCGGCGCGCCGCGCCCGCAGGCGGACATCATTCAGCATGTGCAGGCCGATCGGCACCATCTCCGACAACGCCCAGGCGCCGGCCGCGGCCAGCCAGACGATCACGACGGTCATCGGCCGGCAGACACGCTCCAGGCAGGCATGCAGGCCGGAGCAGGCATAATAGGCCTGGTGCACCGGCCCCACCGCGACGATGCCCTGGAACACCAGCATGGCACGAGCGAGCGTCAGACCGGGCGAGCGGTCGAGCAGCAGGGTCACCAGACCTGGCAGCATCAGAACCACGACCGGGATCGCCAGGTCGGAGGCCAGGGCCATCAGCGCCCCGACACAGAGCGCCAGGACGAGAAACAGCAGAAACCGCGTCATGGATTCATTTCTCCAGAGATCATTACCGCACTCATCTCCACCCTACTCAGGGCACGACGACCCCGAAAAGACGGATGATCAGGATCGCGAGCCCGGTGCCCCCGACGATGGCCGATCCGAAATGCCGCACTGTCACCGTCCGAATGTCATCGGCTTCCGCGATCGCCCGCATTTCGGCATCGATCGACGCCACCGTCTCGATCGCCGAATGCTCGCCCGCCTCGTCCTGCTGCCGGCGGCTTTTGTTGAACAGCAGATCCAGCATCGGCGTCAGGTCGCCGGCCTTGGCCAGGTCCGCAAGCCGCGCCGCGATCTGTTGACGCAGCGGACGGTTGCGCCAGGTCTCGACGGCCGGGGCGAGGCGCTTGGCCGCCCAGCCTGTCAGGGCCTGCAACGGACCGGCGCCGTGGTCCGCCTGCAACTGACGCAGCAGGTGAAGTTCGGCCAGGAGCTGGTCCTCCTCGGTCGTCGCCTGGTTCAAGGGCGGCAGGAGCGCGACCGCTTCGTCCGAGGCGCGTGCGCCGATGAAGGCGATCAGGGCGGGATCGACCAGCATGCCCTTCGCCCCTGGCGCCGCCTTGTCGAGCCATTTCAGCAGACCGCCGATATCGACGATCCAGTTGTTCGCCATGGCGGGCACCGCGCAGGGCAGCATCGGGTTGACCATGTAGAAGCTGCGCAGCAGGGCATCCGGCACGCCATCGGCTACGAGGCGCTGGCAGGACGCGACCATGCGGGCCGCGCGTTTCGTGCGGAACGGCCGTTCGTTCGAGCGGCTGCCCGCCCAGACCGCAATGATGTCGTGGATGAATATCTCCTGGATGATCGACATCATCTTCGTGTCGCCGCCGATCGCCGCCGACAGCAGGCCCGCGGCCCCTTCCGGCCGCATCGCGACGCCGCGCCAGCACACCGGCATGCGCGGATCGAGCACCGCGATCGCCCGCATCAACAACCTGGCGTCGCTGCGCGGGTCAGACCTGGTTTCGGCCATCCGCTTGCGCGCCAGCTCCTCAATGCGCTGCGCGATGCCGGCATCGCCGAGGCCGCGGCGCAGCCAGTTGGAGAGCGTCGCGTTTCGCAGCCCCTGGATCGCCCGCCGCTCATCGCGGAACATCGCATAGGCGACGGTCCTGGCGTCGAACAGCGCCTGGTCGCCCAACTGCAGCGGATCGTGGCTCCGTCGCGCCGGGCTCGACGCGACCCTTCGCGCCCGGGCCGCATTGGGGTCGAGCAGAAGCTTGGGTGATGGGCGATGGTCCGGATCCTCGGCCAGCATGCCGGAGAGCAGGTCGGTCATGAAGCCCGACAGCCGCAGGTCACGCGACAACGCGGCGAAACTGCCCATACCCAGCTTGGCGCGGATGATCTCGTCGTCGGTCATGCCCTCGCAGGGCATCTTGCCGGCGGCGAGCCACATCATCAGGACGCCGAGGGCATAGACATCGTCGGCGATCGTGCCGGGACCACGGGCGGCAGGCTCGCACATCGCCGTATACGGCGTCTCGAACAGGGTTGGCTGGTGCATCGCCGGCGGGGCCGCCCAGGCGGCACCCAACGTGACCAACTGGCCTGGCCCTTCGAGGAACACGTTGTCAAGCCGGATGGACCGATGCGTCAGCCGGAGCGCTTGCAAAGTCAGCAAGGTCCGCGCCGTCGGCTTCAGCACCTGATCGATCAGGGCCCGGTCCGTCCAGCGCGCGGTGATAGCCGACAGTGGCGGGCCGGGCGGGGCGGAACAGACGACGTAATACGCCTCGCCGCCATTCGAGGCCGGCGCGATGCCGTGGCCGCTGGGGGTCAGCAGGCAGTCGATAGGGTCGGTGATCGCCTTCAGCGCGTCGATGCGCGGGGAGGCGTCACGGGCCACGAGGATCCCGATATGGGGGCCGTCAGCGGCATCCTGGCTGGCGGCCAGAAAGGTCGGCAATCCACCGCCGGCCTGTGGCATCGGCCTGGACGGATCGACGGCGAAGCGGCCGGCGATCAGCGGGTGGGAGGGTGAGGCAGGAGGCGGCATGCGAGGCGAACCATTTTGGTCGGGCCGCACGGTATCGGGGAAAAGGTTTACATTTGGTTAACGGGCGTGGGAGGGGGGTCGGAGGCCTTTTGGCGCTGCTGGTCGGCTCAGGGGTTGTTGGAGAGAAAACACGGAGCCGTCCGCTGCGCGAACTGGACGAAGGCTGCGGCGGGGCACCGATCCAAGGTGAATGGACCTTCATCCGTACAAGTTTGGTTCTTGCTCGAACCGTCCGAGGACTTGCAAGCAATGATCGGACGCGGCGGCATCAGGCAGACCGTCCTCGCTTGACCCACCATGAACTACGGGAGGCTGTCCCGGGAGAGACCGTCGGCAACCCTGAGCGTGCCGTGGCACGAATCTCACCGGTCGGCGACCGTGCAACGGCCTTCCAACGCCCACACCCAGGGCCGAGAGCGTGCACTGTGCAGAGCCGGCCCTAGTCGTGTTGGATGTGGTGTTGCCGAATTCGCATAGCGGAATCGGACAGTGCAAGGCTGTCATATTCCCGTCGAAGCAAAAGAAGCGAGACAACCGATACGGAGAAAGAACGATTGCACAGGTGGACACCCCAATCTCGGAGCATGAACCATGAAAAAATGCGTGTGATCCTGACTAAAGGCCTGTCTGGATTTTGTCCTGCCGGCCAACCAGATGGGTGCTGTCGGGCTTGCCTATAAGCTTCCGCGACGTCGAGCCTGCCGAGCCAATTGCCGTATCTCAATCAAGCAAGTCCTGAGAGGTGGCGCGGGGCAATAGGTCAACTGGTTTCTACACAGTCAACGAGATCGTGGGAGGTATGGTATGATTCGTCGATCTGTATTGCTGCTGGCCGCTGGGGCACTGATCCTGGCAGGGTGTTCCTCGTCGTCATCGCGACTTACCAGCCTCGCCAACGACCTCAGGAATGCTCTGATTGGCTCTCCCGTCGCTGTGACACAGCAAGAGGGCTTAATCGACCTGACTTCCAGCGCCGACTATATGTTCCCGTCAGGCGGTTGGCAGGTCCCGTCTGACGCGCCCGTGCTTAACAAGATTACACCCATACTGTCCAAGCTACGTAACACGAAGATTGTTGTGAATGGTTATACCGACAACACGCCGGTGGGGCCGCAGCTACAGAGGATGGGGATCGCGAACAACCTCGACCTGTCGTCCAAGCGCGCTAGCAGTGTTGTGAACTATCTTGCATCGCACGGCGTGAACCCGAATCTGTTGTCCGCCCAAGGTTACGGCGATTCCAATCCGGTTGTTTCCGACGACTCACCCGAGGGGCGGGCAAAGAACCGACGGGTGGATATCCAGCTGATCGGCGACGGGACGTAGCACTAGAGCGTGATGACATCGCTGTCGCTCAGCCATCCTGCTCCAGGTGTTTGTTTGATCGCGTGATTCAGACCTCCGGCAACTCCGCGTCCGGTCATCACGCTCTAAGGATTGGTCTTTCCGCGGGACAGGGTCAAGCCTGACTTGCTGAAGCAACGCCGTTCATTATTGCAGGACCGTAGGAGGCATATCTGCCTCCTCGGCTGTCAACGCCGGCCGGGGCGTCTGTGGTTCTTCGTGTCGCCTCCGCGGAGGCAGCGCAACCGCTGGCTCTGTGGTTTACGTTAAAGCAGCCACTCAATCCTCGAACGGATCGCGCACCATGATCGTGTCGTCGCGTTCCGGGCTGGTGGACAGCAGCGTCACCGGCGCCTCCACCAGTTCCTCGATCCGCCGCACGTACTTGATCGCCTGCGCCGGCAGATCGACCCAGGACCGGGCGCCGTGGGACGACCCGGACCAGCCCTCCATCGTTTCGTATTCCGGCACCGCCGCCGCCTGCGCCGCCAGGCCGGCCGGCAGATGCCGGAACAGCTCGCCGTTGATCCGGTAGCCGGTGCAGATCTTCAGCTCCGGCAGCCCGTCCAGCACGTCGAGCTTGGTCAGCGCGATGCCCTGCATGCCGCCGATCTTCACCGCCTGGCGCACCATCGCCGCGTCGAACCAGCCGCAGCGTCGGCGGCCGGCCGGTCACCGACGCCGAATTCGCGGCCGCGCTCGCCCAGAAGCTGCCCGATCTCGTCGTGCAGTTCGGTCGGGAACGGGCCCGACCCGACGCGCGTCGTGTAGGCCTTGGCGATCCCCAGCACGAACCCGACCGCCCAGGGCCCGACGCCGCTGCCGGACGGCGGCGGTCGCCGCGACGGTGTTCGACGACGTAACGAACGGATAGGTGCCGTGATCGACGTCCAGCATCACCGCCTGAGCGCCCTCGAACAGGATGCGCTTGCCGTCGCGGCGCAGCTTATCCAGCCGCTCCCACACCGGTTCGGCATAGGGCAGGATCTTCGGCGCCAGAGCGAGCAGATGCGCCAGCAGCGTCGTCCTTGGTGAACGTCGGCGACGCCCAGTTCGCGCAGCAGCGTGTTGTAGTGCCGCAGCAGCTCATCGAGCTTCGAGCGACAGCGTCTCCGGCTCCGCCAGGTCGGCGACGCGGATGGCGCGGCGGGCGACCTTGTCCTCATAGGCCGGGCCGATGCCGCGGCCGGTGGTGCCGATCTTCTGCTCGCCGCGGGCTTCCTCGCGCGCTTTGTCCAGCGCGGGGTGCAACGGCAGGATCAGCGCGGCGTTCTCGGCGATGCGCAAGGTTTCCGGTGAAACCGTCAGGCCCTGGGCGCGGACGCGGGCGATCTCGGCCAGCAGCGCGTCGGGGTCGACCACGACGCCGTTGCCGATGACGCACAGCTTGCCGCGCACCAGCCCGGACGGCAGCAGCGACAGCTTGTAGGTCTCGTTGCCGACGACCAACGTATGGCCCGCGTTATGGCCGCCCTGGAACCGCACCACGACATCGGCGCGGCTGGCGAGCCAGTCCACGACCTTTCCCTTGCCCTCGTCGCCCCATTGGGCGCCGATCACGGCGACATTGGCCATTGCCTCAGCCTTCGCTGTGTCTAAAAGCGCGGCCTCGTTCGGACGCGCAGGATATGGGTGCAGCCCAGGCGCGTGCGCCTCGGCGATGTCGTCAGCCACGCGGCGCCAGCGCCGCGACGGTGGCGAAGCCCTCGCGCGCGCAGCGTCGGCCGCGACGCGCGCGGTCGGCGCCATGCGGGACGAACACGCGTGGGCGGGCCTGGCGCGGCGGGGCGACCCGCAGGATCGCGTCGGGATAAAGCGTCAGGCCGGTCGCCGGTTCGCTGTCGCCGCAGATATAGCGGCCGCCACGGCCGAGCTCCTCGTGCCGGCCGGGCGCGTAGATGGTGACGGACACGCCGGTTCTCGTAGCGAAAGCCGCGGAACTCGACCGGATCGATCGTCAGGCGCAGCGTTCGGGTCGCGCGGCGCGGATCGCCGCCACGGTCTCGGCCACGCGCTGCGCGAGCGACGCCCGCGAGGTCCGGCAGGCGCGCCGCGCGCAAGCGCCGCCAGCGCCCGGTCGGCCGGACCGGCGGCCAGCAGCAACTCGGTCAGCACCGGCGCCAGGGCGCCGCCGTGCGCGGCCACCGCGGCGGCGTCCTTGCGATCCAGCGCTCGGGCCAGGGCGACGCGATCGGCGCCGGTAATCCCGGCCTCATCCAGCAGCGAGGGCACCAGCATCGGCAGCGTCAGATCGAAGCTGACGCGGGTCAGGCCGACCGCGGCGAGCGCCTCGGCCGCCACCAGGATGGTCTCGGCATCCGCCTCGGGACTGTCGTGGCCGATCAGTTCGATCCCGGCCTGGGCGACCTGGCGGTCCGGCGCGAGCTGGTTGCCGCGCACGCGCAGGCACTGGCCGGCATAGGACAGCCGCAGCGGCCGCGGGGCGTTGCCCAGCCGGGTGGTCGCGATGCGCGCCACCTGCGGCGTGGTGTCGGCGCGCAGCCCCATCATGCGCTGGCTGTCGGGGTCCATCAGGCGGAACGTCTGGTCCGCCACCGCCGACGCCGGAGCCGGCCAGCAGGCTGTCCTCGAACTCCAGCAGCGGCGGTTTGACGCGCTGGTAGCCGTGGGCGGCGAACACATCCATCAGCGACTCGACCGCCGAGGCCTCCGTCTCCGCGTCGGGCGGCAGCAGGTCGCGCAGGCCGGCAGGCAGCAGCGCCGGGTTGGGCGGCAGGTCGTCGGTCATGGTGGGCGTCAGCTACCAGCAATCGCGCGAGGGGGGAATGGCTGGCGGTGATCTGTCGGGACGAGCGGGAATTCAGGTGCTTGGGTAGGCAGGTTTGGTGCTTGGGCAGGCAGGTTTAAAGTCCAACACGGAGGCGGCCGCTGCGCGGCCTTTAGGGAGGATTTGGAGGGCACGGAGGTGCTGTTTCGAGGGCGGTGGGACGCAGTCAGGCCCAGTAGCCGCCAAGCAGAGTACAGGGTCTAGCCGCCGCTTTTCGGGCGCTTCGCGCGTGGTGGCACAGGTCGGGTTACCGGGCCCAACGGTGCTTGAGCACAAGAACCCGGCGCGTCGAACGAATGAATCCGCGCCTTTATCCTGGTGGCCGGAGGGGCCCCATACCGCCACCGCCAAACTCCGTGCCCTCCGAACCCTCCGCTAAGGCCGCGCAGCGGCCACCTCCGTGTTGAGACTTTAAACTGCCAATCCACCGACCGGCGGCGCCTCGTATGCACCCCCTCCCCCGCGGTTAACGCTTCCTTAGGCTTTTCCCCCTAGGCGTGAGCGGACACCGCCATGCTGTTCCCCTCACCCATCTTCCTGCTGGGTTTCCTGCCCATAACGCTGATCGGCTTCTTTGCCATCGGCCGGCTGACCACCCGTTCGGCTGCGCTGCTCTGGCTGGTGGCGGCCAGCCTGGTCTTCTATGGCTGGTGGAACCCGTCGCACTTGCCGCTGCTGGCGGGATCGATCCTGGCGAACCACGCCATCGCCGGGCGGATCAAGGCGTCGCGGACGCCGCGGCGATGGCTGTCTGCCGGGGTGGCGCTGAACCTGGGCCTGCTGGGCTGGTTCAAATACGCCGATTTCCTGCTGCACGCCGTCCGCCCGGATGCCGCGAAGCTGGGCGTCGTCCTGCCGCTCGCGATCAGCTTCTTCACCTTCCAGCAGATCATGTTCCTGGTCGACACCGCTCGGGACCCGTCGGCGCCGCGCCAGCGCCTGCTGCCCTATGCCGCGTTCGTCACCTTCTTCCCCCACCTGATCGCCGGCCCCATCGTCCGTCCGGCGGAAATCATCCCGCAACTGACCCGGGACAAAGCCTTCGACGCGGACGGCTTCACCGAGGGCCTGCTGATCTTCCTGCTCGGCCTGGCCCGCAAATGCGTGCTGGCGGACCTGTTCGGCGGCTTCGCCGACACCGGTTTCGACGCCGCCGCGCTGGGCCATCACCTGACGCTGTTCGAGGCCTGGTACGCCACCCTGTCCTATGCACTGCAGATCTATTTCGACTTTGCCGGCTACTCCGACATGGCGCTGGGCCTGGCGAGGATGTTCGGCATCCGCTTTCCGCTGAACTTCGACAGTCCCTACCAGGCGACCAACATCGCCGAGTTCTGGCGGCGCTGGCACATCACCCTCGGCGCCTTCCTGCGCGACTATCTGTATATCCCGCTGGGCGGCAACCGGCGGCGGCCGCTCGCTCAATCTGATGGTCACCATGCTGCTGGCCGGCCTCTGGCACGGCGCGGGGTGGAACTTCGTCCTCTGGGGCGGGCTGCACGGCGCGATGCTGGTGCTGCACGCGCAATATCGCCGCTTTTTCCGACCCCTGCCCGCCCGGCTGGGCCAGGCTCTGACGCTGATGGCCGTCATTCTCGCCTGGGTGCCGTTCCGAGCGGCGAACGCGGCGGCGAGCTGGCAGATGCTGAAAGGCCTGGCCGGACTGAACGGCATCGCCCTGCCGCGCATGATCGTCAGCGCCATGCCGCCGCTTGCCGCCATCGCCGAACCGGTCTCGGTCATGCCCTCCCTCGGCGACGCAAGGACCCTGAGTTTTCCGGAGATCACCGCATGCCTGGCGCTTGGCTGGTTCATCGTCCTCTGCCTGCCGAACATCCACCGCATGTCCCTCGCCGCGCGCCACTGGGCCCTGACCTCCGGCTTCGCCTTGTCCGTGCAGGCGGTGTTCTTCGCGCCGCATATCGCGCCGTTCCTGTATTTCCAGTTCTGATGCGCCGGCTCGCTGCTGGCCTGCTCTCGGCTCGCTGGCTGCTGTACGTCACGCTGTTCGCGCTGGTGCTGGACCGTCCGCTGACGCTGGGCGCGCTGCGCGCGCGGATCGAGGCCAACCTGGCGCGCGGCGCGGCCATCGACGGGCGGAAACTGATCATCCTCGCCGGCTCCAACGGCCCCTATTCGCATCGCTGCGAGGTGATCGAGCCAATCCTGCATCTGCCCTGCGTCAATGCCGGCGTCGCGGTCGGTGTCGGCCTCGACTACCTGTTCACCCGCTGGCAGCCGCTGCTGCACCCGGACGACATCGTCTACCTGCCGCTGGAGGAAGCGCAATACGCCCGTCCGCGCGCCATGGCGGAACTCGGTCCGGATGCCTCGATCATGCTGCGCCACGACCGGGCGACACTGTCCGGGATGCCCTGGCATCGCCAGATCGCCGCCCTGTTTGCCGCCGACCTGCGCGGCGCGGTCATGAGCGTGATCGAGACGGCCCTGGTAGACGACGGTTTCCACGATCCACGGGCGGCGGTGACCGGCACCTTCAACGCGTGGGGCGACCATGTCGGCCACACCGCGGCGATCGGGGCGCCGAACCAGCCGACATTGGCAGAATTCGTGCCCTTCCATCCGACAGGCGACGCCGGTCACGCAGGCTACGGCACCAAGGTCGTCGGGCAGTTCCTCGACTGGGCGGCGACGCACAGGGTGCGGGTCATCGGTGGGCTGCCGACCGGGTTTCCAGACTCGCCGATCCGGCCGGATGCACTGGCGGCGATCCGTGCCCTGTATCAGGTCCATGGCGCCGGCTTCATGACGCTGCCCAATCTCAGCCGCTATCCGCGATCGGCGTTCTTCGACACCGCGGACCACCTGAACGAAGCGGCGCAGATCCGCCATTCGGTCGCCGTCGCACAGGCATTGACCCCGCTGGCACTGACCCCGTTGGCGCTGAGCCCGCTGGTGACGGAGCGCTCCGCCGTTACGCGCTCGACGGTTACGGCCCTAAGACCGGCACCGATGCCGTAATCGGGCAACTGTGCTGCTGCTTGTCCTCGCAGCGCGCCCGAGCGGACTGTTTCGCGGCCTCCGCGGTGTCGCCGCAGCCGACATTGCAGACCGCGAGGCTGCCCGACATCCAGCAGGCCAGAGCGATCTGCGCGGCCTTGTCCGAGGTGCAGCGCGAGCCGTTCTCCGCCGTGTTGTGCATATCGGGATCGCGCTTCGAAGTCGCGCGCCATGTCGGCGAAGACGCAGGTCTTGGGATCGGCGGTCCGGCTCGTGCAGACCTCCAGCGCACGATCGGCGACCCGGGGTGCGATATTGGTGGGGCACGGCATGCGGCCGTTTACCGGTGAGTCCTGATCGCCTGGGTCGATCCGCATGCGCGCGGCGAAGATGTCGTTATTGGCGGTGTCGTCCAGCAGCCAGGTGACCGTGCAGGCCGGCGGCGCCTTG
Organism: uncultured Alphaproteobacteria bacterium; assembly: GCA_963771475.1. Lineage (GTDB taxonomy): Bacteria > Pseudomonadota > Alphaproteobacteria > Acetobacterales > Acetobacteraceae > Rhodopila. The sequence goes on along the minus strand of CAVYTN010000007.1, from coordinate 466,464 downwards.
GTGTCCAGGATGACCGGCGGCACGCCGTCCGAGATTGAAATCCAGCGTTCCGGCCTGCGCCGAAGCCGCAAGCATCAGCAGGACGCCGGCGAGCACCGCCAGGCGGGAATCCAGACGTCTCATCGTCCGCCCTGGTACCAGCGCACCGGGATCAGGAAATTCGCCCCCGGATCGGTGACGTCCACGACCTCGGCCGATCCGGTATGGTAACGGACGCTGAGCGCGACCTCGGAGCCGACGGTGACGTAGCGGGCGAAAATATCGCGCGCCGTCTCGTTGACGGACGGGCAGGCCTTGTCGGGCACGAGCCGGTAGGACAGGCGGAACAGGCCATTGTTGGTGAACAGGAAGACGAGATAGCTGCCGGTGCCGGTGCAACCGCGGCTGCCCATGCGCAACGCGCCTGCGTCGTCCAGACGCACCCAGAAATAGCGCACATCGCCCGGGAACTCGGTGGCCTGGGGCATGACCCCCCAGCCGAGAGACTGGTACGGCGTCGGCAGCAGTGCGTTCACGTCTTCGGGCTGCATGCCGAAGGACACGCCCGCGGTCAGCGCGATCAGGTCGGACCGGCCCTGATGCAGCGCCGGTGCGCCACTGCCCATCGCGTGGTCCCAGCGCATCGGCGGCGGCGTGAAAATGCGCACCGAGGACAGCGTCGCGTCGTCCTGCAGGACGATACGGCGGCCGCCGGGGCCGGAGCGATCGGAGCGCGATCGGGGCGCCTGCATGCCGGGGCCTGCGCATTCGGTGCCGCGGCTTTGGGCACTTGCACCAGTGATCCCTGGGCGTGGACCGACCACGCTGGCGCCAGAAGCAGGTCCAGCGCGAGGATCGCGTGTCGGAAGGCAAGCATGCGGATTTCTATCGTGCCGGCGACCGTTCTCATAGTGAATTCAAGGCCGCACGCCTCTTGCCAGCGCCGCCCTGAATGTCGCCACGTCCACGAAGTGCGCAATGCCGATTAGGGTCGCGTCCGTGCATTGAAACCGGCCGCGGAAGACCGCATATCGCGCCGCGCAAGGAGGGTCCGTATGAACGACACTGTTTTGGAACAACATTCATTTGGCGCCGAGGTCGGGCGCCTGCTCGACCTCGTGGTCCACTCGCTCTATTCCGAGCGGGAAATCTTCCTGCGGGAACTGGTGGCGAACGCGGCCGACGCGATGGATCGCCGCCGGTTCGAGGCGCTGACCGACCCCAACCTGGCGCCGCCGGCCGATGCCAAGATCCGCATCGTGCCGGACAAGGAGGCCAGCACGCTGCTGATCGCCGACGACGGCATCGGCATGACGCGCCAGGAGATGATCGACAATCTCGGCACCATCGCCCGCTCCGGCACCCGCGCCTTCGCGCAGAACCTGGCCAGCGCGAAGCCGGAGGACCGGCCGAGCCTGATCGGCCAGTTCGGCGTCGGCTTCTACTCGGCCTTCATGGTGGCCGACCGGGTCGAGGTCACATCGCGCAAGGCCGGCATCGGAGGAGGCCTTTACCTGGGCGTCCGAGGGCGCCGGCCAGTTCACCCTGGCCCCGGCCAACGCGGGAGCACGCCGGGCACCGACGTCGTGCTGCACATCAAGTCGGACGCCACGCGAGTATCTGGAGCCGATGCGGCTGGAAACGATCGATCCGCAAATGGGCCGACCACATCACCCTGCCGATCACGGTGGCGCGCGACGGCAAGGACCAGACGGCCAACGAAGGCACCGCGCTGTGGCGCAAGTCGAAATCCGAGGTGACCGGAACAGTCCTACAAGGAATTCTACCGCCACCTCGGTCATTTCTTCGACGAACCGTGGGCGACGCTGCACTGGCGGGCCGAAGGCACGCTGGAGTATTTCTGCCTGCTGTTCATCCCGGGGATGAAGCCGTTCGACCTGGTCGAAGGCGATCGCGACTCGCATGTGCGGCTGCACGTCCGGCGCATGTTCATCACCGACAAGGCCGAACTGCTGCCGCACTGGCTGCGTTTCGTCAGCGGCGTGGTGGATACCGAGGATCTGCCGCTGAACGTCTCGCGTGAGATGCTGCAGACGACGCCGGTGCTGGCGCGCATCCGCAAGGCGCTGATCGGCCGCGTGCTGGCGGAGCTGAAGACCGCGCGCCAAGGATGCCGACGATTACGTGAAGTTCTGGGAGAATTTCGGCCCGATCATGAAGGAAGGCATGTGGGAGGATGCCGAACACCGCACCGAGATCGCGCCGCTGCTGCGCTTCCATTCCCGACGCAGGACGGCTGGACGTCCCTGGCGGACTATGTCGGCGCGGATGAAGGAGGGCCAGGACACGATCTACTACCTGACCGGCGACGACCAGGCCGCGTTGAAGATCCTCGCCGCAGCTGGAAGGGCTTCCACGCCAAGGGCTACGAAGTGCTGCTGATGGCCGATCCGATCGACAATTTCTGGCCGGAGCGGATGGACAGCCTTTCGAGGACAAGAAGCTGCGCAGCGTCACCCAGGCGGCGGACGACCTCGGCAAGGACGAGGACCTGCCCGACATCTCGGCGCTGCTGGCGGCGATGAAGGAGGCGCTGGGCGAGCGCGTGGCCGATGTCCGCGCCACCGGCCGGCTGACCGACAGCGCGGTGGTGCTGGCGCCGGACAAGACGGGCCGGACCTGCAGGTGCAGCGCCTGATGCGGCGGGCCGGACGGGCGATGATGCCGGCGAAGCCGATCCTGGAGGTCAATCCGCGGCACAAGCTGATCGAGGCGCTGTCGGCGAAGCTGGACGACAAGGCGTTGATCGCGGATGCCGCCGCGACGCTGCTGGACCTGGCGCTGGTGCAGGAGGGCGATGTCCCGACCGATGCGACGGCCTTCGCGCGCCGGGTGACGACGCTGCTGGCGGGCAGCCTGGGCTGATCGATCCCGCGGTCCGGTCAGACCGCCGGCCGCGGATCGCCGCCAGGCTCGGTCTACAGAACGTCCGCCTATCCGGCCGCCGGCCGCAGGCAGGCCTTCACATACGGCAGGAAATGGTCCACCGGCGGCACGGCGAGCCCCTTGACCTTTGCCGCCTCGTCGAACCGGCGCAGCTTCACCGCGGCGTCGTGCTCCGGCATTGCCCGAAAGGCGGCGACCTCCGCCGCCGACATCGGGCCGCCCTGCAATTCCAGGCTGCGCACGCTGTCGGGACTGAGGCGGGCGAAATAGTCGGCCTCGGTGGCGCAGAGATAGCGCTTGGCGGCCACGTGCAGGCGCACCGGTTCGGTGACATCCGGCCCGAACCAGCGCGTCAGGAACACGCCGCCCAATTCCTCGTGCCGGTCGTCGATGCCCTCCGCCGCCGGATCGTCGCCAAGGTCGTGCACCATGTGGCCGATGTCGTGCAGCAGGGAGGCGGTGATCAGCGCCGACCCGCAGCCTGACTGTTCCGCCAGCAGGCCGCCTGCAACGCGTGGGCGCGCTGGTTGACGCTGCTGAGGCCGTAACGCCGTCCCCCTTGCCGTCGATCAGGTCGGCGATCATCGCGATGGGGTCTTCACTCATGACGCGGTCCTTCGATGCGGGGGATGCTGGTGGCCGATCATAAACCATGCCGCGGCCGGCTGCATCGTCCCCGGCTGCCGGACGTATTGCATTTGCATGACATTCGATCCCCTGGCGATCCGCCGGCCAGCCGCCGGCCCTGATCGAAACGGCATTGGACGGCGAACGCGGCAGGTTCATTATCAGCCGGAAGCCGGCACGCCGACACCAGCCTCGCCGGCAGCCGGATCGACCCAGGACCGAGACAGGATTTGCCGCACATGCTGGACCAGACAATCGATTGCATCACCGAGGACGCCGCCGGTGCCCGGCCCGTGCACGCCGTGCGGCCGGACGGGCTGGCGACGTTGCTGGAGCGGCTGCCGCCGATGCAGGCCGCCTATCTCCGCGACCTGCGCTTCGCCGCGAAGGCCGGCGAACTGGTCCTTCTGCCCGGCCAGGACGGCGTGACGGCGGCCGTGCTGGGTCTCGGCGCGGATGCCTCGCCGTTCGTGTTCGGGCGCCTGCACAGCCAGTTGCCGGAGTCCGGCACGTGGCGGCTGGAACCGGGCGATTACGATCCGGCGGCGGCGTGTCTCGGATTTTGCCTCGGCGCCTATCATTTCGGCCGGTTTCGTGCCGCCGAACGGCGCGGCGCGACGCTGGTGGTTCCCGCCGAACACGCGGCCAGCGTCCATCACGCACAGGCGGCGTGGATGGTGCGGGACCTGATCAATACGCCGGCGAACCTGTTGGGGCCGGCCGAACTGGCCGAGTTCGCCGTATCGCTGGCGGAACGCTACGGTGCCGTTTCCTCCGTCGTGTCGGGGGCGGAACTGGACGAACACTATCCGACGATCGCCGCGGTCGGCGCCGGTTCGGTCCGGCCGCCCCAGGTCGTTACATTTCACTGGCGCGGCAGCTCGGCCGACGACGACGAGTTACCTTTGGTTTCGCTTTGCGGGAAAGGTGTCTGTTTTGATACCGGTGGATACGATCTCAAGCCGTCGGCGGGCATGCTGCGCATGAAAAAGGACATGGGCGGCGCAGCAACGGTGCTGGGTATCGCTCGGACGATCATGCAGGCCGACCTGCCGGTGCGGCTCGCGGTGCGCATCGGTTGCGTCGAAAACTCCGTTTCGGGTTCGGCAATGCGGCCATCGGACGTGTTGCGCACCCGATCCGGCCTGACGGTGGAGGTCGGCAATACCGATGCCGAAGGACGGCTGGTTCTTTGCGATTTGTTGCACGAGGCGTGCGAGGAAATGCCGGCACTGTTGATCGATTGCGCAACGCTGACCGGCGCCGCGCGTGTCGCGTTGGGCCCCGACCTGCCCGCGCTGTTCAGCAACGATGACGCGATGGCGGAGTCGCTGCTGCGCCATGGTCATGTTGTGCACGACCCGTTGTGGCGCCTGCCGCTATGGTCGGGTTACGACGACTGGCTCAAGAGTTCGATCGCCGACGTTAACAATGTTTCATCGAAGCCGATGGCGGGTGCCGTTACGGCGGCGCTTTATCTGCAACGATTTGTCAAATCCGGCATTCCGTGGATGCATCTTGATCTCTACGCATGGAATGACACGTCTCGTCCCGGCCGTCCCGAAGGTGGTGAGGCGATGGGCATGCGTGCGGTCTTTGCGCTGGCAAAAGAAATGTCGGACAGCGTTTGACGTTTGATACGACTTGACGGAATCACGAATCTGTGACGTTGCTTACAAATCGTTAACCGTAATAAGGTTGACTTCGTTTCGTCTTTTGATTAGATGCCGAAATGGTAGCTCTCATCCATTTCGGTGAGTGTGCTCAGGAAAGGACTAAGACGTGGCATCTCCCCCAAACCCGGTTTCTGATGCCCAGGTCGGCCTCCTCCGCGATACGGTCGTCGCGCTGGTGCGCCGTGATGGCGCTGATCTCTCTGCCCGGCAGCTCGGGGTCTTCCTGACCTGCTATCTGCATGAAGGCGGTCACACGGTGCGCGGCCTCGCGGCCGAACTGAACGTTTCGAAGCCCGCCATCACCCGCGCGCTCGATCGCCTGACCGAGCTCGACCTCGCCCGCCGGAAGGTCGATCCGCTGGATCGCCGCAGCGTGCTGGTTCAGCGCACGACCAAAGGGGCTGCCTTCCTGCGCGATCTGCGCGGGATCATGCTGGAAGCCTCGGGCGTCGGCAAAAAGTCCTCCAAAAGGGCGGCCGCCTGAGCGGAACGTCCATCGGGCAGCACGGCCCAGCGCTCCTGCGACCGAACAAAAAAAGCGCGGATATCCGCGCTTTTTTTGTGCGTACGGGGTTTGTCCTCGAGTGCGATTGTCTGAGGAGCGCGATGCAGGATCTCGACGTTCGCCCGCACGCCAAGCCGTCAAACGATCGACACTCTTGCAGGCGGCCTACCCGCCCTTCACGCCGCCCGCGGTCAGGCCGGCGACGATCTCCTTCTGCATCAGCAGCGTCAGCAGCAGCACCGGCGCGGTCACGACCAGTGCCGCCGCCGCCAGCGGTCCCCAACTGATCTGCTCGAACGTCAGCACGTTGTAGACCGCGACCGGCAGCGTCCGCGTCGTGCGGCCGGCCAGCACCACGCCGAAGATGAAGTTGTTCCAGGAGAAGATGAACGACAGGATCATCGCCACCGTGATGCCCGGCCGCGCCAGCGGCATCGCGACGTGCACGGAAGGCCTGCCAGATCGTCGCGCCATCGACCAGCGCGGCTTCCTCCAGTTCTCCCGGCAGGCCCTCGAAGAAGCCGATCATGACCCAGACGACGATCGGCACGGTGATCACCAGATGGGTGATCACCAGCGGCGTCAGCGTGCCGATCATGCCGAGCCACTGGAACAGCAGGAACAGCGGGATCAGATAGGACAGGCCAGGCGTCACGCGCGCGATCAGGATCAGCGCCGCCGCCTTGGTGGCCTTCGCCTTGGCGATGCCGTAGCCCGCCGGCACGCCGAACAGCAGCGCCAGCCCGGTCGCCGAGAACGACACGATCACCGAGTTGATCGTGTAGGTCAGGAAGTCGTTCTTCTCGAACACATCGACGAAGTTCGCCAGCGTCGGCGGATTCGGGATGAACACCGGCGGATAGGCGGTGTTGTCCAGCTCGTTCTTCAGCGACAGCGACAGCATCCACAGGAAGAACAGCACCGCCGGCGACACCAGCAGGATGACCGAGGCATACAGCCCGACGCGGCCGAGCGAGCCGCCGCAGCGCGATGGCGCGTCTCATCGCCAGTGCCTCCCGCTGCCGGACGCGCAGCAGCAGCAGGCTGATCAGCAGGATCAGCACGAAGAACACCACGACGATGGCGGAGCCGTAGCCCAGATCGTAGTAGGCGAAGGCGGTCTGGTACAGCAGGATGTTCATCGTCTCGCTGGACGTGCCGGGCCCGCCGAGCGTGATCACGTAGATCGTGTCGAACGTCTTCAGCGCGTCGATCAGCCGGATCACCGCGGCGACCATGATGAACGGCCACGACCAGCGGCAGCGTGATGTGGCGGAACATCTGCCACGCGCTGGCGCCGTCCAGGATCGCCGCCTCATACGGGTCCTGCGGCAGGCTGGCGATGCCGCCCAGCACGATCAGCATCACCAGCGGCGTCCACTGCCAGGTCTCCACCATCACCAGCGTCGGGATCACGGTGCTGCTGTCGTAGACCCAGCTCGATGGCGGCAGCCCGACCGAGGTCAGCAGGTAGTTCAGCACGCCCAAGCTGCGGGTGGAACATCATGGTCCACACCAGCGCGATCGCCACCGGCGTCGCCATCATCGGCAGCACGAACAGCGTGCGCGCGAGCCCGCGCAGCTTGAACTTGCGAGGCGAAGCAGACGGCGGCCCAGACGCCGAGCAGCACCGGCGCGATGACCGAGGCGGCGGTGAACCAGAGCGTGCGGACGATCGCCCACAGGAAGCGCTCGTCCTCAGCATCTTGGCATAGTTCGCCAGGCCGACGAACGGCGTCGCGCCGGTGACCTTCCAGTCGTGCACCGACATGAACAGCGTGAAGACCCAGGGAAACAGGATCACGGCCGCGACGACCACGGCCGCCGGCGCGGCGAACATCCAGTAGCGGCGCGCATAGGCCTTCCGGGTCGGCGGGAGACGCAGGCCGGGGCGCCTGGGACAGGAGAGAGGTACGTGATGCGCAGTGTAGAGGAACGTCCCGGGCCGCCAAACGGACGCCATGCCCTCGCCGTCCGGTGACCCGCGGCGAGCGTCGCCACGACAGACCCGTCCCATGTCGGATCGTCTGGTCCACGACCAGATGACCAGTCCCGCGGCAATCGCCACATGCGAGCCAGCCTCCTGAGCCGTGAGGCCCGCCCTCCATCGGCCGAGCCATTCGGTCGATTCGCCATAGCATGATATCGGTGCCTATCCTCGTCGAGCACGGAGCATATGCATGACCACCGAATCCGAGATCACCGCCTGGCTCGCCACCCAGCAGGACGCGATGGTCGCGCTGCTGCGCGAGATGGTCGACATCGACAGCGGCAGCTACAACAAGCCCGGCATCGACGCGGTCGGCGCGGTGGTCCGCGCTTCATGGCAGGCCACGGCCATCCCGTCGAGACGATCGCGCAGCAGAAGCACGGCGACTGCCTGCGCGCCGCGGTGCCGTGGGACGGACCGGCCGGCAATGCCGGCGGCAACATCGTGCTGATGGGCCATCGCGACACCGTCTTCCCCGACGGCGAGGTCGGCGCGCCGCCCGTTCACCATCCGCGACGGCATCGCCTATGGGCCCGGCGTCGCCGACATGAAGGCCGGGCTGGTGATGAACTGCTTCGTGCTCGCCGCCTTCGCCAAATTCGGCGGCGCGCCGGCCCCGCTGGTCGGCCTGTTCACCGGCGACGAGGAAATCGGCAGCCCCGAAGGCCGCGCGGTGATCGAGGCGGAGGCGCGCCGCGCGCGCGTGGTGTTCAACAGCGAGCCCGGGCGGGTGTCCGGCAACGTCGTGACCGGCCGCAAGGGCGGCGTGTTCATGGCGTTCCGCATCACCGGCAAGGCCGCGCATTCCGGCGGCAACTTCGCCGAGGGCATCAGCGCGATCGAGGAACTGGCGCGCAAGATCCAGGCGATCCACGCGCTGACCGACCTCGATCGCGGCATCACGCTGAACGTCGGCCTGGTCAGCGGCGGGCAGAGCGTCAACACCGTGGCGCCCTGGGCCGAGGGACAGATCGACCTGCGCTACGTCGAGCCCGCGCGACCGCGACGACGTCGATGGCGCGGATCGGCGCGATCATCGAGCGCAGCTTCGTGCCCGGCACCAAGGCCGGAACTGACGATGCGCGGCGAGTTCCTGCCGCTGATGCAGACGCCGGCGGCGAAGCGGCTGTTCGAGACTCTACGTCGCAGCCGCCGCCGACACCGGCTTCCGCACCGACGGCGAGTTCACCGGCGGCTGTGCCGATTCAGGCTTCACCGCCGGCGTCGGGACGCCGACGATCTGCGCGGTCGGCCCGGTCGGCGGCAAGGCGCACAGCCCGGACGAATTCCTGCGCATCGACAGCCTGGTGCCGCGCGCGCAGGCCTGCGCGCGGGCGATCCTGCGGCTCGGCGAGACGGGTATCTGACCCGCAGATGGCGCCTCAGTCGGCGCCAGCCATCGTGCCACCCGCCGCCATGCCAGCCGTCAGCCACCGCCGACCGCGACGTAGCCGCCGCCGGCAGTAGGGACCGGGGTAGCCGATAGCCATAGCCGTACCCGTATGCCGGATAGGCCGGGTAAGCCACACAGCCGCCCAGAAGGCCGGTCAGAGCCAGGGCAGCCAGCGCCAGTCGCAAGCGTTTGGTCATAGGTAGGACCTCCATGCAGCGTAAGCTCGCGTGGCCGGATGGCGGTTTGGCGGTCAGATAACGGGCGCTGGCGTGGCAGTGTGTTTCATCGCGCGGATGTGACGTAACGAACCGGCAATCGATCGTGTGCAACAGATTGTTTCATCTGATGATTTTTTCTACGCGCATTGCGGCTTTTGTCGCGGCCATCGGGTTGACTTTGTTTTGCCATCGTCCTGGCGTGCATATCCGGATCAGATACCGAATCGGATGGCGACGATGCGCTGGAACCCAAGACTCTTCCGACTCTGCACCAGTGTCGCGGTGACCGCACTGCTGGCCGAGGCCATCCTGCCGGCGCGGCTGCTGGCTCAGCCGGCGCCGCCGCCGCTGCCCTCCGCCCAGAGTGACGCCGCCGCGCCCGCCGACCAGACCCAGCCGGATCCGCCGGAGCGGGTGGGCCGCATCGCGCGGATCACCGGCACGGCGTCGTTCCACAACCAGGGCGACACGCAATGGAGCCCGGTCAGCGTCAATTTCCCCGTCAGCACCGGCAACGCGTTCTGGACCGAACCGAATGCCCGCATGCAGATGGAGATCAGCGACAGCCGTGATCGCCATGGCCGGCGCGACGGAGTTCGACATCCACACGCTGGACCAGACCGGCCTGCAGGGCGTCGCGGCGCGCGGTGAGGTCTATCTGGACCTGCGCAACCTCGGCCCCGAACGAGGCCTGGATCGTGCAGACGCCGCGCGGGCTGGTCCGTCTGAACGGCAGTGGCCGCTACGGCATCGTCGTCGGCACGACCGACGATCCGACGCTGGTCACCGTCCTGGAAGGATCGGCAAGCGTCGAGAGCACCAACCTGACCTTGACCGTCGAGCCGAACCAGGCGGCCAGCCTGACCGGCACCGACACGTTCCAGGGCGTCATCGTCCCGGCGCAGCGCGACGCGTTCCTGACCGAGATGCTGGGCAGCGATCGTCCGCCGCCGGCGCGCCTGCCGCCTCAGGTGGCCGAAACGATCACCGCGATGCCGGGCGGCGACGACCTGGCGTCGGTCGGATCCTGGTCGGACGCGCCCGAGTATGGCCAGGTCTGGTATCCGCCGGTCGATCCCGGGCTGGGTGCCGTACCGGCACGGTCACTGGGCCTATGTCGCGCCCTGGGGATGGACCTGGATCGACGATGCCTCGTGGGGCTTCGCGCCGTTCCACTATGGCCGCTGGGTGGAACTCGGCGGCCGCTGGGCCTGGACGCCCGGGTGCCGTCGTCGTGCATGAGCGCCCGGTCTATGCGCCGGCGCTGGTGGCGTTCATCGGGCTGGGCGCCGGCGTGGCGATCGGCGCGGCGCTGGCCTCCGGTTCGGTCGGCTGGGTGCCGTTGGGGCCGCGGGAGCCGTATCATCCCGTGGTACCGCGCATCGCCCGCCTATGTGCGGCAGGTGAATGTCAGTCACGTTACCAACATCACCAACATCAACAACGTGACGGTGAACAACTTCGTCAATCGCGGCGCAGCGACGTCGGTGCCGGCGGCGGCGATGGCGGGATCGCGGCCGATAGCCTCCGTGGCGCGGCCGATTTCGGCACAGCAATTCGCGACGGCGCGGCCGGTCTTCGGCCAGCAGCCGCTGCGGCCGACAGCGACCACCATGGGCGTGACGCCGGCGGTGGCGCAGCGGCTGAACATCGCGCCACCGGTGGGTGGCGCGTCCGGGGCGCGCCCGGCCCCGGTCCCATCCGTCCCGTCACCGCCGGCGCGCAAGGCCTCGGAGCGCCGCGCGGACCGCTGCCCGGACAGCCTGGCGCGCCGGGCGGGCCAGGAGCCGGCGCAGGAGGGGCCTTGCCGGCCGAGCAGGCAGCGCGGCCGGGTCAGCGCATTTCAACATGCCTCAGCAGCCGGGCGTCGCCGCAGCAACACGTCAATGCACCGCCGCAGCAAAACGTCCAGCAGCCGCATTTCGACGTGCCTCAGCAGCCGGGCGTCCCGCAGCAACACGTCAATGCACCGCCGCAACAAAACGTCCAGCAGCCGCATTTCAACGTGCCTCAGCAGCCGGGCGTCCCGCAGCAACACGTCAATGCACCGCCGCAGCAAGACGTGCCAGCAGCCGCATTTCAACGTGCCTCAGCAGCCGGGCGTCCCGCAGCAACACGTCAATGCACCGCCGCAGCAAGATGTCCAGCAGCCGCATTTCAATGCGGCATCGCAGCCGGTTGCCCCGCAGCAGCACTTCAACGCGCCACCACAGGCAATGCCTCAGGTTCATGCCCCGTCAGCGGTGCAGGCGGCACCGCAACCCCATTTCAACCCGCCGCCGGAGGCTCAGCCGCATTTCCAGCCGCCTCCGCAGCATGCGGCGGCTCAGCCGGGTCCTGTGCCGCAACCGCATTTCAATCCGCCACCGCAGCAGCATGCCGGGCCGCCACCGGCGCATCCAAACCCTCCGCCGGCTCAAGAACATCAGAAGCGGCCAGGCGAGCGATAACAGCCCTTCAACGCGTTACCATCGTCATGATGGGCGAAAACCCACCATCCAGCCTTCTGCAGCGATCAGCATCGAAAAGGGTCATGGCGGTCCTGCGGCCGCCATGACGGGAGTGTCGAGGTCAACGCCACATGGTCTCAGGCGTGCGTCACGCGGAAAAACCCGTCATGGCGCGGCGCGACCGGGCCATCTTCATCAGCGGAGGACGCGGCGAGAAACTGTGCCCCACTGGCCCGTCATGGCCCGACAAGCCGGGCCATGACGGGGAGGGGCGATTCCCGTCAGCCTGAAACCGCCCTAATGAGCCATATTCGGCTGCCTGCGGGCTGATCCCCACCGCGTGCCGAACGAAACCGGTCAGTCGAACTCCGTCAGGACATACGTCACCACGTCGGTGCCGACGACGCTGGGCTTGTGCCGATGTTCCGGTCCGGCGGGGATGTGCAGCATGTCCCCGGGGCCGGCCTCCACCGTGTGGCCGTCGAACTGGTAGCGGATCCGGCCCGACAGGATGAAAATGGAGTGTCCCGTCTCGCACCAATCGGACTCAGGCCCGCCAGGCGCCCGCTCCTGATAGCGTAGCGCGATACCGAAGGGGGACATCGCCTCCCGCACCTTCAGCCGGTCGGAGACCTGGAGCAAACGGTGTGTTGCAGCGGAAAGGAGGTAGGGGCTGTCGGTCATGCGCGTATCCTGCACGCACTTGCCTTGAGGCCGCCAGTCGGTATTTTGCCCCCGCAATGAACACGTCCCCGTGGAACGTCACGTGAAACGTCAAAGGAAAAGAATGTCTGCTCTCTCTCGCCGTCGGGTGCTGGCCGGCGCCACCCTGCCCCTGTTCGCCATCGGCACGCGTCCAAGCCGAGCGGCGGATTTCAGTTTGAAATTGGCGAATAATTCGCCGGTGACACACCCGCAGACGGTCCGCCAGCAGGAAGCGGCGGAGCGCATCAAGAAGGCGACCAACGGCGCGGTCGAGATCCAGGTATTCCCGAACAACCAGCTTGGCTCCGACACCGACATGCTGTCGCAGCTTCGCTCCGGCGCGATCGACCTGTTCACACTGTCGGGCCTGATCCTGTCGACGCTCGTGCCCGCCGCCTCGATCAACGGCATCGGCTTCGCGTTCAAGGATTATGACACGGTCTGGAAAGCGATGGACGGCAAGCTGGGCGCCTATGTGCGCTCCGAGATCGACAAGCGTGGCCTGATTGCCATGGACAAGATGTGGGACAACGGATTCCGCCAGATCACGTCCTCGACGCATCCGATCAACGGGCCGGACGACCTGAAGGGCTTCAAGATCCGCGTCCCGGTCTCGCCGCTGTGGACCAGCATGTTCCAGGCGCTGGGTGCCTCCCCCATCAGCATCAACTTCGCCGAGGTCTACTCGGCGCTGCAGACCAAGATCGCCGAGGGGCAGGAGAACCCGCTGACGCTGATCCAGATCGCCAAGCTGTACGAGGTGCAGAAATACGTCTCCATCGACCAGTCATATGTGGGACGGTTTCTGGATGCTGGCGAACAAGCGCGGCTTCTCATCGATGCCGGCGGATGCGCAGGCGATCGTCGCGAAGGAGCTGAACCAGTCGGCGCTGGATGAGCGGGCGGATATCGCCAAGCTGAACGGGTCGGTCGCCGACGACCTGAAGTCGAAGGGCCTGCAATTCATCGAAGTCGACAAGCCCGCCTTCCGCACCGCGCTGAAATCCGCCGGCTTCTATGCCGACTGGAAGAAGAAATACGGCGACGAGGCATGGGGCATTCTCGAATCCGAGGTCGGCGTGCTGTCTTGAGTCGGTGGCCTGATCCCGCGCCGAACGGGCACTGCAACTGGCGGCGGAAATCCCCGCCGCCATTCTGGTGCTGGCCGAGGTCATCGTCCTCTTCGCCGGCGTCTGCGCCCGCTATGTCTTCCACGCGCCGCTGATCTGGACGGATGAGCTGGCATCCATCCTGTTCCTGTGGCTGGCGATGCTGGGCAGCGTGATCGCCTTGCAGCGCAGCGAGCACATGCGCCTGACCGCCGTTGTCGCCGGTTTCTCAGCCGTGGGGCGTGCTCGGGCCGAGGCGCTCGCCTCGGCAGCGGTGGCGGTGTTCCTGGCGATGATGCTGCCGTCCGCGTGGGATTATGCGTCGGACCAGTGGTTCATCCAGACGCCCGGCGCTCGATCTGCATGACACGTTCCGCGTGGCGGCGATCACGGTGGGCGCGGCGATGATGGTGATCACCGCATTGCTGCGGCTGGGGCGGCTGTCGTGGAAGGATGCGGGCTTCGGCGTGCTGGTGGTGGCGGCGCTGGCGGCGGTGCTGCATTTTGGCGGCCCCTGGCTGCGATCGTTCGGCAACTGGAACCTCGTGCTGTTCTTCGTCCTGCTGCTGGGCGCGGGCGTGCTGCTGTCGGTGCCGATCGGCTTCGCCTTCGGGCTGGCGACGCTGGCCTATCTGGCGACGCTGACACGCACGCCGCTGACGATCGTCGTCTCGCGCATGGACGAGGGCATGAGTTCGCTGATCCTGCTCGCCGTGCCGCTGTTCGTCTTCCTCGGCCTGCTGATCGAGATGACCGGCATGGCGCGGGCGATGGTCGGGTTCCTGTCGGCGCTGCTGGGGCATGTGCGCGGCGGGCTGTCCTACGTGCTGCTGGGCGCGATGTATCTGGTCTCCGGCATCTCGGGGTCGAAGGCAGCCGACATGGCTGCGGTGGCGCCGGTGCTGTTCCCCGAGATGAAGCGCCGCGGCTTCCATGAGGGCGAGCTGGTGTCGCTGCTGTCGGCCTCCGGCGCCATGAGCGAGACGATCCCGCCCTCCCTGGTGCTGATCACCATCGGATCCGTCACGGGCGTCTCGATCGCGGCCTTGTTCACCGGCGGTCTGATGCCGGCCTTGGTGCTGGCCCTGGCGCTCGCGCTGATCGCACGCTGGCGCGGCCGTGAGGAGAACCTCGCCGGCGTTCGAGCGGCCGTCCTGGCGGGTCATCGGGCGCGCCTTCGTGGTCGCGCTGCCCGCGCTGGTGCTGCCGTTCCTGATCCGAGCGGCGGTGATCGAAGGGGTGGCGACGGCGACCGAGGTATCGACGATCGGCATCGTCTACGCCGTCCTGGCAGGCCTGCTGATCTACCGGCAGTTTCCGCTGCGACGGCTGTATCCGATGCTGGTGGAAACCGCAGCGCTGTCCGGAGCGATCCTGCTGATCATCGGCACCGCGACGGGGATGGCCTGGGCGCTGACCCAGTCGGGGTTTTCCCGGCAACTCGCCGCGGCCATGGCCTCGATGCCCGGGGGCGCGGCCGGGTTCATGGCGGTCTCGATCCTGGCCTTCGTGGTGCTGGGCAGCGTGCTGGAGGGAATCCCCGCCATCGTCCTGTTCGGGCCTTTGCTGTTCCCCTCCGCTCGGCAGGTCGGCATTCACGAAGTTCATTACGCGATGGTGGTGATCCTGGCGATGGGGATCGGGCTGTTCGCCCCGCCCTTCGGCGTTGGGTATTACGCCGCCTGCGCGATCGGGCGCGTGTCGCCCGGACGCGGCGATGCGGCGGATCTGGCCCTATTTGCTGGCGGTGCTGGCGGGGCTGGTCGTGGTCGCGGCCGTGCCGTGGTTCAGCGTGGGCTTCTTGTAGGTCACAGCATCCCCCGGCATCTTCCCGGCCTATCGCAGTCTTGTTCTTCGCCCGCCCTCGTATGAGGCTAGGTTGCCCGCCAACAAGACAGGGAGACGACATGGCCGACGAACTCATTTTCTACTATTCGCCGCAGAGCCGCTCGACGGGCGTGCGCGTCCTGCTGGAGGAACTCGGCGTGCCGTTTACACCGCATCTGGTGAACATCCGGACAGGCGACAACCTCGACCCTGCGTTTCGCGCCATCAACCCGATGGGCAAGGTTCCGGCGATCAGGCACAACGGCGCGGTCGTCACCGAACAGGTTGCGATCTACATCTATCTCGCGGATGCATTCCCTCAGGCTGGCCTCGCCCCGGCGATCGGCGATCCGTTGCGCGGGCCCTATCTCCGCTGGCTCGTCTTCTATGCAGCGTGCGTGGAGCCCGCCGGCGTGGACCGCGCGCTGAAGCGGGAGCCGGGCGCCCGGGCAATGTCGCCCTATGGCGAGTTCGATGCTGTCGTCTCTGCCCTGACCGACCAGCTTCGCACCGGTCCCTGGATGCTCGGTGATCGATATACAACCGTCGATACACTGTATGGCACGGCACTGGGTTGGTTGACGCATTTCGGCATCATTCCGAGGGGAGCGGAGATCGACGCTTTCCTCAAGCGGTTCGAGGCGCGTCCGGCCGTTCAGGCTGCGAATGCCGCAGACGCGGCCGAGGCTGCGGCAGCCGCCGGACGTTAAGCCCCTGGTGGGCCCGACGACCTGGTTCGGTGAATGGACGCGTCAGCGCGGTGTCTTACGCTTTGCAGCCCTGGTTTCGAGGCCGATGGCGACCCTGAACCAGCGCATGAGGATGAAGATTGACTTCACCATGTTTATGCCATGCCGCGACCGAGCGAGCCGCCGTAGCAGTCGCGAGTTTGTCAGCGGAAAGTTAGTGCAGACGGTCGTAATCCACTTGGGCGCGTAGAACGGCCCGATCGTCTCCATGTAGGCGCATCGCTGCGCGAAAAATCGCTCGTCGAACGTACCCGAACTGAAATGACGAAGGTGGAAATCGACGACATACGCACTGAAGCCGAGACGTTCGGCGATCTGGCAGATCTCGGTCCCGTAAAAGTGGAAACCGGACAGGCTGCGCGAAAGCGAGAGGTTGGCGGAGCGCCTGACGACGAGAAAATTCTCGTCCAGCGACTGCACCTTCTTGGGAAACGGGCCGCCGACACTGCGATATCCTTCCGGATCCGTGATGTGAATTGCCCAGGCACCGCCGTCTTGCGCACCGGCATTGCCGAAGACAGCCCAGTTCGGATCGACGCCATCCAGGCGCTGGATGGCGGCTTCCAGCTCCGGTCTGCCATCCTGCAGCAATGCGATATCCTGATGACAGATGACGATGTGATGCCCTTTGGCGGTCTGAAGAAAGATGTTGATGCCCTGATACGCATCGAAACGATTGGCCGCACTATTATCGAGGTAAAGGAATTCGCAATCGTTTTGGTCGAACCCGCCCGACCGGAATGATTGAACCATGGCGGCATACTGATCTTTGTGGGTCATCAGCGTGCAAATAGAAAACCGGATCGTACCTTCGGCATAGCGCACATCGGCTTCATACGCGTTGCTCAGATCCAACGGCATCGGGGTTTCTCATGTGAAGGACGCCCAACGTAATAGGCAGCGCGATGGTCGGAACGAAAGCGAAATCGCGATACAAGCGGCGGCGGGGCCAGATGACATCTACTAATCTTCGATAACGACCTAGGTCTGGTTGCCGAAATGTTAGGCAGTTCTATACGACGTTGTTGAAGCTGAGCCAAATCAAAGGGTCTCACACGGCCGTTTAGATGGGAGTACTGGGTAGCGCCTGCCTTGCCATCGCGGTCCGCAGCAGCGCTAAAAAGCGATCAAGCAGGACGTCGGGGCGGATATCTTCCTCCGCCGCACGTGTTCGCGCACGCTGTGCCATTTCCATGTACCAGTCTGGCTCGTCCCATAATCGGGCCACCGCCAGCACCCAGGCTTCCGTTGAAGCTTGACTGTCTAGCACAATGCCTCCGTTGCCGACGGATTCGGGTAGCCCGCCTTGGTTGCTCGCGACAACTGGGATGCCACTCACCTGCACCTCGTTCACCACACGCCCCCAGGTCTCCAGATCTTGGCTCGGCACCAGCAGGAGCCGCGCACGGCGGTAGAGTTTGCGGACGTCGCGCTCGGGAGAAATGATGCGCACATTGGTGAGTGTGGCGGCTTGTCTGCGTAGGTCATCTTCGCCGTCGGGACGCCGGCGTAGCCCCTCCCAATTTTGTACAATCAGAAATGGGATATCCGGACGCTGCCTCGCCACCGCAAGGGTCACCGCCGCGCCCTTCCGCGAACTGAGTCCGACTTGCACAACGTGGTTGCGCGGCCCGTCGCAGAGATAGCGATGCGGGTTGATCAGGGGTTGAAGCACATTGAATTTTGCTCCGACTGCGCGGCTATGGAAATCGGCGCAGTACGTCGAACAGGCGACCAGCGCGCACGCTGGCAGTAGGTTGTTGTTGACGTTCAAAATTTCGGAATTGGTGTTGTGGCTATAAAGCATAGCCGCCACGCCGCTGTTTAGCGCGTCAGCAACCATGTCAAAGCGCCAAGATTGCACCACGACGACATCGGGGCGGAACCACGCCATTGCCGCGCCCAGCGCTTCACTGGGTCGCCAGGACCGCAGCACCGCATAGCCCAGACAGCGATCTGCTGCGAACTCGATGGCAAGACGGCTGCGCAGCCTCGCCCGAGCAAGTGCACCGACTAGGCCCCGGCCCAGCAGTTCCGCCAGCACCGCCACCTGATGCCCTGCCGCGCTAAGCGCCATACAAAGCTCGTGCGTATTCGCCTCGATTCCGCCGGTATTCTCCGGCAGGTGCGGGTAGTCGTTGGCAAACAGCACGCGCATATCCTGTTACCTCTTACACCTTAACCAACGTCCCGACGGCACCCCCTAACTCCATTTAAAGCCATTTGACCACAAGAGACTGGTATTTGGTGCCTTGCTCCACGCAAGGCTTTTTTGGCCCAAGGGCATCGTATCGATAGCGACTCCGTCAATAAGCTACAAGCGAAAGTATACCTGCGTTCGAGCTCGGAGAAACGGCCCCTTCAAGCGGCAGTCGCTGCTAGTTTCGTGTAAGATGAAAGGTCAGGCGTCGGATGCTGTATCATCCAGCGCGGCCGTGAGGCTGTCCCGCATCGCCGAC
Source organism: uncultured Alphaproteobacteria bacterium (assembly GCA_963771475.1). GTDB lineage: Bacteria > Pseudomonadota > Alphaproteobacteria > Acetobacterales > Acetobacteraceae > Rhodopila. The sequence continues at coordinate 447,870 of CAVYTN010000007.1, read as the reverse complement.
AGCGAAAAATGATGCTCCGCATACTCGACCTGCTCGGCAGATTGGCGCAACCAGTCGGTGTCGTTAGCCAGCAGTTCGATGATAGCGTCGGCTAGTTTTTCGGGGTCATCATGGACCGGCATACTTGCAGGCAGGCCGGGCAAGCCTTGAGCCCCGATCCCGGTCATCACCACTGGCACACCGGCACGCATGGCTTCGACCACCTTACCTTTCACGCCGGCACCGACTCGCAACGGCACAACGGCAACGCGCGCAGCATCATAGCAGGCGGCCAGTCTCTCGTCGCTGATCTGCCCGGCCACCTCGATCGACGGACCGGCCAGCGCACGGACTGCCGAGGGTGGATTGCCCCCCACGATTACCAGCCGCCCCCCCGGACGGGCCGCCAAGACACGCGGCAGGATCGCTTCGGCCAGCCACAACACCGCATCCTCATTCGGCGAATGCCCGAACGAGCCCACCATCAGCAGCATTTCGTCCGGCGTGGGCGTCGGACGACGGATGAAGGAGGCGAACGCGTAAGGAGTAACCGCCCGAGCGTCCACCCCAGGTTCCATTTGGCGAACGAGGGCTGCTTCTTCCTCGGACAAGTACAGCACTACGTCCACTGCCCGCCAGATTGCCCTCTCGACCGCCCGAGTTCGCTCGGATTTGTAGGCCAACTCGGGATCATCATGCCGGAGAGCCTCCAGTGCCAATCGCGCGAAATGCAGGTCATGGCCATAATAGCTGATCATAGCGCGCGTACCGCGCAGCACCGCCGGCAGCACCGTCTTGGCGATGTGCGGCCGCATGATCATGACATGGTCGAACTGTGATCCACGCTCATCGAGATATATTTCGATGCTTCCATTGAACCGGTGATCGAGCACAGAGACGCCCAGAGCCTCCAGTCTGCGCGTGTAGTTGCCGCGTTCGGCACGGTCGAAAGGCCAGAACGACACCGACCAGCCCACACCGGTCAGTGACTCGATGACAGCCATGCTGGCGCGTGCGCCGGCATGGCGATCGGGCATGGGTACTGACTGGTCGATGATCAGGATGGTCTTACCGCCAGCGGCCGGCGAGGACGGCTCTCGCAACTTGGCGGTGGAGGGAGGCAGCGATACCTCCTGCATTGCCCCGACCGCGGCACGAATGCGGGATGTACGCCAAGCGCGAATCCGGCGAGGCAATTGCCCGGTGACGGTCCACGCCATCATCTTGGCTCCGCGCAACATCAGCAGAAACGGACGCTCCCACCGTCTCTCCAGCCAGCGCACCACTGCAGTCATCTGCCAACTGTTGCTGGCCAGAACGTCGTCCAGCCGCAAGTCGGCCTCGAACAGTCGCAGGCGGGTCGCGTTCAGTTTGGCCCGCCTTGACGCCGTCGCAACACCGACGTCACCAGGTCGGCCTTTCGATTGCGGCACGCAACTGGGTTCCAATCTAATCGTCCGGTAAATGGAATTGATCGGCGGTGTCGTGCCAGCGGCGGTGTGTCTGCGAGAGATCCGAACCCGTGAGTTCGATCCGGAGGCCCTTTTTACAAGGCTGGTCGAGGGGGGCACAAGTGCCCCGGTTGATGCTATCGCCCTTTAGGTGGGTTGCTTTAGACTGATATAAATGCGAAATCTTTATGGAAGCTGCAACGGGGATGCGCTGCACCGCCTTCCCCGTCGCGCCGGTCTCAAAGCTTCGTCGAACAGCGCGCCAGCAGCTTCCAGGCCCCGTGCTGCTTCTGCCAGACCATCAGGATGTGCAGGTTGGTATCGCTGATTTTTCCGTCCTGGCTCTGGCTCTTCCCGATCCAATGGAACCGCACGATCGCGGCGTCACCGACAACCCGGATCGTCGGGTCCTTGTATTCCAGCGACAGGACTTTCGACTTGCCGCTCGTTGCATTCGTGATGAATGTCGCCTTGTCCTCGATATGCGCATCGGAATGGCTGTAGCTCAATTCCGGCGCGCACAGCCCTTCCAGCACTTTCGGGTCTTGGGCAGCCTGGGCCGCGCGAAACGCTTCAAGGTCTTTCGCCAGCACGGCCGCATCGTTCGGCGCGGCCATGGCAGGCGCAGCGGCGAGAGCCAAGGCGGCCCCCGCCAGAAGACGGCGGTTCATGAACATCGTTTCCTCCCGTGTGGATTTCCACTTGATGATTAGTCAAACCAAACACGTGTCGGTTTATCCGAACTGATTTCCTTTCTGTTGTGCAGATCAGCGTTCATTCCGACGCGCGGGCCAGACGCGAAATGGCCCGGACTTGCCGGGCCATAACCAGGATCAATCCTTGTAGTCGGGTTCCTTGCGATCCAGCATCCGCTTCAGCGCCTCGAAATGCCACCAATGGCTCGGCTTGCCGCCGTAGGCCACGTAGCCGCTCTTGAAGCCGCTGATCGTGTGATCGATCACGCTCTGCGGCAGCACCTTCAGCGGCCGGTTCGGTCCACATCGCGAACATCTGCACCTGCGCCACGCGCTCGACGTAATAGAGCCGGTCATACGCCTCCGACACCGTCTGGCCGACCGTTGCGACACCGTGATTGGCCATCATCAGCACGGTCTTGTCGCCGATCACGCCGGCCAGGCGCTCGCCCTCGGCCGGGTCGAACGCCAGCCCGGTATAGATGTCGTCATAGGCCGTGTGCAGGATCGTGCCGAGTTCGGTCTGGCCGATCGGCAGGATGCTCTGGTCCTCCAGCCGCGCGAGCGCGCGAGGCATAGGGCATGTGGGTGTGGAAGACGGCCGCGGCCTTCGCGTTCAGCTTATGGATCGGCGCGTGGATGCAGTAGGCGGAGCGTTCGATCTCGCCCTCGCCCGCCAGTCGTGTGCCGTCATAGGCGACTTCCATGAAGCAGGATGCGGTCACCTCCGACCAGTGCAGGCCGAACGGGATCTGGTAGTAACGGTCGTCCGTGCCCGGCACGCGCAGCGTGAAGTGATTGAAGATCCCCTCATTGAAGCCATGCATCACCGCCAGCCGGTGCGCGGCGGCGAGATCGACGCGCGCCTGCCAGCGGGCATCGGAGAGGCTCAGTTCAGCGGTTTCGATTGATTCCAACGGCATCAGCATATGCTCCCTTGTCTGGCAGTCATGTTCCGCCTGCGCTGCACCAAGGTCAATCGGAACGAGGCATCCGGACCAACATCGTATCGTCGCGCGCCGACAGGTGCACACCGAACGAAGCGCTGCCGGCAGTGACCTCGGCAACCGCCTCGGCTTCGTCGGCCAGCCGGCTCAGCACAGTTTCATTTCGGTCGTTGTGGCGCACGAACCGGAAGCCGGCCTGCGTGACGGAACCTGCCTCGAAGCTGACATCGGCCATCATGCCGATCCAGTCGCCGTGCATGCGCCCGCCATGACCGGTGTGGAAGGAGAAGCTGCCCAGACCGTAGAAGATCGGCTTGCCGCGATAGACCTCGACCGGCAGGAAGTGATGCGGTCCGTGGCCGATCACCAGGTCGGCCCCGGCATCGATCGCGGCATGGGCGATCTCCGTCATATACCCCAGCACCTCCCGCCCCAGGCCCCAGTGACAGGAGGCGACGACCACGTCGCATCGGGCCTTCAGCGCCGCGACGTCTTCGCGAAACCAGCTCAGGTAGGCCGGGTCTGCCCAGGTGACGATCACCGGCGGCAGGCCGGGCCGGTTCATCGGCGGGATCTCCGGGCGGATCTTGTGCATCGGCACCTGATAGGCCGTGTGCCCGCGGATCACGGCGATGCCCGTGGCGTTCTCCGCCGCCTCATGGTTGGTCGGCCAGTAGACGGAGCTGCGCTGCAGGAAGCCGAACCTCACGCCCGTTCGCCGTCACGACCGCGGGCGCGCGCGCGGCCGACCGGTTGGCCCCTGCCCCGGTATGCGGCAGGCCCAGCGCATCCAGCGCCGCGACGGAGGCCGTAATCGCGGCCTCCCCGTAATTGACGTTGTTGGCGATACCGACCGCCGAGAACCCCGCGGACATCAGGGCCCGTCCGCCGATATCCGGATCGGCGAGGAAGCCTTCATGATCGACGCTGTGTTCGGCGTCCGGCTGATAGAGGCAGCATTCCAGATTGCCGAACACCAGGTCGGCTTCCCGAAACACCGGCTTGACCAGGGCGAAGGGCACGTCGGGGTCGGTCGACATTCATCAGGTTGACGTCACCGGTCAGGATCAGACGAGTCATCAGCTCAGGCCCCCGTATTCGCTTCGGTCATCGCCTGCGTGGCGATCTCCGGCGTGATCCGCCATTGCTTCACCAGTGCGTCCTGCTGCGCCAGCATACGATTGCGAACCGCGGTGATCTCAGCCACGTCCGGCACCGCGATCGTCATCCCATGTTGCACCAGCGCCTCGCGCGCTCGTGACCTGCGCGGCCGCCATGTTGGACCGATATTGCGCCATGTTGTCGTTCCAGGCCGCGGTGAGCAGTCTCTGATGATCGGCCGACAGCCCCGTCCAGAACTTGCCAGCCATCAACGGCACATAGGCGTTGAACGCCTGGTGATCCTCCAGCCCATAGCGCACATGCGCGTCCCACAGGTTGGAGCTGGCGACGGTTTCATGCGTGGTGATCAGCCCCTCGAACGTGCCCTGCGACAGCGCCAGCGCGACGTTGGGCCAGGGCGTCACGTTCGGGATGCCACCCAGGAAGCTGGTGCGCCAGGCTTTCCCGACACCGCCGGAGTTGCGGATCTTCAGCCCCTTCAGCTCGTCCAGGTTCTTCAACGGCCGGTTCGTGCAGTACCAGTTCTCGAACCCCAGATCCAACCAGCGGCCGAGGACATGCAGGTGCAGCTTGCCCTCCAGCTCCGCGGTGATCATCTGCCCGGTCTTGCCGTCGATCACCCGATGCGCGACCTCCGACGGGCGGGAATACATCGCCGGCAACTGCATCACGTCGAAGCTGGGGATGAACCCGGCGAGGCCCCAGGTTCCAGGCACCGACATCTCGATCTGGTTCTGCACCAGACCGGTCACGACGTTCTGATCGGTAAACAACTGGGCGCTGTGGAACAGCTCTGTCTTGATGGCGCCCTTGGAGGCGTCCTCCACTTTGTGGCACCAATCGGCGACCGAGATGGTACGTCCATGCGTCGGCGGCGTTTCGACGGACACCCGCAGTTGGATGGGTTCCGCCGCCCGCGCCAGACCCACCAGGGCCGGCGCCGCCAGAACCATCCGGCGTCCGATTGATCGTGCCATGCCGCTTCCTCCAATCTTTTTGTCGGCCGCAACGATCCGCCATTCCGGGCGGTCGGGCAACAGAGGCAGCCGCATCTACGCATGGACCGCGGCCGCGGTCCTCGCTCGGCGCATGGTGCGGTCAGCGTGGCGCCGAGGCTGGTGCCGATAACAGATGGCGAGGGGGTCGATCGTGCCGGTTCAAAGAGGGAATCAGACCGAAGATGAACACGGATGAACACAAATCGATCATGGCGCGTCGTGCGGCGGCTCAGCATGCATCTGATGGGCGCGCGTGATGCTATGGCGGCTTCACGGGCTGTGCCAACGCCAAGGCCATCTGCGTTTATCCGCGTTCATCTGCGGTTATTTCGGGCAACCACGAGATGGAAGCCGTAACGGCCTGATTCGACTACCATATTGGTATGGCGCAGTCATACGTTCTCAGCGCGCTTTATAAGAAGCGCGGACGCATCGCGGGGGAGATATTCTTCTTTTAAAACGGACGAAGTGGGCGCCGACTCCCTGTTATGATAACGGCCTGTCCGCGACCATCGAGCCGCCGCCGTGGCGGGTGCTTCCTCAGTCCGGTCTTTCCAGCGGGAAGCAACGGCTCGGTCAGAAGAATTTAATTGACGATACGCCCTAAGCCGCCACCGGTCTGACATTCGCCTCGATCTCAGCCCCGAACTGAGCCTGCGCGAGCGACAGATCATACGCCGTCTGCAGGCCAAGCCAGAACTGTGGGCTGGTCCTGAAGCATCGCGCCAGCCGCAGCGCCATGTCCGACGTCACCGGCTCCTGGTCCGCGATGATCGGCGCCAGCTTTCCGGGTGACACCCCCAGCGCGGCCGCCAAGCCGCTGGCATCGAGCCTCATCGGCTCCATGTATTCCTCGCGCAACACCCGACCGGGATGCATCCGGCGACCCATTCGTGCCATCTGACACCTGTTGGAATTTTGATTGAGCGGACGGTGCCTGACACAAATGGCAGCAATAGGGCAAACTCTGTCCAAATTCGCGACCAAAGCAGATTTTTTCGCGGCCGCAGCATTTCCAGGCCGAAACTGCGGCGTTCGGCCGCGTCGGTCACCCCTGGGGACGACGCCGGATCAGGTAACCGCTGCCGCCCCTCCAGCACCAGTTCCCGCCGCTGGTTGTGGACGGTGCTGCGCAGGCCGACGACGCCGGTGGTCCGGTTGGGCGATCAGTTCGTCGATCTCCAGCGCCGGGTACACCGTGTCGCCGGCGAACACCGGCTTCAGGAACCGGCTCGACTGCTCGAGGAAACCGACCAGCGAGTCCTCGGTGAAGAACGGGAACAGCCCGGCCCCCGGCGCGGTCTGGATCAGGGTCTGGAACCCGTGCGCCAGCATGTCCGGCAGCCCGCGCGCCCGGCAGTATTCGACGGTCGTAATGGATCGGATGGTTGTCGCCGCTCGCCGCCTGGAACGCCAGGAACACCGCCTCGGTCATCGTCCGGCTCGGCAGCACGAAGCGCTCGCCCAGGCTGGAAATCCTCGAACCAGCGCTGCTCCGGGACCATCCGATGCGCGGCCGGATCGAACTCGCTCATACCGCCCCCGCCGCGTGCAGCGCCGCGATCTCCGCCGGCGGTGATAGCCGAGCTCCCGCAGCATCGCGTCGGTGTGCTGGCCGAGAGCCGGCACGTCGCCCATCGCCGCCTCCACGTCGGTGAAGGTGAACGGCGGCAGCAGCGCGCGCACCGGGCCGCCCGGCGTGCTCGACCTCGCGCCACGGTCGCGTGCCGCTGAACTGCACGTGGTCCCAGACGTCGCTGCGGCTCGTTCAGCCGGCCGTTGGCGATGCCGGCCGCATCCAGCTTCTTCACCACCTCGATCGAGGTCATGTCCGCGAAGCGGTCCTCGATCAGCGCGGTCAGTTCGCGCGCGATGCTCGCGGCGGGCGTTGTTGTCCGCGAGAACCGCGGATCGGTGGCGCAGTCTCCGGATCGCTCCAGCACCTTGGCGCAGAACGTCGCCCACTCGCGCTCGTTCTGCAGGCCGAAGATCACCTGGCCGTCCTTGGTCTGATGCGCGCCATACGGCGCCAGCGCCGGATGGCTGGTCGGCACGCGCGGCGGCGGCGACTTGCCGTATAGGCGTGCCGATACATCGGATACGTCATCCACTCCGCCAGCGCGTCCAGCATGGCGACCTTGACGTTGGCGCCCTCGCCGGTCCGGCCGCGCCGCACCAGCGCGGCCAGGATGCCGGACAGCGCATACATGCCGGTGGCGATATCGGCGGCCGAGATGCCGACGCGCGACGGCGTGTCCTCGGTGCCGGTGACGCTGATCAGCCCGGACTCCGCCTGGATCAGCAGGTCGTAGGCCTTCTTCTGCGCGAACGGCCCGCTCTCGCCGTAGCCCGAGATGTCGCAGACCACGATCAGCTTCGGGATGCCGCGGCGTCAGATCGGCGTGCGCTCAGGCCGAGCCGCGCCGGCGGCGCCGGGGGCGAGGTTCTGCAGCAGCACATCGGCGCGTGCCGAGCAGCCGGTCCAGCACCTTTGCCGCGTCGGCGTGCTTCAGGTCGAGCGTGACGCTGCGCTTGCCGCGATTGAGCCAGACGAAGAAGCTGGCTCTGCCGTGCACGTAGCTGTCGTAGTGCGCGCGCGAAATCGCCCTCGCCCGGCCGCTCGACCTTGATCACATCGGCGCCCAGATCGGCCATGTGCCGGCTGCAGATCGGCGCCGCCACCGCGTGTTCGAGCGCGACGACGCGCATGCCTTCCATCGGGCGCATCGGACGGTTCCCTTATTGTCTGGTTGGAAGAAAGCGCCGCGGGGACGGTCTGTCAAAGCGCCGGAAACCACCATTCACCGATCGGATGGTTTCTTCGCCGCCGACCCGATTGCAAAAACCTCCGGTTGGCGCTCCTTTGGGGTCGCCCGGACACCGTTGCTGGAGGACGTCCATGCCCATGAACCGCGCCGAAGCCTTCTGTCGCCGTTTCGGCCTGCGTGCGCCGATCCTGCTCGCCCCGATGGCTGGCGCCTGTCCGCCGGCGCTGTCGATCGCCGTCGCGCAAGGGGGTGGCCTCGGCGCCTGCGGTGCCCTGCTGATGCAACCGCCCGAGATCGCGCAATGGGCCGCCAGCGTCCGAGCGGCGACCAATGGGGCGTTCCAGGTGAATCTGTGGATTCCTGACCCGCCGCCGCGGCGCGACCCGGACCATGAGGCGCGCATCCGGACCTTCCTGGGCACATGGGGACCCGCTGTCCCGGCCGATGCGACGGATGCCACCTCGCCCGATTTCGCCGCACAATGCGAGGCGATCCTTGCCGCCGGGCCGGCCATCGTCTCCTCCATCATGGGTGTCTACCCGGCCGAATTTGTGGCTCGCATGAAGGAACGCGGCATCGCCTGGTTCGCCGCCGTCACCACGGTGGCCGAGGCGCGCGCGGCCGAGGCGGCCGGCGCCGATGTCATCGTCGCGCAGGGCGCCGAAGCCGGCGGTCACCGCGGCGCCTTCGAGGCCGCTGAAGCAGAGCGCCGGCAGGTCGGTCTGTTTGCCCTGCTGCCGGCGGTCGCCGACGCGGTCCGGGTGCCGGTCGTTGCCACGGGCGGCATCGGCGACTCCCGTGGCGTCGCCGCCGCGCTGCTGCTCGGCGCCAGCGCCGTGCAGATCGGGTCGGCATTCCTCCGCTGTCCCGAGTCCGGTATCCATCCCGCCTGGTCGGAAGCGCTGGGTCGCACCGCACCCGAGGATACGATGCTGACCCGCGCCTTCAGCGGCCGAGCCGGTCGCAGTATCGCCACGGCCTATGCCAGGGCATCGGCGGCGCCGGACGCGCCCGTCCCTGCCCCTTATCCGGTGCAGCGCGCACTGACCGGGACCATGCGCGCGGCTGGGCTGAAGGCCGGCGATCTCGATCGCATGCAGGCCTGGGCGGGGCAAGGAGCCGCATTGGCGCGCGTCGAACCCGCAGCCGAAGCCGTTCACCGTCTTTGGCAGGAGGCGCAGTCGCTGCTGGGTGGAGCGCGGCAAAAAGCCAAAGCATGATCGGGTCAACATGAACCGATGATGGTCTGGTGACGCGTAGGTTTGCAGCCCGGCTTCGCCCCACGACCGTACTGGAATGTCCGGAATAATATTACGAACTGAAATAAATTGGTTGCAAAAACCATACAAAATTAACCAACCCCTAACTTTCCGTCATTAGCGTCCAGACTCAAGGCGCTCGAGGCCGTCGGTATTCGGGATGGGTTATGATTGATGCATGCCGCAGGAGTCGTTCTGAGATAAAAACAACGACCGAACGAGGCGGTACGGACGGAGAAGGCGTGTCCGTGAATGGCAACGATAGCGGCTGCTTGTATGGCCGCTCAGAGGATGGAAACATACCGGGACTGATCGCCGCGCTGGACCACGCCGATATCAGCATCCTGCTGCTCGATGCGGGATTGCGAACGGTCTACATGAACCAGGCTTTCCGCGACCTCTGGACCATCCCCGATGTCCTGGCGAACAGTCGTCCCAGCTTCCGGGATCTGGCACGGTATGTTGAGGCCACGCACTGGCGTGACGTTGCGCCAGCCCAACGGCGGACCCAATTCAAGCACCGGCAGCGCGCGATCCGCGCCGGGGCCGTGGCGCCGACACCGATCGAACTGCCGGATGGACGGCAAGTGCGGTTTCGCTGCGATCCCCTGCCTGATGGCGGGCGCATCCTGACATATGCCGACGTGACCGGCGACGTACGCCGCGGATCCGATATGGCCACGAAACAGATCGGTGCCGAACTGCGTTTCGCGACAGAAACGCTCGAAAGCCAGGCGGCCTACCTCGTCGCCCTGGCGGAGGAGATGGAAGAGACCCGCAAGCAGGCCGACACCGCGCGCCTGATGCTGGAGCAGGAGATCGAGGAGCGGCGGAGCATCGAGGTGCAGCTACGCCGGGTCGCCACAACGGACAGCCTGACCGGCGTCCTCACCCGCGCCGCCTTCCTGAGCTGTTCGGAGCGCGAGCTGATCCGCGCCAGGCACAGCGGCAAGGCGTTGTCGATCCTGATGCTGGATGCCGATCATTTCAAAACCGTCAACGACCACCACGGCCACGCCGGCGGCGATGCCGTGCTGCAACACCTGGCCCGCGCCTGCCGGACGGCGATGCGCGCAGGTGACAGCATCGGCCGACTGGGCGGCGAGGAATTCGCCATCGTGCTGCCGGGCGCCACGCTGGAGATGGGCGAGGAGGTCGCAGAACGGCTCCGCGCACGTATCGCAAGCCATTCGGTCTGGCACGATGGTGCCCCCATCGCCTTCACCGTCAGCGTCGGGGTCGGGGCGGCCCGGCGCACCGATCAGTCGATCGAGCAGGTGATGGCACGCGCCGATGCCGCGCTTTATGCCGCCAAGGAATCGGGCCGCAATCGCGTCATGCTGGAACGGGCCGCCTGATACCGTTCTGCCCGACGGGCTGACGGCATGCGCGCAGGGTTGGTGTGGCGGTTGCGCGCGGGATCAGCGTATGCGCTGCGCCCGGGAATCAAGACGATACCTGTCGAAACGACAGAGCCTGGCCTTAAAGAAATTCATCAGGGCGTCCGAGCCTTTAACCTTTTCTTCAGGCTCCCTCGGTAGCGTGACACAAAATCAGGCTCGTCTGCCGTTCGGAGGTTATGCTCGTGCCCGCCACTCTTACCCAACAGGACGTCAAGCGGCTGCTCGTCAATCCTTCGGCCGAACTCCGTTCGGAACTTGGCCACACGGTGGGGGAGATGTTGAGCCAGCCGAACCTCGCGCCGCAGGAAATCGCGCTGGCGCACGACATTGTCCGGATCCTGGCCGCAGACGTCGAGGAGGAGGTGCGCGCCGCGCTGTCGCACAGCCTGCGCCACGCCGGGAAGCTGCCCCACGATGTGGCGATCCGCCTGGCGGAGGACGTCGACGCCGTTGCGCTGCCGATGCTGACAGCTTCGCTGATGCTGTCGGATGACGACCTGATTACCATTGTCCGTGGCGGCTCGCCCGCCAAGCAGGAAGCGATAGCCAGCCGGCGCAGCCTGAATGAGACCGTGTCCGAGGCCCTGGTGATCCATGGCGAGGAACAGGCCATCGTCGTCCTGATGAAGAACCGCACCGCGCGGATCAGCGAGGCCAGCCTGATTCGGGCAGCCGAACGGTTCGCCGGCAGCGACCGCGTCAAGCGCGCAATGGTCCTGCGCGACACACTGCCGATCACGGTCGCCGAACGCCTCGCCGCGATCGTGTCGCGTGAACTGCAGGACCACCTCGTGCGCAACCATGCGCTTCCGCCGCAGGTCGCCGCCGACCTCGTGCTGCGGTCACGCGAGCACGCGATAATCCGGCTCAGCGCCGGCGCTTCGGATGAAGCGCTCCAGCGGATGGTGACGCAGATGGACCACAACCGCCGCCTGACGCCGACCCTGATGCTGCGCGCGCTCTGCACCGGCGATATCGGGTTCTTCGAGGTCGCGATGGCGGTCAAGGGCGACGTGCCGCTGGAGAATGCGCAAATGCTGATCCATGACCGGGGGCGCCACGGCCTGGCGGCGCTCTATCGCAAGGCGGGGATGCCGGAGCCGCTGCTGCCAGCGATCCGCGCTGCCGTCGATGTGGTGGCCGAAACCGGATTCGACGGCAGCCCACGAGACCTGGAGCGCTTTCGAGCCCGCGTCATCAGCCGGATACTGACCTGCGTGTCCTTCCTCGATCCCGAAGATGCCGACTACCTCCTGGACAAGCTCGGTGACATCCTGGTGCGTGCCCCGGAACCACAAGCGAACGCGGTCGCAGCGTTCTTCGACCCGTTTCAGCGGACACGAGCGCCCGCGCTGACATAAGCGGACCCGCCGCTCAGGCGGCCACCAGCTTGCGGATCATGGCCTGCGCCTCAGGCGTGCTCCAGTCTGCCGCGCCCTCCAGCTTCGCGACCTGCTGATTTGCCGTATTGATGATGAACGTCGTCGGAATCCCCCGCACCCCAAACGCTCGGGCCAGGGTGCCTTTCGGGTCGACCAGCACCGGCAGCCCGGTGATCTCATGCTCGCCGAACCAGGCCGAGACCACCGACGCGCCGCCGCGGTCGGATGACAGCGGCAGGACAGCGATGTCGGATGGCGCCAGCGCCTTGGACAGCGCCGCCAGAGACGGCATCTCCTCGATGCAGGGGACACACCACGTGGCCCAGAGATTGACCACCATGCCGCGGCCCTTGAAATCGGTCAGATGATGCTCCGTGCCGTCGGCGCCGGTGAACGCGAGGTCGGGCACGTCCTGCGGAGGATCGATTCGGGTCAGGTCATGCATCGGCGGCAGGCTGGCAGCGAGCGGTTTGCGCGGCCGGGCAGCCGCGGCTAGGGTGCCGGCCATCGTCGCGGCCAGGACGCGGCGGCGCAGCATCATCACGCCGGAACCCTTTTCGTGAACGACTCGCCCGACACCGAACACCGACCCAACGCGCCGGCCAACTTGCAATGGGGCGGCCGCTTCGCCGCCGGGCCGTCAGTGATCATGCAGGACATCAACGCCTCCATAGGGTTCGACCAGAAACTCTGGCGGCAGGACATACGTGGCTCCCGCGCCCACGCCGCCATGCTGGCAAAGATCGGCATCCTCACCCACGCAGATGAGACGGCGATCGCCGCTGGTCTAGAGGCAATCGCCCAGGAAATCGAGGCGGGGACCTTCACCTTCGACGCAGCGCTCGAAGACATCCATATGAATATCGAGGCACGGTTGACCGACCGGATCGGCGAGGCCGGCAAGCGCCTGCACACCGCACGCAGCCGCAACGACCAGGTCGCGACCGATTTCCGCCTTTGGGTCCGCGACGCCATCGACGGCCTGTCGGCGCAGATCGCCGACGTGATGCTGGCGCTGGCGCAGGTGGCGGCCCGGCATGCTGGCGACCCTATGCCCGGCTTCACCCATCTGCAGACCGCGCAGCCGGTGACCTTCGGTCATCACATGCTGGCCTATGTGGAAATGCTGAACCGCGACCGCGGCCGCCTGGCCGATACGCGCAAACGGCTCAATGAATGCCCGCTGGGTTCGGCGGCGCTGGCCGGCACCTCCTTCCCGATCGAGCGGACAATGACCGCCGCGGCCCTGGGCTTCGACAGGCCGACCGCGAACAGCCTGGATGCCGTGTCGGACCGGGACTTCGCGCTCGAATTCCTCTCGGCGGCCGCGATCTCGGCGATGCACCTGTCCCGCCTGGCCGAGGAAATCGTCATCTGGTGCAGCGCGCCCTATCGCTTCATCCGCCTGTCCGACGCGTTCACCACCGGCTCTTCCATCATGCCGCAGAAGCGCAATCCGGACGCAGCCGAACTGGTGCGGGCCAAAACCGGGCGCGTGACCGGCGCGCTTGTCGGCCTGCTGACAGTGATGAAGGGCCTGCCGCTGGCCTATGCCAAGGATATGCAGGAGGATAAGGAACCGGTCTTCGATGCCGCCGAGGCCTGGGCCCTGTCGCTTGCCGCCACCGCCGGCATGGTCCGCGACATGAAGCCCAATACCGCTCGGATGCGCGACTTCGCCGGCTCCGGCTTCGCCACGGCGACCGACCTCGCGGACTGGCTGGTGCGCGTGCTGCGTCTGCCGTTCCGCAGTGCCCATCACGTCACCGGCCGCCTGGTCGCGATGGCCGAGGCACGCGGAAGCGATCTGTCCGCACTGTCGCTGGCAGATATGCAGTCGGTCGAGCCGGGCATCACGGAGGATGTCTTCTCGGTCCTGACCGTGGACGCGTCGGTTTCCTCTCGCACAAGTTATGGCGGCACAGCGCCCGTGAATGTCGCGACGCAGGCCGAACGCTGGCTGAAGGCACTGACGTGAGAGATCGCGGTCTTATGGCGCGCTGCCTGCTGCTCGCGTTGGCGATGGGGTTGCTTCTTTCGGCCTGCGGCAAGAAAGGGGCGCCCGAACCACCCGGCCCGCCAGACAAGATCACCTACCCAAAGGGCTATCCGTCGCGTTAGAGCATGAGCGGTTGAGCGTGCGTCAACCTCGGACGTTAGCACCCTAGACGCGGATAAAGCGTCGAACATCGAGTCCGATATAGGATCAGCGCGGGAGGGCCTGGCAAGGGAGAGCGATTGGCCGAACGGCTCCACAGAACCTGGTTGCATCGCGCGCGTCATCATCCAGTGACGCGGCACTCGGGGTTTGTACTGCGGCATTGCTCACGGGCCGCGCATCGATTGCTCCTGGTTACCATGGGCCTTCTGGTCCTTGCGGCCGGCCTCGCCGCGTTCGGCATCTGGCAGTTGGCGCAAAGGCCGATCGACAGTCTTTGGCTCGCCAACCGCTTGAACGCCGCGCTGACCGAAAGCGCCGCGCCCGTCCGAGTCGCTTTCGGCGCCGTCACCCTCTCCTGGACCGGCTTCAGTCTCGGCGTCGATGAACCGATCGACCTGCATGTCTCCGATCTCTCTCTGGTCGATGCCGCGAATCACAAGCTGGCCACCGCGTCGGCCGCGCGTCTGGGCTTTTCCATCGCAGACCTGATCCGCGGCCGCATCTTTCCGCGTTCGGTGGAAATCGAGCATGCCCTGCTGATCCTGACGCGGGAGTCTGCCGGCCTGATGGAGTCCGACGGCGATACCCAGCCGCGGCCAATCCCGCTCGATCAGTTGTCCACCGGTCTGCGCAGATCGCCAGCCGGCGGCGAGGATGTGCCGATCCCGGAAATCCCCCCACAGTTGCGCCGGGTGCATTTTCGCGACACCGACATCCTCTTTCGCGACGCCGCGGCCAAGCTGGACCTGCAGGGACATCACATGGACCTCGACGTCCGGCGCCTGCGCAATGGCCATATCCAGGGGCTGCTGACCGCGCCGCTGACAGTCGGCGCGGAAACGACCGTGGTGCGGGCCAACCTCGATCTCGTCCCGAACGGCGACAGTTCGGCCAGCATGCATGTGGCGCCCTTCCGTCCGGCGGCGATGGCGCAGTCAGAGGATCTGGCGTTCCTGCGCGCGATCGATGCGCCGGTGACGCTCACCGCCACGGCCACGCTGGATCGCAACTGGTATCCGGCGCATATCCAGGCCTCGGTGAATCTCGGGTCAGGGCAGTTTCGTTTCGGCGACGGCGCCGCGCCGCTCATAGGCGGATCGGTGGAACTGTCCGGCTCGCTCGAGCAGGTCGCGATCTCCCGCCTGCATCTCGATCTCAAGCGCGCGGCCGACGGGATGATGCAGACGGTCGATATCGACGGGACAGTCACCCATGCCTCCGACCGGCTGACCGCATCGGTCAATGTCGCGGCCGGTCACATCGACGCGGCCGATCTCGGCATGCTCTGGCCACTCGGGGTCGGCGGCGGTGCTCGTCCCTGGGTGATCGAGCATGTGATCGGCGGCATCGCCAATGGCACTGCCGCCTTCACCGTCGAGGCCGATGACGCGTTGCGCGACATCGTGGTGACCAGAGCGAGTGGCGATCTGGATGTGGCGAACGCAGCGTTCACCTGGATCGACCATGTACCGCCGATCGAGCAGGCTTCGGTACGCCTGCACCTGATCGATCCGGACACGATGGATATCCTGCTCGCGACCGGCCGTCAGCGCGTGGGCCAAGGCAAGGCTGGCCTGGTCGGTTCGGATGGCCAGATGCGGATCGTCGGGCTGTCGGTGCACGACCAGTTCGCCGATTTGCGCCTGAACGTGAAAGGGCCGGTCACCAGCGCCATCGCCCTACTCAGCGAGCCGCGCCTGAAGCTGTTGTCCGCCCATCCGATAGGCCTGAAGCCCGACGCGGGCGACATCTCGGGGGCGCTGACATTCCAGTTCCCTCTGGAGAACAAGCTGCAGATCGACGACGTGAAGATCCGCGCAACGACACACCTGACACAGGTCCGGATTCCCGGCATCGTCGCCCAGCGCGCGCTGGAGGGCGGCATCTTTGACATGGTCGTCGACCGCGACGGGTTGAGCCTGAAAGGCAAGGGAACCGTCGCCTCCATCCCGATCGCCGTCGCCGGCAGCATGGATTTCCGTAACGGTCCGCCCAACCAGGTCATGCAGAAGATCACGGCGTCCGGGCAAACTCAGGTCACCACGCTGGTCCGTGCCGGTCTGCCGATTGCCGACGTGCTCTCGGGCACCCTGCCCTTCACGGCGGCCCTGGAGGAGCGCCGGGATGGATCGGGCGTCATACGCCTCAACACCGATCTCAGCGACGCGACGCTGACCTTCGCCCCGCTCGCGTTTCGTCAGTCATTGGGGGGCTCGGCCAGTGCCTCGGCCGTGCTGAACCTGCAACATGATCAGTTGGTCGGCGCCGAGCACTTCGCTCTGACCGGTGACACGGTGACGATCGCCGGATCGGTCGCGCTTCCAACCGGGCAGGCGCGCCAAGTGACGCTGGATCAGCTCAGGCTCGGCCGAACGCAAGCGCGGGGCAGCGTCAGGGTGGCGCAGGACGGAACGATCGGCATCTCGCTGGACGGCCCGATGATCGACCTGTCCGGAAAGCTGACCGAGACCGCCGCCCGCAATGATCAACCGTCCCCGACGCCGCCCTGGACGTTGAACGGGCGGTTCGACCACGCTCTTGTGGCACATGACGAGAAGGCTGCGGGCTTGTCGGTGGTTGCCTCGGGCGGCGGCGATCAGGTCGGCATGTTGAACGTGATCGGCACGATGGAGACAGGCGGGTCGGCGACGGGTTCGTTTGTGCTGCTGTTGACCCCCAAGGCAGACAACCCGGCGGCGGGCAAACGGCACCTGCATGTGCAAGCCGCCGACGCCGGCCGGTTCCTGCGCGGCCTGGACGCGATCCGCGGCTTGAACGGCGGGCGTCTGACGATCGACGGCGACCTGCCGGCCGGTATCGGCCTGTCGCCGCTGTCGGGAACCGCGTCGATCGAGGATGTGGTGGTCCGCAACTCCCCGGTGCTGGGCAAGCTGTTGCAGGCGATCACACTCTACGGCCTGGTCGATGCACTGCGCGGTCCGGGCATGGCCTTCAACCGCATTGCCGCACCGTTCCGCTATGATGGGCGCGATCTGTATCTGTCCAATGCGGTGGCGGAGAATTCCTCGCTGGGTCTGACGACCAGCGGGCGGATCGGCCTTGGCAACCGTCCGTCGTCGCTGAACGGAACGATCGTGCCGGCCTATTTCTTCAATGCGCTGCCTGGACGGATCCCCCTGATCGGGCGCCTGTTCAGCCCGGAAAAAGGCGGTGGGGTCTTTGCTGCGCGGTTCAGCGTCGACGGTCCGATCAGCGATCCGAACGTGGCGATCAACCCGGTCAGCGCGCTGACGCCAGGCTTCCTGCGCGGGCTGTTCGGCCTGTTCGACCGCTCCGATTCGGAGGCAAAGAACCAGCCCGTGCCCGAAACCCGCTGAGCCGGGGACTCCCGCCGCCGCGACAGCACGCGTAACATGATGCGGGCCCAGACAACGGGCCCAGACAACGGGCCAGGACAAGGGGAAACGCCATCATGAACCGCTGGGATTTGTCCGCGCCGATCCGCTATCCCGATCCGGATGTCAGGATATTGGACAAACGGTTCGGCAGGATCGTGCTGGGCAATGCCGCGATTCACCGGGTCGCGACCGGCTTTGCCTTCACTGAAGGGCCGGTCTGGTTCGGCGATGGGCGCTACCTGCTGTTCAGCGACATCCCCAACGACCAGATCCTGCGCTGGGACGAAACGACATGGCGGGATCAGTGTGTTCCGCTCCCCCTCGCATTATGCCAACGGCAATACGCGTGACCGCCAGGGGCGCCTGCTGACCTGTGAGCATGACACGCAGCGCCTGACACGCACCGAATATGACGGCACGGTCGTGGTGTTGGCCGACACATGGGAAGGCAGAAAGCTGACCGGGCCGAACGACGTCGTAGTAAAGTCCGACAACACCATCTGGTTCAGCGACAACGGCGCCGGCACGCGCGGCAATTATCTGGGCCACACCGCGCCGCAGGAATTGCCGTTCCGCGTCTACCGGCTGGACCCGGCGACGAACGTGCTGACGATCGCGATCGAGGACATGGTGCGGCCGAACGGGCTCTGCTTCTCGCCTGACGAAAGCCGGCTGTATGTGGTTGACACGCCGCATGATCGACCGAAAAGCACGCGGGTCTACGACATGGTCGACGGCGGCACGCGGGCGGTGAACGGACGGACGTTCTTCGACGGCGAAGGCTGGGCAGACGGCATTCGCTGCGACACCGAGGGCAATGTCTGGGCCGGCTTTTCCGGCGGCGAGGCCGAGGACGGCGTGGCGGTCTTCGCCCCCGACGGCACGCTGATCGGCCGCATCCTGCTGCCGGAGCGCTGCGCCAATCTGTGCTTCGGCGGGAAGAAGCGGAACCGGGTGTTCATGGCGGCGAGCCAGTCGGTCTACGCGCTGTATGTCGAGACGCAGGGGGCGGTCGGAGGATAGAGGCCACGAGGGAAAGAGCCATGGACCACGTCCCGATCAAAACGGAATCCGCATGGAAATCCGCCGATATGGGCGCAAGCTGGCTGCGCGTGCTGACGCCGGAGGAGCGTGCGGCCTTGGCGGATATGCTCGTCGCCGTGCGCGCGACGGGCAAAACGATACTGGAACTGACACGTGATGATGTCCCTCTCGGTGCGTTTGCCGGCGTGCTCCCCGTTCTGAGGCACCAGTTGGAGCACGGCGTCGGCTTCATGACGCTGCGTGGCGCGCCCTCAGATCACTTCAGCCCCGACGACAATCGCCTCTTGTTCTGGTCGCTCGGTCTGCATCTCGGCGTCGCTCGTCCGCAGGGAAGGACGAGCCAACTGATGTCGGATGTCCGAGCGGATGGGGGCCAGGACCCGGGGGACGGGCGGGCGTGGTTATAATACGAATGCGGAACTGGATTACCACGTCGACGGTACGGATTGGGTCGGGCTTTATTGCCTGCAGACCGCTCGGTCCGGCGGATTGAGCCGGCTGGCCAGTTCCGTCGCGATCCATAACGAGATCCTGCGCCGCGATCCGTCACTCGTTGCTCGATTGTACCAAATCTATCCTTACAATCGTCAGAATGAGGAAGCACACGACGAAGCCCCGTGGTACATGGCCCCAATCTACAGCCTGCGCGACGGCCACTTCGCTGCCCGTTATATCAGAAACCATATCCGCTCGGGACAGGCCCGCGACGACACGCCTCGCCTGGACGCGCACGACCACCGAGCGCTGGATATTATCCAGGAATTGGCCGAGACGGACGAATTCCGTTTCGATATGGTTTTGGAGAGAGGTGATATGCAATGGGTGAACAATCATGTCCTCATCCACTCCCGCACGCAGTTTGAGGATCATGAAGAGCCCGAACGCAAACGCCATTTGCTGCGTCTGTGGCTGTCAGTGCCCGGGGCGAGGCCGCTCTGCGAAGGCCTGCGTGACGCTTACAAGAGTGTCGAGACAGACACGGTCCGCGGCGGCTTCCAGGGCAGAGCGGTCAGCCCGGCGCTCGTCGCGTGGCAGGCGCGCGCGGCTGCGTCGTTGGGGATGAAGGATACGCCGTATCGCACGCCGAACGTAACGTAATACCAGGCGGCGTTGACCCCGACTCTCCCGTCATGGCGACCGCAGGGCCGATCATCCACGCCTAGCGGTGCTGATCGCTGCGGAAGGCATGGATGGTGGGCCTTCGCCCCATAGGCGTTAAAATAGCGAGGAAAGCGCTCAATTTCGTCGTGGTCGGCGAAGGCCGACCATCCACGACTTACCGTGCTTGTGCGGTATTATGTATCAGTTGCCACCACGAAATGGAAGCCGTAAGCGGCTGATTCGACTACCATATATGGTATGGCCCAATCCCACGTTCTCAGCGCCCTCTACAAGAAGCGCGGCCGCATCGCTGGGGAGATGCAGATCGCCGAACGCGCGCTCGCCAAGAAGCGGCGCGAGCTGGATACGATCGACGCCACGATCAACCTCTTTTCGCCACAGACCAACCCAGACCTGATCCCGGCCATCCGGCCCTACAGCCGCTCCCTGTTCTTCGATTACGGGGAACTGGTGCGTCTCTGCTACGAAGCGCTCCGCAAGGCTGACGGGCCGATGACTACGGGGCGCATTGCCGACTATGCCATCCAGGCGAAGGGGCTGGACGTGGACCGGGCCACGCGCAAGGGGATAGTGGACATCGTGCGCAAGGGGTTGGGCCGCTTGGAGGCTCGCGGCAGGGTCCGGCGAGTGATCGTGGAGCCGGAGACTTGGTGGGAGTTGGCGGGGTAGGTGCGATCAGGGAGCCAAACCAAGTTCTTTTAGGCGAACACGAATAGCGGACTCTGAGACAGCAAACCGTCTGGCCATTCCATTGAGGGTCTTGTCGACCCTATAATGCTCTTTCACAGCCTTAGATGGCAAAAGAACCTCTCCGGCAAAGCGATTGGCCTGCCTCTCTAAGTCATCGGAAAGTGTGTTACTTCGGTACATATCGGAGTCAACAACACCCTCCGTGATCAGGTCACGGTGGAGGACAAAATGCCCGATCTCATGCGCCAACGTGAAGCGCTGTCGCTGCCGGGAATTGCGGCCGTTAATTGTGATTCGGAAGCCAGATAGTAGATTGCTATCGCGGGAAATTTTACCCGATATATTCGGAGGCAGGTCGATATCGATTTCCACGGGCAGGCCAAGCTCAGACGCCATGGCGTCAACGTCAACCGGAATGCCTCCGGCGACAAAGTTCGCCACCACACCACTTGCGCTAGGCGTTGCCGTCGTCAGGGCGCTTCGGTGAAAGTGCGCCGGTAAGCTCATCCTCTTCCCCTTGGGTTATGCCTACAGACCCTACATAAAGCTTTGCTGCCGCTTGCGCCTCTCTCGCGGCAACTGGCCCGGCAACGTCGCGCGCCACCTTGTCCGCCGTGCTAGAGGCGAGTTTTGTAGCTTCCATTTTTATGGATGTATACCCCCATATCGCCAATAGGGCAATAAAAATTGTGACGGCAGCAAGAATTACCGAAATTGCGGTTAGAAGTATTGCTATAAAATCTCTGTATTCTATATCATAGTATAGATGCTGTACTGAATGGGATGAGTAATAATATAAACCCAAAACCAAAAGCGATATATTTAAGATAGTCACGGTGAAATTTAGGAAACGCATTTGAGCATGCCGATCTGGGGTTGAGGCGGACAATCCATCAATCAGTAATGTGTGATTGATCGTTGTCGGAATGTCGCTGAAATCCTTCCAGTTAGCAACGTTACGCCACTCTTCGACCCCGCTGCCAATACCCGCACCAATCAACCGACGTCGGCGCCGTCATCGCCAGCATGGCCACGGCCTGAACCTGGCGTGCCGTTGTCCACCCGGCGATGATCCTCGCGCCACGCGCTCTCCTGCGCGTAGCGGACCAGATACGCGCCGGCGATGTGGTGGTGATGGCCGATCTCGGCCCGGCGCATGCGGGAGAAGAACTCCTCGGCGCCGTTCGTGTAGACGCCAGCCTGATCGCTGTAGAGCTTGCTATGGTCGATCCGGGACACGTCGAACCGGCCATGCAGGTCATTCCATGACGCCGCTTCGTCGGCCATCAGGCGCGTCTCCGGGGCAACGCGGGTGACGATGAAGCCCAGCGCGGCGCTCTCGGACTTGAACACCGCCGGCAGCGTCCGGCCGTCCCGCTCGCGCATCACGACGACGACCTGGCGCTTGCCGTTCTGGTTCTTCGCAAGGCGACGATCGCGGCGGTTCTCCTTGTGGTTGGCCGGCTTGATGTAGCCGCCGAAGTAGCCGCCATCGACCTCCACCGTCTCGCCGTCGCCGCCGAGCTGCATGCCCTTCAGTTCGGACGCCATCGCCTCCCGCAGCTTGTGGGCCAGGACGAAGGCCGTCTTGTACTGCACGTCCAGATCGCGGGAGAGCGCCAGAGCGGACTTGCCCTTGACCTCGTTGAAGAAGATCGCGATGGCCGCGAGATAGTTGCGGAGCGGCATCTTGTGGAACGCGAACAGCGTGCCGGTCGTGATGCTAGAAATCCTTGCGGCACGCCTTGCAGCGGAACCGGAGCGCGCCAGACGGGCGGCGGCACTCGTAGACGGTCGGGCATTCGCAGTGCGGGCAGATCGCCTTGCCGTCCGTCCAGCGGACTTGCGGAACGCCGTCTCGGCTTCCTCGTCCGTCATGCGCAGGACCGCGCTCAGGGAGAGCGTCCGGGCCTTTGCGCTGAGAGGAGGAAGTGTTGAGACATTGTTCGCGTATCCGGTGATTTGATATCGGATACGATAACTATCGATGGTTCCCATTGTCAATAACGAATTATCGGATATGATAACTAAATGCAGATTTCAGGAGCATGAAAATGGGACTGGCGGCGACCGAACAAGAGTTGGCGGACAAGACGGCGCGGTTTCTCAAGGCCGAATTGAAGCGCGCCGATGTCACCTATGAGGAATTGGCGAAGCGCCTGGAGGCGCACGGGCTCAAGGAGACTAAGGCGTCGATTGCTAATAAGCTGAGCCGAGGAACGATCGCCGCCACTTTCCTTCTCGCAACAATTGCGGCATTGGAGTTGGAGGGAGTGCGACTAGAGGATTTGTAGGGTGCCTTGGCTATTCATAGTTGCTCTGGCCGCGTTAGCGCTTTTTATCGTGTTCCTTGTGCACATCTCAATGCGGGTGCAGCGCCGGCAGATTAAGCGCGAGCAAGAAAAGCGTAATACCGGCCGCCGCAAACAAGACGAGACCAGCGACGAACCACCACAAACTGTTTGGCACGCTATAGCGGCCCGCATCCACGCTATTGGAGAACATCTTTCCTCCCAAGGCGAAGAGCAAGGTCGACAGGATAGCGAACGCGCCTCGCGCGAGAAGAGAACCATGCTCCTCATAGGGCTCACTGCCCTTTTCGCTTTCGGTTCGGACTGGATTTTTTATGATCAGTTGAGTGAGATGAGGAACGATGGTCGGGCCTGGGTCGGCCCTACAGATGCGAGTGTTAAGAGTGATTTTCAGATCGGACAGCCATTTTCTTTGACAGTTATTTATACCAACACTGGGAAAAGTCCTGCCACTAACTTGGGGACCTACGCCAAGACATATCTTTTCTCTTCTGATGAATGGAATAATGGGACCGCCACCGGAAAAATAACGGCATGGAGAAACGAATGTTTCTCGACACAGAACTCGGTGATAAACAGAGTTGCATTTCCGACCACCGGATTTTCCGCCTATTTCATTCACGTTGACTCTTTTGATCAAACTTCCCCGGTTGATAAAGAGAAGGCCGCCGCTGTCGATAAAGACTTCATTGATGGCAAATCGCATGTCGCGTTCGTCGGATGCTTTGCCTACCTGTCTAATGGCGCCACCCATCACTCGTCCTTTTGTTACCAGCTCCAAAACAAACGGACCGATACCAACCATCTCGGCTTTTGCACGGTAGGGAGTGACGCAGACTAGCAACAGGATCGCGGCCACCGCCGCCAGCGCCCACCGGCGCATCACACGCACCCTAAGTCACTCCACCCTCCTTCGTTCGTGGCGGAACGCCGGAAGCGAGGCACGCACGTTCCGACCGTATGAAGTGGGAACTGTCCGGTTCCGCGACCATTCCGGCTTGGTGGCGGCTGCTACCGAATACCGTGCTTGTGGGGAGAAAGGCGTGGATGGTCGGCCTGCGCCGACCACGACGAGGAGAAGGCGACGCTCGGCCGGCTCTTATCTTATATCATCAGCTCTTATATCATCAGCATCAGTCGTTCACGCGTCCTTCGGAGTACGCTTCCACTTCCCGCCGCATGATATCGGCCAGCGTGCCACGCCGTTCGATCACCACGGGGTTGCCATGCCGGTCGATCAGCACCGAAGCCGGCAGATTCATCGAATTATAGTCGCTCTTCATCACGTGGGCGTAGGCGCCGATGTGGCCCATGACCATCAAGTCACCGACGGCGAGCTTCGGGAACGACCGAGGCGCCAGCGTGCCGTCTGCCTTCACGGTGAACACATCGCCTGACTCACAGAGATAACCGGCGATCACATAGTCCTCGGCCGGGCCGGCAACGCGTCCGTCGTGGCGGATGAAACGGATCGGATGCCAACTGCCATACATCGCCGGCCGGATATTGTGGTTCAGCCCGGTATTCACGATCGCAAACTGGTAGCCGGGCGTGTGCTTGATCGCCTGCACCTCGGCCAGCAGCAGACCGCTTTCGGCAACAACGAAACGACCCGGCTCGATAAACAGGCGGATGTCGCGGCCCAGCCTGCGGGAGAACGCCTCCATGCTGGAGGACAGCGCCGCACCCCATTCGCGCAGCGGCATCGGCTTGTCAGTCGCCGGATTGTAGACGACCGGCAAACCGCCGCCGAGATTGACGAATTCCAGGTCAGGAAACCCCTCGGCAATCGCCAGCGTCTTGTCCTTGATCGTCAGCCAGTGCCCCAGATCGGTTCCCGAACCGATATGCGAGTGCACGCCGACCAGCCGGATGCCGAACGACGCGGCGACCGCCTTGGCTTCCGCGACCTGGTCGAAGTAAATTCCGTGCTTGCTGCTGGGACCGCCGGTGTTGGTCTTGGTCGTCTCACCGTGGCCCTCACCCGGATTGATCCGGATGGAGCAGTAATGACCGGGCCGGATGGCCCCCAGCAGACGGATCTGGTCGATCGAGGTGCAGTTGATCAGGATGCCGTGCTCGACCAGGAAGCTGTAGACTTCGCGGGTCGCCCCCTCACCTGTGTAATAGACCTCGGCCGGGTTGAAGCCGGCGCGTAGGGCGCGATGCACTTCGTTCAGCGACGACGCGTCGATCCACAGCCCCTCGTCGAGGATGATCTTCAGCACCGCCTGCAGGGTCAGCGCCTTGCAGGCATAGCGGATGCGATGGTTCGGGTAAGTGATCGCGCCTTTCAGCGCCGCGCATTTCGCCCGGATCGTCGCCTCGTCGAAGACGTAGAGCGGCGTGTGGTAGGTGCGCGCCAGCTCCAGCAGCGCCGCATCGTCGTCAAAACGCATGGTGACCGTCCGGTGGTAGAACGGCGCACCTAGCGTATTTTGGCGCCGATCAGCAATCCAGGCGGTAAACCCGCCGCGCGGTGCCGGCGAAGATCGCCGCCTTCTCGTCCGCGGAGCAGCCGGCGGTCAGGCGTTTCAGCGCATTGAACAGGGCGGCGAAGCCGATGCCCATCTTCTCGACCGGGAAGTTGCTCTCGGCGATGCAGCGATCGGCGCCGAACAGCTCGACACAGGTCTCGACATAGGGGCGCCAGTGCGCGGCAAGTTGTTCCGACGACGGCGGCGCGTCGATGCCCATGTAGTCGTAGGCCGCGAGCCGCATCATCATGCCGCCCAGCTTCATCGTCACGTTCTGGCATTTGGCCAGTTCGGTGACGGATTTCTTCCAGTCGGCGAACACCTCGTCATTCTTGCCGGCGTAGCGGCCGTAGCCGAGCGGGCCGCCGCAATGGCCGGTGATGATGTTGGCGCCGGGGAAGGCTCGCGCGAGGTCGGTGATATCGGGAATCTGCGGATGGAAGCCCCAGGCATCCAGCGACAGGCCCAGCGCGGACAGTCGCTTCAATCCCGGCGCGGAAATCCGGCCGCAGATAAAGGCCCGGCTGCATGTCCGGGCGCGGAGTTGCCGATGACCGGATCGGCATCATAGCCCGCCGAGTGCCGGACGCCGCGGAACCGTCCCCCACCCGCTCGGATATGCGCCTCCAGCACCGGCGTGACCCAGTCGCCGGCGGTCAGATCGGCGATAGCCGACGATGCCGGCGGCGACCTTGGTCTTGCCGTAGCTGACCGCTGTCGCTCATCGCGGCGATGCCGGCGACGAACTCCGTCTCGCCGACGGGGCGCATCTGCTCCGGGCCGGCGTTGCGATACATCGAGTGGCATTGCAGGAAGACGCTGCCGACGATGTTGTGGCCGGTGGCGCAGTCGGCGAGGAACTCCTCCAGCAGATAGCGGAAGTACGGGACTTCCCAGGATTCGCCCGCTGCCTTTGGCGGTGCGGTGCCAGAGATGATGGTGCGTGTCGATGATCGGCAGGTCGGGGTCGATGATCGCTTCGGCCGGCGCCTTGGCGAGCCAGTCCTCGCGCGGCGGGAAAGATGCGGCCGAAGGCGGTCTTGGTGGTCATGGCGTTTCCCCAATCGAGCGTTGCGCCAATTAGGGTCCGCGCCAGGCGCTCGCGTCAACCGCCGCTGCGCCTCAAGCGAACGCGTTGTGATATGCGTTCAGCGCGGGCGCGCCGCCCAGATGCACGTACAGCACCTTCGAACCTGCCGGGATTTCGCCGTTCTGCGCCATGGCGATCAGGCCCGCCATCGACTTGCCCTCGTAAACCGGGTCCGTAAGCATCGCCTCCAGTGACGCGGCCTTGCGGATAGCTGCGATCGTCGGCTCGTCCGGCAGGCCATAATCCGGACCCGCGAAGCGAGGGTCGATCTCAATCGCATTGTCGGAGATCGGCCGAGGCAACCCGATCAATTCCGCCGTTGCCCTCGCGATCTTGGTCACGGCCGCTCGGGTCATAACGGCATTGGCGGCGGTGTCGATGCCGATCAGACGGCGCTCGCGTTGCTGTGCCGCGAAACCCACGACCATGCCGGCCTGGGTGGAGCCGGTGCACGTTGCGGTCACGACAGTATCGAAGAAGACGCCAAGCTGCTCTTCCTGCTGCGCCAGTTCGTCGCAGAAATGGGCGTAGCCCAGACCGCCCAACTTGTGATCCGAGGCGCCGGCGGGAATCGCATAGGGCTTGCCGCCCTCGCGCCGGACCTGCTCCAGCGCTCGCTCCCAGGTCTCCTTCACCGCGGTGGAGTAGCCTTCGCCTTCAAGCACCGTCTCCGCCCCCATCAGCCGGGAGAGCAGGATGTTGCCGACCTTGCCGTAGGCGGGGTCCTCCCAGCGCGTCCATTCCTCCTGCACCAGGCGGCAGCGCAGGCCCAGCACGGCGGCGACCGCGGCGACCTGGCGGGTGTGGTTGGACTGGATATTGCCGATCGAGACCAGCGTGTCGCAGCCCTGCGCCAGGGCGTCCGCGGCCAGCCACTCCAGCTTGCGTATTTTGTTCCCGCCGAAAGCGAGGCCGGAGGAAACGTCGTCGCGTTTGGCCCAAATCTCGACGCCGAGGTCATTGGAAAGACGCGCCAGTTTGTGCACGGGTGACGGCCAGAAGCCGAGTTGGACGCGCGGGAAGCGGCTTTCGAGGTTCAGCGCCATGATGTGCTCCGGTCGGTGCGTGGGTGCGCGATAGCTAGCGCAAGTCAGCACGAATGTGCTTTGTATCTGGAGCCAATCGCCAGGTCCGACGCGGTCAAGTCTGGTATTTTTCCGGCGAATATACGGTTTTTTCGACCACAATCCGAAGAATCTTCATATGGCTGCCGCCGCACCTCCGACTGACCTCTCCACCATCGACCGCCGCATCCTTCGCGCCCTGCAGCGGGACGGGCGGATGTCGAACGCCGATCTCGCCCGCGAAGTCAGCCTCAGCCCCGCCGCCTGCTGGACCCACACCAACGCCTGTTCAAAACCGGCATCATCGGCGGCGTCCGCGCCCTGGTGGCGCCGGCGGCGGTGGGATACGGCACACTGGTATTCGTCGGAGTCGTGCTCGACCGCTCTACCCCCGAAAGCTTCGCCGCCTTCGAAGAGGCGGTGCGCAACATGGAGCAGGTGCTGGAATGCGTCCTGGTCGCCGGTGACGTCGATTACTTCCTGCGCATCCGCGTCCGCGATCTGCCGGCCTTCAACCGCCTGCACAGTGAGCGGATCATTGCTCTGCCCGGTGTCCGTCAGGTGCGAACCTTCTTCGTGATGAGCGAGGTCAAGAGCGACGGTCCCTTGCCGATCTGACGCGCCCGTCGATATGCCCTCAATCGACCAAATCGTTGTTTTCATTCGGGAATAGCGTTAGCCCTGCCCTTGCCAACGACCGTCTGTTCGGGGATTTTCCTGTCAGCTGGAACGCCATGACAGGGAGGAATTCCCGTGAACGACTCACAATCGTCACCGATTCCGTCAAGCGCTTCAAGTGGGTCGGCACCCGCCCGATCCGTCCGGACGGCGTGCCCAAGGTGACCGGCCGCGCGCATGTACGGCGCCGACTTCAAGCTGCCCGGCATGCTGTACGGCAAGATCCTGCGCTCGCCGCACGCGCATGCGCGCATCCGGTCGATCGACACCTCGGCCGCCGAGAAGCTGCCCGGCGTGAAGGCGGTGATGACGGCGAAGGACCTGCCGGACCAGAAGTTCGACTACATCGGCCCCGAGCGCGTCGCGGTGAACTTCTGGCACGTCACCCGCAACATCATGGCGCGCGAGAAGGCGCTGTACGAGGGCCACGCGATCGCCGCGGTCGCCGCCATCAGCGCCTCGATCGCCGAAGAGGCCGCCGCGCTGATCAAGGTGGACTACGAGGTGCTGCCGCACGTCATCGACGTCGACGAGGCGATGGCAGCCCGACGCGCCGCTGCTGTTCGAGGACATGATCACCCGCGGCGTCGAGCCGGCGCCGACCAAGCCCTCCAACATCTCCAAGCGGCTGGAATTCGAGATCGGCGACATCGAGGCCGGCTTCGCGCAGGCCGACGTCGTGATCGAGAAGGAGTTCAAGACCGCCGCGGTGCACCAGGCCTATATCGAGCCGCACGCCTGCGTGGCGCGCTGCGACGCCGACGGCCAGACCGAGATCTGGTCCTCGAGCCAGGGCCACTTCCAGATGCGCGCGCTGACCGCGCAGATCCTCGGCAGAAGCCGATCGGCGACATCCGCGTCTACTCCGGCGGAGATCGGCGGCGGCTTCGGCGGCAAGACGGTGACCTATCTGGAGCCGGTCGCGACGCTGCTGTCGAAGAAGTCCGGCCTGCCGGTGCGGCTGATGATGAACCGCGAGGACGTGTTCCGGGCCACCGGCCCGACCTCGGGTTCGTCGATGTGGGTGAAGATCGGCGTCACGAAGGACGGCAAGATCGTCGCCGCCGACGGCATCTTCAAGTTCCAGGCCGGCGCGTTCCCCGGCTCGCCGGTGATGAACGGCTGCCTGTGCGCGTTCGCGCCGTACGACATCCCGAACCAGCGCGCGGTCGGCTACGACGTGGTGTGCAACCGGCCGAAGTCGGCGGCGTATCGCGCGCCGGGCTCGCCGATCTCCGCCTTCGCGGTCGAGAGCGTGATCGACATGTGCGCCAAGGCGATCGGCATGGATCCGCTGGAACTGCGCATCAAGAACGTCGCCAGCATCGGCACGCCGACCATCTTCGGGCCGAAGCATGCGCATGACGGCTTACGTGCAGACGCTCGAGGCGCTGAAGAACCATCCGGCCTACAAGGCGAAGCTGGGCAAGAACCAGGGGCGCGGCGTCGCCTCCGGCTACTGGTTCAACGGCGGCGGCGATTCGAGCGCGACGATGCAGGTGAATGCCGACGGCACCGTGCTGGTGGCGACCGGCAGCCCGGACATCGGCGGCTCGCGCGCCTCGATGGCGATCATGGCGGCCGAGACGCTGGGCGTCGACTACAACGTGGTGCGGGCGATCGTCGCCGACACCGGGTCGGTCGGCTACACGCACGTCACCGGCGGTTCGCGCGTGACGTTCGCCACCGGCACCGCGGTGGTGAACGCCACCAAGAACGTGATCAAGGACCTGTGCAAGCGCGCCGCGATGATCTGGGACGTCGACCCCGAGGGCGTGATCTGGGAGGACGGCTTCGCCAAGCCGGCCGGCGCCAACGTCGGCGACTTCAAGCCGCTGTCGCTGAAGGAGCTCGGCGGCGAAGTCGGCGGCGACCGGCGGGCCGATCACCGCCGCGGCGTCGGTGAATGCCGGCGGCCAGGCGCCGGGCTTCTCCAGCCAGTTCTGCGACGTGGAGGTCGATCCGGAGACCGGCAAGGTGACATCCTGCGGTTCGTCGCCGCGCAGGATGTCGGGCGGGCGATCCATCCGAGCTACGTCGAGGGCCAGATCCAGGGCGGCGTCGTGCAGGGCATCGGCTGGGCGCTGAACGAGGAGTACATCTACAACGCCAAGGGCCAGCTCGATAACCCGGGCTTCCTGGACTACCGCTGCCCGGTCGCCTCCGACCTGCCGATGATCGACGCGATCCTGGTGGAGGTGCCGAACCCGGTGCATCCGTACGGCGCGAAGGGCGTGGGCGAGGTGAACATCTGCCCGCCGATGGCCGCGATCGCCAACGCGATCGAGCACGCGATCGGCGTGCGGATGACCGAACTGCCGATGTCGCCGCCGCGGGTGCTGGAGGCGATCGACGCCAAGGCGGCCTGACGCTGAGCGATGACGGCCGCGCGGGTCGTCTTCACCTCCGGCTTCGCACGCCGCTACACCGGCGGCGTGCGCGGAGTTCGAGGTGGAGGCGAAGAACCTGCGCGGCGTGCATCCGGGAGATGGACGAGATGTTTCCCGGGCCTGGGCCGACACGCTGGAGGAGGAGACGACCGTCGCGATCGACGGCGAGCTGCACGAGATCGGCTATTTTCAGCCGGTGCCGCCGGGGGCGGAGGTGTTCTTCATTCCGAAGATCGAGGGGGGTTAGATTCTTTCCGCCATGGCCCAGCTTGACCTGGCTTGCCCGGCTATCTCAGGCCAGTGTGGCTCGTGCTCCGGGCTTCCCCCGCTGAGGGAGGATGGCCCGGTCAAGCCGGGCCATGACCATATGGCGCCGCCCTCAGACCCGCCGTCGCGTTCGCGCGACCTGAGATCAAGGTCCCCCCACCCCAACACCTCCACCGGCGTATCCAGCAGCGCTCGGCAGACCGTCAGGCGTGCTTCGCGAGGCGGTCGAACGCCGCCAGCCGGGTCACCAGCGCCTCCATCTCACGCAGCGGGATCATATTGGGACCGTCCGAGGGCGCCCTATCCGGATCCGGATGCGTCTCGATGAAGACCGCCGCGACGCCGACGGCGAGTGCGGCGCGCGCCAGCACCGGCGCGAACTCCCGCTGGCCACCAGAGGACGTCCCCTGCCCACCCGGCTGCTGCACCGAATGCGTCGCGTCGAACACCACCGGATAGCCCGTTCGCCCCATGATCGGTAGCGCGCGCATGTCGCTGACCAGCGTGTTGTAGCCGAAGCTGGCTCCGCGCTCGCACAACAGGATGTTGTGGTTGCCCGTTCCGGCGATCTTGGCGGCGACGTTGGTCATATCCCAGGGTGCGAGGAACTGACCCTTCTTCACGTTGATCGCCTTACCGGTCTCTCCGGCGGCGATCAACAGGTCGGTCTGGCGGCAGAGGAAGGCGGGAATCTGCAGCACGTCCACGGCCTCGGCGGCCCGAGCGCATTGTTCCGCGGTGTGAACGTCGGTCAGCACGGGCATACCGGTGACCGACCGCACCTCAGCCAGGATCGCCAGGCCCGACTCGAGGCCGATCCCCCGTTCGGCTGAGGCGCTGGTGCGATTGGCCTTATCGAAGCTCGATTTATAGATGATCGGCACACCCGTACGGGCGGCGATCGCCTGGAGGGCGGCGGCGACTTCCAGCGCGTGGCTGCGCAACTCGATCTGGCATGGGCCGGCTATCAGCACGAAGGGCCGGTCATTGGCGATCTCGATCGCATTCACCCGAACGACGCGAGGGGATGGGTTGGTCATCATGGCACCTTTTCTGGGCTGTCTGACGGGGTGTTGTGGTTGTCGAATCGAGGCGGCGGGTCAAGCATGCCGGCGGGCTGGGATTAAGTGTTCTTTTCGTTGCATTACCGCGCGGTCCGGCGACAAAAAAGTTGGCTACGTTACGGTGAGCATCACCCCGTAATTGCGCAGGGTTTGTGTAACAAAACTTGTGCCAGGTACTGTCATGGAATCAGCACAATTCGTAACGGGTTGTGTCAGAGCCTGTGCAAATCTGCCACAGCTACTGTGTTTTCTATGAGACAGCGATGTCAAATCGATGTGAATATGAATTAGTTCCCAATACCTGCGGTTATCCACACGGTAAAATCCACGAAATTCGTTGATGCGTGGAAAAATCAATCACGGAGGGTTGTCAGCATTGCAACGCTGCTGTTACCGCATTCGTTGTCTGAAAACCACGAAGGGCGCCGAAATCAATGCAGGGATTCAGAACAGGATCAAAAGCTTGCCTCATCGGCTCGAGCATCCTGTTCAGCATACCGACTATCGCATTAGGCGCCGATTTGCATAAGGCGCATGGCCTGCAAAATGCGGGCCACGCAGACGCACATCGTGGCGGCCAACGTCCAGCCCATCAGCAACCGCAACGTCGCCCCCTACGGCACAGCGACCCGCCACACGATGTACCGTCAGACCGCGATGGGCAAAGGACGCCTCGCCCGCCACGCCGCCTACACTCATGGCGGACATTGGGGGATCTCCTGCGTGCCCTACGCCCGCCAGGCCTCTGGCATCACCGTCGCCGGCAACGCCTGGCAGTGGTGGGACAACGCCGTCGGCCAATACGCCCGCGGCGACAGTCCGGAAGAGGGCAGCGTCCTCAATTTCCGCGCCAATGGCCGCATGCCCCTCGGCCATGTCGCCGTGGTCGCACGTGTCGTCAACCCGCGGGAGATCATCGTCGATCAGGCGAATTGGCCCAGCGCCGGCATGCGTGGCGGCGTTTCCCACGATGTCGCGGTGGTCGACGTATCGGAAGCCAATAACTGGTCGGCGGTCCGGGTCGAACTGGGGCACGGTGGCGATTTCGGCTCCGTCTACCCGACCTACGGGTTCATCTATAACCGCCCCGACTCCGGCATCGTCGCCGCCAGCGTGACCCGCCCGGCGCCCCAGCCTGCCATCAATCCGGTGCCGTCGGACCTCCGCCCTGCTGCCGAGCGGCCGTGGCGGGCCTATGAGGAAGTTGCCGAGTTGCCGATCGCCCGGGCACAGCGGATCGACCTCCAGCTCAGCCCCTCCACCGTGCGCGTCAGCCGGTAACCCCCGTCACGATCGAAGCTTCCCACGCCGTCACGGCCCGACTCGTCCGGGCACGCGCGTTGACTTGTGTCACCACAGCGGTTGCGCCGTCCCCAACCCGTCATGACCGCACAAGGCGCGCCATGACAGGTCTGAGAAAGCACGGGGCTGAGGGCTGAGGCGGGCCGACGCTACGCCTTGACCAGCGGGCAGGCGTTATCGGACAGCGGACGGAAGGCCTCTTCGGCCGGAGTCGTGCCGATCAGCTTGTACAGGTCCCACTCGTGCTTGCTTTCGGACGGCTTCTTCACCTCGAACAGATAGGCCGTCGCCAGCTTGCGCCCATCTTCGCGAATCCGTCCCGGACCGAAGCAGTCGTCATCCGTCGGCATCGCCTTCATCCGTGCGACGGTGGCTGCGCCGCTGCGTTTCGCCTCCGCAGCGCCCATATCGGTGACTGCCTTCAGGTAATGCAGCGTGCAGGAGTAGTTGCCGGCCTGCGCCATGTTCGGCCAAAGCGTCACCTTGGGCTGGATGCGATTCTGGAACGAGCGCGTCCGCTCATTCAGGTCCCAGTAATAGGTTTCCGACAACCGCGTGCCCTGCGCCATCTCGATGCCCGATCGAGTGCATGTCGGTCGTATAGGCGACCATCGCGGCGATGTTCATCGTCTTTGACAGGCCGAATTCGTGCGCCTGCTTGATCACGTTGATCAGGTCCGCCCCGGCGCCGCAGACACCCAGGATCTTCGCCCCCGACGCCTGCGCCTTGACCAGGTAGGAGGAAAAATCCGTCGTTTCCGGAAACGGATAGAGCTGCGCCCCGATCACCTTGCCGCCACCCGCCAAAACGAACTTCGTCGTGTCGCGCTGCGTCGCCTCACCGAACGCGTAGTTGGGCGTGATGAAGTACCAACTGTCGCCGCCGGCCTTGACCATGGCGCCGCCGGTCGATTTCGCTTCCATATAAGTATCGAACACCCAGTGCATCGAATTCGGCGTGCAGGCCTTGCCAGTCACATCCGACGACGCTGTACTGGTGGCGATCATGATCTTGTCTTTTTCCTTCACCAGGGATGCCAGTGCCAGCGCGCAGGATGTTGCGGCAACGTCCATGATGATGTCGCACGCCGCGCTGGTCGAACCATTCTCGCGCCAGCGACACCGCCACATCCGGCTTGTTCTGATGATCGGCGTCGATCACCTGCGACATCGAAGCCGTGAGCGGCGAATTCCTGCACCGCCTGTTTCGTGCAGACCACGCTGGTCGGACCGTTCACGTCCCGATACGGCCCGGACTGGTCGTTCATCACACCGATGCGGATCAGCGGCTTCGTCTGCGCCCGAGCGCGGCGGAGCATGGGTACGGATGCGGCAGCGCCGAGGATGGCGCGTCTCTTGAGATTCATTCTGACGTTTCTCCCTGTATGGAATCCTGTTGGGACGTGTCGGCCCGCAACCGGGTCCGGCGTCCGTTCACAGCAAACCGCGAACGCCACGATCCGGTCAACCAAACGCTTGTGCCGCCGCGAGGTTCGTGCCTTGTCCCGCCGCATGAGTGATCCCGTCCACGTCATCGGCGCCTCCGGCCGCTCGGGCGCCGTCCTGGTCCGCTCCCTTCGCGCCGACGGGATCGAGGTCGTGCCAGTGGTGCGCAACGCCGATCGCTGGGAGGCAACCGGCCTGCCCGAGACGCCAAGGCTCGCCGATCTGCGCGCGCCCGAGGCCCTGCGCACCGCCCTGGCAGGCGCGCGCCGCATCGTCTCCTGCGCGCATGCCCGCCACGCAGCGGCGATCCTGGCTGCTTCACCGCCGGACGCGAAGCTGGTCCTGCTGGGCAGCACGCGGAAATTCACCCGCTGGCCCGACGCGCACGGCAACGGCGTGCTCGCCGGCGAAGCAGCGCTTCTCGGCTCCGGCCGGTCCGGGGTCATGCTGCACCCGACGATGATCTATGGCGCGCAGGGCGAGGACAACGTCCAGCGCCTCGCCGGTCTGATGCGAAAGCTGCCGGTGCTGCCGCTTGCCGGGCGGTGGGCGGTTTCTGGTGCAACCGATCCACCAGTCCGACGTGACCCGCGCCATCCGCATCGCGCTGGATCGTGCATGGCCGCAGGCAAGCAGCCTGGTGATCGCGGGCCCGGAACCGATGCCCTACGCCGATTTCGCCCGCGCCATCGCCGCCGCCTGCGGGCTGCCTCGCCCGCGCATCCTCCCCTTCCCCGCTTACCCGCTGATCCTGCTCGCGCGGATGACACAGCATGTGACGTCACGCCCGCCGGTGCGGCCCGATGAGATCCGCCGGCTGCTGGAGGACAAGGCCTTCCCGATCGACGACATGCGCGCAACGCTGGGACTGGAGCCGATACCTCTTGCGAAAGGTCTTGCTCTGACGTTCCCTGTATCGCAGGACGAATGAACGCCGTCGGAGCCCGTTATGCCCGTTATCAACCGCATCGCCGCTTTCCACGAAGACATGACCGCATGGCGGCAAGACCTGCACGCGAACCCCGAATTGTCGATGCAGGAGTCGCGGACCTCGGCCATGGTGCGGGAGAAGCTCGCGTCATTCGGCGTGGATGAGATCATCACCGGCATGGCAACGCACGGTGTGGTCGGAGTCATCCGCAACGGAACCTCGAAGCGCGCGATCGGCTTGCGGGCGGACATGGATGCGCTGCCGATCCACGAGGAGACGGGCCTGCCATATACCAGCCAGAATCCGGGCGTGATGCATGCCTGCGGCCATGACGGGCACACGGCGATGCTGCTCGGGGCGGCCAAATACCTGGCGGAGACACGCAATTTCGACGGCACCGTCTACCTGATCTTCCAGCCGGCCGAGGAGTTCGAAGGCGGCGCCGACAAGATGGTCAAGGACGGGCTGTTCACGCGCTGCCCGATGGAGCGTGTCTATGGCCTGCACAATTGGCCGGAGGCGAAGACAGGCACGTTTCTCTGGCGTACCGGCCCGGTGATGGCGGCGGTCGCGTTCTTCGACATCACCATCACTGGCCGCGGCAGCCATGGTGCCTCGCCGCACCAGGGCGTCGATCCGATCGTCGTGTCATCCCACATCGTCAGCGCGTTGCAGACGATCGTTTCGCGCAATATCGAGCCGATCGAGGGCGGCGTGGTTTCGGTCGGCAGCATCGCGGGCGGCGATGCATACAACATCCTGCCGGAGCGGGTGACGATGAAAGGCACCGCACGCTGGTACCGGCCGGAGGTCGGAGACCAGATCGAGACCGGCATGCAGCGGCTGGTGAACGGCGTTGCCGAGAGCTTCGGTGCCAAGGCGGAGCTGAATTTCTTCCGCCATGCGCCGGCGACGGTGAACGATGCCGATGCGACGGCTTTGGCAACCGAGGCGGCGCTCGCGGTCGCCGGGATGGACCGCGTCCAGCCGATGCGCGCGCCCACCATGGGCGGCGAGGACTTCGCGTATATGCTGGAAGCGAAACAGGGCGCCTATCTGATGCTGGGCAGCGGCCGCAGCGGCGACGACCCGCTGCTGCATCACCCGCGCTATGACTTCAACGACGAGATCCTGCCTGTGGGGGCGTCCTGGTGGGCGGCCATGGTCGAGCAGCAACTGGCGAAGGCGGCTTAGCGGACTGGCTCCTCCGCCGTCCCTGCATCGATCGGGGATTGTGTCTTTTGCAAGCACGGCCGTTATGGGTGGCGAGCGGACATTCACACCGCACTTATGCACCCACTAACATGCTGACGTCGTTGACATAATATTTTAGTGCGAAATTCTTGAATTCTGGTGCGCCGATCAAACCGGCCAAGTTTAGGTCGGGGAGCCGATGGAGCAAGGGGCAACGACCGGGAGGAACGCGAACCAGCAAAGCACGACAGCCATTCGACCTAGCCGACGGGGCACGAACCCGAGGTGCATATGACTTCTATATATCACGGCGCGACAGCAGCCCTCGAATTTATATGGCAAGGAGGAGCAGCATGGTATGCTGATGCGTGGCGTTGTGAATAAAACCGGGGAGCGGTTGCAATGCTCGATGTCGTTTTCATCTTGATCCCTGTCGTCTTTCTTGGCTGGTGCGTAATATACGTCCACATCTGCGAACGTCTGTGAGGGGCAGCAGCCATGTTCGTCGATTATATACTTGCTGGGATTGTTGTCGTTGGACTGCTGGGTTATCTGCTCTTTGCCTTGCTTCACCCAGAGAAGTTTTGACGAACCGATCACCGGCGTCTTCCAAGGCTGGCTGTCGCTCCGCCGGCTAAATGGACGAAGAGCGGGAGCTCGCTCTCTCCGGGCCAGATGTCGTTTCGTGTGCTAATGGGTGCTTGGGCAAAAGCCGCACAAGCCCGTTATGGTGAGTCGCATCCGGCAGGACCGGCTTCCTATCGATTCTGTTTCCTGTAGATACCACCTGTACTTTTGCGTGCTGCGAAACTCTTGAATTCTACACCGAGCGAAAGTTCGCAATGGGTCGTAAGCCGACATTCGCAGGAGCTGGCTGATCAGGCCAAGTTGTGTCAGAGGCAGACATTCTATCGGTACGACAAAACAACTTGTTAACAGCCGGAGTCATTAGTCTGCGATCTGGTCCTGATTATCTTGGCAGAGTGTCCTTGTATATTTTTCCATCCTTCATGATGATCATAAAGTTCTTGTCCGGACTAGCTATAAGCTCGATGTGGTCAATAGGATTACCGTCGATCACCAGCAAATCGGCAAGCGCACCCTCTTCGATGACCCCCAACTTTCCCTGGTACGGGTTGCGCGGACCGGACATCGCCAAGAGTTCGGCGTTGATGGAAGTCGCCATCTTCAGGATGTCGGCATTCTCGTACCAGCGGGTCAGATGAGTCAGCATAAGGCCTTGGCGCTCGGCAATCGTTCTGGAGAACAAACAGTCAGTTCCAAATGCGGTCTTGATCTTGTGCTTCTTCGCGAGAGCATAAACCGTATCCGTTCCCGCCATTACCTGAAGCAAGTTGGTCTGGCTTTGGTCATAGGTCATAGGGGGCGTGTCGTCCTCGCTGACAAACGGTTGTGTGCTGAGCCATATGTCCTTTTCCGCCATGAGCGCGGCGGTTCTCTCATCCATGAGATGCCCATGCTCGATACACTGGACCCCCGCGGCAATCGCCCGCTGGATCTGGGCAGGCGGGTAGGCGTGCACGGCCACGTAGGTATTCCGGTCGGCAGCGGTCTCGACGCCGACACGTAACTCAGGCTCGCTGAAGGTAGAAATGTCCAGCGTGGTGCGCGGCGATGCGACGCCTCCGCCTCCCGCGAGTTTGATCTGCGAGGCGCCTTGGAAAAGCTGTTCGCGCGCACGCAAGCGGACCTCATCCGCGCTGTCAGCGATATTGGCGGCGCCCGTCCGCTCCATATAACTCAGCTTGCCGCCGGCACTCCTTGGCAAATCGGACAGGGGGCGCATGTCTCCGTGCCCGCCGGTGGTCGTGATCATGGCCCCCGACGGATAGATGCGGGGCCCGGTCGCGAGTCCATCGTCGATCGCCTGCTTCAACGCGAAGGACGGACCGCCGAGGTCTCGGACCGTTGTGAAGCCACGCATCAGCGTCCGCTCGGCCTCGGCGCTCGCCGCAAGAAAGACATAGCCGACGTCTGCCGAAAACAGGGCGGGTATCGGGAGCGCCGCAAAGATCGTGTGCCAGTGCGCGTCAATCAGACCCGGCATGATGACCCGTCCGCCGCAATCGATTATCTGCGCGCCGTCTGGTGGGGTCAGGTCGCCGGCCACGATCACTTTAATAACATTGCCCTCGACAAGGAGGTGAAGCCCTCCACGCAAGTCTTTGGACTTACCGTCGAAGAGCAGAAAATTCCCAAATACGACAGGCGACGTAGGGCCGCGAGCGGCCGCTTGCGCACTCTCGGGCCGAAAAAGCCCGAGCGTCGCGAGTGAGGCGCCCGCCCCGGCGACAAATCCGCGTCGAGACAGATCTCGGTTGATTCGACGAGCCGCGAATTGAAGTTGGGGCTGGCAGCAAAGACAGGTCGGATAATCGGCGGCCGTGCACGAAAACATCGGTATCCTCCCAGCTTATCGAGATGGCACGGACGGCAACATGCATTCGAACGTTGCCACGTCAGCCGCGCCCTCTGTCGTTTGAAGACAGTCTGGACCGTATCAGCAAACGCGCCAGTTCGATGTTCCCGATACAGCGACAATCACGCACCGACAGGGGCCGGCTACCCGCCCGTCGGCATATCCATCGCCGTCGGATCGTCTCCGATCCGCCCTTGCAGCAGCAACGCCACCAGCGCCGGTCCAGCCGGTCTGGTGCGAGGCGCCGAGCCCCTTGCCGGTGTCGCCGTTGAAGAATTCGTAAAACAGCACGTGATCGCGGAAATGCGGATCGGTCTGCAGCAGAGCGTTGTCGCCGAATACCGGCCGCCGCCGTCCGGACCGCGCAGGAACAACCGGGTCAGGCGCACCGACAGTGCATCGGCGATCTCACGCAAGCTCAGTTTCTTGCCGGAACCAGTCGGATACTCCACCGGAAGTCGTCGCCGTAGTATCGATGGAAACCGTATAGCGCCTCGATCAGCATGAAATTCACCGGCATCCAGATCGGTCCGCGCCAGTTGGAATTGCCGCCGAAGGCCCGCGCTGTTGCTGTCGCCGGGGACGTAGCCGACGCTGAAATGCTGCCCGTCCAGATCGACAGTTCGAACGGATGTTCGAGATGCGCCCGCGACACGCTGCGCACGCCGTATGCGACAGGAATGCCGTTTCGTCCAGCATCCGCCGCAGCAGCGCCTTCATCCGGCTGCCGCGCAGCAGCGACAGACAGACGGCGCGACCCCTGACCCTCCACCTCCCAGTGCGACACCAGGGCGGCGAGATCGGGCCGATGGTCCAGCACCCACTGCAGCCGCTCGGCGAAAATTCCGGATGACCGATCGACCATCTCGGGTTCGAGAACTTCGACGGCGAACAACGGAAACAATCCGACCAGCGAGAACAGGCGCAGCGGAATCGCCGAACCGTCGGGGCGCTGCAGCACGTTGTGGTAGAACTGATCCGCCTCATCCCACAGGCCGTGGCGGCCGTTCTGCGCGTCATCGCCTCGGCGATCGCCAGGAAATGCTCGAAGAACTTCGTTGCCGTCGCCTCATAGACCGGATTGCGCTCGGCCAGTTCCAGGGAGATGCGCATCATGTTCAACGCGTACATCGCCATCCAGGACGTGCCGTCGGACTGATCGATGCGCCCGGCGACGGGCAGTTTCTGGCTGCGGTCGAACACGCCGATATTGTCCAGCCCCAGGAAGCCGCCCTGGAAGACGTTGCGCCCCTCGACATCCTGGCGATTGACCCAGCCGGTGAAGTTCATCATCAGCTTGTGGAAGACTTCGTTCCAGGAACTCGAAAGTCGGGCGTGCCGCGTCAGGCCGGCGTCCATCCGAAAGACGCGCCACGCCGCCCAGGCGTGGACCGGCGGATTGACGTCGCCGAATGCCCACTCATAGGCCGGCAACGAGCCGTTCGGGTGCATGAACCATTCATGCGTCAGCAGCAGCAGCTGTTCTTTGGCGAACGCCGGGTCGATCAGCGCGAAGACCACGGCATGGAAGGCGAGGTCCCAGGAGGCGTACCAGGGATATTCCCAGGTATCCGGCATCGAGATGATGTCGCGATTGTTCAGGTGCTGCCAATCGGTGTTGCGGATGTGACTCCGTTCCGGCGGCGGCGCAGGCTGCAGCGGATCGCCCTCCAGCCAGCGGCGGACGTCGTAGCGATAGAACTGTTTCGACCACAGCATGCCCGCCAGCGCCTGGCGCTGCACCAACCGGGCGTCCGGCATCGTCGATATGCGCCTGCAGCGCGGCGTAGAACGCGTCGGCGTCGGCGAGGCGTTCGGCGAAAACTTCGTCATGATCGG
The DNA here is from genome assembly GCA_963771475.1 of uncultured Alphaproteobacteria bacterium. Lineage (GTDB taxonomy): Bacteria > Pseudomonadota > Alphaproteobacteria > Acetobacterales > Acetobacteraceae > Rhodopila. The sequence continues at coordinate 406,996 of CAVYTN010000007.1, read as the reverse complement.
CGAACGGATCGCCTGTCGATCATCGGCCGGCCGCCAGCGCAGCCGGATGACATGCTGCCCGCCCGGCGGCAGCGTCAGGCTGATATGCGCCGCGCATTTGGTGCCGTGGCGAGCGGTCGATCGCGTCGGTCTCAGCCTTGACCACGACGTAATCGTTGATGCCGTCCTTGAACGGTCCCGGCCGCGATCCGGCCATAGAGCACGGGCGTATTGGTTTCGTTGCGGCAGAACAGCCAAGTTCCGCGTCGGCGTCGACTATCCAGCCGCCGCTGCTCGGCATGCGATTGTGCGTCGCCGTGACGCCGCCATCGCTCAGGTCCAGCGTCGGTTCCGGGATGCCGGGCCGCCAGTCCCAGGTGTTGCGCGCCCAGAGCTGCGGCAGGACATGCAGATCGGCCGCATCCGGACCGCGGTTGTCGATCGTGATGCGGATCAGGATGTCGTCCGGCGATCGCCTTGGCATACTCCACCGTTACGTCGAAGTAGCGGCCGTCGTCGAACAGCGCCGGTGTCGATCAGTTCGTATTCCGGCTCGCCGAGGCCGCGGCGTCGCGTTCTCCGCGATCAGCGCGTCATAGGGAAATGCCGCCTGCGGATACTTGTACAGCATCCGCATATACGAGTGGGTCGGCGTGCCATCGAGGAAGTAGTAAAGTTCCTTGACGTCCTCGCCGTGATTGCCCTGCTCATTCGTCAGACCGAACATGCGCTCCTTCAGGATCGGATCGCGTCCGTTCCACAACGCCAGAGACAGGCACCAGCGCAAGCGGTCATCGGTGAAGCCGGCGATGCCGTCCTCGCCCCAGCGGTAGGCGCGGCTGCGGGCGTGCGTCGAAGGGGAAGTAGGTCCAGGCGTCACCGGTCGGCGGAATAGTCCTCCCGCACCGTGCCCCATTGCCGTTCGGCCAGGTACGGCCCCCATTGCAGCCAGGCGTCCCGGTCCGCCAGACGGCGGCCCTCAACGGTTTCGAGCAGATGCAGCGCCTCATTCGGAGCGCCGTTGCCGGCCGCGGTGGTGCCCGCTTCCTTAGTCCCCGTGTCTTTAGTTCCCATGTCTGTGGTCATGGTCCGATCAAGCCGCACAGGTCGAATGCCTTAATGCCGCGTCTGGATGTTACACTGTTCAACTCTCCGGGAGCGTGGCGCTTTCACCCCGCCGGCGCAACCGGCGCCAACTGCGCATCGGCCGTCAACGCCTGGACGGACTGGCGCAGGCACGCCCAGACATAGGGAAAGAACGAACGGCCAGCATGGACGTGGAACAGCTCCGGCGCGATGCGCCAGAGCATGATCTCCGCCTTGCCCAGCACGGTGCGCGTGCACATCCCCACCGGAAAGGCGCGCGGATCGAGGTCGAGCGCACAGAATCCGTTCAGGCACCAGGCGGCGAACGGCCCGGTGATCTCAAGCGCCAGGATGCGGTGGGAGACGTCGACGATGCTGACGGGATGTTCCGCCGCCCCCTTGCGCGCCAGCGCGATCAGCGCCGCGGCGGGCTCCGCCGCCTGGATCAACCACTCATCCGGCCCGAGCCACAGCGCCGCCCGCTCGGTAATGACCGACCGGCAGGGAACCGTGGGCAGCAGCACGCCCAGCGCCGCCCCGATCCCCGATGCGGCGGTACCCGCTCTGATCGACAGCCGCGTGGCCGGAGCCAGCGCGACGATGCTGACGCCATCGGCGACGATGGGCGCGGGCGCAGGCTGCGGCGCTGCCGCCTGAGCAGACAGCGGATCGGTCATTGGCACCGATCGCGGCCGCAACTGTTTGCCCGGTTTGTCGTAGAAGACCGGATCGACGACCGTCACCGGGATGGTCCGCTCCGCCATCGGCACGTGCAGCGTCTGCCCGATCCGCTCGCGACCGCCCGCGATCAGCGCCAGGGCGACGCCAGGATAAGCCGATGTGACGTGTCCGATCGGCTCCGCCCGATCGGGTTCGGTGACCTGAGCGCCCTCCTCCAGCACCACGTCCGCATTCAGCCCGACCAGTTGCTTGCGGTAAGGCCGAGCGAGGTCGGCCTGGCGGAGGGAGCGCATGCCGACGAAATCGCGCTTGGACTTGGGGATGGTCCATGCCAGTCCGACATCGGCCGGGGTGACGGTGCCGTCGGTATCCTGGCCGACGACGATGTAGCCCTTCTCGGCCCGCAATTCGTGCATCGCGTCGGTGCCGTAGGGCGTCGCCCCTGCCTCCAGCAGCGTGTCCCAGACGCGCTGCGCGTCAGGCGGCGGCAGGTTGATTTCGAACCCGGTCTCGCCGGTGAAGCTGACACGGAACAGCCGGATCGGGATGTCGTCGAGGTGCCCTTCGCGCACCGTCATATGCGGCATCGCACCTAGGTCGATATCGCGGATGAAAGGCGCCAGCAAATCGGCCGCACGCGGGCCCTGGACGGCGATCACTGCGAACTGTTCCGTGATAGAGGTCAGCCAGGCACGCAGGTCCGGGAACTCGGTCTGCAGGTAGTCTTCCATGTGGTGCAGGACGAAGGCGGCCCCGCCGGTCGTGGTGGTGACATGGAAGCGGTCCGGGGCGAGGCGGGCGACGATGCCATCGTCGCGGATGAACCCGTCCTCGCCCAGCAGCACGGAATATCGGCAGCGTCCAGGGCTGAGTTCGGCGAGGGCACCGGTGTAGATGCGTTCGAGGAAGGCGCCGGCGTCGGGGCCGGCAACCTCGATCTTGCCCAGGGTAGAGGCGTCGAAAATGCCCACCTCGGCGCGGACGGCCTGACGCTCCCGCGCGACGGTGGCGGCTGGGGTCTCGCGATTGCGCGGGAAGCAGCGGGCGCGCTTCCAGAGGCCCACGTCTTCGAAGAGCGCGCCGGCTGGGGTGATCGGCGTCAAGCGGATCGGGGCAAACAGCGCATCGCGGTTGGCACCGGCCAGGGCGCCGAAGGTCACCGGCGTATAGGGCGGGCGGAACGTCGTCAGCCCGACCGCATCCATCGGCCGTTCGGTCAGCGCAGCGAGTGTGCTGAGCGCATTGAGGTTCGAGGTCTTGCCCTGATCCGTCGCCATCCCGGTGGTGGTGTAGCGCTTCAGGTGCTCGACCGAGACGAAGCCCTCCTCGGCGGCGATGCGCAGGTCCTTGCTGGTGACGTCGTTCTGCAGGTCGACGAACGCCTTGGGATGCGGACGCGCCGGAGGCGGCGGCGCCGGACGGGGCCATCTGCGGCATGCCGTTGACGGCAAAGTCGCGCGGCGCGCCACCGGCCGCGGCACCGTCGCGCAAGCATGCGGCGAGGTCGAACGTGCCGGCAGCGGCACCGACCGCGCCCTGGGTCGGCAGGAAGGTGCCGGTCTCGGCGTCGAACGCCAGAGGTTGGCGGGCCTGGCTCGCGAGATGGATGGTCGGTGTCCAGCCACCCGACATCAGCACCGTGTCGCAGGCGAGGACCTGGCCGTCGCTGAGCCGGACGGTGTGAACCCGTGTCCGCCCCTCGGTGCCGGTGATCTCCGTGGCGGTGTGGATCGAAATGCCGAGAGCGCGCGCGGCAGCGACCGCATCGCTATAGGGCCGTTCGCGGTGGTCGATAATGGCGGCGACGGGCAGCCCGCTTCGGTGCAGATCGATCGCGGCGAGATATGCCGAAGTCATCGGTGGTGGCGATGACGGCGCGCTGGCCCGGCTTGACGGCGTAGCGGTGCAGGTAGGTCAGTGCGGCGGAGGCCAGCATGATCCCCGGCCGGTCGTTGCCGGGAAACACCAGCGGCCGCTCGATGGCCCCCGTCGCCAAGATCACCCGCTCTGCTCGGACATGCCAAAGGCGTTCGCGGGGTGGCGTGGCATCTGGCGCGAGCGCCATGACGGCGTACGGGTCCGCGTCATGCGGCCCCGTACCCAGTCGGCGACGATCGCCGGACCGCGTCGGCCATGGCGGGGATCGTCGGGCCGAACCCGGTCATGGCGGGCCGCGCGCATCGGGTCATCGTCGAGCCGCTGTGCCAGGCCGATCAGGTTGCCGGGGAACCAGCCGAAGGCCGTCGTGTTGGGCAGGATCGTCACCCGATCCGCGATCTCGGCCAGCACGCGAGCCACCCATTCCGGAGCGGGATGCCCATCGATCGTGACATCCGGGGCGGACAGCAGATACCCGCCGGGTTCGGATTGCTCGTCGCACAGGATAACCCGAGCGCCGGTCTGCGCGGCGCTCAGCGCTGCGGCAAGGCCCGCGGCCCCGGCCCCGACGACCAGAACGTCGCAATGGGCGTATTGCTGCGTATACCAATCCGGATCCGCCGCCCTCGGCGCCCGCCCCAATCCCGCCGCTCGGCGGATCAGCCGGCTCATACAGCCGCCGCCAGAAGGACGGCGGCCACATGAAGCTCTTGTAGTAGAACCCTGCACCGAGCAGAGGGGCGGCAAAGGCGGCGAGGCTGCCGAGGTCGAAACGGAGCGATGGGAAACGGTTCTGGCTGCGTGCCGTCAGCCCGTCATACAGCGCGATCTGCGTCGCCCGCAGGTTCGGCGTGATGCGCCCTGCCCCGCCGTCCAGCGTGACGAGCGCATTCGGCTCCTCGGACCCTGCGGCGACGATCCCGCGCGGGCGGTGATATTTGAACGACCGCCCGACCAGGGAAACGTCATTGGCCAGCAGCGCCGAGGCGAGCGTGTCGCCGGCGAAACCCTGATAGTCCTTCCCGTCGAAGGTGAACTGCAGTGGCCGGCCGCGGTCGATCCGGCCGCCAGCGGGAAGACGGAAAGGCTGGCTCATGGCGTTCAGGCCCTGGGGCGCCTCATGCGGCTTGTAGCTGCCGGCGAACCGGTCCGTCGCGGTATCGCGCACGGCGTTGAAGAAGCGTCCGCAACCATGGATGTGCCGCCAGCGTTCGACGTGCCGTCCCTTCGGATTGTCGCGCAGGAACAGATAGATCGCCCAGGTCTCGTCGCCCACGGATGCGGGATCGGCGGGACGGGCGATATGCGCCTGACCGGCATAGCGGAACTCGTTTTCCGGGCGTTTCCCGCACCAGGGACAAGGGATCAGCAGCATGAGTGTCGGACCCTTTGCGTTTGGGCGGCTGGCCCGTCAATCTCAAACCATTGTGAAGTCGTTCTCTAGGCCATCCGATGTGGCGAAACCGCAAAAATTTACGGCGACACACCCCTTAGCCGCGTGCGCAAGTCGCGCCTCGCGACCCCGGCGCCCCGGCCCGATCAGCCTCAGGCGAACGATCTCTAATGCGCGACCGCGGCGGCGGCGGCCTCATCGATCAGGCGGCCGTCGGCGAAACGATCCAGCGAAAACGGGGCGGCGATCGGATGCGGCTCCCCGCGCGCGATGGTGGCGGCGAAGACGTGGCCCGAACCCGGGCGTGGCCTTGAACCCTCCGGTGCCCCAGCCGCAATTGACGAACAGGCCGGGGATTGGCGTCAGGCCGATGATTGGTGATCGGTCCGGCGTCGTATCGACGATGCCGCCCCAGTTGCGCAGCATGCGCAGGCGCCGGAACGAGGGGAACAGCTCGCAGATCGCCGCCAGCGTGTCGCTGGAGATGTGCAGCCCCCCGGCCTGGCTGTAGGAGGTATAGGCGTCGGTACCAGCGCCGATCACCAGCTCCCCCTTGTCGGACTGGGAAATATAGGCGTGCACCGTGTTGGACATGACCACGCAGGGCATGACCGGCTTCACCGGCTCGCTGACGAGCGCCTGCAGGGGGAAGGATTCCAGCGGGAAGCGGAGGCCCGCCATGCCCATCAGCACGCTGGTATGGCCGGCGGCCACGACGCCGATGCGTCCGGCGGCGATCGGGCCTTTTTCGGTCTCGACGCCCATCACTGCACCGTCGGGACCGCGATGGATCCCGGTGACGGCGCAGTTCTGGATGATGTCGACGCCCAGGGCCGAGGCGGCTCTGGCGTAGCCCCAGGCGACGGCGTCGTGGCGGGCGACACCCCCCCGACGTTGCAGCGCGGCGCCGAGAACGGGGAAGCGCGTGTGCCCACCGATCTCCAGCGGCGGGCAGAAGTCCTTGGCCTGCTCGGGCGTCAGCCATTCATTGTCGATGCCGGCGAGACGGTTGGCATGGACGTGGCGCTTGAACACCTGCACGTCGTGGTGGTTGTGCGCCAGCATCAGCACGCCGCGGGCCGAATACATGACGTTGTAATTCAGGACCTGCGACAACGTCTCCCACAGTTTCAGCGCGTGTTCGTAGAGCGCCGCACTCTCGGGCTGAAGGTAGTTGGAGCGGATGATCGTGGTGTTTCGGCCCGTGTTGCCGCCGCCTAACCAGCCTTTGTCGAGAACGGCGATGTTGCGGATGCCGTGTTCCCTGGCGAGGTAATAGGCGGTGGCTAACCCGTGGCCGCCGGCGCCGACGATGATCGTGTCATAGGCGGGCTTCGGCTGGGCGTCGCGCCACTGCCGCTCCCAGGACTTGCCGGTGGCGTGGGTCAGGAGGGAGAGGAGCGGAGAACGGTGATGGCATTGGGCGGATTGGTGCCACACCGGTCGGGTCGGGGAAAGGGCGCAAAGCCGCCGACCCTTCCCCCGCCTCGCCGACAACCGCTATAGACCTGCCATAAAGGGGGAAACGCCGATGGCCGATTTCGACTACATCATCGTAGGTGCCGGCAGCGCGGGCTGCGTGCTGGCCAACCGCCTGACCGAGGACAGCCGCACCAAGGTGCTGCTGCTGGAAGCTGGGCCGCCGGACAAGTCGATGTGGATCAACATCCCGGCCGGCTTCACCAAGCTGCTGAACAACCCGAAGCTGAACTGGAATTTCGAATCGGAACCGGAACCGAACATGGCCGGGCGCCGCATTCCGATCCCGCGCGGCAAGACGCTGGGTGGCTCCAGCGCCATCAACGGCATGGTGTATGTCCGCGGCAATCCGCTGGACTACAACACCTGGGCGCAATACGGGAACCGCGGCTGGAGCTATGAGTCCGTGCTGCCCTATTTCAAGAAAGCGGAACATTTCAGCCCCGGCGGCGATGATTCGCGCGGCCGTGGCGGGCCGCTGCATGTCGACCACATGCGCGAACGGGCAGAGCTTTTGGACGCGTTCATCGATGCCGCCGTCGACGAAGGTTTCAAACGGTCCAAAGATTACAACAATGGCCATCAGGAAGGCTTCGGCTACTTCCAGGTGACGCAGAAGAACGGCGAGCGCTGGTCCTGCTCGCGCGGCTACCTGGAACCGGCCCGTTCACGGCCGAACCTGAAGGTGGAGACGGAAGCCTATACGACGCGCATCATTCTGGAGGGCAAGCGCGCGGTCGGCGTCGCCTATACCCAGGGCGGCCAGGCGAAGGAGGTCCGGGCGAACAAGGAGGTCATCGTCTCGGGCGGGGCGGTGAAGTCGCCGCATATCCTGGAACTTTCCGGGATCGGCAACCCGGAGGTGCTCGGACCACTGGGTATCCCGGTGCAGCACGCGCTGCCGGGCGTCGGCGAGAATTACCGCGATCATTTCGCACCGCGCATGAACTGGCGGGTGAAGCTCCCCGTGACGTTGAACGAACGCAGCCGCGGCCTGCCGCTGGCGCTGGAGGTGATCAAATACTACACCCAGCGCCGCGGCATCCTGACCTTCACCGCCGGCATCGCTTTCGGGTTCGTCAAGACAAAGCCCGAGCTGGAAGAGCCGGACGTGCAGTATCATTTCGCGCACGCAAGCTATGGCAGCGCGCAGACCCGCGTGCTGGATACGCAGCCGGGCATGACCCTGACGATCTATCAGTGCCGGCCGGAATCGAAGGGATCGATCCATTCGAAATCAAACGATCCCTATGCCGCCCCGGCAATCCGGCCGAACTACCTCGCTGAGCCCTACGATCGGCAGGTGCTTCTGGACGGGATGAAGATCGGTCGGCGGATTATCGACAACCGGGTGATGGACAAATATCGCGCCTATGAAATGAACCCCGGATCGAAGGTGCAGACCGATGAGGAATGGATCCAGTGGGCGCGCGAGACCGGGCAGACCACCTATCATGTCGTCGGCACCTGCAAGATGGGCCAGGATCCGATGGCAGTGGTCGATGACCAGTTGCGCGTGCACGGGATCGACGGGCTGCGGGTGATCGATGCCTCGATCATGCCGACGGTGCCATCGGGGAATACCAACGCGGCGGTGATCATGATTGCCGAGAAAGGCGCGGACATGATCAAGGCGGCGGCGTCAGGGGGACTGAAGGCGGCGGCGTGAGGCGACGGCGGCGGCGCGTGGGGTGTGCACGACAGACGTAAGGACGAACACGCCACCAATGTAGCGACGAACGCATCCACGACCGGAACGATAAGCAAGCCTCCGCTCCAACCGTCCCAGAGCCGTGGCTGGCGGGCCTTCGCCCTACAGGCGTTAGAATAGTGACGAAAGCGCTCAATTTCGTCGTGGTCGGCGAAGGCCGACCATCCACGACTTGCGGTGCTTGTGGGGAGAAAGGCGTGGATGGTCGGCCTTCCAGACTGTGCGAAAACGCAGGCGAGAGGCGCGTTCGGAGAAAATATTTCTGACGATGTGGCGGGATGCATCACCCTGTCATGGCCGGCCTTGTGCCGGCCACCCACGACTTGCGGAATATCAACCACCTAAAGGCGTGGATGGCCGGCACAAGGCCGGCCATGACATGAGGGGCTACCGCCGCCATTGGGCGGAGAAATTCATTCTCCCTGGTCGGATAGCGTTCGAGTTTTCGCACAGCCTGGAAGGCCGACCACGACGAGGAAAAGGCGACGCCCGGCCGGCTCTTATTTTAGTGCCTATGGGGCCTGCGCCCGCCATGACGAAAGAAGGTCCGCGGATCAGGCTGTCTCTCAGCGCGGAATGCGGCCCTCGATCGGATAGGACGGATCGTTGTACCCCGGCGTCGAGGGATGCCCGGGCGACACCAGCCCGTCGATCAACGCCTCATCCGCCGCATCCAGCCGGAACGGCAGCGCGCTGACGTAATCCTCCCATTGCTCCTCGGTCCGCGGGCCGCCGATCGCCGCCGTGACGAACCGGTTGTTCAGCACCCAGGCGAACGCGAACTGGCCCGGCGTCATGCCCTTCGTCTGCGCGTGTTCCGCGATCTGGCGGGCGATATGCAGGCTCTCCGGCCGCCACTCGGATTCCAGCATCCGCCGGTCCTGCCGTCCGGCCCGCGTTCCGGCCGGCGGCGGCACGTCGGGCCGGTATTTCCCCGTCAGCACCCCGCGCGCCAGAGGGCTGTACGGCACCACGCCCAGCCCAAAGAAGCCGCAGGCCGGCAGATGCTCGATCTCCACCTCCCGGTTCAGCGCGTTGTACAGCGGCTGGCTGGCGATCGGCCGGTCGATGCCGGCGTCGTCGCACAGACGGCAGATCTCGGCCACCCGCCAGCTCCGGTAGTTCGACACGCCGAAATAGCGGATCTTGCCCGCCCGGATCAGGTCGGCCAGCGCATGCACCGTCTCGGCCAGCGGCGTCGAATGGTCTTCCTTGTGCAGATACAGCATGTCGATCTCGCTCACGCCGAGCCGCCGCAGGCTGCCCTCCACCGCGTGCTGCACATGCCGCCGCGACACCCCGCGCGCATTCGGCCCGGTGCCGGTCGGATTGGCGCATTTCGTCGCCAGCACCCACCAGCTCCGATGCTCCCGGATCGCGCGGCCGGTCACTTCCTCCGATTTGCCGCCGGTATAGCCATCGGCGGTGTCGATGAAATTCACCCCCTGATCGCGCGCCCGGGCGACGATGCGCGCCGCCGTCGGCTCATCCGTCGGGCCGCCGAACATCATGGTGCCGAGGCACAGCGGCGAGACCTTCAACCCACTCCGTCCCAGGGATCGATAGTCCATCGGTCGTTCTCCCATTGTAGCTTCCGCAGGGTTTGGACACCCTACCCCGGACAGGATTGAATAGACGCATGGAGAATCGATCAACCGGGCAGCCGGCGCTTTCCGCTTTGTTCGGCAGTTTCGTGAACATCGGCATTGCGGCATTCGGCGGCGGCCTGGCCGCCTGGACCCGGCAGGAGATCGTGCAGCGGCGCGGCTGGCTGGACGACAAGCAGTTCCTGTCCGGCTACGCGCTGTCGCAGCTCGTGCCGGGTGCGACCAACGTCAACCTCGCCGTCTTCATCGGCACCCAGATGCGCGGGGCCGCGGGGGCGCTGGCCTGCTTCCTCGGCCTGACGGCGCCGCCGGTCCTGATCGTGCTGGTCACCGGCTATCTTTACCTGCACAGCCAGGGGCAACCGAGCGGGGAGTGGGTCGGGGCGGCTCTGGAGGGAATGGGGGCGGTGGCGATCGGCCTCAGCCTGGGCACCGGCGTGCGATTGGGACAACGCAACATCCGCGGCGTGGTGCCGATCGCGGTCGTGACGATCATCACCGTGTCGATCGGCCTGCTGGGCTATTCTCTGGTGCATGTGCTGATGGTGATGATGCCCGTCAGCCTGTTGCTCACCTGGATCAGGCGGGCACGATGATCGCAGACACTGACGCGGCTTGCGCTGCTGTTCGGCGGCCTTTCGATGCTCGCCTTCGGCGGCGGGTCCGGCGTGCTGCCGGATATGCAGCGGGCATCGGTCGATCAGTATCATTGGCTTACCGCAAAGGAGTTCCTCGACATGTTCGCGATCTCCCGCGCCCAGCCGGGACCCGGATCGCTGATCGTCGTCTTGATCGGGCTGAAGGCGGCAGGGCTGGCCGGCGCACTGGTATCGTTCGTGGCGATGTTCGCCCCGTCGTCCATCGCGGTGCATGTCGTCGCGCGCTTCTGGCATCGCGCGGCGGCCTCGGCCTGGCGGCAGACGGTGGAGCATGCGCTGGCGCCGGTCGCCGTGGGGCTGACCTTCGCCAGCGGTCTCGCATTGATGCGCCAGACCGAACATGGCTGGGTGGCCTGGGCCGTGACGGCCGTCAGCACGGTGCTGTTCAGCTTCACCGGGATCAATCCGCTTCTGCTTTTGGCAGGTGGAGCAGCCGTAATGTTGCTTGCTGCCGGGCTAACGGGTGAGGCTATAAAATTTACAACCATCGCTTGAGACCTTCATGCGTATTTCAGCCACCTTTACCGCCTGGATCGGTGATGCCACACAAAGCATTCATCATCTGGCGCCCCATCCCCACCGATCCTGAATGGCAACAAAGACGCGTGCGGCCGCGCCCGATGAAGCAGATCTTAAGCGGCTGCTGACCGGGATTTTCGACGCCGAATGGTATGCGCAAGCGCTATCCGGACGTGATCGCGGCGAAGCTTACGCCGCTGGTGCACTTCCTGGATCACGGCGTCCACGAATGGCGTGAGCCCAACCCGTTCTTCCGCGGTGCCTGGTACATCGAGCATTATCCGGATGTCGCCGCCAGCGGCGTCAATCCTTTGACGCACTACCTGCTGGCCGGCGCGGCCGAACTGCGCAATCCGCATCCGCGCTTCAATGCCGCGTGGTATGTGGAACAGCACCCGGAAGCCGCGGCCAATCCGTTGCTCTATCATATCCAGACCGGCGTGGATCGCTTCTATCTGACAGAGCAGCCGATCGATATCGCCGATTACCTCCCCGCCACGCCCAGCCCCGCGGAGCGAGCCCGGGCGAAGCGTGTCCAGCACCGGACCGTGGATGTGGTGATCCCGGTCTATCGCGGGCTGGCGGAAACGCGGCTCTGCATCGAATCCGTCCTCGTCAATACCACCGGGCCGCTTGGCCGCATCATCGTCGTGGAAGACCGCTCGCCGGAGCCTGCCCTGGTCAAATGGCTGGTCAGCCTTGCCGCGAAGGGCCGTATCCATCTTGTCCGCAACGATCGCAATCTGGGTTTCGTCCGCTCCGTCAACGCCGGCATGTTGGAAGCCGGCCGCAACGACGTGGTGCTGCTGAACAGCGACACCCTGGTGCCCCCCGGTTGGCTGGAGCGATTATCGGACCATGCCTACGCCGATCCGAAGATCGCGTCCGTCTCACCGTTTTCCAACAACGCAACGATCTGCAGCTATCCTCATAACGACGGCGGGCCGATCGTCTTCGGCCTGCCTGTCGAGGCAATGGATGCGGCGTGCCGCACCGCCAATGCCGGCCGCTTCGTCGACATGCCGACAACTGTCGGTTATTGCATGTATATCCGGCGCGCCGCACTCGATGTCGTTGGCGAATTCAATGCCGAACGCTTCGGCCTTGGATACGGTGAGGAGAACGATTTCTGCCTGCGTGCGACGCAACTGGGCTGGAGCCACCGTCTCGCCTGCGACACGTTCGTCTACCATAAAGGGTCGGTCAGCTTCGGGCAGAAAGCGCAGACGCTGATGAAGCGCGCGACGGAGATGATTCTCCAGCGCTTTCCCGACTACACCCGGACCATTGCACGCCATGTCGCTCGGGGCGCGGTCAACCCGTTTCGTTTCGCCCTGACCGCTGAACTGTTTCGTGTTTCGAAACGTCCTGTCCTGCTTATGGTGACGCACAGCCTGGGCGGCGGTGTCCGGCATCACATCGAACTGCTGACAGAGCGTTTGGCGGACCAGGCGCATCTGCTGCTGCTGGAGGGGACCGATCGCGGCGGAACCCTGTCGGTGCCGTCCCTGCCCGGCCACCCGACCCTGGACGTGCCGGCCGAGGGGTTGGACGACCTCGTCCGCCTCTTGCGTTCCATGGCCGTGTCACGCGTACACATCCATCATCTGCTGGGCATCGACCTCGATGTCCGACGGCTGATCCATCGCCTGGATGTGCCGTTCGACGTGACGGTCCATGACTATTATCCGCTCTGCCCGCAGATCAACCTGCTGCCGTGGCGGCACAGTCCTTATTGCGGCGAACCCGACATCGCCGGCTGCAACACCTGTATCGCCCATTGCGCCTCGCACGGCGCGCGCGACATCGTTACTTGGCGGATGGAACATTCCTGGGTTTTCCGCGACGCCGACCGGGTGCTGTGCCCCAGCGCGGACGCCTTGGCTCGTCTGCAACGATATGACCTGGCGGACCGGGCCGTCCTCGCGCCGCATGAGCCGGTTGCGGCCGGCAACTGGCGCATTGCCGCGCCCAGGCTGGCCAAAGGCGAACGTCTGCGCGTCGCCATCCTGGGCACCCTTGTGCCGCACAAAGGCGCATCGGCCGTCGCCACGCTGGCAGCCCTCGCCGGCGGCCGAACCATCGACCTCCATCTGATCGGCTATATAGACGGGTATTTCCCTGACGAGGCGCGTCGCCGCATCAAGATCACCGGCCGTTACGACGACACGGACCTGGCGGACCTGATCAAGACTGTCGACCCGCACGTCATCTGGTTTCCGATGAGCTGGCCGGAGACCTATAGCTATACCCTGACGGCCGCGATCGAGTCCGGCGTTGCCATCGCGGCTCCGCGCCTCGGTGCCTTCCCCGAACGGCTGACCGGCAGGCCGCTGACCTGGCTGGCGGACGTCGCCATCACGCCGCAGGGCTGGGTCGATGTATTCGAAACGATCGCTGCTTCCCTGCGCGCGCCGCGGCCCCGTCCAGTGAAGCGCCAGCCCGTCGAGGACTTCTATGCCGACCGATACCTCCGCCCGGCACGGAAGCCGGTGCCGGTGCGGCGCGGCGCCAGGCCTCGGATGGTGATGGTGCCGGAGCGTTTCGATATCGGCGCGCCCACGCCCTGTGCCTATATCCGATTGATCCAGCCGCTGTCTCATCCAGACATCTCGAGCGAGTTCGATGTGATCCTGGCGGATAGCGAAACGGTCCTGGAGCAGCCGGCCGATATCATCGTCACCCAGCGCTATGCCATACCCGATAGCGCCAGCGCCAAACGGCTGGCGGATCATGCGCGGAAGATCGGCGCGAAGCTCGTCTATGACCTCGACGACGATCTGCTCAACGTGCCGGAGAACCACCCCGACGCGCATGCGCTTCAGCCTCTGGCCAAGGTCGTTCGGGACATGGTGATGCTGGCCGACACAATCTGGGTCTCGACACCGGCCCTGGCCGGCAGCCTCAGGACACTGCGTCCCGACACCGAACTGATCGAGAACCGGCTGGACGAGCGGATCTGGGCCGCTTGGCCTTCGGCACCGCCGTCGCGTGAATCGCCGGTGCGCATCCTGGCCATGGGAACGACGTCGCATGAGCACGACTTCGATCTGATTCTTCCCGCGCTGAAACGACTCAAGGTCGAATACGACGAACGGGTCGTCGTCGATGTCCTGGGCATGACCAGCCGCACGGACCTGCCCAAGGGCCTGCTGCGTGTCGGGCCGCCGCGCCACGCGATGGGCTCCTATCCGGCCTTCGTGCATTGGCTGACCTCGGTCGAACCGCCGTGGCATATCGGCCTCGCGCCGCTGCTGGAAACGCCCTTCAACGCCTGCAAATCGCCGATCAAGGCGATGGACTACGCAGCGCTCGGACTGGCCGTCGTTGCATCCGATACCGACGTCTATCGCGGCAGCATCGCCGATGGCCCGGCCGGGCGGCTGGTGCCGAACACGCCCGAAGCCTGGTATGCCGCGCTGGATATCCTCGTGCGCGACGCCGTGACCCGCGGGCGGATGATGGCGGCCGCCCGCGACGCTTTCGCCGATCAGGCGAGCCTTTCAAAATACGCTCCGGTCAGGCGGGAGGCGCTGCGCAAGGTCTTGCAGGCCGGTGCGTCAATCACCGTCTCGGCCGCATAGGGGCCGTCCGCAATGGCTGCAAATCCGAAAGAAGCGGACACCGATGAGGCCGCGCTGATGCCGGTGCTGGAGCATTTGGTCGACCGCACCTGGTATCTCGCGCGCTATGCCGACATCGCCAGCGCGGATCTCGATCCGCTGCTGCATTTCATTCGCTACGGCCTGGCGGAGCAGCGCGATCCCAACCGCTTCTTCGACGGTGCCTGGTATCTGGAAAACCACCCGGACGTATCGGCCAGCGGCTATCACCCGCTGAGACACTACATGGAGCTTGGTGCGCAATCGCTGCGCCGGCCGCATCCGAATTTCGACGCAGCCTGGTATGTCAGCCAGCATCCCGAGGCGGCGAGCAATCCGCTGCTCTACCACCTCCGTGTCGGCTTTGCCGCCGGCTACCCGACCGAAAAACTGCTGAATATACGTGACTATCTGCCGTCCGGCGGCGCCTGCCACATACCCAGGCAGGGCGTCTTCGCCGACGTGGTCATGCCGGTGCGCAACGACTTCGAACGGGTGCAGTCGTGCCTGACATCGGTGATGGCGGATCGCCAGATGCCAATGGCGCGCCTGATCGTCGTCGATGACGCGTCCACAGACACCGTCATGGCCGCCTGGCTCGACCGGCTGGCCGCGGATGGCCAGATCCATCTGATCCGCAACCGCCGCAGCCTCGGTTTTGCCGCAGCCGCCAACCGCGGCATGCAGGATGCCGAGGGCCACGATATCGTCCTGCTCCATGGTGCGCAGTCCCTGCCGGCCGGATGGCTGGTGCGCCTCGCCGGTCATGCCCATGCCGGTGCCGACATCGCCAGCGTCTGCGCGCTCAGCCAGCAGATCGGGTTTGCCGGCGCCCCAGATGGGCTGGTGGAAGGGCTGGTCGTTGATCTGCCCGACGGCATGCCGCCCGAACGCGCCGATGCCATCTGCCGGGAGGCGAATGCCGGCCGAGCGGTGGATGTGCCGGGGGCCGCGGGTGCGTGTCTTTACATCAAGCTGGCGGCACTGGGCGCGGTTGGCGGCCTTGACGCCGGGTCCTTTCCGGACGCCGCGGCGCTGACGGATTTCTGCCAGCGCGCCAGCCAGCGCGGCTGGCGTAACCGGCTCGCCCTGGACTGCTTCGTCCCGGCATCGCCGGCCTCACGGCCGGCCAGCAAGCCGGAGGCCATCCGGTCCCGCTATCCCGATTTCGCCGCGCGGGCGAATGTGGCGCTGGAGAACTGCGAGCCGTTCCTGTTCACCCTGCACGGCGCCCTGGTCCGCAACGCGCGGCGGCCGGTTATCCTGATGATCTCGCATCACTTCGGCGGCGGCGTGCGGCGGCATATCGACAGTCTGATCGGGCGATACCGGGGCATGGCTGACATCCTGTCGCTGGAAGGTGGCGATCAGGTCATGACGCTCTATTGCGAGGGTCAGCGAACTCGGCCGTCGCTGGCGCTGGCGCCCGGGCGGATCGACGACCTGGTGAACGTGCTGCGCTCGATGAATGTCAGCCGAGCGCATATCCATCATCTGCTCGATATCGACATGGACATAAGGCGGCTGATCCACCGCCTGAATGTGCCCTTCGACGTTACGGTGCATGACTATTTTGCGGTCTGCCCGCAGTTGACCTTCCTGAAATGGCCGGACGGCATCTATTGCGGCGAACCCGGCCCCGGCACATGCACCGCCTGCATCGCCGAGAACAATCCGAACGCTGCGCGCGACATCGTCTCCTGGCGCGGGGAAAGGGCGTGGCAGTTCACCGAGGCCGACCGGGTCATCTGCCCCAGCGTCGACGTGGCCGCTCGCCTGGGGCGCTACGGGCTGGACGGCAAGGCGGTGGTCGTTCCGCATGAAGCGCAGTTGGAACCTGCCTGGCGCCTGAGCCGGCCGAAACGCACCGGCGAGGCGTTGCGCGTCGTCCTGCTGGGCGTGTTGGCGGACCACAAGGGCGCGCATGTCGTCGCGTCGGTCGCCGAGGCGGCCGGAGCTGCGTTGTCCATACACCTGATCGGCCATGTGGAGCCGCATTTCCCCGCCGACGCGCTGCCGTTCATCCAGCAGACCGGCCGCTATGCCGAGGCGGACCTGCCGCGCCTGCTGAAACAGGCGAAGCCGCATGTGATCTGGCTGCCATCCACCTGTCCGGAAACGTTCAGCTATACCCTGAGCACCGCGATAGAAACCGGTGTGCCGATCGTCGCCACCAACCTCGGGTCCTTCCCGGAACGCCTGGCCGGACGCCCGAACACCTGGCTGGTCGATCACCGCGCCACCACCGGGGAATGGCTTCAGGTTTTCGCGCAGGTGCGGGAGACGCTCAAGGACCCGTCGAAACAGACACCAGTGCCCCGGCAGCTTATCCCGTCGGATTTCTACGAAAAATCCTACCTGCGGCCGCCGGCCCGCGCTCGGTCTGCCCGGCGGAAGATCGTCATCGTGCCGGAGCGCCAGGACCAGGACGTGCCGACGGCGGGCGCCTTCCAGCGGCTGCTGCTGCCGCTGGATCACGCGGCCGGGCCCGATCATGAAATCGTTCTGGCCGATGCCGAAACGGTCACCCGATTCGCATGCGATCTGATCGTCACGCATCGACTCGCATTCTCCAACCGCGAGTCCGCGGACCGCGTGATTCGTCATGCGCGGGAAACCGGGGCGGCGCTGGCCTATGACCTCGACGACGACCTCGCGCATGTCACGCGCGGCGATCCCGAGGCCCACCAGCATGAGCGCGATGCCGATGTGGTGCGCCACATGCTGCGCGAAGCGGATGTGGTCTGGATCGCCAACCGCCGGCTGGCGGATCGTGTGGCGACGATCCGGTCCGGCACCGAGGTGCTGGAAACCCGCCTGGACGAACGGCTGTGGGACGCCAATCCGCCGCCCGCTCCCTTCTGGCCCGATCCCGTGCGCGTATTGTGCATGGGCAGCATCCGTCACGGCCGCGACTACGCACTGATCGAACCGGCCCTGAACCGCCTGCAGGCGGAATACGCCGCCCGTCTGGTGATCGACGTGATCGGCATGAACGTCCATCCTTCGCTGGGTGGCCTGATCCGGCGGCCGCGCATGTCGCGGCAATCCGCGCGATCGCATCCGGCCTTCGTCCATTGGCTCACCGATCACCGGCCCGCCTGGCATATCGGGCTGGCGCCGATGGCCGACGTGCCGGCCAATCGTTATGCGTCCGATTTCAAGGTGCTGGATTACGCCGCCCTCGGGCTTTACATCCTTGCCTCCGACGTTCCGGCCTATCGCGGATCGATCGCGGACGGACCGGCTGGGCAACTCGTGCCGAACCGTGCGGATGCCTGGTATGCCGCGATCAGCAGCGTGATCCGCGACCAGGCGCTGCGGCGCGTCGGATACGATCGCTCGCGCGCCGCGTTCCTGTCACACGGAACGCTGGCAACGCAAAAGGACCAGCGCCGCGCGGCGATCGAACGAGCATTTAGGCGTGCCACCAGGAGTGTCATGGCGTCGATCGACGCCTGAGGCCGCCGGCTTGGTTGCGTCCGTCGTGTCTCAGTTTGAATTTCGGTTTTGCCGGAGGGACCTATTCAAGGTTCGGCGGATGGACGGCGGCGAAAGCGGAGCTTTCTCGCTCGCCGTGATGAGCGGCCCGATGGCAACGCAGAGCGCACGGAATGCCGGCGGCTACGTCATTCACCTGCCGGACTGTTCACCATCTGAGGGATCATTCTCATCGACGCAGCGCTGTGGGGCATGATCCCGGGTGCGGCGCAAATCCTCACGACATGAGCAAATTGGGATGTCTACAGTCGCGTTCCCGCTCCATAACCGCCATATAGTCACAGCCACAGTCGGGACCAGCTAACATGCCTTCCAAGCCGAACTACAAATATCAACGTGCCGAGCGGGACCGCGCGAAGAAGGCGTCGAAGGACACAAAATTGCAGGAGCGGAAGGAACAGGCCGCGCTCCGCAAGGCCAACGAGGCGGCCGATGCGCAATCCAGCGACAGCCCGGTCCAAGGTTCGGAGGAGTAGCCATCATGGCGATGAAGAGCCGGGCTTCGACCAGCTTCGTTATGTTCGATGTCGTGTATGTGGACGGGACGCGCAGTTCGAACCGCAAGGTGTCGGCCAGCGTGTTGGCCGGTTTGGATGGGGACGAACCAGCACGGGGGATCATCGAAGCCCAGGACCGCGAGATCGCGGCGGCCTCGGGTCGTCCGAGACATGACGTCAAATCCATCGTCCGTTCACCGATCAGGGTGGCTACCGACGATGCGGGCTCGGATCGCAAAGTGCGGGGCGGAAAGCGATAGGGGCGAGTGACCGCGGCGTCCGGCCAGCGGTCACAGACAGCCGCCCCGGTCGTGGGCGGTTTGTCCCATCTCGCAGCAGCGGCACCTTCGGAATCCGCCGCGCGACCTCCCAGAGCCCACATGGCCACCGGGCGTCTGCGCGCCCTGCGTGCATGGCATCGCCGATCGGATAGCGATGTCTCATTCGTGAAATCTGCGAGGTAGTCCAGGTTCGGCCCCGTTTCTTTTGCGGTTTCCCGAGGCTGAATGCCGATTCCGCATAGCGGCGTGTCGTGCGCATTGGTTACCAGCCCGCACAGTTATACGCCTGCGGCGTTCAGCCAACATCGCCCGTCGGTGAATTTCTCAAGACCGTGCCAAGAAAAGCTCGTGTCGGCTTCAGCACGAAGGATCCGAGATCATGAACAGCGACGACAGGAACCACCGTTCCCACCTCCCGATGCCGAACACGGCGCGACGTGGCCTGGTCACCTATGACGCAAAAGATCCGGACACGAAATTCCCGCCGATCGAGCAGTTACGTCCCCCCAAAGGCGCGCCTAATGTCCTGATCATCCTGCATCGACGATGCAGGGTTTGGCTCTGCGAGCGCCTTCGGCGGTCCCTGCCAGACGCCGAACGCGGAGAAGCTGGCAGCGAACGGACTGAAGTACAATCGCTTCCACACCACCGCCCTCTGCTCGCCGACTCGCCAGGCGCTGCTGACCGGGCGCAACCACCATTCCGCCGGCATGGGCGGCATTACCGAGATCGCCAGCGGCGCGCCGGGTTATAGTTCGGTGCTCCCCAACACCATGTCGCCGCTGGCACGGACGCTGAAGCTCAACGGCTACTCCACCGCGCAGTTCGGCAAGTGCCACGAAGTGCCGGTGTGGGAGACGAGCCCGGTTGGACCGTTCGATGCCTGGCCGACGGGCGGCGGCGGCTTCGAGTATTTCTATGGCTTCATCGGTGGCGAGGCGAACCAGTGGTACCCGACGATCTACGAAGGCACCACGCCGGTCGAACCAAAGAAGACGCCCGAAGAGGGCTACCACTTCATGGAGGACATGACCGACAAGGCCATGGCCTGGATCTCGCAGCAGAAGGCGCTGGCTCCCGACAAGCCTTTCTTCGCCTACTTCGCGCCCGGCGCCACCCACGCCCCCCATCACGTGCCGAAGGAATGGGCCGACAAGTACAAGGGCAAGTTCGACCAGGGCTGGGACAAGCTCCGCGAAGAGACCTTCGCGCGGCAAAAGGCCTTGGGCGTCATTCCGCCGGAGTGCCAGCTCACCGCACGCCACAAGGAAATCCCGGCGTGGGACGACATGCCGGAGGCGCTGAAACCCGTGCTGCGCCGGCAAATGGAAGTCTACGCCGGCTTCATGGAGTACACCGACCATCATGTCGGCCGCCTGCTCGATGGCCTGAACAAGCTCGGCATCCTCGACGACACGCTGGTCTACTACATCATCGGCGACAATGGCGCCTCGGCCGAGGGCACGCTGAACGGCACGTTCAACGAGATGCTGAACTTCAACGGAATGTCCGCGATCGAGACACCGGAATTCCTCAACGCCCGGATCGACAAGCTCGGCGGGCCGGACTCCTACAACCACTACGCGGTCGGCTGGGCGCATGCCATGGACACGCCCTACCAGTGGACCAAGCAGGTTGCCTCGCACTGGGGCGGGACGCGTAACGGAACCATCGTCCACTGGCCGAACGGGATCGCCACCAGGGGCGAGATGCGGTGGCAGTTCCACCACGTCATCGACGTCGCGCCGACGATCCTCGAAGCGGCCGGGCTGCCTGAGCCGATTTCGGTGAATGGCGTGCAGCAGACAGCCCATCGAGGGCGTCAGCATGCTTTACTCGTTCAACGACGCCAAGGCGGCAGAACGGCACGAGACCCAGTATTTCGAGATGTTCGGCAACCGCGGCATCTACCACAAGGGCTGGACCGCGGTGACGCGGCACAAGACGCCCTGGCTGCTCGATCGGCGAGAAGACCCCCGCTTTCGACGACGACGTCTGGGAACTCTACGACACGGAAAAGGACTGGAGCCAGAGCAACGACCTGTCCAAGCAGATGCCGGAGAAGCTGCATGAACTGCAGCGCCTGTGGCTGATCGAAGCCACGCGCTACAACGTGTTGCCGATGGACGACGACCTCGTCAGACGCTTGAACCCTGACGTTGCGGGTCGGCCGGTGCTGATCAAGGGAAACACCCAGCTCCTCTTCCCCGGCATGGGCCGGCTGTCCGAGAACTGCGTCCTCAACATCAAGAACAAATCCCACTCGGTCACCGCCGAAATCGTGGTGCCGGAATCTGGACGCCGAGGGCGTGATCATCGCCCAGGGCGCGAACATTGGCGGCTGGAGCCTGTACGCCAAAGGCGGCAAGCTCAAATACTGCTACAACCTGGGTGGTGTGCAGCATTTCTATGTCGAGGCCGCGAGCAAGCTGCCCGCCGGTGAGCACCAGGTGCGCATGGAGTTCGCCTATGCCGGCGGCGGCCTGGGCAAGGGCGGCAAGGCGACGCTCTACGTTGACGGCAAGAAGGTTGGCGAAGGGGATATTCCCATGACGCTGGCGATGGTCTTCTCCGCCGATGACGGCTGCGACGTCGGCGAGGACAGCGGGGCCCCCGTCTCCCCGGACTACGGTCCACGCGGCAATGCCTTCAACGGCCGGGTCAAGGGGGTGCAACTCGCCATCGCCGACGCTGCCGAGAGTTCAGATCATCTTGTTTCGCCGGAGGAAGCCATTCGCATCGCCATGGCGCGGCAGTAGAAACCGCACACACGCGGTTGGATGACCGAATGAAGTCGGACAGCTTGTATGAGACGCGACCGCCTATTGCACCCCACCGGTGGAACGCCAACTATCCGGTATGATCTCGATCACGTCTTTACCAGACCGCGGCGCCATTGCCGTGGAGGGCGATGACCGCGTTGCCTTTCTGCAAGGGCTCGTGTCCAACGATGTGGCCGCCGTCCGCCCGGACCACCCGGTCTGGGCAGCGTTCCTGACGCCGCAAGGGAAATGGCTGGCGGATTTCTTCATCGTCGACGACGGCGCGCGCCTGCTGCTGGACTGTGAGCGTCAGCAGATGACAGATCTGGCGCAGCGCCTGTCGCGCTATCGCCTGCGCATGCGGGTTAGTCTGCGGGCGGAGCCAGACCTGGTCGTGCAGGTGGCATGGGGCGGCAAGCCGGCGGCAGATCAAGGGTTTCTCCCCGATCCCAGGCTGCCGGATTTCGCCTGGCGCCGGGTGACGGCCTCTCCTGAACCGCCAACCGCGACGCAAGACGACTGGGACCGCCATCGCCTGTCCGCCGGGTTGCCCGACGGGTCCAAGGACCTGGAGACGGATCGCAGCGTCCTGCTGGAGGCCGGATTCGACGAGCTCAATGGCGTGTCCTGGTCGAAAGGCTGCTACATGGGCCAGGAACTGACCGCGCGCACCAAATACCGCGGCCTGATCAAACGCCGCCTCGTCCCCGTTGCAATCGACGGCCCTCTGCCGGAACCGGGCAGCCCGATCCTGCGCGAAGGTATCGAGGTCGGCACGATGCGATCCGCTCGGGACGGCATCGGCCTGGCCACGTTGCGCCTGGATGCGCTCGAAAGCCGACTGAACTGCGGCGATTCCGTGCTCACGCCGCGAATCCCGGACTGGATGAAGCTTCCGGCGACCCAGAAGTAACGGTGCCGAGGCTGCACCGTATTTCGGCCGCCGCATCAGCACCAAATCTCACAGTCCAACCCCAGCGCCGCGCCCAGGATCAAAACAGATCGCGCCAGGAACGCTTATGCCCGGTGTCGATGTCGGCGACCACGCTCATGCCCGCACGCAGCGGCGGATCGCCGGCATTGCGGAAGACCCTGATACGGACCGGAATGCGCTGCACGACCTTCACCCAGTTGCCGGAGGTATTCTGCGGCGGCAGCACAGAGAATTCCGACCCGCTGTTCGGCGCGATCGACTGCACCTCGCCCTTCAAGGTCAGACCCGGATAGGTGTCGACCGAGACATCGACCGAGTTGCCCGGCCGGACATGCGTCAGTTCGGTTTCCTTCGGGTTGGCCTCGACCCAGACACTGTCCTCCGACACCAGACCGAACGCGGCGGTCGCGGCGGCCAGATACATGCCGGGCTGGACGGAATCGACCTGCGTGACGATGCCGGAGAACGGCGCATAGATCACCGTGTGGTCCAACTGGCGCTTCAACTCGCTGACCTTCGCGACCGCCTGCAGGTAGTCATTCTGGATGTGCGAATCGACATTCGGATCGCCGCCCAGCCTGGTCAGCGCCACAGCCGCCCGCGTTTTCAGCGCATCCACTTCCCGCTCGTCCGCCATCAGCTTGAAGCGGGCATCGTCGTAATCGAGCTTGGTGACGCCGCCGCTTTTCACCAAGGCGCTGTAGCGGTCGAGGCGCGCCTGATCGGCTTGGACCATCGCCTGCCTCACGTCCGCATCACGCAGCATACGCTGATAATCCAGCCTTTCCGCATCGAGGGTGGAGAGCAGCCCGTTGCGATAGGCCGTCGCCCCATCCAGGGCCAGCTTGAACGGCAGCGGATCGAGCCGCAGCAGCACGTCGCCTTTGTTGACGTGCTGGCCCTCATGCACCGGCACCTCGGCGACGATGCCGGAGACGTCGGTCGAAATCACTTCCTTGGCGGCACGGACATACGAATCGTCAATCGACACGATCTGGCCGCCGGTCAGCCACCAGTAGCCGGCGCCAACGGCAACTGCGGCGATGCCGCCCAGCATCAGGATCGGCCGCAGCAGCGACAGGCGGACCCGGCGGCGCGGCGGCGCATCGCTGACGCCAACCCGCGCGCCCGTGATCACCTGGGACATCAGACTTCCTCCCGCGCGTCGGACTCGATACCGCGCTTGGCGTGAGCATCATGCGTCAAGGTCGATTTCATCCGCAGCAAGGCCTCGGTCATGGTTTCCAGGGTCAATTCATCTATTCCGTAGGTGACGGTGCGCGTCATATCCGCACGGTGATCATCGATCTCGTGCAGGACCTCCCGAGCGGGGGTGAGGAGATGGAGGCGCCAGATGCGGCGGTCGCGGGGGTCGGGGCGCCGTTCCACCATGCCGCGTGCCTCCAGCCGGTCGATCAGGCGGGCGACGGTGATCGGTTCGACTTCGAGCAGTTCGGAAAGCTCTTTCTGAGAGATGCCGGGCTGACGCTCCAGCCAGATCAGGATGGCCCATTGCGCACGGGTCATGCCATGCTGGCGGGCGCGCTTATCCGCTTCCACGCGCAACAGGCGCGCGACGTCGTGCAGCAGAAACAACAGATCACGATGGAAGTCGTCCAAACGGGGATCCCTGGCGACGTTATCCTCGAAGCAAGGTCATCATAACGGGCGTTATCATGTGGACACCAGTCCAATTGCCATGCGTAAAACGCAAGGCCGTTCGGCGGTTTAGCCGCTTCGCTGCCGCCCATGTTTGCCGCCCCGGCGCGTTCGCCTGCGAACGAAGTTTTGTCACCGGCCGCCAAATTCGCTATCGGCGCGGCCCGAAAATGGAGGAGACCCATCAGAAACGGCGACGATCCCGAGCTGGAAACGCTGCACGATGCCTGGATGGACAGCTCAGACCCGGCGAAGCAGAAGCGCCTCGCGGTCGAATTGCAGACCGAGATCCTGACGTTCGCACCCTATGTGCCGCTGGGGCAGTATTTTCCGCCGACGGCGTGGCGGTCGAACATCACCGGCCAGTTGAAAGGACCCGTGCCGGTGTTCTGGAATCTGCAAAGGGCCTGACGACCGCCGGGTTGCCTGCCGGGCGAGAGGGTCGCACTCTGTGCGGACCGCTTCCTGCCCCAAGGAGAACCCATGGACCTGATCATCCGCAACGCCCGCCTGGCCGCCTCGCCCGAAGCGCCACAAGTCGATATCGGTGTCGAGCACGGCAGGATCGTTGCGATCGCCGCCAACCTGGCGGCGGACGGGAAGCAGTTCGATGCCGCTGGCCAGTTGGTCTGCGCGGGGCTGATCGAGACGCATATTCACCTGGACAAGACGCGCATCATCGACCGCTGCCCGCCGGAGGATGGCCGCAACGCCAACGCCGTGCCGCGCGTCGCCGCCGTGAAGCACACCTTCACCGAGGACGACGTCTATCAGCGCGCCAGCCAGACGCTGGAGAACTGCATCAAGTTCGGCACCACGCGGATGCGCACCCATGTCGAGCTCGACGGCGGGGTGGAGATGCGCAGCTACAACGCGCTGGAACAGTTGCAGCGCGACTATGCCTGGGCGATCGACATCGAGCTCTGCGTCTTCCCGCAGGAAGGCCTGACCAACAACAAGCGGTCCGACGAGTTGCTGGTGGAGGCGCTGAAGCGCGGCGCCAAGGTGATCGGCGCGGCCCCGAACTACGATCCCGACAAAAGCGGCCAGATCCGCCGCATCTTCGAACTCGCGCGTGAGTTTCAGACGGATATCGACATGCACCTGGATTCGGGCAACAGCCCCGACGACATGGACATCCATCTGGTCTGCGAACTGACGAAACAATATGGGCTGCAGGGCCGCGTCGCGGTTGGTCACGGTTGCAAGTATTCGACCCTGCGCGCCGCGTGACCTGACGGCGCTGGCGGCCAAGATCGCCGATGCCGGCGTTGCGGTGACGGTGCTGCCGGCGACCGATCTCTACATGATGGGCCGCAACCAGACGCACAGCATCCAGCGCGGCGTGGCCAATGCCAATGTGCTGGTCGAGCATGGGGTGAACTGCTCGATCTCGTCGCAACAACATCCTCAATCCGTTCACGCCGCTGGGCGACGGCAACCTGATCCGCATTGCCAATATGCAAGCCAATGTCTGCCAGATCGGCGAGGCGCCCGCGCCTGCGCGAGTGCTTCAACATGCTGACGGAGCGGTCGGCGAAGCTGATGAACCTCAAGGATTACGGCATCGCCGTCGGCAACCCGGCGGATATCGTCGTGTTCGATGCGACGACGCCCGAACAGGCGGTGGCCGAGGTGCGTCTGCCGCTGGCCTGTTTCAAGGGTGGCGTGCGGACCGTCACGCCGTACCCGAGCGGAGTTGCACCGGCCATGAAACTATCCGACATCGCACAGGTCATTCGCAGCAAGAACGCCGGGCCGCGGCGGCTGACGCTGGACATCATGTTCGCCTCCGACGCAGATTATCAGCGTGTCGTGCAGTCTCCTGCACTGGGGGCCGAGGCGATCGGGCGGCTGTATCGCGTGCCGGCGGACCAGGTGACGATCATTCCGTATCCGGTCGGACGCGCCGTCAAGATCGTGCTGGCGCGGAGTATCATGGCGGGCGATCCAGGGGACTACGATGTCTACGGCGCGCAGCAGCACGCGCCGTTGCTGGGGATCGAGATATGATTTCGTCCCTCCATCATGCTCGCTCATCCGTCATGGCTCGGCTCGACCGGGCCATCCCGTGCCAGCTCGGTACGGTGTTCGGCGGTTCGGCGACGGCAGGAATACCGTCGTTGCCACCCTGGATAGAGATGGCCCGGTCGAGCCGGGCCATGACGGGGCGTGGTCACCAAAGCCCATCCGACCCAGGTATCCGCCCATGAACGCCTCCGGCCGCATCATCGCCGAACTTCGCCGCAATCAGCGGCCGATCCGCCTGATGGGCGCGTCGGGCCAGTTGGGCTACGGCATCCCAGCGGCGACATTCCGCGCTGGTATCGACCGCAAGCCCGACCTGATCGGCGCCGACATGGGTTCGATCGACATCGGTCCCACCTATCTCGGCAAGGGCGAGATGGCGACGGCGCCCGAGGCGACCCGCCGCGACCTGCGCCGGGTGCTGCATGCGGCGCGCGCTTTGGACGTGCCGCTGGTGATCGGATCGGCCGGGTCCGCCGGGGCCGGTCCGCATCTGGATGCCACACTGGCCATGCTGCGCGATATCGCTCGTACCGACGGGCTGCGCTTCCGCATGGCGGTGATGCGGTCCGATATCCCGCGCCCCTTCCTGCACGATGCGCTGCGGGCCGGGCGCATCAGCCAGTTTCGATTCGATGCCGGACCTTACCCAATCCGACATAGATGGCGCCGCGCATATCGTCGGGCAGATGGGCATGGGTCCGTTCCGCAAGGCGCTGGAAGCGGACGTCGACGTCATCATCGCCGGAAGAGCGTGCGACACCGCGATCTTTGCCTCGTTGCCGGCGCTGCTGGGGTATCCGGTGGGGCTGGCGATGCATATGGCGAAGATCATCGAATGCGGCTCGCTCTGCTGCGTGCCAGGCGGACGCGATCCGATCCTGGCGGAACTGGACCACGACGGCTTCGTGCTGGAGAGCACCAATCCGGAGCGGCGTGCGACGCCGACCTCGGTCGCCGCGCACAGCCTGTATGAGCAGTCCGATCCATTCGTCCTGCGCGAACCCGACGGCACGCTCGATCTTGCTCGGGCGAGCTATGAAGCGCTCGACGACCGCCGCGCACGCGTCAGCGGAGCCGTCTGGCGCGATACGGACGCGCCGACGATCAAGCTGGAAGGCGCCCTGAAGATCGGCGAGCGGGCGGTCCTGCTGTGCGGATCGGCAGACCCGCGCTTCATCGGCGAATGCAAGGCGCTGCTGCCGAAGGTCGCCGATCTGGTCGAGAGCCTCGTCTGCGAGGAGCAGCCCAAGGACTACACGCTGCGCTTCCGGGTCTACGGCATCGACGGCGTCCGCATGGTCGCGCCGGAACATGAAGCGCCGCCGGGCGAGGTGTTCATCATGGGCGAATGCATCGCGCCGACCCGCGAGCGCGCCGCCGAGGTCGTGCGAACCTGCAAGCAGTTCCTGCTGCATTTCGGCTATCCCGGCCGCTTGTCGACCGCCGGCAACGTGGCATTCCCGTTCACCCCGCCCGAGGTTTCGCTGGGAGCGGCGTATCGTTTCAATGTCTACCATTTGCTGCACGTCGACGATGCTACTGCGTTGTTCCCGGTGGAGATCGAAACGGTCGGGTGAGGCGCTGATGGATCTGGCGGCATTGCAAACCGCGCTCACGCGTAATCAGGGGAGAGAATAAGCCATGGCGGATCACCGGCTGAAAGCCGCGCTGCGGGAGAGGCAGTTCGTCGTTGCGCCCGGTATCTTCGACATGATCTCGGCCCGCGTGGCCGATGCGATGGGGTTCTCCGCACTCTATGCCACCGGTTTCGGCACCGTCGCCTCGCATCTCGGCATCGCCGATGCGGGTATCGCGACCTATACGGACATGGTCGGCCGCGTCGGCGCCTTCGCCCGGGCCTGCCGCACGCCCGTGATCGCCGATGCCGACACCGGGTATGGCGGGTTGCTCAACGTCCGCCACACAGTCATGGGCTATGAAGCCGCCGGCATCGCCGCAATCCAGATCGAGGATCAGGAAGTGCCCAAGAAATGCGGCCACACCCCTGGCCGGCGCGTCATCCCGACCAAGGAGATGTGCCTGAAGATCGAGGTCGCTGTCGAAGCCCGCAAGAACCCCGACTTCCTCATCGTCGCACGCACCGATGCTCGAACCTCCCTTGGCCTCGATGAGGCGATCGCCCGCGGCAAGGCCTTCGCGAAAGCGGGCGCCGACGTGATCTTCGTCGAAAGCCCGGAAACCGAGGCGGAGATGCAGCGCATCGGGCAGGAAATCGACGCGCCGCTGCTCGCCAACATGGTGGAGGGCGGACGGACGCCGATTCTGCCGGCAAAGCGCCTGGCGGCCATCGGCTATGACATTGCGATCTACCCCGCCGTCGGGTTCCTCGCCGTCGCTGCGGCGGCGGAACGGGTTTACACGCATCTGCACCAGCATGGCGACAGCAATGCCCTTCCGGCGCAGGAAAGCTACGGCTTCAAACGGATCTGCGAACTCATGGACTTCCCCGACGTCTGGGACTTCGAGCGACGCTGGGCGCGCGAGGATTGATGGGCAACCAGTTCCAGGGATTTCCGGAGGCCGCCTTCGTCTTTCTGCGTGGTCTCGCCTCGGAACAGAACAAGGCGTGGTTCGAGGACAACAAGCTTCTGTATGAGGATGCGGTGCGCTGGCCACTGACCGCGCTGATCGCCGACCTGACCAGCGCCTTCACCCGGCTTGGCGTGCCCTTGCAAGGCGATCCGAAGCGATCGGTCTTCCGGATCTACCGTGACGTCAGGTTCGCTCGCGACAAGGCCCCGTATAAAATCAATGCAGGCGCCGTGCTGACCCGTGACGGCGGCAAGGACACACCGGGACTTCTCTACATCCACATCCAGCCGGACCGCTGTTTCACGGCCTGCGGATTCTATCGCCCCGATGTCGTCCCGTTGCAGATGATCCGGGATGCCATCCTCTCCAGCCCCACCCGCTACCGCAGCATGCTGAGCCGCCTGGCCGAACGGGATCTGCACCTGGCACCGGACGAGGACGCGCTGAAGCGTACGCCGCGCGGGCATGAAAGCGTGACCGACCCGGTCCTGCTCGACGCACTGCGACGACGCACGTTCATCGTTCGTACGCCTCTGACGCATGGCGATGTCATGTCGCCTGAGTTGAGCGGCCGCCTGGTGACGTTCGCGCAGAACGCCAGGCCGCTGCTGGATTTTGGCTGGAAGGCCGTCGGGTTCTGAGGCCGGTTTAGAGCGTGATGACCGGAGGCGGATTCGCCGGAGGTCAGAATCACGCGATCAAACAAACACGTAAAGCGTGATGACCGGAGGTGGGATCACCGGAGGTCTGAATCACGCGATCGCGAAAGCGATGTCATCCTGCTCTAGCCGTGGCGAATTGGGCTGGCACCATCTGCCGCAACCAAGCGCACCATTCCGGAAAACCGCATAAACGTGTAGGAAGAGGGCCGTGCACCGACACTGCTCCGATAGATGTCCTTTAGCAGCGATCGCGGCCAATGTGCTGCGCGGGCTGGTCGCTGTCACGTTTCTAGTGGTGCCGTGGTGGGCTTCCGCGGACGAGGTGAACCGCCAGTGCTGGGGCTGTCTCAAACAGTTGGCAATGGAGTTCCCTGAGAAGAACCCTCAGGAGGACCCGTTCTTCGAAAACGGGCTGTCGGTAGCTTCCGTCGTTGGCGCGTTCGCAAAGTGCAGTTTGGACGATACCGAAATCCCTACGCTGCAACAGATCATCGGTGTGTTCAGCGACGCGCTCTCCAAGAAAGACGGCGTTGAGTACGTCCGTGAGCACCTCAAGGCCATTCCGACCCTCAGTGACGAGGATCAGACGAAGCTGGTTGACGGCGCGCGGCAGGACCTAAGCACCACGCTCGGCTTCATCACGAACCGGAACTGCCGCATTCTTCTCCAGTCGCAATTCGATACCGGCGCAAGCCGTAAGTGGCTTCTCCAGGTGGTCCAAGCTGGACGGGCAATGCAAATGGCCCCGTGATCACGGTGGCGCTTGAGCATGGTGCTCATGACGGTTACTGCGCCTTTGTCTGGCACGGCGGCTCGATCCGGCTTCTGACCAGATTGGTCGCAGCCGTGAATTGGCGAGGGTACGGTTTTTGGTCTTGCCGCCTTCGCGATAACTTTCGCGCAGGAGGATGGCGGGCGGGGAGCCACGGTTGGGGATGACTGCCACATACATGCGGACACGGAATTCAGATAGATTCGCGTCGAGTTAGGCGGAATCCACCACGATACATGACCGCACAATCACCAAATTCCCGTATATTGTAGGAACGTAGAACGAAAGCCGGGTAAAGTTCAGTCTAGCTAGGCTGATCCTGACCTAACGGGGCTTACCGGGCTCATTGATAATCACGAAAGGCGGGCCGGCGTAGAAATAGCCGCGCCCCCGCACCGACTTGAAAGCGTCCGCGTAGTCAGAACCCGCCGCGATCACCTTGCGCACGCGTGAAATCAGGTTGTCGAGCGTGCGATCGAACGGACCGGCTTTCTCCCGCCCGATCACGGCGCGGTACAGTTCGTCGCGATCGACGACCTCCCCCTGCCGTCCCACGACGTAGTGGAGCAAATTGTATTCTGCGCTTGTCAGCGGCAATGGGTGGCCGTCGGGACCGCGTGCCTCACGCCTGGCGCAGTCGATCTCCCAACTGGCAGGCGCCTGGGTCTGGGGACGGTTCGAGCGGCGGAGCACGGCACGCACGCGGGCAAGAATTTCGCGCGGCTTCTGAGTTTTGGGGATGAAGTCGTCGGCCCCCAGTTCCAGGCCGAGGATCCTGTCGGCCTCATCCTGATTGTTGGTCAGGATGATCAGGCCGCCTGGGTGCTTCTGCCGAAGCTCCGCCAGATAACGTAAGGAATCCTGGCCGTTGAGGAACTGATCCAGGATGATCAAGTCGAATTCGTCTGGTCCAGAAACAGCTTTGAGCCGATCGAGCGATGTGGCGACCTCAGCCAGGTACCCGAACGTGTCCAGGAAGGCGCAGAACTCAGTCGCAAACGCTTGGTCATCTTCTACAAGAAGAATTCGCCCATCCGTATCCAAAACCACTACACCGGACCTGTTACTATTGGACGCGTTTATAGGGAGGATGGCTGGTCTAGACAACGTATCTAACCACGGAGGTTTTCGACCGAATATTTCATTGCTCCGCTGGCCATGTTATTGAAATTTTCGTACCCCAAAACCCCCCGAACCATCTCCCCAGAGCATGATCGAGTTAGGTTGACCCGATCATGCTCCGGCTTTTTTGTTTGAAAGTGCGTTTCAGGTCTGGTCGACCTCAGACGATCGCACGCTAACCGGCATCCGCATGTTGCCGAGCCCGACTGGCGATCGGCAGCGTTACATAAAAGGAAGCACCACCGTCGACATTCGTGACGGTCATTTGACCACCCAGGCGCCCAACGCTCGCCAGGCAGAATGACAATCCCAGCCCGGTGCCCTTGCCGGGCGGCTTGGAGGTGACGAAGGGGTCGAAAATGCCGCCCAGCAGGTCGGCCGGTATGCCGCCGGCCCGGTCTGCAACACACAGCACAAACGATCCGTTCGCAACATGGGCGCGGATCACGATGATCCGGTCGCCCGGGCCGGTATGATCCTGATAAGCGTCACAGGCATTGACGACCAGATTGACGACGATCTGTTCCAGGAGAACCGCCACACCCCGCGGTGCCGGCAGGTCGTCCGGAATCTCCAGCCTGACCGAAACGCCGGCGCTGGTCATTTTCGGCTCCGCCACCGCCAGCGCTGAATGGAGGACGCGGTCGATGTCCAGCTCTGTCAGATCGGCGGGAAGTTGCTTGCGGCCGAAGGCGCTGATGTGCCCGATCACCGCGATGACCCGCTCCACCTGATGCTCGATCCGCAGGAACTTCTCGCGTACCACCTCCAGGTTCGCAGGTGTGCGCTCCAGCGCCAGCAACCCGTTCTCGGCGGCCATCGAGATCGCCGCCATCGGCTGGTTCATCTCGTGGGAAATGCGGCCGGCCACCTCGCCCAGCAGTGCGAACTTCTCGGTCCGCCGCAGCTCCTCCCGCATCGCCCGTTCCTCGGTAATGTCGGTGATAAACCCCAGCACGTCGCCCGAACCATCAGGTTCCTTCGTCAGGCAGACGCCGACCATACGTACCCAATGAAAGGCCCCATCGGCGAAGCGCTGGGGGCATTCGAACTGGCTTCGTCCGGCCTCCAACGCAGCACGGTAAAACGCCTTCCGGTCGGCGTAGAAGGCCGGGTCTATCTTTTCCGCCAGCGAGCCGTCACGCTCCAACTGCTTATAGGTGTAGCCTGTCACACGTTCCACGCTCAGGCTAAGGAAGCGGCGGCGGGTCCGACCGTCAGGATAGAAACGATCGACGAAGACGATCGCCGGCACCCCGGACAGCAAGCGGTTCATCTCCTGAAGGGCTGCATTCTCGCTGTCACGGCGGGTCCAGAGCGTTACCAGCGACAGAACGCCCAGGACGATCAGGGCCAGAGCCGAGAGCAACAGCCACCTCGCAGGCCCCTTGAGGACCGACATCGCCCCATTGACCGGCCGCGCCACAACGACCGCAAAGCTCGGCGCCAGGCGCAGATGCTGGTAAGCGTACAACGTATGCGTGCCGCGCAGGCTCATGCCTTCCTGGATGCCGTGATCGTTCGGCAAGGTGCGCTGCCATTCAGGGACCAGACGGCCAGCAAAGGCGTCGTTGTCGTGGGACACGGCGACAATGCGGCCCTGCCGGTCCCGGATGGCGGCGAACCCCTCGCTGTCGCCGGTTTGATCGGCAAGCCAGGCAGCGAGGTTGTCAGCGGGAAGGGCCAGGATCACAACCCGAGCAACCGCACCGTCCGCAACCACCGGAAGCACCACCGCGATAGTCCGCTGCCCGGTCACGGCGCCGATGAAGACATCGCTGACCTGCGGCTTGGAAGTACGCACGACCGCCGCTACCGCCACCTCCAGAGCGGCGCGGTTCGGCTGGAAAGTCTGCGGTACCGTCGTATTTTGCACGGCTGGCAACAATGTATTGAGTAGGACGGCCTCCGGGCGCGACGCCTCTTTCACGATGATATGCACGCCAAGCAAGTCGGCGACGCGTTTGGCTTCCTTGAGGACGCCAGGTCCCAAATCGCCGGACTGCAACTCGTCCTTGGTGGCCAGGGCAAGCCCGGCAGCCTCGAAACCGGTCAGCTTGGCATCCAGTGCTAGTGCCGTGGACTTCGCCACCTCCGTCAGGTGTCCCTCGATCGCCTGACGATTGCTCGTTGCAAACTCCCACGCACCCAGTCCGGCGAGCGCAAACACGACGGGCAGCCCCAGAATCAACGCGAGCAGCGGTGTCGGGGCCGTACGCGGCTGATATCGGGTGACCGACGCGCTCATTTCATCCCTTCCACTGGCGCTTCCACCAGCTGGTCCATCGGTAGAAGCGGCAGGAGGATGTCAAACGCGGCGCCGCCGTCGCGGTTGCGCACCGTCATCCGGCCGCCCATTTCGGTAATGCGCGCATAACTGATGGACAGGCCGAGACCCGTGCCCTTCCCCGGCTCCTTCGTGGTGAAGAACGGATTGAAGATCCGGTCTATCGCCCCGGCCGGGATGCCGCCCGCCTGGTCGGCAACTGTGATCCGCACGTGGTCAGCCTCAATCCGAGCCCAGAGGCGAATGTCGTTGGTGGCCGAGGGACGCAGACGAGACGCATAGGCATCGCAGCTATTGGCGATGAGATTCAACAATGCCTGTTCCAGCGCGACCGGGGACGCCTTGATCAACGGCAGGTCGGGTGCAGCGTCGACGATCAGTTCGGCACCGGCAGCGATCAGCCGTGGCTTGACCAGAACCTGCACATTTCCCAGCACATCCCGCCATGCCGCCGCCCACGCCGTATTCCCGTCGGCTCTTCCGAACAGGCACACGGCATCGGTGATCATACTGAGCCTGAACGCGTGGTCCGCGACCCGGGACAGTTTCGCTGCGATCGCTGCGGGTTCCGCGCCATCGTTCAGCAAGCGCAAGCCATTTTCCGCCGCCATCGCGATCGCCGCCAGCGGCTGGTTCATCTCATGTGCGATGCCGGCCGCCACCTCTCCCAGCGTGGCCAGCCGCTCGACCTGGCGAAGACGACCCATATCCTCGCGTTCCTGGGTGATTTCGGTGATATAGCCGAACAGGACATTTTCTTCGTGCGATCCTTTGACCAGGCGCATCCGGTCGCGCACCCAGCGCAGTTCCCCATCGGGCCCCGCAAGCCGGTATTCCGCGGTGGCGTCCCCGATCCCCAGGCAGCGTGCGACGGCATCCGTCAGCAGCGGGCGATCGGCGGCATAGACTCGTTCGAGGAAGATGCCGTCTGCTTGCCGATCCGAGACGGCGGCCCCCAGGATCTCATATCCGGCCGGGAACCAGCGGGCGGTCTCACCGGCGCTGCCGATTGTCATGCGATAGAACGTGCCTGGGCCCAACCGGACCAGCGCGTTCAGTTCCGCCTGGGCCACCTTCAGCGCAGCTTCATCTTGGATGCGCCCGGTCACATCGCGGCTGATGGCGACAAAGCGCGCTCCGTTCGGCACTCCATCGCCGCAAACCGAGACGATCTCGCTCTCCACCCAGCGAATCGAGCCATCCTCGTGGCGCACCCGATAAGTGCCGCGCCAGGATCCCGGCTGTTCCCGCAATACCGCGACGCCGAGGCGGACCTGTTCGAAATCCTCCGGCAGAATCCGCTCGCCCATGCGCTGCCCGGCCGCCAGGGCCGGATCACCACCGAGGATCGTGCGATAGGCGGGATTGACGAACAGCGCACGCATCCGTTCATCGAGGATGATAATCGCGTCGGAGGCGGTTTCCGCGATCTCCCGCAGCATCGCCTCACGCTGATGCAGATCCTGGCTGCGTTGGCGTTCCAGGCTCAGGCTGCGGCTGTTGCGGAAGACGATGTTGACGACGAAGGCCATGGCCACGAGCGCCAGGCAGAGCGCCAGAGCCCAATGGTGCACCTGGGCGACGACGGCGTTGACCGGCGCCACGGAGCCCGCCTCGCTCAGGCCGACGACGATGACAATGTCGGCGCCCTCAACGGAGGCCAGGCTGTAGAACCGGGCGGGGCCGTCGGTCGGGTCCCGGAGCGTCAGATCCGTCTGTCCACGTGCCAGGGCCTGGCGCAGCGGTGCCGTGTCCGGCGCCGGACTGGCTGAATTGGCCGCGTTCAGGCTGCCCGCCAGAACAGCGCCATCGTGCCGCATGAGTATCACGATGCCATGCCGCAGCAAATTGGTCTTTTCCGGGAAAGTCCTTGGAAGACTGGCATCCACCAGCACCGTGGACGTGCCAAGCGGGGTTCCTTGAAGATCGTAATGTTCGGCGCTGAATGCAATCGCCCGTTGTCCCAAGGGCCCGATAGCCGGCCCGATGACCGGATGGGCAGCCAGCCGGCCGGAGCGATCCGCCGGGGCGTCGGGTGCTGCCGCTGGCGATTCCGGCGTCGCGGGGGTAGTGGACCACAGCAGATGGCCAGACGCATCCTGCGCCGAAACCTGCTGGATGCCATCGCCGATTCGCGCCAGAGCCTGCCGCACCGGGTCAGGCAGGGCCGCAAGGCCGGCCATGCCGCCCGCCTCTGCCTCCATGCTGTGACCGGCGAGGTCGTGCAGGTAGGCGACCCGTTGCACGGATTGCTGCCACTGCTGCGCCAATAGCCGGGCAAGGCCGAGCGCATCAGCGCGTTTGGCCTGGATGCCGGTGGCCTCGACCTGCTGTTCGACAACGTAGGATATCGCCCAGGTACCCAGCAAGGCCATGATCAGAACAGTAACGACCATGGCTTCCAGGCGCACAGACTTGAACATCGCCGAGACGCTGCCTTGCCACGTCCGGCGCGACATGACCGTCAGGCCCTGGAGGGTAGATCCGATACGGTGCCGGCTGACGCCGCCAGCCGCCGGACCAACGCGGCATCATGTGCCTGCCCGACGATCTCGGCCAGTCTCGACAGGCGCACCGGCTTCTGGACGATCGCAAACAACCCGTCCGGCGCCTCAGCGTGCGTGGCCAGGGAGCCGTGCCCCGTGATGACGATAACCTCGGTCGCCGTTGCGTCGGTGGTTTGCTGCATGATCGCCCGCGCCAGGGCATAGCCGCTCATGCCGGGCATCCGGAGGTCCGTCAGCACGACCGCGAAACGGCCAGGCGGTTCTTGCCGAAACAGTTCCAGCGCCGCGCGCCCGTCATATGCGAGGCTGACCGGGAAGCCGTCAGCCTGGAGATACTCGCTTATCTCCTCGACCAGAACAGGCTCATCATCGACGATCAGGATGCCCTGCTTCGGCTGTTCCTGCGCTTCGGAGCCCATCGAGCCGCCGAGGACGGAAGGGGTTCGTGTAAAAAACATGATGGCGATCCTAAAATGTCATTTCCATCAAACTAATTACAAACACCACGAAAAGTTTGAGACCAGCCGGCAAACAACGGACGCCGCGAACACACTCGCCAGGACTACGGCGTTCCGGACGGACAGGAATGGCGGCGACATTCCATTCCTTGCCAAAAACGAGCGCTGGATCACTTCGGCCACCCCCAGGTATGGCGACCGCGCGCGCGATCATCGCCATCGTCACCATGCCGCACGTTCCCTATAGCCGCAAGATAGACCCAGACATCGCAAATATTTGTATTTCTTCCCACACATCGTTCCGTCCTTCCCGGAGAGGTCGCCGGGGGCGAGACGGCCGGCGGAGCCAGCGGAGAGGCCTGCCCATCGGCAAAGGCAATGGCTGCCTCGATCCCCGCGGCAATGAGATCAGGATCGAGCAGTTTCCATTCCGCCGTGAATCCGCACACCCCGGATCTGTTCACAGCCGAGAGGGACTATCTCGCCGGCCGTTCGCAAATCCAGGGTCCCCATTTCACGTCTGAGCTGCTGATAAAAAACGAAATCAGCTATTAATCAGGACGTTCTCCGGCCTCGGCGGAATCTCGCCGCGTTCGACGCGCAGCACCTGCCGCGTCAGCATCTCATGCGTCGGGCCGGTCACGCCGACCCGAGCGCCCTCTGACGCGATGAAGCCGTTCATGAACTCGATCTCGGTGCGGCGGCCCTTTTCCATGTCCTGCGCCATCGACGGGCGCTGGTAGTCGCTGCGC
The DNA here is from genome assembly GCA_963771475.1 of uncultured Alphaproteobacteria bacterium. Classification (GTDB taxonomy): domain Bacteria; phylum Pseudomonadota; class Alphaproteobacteria; order Acetobacterales; family Acetobacteraceae; genus Rhodopila. The sequence goes on along the minus strand of CAVYTN010000007.1, from coordinate 369,624 downwards.
TCCGCCTGACCAGCCCCGCCCTCGGTCATCAGGCGTTCGATCTCCTGATAGGACCCGGCGTCGCCTTCCATAGCCTTGGCCAGCATCTCGTACGGCAGCGCACCGACCTTGCCCAGCTTGTAGCCAAGCTTCTGGCCGATCCGGACAGCTTCGCCGCCTAGTTGGATGCAGATGCGACGAACGGCGGGATGATTGTCGCGCGCGTTGCCACCCATGCCGGTGGCGGCGGATACACCGTTGCGCATGCCGTTGACGCACAGCTTCGTCCAACGTTCGCCCCATAGATTGTCGGTCGCCTTCGAGGCATCGATGCTGGAGAAGATCTCGGCGATCTCCTCCGCCCGCTTGGTGATCCGCCCGTTCGGTTCACCGACATAGAACGAGGTGATATCGGGCCGCTTCGCATAGCCGCGGCGGATATGGCCCGGCTGGTAGAGATCGACGCCGACGCCACCGGTGACGATGCAGCCCAGCACGCGGCCCCAGCCGACGACGCCGGCAACCCGTTCCTCATTGATGCAATTCTGCATCGAGACCACGCAGCCCGAGGCCGAGAGATACTGCCGGATCAGCGTCGTCGCCCAGATCGTGTCATAGGATTTGACGGCGATCACCGCGATGTCGATGGGTTTCTGCTTGGCGAGGTTCTGCACCTCGGTGATGTGCATGGCGTTGACTTTGACCGACATGCGCTCCTGCGGCGTCATGCCGAAGATTTCCATCCCGTTCGCCTTCATGGTGTCGACATGTTCCGGCCAAGGATCGATCAGCGTGACGTCGTGCCCTGCTGCCGCCATGTGTGTACCGGCATAGCCACCAACCGCGCCGGCACCCAGCACGACAATTCGTTTACCCATCGTTCTCGTTCCCCTTTCCACGCGCCATTCAGGCGCGCATCTCTTTGCCCGTACCGCGCATCAGGATCGATGCGGACAACCCGGTGACCGCCGCATGATGCGCAACGGCGGCTGGCGACATGTCTGCATCCGGGCGTTCCTCCGGTTCGAAATGTCCATAGGTGTCGACGCCGCGCACCAGGGTCGCGCTGTCATGCGATCCGGCGACCTGGCGGACATAGGTCGGGATATAGCGGATGGCATAGCCGATCCGCCGCTGATCCGACGGATTGGGGTCGGAGCCGTGGATCAGCCGCACATGGTGCAGCGACATCTCCCCCGCCGCGAGTTCCAGCATCGCCGCCTGCTTGTCGTCGACCTCGACCATGATCTCCTGGCCACGCGACAGTAGGTTCTCAGGCCGGAACGTATCGTTGTGCGGGACCTGGTCCATCTTGTGCGTGCCCGGAATGACACGCATCGCGCCGTTCGCTGCGGTGCTGTCGGAAAACGCGACCCAGGCCGTCACGACGTCGGCGGGATCGAGGCCCCAATAGGTCGAATCCTGATGCCAGGACACGAAGCCGGGATTGCGCGGCTCCTTGATGAAGAAGGACGATCCCCAGCAGAGAATGTTGGGCCCGATCACATCCTCGATCGCGTCCAGGATGCGCGGATGGCGGATCACGTCGTTGAGCCAGGTGAACAGCAGGTGGGATTTGTGCCGGAGCAACCCTGTGAGGGTGCCATTTTCCGGCTTCGAACCTTTCCAAAGAACCGCGTAACGCGGTCGCATCCTGGCGCGACATCACCGGGATCGGCGCGTAATATCCTTGCTCCTGATACTGGCGGACGGCCGCCTCAGTCAGCATCTTCATGGACATTCCCCTCGCTTGTCCGGGAAGCATGAGAAACGGTGCGGATGAAAGTCAACCCACGGACCCGGTCGGACAGCCCTGCACAGCCGGTTCCGGGCGGGATCCCCAGGGGAACAATTAGGGGAACAATTAGCGGAGTCATCGTCATTTTTGGCGCCGGGGTCCGCCCGGACGGCCGCCCCAGCGCCACGCTCCGCCACCGCGTCGCCGCCGCCGTCGCGCTTGGCCGTCGCATCGACCGGCCGCTGTTCATCCCGACCGGCGCCAAGGGACGGTTCGGGGAGGCCGAAGCGGTCGTCATGGCCGCACTGCTGCGGGAAGCCGGTTTCGGTGACAACGATATCCTGCGAGAGGAAACCGGAACCGACACGCTGTCATCGGTCCGAGCCGTGACACGGATGCTGCGCGAACTGCCTGCTGCGCCAGTCTACGCATGCAGCAGCTTCTATCACCTGCCCCGCTGCCGCTTGTTGCTGTGGCTTGCCGGTGTGGACGCGCGCCGCTGCCCGCCGGCCGCCGCGCCGGCGGCTACGGGGCTGTTCAAGCGATGGTACTGGCGCCTGCGGGAGGTTCCCGCCCTGCCCTACGATGCCGTGTTGATGCTATGGTACCGCTGGGCGGGACAGGTATAGAGCGTGATGACCGGAGGCGGAATTGCCGGAGGTCTGAATCACCCGATCAAACAAACACCTGGAGCAGGATGGCTAAGCGAAAGCGATGTCATCCTGCTCCAGACGATCAGCGCTCGTTCTCGTCGGGGTCGGTCTCGACTTCGATATCGCCGCTGATCGTGTCCGCGTCGTCTTCCAGGTCGTCGGTGGTTTCCAGGACGTCCTCGTCCTCGACCTCCTCGACGCCCTCGACTTCCACGTCCACATCCTCCGGCGCGGCCGGCGGCTTCTTCGGACGCTTCTCCTCCACCACGTTGCCGCCGGTGCGGCGAGGACGCGGCTGCTCGACCGGCTGGTCGGTGCCGCATTTCGGGCAGACGGCCGGTGACTTGGTCAGGTCGTAGAACCGCGTGCCGCAGGCGACGCAGATCCGCTTCGTGCCGAGTTCAGGCTTGGCCATGACGATGATGGGCCCTTCGCAAAAATGCGCCGCCCCGGACAAGGCCCAAGGGCATTACAGGTGGCATAAGAGGCGCGGCCCATGCCATCACAGCGCGGCGCTGTCAAATGCCTTATCGCGGTATCGCGCTCATCGGGAAAGCCGATAGTAAGGCTGCGACGCCAGACGTAACCGGACCTGACTTATGAATACGCCGCCTCGCCCCTTCCGATCCCGCCGCCCGGCCGCCCCGCTGAAAGGGACGATCGCGATCCCCGGCGACAAGTCGATCAGCCACCGCGCCCTGATGTTCGGCGCCCTGGCGATCGGCGAGACACGCATCACCGGCCTGCTGACCGGCGAGGACGTGCTGCGCACCGCCGCCGCCATGCGCGCGCTGGGCGCCGAGGTGACGCACGACCCAGACGGCACCTGGCGGGTCGCTGGCCGTGGCATCGGCGGGCTGACCGAACCGGACGACGTGCTCGATATGGGCAATTCCGGCACCGCCGCCCGTCTGCTGTGCGGCATCCTGGCCAGCCATCCCCTGTTCGCGGTGATGACCGGCGACGCCAGCCTGCGCCGCCGCCCGATGCGCCGGGTGATCGATCCGCTCGACCGCCTGCGGGGCCCGTTTCTTCTCGCGCGCGAGGGCGGGCGCCTGCCGCTGGCGATCGACGGGGCACGCGACGCCATGCCGCTGGATTACCGCGTGCCGGTGCCGTCCGCGCAGGTGAAGTCGGCCGTGCTGCTGGCCGGGCTGAACGCCCCCGGCATCACCCGGGTCGAGGAGCCGGAGGCGACGCGCGACCACAGCGAGAACATGCTGCGCCATTTCGGCGCGACCGTGCGGGTGGAGGTCGCGGGCAGCGGCCGCGATCATCGAACTGCAGGGCCAGCCGGAGCTGAAGGCAGCCGACGTGGTCGTGCCGTGGCGATCCGTCCTCGGCCGCATTCCCCCTGGTCGCCGCGCTGCTGGTGCCCGGCAGCCGCCTGACGATCCCGGCTGTCGGGCTGAATCCGCTGCGCACCGGGCCTGTTCGCCTGCCTGGCGGAGATGGGCGCCGATGTCGTCATCGGGAACCGCCGGACCGAGGGCGGCGAACCGGTCGGCGATCTGGACGTCTCGGCTGGCCCGCTGCGCGCGATCGACGTGCCGCCGGAGCGCGCGCCCAGCATGATCGACGAATATCCGGTCCTGGCCGTTGCCGCTGCCTGCGCCACAGGGTACCACGCGGCTGCGCGGACTGAAGGAACTGCGGGTCAAGGAAAGCGACCGGCTGTCCGCCACCGCGGCGATGCTGTCGGCCAACGGGGTCAAGGTGGAGATCGAGGGCGACGACATGATCGTCCACGGCACCGGAGACCCCGCCGGCGGGCGGCGGCACGGTCGGCACCCACATGGACCACCGCATCGCCATGTCCGCGCTCGTTCTTGGCCTGGCCAGCGTCGACGCCGGTCACCGCCGACGATGCCGGCTTCATCGACACCAGCTTCCCCGGCTTCGTCGAGCTGATGAACGGCGCTCGGCGCCGATGATCCGGGCCATGCGGTCGCATGAGCGCATGAGCCCGATTATCGCCATCGACGGCCCGGCCGCCGCCGGCAAGGGCACCCTCGCCCGCCGTCTGGCCGCGACGCTGGGACTGCCGTACCTGGACACCGGGCTGCTGTATCGCGCGGTCGGGCGGCGTGTGCTGGATGCGGGCGGCGATCCGGCCGATGCCGGTGCAGGCCGAAGCGGCGGCGCGGTCGCTGCTGCCGGCGGACCTGGAACGGGACGACCTGCGCGGCCCGCAGGCCGATGCCGCAGCCGCGGCGGTGGCCTCCATCGCCGGCGTGCGGGCCGCGCTTGCTGGCGTTTCAGCGTCGAGTTCGCGGTGCGCGACGGGCGCGGTGCTCGACGGGCGCGACATCGGCACGGTGATTTTCCCGAATGCCGCGGCGAAACTGTTCGTCACCGCATCGCTCGTCGAACGGGCGCGCCGGCGCTGGCTGGAACTGCAAGCGAAAGGCATCGACGCCGATCTCGGCCACAGTCGAAGCCGACATGCGCCGACCGCGACGCCAAGGACGCAGCCCGCGCCGCCGGCACCTTTGCGCGCGGCGGCGGATGCTCTCACGCTCGATACCAGCGGAATTGACGCCGAGGCGGCTCTTCGAAACCGCACTAACGTTCGTTCGCAAGCGCATCCCGCAAGCTTAATTCCGTTACCGGTCAGGATCGGAACCATTCCGCTGGCGCGAACGGGCCAGTCCGGTTAGAAGTTTTGCTTGGTACAAGAGGGAAGCATGGCTGAGTCGACCGCACGCGCCGCCACATCCAGCGGGAATTTAGTGCCGCTCGATCACTGTCGTCGTGCGGCTGCGTCTGATCGGCCAGATGGAAGCCTGGACGATACGCAGCGAAAGCGTCCTGCCCGCCGGCCGCAAGACCCGAGCGCTGCTGGCCAGCGTCGCGATGGCGGCGCCACGCCCGGTGCTGCGCGGCAAGCTCGCCGAACAGCTCTGGAGCCGGCGGCCCGAAGAGCAGGCGCGCGCGTCGTTGCGGCAGGAAATCCATCGCCTGCTGGACGCGCCTGACGCCCGGCCGGAACCGAAATCCTGGTCGTCACCCGCGACCACCTGACGATGCGCCCTGGCGCGGTCTGGATCGACGTCGATGAGGTGATGCGCGCCACGATCGAGCAGCCGGCATCGCTGGCGCTGCTGGACGGCGACCTGCTGGAGGATCTGGACGGCGTCGATCCGAATTTCGATGCCTGGCTGAACACCGAACGCGAACGGCTACGTGACCGCGCCCGCGGCATCGCCGAGGCACAGTTGCGCGACGATCTCGAGCCGGATGCCGCGATCGCCGCGGCGCAGCGGCTGCTGACCATCGACCGCTCTCACGAAGGCGCCTGGCGCGCCCTGATGCGGGCCCATGCGGCGCGCGGGGAACGCGGCCTGGCGGTCCAGGCTTACGACCGCTGCCGCGCGGTGCTGGCCGACATGCTGGATGCGGTGCCGTCGCTGGAAACGCAGAAGCTGCTGAACGACATCCGCGGCCCCTCGCACACCCGTCTGCCGCTGCGGCCGCCGCAGCCGGTTGCCGTCGCCGCGCCGGAGTCCCCGCCGCCGTCGCCATCGCCATCCCCCGGGGCCGAAGCGCCGAAGATCGAAGCCGAGGCGCCTCCCAAGTCGCGCGAACCGGCGTCCCGCGGCGGGGCCCATATCGGTGTGATGCCGTTCCGCCTCGTCGGCATGCCGGAGGAAGACGCGCATCTCGCACCCGGCCTCGCGGACGAGATCACCAACTCGCTGTCCCGCTTCCGCTGGATGTTCATCGTCTCCTCGAACTCGCTGGGACGGTTCGCCGCGGAAACCCGCGACGAGTCGGCGATCCGGCGGGAATTCGACCTCGATTTCCTGCTCGATGGTTCGATCCAGCGCGCCGGCACGAAAATCCGCATCAGCCTGCGCCTTCTCGACCTCCGCGCCAACAACCAGATCGTCTGGGCTCGGCGTTTCGATCGCGAAACGGACGACCTGCTGACGCTGCAGGACGAAATCGCCGCCGAGGTCGTTGCGCAGATCGATCCGGAAATCCTGCTGATCGAAGCCAAGCGCAGCGACAGCCGCGGTCCGATCGGCGCCACCGCCTACGACCTGATGCTGCGCTCCATACCGTTGATCGGACGCATGGAGCACGATGCGTTCATGCAGGCCGGCAAGCATCTGGCCGAGGCGATCGTCCTCGAACCCGACTACGCGGCGGCCCATGCCTGGTATGCCTACTGGCACGTTTTCCTGGTCGGCCAGGACTGGGCCGACCAGCCGAAAGCGTGCATGGAAAAGGCCGGCATGCTGGCGGAACGCGCGATCATTCTCGATCCGTTCGACGCCCGCGGCCTGACCATCAGCGGCCATGTCAGAGCATTCCTGCACCGCCGCCTGCGCGAAGCCATGGATCTGCATGAGCGCGCACTGTCGCTCAATCCGAACCTCGCAATGGCCTGGGCGCTGTCGTCGGTGACCTATGCCTATACCGGCGACCTGACCGAGGCGGAAGAACGCCATAAGCGCTACAAGAAATTGTCGCCGCTCGATCCGCATGCCTTCTTCTTCGACGCCTTCAGCGTGATGATCCATCTGATGAAGCGCGACTACGAGACGGCCGCCACGCTGGGCCGGACCGTCAGCCAGTTGAACCCCTCCTTCTCGGCCGGCCTAAAACCCTATCTCGCCGCCTTGGGCCATATCGGCCGGGAGCCGGAGATCGCGATGGTCCGCCGGCGATTGCATGCGTTGGAGCCCGATTTCACCGTCGAACGCTTCATGGCAACGACGCCGCTGGAGCGCGGAGGCGAGCGTGAGCACTTCGCCGAGGGCTTGCGCCTGGCCGGGGTGCGCGAACGCGATCCCCCGGTGGCCAATGCGCCGATCGTGTTGCGCCCCGGTCTGGGTTAGCGTGATTTCGGGTTAGCGTGATTCTGGGTTAGCGCGATTCCGGAACGCCTGGGACTGCCAGCCCCGACAGCGCAACGCACCGACGACGTGACGGCCCGGATAGCCTGCGAAGGCCAGAGCAGGATGACATCGCTTTCGCTCAGCCATCCTGCTCCAGGTGTTTGTTTGATCGCGTGATTCAGACCTCCGGCGATTCCGCCTCCGGTCATCACGCTCTAACCGTCGCTGTCATCCCCCTCCGTTGCCTGCAGGTGATCGCTGGTTGGCTTCGTGCCCTTGGAGCGAAGCTTCTCTGAAGCACGCAGCGCCTTGGTGTTTGGCGCCTCGGGCGGTGCCGCAAGACGGGAGTCGCTGTCACCGCCGCTGCCACCCGACAGGATGAAGTTTTCAGACTGATTGACACTGAGGCCACCCGGATTGACCGGGCGCACGCGAACCGGACGCGCGTCGGCTGTCACCACCGGTATGGCGTCACCACCGGAGGGGTGCAGTAGCCAATAGCCAGCACCACAGACCACAGTGAAGCAGCCTGCGTAGAGGCCCATCCTCTTGGCGCCCCAGCCGCTCGGGCGACGATGCAATTTGTCCCGTCTCATGTCGTCCGTCCTCGATTCAGTCCTGGACGCGCCTGTAGCCGCGAATCAGTTCGAAGCGGATTGGATCCTAATACAAAAAATCTTTTAAGTCTGTTATTTTGCGGCCTCTTCATGACGCGATCGTCCATTAGCGCGTGATGACCGGAGGCGGAATCGCCGGAGGTCTGAATCACGCGATCAAACAAAGAGCGTGATGACTAGGCGGAATCGCCGGAGGTCTGAATCACGCGATCAACAAGAGCGTGATGACCGGAGGCGGAATCGCCGGAGGTCTGAATCACGCGATCAAACAAACACCTGGAGCAGGATGGCGGAGATGTCATCCTGCTCCAGGCCGGCTCGATCCGGACGTAGAACCGATCAGGAAGCCGTTCCCCGTCGACCTGGCGCATAAAATGCGTGCCCTGTTCGACAAGCCGACGGGCTGAACGCCTCAGGCCTTGCCGGGTTTCTTCGCCGCCGCTTCGGCGACTTCCTCGGCAGAGCGTCGCTTGCGGGCGGCAGCGGCATACTGGCCACGCGGGCGGACGACCTGCGAATTGGGGCGGACGACGGTGTCGTAGTAATCGTCCCAGTCCTCGGGCGTGAACTGGGTCAGTTCGGGGACGATTTCGTAGTTGTTGAGGTTGGCATCCTCATAGACATGGCGTGGAATCGGCTGCGCCTGCAGCAGCGGGTAGTCCGGCTTGAAGTCGATCGGCGTGTTGGTCTTGGTCAGCCGCAGATTGGTGATCAGCGGACCGAACCAGTGATCGGTCTCGACGATGCCTTCAAAGACCTCCCACCCGCCGCTGCGGGGCAGATTGGCAGGCGCTCGGACCAACAGGCTCCAGCCCGGGGCGGTGCGGGCGATCAGGCCGGTCCAGAGCTGGATGAGCCCGGGCTCCTGCAAGGCGCCGAGGAAAGGTGGCGAGAACTCCTTGATTTCGTCCGGCGCGGTGGCATCGAAATAGTCGCGGAAGCCTGGGAACTGAACCGCGGAGTTGAGCGGGAACCAGTCGCCGGCCCCCTCGAAGGTCCACATGATGTCGTGACCGTCCCACTGCACGGAAAAGCCGATGGGCGGAAACAGGTAGTAGCCATAAGCTGCCGCTGAGGTGGCGGCCTCGCAATAGCGGAAGGCGCGCGTCGGCAGGGAGCCGGCGGCGGAGCGGTCGGCGCGCTGGGGCATGCGGGCCGAAGGGATGAGCCGGTGGAAGCTGACGAGCTTCGACTTGGCGGCTGGCTGTTCGGCGGTTTCCGACGGTGCGGGATTCGTCACGGCGGCGATGTCCTTGGTGATCACAAGAAAAAACAGACCGGTTCATATAGAACACGGTCTGCGCCTGAAGGCGAAACTCAGAGAAGTCAGAAAACAGACGGGGAAGGTTAGCCCCGGGTCGGCAGGGTCGGCGCAAAGCCGCCCAGGCGGACCTTGGACGCGTCAACCGTCGCCAGCGTCGGAGCGAAGCCGCCCAGGCGGACCTTGGAAGCGTCGGCGGTCGCCAGGGTCGGCGCGAAGCCGCCCAGGCGGACCTTGGAGGCGTCAACCGTCGCCAGCGTCGGAGCGAAGCCGCCCAGACGGACCTTCGAGGCGTCGGCGGTCGCCAGGGTCGGCGCGAAGCCGCCCATGCGGACCTTGGAAGCGTCAACCGTCGCCAGCGTCGGAGCGAAACCACCCATGCGGACCTTGGAGGCGTCGGCCGTCGCCAGCGTCGGAGCGAAGCCGCCCAGGCGGACCTTGGAAGCGTCAACCGTCGCCAGCGTCGGAGCGAAGCCGCCCAGGCGGACCTTGGAGGCGTCGACCGTCGCCAGCGTCGGAGCGAAGCCGCCCAGGCGGACCTTGGAGGCGTCGACCGTCGCCAGCGTCGGAGCGAAGCCGCCCAGGCGGACCTTGGAAGCGTCAACCGTCGCCAGCGTCGGCGCGAAACCACCCAGGCGGACCTTGGAGGCGTCGGCGGTCGCCAGCGTCGGCGCGAAGCCACCCAGGCGGACCTTGGAAGCGTCAACCGTCGCCAGCGTCGGAGCGAAGCCGCCCATCCGGACCTTGGAGGCATCAACCGTCGCCAGCGTCGGAGCGAAGCCGCCCATGCGGACCTTGGAGGCGTCGGCGGTGTTCAGCGTCGGAGCGAAGCCACCCATGCGGACCTTGGACGCGTCAGCCGTCGCCAGGGTCGGAGCGAAGCCGCCCAGGCGGACCTTGGAGGCGTCAACCGTCGCCAGCGTCGGAGCGAAGCCGCCCATGCGGACCTTCGAGGCGTCGGCGGTGTTCAGCGTCGGAGCGAAGCCACCCAGGCGGACCTTGGACGCGTCAGCGGTCGCCAGCGTCGGGGCGAAGCCGCCCAGGCGGACCTTGGAGGCGTCAACCGTCGCCAGCGTCGGGGCGAAGCCGCCCAGGCGGACCTTGGAGGCGTCGGCGGTCGCCAGCGTCGGGGCGAAGCCACCCATGCGGACCTTGGAGGCGTCGGCGGTCGCCAGCGTCGGAGCGAAGCCGCCCAGGCGGACCTTGGAGGCGTCAGCCGTCGCCAGCGTCGGAGCGAAGCCGCCCAGGCGGACCTTGGAGGCGTCGGCCGTCGCCAGCGTCGGGGCGAAGCCGCCCATGCGGACCTTGGAAGCGTCGGCGGTCGTCAGCGTCGGGGCGAAGCCGCCCAGGCGGACCTTGGAGGCGTCGGCCGTCGCCAGCGTCGGGGCGAAACCGCCCATGCGGACCTTGGAGGCGTCAACCGTCGCCAGCGTCGGGGCGAAGCCGCCCATGCGGACCTTGGAGGCGTCGGCCGTCGCCAGCGTCGGGGCGAAGCCGCCCATGCGGACCTTGGACGGCGTCGAGCCGTCGCGCAGCGTCGGAGCGAAGCCGCCCAGGCGGACCTTGGAGGCGTCGGCCGTCGCCAGCGTCGGGGCGAAGCCACCCATGCGGACCTTGGACGCGTCAACCGTCGCCAGCGTCGGAGCGAAGCCGCCCATGCGGACCTTGGACGCGTCGGCGGTGGTCAGCGTCGGAGCGAAGCCACCCATGCGGACCTTGGAGGCGTCGGCCGTCGCCAGCGTCGGGGCGAAGCCACCCAGGCGGACCTTGGACGCGTCAGCCGTCGCCAGCGTCGGAGCGAAGCCGCCCATGCGGACCTTGGAAGCGTCGGCCGTGTCAGCGTCGGGGCGAAGCCGCCCATGCGGACCTTGGAAGCGTCGGCCGTGTCAGCGTCGGGGCGAAACCACCCAGGCGGACCTTGGACGCGTCAACCGTCGCCAGCGTCGGAGCGAAGCCGCCCATGCGGACCTTGGAAGCGTCGGCCGTCGCCAGCGTCGGGGCGAAGCCACCCATGCGGACCTTGGAAGCGTCAACCGTCGCCAGCGTCGGGGCGAAGCCGCCCATGCGGACCTTGGAAGCGTCAACCGTCGCCAGCGTCGGAGCGAAGCCGCCCATCCGGACCTTGGAAGCGTCAACCGTCGCCAGCGTCGGAGCGAAGCCGCCCATGCGGACCTTCGAGGCGTCGGAGACGGAGACCAGGACTGCAGAAGCGATGAAACCGAACATAGGGTGATCCTTCTCTGATTTTGTTAACTGATTGACCGTCCCGTAAGGGTGGTTTGCGTTCCGTTGATGGAGGCATGATCACAGAATGAGAATTTTTTATCGTTTTTTTGACGTTATCTTAACGTCAATTCGTCATGGCTATGCTTAATCAAGAGGAAATATTCGGCGCCCAACAAACTACCGGCGACTGCAGTTACTTGAGATCAACTAGTTAAATACTTTAGAAAAGTTTCAGGCTGCGAAACGCGGCAATATTAATGAAATGCCAATTGCTGCGAACGCCCTAGAGTGTCGCGCAAAAAGAAACTCGGCCGCCAAAAGGCGGCCGAGTTTCTAGAAAAGATGAACGTGAAAAGCGTTAATTAGGCAGCCGTGCCGCCTATCGTCAGTCCGGAAATTTTCAGCGTCGGCTGCCCAACACCCACCGGAACCCCCTGCCCGCTCTTGCCGCAGGTACCGATCCCCGGATCCAGCGCCATGTCGTTACCGATCATCTCGACCTTGGTGAGGGAATCCGGCCCGTTTCCGATCAACGTCGCACCTTTGACCGGCGCCGTGACCTTCCCGTCCTCAATCAAATAAGCCTCGCTGGCCGAGAAGACGAACTTTCCGGAGGTGATATCCACCTGCCCGCCGCCAAAATTCACGGCGTAAAGACCTTTGGATATCGAACGAATCATCTCATCAGGACTGTGGCTGCCGCTCAGCATGACCGTGTTCGTCATCCGCGGCATCGGTGCGTGCGCATAAGACTGCCGCCGCCCGTTGCCGGTCGCCGGCATGCCGCATCAGCCGCGCGTTGAGCCGGTCCTGCAGAAAGCCCACCAGAATCCCGTCCTCGATCAGCACCGTGCGATTGGTCGGCGTGCCCTCGTCATCGACCGTCAGGCTGCCGCGGCGGTCCGGCATCGTGCCGTCATCGACAACCGTCACACCCGGCGACGCGATCCGCTTGCCCAGCAGTTCGGCGAACGCCGACGTCTTCTTGCGGTTGAAATCGCCCTCCAGCCCATGGCCGATCGCCTCATGCAGCAGGATGCCAGGCCAACCGGAACCGAGGACCACCGGCATCTCGCCGGCCGGGGCCGGGACGCTGTCCAGATTGACCAGGGCCTGCCGCAAAGCCTCGTCAACAGCGCCGCGCCAGGTCGATTCCCGCGTCACGAAATCGTAGGCGAAGCGGCCGCCGGTCCCGTGGCTGCCGGTCTCGCGCCGGCCGCCCTGCTCGACCACCACCGTCACGTTCAGCCGCACCAGCGGACGTAGATCGGCAACCCGAGTGCCGTCGGGGCGGATGATCTGCACCGCCTGCCATTCACCGGAGATCGAGGCCATCACCTGCTTGACCCGCTGATCCTTGCCGCGCGCATAAGCGTCGATCTCACCCAGCAGCTCGGTGCGGGCCGAGAAATCCATCAGCCGAAGCGGATTCGCGTCGGAGTAGAGCTGCACATTGGTCGATCGCGGCGGATCGGCCATCGTCCCCGAATGACCCTTCGAAACCGCCGCCACCGTCGCGGCCGCCCGGCGCAGCGCTTCCTCCGAGATCTCACCGGAATGCGCGTATCCGGTCGCTTCGCCGGCAACACCGCGCAGGCCGAAGCCCAGGCCGGTATCGAAGCTCGCCGCCCTGATATTACCGTCATCGAGACTGATCGATTCGCTTTCGCGATATTCCAGGAACAATTCGCCGTCATCGCTGCCGGACAACGCGTCCCGCACGATCCGCTCCGCACCCGCCTGGTCCAGCGCGGCGTCGGCGCGTTCGAAGAACAACTGGTCGGTAGCAGCGAGTGCGCTCATGCGGGCAGTCCTTACACGACGTGTCGGATGAAAGATGGTGCGCCAGGGGCGCCTTGCCTACCGCCGCAAACGACGGCCCGATCAACCACGCGGCGTGGCGGCAATGGCAGCACGGAACGGCGCCGAACCGGAGCGGGTCAGAGCATGCGTCGTCACCAGGACGGCGGTCAGCACGGTGACGGCACCAAACTGATGCAGCACGGCCAACGGCACAGGGACCACCAACAGCAGCGTCGAGACACCTAATATATATTGCATCAGCACCGCCGCGCCGACGCCCACAGAAACTGCCAACGGCAAACCCGCTCGGCGGATGCAGAATGCCAGGCTGGAGACCGCGGCCAGCGTCAGCGTGGCGAGCAACCGGTGATTGAACTGCACGGCAGCGATGTTCTGGGTCAGGTTGCGCAGCGCCGGATCCAGCGAACGCATAACCCTCCGGCACCAGGTGGCCATCCATCAGCGGGAACGTATTATAGGTGAGCCCCGCGTGCAGCCCGGCGACCAACCCGCCGGCGACGATCGTCATCCCGACCAGGACGAGGCATGCCCAGGAAAGCGCGCGCACGCCGCCAGGGGACGACTGACCGGGGCGGAAGGGAGACAGGACCGAGAGGCCCGTCCAGACGATGGCGGCGTAAAGCGCCAGCGCCAGGGACAGATGCACCACCAGTCGCACCGGCGATACCGAGGTGGCATCCGGCAGGAAGCCGGAGGCGACCATGAACCAGCCCACCGCGCCCTGCAGCCCGCCGAGAATGAACAGCACGGCGAGGCGCGGCAATCAGCCGCCGCTCAATCCGAGCGGTGGCCAACAGCCAGATCAGCGGGACCGAGGAACGCGAGCGCCGATGAGCCGGCCCCACAGCCGGTGCGTCCACTCAAGCCAGAAGATCTGCTTGAACCCGTCCAGGCCGAAGCCTTCATTGACCAGCTTGTATTGCGGAATCTCCTGGTAGAGCGCGAACAGCCGATGCCATTCCGCGTCGCTGAGCGGCGGCAGCATGCCCATCAGCGGAGCCCATTCCATGATCGACAGACCCGACCCGGTCAGCCGGGTCGCGCCGCCAAGGATGATCATCACCACGATCATGGCGGCGACGATGAACAGCCAGATCGCGACGATGCGCCGATTTGCGCGGGTCGAGGCGCGATCCAGGCGTGAGGCAGTCGGGGAAATCGTGCACGTCGAACGGCATGTCACCGATATAGGCCCATGCCGCAAAATTAAGAAGCGGAACCCTCCGCCGGCGCTCAGATTTCCGACGTCGGCAGAGCCGATCAGTGCAGATCCGCAACAGCGTGTCCGCATGGCGCATCCGTCCCTGGTTGCCGAGCTTGGCCGTGGCGACCCGGACCGAGTGCAGCCTGCCCTCGATCTCCCGGCGCCAGAAGTCCAGGAACTTGTGCAGCACCGGATATTGCGGCGCGATATCGAGGTCCTGCCAGATGATAGGTCTGCAGCAGGTTGGGATGGTCCGGCAGATGATAGAGGATCTCGGCGGTGGTCAGGCGATAGTCCTGGGCATGACGTGCCGAACAAGGTTCATGACGGCTTTCGCTTCCTTTCCAAGCACCACCGGCTTCCGCCGATGGTCCGCGACGTGGACATGGCGGCCGGATGACAAGATGATGTCGGAGAACCCTGCCGTGTCGCAACTAGAAAACACAATTATTTCAATAACTTAGCACTCACAGCGAAAGAGTGCTGCCAAACGCTTGACAGCTTGCGGCGCGGCGACTAGATCGCTGGCACTCCCTGACAGGGAGTGCTAGCAAACGTCCGGGACGCTCCTCGGCGGCCCGCGCCGGTTGTAGCGAGCCGATCAATCACCTGACTGAGATCAACTCAGGAGCGATACGAATGTCTTTCCGTCCCTTGCATGACCGCGTGGTGGTCCGGCGGCTCGACGCCGAGGAAAAGACCGCCGGCGGCATCATCATCCCCGACACCGCCAAGGAAAAGCCGATGGAAGGCGAAGTCGATCGCCGTCGGCCCCGGCGCTCGCAACGAAGCCGGGCCAGCTGGTTCCGCTCGACGTGAAGGCCGGCGACCGGATCCTGTTCGGCAAGTGGTCCGGCACCGAAGTGAAGCTGGATGGTGAGGACCTCCTGATCATGAAGGAGTCCGACATCATGGGCATCATCACGGCGACCGCTGCGAAGAAGAAGGCCGCCTAAGGCGTCTTCCGCCTACCGCTCTTCCATAACAGATAAAGTAAGGAATAGATGATATGGCTGCCAAAGACGTCCGCTTCGGCGGCGATGCGCGCGCACGCATGCTGCGTGGCGTCGACATCCTGGCCGATGCCGTGAAGGTGACGCTGGGTCCGAAGGGCCGCAACGTGGTGCTCGACAAGAGCTTCGGCGCGCCGCGGATCACCAAGGACGGCGTGACCGTCGCCAAGGAAATCGAACTGGCCGACAAGTTCGAGAACATGGGCGCCCAGATGGTGCGCGAAGTCGCCTCGCAAGACCAACGACATCGCCGGTGACGGCACCACCACCGCCACGGTGCTGGCGCAGTCGATCGTCCGTGAGGGCGCCAAGGCGGTCGCCGCCGGCATGAACCCGATGGACCTGAAGCGCGGCATCGACAAGGCGGTCAGCGCCGTCGTCGAGGAGCTGAAGAAGCGCTCCAAGAAGATCACCACCCCGGCGGAAACCGCCCAGGTCGGCACGATCTCCGCCAACGGCGAGGCCGAGATCGGCAAGATGATCGCCGAAGCGATGCAGAAGGTCGGCAACGAGGGTGTCATCACCGTCGAGGAAGCCAAGGGCATCGCCACCGAGCTCGACGTCGTCGAGGGCATGCAGTTCGACCGCGGCTACGTCTCCCCGTACTTCATTACGAATGCGGAGAAGATGATCGCCGATATGGATCAGCCCTACATCCTGATCCACGAGAAGAAGCTGTCCGGCCTGCAGCCGATGCTGCCGCTGCTGGAGAGCATCGTGCAGTCCGGCCGTCCGCTGGTGATCATCGCCGAAGACGTCGAGGGCGAAGCGCTGGCGACCCTGGTGGTGAACAAGCTGCGCGGCGGCCTGAAGGTCGCGGCCGTGAAGGCGCCTGGCTTCGGTGATCGCCGCAAGGCGATGCTGGAAGACATCGCGATCCTGACCGGCGGCACCGTGATCAGCGAAGACCTTGGCATCAAGCTCGAGAACGTGAAGCTCACCGATCTCGGCAAGGCCAAGAAGATCCTGATCGAGAAGGAAAACACCACGATCGTCGAAGGCGCCGGCAAGAAGGCCGACATCCAGGGCCGTTGCAGCGCAGATCCGGGCGCAGATCGAGGAGACCACCTCGGACTACGACCGTGAGAAGCTGCAGGAGCGTCTGGCGAAGCTGGCCGGCGGCGTGGCCGTCATCCGCGTCGGTGGCAGCACCGAAGTGGAAGTGAAGGAGCGCAAGGATCGCGTTGACGACGCCTGCACGCGACCCGCGCGGCGGTTGAGGAAGGCATCGTTCCGGGCGGCGGCGTCGCCCTGGCGCGCGCCTCCCTGATCCTGTCCAAGCTGAAGGCCGACAACGACGACCAGCGCTTCGGGATCGAGATCGTCCGCAAGGCGATCCAGACCCCGCTGCGCCAGATCGCCGAGAACGCCGGTGAAGACGGTGCGGTGATCGCCGGCAAGACGCTGGAGAAGGACGAATACAACTACGGCTTCGACGCCCAGACCGGTGAGTTCAAGGACCTGGTGAAGGCCGGCATCATCGACCCGACCAAGGTCGTGCGCACGGCGCTGCAGGACGCGGCTTCGGTCGCCGGCCTGCTGGTGACCACCGAAGCGATGGTGGCCGAGCGCCGGAGAAGAAGTCGGCCCGCGATGCCGCCGGGTGGCGGCGGAATGGGCGGCATGGGCGACATGGATTTCTAATCCGTTTCGTTTGTTCCGAGACGAAGGAGGGCGGGCCGCAAGGTCCGCCCTTTTTCTTTGCAAGTGCTCCTTATAATCTCTATGAAATATTCAGAAATTCAGTCGTCGGCGAAATCGAAATGCTTCAGCGTCTGAACGGATTGTTGCCAGCAACGCTTCTTGCACTCGCAACGCTGATCGGAACAGCCACGCTACGAGGCTCGTTCGCGGCTGAGATCGACCCCAGCGGACGCGTCCTCGCCGTGGTCCACGCCTTTGCCCCGGACGAAGAAGCCAACATAGACGTCTCCGAGGATGGCCAAACCCTATTTGCCATTCGTTACACGCGGCATCAAAGGCTGATTAGATTCGACGGTCAGCATCTGGAAATCTTCAACGTCTCGGACCCGCGGAAGCCGCGTCGGATATCGGACACTCCGATGGACGATGCTGGCCCGAACGGCTTTCTTGTGCGGTCAGGACGCTTATTCTACCTCCACCATAGCGAGGTTGACGGGCGATTATCGACCAGGCTGGCGATTGTTGATGTGCGCGATCCTCATGCCCCAACGGTTCTCAGCGATACGCCGATCGATGGCTCCAATCTTGCCGTGAATTGGTCGGGGACCATGGTGGAACTCTGGAGACCGCCCAACAGGCACGTTCGATACCGAATACCCGCGTCCTCCGGTCTGCCTGAGCCGACGGAGGATGACAGCGATAATCTGGTCCTGGTGGATTCTTGGCTCCGCCATGACATCAAGGGGGCTCGCGGCAGAACCTATGAAACCAACGACCGCAAAGCCATTACGGGAGATCTTTTTACGATCTTTGTCTGGGATCTCGGAACCAGCACACCGCAATTGACAGCCTCGCTGGGGCTTGGCGCACAACCGCTGGACGCACGTTTTTTGGCGGTTAGCAACACACTTGCCGTTCTGAATGCACGAGGCGTTGAAATCGTGTCCGCTTCGCCGCATTCCCTGGATCCCGCGCGGCTCGTCGACGCCCACCGGCAACTGCTTGTGCGCTATAATGAGGCCGTGCGGCGCCGCGATGGCAAACCCGAAAGCATTCTCGCGGCAATCGATCTCTACGGACAGTTGGCAGCCGCCATGAAAGATGCCGGGGCGGCCGAATTGATGTCAGAGGCCGCGGTAAGCTTGCCACGCGCGACCCGCGTTCAAATCCTGAATGACTACGGGTTCTGGCTCAGCCGCACCAACGAGCCGGGAGATGCAGTTCCAGTGCTGAAGAAGGTTACCGAGATCGATCCTGGACGTGTCGTCGCACAATTGAACTTGGCTGATGCGGCGATAGCCGCGTTGCCGAAAGCTGGCACATGGGACGAAAAGAAGGCGCTATCAGAAATCGTGGTCAACGCGCGCGGGGCATATCGTCGCCTCACGGGCAAGATGATTCCCGGCGAAGCAGAGTTCGCCGCCTTCAATGCGGCAACTGCTGCGAACGAAGACATTTGCGACTACATTGCGGGGTTTTACAATCGCGGCCGTCAGGATGAGATGTTCGGCTTCCCTGATCCGGTGGACATCGCGGGGGATGGCGTTAAGCGCCACGTCTACATCTATCATGAAGGAACTGCGAATTTCCCCGGAATTGTTGCCACCACAGAGGACCTGAATCAGGAAGGGGTGATCCCCGGTTTCGACACCACAGGCGACGTCAATCTCTTTATGTCGGACGACAAAGACTACCCAAGCCCCTCATTCGGACTGGAGCCGCGCGTTATGCCGTTCCGAAACGGCTACCATGTGCTTTACGAGGGTGGCGGGCCGGTAGTCGTTTACCGGCCGAACCGTGGAGCGGTCTGTCAATTCACGGCACACTACACGCCGATGCTAACCGTGAATCGGGATCCTGAAAACTGTACTCGGGCGCTAGATGGACGCAGTTTTGATCGTGTATCGACGGAGCCACTGAATCCGAGCGGCCCGCTTCCGGGAGGGGGCGATTTGATGCAGCTCGGGCGGATCGCTTTGGCGCAATTCCAAGCCTTCGCCGATGTGAAGCCCGATCCGTCCGGCGAACCGATACGGATGGGTTATTTCGAGATTGAAAGCGGAGCCGGAGCTGGTTGCTCCATGAGCGGCGTTGCGATCCTCGACCACGATCGCGTTGAGGACAGTCTTCGCAACCACGCTCTTATGGCGGCGGAAAATCAGCTGCTCGATTGCCGACGGTCGTCCGCATTCGTTGTGCGTGGCGCGGCTGGGCAGACGCTGATCGAATTGGACAGTGGACCGTGGCGGGGCGAAGGGATAGTGACGCGGAGCCTGCTTAGTCTTCACAGCCGGCAGGTTGATACAGTGTGCCAGGTTGATCAACGAGTTGAATATGAACCGGAACGAATTCCGGACGGACGCGATCTCGCGCAGCCGTAGCCATGCAACCCCAGTATGGCAAAGGCCGGCGATTCCAAATCCCGTTGACGATTGCGCAGTGTGACTTCTAATCTCTGGTCATGAACGGCCTGCATCTCCCAACCGCGAACCGGCGCCGACGCTGCAATTGTGCGGCGGTGGTTACGGCCACGTGCGGACAGGCCCCTTATCGAGTGCTGGTCGTTCCCTGAGACGATCCACCAACACCGGGCTAGGCCCACGTTTCGAACCCCGCGGCCTCGCAGCTTCGGGGTTTTTCTTTGCATTTCTCTCAGGAACGACCATGCAAAACCTGCCAGAGCCGAAGGGCTCAATCTCACAGCAGCCTCTTACGGACGCGGTCCGTGCTGGGCTGCGCCGTGCGACACCGACTGACGCCGCAGCCGTCCGCGACCTTACGCGGGCAGCCTACGCCAAGTGGGTTTCCCTCCTTGGCCGCGAACCCTTGCCAATGACTGCCAACTACGACGCAGTTGTCCGTGATCACATCGTGGACATGCTGCATCTGGACGGGAGATTGGCTGCACTGATCGAAATGTATCCTAAGGCAGACCACCTGCTTATTGTGAACATTGCGGTCTCGCCGGACTACCAAGGCCGTGGATATGGTCGAGCACTCTTGGTTCATGCAGAAGAAGTTGCTCGTTCACTCGTGCTGGAGGAGTTGCGTCTCTACACCAGTGTGTACTTGTCGGAGAACGTAAAGCTCTACGAGCGGGTGGGCTACAAGATCGACCGGGAGGAGGAAGCCTCTCCGCATCTCGGTGTCTTCGTCTATATGAGCAAGCGTCTTATCTGACCGGCTCGTAACTGCGCGGTTTGTGGGGAGCGGACAGATAGCTCCGCTCCTCATTGCAGCTTACAGCGGCAAAAACTCAAGAGTTCCGGGTTTTCCGGCGCCGGCAAGACGCTGGAGAAGGACGAGTACAATTTCGGCTACGACGCCCAGTCAGGTGAGTTCAAGGACATGGTGAAGTCGGGCATCATCGACCCGACCAAGGTTGTCCGCACGGCTCTGCAGGACGCGGCTTCGGTTTCCGACCTGCTGATCACGACCGAGGCGATGGTGGCCGAGCGTCCGGAAAAGAAGGCGGCCCCGATGCCGGGTGGTGGCGGAATGGGCGGAATGGATTTCTAATCCATACCGTTTGTTCCGAGACGAAAGGGGGCGGACCACAAGGTCCGCCCCCTTTCTTTGGATGCCCGGATCGGGTCCGCCAAGGCCCTGAATACCTTGTTGTCGTTCCCCGCGATCTGCAGTCGCAGGCTGCATTTCATAACGGGTCCGTCACGTCGTCCGTTTCGAATGATACCGGTGGTCTCGCGTCCTCCTTGTGAACGGAAGGCGCGTGCTTCCTGCCGCCAGCACCGGCAGGTTCCGCCCCATCCACGGCCTTGTCCAAACCCTTGTCGATCTGGGCAAGCGGCAACGACGGCGGCGCCGCGGCCCGGGGCTTCGGTACCGGCGGCACCCACGGCCGATCCCCCCGCTCGGTTCGGTCCGTCAGCAGCCGCACACGATCGCCGTCCAGCCAGATGGCGGCGCTGCCGTAACGCCAGACCGTGAAACGATCCACCAGGACCGGCCACGGCTTCGCGCACAGGCCACGCGCCGGCTCCGGCGAGACGATGACCGATACCCCCGAACAATCCGCCCGCACCGCCGATCCGCGCACCAGCAATGCTGCCGGCCGGTCGGCATAGGGCTTCAACCGGCAGAACACCGCGTCGCAGTGGACCGCCGGGGCGTTGGCGTCCCCTTCGTCTCCGAGGTCGGGCATCATCTTCATCGACCCGACGGCCCAGTATTGCGCCCATGCGTCGGAGGTGAAGCGCCCGCTCGCCAGCGTGCCGCCCGACGCCGGTTGCAGGAACGCGCCGACCGGCGTCCGCACCGCGATCAGCCGCGCATCCGCCGAGACCAGGATATCGGGCGGATGCACGAAACCCGGGGAGGCGATCCCGGCCGCCATGAACGTAAGTCCGGCCAGCCGGTGCCGTCCCCGCCACAGCCCCAGCCAGGCCAGGCCGAACGAGAACACGCACAAGCCCCAGGCCGGCATATGCGGCACGTCGAAGGTCGCCGCCGGCAGCGCGGCGGTCCAGCGCGCCACATCGACCACCAGCGACCCGCCCCATCCCATGGGCACCAGGGCCAGCGCCTCCAGATGCAGCGGCATCAGCACCAGCGCGATCATGCCCGCCGGCATCACCCACAGCGCCGTCAACGGCACGGCGATCATGTTCGCCAGGACGAAGTAGACCTGCACGTGACCGAAATGATACGCCCCGTACGGTGCCGAGGCGGACCCGGCCAGCGCGCTGGTCAGCGCCAGCGCCACGCAATGCGACGCGAAACGCCGCCCCCAACTTCGTCCATGCAGCCGCCGCAACCAGGGTCGCAGCGCCTCGTAGCCGGCGATCAGCGCCAGGACGGCAGAAAAGCTCATTTGAAACGATACGTCCGGCACCTTCTGCGGCGACAGCAGCATCAGCACCATCGCCAGCCAGCGCCAGGCCGCGGATCGACACCGGACGGCGATCGGCCAGCACGGCGATGGTGAACAGGCCGGCCATGACGAAGCTGCGCACGATCGGCACATGCATGCCGGTCAGCACCATATACGCCCCGCCGCCCGCCAGCGCGCACAGCGCCGAAAGCTTCTTCGTCGGCCAGAACAGACGACGCATGCTCGCTGCACCGGAAGCCGAACCGTGCGACCGCCAGCACGAAGCCCATGACGATGCCGATATGCAGCCCCGCCACCGCCAGCAGATGCGCCAGGCCGGAATCGCGGAACGCCGCGTGGTCCGCCTCCGGAATCGCCATCGACGCGCCGGTCAGCAGCGTGACCGCGAAGGCGCCCGACGCGCCGGGGATCACCGCGGTGACGCGTTCGGCGATGACCTCCCGCAGCGCCTGCACCAGGCGCGAGGTCAGCGCCGGGCGAGCGGTCTGGGTGCGCTCGATGTCGGTGAGGGCGAAGCCGGAGGCGCCGAGACCGCTGTAATACGCATCACGCTGCAGGTCCCATGCCCCCGGATAGGCCGGCATGCCGGGCGGACGCAGCAGGGCACGCACGCGGATCGAGTCGCCCGCAGCCAGCGTCCCCTCGTCGCTCTGGCGCAGCCGCAAACGCGCAAGCCGCCGCAACGGGGCAGCGCCGTCCAGGGATGCACCGGCCAGGGTCACCCGCCGCCCCTCCGGCAGACGCTCCACCGCCGCAACCACCCCGGTCACGACCGTCGCTCGGGATGGCAAGCCGGTTTCGATCGGCGGGGCACGCGCGGTCGCGACCTGCCCGGCCGCGAACCCCAGCGCCACCGCGGCGACCGGCGCCAGCAGCAGCCGGCCGGCGGGCAGCAGCACCGCGGCCAGGATCGTCGCGGCACAGGTAGCGGGGCCGATCCACAAGGCAGGCTCGAACCGCAGGTCGTAATAGGCCAGCACGCCTGCGCCCATGAAGACAGGCAGCCAGAGCGGCAGGCGCTCGCGCTCCTGCTCCAGCCAGTCCCGCAACGCAGCGATCAGCCTCATGCGGGGCAGCCTAGCGGGGAAGCGTCTACAAAAAGTGAACCGGCGTGCTACACCACGGTCCGCCCAATTCGGCACCGGCTCGCACCCGACCACCACGGGCCGTCGCCGATTGCACGTCCGTGGAAACATGATCTGGATCGCATGCCATGACCGTCCGCACCCGCTTCGCCCCCAGCCCGACCGGCCCGCTGCATATCGGCGGGGTCCGCACCGCGCTGTTCAACTACCTCTACGCCCGGCACATGGGCGGCGAGTTCCTGCTGCGCATCGAGGACACCGACCGCGAACGCAGCACCGAGGAGGCGACGCGGGGCATCATCGAAAGCCTGGACTGGCTGGGCCTGGACCGCGACGGGCAGACGGTGTTCCAGTCGACCCGCATGGCCCGCCACGCCGAGGTCGCGCGCCAGCTGCTGGAGAGCGGCAACGCCTATCACTGCTACGCGACGCCCGAGGAACTCGCCGCCGAACGCGAACAGGCGATGAAGGAAAAGCGCGTCTGGCGCTATGACGGGCGCTGGCGCGACCGCGACCCGAAGGACGCCCCGCCCGGCGTCAAGCCGGTGATCCGCCTGAAGACGCCAGCGCGACGGCGAGACGGTGCTGGAGGACCTGGTGCAGGGCACCGTCCGCGTCGCCAACGCCGAACTGGACGACATGATCATCCTGCGCAGCGACGGCACGCCGACCTATAACCACTCGGTGGTGGTGGACGACCACGACATGGGGATCACCCATGTGATCCGCGGCGACGACCATCTGACCAACACGTTCCGCCAGATCCAGGTCTATCGCGGCCATGGGCTGGGACCTGCCGCGCTTCGCCCATATCCCGCTGATCCACGGCGAGGACGGCAAGAAACTGTCCAAGCGCCACGGCGCGCAATTCGCCCTGGAATTCAGGAACACGGCTACCTGCCCGAGGCGCTGTGCAACTACCTGATGCGCCTGGGCTGGTCGCACGGCGACCTGGAAGTCGTCGGCCGCGAGGAAGCCATCCGCCTGTTCGACATCGTCGACGTCAACCGCGGCGCATCGCGGATGGACTATGCCAAGCTGCTCAACCTGAACGGCATCTATATCCGCGGCGCCGACGACGACCGGCTGACGCAGGAGGTGATGGAGCGGCTGGCGAAGAAGCCCGACCTCTCCCTGCCGCCGGAGACCGCCGATCGCGTGCGCGCGCTGATGCCGGCGCTGAAGGAGCGTGCCAAGACCCTGGTCGAACTCGCGAACGCCGCTGTCTTCCTCGCCCGCCCGCAGCAGCCGGACCCGAAGGCCCAGGCGGTGCTGACGCCCGACGCAAAAACCATGTTGCGGGATGTCGGCCAGGCCCTGGCGCAAACCGAATTCACCGTACCGGCCGTCGATGCCGCGCTGCGGGCCTTCGCCGAGGCGAAGGGGCTGAAACTCGGTCAGGTGGCTCAGCCGCTGCGTGTTGCGCTGACCGGCAGCACCGTCAGTCCGGGGATCGACGCGACGCTCGTTGCCCTCGGCAAGACGGAGTCCCTCGCCCGGATCGAGGCAGCCTCCGTTTCTTGATCGTGCAGACGCACCGGCATGGGAACGCTGAGCGCCGTTAACCGTTGGGAAATATCTCGCCACTAGAACGACGGGGACCCGGCCGCCTTCTGGTGGCGAAACTCCCCGCCGCGAGACGCGGCGACACATCCACAACGGAGCGGCCCGTGCGCCTGAAGCGGAGCGTTTCATCGCAGTCAAAGCGTGATGACCGGAGGCGGAATCGCCGGAGGTCTGAATCACGCGATCAAACAAACACCTGGAGCAGGATGGCTGAGCGAAAGCGATGTCATCATGCTCTAGCGAATTCCCTGATGGTCGGCGGCGTCGCGCTGGCGGCCGCCCTGTTGATCGCCGAGTTGGGCCATGCGGCGCCGGATGCCGTGTCCGTGGGCGATATCATCGCCTTCGAGCCGGCCCCCGGACCGATCGGCACCGGTGCCGTCCTGCCATCCGGCCGCATCGCCGTGCACCGCCCGAACCAGTTCGGCTGCATCCTCGACCTCAATACGCTGCGCCGCTACGGCGGCTCCCTGGTGACCGAGGCCCGCCTCGCATCGGAGGGCGAGAGCTACCGGATGCACTGGGCCGGCGAACGCACCGCGCCCAACAGCGGCGATTGCGGCCCGAACGCCGATCTGATCGTGGAACGGTCGGATCTGCAGCCGGCTGGCCGCCGCGGCCGGCGGCTATATCGTGGGCATCCAGCCGATCGGGCGGGCGAGATCCTGGGCCGCAGTGCAGGACTCCTGACCGCAGGTCAGAGCTCCTCGCCCACCGCCTTCACCTTCAAGTCCCGCAGCCGCTCCTGGCCGCCCTGGGTTTGCGGGTCGATCTCCAGCACCTTCTGCCAGGCCAGATAGGCCGCCTTCCAGTCCTCCCGCGCCGAGGCGATGTCGGCGAGGACGCGGTAGGCGAGGAAATTGCGCGGCTCCAGCCGCACCGTCTCGCCCAGATCGGCGACGGCGCCGGGCGTGTCCCCGGCCTGGTAACGGGCGATGGCGCGCTGGTGGAAGGCCTCGGCGAAGTCGGGCTTCAGCGTGATCGCATCGGTGAAGCTGTCGATCGCCTCCTCGTACTGCTCCGCCTTCAGGGAGCGCAGGCCCCGGCTCATGAGCAGGGTCGTGACCGCGGACCCCGAACGGAGCCAGACGCGCTGCAGCCGGTCTTCCAGCAACGATGCGGTCTGCTCGTTCGGTGCGGCCTTCAGCGCGTTCAGCAGCGCGTTGATATCGGCTTTCGATTCCGCCGCGGATTGCGCTCGGCCGGCTGCCGCCGATCCCAGCAGCATAAGTGCGCAGAGGATCGGGACGGCGCGGCGCATGTCAGGCGGGCACCTGGGGCGGCCGCGGACCGCCGGTCATCCAGTCGAGCAGTTCGACGGTGTGCACCACCGGCACGCCATCGCCGGAAAGCTGGGTGATACAGCCGATATTGCCGGCCGCGATCAGATCGGGCTTCGTCGCTTTCAGGTTGCCCAGCTTGCGTTCGCGCAGCCGCCCGGCGATCTCCGGCTGCAGCAGGTTGTAGGTGCCCGCCGAACCGCAGCAGAGATGCGGCTCCCGCGGCTCGACGACGCGAAATCCGGCCTTGGCCAGCAGCGCCTTCGGCTGCGCGGTGACCTGCTGACCGTGCTGGAGACTGCAGGCCGAATGATACGCGACGGTCAGTTCCGGCGCGTTGCGGGTGGGCTCGTAGCCGAAGCGGGTCAGGAACTCGGTGATGTCCACGGTCATCGCGGCAATCGCCTCGGCCTGCGGATTTCAGCGGTTCCGGCTGGGTGCGGCACATGAAGCCGTAATCCTTCACCGTCGTGCCGCAACCCGACGCATTGATCACCACCGCGTCCAGGCCGCCATTGTCCTTCACCTTCGTCCAGGCCTCGATATTCGCTTTGACCAGCGCCATGGCCCGATCATGCTGTCCGATATGATGGTTCAGCGCGCCGCAGCAACCGGCGCCCTCGGCGACCACCACCTCGACGCCGAGGCGGGTCAGCAGCCGGATCGTCGCTTCGTTGATCCGCGGCATCAGCACCTGCTGCGCGCAGCCGGCCAGCAGTGCCACGCGCGCCTTGCGTTCGCCGATGGCAGGATAGACCTTGGGGATCTCCACCGGGCTGGCGGGCGGCAGGCTGGCGGGCGCGAGTGAAAGCATCGCGCGCAGCCGTTGCGCCAGCATCGACCGGCCCGGGATCAGGCGCGCCAGAGGCCGCGCCAGTCGGGCCCCGAACAGCGCCAGCCGGAACAGCGCCGGCCGCGGCAACAGCACGCCCAGCATACGATCGCAGCACCCGTTCGGCCCACGGGCGGCGATAGGTGTTCTCGATATAGGTGCGGGCGTGATCGACCAGGTGCATGTAGTTCACGCCCGACGGACAGGTCGTCATGCAGGACAGGCAGGACAGGCAACGATCGACGTGCCGCACGACCTCCTCGGTCGCGGGACGGCCGTTCTCCAGCATGTCCTTGATCAGGTAGATGCGCCCGCGCGGACTGTCGAGTTCATCACCGAGCAGCACGAAGGTCGGGCAGGTGGCGGTGCACATGCCGCAATGCACGCAGGTGCGCAGGACGCGGTTCGAGGATTCGATATCCGGGTCGCGAAGTTGTTCGGCGGTGAAATTGGTCTGCAAGGCGGCTACCTGGAAAGTTGTCTCGGCGGGACCATGCGGTTCTGGCGCAGAGCGAAGAGGAAGGTGGCGACGGCGACCACGAAGAACAGCACCGTCAGCCAGGGATTGGGATTGCGCCGGTCGAGAAAATTCACCACCAGCATCATCACGATGCAAAACAGCATCAGCCAGAGCTGGATCCCGGCGAACGGGTTCGCTCGGGCCATCCGCACGTGCTGCCAGGCCGAGAGTGCCGCGGCGGCAATGAAAAACGGGATGATGAAGAACGGCGAAATCGTGATCACACTCAGGCCCCTGCGTAGATGCGTCCGGGATTGAGGATGCCGGCCGGGTCCATGGCGGACTTCACCTCCTGCCGGATGCGCGCCAGCGCCGGCGCCTCATCCGGCACCGCTCGGACTGACCCGCGAAACGCCTCGGGCGCACGCATCAGCGTCCAGGTGCCGCCCGTCGCGCCCACGGCTTTCTCGATCGCTGCCTGCACCGGAAACGCCGCCGGTCCCGACAGCCAGACCAGACCGCCGCCCCAATCGAGGAAGCCGGAGACACCGAACGGTTCGACCGCCTCCAGCACGCGCGGCCCAGCCGACGGACGCACCGAAACCCGCCAGATCGCCTCCCCCGGCGCAAGCGGATGGGCGTCGCGCACGGCTTTCCACAGCGTCCGCGAGGCGGCCGTATCCAGGATCGCGGCATTCGGCTGGTCGAACTGGTCACGCAGGCGGCCGAGACGATAGGTGACCGACGGCGAGAACTCCTCGATGCGGATCAGCGTGACAGATTGTCCGGCCGGCACCGGGGCGTCGATGCGGGCCGCCGCCTCGGCCGGCAGCCAGGCGGCGCCGGAGACGCCGTAGGGCGAACCAAGCGCATCGGACAGCACGCGCCACCGCGTTCGCCGCGTCCAGGCCAGGCAGCACCAGCGTGCCGGTGGCCTCCGGCGCCGGCAGGACCTTCAGCGTGATCTCGGTGATGATGCCCAGCGTGCCGTGGCTGCCGGTCAGCAGCTTGCACAGGTCGAGGCCGGTGACGTTCTTCAGCACCCGCCCGCCGGAACGGATGACCTCGGCCCGTCCGGTCACCGCGCGAACGCCCATGACATGGTCGCGCATCGCCCCCCAGGCGACGCGCCGAGGCCCCGACAGATTGGTCGCAACGACGCCGCCCAAGCGTCTGCGGCTTCCCGCTGGTCCCCAACAGCGCCGACAGGTCGGGCGGTTCGGCGATCAGATACTGGCCGGCGGCGGCGAGCGCATCTTCCATCTCGGTGCAACGGCGTTCCCGCCTGGGCGGAGATGATCAGTTCCTTCGGCGCGTAGAGGCTGATGCCGGACAGGCCGGCGGTGGACAGCGTACGCGCCGCCTGCACCGGCGCGCAGCATACCGGCTTTGGTGCCGTTGCCCTGGACCAGCAGCGGTTCCTTGCGCGGCGACGGCATCCGCCACCGCGGCCGCGACGTCCTGTTCGGTGGCGGGGATCATGCCGCCTCGGTCAGCGGGAAGACCTTGCTGGGGTTCAGCAGCCAGTCGGGATCGAACGCCGATTTCAGCCGGCGCTGCTGGTCGAGTTCGTGCGGCCGAAACTGCACCGGCATCAGGTCGCGCTTTTCGATGCCGACACCATGCTCGCCGGTCAGGCAGCCGCCGACCTCGACGCAGAGCGTCAGGATATCGGCACCGAAATGTTCCGCCTTGCTGGAAGCTGCTCGGGTCGTTGGCGTCGAACATGATCAGCGGATGCAGGTTGCCGTCGCCGGCGTGGAAGATATTGGCGACTTTCAGGCCGTAACTGTCGGACATCTCCTGGATACGGCGCAGCACATGCGGCAACTGGCTGGTCGGGATGGTGCCGTCCATACACAGGTAATCCGGGCTGATCCGGCCGATGGCACCGAACGCGCCCTTGCGGCCTTTCCAGATCGCCAGCGATTCCTCGGGCGACTGCGAGACTTTCAGGCTGATCGGATCGAAGTCGTTGCAGATGTCCTTGAGCTGGCTCAGCAGGCGGTCCTGCTCCTCGGTGCTGCCTTCGACCTCGATGATCAGCATCGCCTCGGCGTCGAGCGGGTAGCCGGCATGGGCGAAGGCCTCACAGGCGTGGATGGCCGGGCGGTCCATGAACTCCAGCGCCACCGGGATGATACCGGATGAAATGATCGCAGTCGACGCAGGCACCGGCGATTTCGTTCGATTTGAAAGCAGCGAGCATCGCCCGAGCGCCTTCGGGAGAACGGAGGATGCGGACGATGACTTCGGTGACGACGACGAGCTGGCCCTCGCTGCCGGTCAGCAGGCCCAGCCAGTCATACCCGGCGGCGTCGAGATGGGTGCCGCCGATGTCGAGGATCTGGCCATCGATGGTGACCACCTTCAGGCCGAGGAGGTTGTTGGCCGTGACGCCGTATTTCAGGCAATGCGCGCCGCCCGAGTTCATGTTGACGTTGCCGCCGATCATGCAGGCGAGCTGGCTGGACGGGTCGGGCGCATAGAAGAACCCATCGGCGGAGACGGCATTGGTGATGCCGATATTGGTCACCCCGGCCTGCACGACTGCGAACGGTCGGGGTAGTTGACCTCCAGGATCTGGTTCATCCGCATCATGCCGACGACAACGGCGTCCGCCAGCGGCAGCGCTCCGCCGGACAGCGACGTGCCGGCACCGCGTGGGACGACCCGCACGCCGTTTTCATGGCAGAAGCGCAGGACCGCGGCGACCTGCTCGGTGGTCTCCGGCAGCGCAACGGCGAGCGGGGGCTGGCGGTAGGCGGACAGGCCGTCGGTCTCGTAGGGTTTGAGGCGGATCGTCCTCGGCGATGACGCCGGTTTCCGGCAGCAGGGCTCGCAGGCCGGCGACGATGTCGGCGCGGCGGGCGAGGATCTCGGGTTTGGGGTCCGGTTGGCGGATCATGGCAAGGTCGCTCCTGATAAGCCCTACTATAAGGGCTTTGGGCGCAGGGGGACAGGCGGTCTCATTTCGGGAAATAGCAGTCGCTGGTAATCACGGGCGCCGTACATCGGGCAACCTCAGGATGGCCAGCAGCAATGGGTCCGGGCAAAGGCTGCTGCAAGCCAAATCGTTGGTAAGCGCAGGCGCGCCGCCTTAACGGTCACACGGTATTTCGGTTCTTGGGGTTCCCGATCTCGCGCTGAAGAGCAAGTTGAGTGCGATGTGGCTACTGGGAGAGATAGGTCAGAGTGGCAGCCCCACTGGATAGCCGTGCAGAATAATGTCCAGCGAAGCTGAGATGCTGTCGGAGATTTCGGTAGCGGAGGCCTCGACCTCCGTAAACAACGTCCGGCTCACCGCGCTGGTGTCCAGCAGCCGTACGCGGAATTCCTGCCCGCCAATGCTGATCCTCGGCGCCAGGACATCGACGTCGCCCGGCAAGGCCGGCGTGACCGGCGCAGCCAGGCGCGTCGGAGCCGGCACGTCATGGTGCTGGAGGATCAGCAGAAATGGTACGCGATAGCCGCGTATGCGATGCCGCACGACATCCAGCCAGCGCGGATTACCCAGCGGCATTGTCGTGGCGGGTTACAGCGTCGCTCAGGCTGCCATATTCCTCCAGATACTGTTCGTGGACCCGGCAGGCCTGAGCGACCTCAGCTTCGAGCTTCTCACGCGCCTTGCGCACCAGAGCCGCCGCAACGGCCTGTTCGGCCAAGGCGGAGATATTCAGGCCCTCAGCCCGGGCCTTGGTAACAAGGTCACTGTTGAGGGTTAGATTGACCGCTCGCCGGGGCGCCGAGGTCTGATAAAGTCCCATGCGCATATGATTGACCTTTTCCATGCGCATGTCGAGCCAATTTGAATGGCGCGGTTGGCCCGGTAGGTTCCGCAGGCTAAATCACCGCCATGCCCCCGCCCCTTCTCGCGCTGCAAGACATCGCCCTGACCTTCGGCGCCACGCCGCTGCTGACCGGCGCCTCGCTTTCCGTCACCGCCGGTGACCGCGTCTGCCTGGTCGGCCGCAATGGCTCCGGCAAGTCCACCCTGCTGCAGATCGCCGCCGGCCTGATCGAACCAGACGCCGGCCGCCGCTTCGCCCAACCCGGCGCCACCATCCGATACCTGCCGCAGGAACCTGACTTCGGAGGCTTCGACACCACGCTGGCCTATGTCGAGGCCGGCATGGCCGACGCCGCCGCCACCGACCGCTACCGCGCCGGCTACCTGCTGGAACAGCTGGGCCTGACCGGCACCGAGGACCCCGCCCATTTGTCCGGCGGCGAGGCACGTCGCACTGCGCTCGCCCGCGTCCTGGCACCCGAACCGGACATCCTGCTGCTGGACGAGCCGACCAACCACCTCGACCTTCCGGGCATCGAGTGGCTGGAAGCCGAACTCGCCACCATGCGCTCCGGCATCGTGCTGATCAGCCACGACCGCCGCATGCTGGAGCGGATGTCGCGCGCCACCGTCTGGCTCGACCGCGGCATAACGCCGCGTGCTCGACCAGGGATTCGCGCATTTCGAGGCCTGGCGTGACCAGGTGCTGGAGCAGGAAGAACTCGAACGCCACAAGCTGGGCCGCAAGATCGTCATGGAGGAAGACTGGCTCCGCTACGGCGTCACGGCGCGGCGCAAGCGCAACGTCAAGCGGCTGGCGGACCTGCACTCGCTGCGCAAGCGGCACAAGGAACAGCGCGCGGCCGTCGGCAAGGTGAGACTGGAGGCGGCCGAGGCGGATATCTCCGGCCGGCTGGTCATCGTGGCCGAGGACGTGTCGAAGGCATTCGACGGACGGACGGTGGTGCGCGATGTCTCCACCCGCGTGATCCGCGGCGACCGGCTGGGCATCGTCGGGCCCGAACGGTGCGGGGAAGACAACGCTGCTGAACATGCTGACCGGCAAGCTGGCACCAGATACCGGGTCGGTGAAGCTCGGCACCAACCTGGCCGAGGTGACGCTGGACCAGCGGCGCGACGGCCTCGATCCCGACCGGACGCTGGTGCAGACGCTGACCGGCGGCAAGGGCGATACGGTGACGGTGAACGGCCAGAACCGGCATGTCATGAGCTACATGAAGGACTTCCTGTTCGCGCCCGAACAGGCGAACACGCCGGTGGGCGTGCTGTCGGGCGGGGAACGGGGCCGGCTGACGCTGGCGATGGCGTTCGCGCAGCCGTCCAACCTGATGGTGCTGGACGAACCGACCAACGACCTGGACCTGGAGACGCTGGAACTGCTGCAGGAGCGGCTGGCAGAGTACAGCGGCACCGTCCTGCTGGTGAGCCACGACCGCGACTTCCTCGATCGCGTGGTGACGTCGGTGATCGCGTCCGAGGGCGACGGAAGCTGGGTCGAGTATGCCGGCGGCTATTCCGACATGCTGGCCCAAAGGGGCCCTTTGAGAGGCCAGGACCTGCGCGTGGCGAAGCCCGCTGCGCGTGCGGCGGAAAAGCCGAAGCCCGCTCCGGCGGCGAAGCCCACGTCCCGGAAGCTGAGCTTCAAGGACAAGCACGCGCTGGAGACGCTGCCCGGCCAGATGGCGGAACTGGAGACTCAGATCGCGCGCCTGAATGCCGTCCTGGCCGATCCGGACCTCTACAGCAAGCAGCCGGCTCGGTTCGCCGAGGCGACGAAGGCGTTGGAGGCCGCACAGGCGAAGCTGGCCGAGGCGGAGGAGCAGTGGCTGACACTGGAGATGCTGCGGGAGGAACTGGAAGGCGCGTGATTGGCGCCGACATTTCACGGCGGGCGAAGGCTCGCCATCCACGCCTTCTGCCGCAATCAGCGAACCGACGGCCCGTGTCGATGCCGCCTGGAAAAACCCGTCATGGCCCGGCTTGACCGGGTCATCTCCATCAGCGGAGGACGCGCGGCGAGAAACTGGCCTCACTGGCCCGTCATGGCCCGGTCAAGCCGGGCCATGACGGGGAGGGGCGATTCCAGTCAGCCGCTCTAACGTGCCGTCGCTTCCAGGGCACGCATCACGACAAGCAGGGCCTGTCGAGCCTGTTCTTCCTCGCCGGCGGCTACGCCTTCAGCGCATCAGGCCAACGCGCGTCATCCAGTCCTGCACAAGCTGCGCCACCGCATCCGAGTTGCTGTCCATCATCGGGAAGTGGGAGTTCCCGCGGATACCGAGTGCGGGAAGGTCGATGATGTCGGCGGTGCCGCCGGCGGCGCGCAGTGCATCGGCGTATCGGTGCACCTGCCGCAGATACGCCTGCCAGTGCGGATTGTCGTCCAGGTAGTCGCCCAGGACGAGCAGATGCGGCACGTCGCGCAGCACGCTCAGGTTCAGCCCATCCGGATCCGGGGCGCCTGACGGCTCCACCGCCACGACCGCCCGCACCGTCGTCGGCGCATGGAGGGCCGCGTTGTAGCCGAAGTTCCCGCCCTGGCTGTGGGTGACGACGACGCAGGGACCGACCTTACCGACCAAGGCGTCATAGGCCGCCTGAATGGACGCATCGTTGCTGGCCCAGCGTGGCACGACCTGCTTGGCGAACTGGTCGAAGCAATCGACCGGGAACAGCATGCCCGGAAAGGCCTGCCGAGCGGGGTAGGAGCCGGGTGGGCCGAAGCGGAACATCTCCCAGGACTCCAGCTTGGAGCGGAAATGCGGCGCATCGGCGTAGATTTCGGGAAAGCGGGACCAGGAGGCGCGGCCTCGCTCCATGGCGTCCGATACGAAAACGTCATGGCCGGCGTGCAAAAACCAGGACTGCCAGCCGGGATTGCCGTCGGGCTTGGTTTCCCAGGTGACTCCGGTCATGCCGCCGCCGTGCCAGAGCAGCAGCGGGAATCGGGCCTTGGGGTCCACCAGACGGACATATTGGGCGTACATCTGTCCGGTCTCGAAATCGCCATCGGTCGGGAACGTGCGGGGTGCGGCGCCTTTGGTCAGCACCATGGAGCGTGGGGGCAGGCCGGTCAGCGTTGCATTGTGGCCGCCGACGTGAAAGCTGCCGATTTCCTTGACCTGCAATGGCATACGTCGCCTCCTCGGGATTCGTTAAGGGTAAATTAATTTTTGATGGATAGGAATTGGTCGTCATCCTGTCCAACCGTTGCAGTTTACGAAATAGAAACTCAGATATTTATTCACATTCGAAACAAATAATCCCGTAAGCGATTCCCCCAAATGGTGCCCCCCGCGTGGCGTACCAAACCGAGGATATACATGAGCGGACTGAACATTACCGCGAGCCAGACGGTCGGTATCTTTGTTGAAAATGCCGCGCAGAACCCGATCACGGTCGAGCCGGGCGTCCGGATCTCATACACCTCCGGTTATTACGGTTTCGGCATCGCAAGCACGTTTCCGGTTCCATGGACGGTCACGAACTTCGGCACGATCATTGGCAACGTTCCCGGCAGCGGCTTCAGCGACGGACTCCTCTTCGATAATTCAAACCCGGTCATTGACAATGCCGGCGGATATATTTTCGGCGCCCTGGACGGTATTTACACCAACAAAGGCGCCATCGTCACCAATACCGGCTCCATCAGCGGCGGGGTCGCCGGCGTTTACACGTTCGGAGTAACGTCGATCACCAACGACGGCCAGATCTCCGGCGTGAAGGCGGCCGGTGCTGTGCTGGCCGCCGGGGGCAGCGTCACCAACCAATCGCAAGGCACCTTTAGCGGCGGCTATGACGGACTCTTCGCCGCCGGCACCGTTGCCAGCACGGTGGTGAACAGCGGCAGCCTGATCGGATCTACCTATGCGGGCGTCGTCCTTAAATCAGACGGCTCCGTGACGAACCAGAAAGGGGGACTTGTCGACGGTGATCGCTTCGGGGTGCGCATTATCGGTCTCGCGGAGGTCGATAATTCCGGCACGATCATAAGCCAGTTGACGACGGCGGCCGCCGGCGTGCTGACGGATAGCGGCGGATACATCGTCAACCACGGTTCCGGCCTGATCACGTCCCGGTTTGTCGGTGTCGATATCGCAACGGGCACGACCGCGACCGCCGGCACCGTGGTCAACCAAGGTTCGATCTACGGCACCGCGATCGGTGTCCAGGCATTCAGCGCGCCTTCGACCGTTACCAACTCCGGCCTGATCACCGCAGGACCAACCGGGACGTCGATCGGTGTCCTGCTGGATGATGGCGGTTCGGTATCGAACGCCGGTGTCATTTCAGGCAACCAATTCGGTGTCGACATCAACAACGCCACCGGCACCGTCTTCAACCAGGGTTCGATCAGCAGCACCTACTTCCAATACGGCGCGGGCGTCGCCCTGGCCGACGGTGGCACCATCACCAACGCCGCGGGCGGAGAGATCAGCTCCACCTGGAAGGGCGTGCAGATCGGCGCGTCACTCACCCAGGCGATCGGCGGGACGGTCATCAATCAGGGTGTCATCCTGGCGAACGACGTGCTGGGCGACGGCGCCGGCGTGTGGCTGCACGGCCCCGGCGTGATCTACAACGGCCCCAGCGGGCTGATCAGTGGCGGCGCCTTCGGCATCGTCGCATATTATGGCAACACGACGCTGATCAACAAAGGCTCGATCTTTGCCACCGAGTATGCGTTCGACGCCGCCCGGTCGGGGAACGCCAATCGGGTCGTCGTTTACCCGAGCGCCAGCTTCACCGGTATTGTCAATGCAAACGATACGATCGGCGGCGCGGTCTACAGCGTGCTGGAGCTGGCGTCGGGATCGTCCGCCGGCACGCTCAGCGGGCTTGGCACCCAGTTCCTCGATTTCGGCGAAGTCCTGGTCGATTCCGGTGCCACCTGGTCGGTCGGCGGGACCGTCGTTACGGGTGAGACCGTGGCGCTCGCCGGCAGTCGCGATGTCCTGACGATCGCCGATCCCACGACGTTCGAAGGCACACTCGGCGGCTTCTCCGCCGGCGATACGGTGATCCTGTCCGGGGTCACCGACACGGTCGGCCTTTCGCTCAGCACCGGCAACGTCCTGTCGGTGCTGCGCAGCGATGCGCCGGCCGTGACGATCCAGCTCAGTGGTTCCCTGGCCGTGTCCTTTGCGGTGACGGGCGGTGCAACGCAGTTGACCGTGCCTTGCTTCACCGAGGGGACGCTGATCCGCACCAAGCGGGGCGACGTGGCGGTCGAGACGCTCCAGCCCGGCATGGCGGTGACCAGCGCATCCGGCGAAGCCCAGCCGGTGATCTGGATGGGAAGGCGGCAGATCGACTGCACGCGTCATCCACGGCCGCGACAGGTCTGGCCGATCCAGATCGATGCCCACACCTTCGGCCCCGGCCTGCCGGAGCGCGACCTACGGGTCAGCCCGGATCACGCGATCTACGTGAATGAGGTGCTGATCCCCGCCCGCTGCCTGGTGAACGGCACGACGATCCGGCAGGTGCAAGTGGACGCGGTGAGCTATTTCCACGTCGAGCTGCCTCGCCACGACATCATCCTGGCGGAAGGGCTGGAGACGGAGTCCTATCTGGATATCGGCGATCGCTCGAATTTCTCGAATGCATCGCCCGTCGGGCTGTTCCCGGATTTCTCCACCCCGGCACCGAACCTCGCGGCGGTGTGGGAGGCCGAGGGGTGTGCGCCGCTCGTGGTGCACGGGCCGGAGCTGGAGGCCGTGCGGGCCAGGCTAGCGACGCGCGTAGCGCAGGCGGCGTAAGTGTAATATCAGCGGGCGGCCCCACTCATCTGTCATGACCGGCCTCGTGCCGCTTCTGTCCGGTATCGCATCTTACCGATTGGCCGGTTGCCGGTTGGCCGGTGCGGCGATCGGCTTGGGACAAAAGAAAACACGGAGACGGCCCGCAAGCGGGCCTTGTACGGAGGATACGAAGGGCACGGAGCGTCGCGGGGACAGGGTCTGGCCGGCTGGTTGCAGGAAGGACTTATATTTGCTGCCTTCGGCAGCCTGTATTGTTCCGGCTGAGTCGAGTACGGACTTCGTAACGCGCGAAGCGCTCTGAAATGCTCAGCGTAAATCACACCACAAAGCGGCTTGCATTCCCAACCCGCCGTGAAGCAACGCCTCCGTGCCCTCCGGCTTCCTCCGTCCAAGGCCCGCTTGCGGGCCGGCTCCGTGTTGAGGCTTTCGCGGAGCCGAAACCACCCCAGCCCCGCAAATGTCGCACAAGCCCGACCATGACGGTGAACATCACATCCAGCGGACGAGCAGCGCGTGACGCCCCCTAAACCCGCCGCAAATCCAGCGTCCGCGGATGCTCGCGCGACCGCGTCACGACCGGCTCCGGCATCTCGCCCGGCGTGTGCCCGAACGGGAAGAACCGCGCGCGCCGCCGCGCCTCGGCCTCGTTGGCGTTGACCGGGCGGTGCTCGTAATGCCGCCCGCCGGGATGCGCGACGTGATAGGTCATTCCGCCAAGCGAACGCCCGCTCCAGCGGTCGAACACGTCGAACACCAGCGGCACATGCACGCCGATCGTCGGATGCAGCGCGCTCGGCGGGTTCCACGCCTTGAAGCGCACGCCGCCGACGAACTCGCCCTCGCGGTCGGTGGCGCTCAGCGGCACCGCGCGGCCGTTGCAGGCCAGGACGAAGCGTTCGTCGACCCAGCCGGACACCCGCGCCTGCACCCGCTCGACCGAGCTGTCGACGTAACGCACCGTGCCGCCGGCCGCCGGTTTCCTCGCCCAGCACGTGCCAGGGTTCCAGCGCGGCGCGCAGTTCCACCTCGGCGTCGTGCACCGCGACCGGACCGATATGCGGGAAGCGGAACGCCAGATGCGGCGCGAACCACGCCGGATCGAGCGCGATAGCCGCAGCGCGCTGCAGTTCGTCCAGCGCGTCGGCGAAATCCCGCTCGACGTAGTGCGGCAGCATGAAATCGTCGTGCACGCGGGTGCCCCAGCGGATCAGCTGCCGCTCGTACGGATGCTCCCAGAACGCGGCGACGGCGGAGCGCATCAGCAGCATCTGCGCCGCCGCCATGCGGGCGTGCGGCGGCATCTCCAGCGCGCGGAACTCCACCAGGCCGCGCCGGCCGGAGGCGAATCCGGGCGTGTACAGCTTGTCGATGCAGAACTCGGTGCGATGCGCGTTGCCGGTCATGTCGGTCAGGATGTTGCGGAACAGCCGGTCGGTCATCCAGGGCGGCACCGGCTCGCTCGGCGCTGGATCTGCGAGAACGCGATCTCCAGTTCCGCGAGGCTGTCCTGCCGCGCCTCGTCGATCGCGCGGATGCTGGCTGGTCGGGCCGATGAACTGGCCGCTGAACAGAAACGACAGGCTGGGATGGTTGTGCCAGAAGCCCAGCAACGACTTCAGCAGATCGGGCCGGCGCAGGAACGGCGAGTCCGCCGGCGACGGCGCCGCCCATCACCACGTGATTGCCGCCGCCGGTGCCGACATGGCGGCCGTCGAGGTTGAACTTCTCCGTCGCCAGGCCGACGTGGCGCGCTTCCTCGTACAGTTCCTCGGTCTGCGTGATCTGTTCGGCCCAGTTTCGACCGGGTGGACGTTGACCTCGATCACGCCGGGATCGGGGGTGACGGAGAAATGCAGTCAGCCGCTCGTCCTCCGGCGGCAGATAGCCTTCCAGAACGACCGTGCGGCCGGTTTCCGCGGCGGTTTCCTCGACGGCGGCGAGTCAGGTCCAGCCAGTCCTCGACCGCGAACAGCGGCGGCAAGAAGACGTGCATCTTGCCGTCGCGCGGCTCGACCGCCAGGGCGGTGCGCACCAGCTCGGGCTCGCCCTGGCCGATGACCGGCAGTTCCTGCGGCACCGGCCGGAAATCCTCGATGCCGCTGTCCGGCGCCGGGCTCGGACGCCGGCGATGCGTGCAGCGCCTGGCGCGGCGGCAAGCGGTCGCGCGGGCGCGAATGGATCGGGCTCGACTGTCGGTCTCGATCGTGTTCGGGATCGAGCCCAGGGAATGCTTTCCAGCGGCAGGCGGAGGCCGATGGGGGTGTCGCCGGGAACCAGGAACATCTCGCCGGCGCGGAAGAACCATTTGCCGGACTGCCAGCGGCGCGACGCCGTTGTCGATCACCCGGCGCAGCGGCAACACGCTGCCGACGGCGCTGTGCAGGCCCTGGCCGAACACCTTGG
Source organism: uncultured Alphaproteobacteria bacterium (assembly GCA_963771475.1). Lineage (GTDB taxonomy): Bacteria > Pseudomonadota > Alphaproteobacteria > Acetobacterales > Acetobacteraceae > Rhodopila. The sequence goes on along the minus strand of CAVYTN010000007.1, from coordinate 330,564 downwards.
CCAGCCGCGCGCGTTCCAGCGGGTCGCGCAGTTTGGCATCCTCGGCCAGCACGTTGGCCGGCAGGCGGTGCTCGCTCCACAGATAGTAATGGATGTCCTCATACGCCGGGATCACCAGGCCCGGATCGACCTGCAGCCGTTCCGCCAGGCGGCCGGCGAAATCGGCGGCCTCGGCGGCGGTCGCGTCGTCGGTGTCGTCCTCGGAGGCGAACAGCGCCGGATCGCGCCACACCGGCTCGCCATCCGCGCGCCAGATGGCAGTGCAACGCCCAGCGCGGCAGTTGCTCGCCGGGATATTGCTTGCCCATGACGTATTGCAGCGCCGCGCCGGAGGTCCAGCGGTCCATCAGCCGGCGGAGCAGCCGGTCGGCGTAGGCGCGCTTGGTCGGGCCCGAGGCGTCGGTGTTCCACTCCGGCGCGTCCAGGTCGGTGGCGGAGACGAAGGTCGGCTCGCCGCCCATGGTCAGGCGCACGTCGCTGCCGCGTCAGCGCGCGATCGACCGCCTGCGCCGCGCGCCAGGATCGCCTGCCACTGCGCCTCGGTATACGGCTTCGTGATCCGCGGCGTTTCCAGGATGCGGCGGACCGTCATCTCGAAGTCGAAGGTGGTCTCGGCCTTCTCCACCAGGCCGGTGATCGGCGCGGCGGAGATCGGATCGGGGCTGGCGGCGAGCGGGATGTGGCCCTCGCCGCAGAACAGGCCCGAGGTCGCGTCGAGCCCGACCCAGCCGGCGCCGGGCAGATAGACCTCGGCCCAGGCGTGCAGATCGGTGAAGTCGGCGGTCGGACCCGGCGGGCCTTCCAGCGGCTTCACGTCCGGCGCGAGCTGGATCAGGTAGCCGGAGACGAACCGCGCCGCGAAGCCGAGATGGCGCAGCAACTGCACCAGCAGCCAGGCGGAATCGCGGCAGGAGCCGTGGCCGCCGGCCAGCGTTTCCTCCGGCGTCTGCACGCCGGGCTCCATGCGGACGATGTAGTCGATCTTGCTGCTGGATCGCGCTGGTTCAGCGCGACCAGCATGGTCGACCGTGCGCTTCGGCTCGCGCGGGATGCTCGGCCAGCAGCGCCGGCCAGCAGCGGGCCCGGCGGGTCGGCCTTGCGGAACGGCGCGAGTTCCTGGTCGAGCATCGGGTCGTAGGTGAACGGCCAGGTCTCGGCCTCGGGTTCCAGGAAGAAGTCGAACGGGTTGATCGTCACCATGTCGGCGACGAGATCGACGGTGACCTCGAAATGGTCGACCTTCTCCGGGAACACGACGCGGGCGAGATGATTGCCCTGCGGATCCTGCTGCCAGTTGAGGAAATGCGGCTGCGGCTCGACCGTCAGTTCGTACGACAGGATGGGCGGTGCGCGCCTGCGGCGCCGGGCGCAGGCGGATGGTCTGCGGGCCGAGCGGGACGAGGCGGTCGTAGTGGTACGACGTCTTGTGGGTCAGGGCGACGTGCAGGGGCATGGCGGCACTCGGTGTGGGTTTGCAAATTTTTGCACTGCAGCACCTGCGCTGGCAACCGGGTGCAGGGCGCAGGTGTCGCTTCTTCTGGGTGAACTGTCCCGCCTGATCTCAGGCCGGCCGCCGCGCCCCGCGTTGACCAGCCAGCACCCGATCGAGGCGACCACCAGACCGGCAAGCGCCAGGCTCGACAGGCTCTCGTTCGTGAAGGCCCAGGCCAGCAGCGCGGTGGTCCCCGGCACCAGATAGAAGTTCGCGCTGGTGCGGGCCGCGGTGCCTTTGGCCAGCATCAGGAAGTAAAGCCCCATGCCGCCCAAGGACACCATGACGGTGTTCCAGGCCGTGGCCTCGATGGCGCCGGACGTCCAATCGGCATGCGGCGTCTCCAGCAGCCAGGCGCCGGCCGAGGCCGTCACGAAGGCCGACACGAACTGCGCCGTCGCCCCCTGCAGCAGCGGCACATCCCGGCAGAAGCGGCCGAAATAGAGCGTGCCGCTGACGATCCCGATGACGCCCAGGAACGCCAGCAGCAGCCCCTGGAACCGCGCCGGGCTGGTCAGTGCGGCCTGACCGACGACGAGAACGACGCCGGCGACGCCCAGCAACAGACCCGCCCATTGCCGCGGCCGCAGCGACTCATGCAGCAGAAAGACCCCCAGCACGGCGGCCAGCAGCGGCGTCAGCGACTGCACCAGCGCGATCTGCGCGGACGGCGTGGTCAGCAGCCCGACATGCGGCGCCATCAACCCGATCGCGTTCATCAGCGAGCCGGCAACGGCACAATGCAGCCATTTCCAGCCGCCCAGCGGCCGCCAGGACCGGCCCAGCACCAGCATCAGCGTCACCAGCACCGCCGCGCACCCGGCCATCCTCACGGCGACGAACAGCAACGGCGTGATATGGCGCAGGCCCACCCGAGCGGCGACGAAGGAAGAGCTCCAGAGCAGGACGAAGAGAAAGGGCGGCATACGGATCAACAGGTGGCGGATCAGCAGGCCGCGTGCCTGGAGCAAGTCGGGCATCGGGCCTCGTTTCCTCCGTTTTGGCGCCTTAGAGCGTGATGACCGGAAGCGGAATCGCCGGAGGTCTGAATCACGCGATCAAACAAATACTTAGAGCAGGATGGCTGAGCGAAAGCGATGTCATCATGCTCTAGGCGGCGTTCTATACCGTCGCCCGCAGCAGGGCGACGATATACCGGCACAGGGCAGTACCGCTATTTTCGAACGTTACATCCTGCGGCGGCCCCCAGCGCAGGCAATCGCCAGGGCCAAGTTCGAACACAGCGTCGGTTTGCCGGATGGTCAGGCCGCCCTCGATTACCACGAGTTGCTGGTCGGCGATGAAGCGGTAGCTGGCCGCCGTATAGGCAATGGAAGCGCCGGACGGCAGTTCACCCCATACCAGTTCCAGCGGCGCCGCCCCCGGCGGGCTCAGGGAGCGGCGGACAAAACCCGTCTCCGGATCACGCCACGCCGGCTGCTCCCCGGCCCGCGCCAGTTGGCCGCCCTGCTCCGCCCGCGCGAAGAGTTGCGACACCGTCAGGCCGTAGGCGGCGGAGAGGCGGCCCAGGAGAGCCGCCGTCGGTGAGGCCTCACCCCGCTCTATCTTGCTCAGCATCGCTCGGCTGATGCCGGAGCGGGTGGCGAGATCGGCCAGCGTCCAGTGCCGCGCCTCCCGTTCCAGCCGCACGCGGATGGAGAGGCTGGCTTCGACCTGGGATGGTGACATTATAGTAGACATAATCGGAATATAGTGGACAGAATGCATACGGGAAAGCAGGGATGACAGGATGCCGGCTGCGACGATCGGTCACAATGGCGGCCCTCCGCTGGAGGACGACGACGATGCGGGCGGCTGGCGGCTGTTCATCTGGCGCAAGGCGCACAAGCGCGCGTGGAAGACCCCGCCGCGGGAGATCGCACTCCGCCGGCTGGAACGGGCGGAGGCGCTGGGCATGAGCTACAAGGAATATACGCTGGAGATCCTGGAGCGGGGGCGGCACCTTTAGGGCTGTTCGGGTCTGGTAAGGGCGCCCCATGTCGTCGTGGTCGGCGAAGGCCGACCATTTTTCCCTCAACCAGCGCCGCAAGCCGTGGATGGTCGGCCTTCGCCGACCACGACGTGGACACAACGACGCCCGGCCGACTCCTGTGTTAGGGTCTATGGGGTTCAGCGCCTATGGGGCGCCGATCCGATGCAACAGTTGCGAATCATGCCTCGAACCCCTCAAGCCGCCGCCGACTTCGGCCCCGCCGTCCTCGCAAACCGCTCAGTCCGATACCCCGTCACCGTCGTCGGCTCATATTTCGGCGCCGCCCCGGGCGCGAGGCACGACGGCAGGCACGCGACCTCGGCGTCGTAGTTCGGCAGGAAGAACATCCCCACCGACAGGCGCCGGCTGTTGGCAGCGTCCGGCGGATTGACCACACGGTGCGGCGTGGACACCCAGCGATCGTTGGTCCAACGCATCATCAGATCGCCAATATTCACCGCGAACGCGTCCTGCAGCGGCGGCGCGTCCACCCACTCGCCTGACCGGCGGCGCACCTGCAATCCGCCATTGGTGTTGTCGGCATAGAGCAGCGTCATCATCGACAGATCGGTATGCGCCCCGGCGCGAAGCTGGCCCGGCAGCGGCGGCGAGTCAGGAGCCGGGTAATGCATGATGCGCAACTGGCTGGTGTGGTGATTGATCTTGTCTGCAAAGAAATCATCCGCCAGTCCCAGCGCCCGCGCATAGGCGCGTGACAGTGCGAAGGCCAGGTGTTCCACATCCCGCCAATAGGTCTTCAGCGCCTTCGTCAGGGCCGCCGGCTGCTCCGGCCAGCGATTGGGCGCGAAACTGGGATAGGCGTCGGGGCCGGTGAAATAGGGTTCGTCGGGCAGGTCGAACGGCCCGATGGCGAACAGCTCCTTGCGGTCCGGCGGGCTTTCGTTGCCCGCAAGCCGGGCGAGCGTTTCATCGCCGTAACCGATATAGCCGCGGTTCTGCTCCGGCCTGGGCCTGGCGACACGCTGCTTCTCCGCCAAAGGCAGATCGAAGAAGCCATACGCTGCGTCATAGAGGGCCTGCACATCCGCTTTCGGCACGCCGTGGCCGCGCACGCCGAAGAAACCGATCGATTTCAGCAGCGTCGTTGATGGCCCGCGCAACGGGGCCGATATCCGCCGCCGGATCGAACAGCGGCGAAACATCTATGACCGGGAAGGCGTCCACGGCCGGCTCCTGACATCGGTAACGAAATCCCGGCAGCGCTGCACCAGCATCCCGAGCAGAGAAATGCTGATCATGCGCGCGCCCAGTTCGGCGCAGCGGGCGATCTGCCGGTTCATCCCCTCACCCGGTCGAAGCTGCAGACTAAGGTGCTTGCCGCCATGCTGCACAGCGGCAGCGATCCGACCAATGGCGGCGTCCACGACCTCGGGCAGCGGCATGCCGAGGGACTGCCAGAGATCCTTCGGCCCGACATGGATCACATCGACATAAGGGACCGCGAGCATCTCATCGAGATGGTCGAGTGCCGCTGCTTCCTCGATCATCCCGATCACCAGCGTGGCGTCATCGATCTGCCGCGACCATTCGGCCTCATCGAGGCCCTGGTTGTAGTTACCACCACGTCCCAGGCGATAGAAGGTTCGTTCCCCACGCGGATAGAACCGTGTCCAGGAGACGAGGCTTCGCATATCATCAGGCGTCGTGCAGCGCGGCACATGCACACCCTGCGCGCCCTGGTCCATCAACCGCAAGGCCCGATTCGGATCCTTCGCAATCCGCATGATCGGCGTTATCCCGAACGCCTCCGCCGCTCGGATGCAATGCGTCAGCGCTGAATCATCGAGGGTTTCGTGTTCGGCGTCGAACGTAACGAAATCGAAGCCGGTCACCGCGGCGATTTCCACCAGTTCCGGCGTCGCGGTGGAGATCACCGCCCCCACCGCAAGCTCCCCGGCGGCGAGACGCTGCTTCGTTCGATTCGGACGGACAACGGGCGGTGTATGGACGGGCGTCGTCACAGCGGTACCATGAGGTGATCGGTCATGTGTCAGTTTTGGGGACGGTGGCAGCGGTTCTCAAGGGGCGCGGATTTCAGGCCGGGAAAGGAAATTTCTCAAGATATGGTGCATATTCCGGTTCGACATCGATCGCCAGCGTGCCGAGGACACGGACAACACCGTTGTAGAAGGCGATGGTCAGCGTCAGATCGACCACCTGCTCGTTGCCCAGTTCGGCCTGCAGTTTGGCGAATGTGGCGTCCGACATGGCGCCGTCGTTCGTCATCTCCCGCGCCGCCAGCAGCACCAGCCGGGTCAGCGCGTCCAGGCCGGTCGGCTTGCCGGCGGTATCGTCGATCAGCGCCTGGATATCGGCCTCGCTGACGCCGAAGCCCAGGCCCAGCTTGACGTGATGCGACCACTCATAGGGCGAGCGGGCCAACCAGCCGACCTGCAAGATCGCCAGCTCGCGCAGGCGCTCATTCAGCTTACTGCCGAAGCGGATATAGTTCCCCACCGTATGGAAGGCGCGCGCGGCCTTGGGCGAGTTGACCAGCGCCTTGGTCAGCCAGATCGGGCGTTTCAGCAGGTCCTGGTCCTCGGGCGCGAGGTCGCTGACTTCCAGGTAGGGTACGCGAGCCATGAAGTTTCCTCCGATTTGATGGCGCGAAATCCAGTATCCGTTCGCGGAGAAGCGTGAGTCGCGAAGCGGCCACGATTCGTCGCGTGAATCGGATACTTAGACCAAACCGACGTATCGCCCTTCTCTGATGGGCGATACTAAGCGGGATCGGGGCGAGAGGGAAATCGCCCTTGGCAGACTGAACGCAGGCGGGTACCCGCATGGCATGCGCGCTGTCGTTGCCGATGACCATGTCCTGACCTTCGCCGGAAGAACCTATCGGGCAGCCATCGGCCGCGGCGGACGGCGACCCGACAAGCGAGAGGGCGACGGCGGCACGCCGGTCGGGCTGCTGGCGTTGCGGGAGGTGCTGTATCGTCCGGACCGGCTGGCCGCCCCCGCCGCTGCCTTGCCGGTGCGCAAGCTGGCGCCGCAGGACGGCTGGTGCGACGACCCGGCATCGTCCGACTATAACCGTATGGTCCGCCTGCCGATCGCCGCCTCGGCCGAGGCGCTGTGGCGGGCGGACGCCATCTACAACATCATCGGCGTTCTTGGCTGGAACGATGCGCCGGCGCAGCCGAACCTGGGGTCGGCGATCTTCCTGCATCTGGCTCGGGACGATTACAGCCCGACGGACGGCTGCATCGCGCTGGCACATGATGATCTACTGGCGGTCCTGGCAGGCGGGCTGACCGAGATCCTGGTGACGGCGTGACCCGCCGGCATGACGGGCAATCCGGTCAGTAAAAGCACGCCTCCAGCCCGGCACGCAGATGCGGGGCCGTTTCGATCAGGAACCGGCACAGCCTATCGATCTTGCGACCATAGCCAAGCTGGTGAAAACGCTGGTGACGAACGTCCAGATCCGTATCGTGGAGGACCCGTTTATGCTCGATGACGCGTGCCAGGACCGGCACGTCGATGTCGAAAAACTCGAGGCCACGTAAGACCCCTTCGAGGGCGGGGCCCGATTTCATGATCATGTCTTCGTATCGGATGATCGGGATGCCGAAGCGCGCCCCGGCATCGACAAGGATGAAATGCTGAACCGCATAGGCGGCGAGGCTGAGTTCCTGCGGATCGGTAAAGCTGAGATTCGTCATGAACCGCCGCACCTCGTTCAGTTCCATCGCCAGCGGCACGGACCTGTACGGACCAGAAAACATGAAGCTGGTCGCGATCGGTGCGATATATTCGGGCCGTGACGTCGGGAATGTGTGCTGGATCTTGCGTATCAGGATAACAATGTTGAACAGCGGCACGAAGTGGTGCAGCTTCACCGCAGAAAAATTCTCCTTGGTCGTATTATAGTCGTCATGGGTCCATGTATCGGCAAGAATAGATAAGAACGCGTCACTGGAGATTTCGGTCATGATTCTGCTGAAAAATTCGAATCGCTCGTCCCCGAAACCGCGAAGCAGCGCAGGCGCCCTTGGCTCGTTACAGATAGGATTAAAATACTCCCGGTAGTACCGGATCGTCTCCTGCTCCATAAACGAATCACAGAGAAAATCTGTGCCGGAGCGCGGAGATGACATTAAGACGTTGTGTGCTTTCCGCATGCAGGGAACAATACGCTTGGCCGATATTCATGAGAAGAGATTTCAATTCATTTGCGATTTGATAGCTAACGCATACGGACTGCGCCTTGTGTTGCCGCCTCGGGCCTTCGGGGGCCAAACCGGTCACCAGCGGCACGCCGCCTGAACCGAGTGCATGCCATCACGATGGGGGTGTCGCCTCCAGGCCCAACGCCTCTCCGGGCGTAAAGACAATCGCCTCTTCCTGGCATCGTAGCGCCATCCGGCATGCCGCGAAGACTTGTCCCCTCTCCATCACCCGCGCGTCGGCCCCCGAACGCCCCTCCCGCACATCCGCCAGGAAATCGGCGTAATAGGTGACCGGCAGGTCGGCGCAGGCGCGGTAATACGTCTCCCGCCGGTTGGCGATGAACATGTGATCGCCGCCCGGCCGACCCTCCAGGTCGAGGTTCTTGCGCAGCTCCAGCGTGCCCTCGGTGCCGACCAGGAACAACCGCCCGTCGCCCCAGTCCGGCAGCCCGTCGGGCGTGAACCAGTCGAGCCGCATCGTGCCGGTCATGCCGCCGCCTGCCAGCGTGATCTCGGCGAAATCCTCGAAGCCCGGCGGTTCGGTGCCGAAGCAGCCGATCGTGCTGGCGGCGATCTCCGGCGCGTCGGTGCCGGCGAAGGCCAGGAACTGGTCGATCGAGTGTACGCCGATATCGGTGATGATCCCGCCATACGCCTGCTTCTCGAAAAACCACGCCGGCCGCAGCGCCCGGTTCAGCCGGTGCGGCGCGAGGCTGGTCAGCGACACCAGCCGTCCCAGTTCGCCGGACCGGGCGACACGCAACGCCTCCTGCACGGCGGGCGAGGTCAGCCGGCCGACGACGACGGACCAGATGCGGCCGGTCTCGCGCGCCGCCGCCTCGACCGCCGCAAGCTGATCCGAGCGTCGTCACGCCGGGCTTGTCCATCATCACGTCCTTGCCGCGCCGCATCGCCTCGATCGCCATCGCCGCCCGATCGCGCGGCACCGCCGACAACGACGATGAAATCGATGGACGGATCGTCAAGCAGCCGTCTCGCGCGCAACCGCCGGCACATCGGGAAAGCGTTTGCGGAACCCGGCCAGCACGCGCGGATCGGTCGTGACCGGGTCATGGCCGACACAGATCGCGCCGGCGGCGAGCAAGCCCGCCGTCAGGTCGTAGACATGGCGATGATCCAGGCCGATCGCGGCGAATCGGGTCATTTTCGGTCCTCCCCTTTGCCGCGCAGCCTGCCAGCCGCCGGCACCTCTGTCATCGCATCTTCCCGAACCCGTGTGGCCGGTCCAGAATGCGCGATCAGTCCATGGCAATGAGGGAAACGGTCCTATGACAGATCGAAAGTCGCCATCGTCACCGGCGCGGGCAGCGGTATCGGCCGCGCGCCGCGCTGAACTTGCTGGAAGGCGGCTGGTCCGTCGCGCTGGCCGGACGCCGCAAGGACGCGCTGGAAGAAACCGCCGGCATGGCCACGGCCGGCAAGACGCTTGTGGTTCCGACCGACGTCACCGACCCGGCTGCAGGTCGATGCGCTGTTCGCCAAGGTGAAGGCGACCTTCGGGCGGTTGGACACGCTGTTCAACAACGCCGGCGGCAACGTGCCCAGCACCAATTTCGGCGACTTCACCTTCGAGATGTGGCGCAAGGTCTGTGCGATCAACCTGGACGCGATGTTCCTGTGCGCCAACGCCGCCTTCCGCATGATGCGCGACCAGACAGCCGCAGGGCGGGCGGATCATCAACAACGGCTCGATCTCCGCGCACAACCCGCGTCCCGGGTCGGTCGCCTACACCTCCACCAAGCACGCGGTGACCGGGCTGACCAAGTCGATCGCGCTGGACGGGCGGCAATTCGACATCTGCTGCTGCCAGATCGACATCGGCAACGCCGCAACGCCGATGACGGCGCGGATCGACCAACGGCAGTACTGCAGCCGGACGGCCAGACGGCGGTCGAACCGCGGATGGACGTCGATCACGTCGGCCAGCAGGTCGCGTTCATGGCCAACTTCCCGCTGGAGATCGAACGTCCAGTTCGTCACCATCATGGCGACCAAGATGCCCTGGATCGGCCGCGGCTGACGTGATCCGACGCCGATCCGCTCTGCTTGGCCTCGGGGCAACCGTCCTGGGCCGCCAGGCGGCGGAGGCGCAGTCCCAAAAACGCCGAGCGGCGGGGGCGCCGGCGAACCTTGTCGTGGAGACCCATCGCGGCAAGGTGCGCGGGACGCTTGACGGCGATATCCGCGTGTTCAAGGGCATCCCCTACGCGGCGGCGCCGGTCGATGCCGACCGGTTCCACCCGCCGCACCCGGCGAAGGCCTGGACCGGGGTCCGCGATGCCGTCGCGTTCGGGCCGCAATGCCCGCAACTGAGCGCGGAACGCGCGAGCTACACGGCGTCCTGGACCTATGACAAGGAGTCCAGCGAGGACTGCCTTGCGCTCAACGTATGGACGCCGGGGATCAAGGACCAGCGCAAGCGGCCGGTCATGGTGTGGCTGCATGGCGGCGGGTTCTCCAGCCTTTCTGGCTCCCGCAACGTGTTCGACGGGGCGCGACTGGCGCGCCGCGGCGATGTGGTGGTGGTGACGCTGAACCACCGGCTGAACGTCTTCGGCTTCCTGTATCTGGGCAGGCTGGGTGGGTCGGAATACGCCGCGTCCGGCAATGCCGGGATGCTCGATATCGTCGCCGCGCTGCGCTGGGTGCATGAGACGATCTCGCTGTTCGGCGGCGACCCGCAGAACGTGACGGTGTTCGGCCAGTCGGGCGGCGCAGCCAAGGTCTCGGTGCTGATGGCGATGCCCCAGGCGCGGGGGTTGCTGCACAAGGCGATCGTGCAGAGCGGCTCGCATTTGGATGGGCTGACGCCGGAGGAGGCGACGAAATCCGCGCAAGCCTATCTGGCGGCGCTGAACGTCAAGCCGAACGATCTCGGGCGGTTGGCGAAGCTGCCAACGGATGCCCTGGTGGCGGCGCTGAAGACAGTGATGGCCGCGCCCGGTCCGAAGCCGAATTTCAGCCCGGTGGTCGATGGGATCGCCCTGCCCCGGCCGCCTTGGACCCCGGATGCGCCACCGGTCTCGGCGAACGTGCCGATGATCGTCGGTTCGACGCGCACCGAGACCACAGCGCTGATCGGCGCCGCGCACTCGGAGGATTTCGCGCTGGACGATGCCGGGCTGCACCGCAAACTGAGTGATTTCGTGCCGGAGAAGGACGTCCCCCGCGTCATAACCGGATTCCGCAAGCTGATGCCGGAGGCCTCGGCTTCCGACCTGTTCTTCGCCATCACCACGGATCGCCGCGTGCGCCAGCAGGCCTGGGCGCACGCGGAGCGTAAGGCGGCCCAAGGGGGCGTCCCAGGGGGGGGCGCTCCGGTCTGGCTGTATGAGCTGGACTGGACAACGCCGGTCGATGGCGGCAAATGGGAATCGCCTCATTCGCTGGATCTGGCCTTCGTCTTCGACAATGTGGCGATGTCGGAGGCCATGGTGGGGACCGGACCCGCGCCGCAGAAGCTGGCCGATCAAATGGCCTCCGCTTGGCTCGCCTTCGCTCGATCCGGGAACCCGACGACGGCAGCGGCACCAAAATGGCCGCCCTTCACGGCGACGGATCGGGCGACGATGGTGTTCGATACAACGCCACGGATCGAGAAGGATTTCCGCGGGGCGGAACGGACGCTGCTCGCCTCCCTGCCCCCCTACCGGGTCAGCCGTTAGACCGATTTGCCCGGACAGGAAAGCCCGTCATGGCCCGGCTTGACCCACTTCTGTCCGGTACGACACTTGCAAGTCTGGAGTTGTTTCGACTCCGCGAAAGCCTCACACGGAGCCGGCCCGCAAGCGGGCCTTGAACGGAGGATGCCGGAGGGCACGGAGTCGTTGTTTCACGGCGGTTTTGGAACGCAAGCCGCTTTGTGGTGTGATTTACGCTGAGCATTTCAGAGCGCTTCGCGGGTTACGAATCCGCACTGCGTTAGCCGGGACAATACAGGCTGCCGAAGGCAGCAAACATGGCCCCTTCCTGCAACCAGCCAGCCGAACCCTGTCCCCGCGACGCTGCTGCAAAGACTCCGTGCCCTTCGTATCCTCCGTCCAAGGCCCGCTGGCGGGCCGGCTCCGTGTTTTCTTTCACCCAAGCCGATCGCCGCACCGGCCAATCAGTAACCGGCCCGTCCGCAAGAGGCGTACCGGACATGACGGAGATGGACGATTCCAGCCAGCCTGGTCTAGCTTTGTTGGAGACAGCGATTCACGCCCCGACCGATTCCGGTCAGGGCGATCGCGGTCCAGAGACGAAACCCCGCGTCCCGTCCGACGTTGTCCATCCGCAGCAACGGAGCGGTCGGATGCAACGGATCAAAGTCTTGGACGAGAGGCTATGGCCGGACGTCCCGCCCGACGTCATCAAAGAGGCCGAGGCGGCGGCAGATTGGGATACAGCCTGGATCGCGCGGCAAGGCAACGGACACATCGTCGTCATGGATGCCCCAGGCGATCCGGACGTCGCGACGGGCGATCTCCTCTTTATCGCCGAGGTGGCACCGAAGCGTCCCTGAACGCGGCCCGCGCCAGCACGGTAAACAGCAAAGCCAGGCAGAGCCAGGCGATCGGCACCCACGCTGGTTTCGCCGTCAGGGTCATGTAGACGGGAAGCAGCGCCACCGCTGACATCGACGCGACCTCGGCAGTGGCGAACGCCTCGCCCCGCCGCAGGCGGTCCTGGATGAAGAGCAGCATCGCTACCGTCACCACCGGCATGTCATAGATCAGCGCATGCGGGGTTGCGACGAAGGTTCCGACGATCACCGCCGCGGCCGGCACTGCGCCTGGCGCTGGAGCGTGATGACCGGAGGCGGAATCGCCGGAGGTCTGAATCACGCGATCAAACAAACGCCTGGAGCAGGATGGCTGAGCGAAAGCGATGTCATCCTGCTCCAGGCGGCACAGCCGCCAGACGACGAACGCAACGAGGCCCAACGCTGCCATTTGCGCAATGGTGGCAATCGTGGTGGGACAACCCAAGGTTTGCAACGTTGCAAGCAGCGTCGGCTGCTCCCGCAGGTGCCCCGTCTGATTGACGAACGCCGCATTATAGCCCGGCAGCATCGCCAGCCAGGCCGGCCAGATGTCCCAGCCGTAGAGCAGACTCGCAAGCACGCCCAGGCCGACGGCGGTCGCAGCCGCGGATACCAGCGCTATCCAGACCCCGCTCGCTGCCAGAGCGACCGGGATCAGGACGGCAAGCTGGGGCTTGCAAGCGAGGACGCCGAGGGCAAGCCCGGCCCAAACCGGACGCGACGGCGCAAGGCGGAGACTGAGCGTCATCAACGCAGCAACCAGCAAGCCGCTCTGCCCACTGGCGATGGTTGCGGTGGTGGCCGGCGCAAGCGCGATGGCGACCAATCCCCAAACCGAACGTGAACACGTGGCGAAGACGACCCATAGCAACAGCGCGAGCGTCCCGCCCACCCACACCAGATACGAAACGGTGTACGGCAGGATGTTGAGGACCCGTACCAGCGGCATGAACAGCGGCGGATAGGGAAATGGGTTCGTCCCCACCGGATCCATGCCCCACGCCACCTGAAGCTGGTGCAGCGCCGCGCTGTGATAGAGCTCGACCGCCGGGAACTTCGCCAGGACTTCCGCATAGGACCAGAGCGCGAAGAAATCGCCGAACGGGGCTGGATGATCTTGCGTCTGATCGAGGAAGCTATGCCAGGTCTTCGATGCGTAGACGATGAAGAAAAACAGCGCGAGGCTGAGGAGCGCGGCGCAGAGATAGATCGTCTTCCGCTCGGCCGAGCGCCAGGTGAAGCGCCCAACAGGCAGCGAGCGCAGTGCAGGCGGGAAGCCGGAGGACATGCCGCGTCTATAGAGGCAAACGCCGGAGTCGCCGACCCTGTTTGTTACGCAGGTAGACGGCGCCGGATCTGGTTTTCCCCTACTCCGCCGCGATCGGCATGGGCTCCGTCTCCGCCAGCGCCGCCCGGAGCGTGCCACGACGGGCATCGGCTTTGGTGCGGTTGGCGTCCTTGACCGGGCCGAAGCCGCGGATCTGGTCGGGCAGTTCCGCCAGAGCGACCGCCGCCTGGATGTTGTCGGGGCGCAGCTTTGCCAGGATCGTCTTCAGGTCGTCGGTGTATTGCGCGATCAGCGCCCGCTCCTGCCGCCGCTCCGCCTGATAGCCGAACGGATCGAGCGGCGTGCCCCGCAGCGCCTTGCCATGGCGCAGGATACGGAACAGCGGCAATGCGATGCTGCCCGTGATGGCGATCTTGCGACGACGGCCGGTGGCCTTGTCGATCCCCTGCATCAGCGGCGGCGACAGATGGAATACCGGATCCTTGCCATAGGTCGCCTCGGCATGCAGGCGCGCGACCTCATACTCGTCCTTGTAGGCCATCACCCGGAACAGCCCCTCCGCCGCCGCTCGGGTCAGCGGGCCAGGAACGCCGGACACGGCCGCTTCGCGTGCCGAAACCTGATCGACCAGCGCCTTGTAGCGACGCGCGTAGCGATCGGACTGGTATTCGGTCAGCATCGAAACGCGATGCGCGATCAGCGTATCGAGGTCCTCCGGCGGTCCGTCGATCACCCCGGTCAGGATCTGCTCCACCAAAGCGGGCTGGTCCGCCAGGATGCGGCCCCACAGGAAGGCGCGCTTGTTCAGCGTGACCGCGGCGCCGTTCAGCTCGATGGCGCGCAAGATCGCCGCCTCGCCCACCGGGACCAGGCCGCGCTGCCAGGCCAGGCCCAGCAGCATCGTGTTCATCGCCTGCGCGTTGCCGAACAGCCGCTCCGCCAGCAGCACGCCGTGCAGCCAGATGGAGCGGGTCGCGTCGGTGACTTTCTCGATCGTGCGCCGATGCAGCAGCGCGTCGATCGACAGCGCGGCGTCGCGCTTGAACTCCGCCGTCGCGGCAAGGTCCAGATTGCCGATCACCACGCCGGTTTTCGCATTGCGCTCCAGCACGCCCGGCTGGCAGCCGACCGCGAGATCGGCGGCCAGCATCAGGTCGGCGGTGCCCAGCGGAATGCGCACGACATCGAGCGCAGCCTCATCGGTCGCGATCTGCACATGCGCCACGACCGCGCCGTTCTTCTGCGCCAGCCCGGTGAAGTCGAGCGTCTTGACCGCCTTGCCCTCCAGATGCGCGGCCATCGCCAGGATGGCGCCGGAGGTGACGATGCCGCCGCCGCCGATACCGGCGAACAGGCCGCGCCAGACGGCAGCGTCGGGCAGCACCGGGATCCGGCAGCGTCGCGGCCAGTTCGGCCTCGCGCGCCTGCCAGTGTGTATCGGCGTCCGGCGCGGCGGGCGGCCCGGCAACTGGTCACGAAGCTGGGGCAGAAGCCCTTCAGGCAGGACAGGTCGACATTGCAGCTCGTCTGATTGATGCGGCGCTTGCGGCCGAGTTCGGTCTCCACCGGTTCGATCGCGATGCAGCCGGACTGGGTCGAGCAATCGCCGCAATTCTCGCACACCGCCTCGTTGATCACGACATGACGCGTCGGCTGCGCCATCGAGCCGCGCTTGCGGCGGCGGCGCTTCTCGGTGGCGCAGACCTGGTCGTAGATCAGCACCGACGGGCCTTCGTAATCGCGCAGCGATGCGCTGCACCGCGTCGAGGTCGTCGCGCGTATGCGGGGTCACGCCGGCGGGCAGCTTCGGATGCTTGCGGCAGCCGGTCGGCTTCGTCGGCGACGATGGCGATGCGCTTGACGCCCTCGGCGGCGACCTGCGCGGCGAGCATCGGCACGGTCGGCGCGCCCTCGGCCGGCTGGCCGCCGGTCATCGCCACGGCGTCGTTGAACAGCAGCTTGTAGGTCATGCGGGCCTGGCGGCGACCGCCTGGCGGATCGCCAGGATGCCGGAGTGCTGATACGTGCCGTCACCGAGATTGGCGAACATGTGCTTGACGTCGGTGAAGGCTGGACAGCCCGACGAACGGCGCGCCCTCGCCGCCCATATGGGTGAAGGTGCGGGTCTGCGCGCCGTCGTCCAGCGCCATGAAGTGGCAGCCGATGCCGGCGCTGGCGAAGCTGCCGTCCGGCAGTTTGGTCGAGGTCGCGTGCGGGCAGCCGGCGCAGAAGGCCGGGACGCGCTTCAGCAAGCCCGTCGGGCCGGCTCGACGGCGACGCGGCGCCGGCGGAGCGGGCAGGTTCAGCCCGGCCGCGCCGAGGAACGTGGTCAGGCCGCCGGCGACGATTTCCGGCGACAATTCCATCAGCGGCGACAGCAGCGGCTGCGCCGTGCGGCATCGGTCTTGCCGCTGATCTCCGGCCGCTCGTCGGCGGGCAGGTGATACAGCGCGTCGCGGATCTGGCTTTCGACGAAGCCGCGCTTTTCCTCGATGACCAGAATCGAGCGTCTTGCCGCGGGCGAACTCGCGCAGCCCCTCGGTCTCCAGCGGCCAGGTCATGCCGATCTTGTAAATCGCGAGTTGCGGATGCGCGGTCCAGACCCATGCGGCGCAGCGCGTGCAGCGTGTCCTCATGCGCCTTGCCGACGGTGATCAGGCCGATCGGCGCGTCGGCGCCGCCGCTGATCAGCCGGTCGAGCCGGTTGGCGCGCGCCCAGGCGAGCGCGGCGGGAAGTCGTTCCTCGATCATGCGGCGTTCGAGTTCGGCGCGCTCGGCCGGGAAGCTGCAGCGTGTGGTCGAGGTTCAGCCCGTGCGGCGGCAGCTGCGAAGTCCGGCGTCACGAAGCGGCGTTCGGAATGGACGATGGCGGTGGAGGCCTGCTCCATCGTCTCGGCCGTGGTCTTCATCGCGACCCAGAGGCCGGAGAAGCGCGACAACGCCCAGCCGGCGAGGCCGAGATCGAGCACGTCCTGCACCGAGGCCGGGTTCAGCACCGGCATGAAGCAGTTCTGGAACACGTATTCGGTCTGGTGCGGATAGGTCGAGGAATGCGCGCCGTGGTCGTCGCCGGACATCGCCAGCACGCCGCCGTGCTTGTGCGTGCCGGCCATGTTGGCGCAATGGAACGCGTCGCCGGTGCGATCGACGCCCGGCCCCTTGCCGTACCACATGCCGTAGACGCCATCGAACTTCTTGGCCGGGGAAGCGCGTCGAGTTCCTGCGTGCCGAAGATCATCGTGGCGGCGAGGTCCTCGTTGACGCCGGGCTCGAACCGGATGTCGTGCGCCGCCATCAGCTTCTTTCTGCGCCCAAAGCTCGCGGTCCAGCCCGCCGAGCGGGGAGCCGCGATAGCCGGAGACGAAGCCGGCGGTGCTTCAGGCCGGCGTGCCTGGTCGAGCCGCCGCTGCTCCAGCAGCAGGCGCAGCAGGGCCTGGATGCCGGTCAGCAGGACCGGCTGGTCGAGATCCACGAACCGTGAGTCCAGGGTAATCGCGGCGCGTCCGATGCCGATGTCCCCAATGCCTTGATCCATGGATGGTCGTCCCTTCGACGGTCTTCCTCTACTGGTTAGTATAGGTGGGGACGGGTAGGAAAGCTTGCCATAGTCGGACCGGTGCGGTGCCCATTTTGGCGCGACTCGCCAGGATGTGGCGATCAGGAGGGTGAATGGGGCTCGACAGTCTGCCCATGCCATAGCGCATTGCGGTCCAATAAGCGCCAGATGGGACGCCCTACAGGCTGTGCAAAAACTCTGGTTGCCGCTGAGCGGGTAAGATGGAATTCTCCCTTGGGGAGCGGGGCGACGACCTCATCCCCGTGATGGCGGGCGCAGGCGCGCCATCCACGCCTTACACTGTTGATATCACGCAAGTCATGGATGGCCGGCACAAGGCCGGCCATCCATGACATAGTGAGGTGTCATGGCGCACGCGCAGAACGATATTCTTCGTTTGGTTCGATCGGCCGAGTTTTCGCACAGCCTGCCTAAGCAGCCACCTGATGCGCCAGGGCCCGCAACGCCATTTCGGGCTCCCGCGCCACGATCAGCATCAGGCTCCGCGCGCTGGGGTCCATCAACGTCCGTCCCTGCTCCCAGTTTCGCAGGGTGGCAAGCGGTACTTTGATGGCCTCGGCAAATTTCCGCTGCGACATGCCAAGCCGTTTGCGGATATGGGCGGGGGAGATGATATCCTCCTCCTTTATGTCCTCATCGGGATCGTAGCCGTCTTCCTGCATATGGCGGCGAATGTCAGCCTCGGTCGTAGCATCCACTTTGGCAAGGTCGACGTTGGCAGGTGCTGCAAGCACCTCCGCCAGCGTCATACGCGATTTTGCCATAACCTCAGATCCTTTCCGCTCGCTTTCCACGAACTGATGATCCAGCGCACCGAGGCGTTTCCTTGACGTCTGTCTGTATAGATAAGCACATAGACGCGACCATCTATCTCACCGATTGCCCTGACACGCTCCTCTCCATAATCCCGCCTGAGATCGGCCGCCTCCACGACCCGTCCAGCGAACATCCGGGCGGCATAGCTAAATCCGAAGCCACGCTCGCGGATGTTGCGGGCGTCCTTGAGAGGGTCCCAGTCGAACTCCACGGACGATATAGGCTATGCCACCATACGCTTCAAGCGTATCGCGCCTACTTCGTCACCCCCATCCCACGCATGAACGCCTCGCGGATCTTCACCGGATCGCGCTCCGTCGTGTCCATCGGCTTCTCGCTATCGATCCGGCAGCCGATCAGCCACGGGCCGTCCTCCTTCAGCGCCACGAGCGATCAATTCCTCGAAGGCGCTTTCGTCGGCGGCCCAGGCGCTTTGCGCGAGCCCGGACGCCCGGGCGATCCCGACGATATCGGCGCCTTGCTCGGTCATGCGTCTTCTGGCCGCCGGTGATCTGATAGGCGCCGTTGTCCATGATCACGATGCACAGGTTCTTCTGCCCGCGCGCCGCGACCGTCGACAGCGACCCAAGCTGCATCAGGATCGAGCCGTCGCCCTCCAGCGCGAACACCTTCCGGCTGCGGCTGCGCCATCGCCACGCCCATGCGCGATCGGCACCGCCAGGCCCATCGAGCCCAGCATGTAGAAGTTCTGCGCCGCCGGCCGCCGCTTCGACGCGCCCAGAGATCGAAATTGGTGTAGCCGATGCCGCCGATCACGGCTTCGTCGTGATGCAGCATGTCCACCATCCGCTTCGTGATGTCGAAACGGTTCATCACCTTCGCCTGCTCCCGGTTCGACGGGCTGGTTCGCCAAAGTGCCATGATCTGTCGCCCCTTACTTCGCGAAAACTTTGCCGCCGGTCAGCAGCGGCGACAGGATGAAACAGACCGGCGCCTTGGTCGCCAACGCCTGGACGATGCTGCGGTCCACGATGAACTCGACCTCGTCCAGCCGGGTCATCGTGTGGGTCTCGATCGCCAGCGCATCCAGCACCGGGCGCATCGTGCGCGCCACCAGTTGCTGGCCGATGTTGAACTCGCCCAGCGTGCCGCGCTCGGACTGACCATCATCAGCGTCGGGATCTGGAACGGCACCGACAGCGACGCCAGCGCGTTCGGCAGCGTCGCGAAGCCCGCTGGTCTGCATCAGCAGGATGCCGCGCGTGCCGCCCATCCAGGCGCCGGCGTTGATGCCCAGCGCCTCTTCCTCGCGCGTGCAGGCGAAGGCGGTGAAGATACGGGTCGGCATGCACGCCGTCGATCAGCGGACGCAGCACGTTGTCCGGCACATAGGTCACCAGCTTGACCTCGTGCCGCTTCAGCACGTCCCGCACGATCTCGTGCCAGGCTCGCGCTGTCCGCCATCGGCGATCCCCTCTCTGTCATCGGACGTCGGCGCCGCATTCGCACGCCTTGCGCGATCCGGCAACCGTTCGTAGGAAGAACGGCGGACGGGGGAGACGCATGCCGGATCGAACAAAGACCTACGACGTGCTCGTCGCCGGCGGCGGCAACGCGGCCCTGTGCGCCGCGATCACCGCGCGCCAGGCCGGTGCCAGCGTGCTGCTGGTGGAAAGCGCCCCCAAGGCGTTCCGCGGCGGCAACAGCCGGCACACCCGCAATCTGCGCGCGATGCATGACGAGCCGAACGAGGTGCTGACCGACGCCTACCGCGAGGACGAATACTGGGACGACCTGCTGCGCGTCACCGGCGGCAACACCGACGAATCGCTCGCGCGCATGACGATCCGAGCGTCGTCCGGCGTGTTCGGCTGGATGCAGGCAGGCGGCGTGCGGTTCCAGCCGTCGCCTGACCGGCACGCTGAATCTGGGCCGCACCAACGCCTTCTTCCTCGGCGGCGGCAAGGCGCTGGTGAACGCCTACTACCTGACCGCCGAAAAGCTGGGCGTCGAGATTCTGTATGACACCGAGGTCATCGCGCATGAACATGGAGGACGGCGTCGGTCCGCTCCGTTGACATCACCTACAAGGCTTTCCCGAGACGGTCCACGCGCGCTGCGTGGTCGCCTCGTCGGGCGGGTTCCAGGCGAACCTGGACTGGATGCGGCGAATACTGGGGCGACGCGGTCGACAACTTCGTCATCCGCGGCACGCCCTACAACCGCGGCCGGGTGCTGAAGAACCTGCTCGACCAGGGCGTGGCGTCGATCGGCGATCCGACGCAGTGCCACGCCGTGGCGCTGGACGCGCGCGCGCCGAAGTTCGACGGCGGCATCACGACGCGTCTGGACAGCGTGCCCTACAGCGTCGTGGTCAACCGCAACGGCGACCGTTTCTACGACGAGGGCGAGGATGTCTGGCCGAAGCGCTATGCCATCTGGGGCCGCCTGATCGCGCAGCAGCCCGACCAGATCGCCTATTCGATCTGCGACGCCAAGGCGTTCCCGCTGTTCATGCCGTCGGTGTTCCCGGCGATCAAGGCCGATACGATCGAGGAACTGGCGGTCAAGATGAAGCTGGACCCGGCGAAGGTCCGCCAGACCATCGACGGCTTCAACAAGGCGGTCAAACCGGGCCAGGTGTTCGACAACCTGAAGCTCGACGGCAACGCGCACCGACGGCCTGACGCCGAACAAGACCAACTGGGCCCGCTCGGTCGACAAGCCGCCGTTCTATGGCTACCCGCTGCGGCCCGGCATCACCTTCACCTATCTGGGCGTCCGGGTGAACGAGAAAGCCCAGGTGCTGATGGAGAACGGTCAGCCCGCCGGCAACCTGTTCGCATCGGGCGAGATCATGTCCGGCAACATCCTCGGCAAAGGCTATCTCGCCGGGTTCGGCATGACGATCGGAACCGTATTCGGCCGCATCGCCGGTCAGGAGGCAGCGCGTCGTGCAAGAAACTGACGCCATCATCAACGCACGGCGGGAAATGGAGATCTGCAACGCCTGCCGCTACTGCGAGGGCTTCTGCGCCGTCTTCCCGGCCGTCGAACTGCGGCGCGAATTCTCCGCCGGCGACCTGAGCTACCTGGCCAATCTCTGCCACAACTGCCGCGGCTGTTACTACGCCTGCCAATACGCGCCGCCGCACGAGTGGGGCATCAACGTGCCCGCGCACCTGGCCGAGGTGCGCGCCGAAAGCTACGCCGAATACGCCTGGCCGAAGCCGCTGGCGGCCGGCGTTCAACAGAACGGCACGCTGGTGTCGCTGGTCGCCGCGCTGGGCATCGCCGTGGTGCTGATCCTGGCGATGCTGCTGAACAGCCCGGCGACTTCTTCGGCGCCCACGGCACGCGCCGGGATCGTTCTACCAGATCATTCCGCTCTGGGCGATGCAGATCGTTGGCATCGCAACGTTCGGCTTCTGCGCTGGTCGCGCTGGGGATGGGCGCGCGCAACTTCTGGCGCGATGCCGGCCCGCGCGAGAAAGATCGGCCGATCGGCCCTGGCGATCGCGCTTGGGACGTGCTGACGCTGAAGAACCTCGGCGGCGGCGGTAACGGATGCAACGACAATTCCGAGGCGTTCTCGATGCGCCGCCGCTATCTGCATCACGCGATGTTCTACGGCTTCATGCTGTGCTTCGCGGCGACGACGGTCGGGTTCATCTATCACACGTTCCTGGGCTGGCCGGCGCCCTACCCGTTCATCAGCGCTGCCGGTGCTGCTGGGCACCGTCGGCGGCGTGCTGCTGCTGATCGGCACGGTCGGCCTGTTCGCGATGAAGTTCGTCGACGACCCGATGCCGTCAACGCGCGCCGGCTGCTGGGCGGCGATGTCGCGCTGCTGATGCTGCTGGCGATGGCGGCGCTGACCGGCCTGGTGCTGCTGGCCGTGCGCGCCACCGGCGCGATGGGCTTCGCGATGGCGATCCATCTCGGGCTTCATCCTGGCGCTGTTCCTGGTGCTGCCATACTCGAAGATGGTGCACGGCGTTTACCGCTCGGCCGCGCTGCTGCGCCGGGCGGTGGAGCGCAACATGAAGCCGCTGGGCGGGGAGTGACGGAGCGCTAGATAACGAAGCGGCGGAGACCATCCACGAGCCGCGCTTCGTTGAAGTTCGTCAACAGGACGACTGATCGTCCACTCATGCGTAGATACGTGCGGAGCTGCGCTTCGTGCGTCGGGGTGATCGCGGTCACCGACTTCAGTTCAACGATGACGTCCTGTTCGATGATGAGATCGTAAGCGTTGCGCCGGTCGCACCTAGCGGCGCGGGCCAGAGATGTGGTGCGTCAGGAGCATGGACCAGGACACCGCAGCCGCCGAGCCCCCAGTCTGGCCGCGAGCGCTCGTACAGGGTACCCGTACCGAGCGCTCGCAATGCCCCCATCGCGAACTGATCACCCGCGGCGACGCTGGTCGCTGGAGCAGAAGCAAACCATCGCGGCGGAAAGCCTTCTCCCCCCGGCGTCCGGAACTGGCGGGCTGAGAAGGTTTCACGCCAAATTCATTGGACCCGATTCGTAACGACAACTCAGCCTTCGTGGCATGTTCACCGCGCCCGCCGAACTGCCCGATGATCCGGCCACGTTGCAGGCGATCTTGCGTGCGGCCCTGACCGAGATCGAACGGCTGCGCTTGCAGATCGCGGGCTTGCAGCGCAACCGCTTCGGCCGCCGCTCCGAACAATTGGACGCGGACACTCTCGAGTAGGGCGTCGAGGATCTCGAGAAAATCCGGTTCTGCGCGGCGGTCGTCTCTTTCGCGAGCTTTCCGTTTTTGGGAGCTTTTCGTTCCCCTTGGTATTGGACGATGCACCATGATGACACCAAATTAGAAGGGAAACTGGCAAAATTAACTTGCAAGTTGTCCTTCTAATATCGTATGCCTTATCGCCATGAACACCACACCTGAGCTCGAAGCTGCGGTGACGGACTTGCTCGTCGCCACTGGCCAGTTGCTGAGGCGGCTGCGGGCCATCTCGAACACGCGCAAACTCACCTGGTCGCAAGTGGCCATCATGGCGCGGCTCGAAGAGGTCGGCCCGATGACGACCGCCGATCTTGCCAGAGCGGAAGCCGTGAAGCCTCAGTCGATGGGCGGAACGCTGGCTGCGATGGAGGAGGAAGGCCTTGTCGAGCGTCGGCCGCATCGCACGGACGGGCGTCAAATGCTGTTCACGCTCACTGCTGACGGCCGCGAAACGCGCAGGAAAGTGGGACTTGCAAAGCAGGAATGGTTATCCGCGGCCTTCGCAAAGCTCAAACCTGCCGAACAACAAACCCTCATCTCAGCGGTCGAGTTGATCCGAAAGATCAGCGATCATGAGTGAGGAGTTGGCAATCCAGGCAAACCTTATTCGCCGCCGACGGCCCGCGGATTTCGGGTTTCGTTTTGTGGCGCCCCTTGCGCTCGGTTCGACACTGAATCCGGTCAATTCAACGATGATTTCGACGGCGCTCGTTCCCATCGCGGTCGACTTTCACGCCAGCGTTGCCCAGACGGGATGGCTGATCGCCGGTCTCTATCTGGCGAGCGCGATCGCGCAGCCGACTATGGGGCGGCTGGCCGACCTTTACGGGCCGCGTCGCATCTACCTCTTCTCCCTGGTCTTGGTCGCGATCGCGGGTCTTCTCGGCGATTTCGTCCCATGCCTTGGCGGATTAGTCTTCGTACGAGTCCTGATTGGGATCGGAACTTCGGGCGCCTATCCGTCAGCCATGCGGATTTTTCGCGTGCAGGCGGATCGGCTCGGCTGCGCGCCGCCCCGTACCGCGATGGGTATGCTCTCCATGAGCGCCCTCTCGATGTCCGCGATCGGGCCGTTCCTCGGCGGCGTTCTGACCAGCGCCTTCGGTTGGCATTCGATCTTCACGGTGAATATCCCCCTGGCGCTTGGGACTATAGCACTCGTTCTTCTTTGGGTTCCGAAGGACCAAGGGCCCGCGGAGAGCATGAGCCGTCTCGTGGAGGAAGTGGACCTCATCGGTATTGCGCTTTTCGCAGGGTTCCTCCTCAGTCTCATGGTGTTCCTTCTCAACCTTGATCGACCGATCTGGCTCGCCCTGGCCGTGGCGGCGCTCCTATGCGCCAGCTTGGTAGCCCATTCCCGCCGGCGGCTGAAGCCGTTCATCGATGTACGCATGCTCGCCCGCAATCGTCCCCTTGCCGTGACCTACTTCCGCGCCGGGCTGGTGCTGATGATGGTTTATTGCGTCCTCTACGGCTTCGCCCAATGGCTCGAGAGCGCCGCCGGCTTTAGCGAGGAGAAGGCCGGCCTCGTCACCTTGCCGATGTCGATTGTCGCCGCCGCGTCATCCTTGGTCAGTACGCGCACCAAGACCATTCGCACGCCGTTCCTCGTCAGCATTGGGGCCACCCTGATAGGCTGCATCGGCCTGATCTTCGTGACCAGCGCAACGCCAGTGTGGTTGATCGCAATAGCCGTGATCTTCTTTGCTCTGCCACAAGGCATGTTTTCTACCGCGACGCAGGCGGCGGTCTATATGCAATCGCCGGCCGAGGAGATCGGAACGGCGGCAGGTCTGCAGAGAACGGCGCAGTATGTTGGCGCCATCGTGGCGACCAGCCTGCTGGCGATCATGTACGGCCGGCATGCGACCGATGATGGCTTACACAAGCTGGCAATCGTGATGGGCGTGATAAGCGCCGCGCTCTTCGTCGGCACGCTGTTCGATCGGACCATTCCACGTCCTAGTCACCGCTAAAACCCATTGTTCTCGTAAAGGAATCCTATGCCAATTTCTCAGCTCGAAAAGGATCCCGCCCTCGTAGTGATCGACATGCAGAAAGGCATCGTTCGCTTGCCCACCGTGCATCCCGCCGAGGAGATCACGGCGAACAACGCCAAACTTGCACGCGCTTTTCGAGCCCACGGCCTCCCGGTCGTTCTCGTGAATGTGGCAGCCGGTGCGCCCGGCCGCACTGATGTCGTCCATAATTTTGAACTGCCGGCGGACTGGGCCGAACTCATCCCAGAACTCGAAGAACACCCCGACGACCATAAGGTGACCAAGCTGCAGTGGGGCGCCTTCCACGGCACATCACTTGATCATTTCCTGCGACGGCATGGTGTAACCCAGGTCTTCCTCACGGGAATCGCAACCAGCATCGGCGTGGAATCCAGTGCCAGAAACGCCCATGATCACGGCTACCATGTGGTGCTTGTGACGGATGCGATGACCGATATGGACCCCGTCTCACACCAGCACGCGATCGAGAAGATTTTCCCGCGCCTAGGCGAAACCGCCACAACGGAGATCGTCCTGGGATTGCTCGAACAGCAGCGACCGTAGCGTCGTGCCGTCCGGCAACGTGACCTCGATCTGCTCGACTGGTTGCGGGGTTGGCGCAGGCAGCAGCGGCGGAACAGACGGGATAGAGGCTGCCAACCGATCGTGTTCGGCAATCTCGACACGCGCAAATCCTGTTACGAGGCCGGGTTGGGCCGCCAACAATGATTTGCGCCAGTTGTACAGCAGACCACTGCTGATACCGTAACGACGCGCCACAACCCTTGGCGACACGCCTGGCGTAAGGCTCCCTGCCGCTGGCTTAAGGAAGGGTCAACGGGGGGTTGCGTTGCCTTCCGATTTTTGCGGCACCGCCATCGTCCGGGTTTGCCTCCGCCGTTTTCGCACGGAGGCGGCCCTTGGCCGCTCGGAGGCACGGTGATCACGGAGTCGTTGCTTCACCGGCAGAAGTCAAAGGTCAGACTTCCGCGCCCGTTGCCCTTCGGCATTGAAAGCGCTTCGCGCTCGAAGAGCGCCATAAACTCCCAAGCCAAATTCAAGGAAAGTCAGGCCGGGAAGCACCAGCGCCGGCAGCGAACTCCCCCTCCGTGATCACCGTGCCTCCGAGCGGCCAAGGGCCGCCTCCGTGCGAAAACGGCGGAAGCCGATCCGAGCACAGGCCCAGACAAGGGGAGCACCACAAATCCTCCCGAGTCAGTAACACCCAGCCTGCCGCGCCCGCTCCCGCACCAGCGCCAACACCGACCGGCACAGCGGCATAGCCTCCCCGACGACCTCGCCCAGCTCCACCACTGCGCCCAGCAGAGCATCGATCTCCATCGGCCGCCCACGCTCCAGGTCCTGCAGCATCGACGTCTTGTGCTCGCCGACCTCGGCCCCGCCGGCGATGCGCTTATCCACGTCGATCGCAAAGCGCACGCCCAACGCCTCGGCGACCACCTTCGCCTCCAGCATCATCCCCCGGCACAGCGTGCGCAGCCCGTCATCCCCGGTGATCCGGTCCAGCGTCGACATCGTCAGAGCGCTGATCGGGTTGAACGCCAGGTTGCCCCACAGCTTCACCCACAGCTCATCGCGGATCTTCGGCCGCACCGGCGCTTTCAGCCCCGCGGCGATCATCATCTTCGACAGCGCCTCGATCCGAGGGCTGCGGGACCCGTCCGGCTCGCCCAGCGTGAAGCGGTCGCCGTAGGTGTGCTCGATCACCCCCGGCTGGATCACCTCGGCCGCCGGATAGACGACGCAGCCGATCGCCTGCCGAGGATGCAGCACCGTCCCACAGCTTGCCGCCGGGATCGACGCTCTCCACCACCCGATCGCGATACGGGCTGTCGAGCCCATAGAAATACCAGTACGGGATGCCGTTGATCCCGGTGACCAGCGCGCTCTCCGGCCCCATCATCGCGGCGATCGAGGCGGCTGCCGGCGGCAGCCCGTGCGCCTTCAGCGTCACCACCACGTAGTCGTGGACGCCAGCCTCCTCGGCCGATCCGACGCAGCGCGGATGCACCGTCACGCTTTCGCCGCCCGACCGCAGCGTCACCCCGTTGGCCTGCATTGCCGCCAGATGCGGCCCGCGCGCGATGAACGTCACATCGGCACCGGCCTGGGCCAGCTTCACGCCCATGAAGCCGCCGATCGCGCCGGCGCCGAAGATCGCGACTTTCATGCCGTCAGACCGAGTTTCTCGGCCAACCCGATGCGCTGCAGCTTGCCGGTGGCGCCTTTGGGGATTTCATCAAGGAACACGATCTTCCGCGGCACCTTGAACGCGGCGAGCTTGGCAGAGCAGAACTCACGCAGTTCGGTGTCCTTCACCGTCTGGCCCTCGCGCAGCACGATGGCCGCGGCGACTTCCTCGCCCAGCTTGGCGTGCGGCATGGCGAAGGTCAGGCACTGCGCGACAGCGGGAT
Organism: uncultured Alphaproteobacteria bacterium; assembly: GCA_963771475.1. Classification (GTDB taxonomy): domain Bacteria; phylum Pseudomonadota; class Alphaproteobacteria; order Acetobacterales; family Acetobacteraceae; genus Rhodopila. The sequence continues at coordinate 303,500 of CAVYTN010000007.1, read as the reverse complement.
GGTCGGACAGGATCTCATCGACCTCCAGCGGGCTGACCTTCTCGCCGCCGCGGTTGATCAGTTCCTTCAGCCGCCCGGTCAGGCGCAGATAGCCAGCCTGCATCCAGGATGCCCTGATCGCCGGTGCGGAACCAGCCGTTGGTGAACGCCGAGGCATTGGCGGCCGGATTGTTCTCATATCCGGCGGTGACGTTGCGGCCACGGATGACGACCTCGCCCAGACCGCCCGGCGGCAGCAGGTTGCCCTCTTCGTCCATGATGGCGATATCCGGCCCCGAGGCGATGCCCACACAGCCGGGAAACCGCTCGCGCGGCGGCAGCGGGTTGGAGGCCATCTGGTGCGACGCCTCGGTCATGCCATAGGACTCGATCACCGGCACGCCGAACGCGACCTCCAGCGCCTGCATCACAGGGCCTGGCAGCGAGGACGAGGAAGACCGCACGAAGCGCAGCCGCCCGGACTCGATCGCAGCCTTGTTGCGCGGCGCCAGTTCCAGGATCGTCTGATGCATCGTCGGCACCGCGGTATACCAGCTCGGCCGCACCTCGTTGAACCAGGTGAAGAAGCGGAACGCGTTGAAGCCGGGTGTGCAGGACACCGCTGCCCCCGCCGCGAGGCTGGACAGCGTCGCCGCAATCAGCCCGTGGATGTGGAACAGCGGCATGATGTTGAGGCACACGTCATCGGGCGTCAGCGACAGCGTCTCGGCGATATGATAGGCCGACGCCGTTACGTTGACGTGGCGCAACGGCACGATCTTCGGCCGCGACGTGGTGCCCGAGGTGTGCAGCACCAGCGCGATATCGTCTGCCTGCGCGAGGCCGGGGCTTGCCGCAGAACCGCTCAACCCGCCGCTTTCCAGCGTGAAATCCCCCGCCGCGCCATCGACGGTCGGTACGAGGTCCACGACGGGGATGCCGCGGGTGATCGCCACCTGGCGGGCGGGCGTTTCCATGCCGGCCAGGACCACCAGCGCCTTGGCGTTGAGATCGCTCAGGTAGAAATCGAATTCCTCGGCCTTATAGGCCGGGTTCAGCGGTGCGGTGGTGGCGCCGCAGGCGATGGCGACGAAGCTGGATGCCGCCTCCGGCCCGTTGGGGGTCACCAGCGCGACGCGGTCGCCGCGGCCGATGCCCATGCCGTTCAGCGCCGTCACCGTGCGCTCCGCCAGCGCCCGCAGGCCGCCATGCGTCAGCCAGGGACGGCCCGGCGCTCCGATCGCCGGCGCTTCGTCGGCGCCCTCTTTCAGCAGGACTGCCACCGTGTCAGCCGGGTAGTCGGTCATCCAATCCTCCGCGAAGACGCCTGATTCCAGGGAACCACGGCAAAAGCACGAAGCGCGGGGACTGGCAAGAGACCACCCCTGCACGCTGCGCCGCGAATAGACCGGCCTCGCCTGCGGTATCGCGGCTCCACCGAGACCGCCGTCGCGGTCTGGAGCAGCCACGCGTCCGTCGGCGACTATCTAGTTTCCGTGTCTCACCGATAGGGGGCAGTCCAATGGGGGGCAGTCCAGTCGCGTAATCATCGATCTGCGTTGATCCGCGTTCATCTGCGGTTGATTCCCTTTTCGAGCCGGCACAATCGAATCCGTCCCAAGGGAAGGGACTCAACCGCAGATGAACGCGGATGAACGCGGATGGTCGGTCAGTTCTTTGGCAAACTCTGGCAGTTCCGTGCGATCGGTCTCCGCTGCGATAGGACCGCCCGCAACTTCCTCGCCGATTGCCGAACGGCTCAGCGCTCCTGGGCCGGGTGATCGAGGTTGACCATGGCCGGCGCCTGCGGCGTCGTCAGCATCGTTTGGCTGGGACCGGGGGTGGGTCGCTGATCCGGCGCGAAGCGATTGAACGCGGGGCGCGGACGCAGCGGATCATCGGCGCCCTGGTTGTGGCGCGCGGCCTTCTGCATCGCGTGCCAGGCGCGGATGTCGTTCTCCGTCACGAAACCCTTGCCGTCGGTATCGATGTCTTGGAAATGCCGGGCGACCGTCTTGTAGCCGAGTTTGGCCTGCTCGATCGTCAAGTGACCGTCATTTGACGTGTTCGCCTGGGTGAACCGTTCCTCCCACGACATATGTGTCCGTTTGGAGGGCGCAGCTTCATCGGCAAGGGCAGGCTGTATGACGCCAGCCAGCAGGACGAGCATCCACAAGCGGTTCATGTCGGGCCTCGGTATGATTTTCTGCGACCGAAGCTAGAGTAGAGTTCCTAACAAACGGTGAATCTGCCGGCCGCAATGCACACGCCGCAGCGACACTGTCCGCCGTCTCGCCGCGCAATCGCCACACCTGAGCGGCGACGCGGATTGATCACGCGCCGCGGCATGGCCACAATTGGGTCTCCATCAACGGGGAGGTGCCGCAATGGCCTATGAAGGAATGATTGCCGAGACGATCAGCATCAACGGCGACAAGAACGAACCGATATCCGCCTATGTCGCCCGCCCGCTCGGGGCTGGCCCGTTTCCCGGCGTCGTGCTGATCCACCACATGCCCGGCTGGGATGAATGGTACCGCGAGGCGACACGCAAATTCGCCCATCACGGCTACGCCGCGATCAGCCACAACCTCTACCACCGCTCCGGCACCGGCGATCCCGGCGACGTGGCGGCGAAAGTCCGAGCGGAAGGCGGCGTGGCGGACGCGCAGGTGATCGGCGATACCGAGGGCGCGGTGCAGTGGCTCAAGGCCCAGCCCTGGTCTGAACGGCAAAGTCGGCGTGATCGGAACCTGTTCCGGCGGCCGGCAGACGTTCCTGTATGCCTGCCACACGAAAAGCATCGACTGCGCCATGGAGCTCTGGGGCGGCCGCGTGGTCATGAGCAAGGAGGAGCTGACCCCGAAGCAGCCTGCCGCGCCGATCGATTTCACCGCCAACCTGTCATGCCCGCTGCTGGGCCTGTTCGGCAACGATGACCGCGCGCCGACACCCGAACAGGTCGATCAGCATGAGGCGGAACTGAAAAAACACGGCAAGACCTATGAGTTCCACCGCTACGACGGCGCCGGGCATGGTTTCTTCTATTACGACCGCCCGATGTACCGCATCGAGCAGGCGCTGGACGGCTGGCAGAAGGTCTTTGCCTTCCTGAAGAAATACACGTCGGCCTGATGTGCACCTCGATCGTCGAGATCGTCAGCGCCGAAGGCCACGGCCGCGGTGCGGATGGATGGTTTCCGGTGACACAGGCTGTCGTGTCCTATGACCATCCGCACCACGCGCTGCTGGAGGACGCGATCGTGATCGACTTCCTGAACACCGCGCTCGGGCCTGGCGCCCGAGCGGCGGTGGAGCTGACGCTGGAGGCGGCGAAGGCGCTGCAGGGCGCGCTGGCGCGGGCGATCGAGGCGGCGGAGCGGGAGGAGAGTGAGCGGCGGCGGTAAAAAAACTTCCTACCGCCCCAGCACCGTCCGGATCACCCGGACCGCGTAATCGACGCCTTCGGCATCCACATCCAGATGCGTGCAGGCGCGGACGCGGTACCGGCCGACGGTGGACAGCATCACACCCTCCAGCCGCACCCGGTCGGCGAGCTCGTCCGCGGTCAGGCCGGCAGCCGCGGTGTCGAAGAACACCAGGTTCGTCTCCGGCTCCTCCACCGCCAGGCCGGGGATCTGCGCCAGGCCGCGCGCCAGAACCCGGGCGTTCGCATGGTCCTCGGCCAGCCGGTCGATATTGTGGTCCAGCGCATAGAGGCAGGCCGCGGCGCAGATACCCGCCTGCCGCAGCGAGCCGCCGAGGCGCTGCTTCCACCGCCAGGCCGCGTCGATGAACGCGGACGACCCGCACAGCACCGCCCCCAGCGGCGCGCCCAGGCCCTTGGTGAAATCGAGCCAGACGCTGTCGCAGCCCGCCACCATCTCCTGCGCCGTCACGCCGCTGGCGACCACGGCGTTCATCAGCCGCGCACCGTCCATGTGCGTACTGCATGCCGCGATCATGCGCGGCCGTCGTCACCGCATTCAGCAAGCCCAGCGGCCAGACCGATCCGCCGCCGGCGTTGGCGGTCTGTTCGACCTCCAGCAACGTCTGCGGCGGAGCGTTGCGCCGGGGCTCGCAGCAGGGCCGCCTCGATCGCGGCGACGTCGAACATGCCGCGCGCGCCCCGCAAGCCGCGCACCGACGGCGCCGGCCAGCGCCCCCGGACCGCCGCCCTCATTGCATCAGAATGTGGCTGCTTTCATGCGCCAGGATCTCATCGCCGGGCCGGCAATGCGTCAGGATGGCGATCTGGTTGCACATCGTGCCGGACGGCAGGAACATCGCCGCCTCCTTGCCGGTCAGCGCCGCCATGCGGTCGCACAGCGCATCGATCGTCGGATCGTCGCCGTGCTGCTCGTCGCCGACCTCGGCCTGCATCATCGCCTCTTTCATCGCCGGCGACGGACGGGTCTGCGTATCGGAGTAAAGATTGACCCGCACCGGCGGCAGCGACGCGATCCTGACGGGCGGGGGCGTAGACCATGGCAATGCTCTCACGGGCAACTGGGGCCGGTCACTGGTGATCGAGGACGGCGGCGGACCATAGACGTCGTGGGCGCGCTTGCGGAAGGCGTTGACCATCCGCCGCACCGCCTCATTGAACACGACGCCGATCGCGGCCTGCAGGATCCGGCTGTGGAATTCGAAATCGACGAAGAACGAGACCTCGGTCCCGCCGGGCGCACGGGACGAATCCCCACTGGTTGTTGAGGTAGCGGAAGGGGCCGTTTTCGTATTTCACCGTCACGCGGTGCGGGCGGTCGAGCGTGACCCGGCTGGTGAACGATCTCCCGGAACGGGCCGAAGCCGATCGTCAGGTCCGCGACCAGTTCCTGTCCGGTCTGCTTGCGGACGCGGGCAGCGACGCACCAGGGCAGGAATTGCGGGTATTTGCCGACGTCCGCGACCAGATCGAAGAGTTGCTCCGGCGTGTACGGGACGATTTGCCGTTCAGCATGGGTCGGCATCAGGCAGGCGGTGCGGCCGATTGGGCAGGCTCCAACACGCCGTTCATCTCGGGGATGCATCGTCATGTGCCGCGCCCACCTCACGCGCTGCACTGGATTGTCCCTCGCGCGCAGCGTTGGATTGTCCCTCGCGCGCTGCGCGAAGCGCCGCGAAATCATCGTCGGCGTGGTAGGAGCTGCGCGTCAGCGGCGTGGCCGAGACCAGCAGGAACCCTTTCGCCCGGGCGATCGCGGCGTATTCGTCGAATTCCTCGCGGCGTGACGAAACGCTCGACCGCGGCGTGTTTCACCGTCGGCTGCAGGTATTGGCCGATGGTCAGGAAATCGACGTCGGCGATGCGCAGGTCGTCCATCACCTGCATGATCTCGGTCCGGGACTCGCCCAGGCCCACCATCAGGCCGGACTTGGTGAAGATCGTCGGATCGACCTGCTTGACCCGGTCCAGCAGGCGCAGCGACTGGTAGTACCGCGCGCCCGGCCGGATGCTGGGATACAGCCGCGGCACGGTCTCCAGGTTGTGGTTGAACACGTCGGGGCGCGCGGTCGGCCACCGTCTCGGCGCCGCCGGGCTTGCGCAGGAAGTCGGGGGTCAGGACCTCGATCGTCGTCGCCGGCGCGGCGCTGCGGATCGCGGCGATGACCGGGCGAAGTGTCCGGCGCCGCCATCGGGCAGGTCGTCGCGGTCGACCGAGGTGATGACGACATGCCGCAGACCCAGCCGAGCGACGGCGTCGGCGACGCGCTCGGGCTCATCAGCCGACAGCGGCGCGGGCTGGCCGGTGCGGACATTGCAGAAGCTGCAGGCGCGCGTGCAGGTGTCGCCCATGATCATCATGGTGGCGTGACGCTGCGACCAGCATTCCCCGATATTCGGGCAGGCCGCTTCCTCGCACACCGTGACCAGGCGGTTATCGCGCATCAGGGCGCGGGTCTCGTGATACACCGGATGCGTCGGCGCCTTGACGCGGATCCAGTGCGGCTTGCGCTGGATCGGATTGTCCGGCCGATGGGCCTTTTCCGGGTGCCGCAGCGACGCGTCAATACGCACGGGGACGAGCGTCGGGGCGGACGTCTCGTCAGTCGGTACAGGACCGGCCGAGCGGTGATCGATGGTAAGACGTGTCTTCGCCATGGAAAGGAGATGTGATCGTCGCAACAAAGGGCGTCAAGCAGCGATTGGCGCAATGCGCCGTCTAAAAATCTGCGGATCCGGCACGGGCAGGATCCGTCGAGGAAAGCGCCATAAGTATCAATAGTGCAACCACGGGCCTTTGGATTATATCAATTTGCGGGATCGTTTCCAAAGTTAACGGCCCGCGAAATACTGCTGCCATGCACGAGACGACATGAACGCGATGACAGATACATTTCCTTGCGTATCGAGCCGTTCATCAAATATGTGGGACCACCTTAATCGTGGTCGGGACCTGAGCCCGTCCCACTACTCCGCCTCTGCGGTCTGGTCTGGTAATGGGTACAGCGTGTGATCTAACGATTAAGTTCGGCTCCGCAGGAAACAGCCTCGCCTTTCTCGGCGGCGGCTGGGCACGCTCGGAGCCCGACTTCACCTGGGGCATCGGCGCCGAAAGCCATCTGGTGTTTCCCCGCATCGGTTCGGCCGACGAATTCATCCTGACGATCGACCTGATACCGTTCGTCCATCAACCCGAACTGCCGAACCAGCGGCTGATCCTCTCGGTCAACGATACGGTCCTTGGCAGCACCTGTCTGTCCCGTCCGACCCTGCTGGCATACCGCATTCCGGCCGCGCTGGCGAAGCGGTCGGAGCGCATGCTGGTGACGCTTCAGCATCCGGATGCCGCTCGGCCAAAGGATTTCTCCGGCAACGGCGATGACCGCCAGCTTGCCTTCGCGATTTCGGAGGCAAAACTTTACAGCGTCACGACAGACCCCGCCACCGCGGCGATACGGCTGCCGCCTGGCCTGATGCTGGCATCGATGCCGGAGCGTGACGCAGGCGCGCGTGGTCACACCGATCTGACGGAATGGGCGACCAGCCGGACCGGGCTGTCGATCCCGCAGATTGCCATGCAGTTCGAATCCCTTGGGGAGAACTGCGAGTTCGGCCTCTGGCAGCGCCGCTGCGATTCCGAACCGCTCGGGCTTCTGCGGTTTTCCAGCACCTTCATGCGCAACCTGATCCGCGGCATCGACAACGCCTTCGAAGGCCTGGGCGAGCCAGAGGATATCGATCCGCGCCTGGAGGGCGGCGAGCGCAAGGAATACATGATCCACGAGAAGAAATTCGGCCTCGTGTATCATACCTTCGTCTACGAAGGGCAACGCAGCATCTGGCTGATGCGCGAACAGGAGTCCGCCCGGCTCAAGTTCCTGCGGCGGAAATTCATGGAGGAACTGGACGGCACGAACAAGATTTTCGTCTACAAATTCGGTGCCGCCGTCACCGAAGAGGAAATCCTGCCGCTGCACATGGCCCTGAACCAACGCAGCGAAGCGACGCTGCTTTGGGTCGTGCCGGCCGAACGCGACCGCCCGCCAGGCACGGTGGAGGTGCTGATGCCGGGGCTGCTGAAGGGCTACATCGATCGCTTCGCCCCCGACAATAATGCGCATGACCTGTCGTTCGAGGGCTGGCTGCGGGTCTGCGCCAACGCGCTCGTCCTGGCACGCCTTGCCCAATCGGCCCGCGATCGGCCCCTCCGTGATACGGCGGCACCGGACGATGCCAAAACGGGCGATGCAAAGTCGGCCGAGGCCGACGCGTGAGCGTCACCGCTCGGCCGACCACGCTGCTGTACGACTGGGACAACACCCTGGTCGACGGCTGGGCCGGGATCACCGCCGCACTGAACGCGGTGTTCACGGCGTTCGACATGCCGCTCTGGACCGTGGAAGACACACGCAACCGCGTTCGCGTCTCGTTGCGCGAGCAGCTTCCCATCATGTTCGGCGACCGGTGGGAGCGGGCGCGGGACATCTTCTACGGCGCGCTGACGCGAGCAGCATCTGGACCATGTGGCGCCGATGCCCGGCGTGCCGGACGTGCTGATCGCCGGCGCGGCCTGGCCGCAGGGCGTCGTGTCCAACAAGGCGGGAGCATTCCTGCGCGCGCGAGGTCGCGCATCTCGGCTGGGCCGGCTATTTCGGTCCGGTGATCGGCGCGGGCGACGCGGCGGCCGACAAGCCTGACCCGGCGCCGCTGCTGCTGGCGCTGCGCCAGCTTGGGCGCGAGCCGGCGGACCGTCGGTCTGGTATATGGGCGACACCGCGCTGGACATGCAGGCTGCGCGCGCGGCCGGCGTGACCGCCGTCCTGGTCGGCGATGCAGCGCATGACGGGGGAGTTGAACGCGCCGCGCCCGGATATCCATTTCGCAGATGCGCGCAGCCCTGGCGTCACGGCTACGTGAGCTTGCGTGAGGGGGTGCGTGCTGGTAAAGTAGCGATGGCCGGCGGCCGTGCCACGACCCGCCGGATCTGGTTGAACAAACTCCGTCAACATCGCCGAGGCACGAAAAAGAAGGATCATGGCCGTGGCCAATGAGAAATCGCAGAATGTTCAGGACGTCTTCCTGAACCATGTGCGGAAAAGCAAAACGCCGGTAACGGTTTTCCTTGTGAACGGTGTCAAGCTGCAGGGGATCATCACCTGGTTTGACAATTTTTCCGTTCTGCTGCGCCGGGACGGGCACACCCAGCTCGTCTACAAGCACGCCATCAGCACCGTCATGCCGGGCGCGCCGATCCAGTTGTTCGATGCGACCAAGGTCGAAGGGGCGGCTGCGGCGCCGGCCCGGGAAATGACCGCTGCCGCGGGCGACGACTGAAGACACGCCGCCCCATGCCGGATCGGCCACCGTGGTCGATCTGGCCAGCGGCGCGGACCGACGCCTGACGGCGGAGCGATAGCGCCTCCGCGGGATCGGCCAGACGCGTGCCGCGGTGATCCTGCCGTGGGACAAGCAGTCCCGGCAGCGACCACCGCGCGCGGCCGATGCGCGCCTGGCCGAAGCGGTCGGGCCTGGCCGCCTCGATCGGCCTGGTCGTCGTGCATACCGCGATCCTGCCGCTGCGCGCCCGCCGGCCCGTCGACGCTGCTGGGCGAAGGTCAGGTCGCGGCGCAGGAGCAGGCCCTCGCCGACCCAGGACGTCGACGGTCGCGATCATCGATGCGGCGCTGACCCCGGTGCAGCAGCGCAACCTGGAGCGTGCCTGGGGCTGCAAGGTCATCGACCGCACCGGCCTGATCCTGGACATCTTCGGCGAGCGTGCGGCCACGCGGGAAGGCACGCTGCAGGTCGAACTGGCGCATCTGGAATATCAGCGATCCCGCCTCGTCCGGTCCTGGACCCACCTGGAGCGGCAGCGCGGCGGCTTCGGCTTCCTCGGCGGCCCCGGTGAGACCCAGATCGAGGCCGACCGCCGCCTGATCGACGAACGCCTGGTGCGTCTGAAGAAGGAACTGGAGCAGGTCCGGCGCACCCGCGGCCTGCACCGTTCGGCGCGCAAGCGTGTGCCGTTCCCGGTGATCGCGCTGGTCGGCTACACCAACGCCGGCAAATCGACCCTGTTCAATGCGCTGACCGGCGCCGAGGTGATGGCGAGCGACCAGTTGTTCGCCACGCTGGATCCGACCATGCGCGGCCTGCGCCTGCCGTCCGGACGCCGGGTGATCCTGTCCGACACCGTGGGCTTCATCAGCGAACTGCCGCACGAACTGGTCGAAGCCTTCCGAGCGACGCTGGAGGAAGTGGCCGAGGCGGACGTCATCCTGCACGTGCGCGACGTGGCGCATCCGGAAACGGCGGCGCAGCGGGCGGACGTGATCGGCGTGCTGGAGGACATGGTCGCCGACGGCACGCTGGACGCCGACTGGCCGGACCGCACGATCGAGGTGCTCAACAAGGCCGACCTGCTGGGCGGCGTCGCGGAGGTCCCGTCACGTGCCGGCGCAGTCGCCGTCTCGGCGATCACGGGCGAAGGGATCGCAGCACTGAAAGCCGCCATCGATCAGCGCATCGCGGCAGGTATGGAGGTGGTGGACTACGACATCCCGCCGAGCGACGGCGCGCCGCCTCGCCTGGCTGTATGAGCACGGCGAGGTCATCGAGCGGGCCGACGAGCGATACGGCGGTGCATGTGAAAGTCAGGCTGCTGCCGGCCGATCGCGCGCGGTTCGAACGCGGATAGAAGAGCCGAGCGAGGGGACGGAAGATGGCAATCAAGGCGTTCGTATTCGACGCGTATGGCACGTTGTATGACACGCATTCGGTCGACGCAGCGACCGAGGCGGCGTTCCCCGGCTGGGGCACCTACATCACCCAGGTCTGGCGTCAGAAGCAGCTCGAATATTCCTGGCTCCGAACGGCCATGGGCCGCTGGGAGGACTTCCGTACCGCGACCCGCGACTCGTTTCGATACACGCTCGACACGGTCGGACTGACGGCGGATGATGCGGTCCTGGAACGGATCATCGCGGCATACGATCACCTGACACCCTACCCGGAGGCGAAGGCGGCGCTGCAGTCACTGAAGGACTATCGCCTGGCGATCCTGTCGAATGGCGCGCAGTCGATGCTCGATGAACTCGTGCGGAATTCGCCGCTGAACGGTCTGCTGGACGCGGTGATCAGCGTCGACCCGAAGCGGGTGTTCAAACCGCACCCGCACGCCTATGAGCTGATCGAGGAACGGCTGGGCGTGTCGCCGGATGAGGTCATCTTCGTCTCGTCGAACGGGTTCGACATTGCCGGCGCGACCAGTTTCGGCCTGCGCGTGGTCCGGATCGAGCGGGTGACGCCGGAGGCCCTGCGGACGGAGCTGGCTGAGGGCTCCCGATCGGGCCGGTGACGATGTTCAAGGCGCTGCGGTCCCAGACGGAACGGCTAGGCTTCCCACCGGCGGCGGTCATCGGATCGCTGACGGACTGCATGTACGGGCTGACGCCTGGGTCAGCCTAGAAGCTCCACGCATCCGTATCAAAGTACTAGATCATTCCAACGTGCTGGAATGTCATGACCTGGCTCGACGCGACACCGATGCGATGTCAGGCCTGTCAGCAGTGCCTCGCTAGAAGATGGACCGGTCAAGCCGAGCCATGGCGAGCATTCGCGAAAGATCGCGATGTCGCCGGTTTCGGAATCGCCTGCGTCGAAATCCGAACAGCCAGACGCTCGATCGCGCGGGCCATCGCGGCGACGATGGCCGCGTCACTCCGTATCCGCGGCCTGTTCCGTCAGCGAAACGCTCTCGCCCGCCAATTGGCGATTTCCGCTGCCGTCCATCACCCGCCACGCGCCGACAGAACGACCCGGCCGTCCGGCCGCGGCTCAAATGTCTCCACCTCGGTCAGGACCTGGCGGAACGGTGCGTCGGCCGGCTGTTGGGTCGTAACAGCGAAGCCGGACAGGGCGCGTGCGAGGTCATCCGCCAACGCACGCCTGAAACCCGCCGAAAGGCGTTCGCCCCACCGGCCCGTCGCGCTCGGGTCCATCGCATTCCCCGGACGCCGGATCAGGATATCCGTAACATCGAGATAGTCCGGCATCAGCACCCGCTGCACCTCGATCACCGGCCGGCCGATCAAGGGCTCAGCCGTTTCAGCTTCTGGGCCGGGCGCGCCGAGAACATAGGTGACCGGCGGCCGTCCGGCGCAGGCGGAGAGCGCCAGGCCAACGGCGCCAAGCAACATCCAGCGCCGAGCGGGGGAGGCTGCGCGATCGCTGGTCATTGTCCAGCTCTTCCCCGCAGCAAGAGACTCGGGTCGCGCTCGATCGCTCGGGTAAACCCACGCATGGAGCTGGCACTCGCAGCCAGGTCCCGCGCCGCTGCGTCCAGATTACCGCGCAACGAAGAACGTTCCGCTACCATACGGTTCAGATCGGCGATCACGAGGTCGGTCTGCTGGGTCACGCGCTCCGCTGATTTCAAAATCTGCTCCAGATCAGCGCCACGGCCATCGACTTGCTTCTGGGCCGAAGTGACAAGGCCGTTGATCACCGCCAGCGTCTGCGACGCCTCATCGCGCAAGCGGCTCACGGCCTGGTCAGTCGTGTTCAAGGTCCGGTTCGCGCTATCGACGCTCTGCTTCGTGCTGTCGAGCAACGGTCCGATCTGGTCATCCAGGCGCGTCGTCACATGGTCCATCGAGACCAGGACGTGCTGCAAAGTCTTTGCCAGACTTGCCACCGGTATTTCGGACAGCGTGGCCCGCAGTCGCTCCAGCTCCGAGGGCAAGGCGGGAATTTGCGGCAGGCCCTCCTCGCTCGCGACGAGTTCGGCCGGCGTGCCGGGCTGAAAGTCGAGATCGATCCGTAGCTGTCCGGTGACAAAGCTCTGCAGGCTCAGTTGCGCCCGCAACCCGGCTCTGAACCAGGTGTTCGACGCCGGCCGCCCCAGTGGGGAGCTCTTGCGAGAAAATGACCTGGCCAGGCACAAGCTCGATGACGACAGGGATGCGTGCGCGACCCTGCGGATCCAACTCCAGCGTGACGCGCTGGACCGAACCGACGCGAACCCCCCGGAACGTTACCGGTGCCCCCACATCGAGCCCGGCTACCGACCCCTCGAAGTTGATCACCGCAAGCGTTGTACGCGCGAACAGGCGGGAGCCGCCGAAGAACAGGATGCCCAGCACCGCAAGCGCCAGCCCACCCAGGACGAAACTGCCGACAACAGCCGGCCTAGCCGCGGCCATGCACATCCTCCTTGGCCGCCGGGTGGTCCGTCCTCTCCCGCAGCATGAAAGCCCGCACCGTCGGATGATCGCAGGTATCGCGCAGGACGCTCGGGGCACCATGGGCAATCGCGGTGCGAGTCTCCGCGTCGAGAAAGATGCCATCATCGCAGATGGCAAAGAGACTAGGCAGTTCGTGGCTGACCATCACAATGGTGGCACCCAGCCCGTCCCGCAATTCCACGATCAGGTCGTCAAGCCGTTTCGACGTGATGGGATCCAGCCCCGCCGACGGCTCGTCGAAAAACAGGACGTCAGGGTCCAGCGCCAGTGCACGGGCGAGCCCTGCCCGCTTGCGCATCCCGCCGGACAGCTCCGAGGGCATGCGCTCCCCCGCCGCACCCAGGCCGACCAGCGACAGCTTGAGCCGCACCAGGGCGTCGATCGAGCCCGTATCGAGCTTGGTGAACATCTCCAGCGGCAGGGCGACGTTCTCGGCGACTGTCATGGAGCTCCAGAGTGCTCCGCTCTGAAACAGCACGCCGAAGCGGCGGCTGATCTCGGTCCGGCGTTCCGCGGGCGCGGCCCAGAAATCCTCATTGTCCACCAGAACGGTCCCTGCGGCTGGGCGCGTCAGGCCCATGATCGCCCGCATGACCGTGCTCTTGCCGCAACCACTGCCCCCCATCACCGCAAAGATCGAGCCACGCCGCACCGAGAAGGAAAGGTCCCGCTGAATGACACGGGGTCCGAAGGCGAGCGTCAGCCCCTTCGCGCAAAGCCGGTCATCCTTGGCTGGATCCGGGGTCATGGGGTCAGATCTTGAGCGCATTGGCGCACACGGCGAAGAGAGCGTCGAGTGCGATCACGCCGATGATCCCCGCCACCACCGCGCTGGTCGCCGCTCGGCCCACATCCGCGGCACTGCGTCCGGCGCGCAGCCCGATATAGCAGCCGGCGAACGCGACGAGGGCGCCGAACGCGACACTCTTGGTCAGGCCGATGGCGAATTGCATGCCGGTGATGGCCCGCCGCGTTTCCTCCAGATAGGCGGTGGCCGTCAGGTCGAGCACCGAGATGCTGACCACAAGCCCGCCCAGAAGGCCGACGGCACAGGCGTAGAGGTACAGCAGCGGCATCATGGCTATCAGGGCAATGATCCGTGGCATCACCAGATAGTCGAACACCGGGATGCCAAACGCCTTGAGGGCGTCGATCTCCTCATTGCCCTGCATCGTGGCGATCTGCGCCGCATAGGCACCGCCAGTCCGGCCGGCCATGACGATCGCGGTCATGACGGCCGCCATCTCGCGGACAAGCGCGATACCGACCAGATCGGCGACGAAGATGTCGGCGCCGAAGCGACCGAGCTGGACGGCGCCGACGAAGGCCAGGATACCGCCGATAAGCGCGTTGACGATCGTGACGATCACGAGCGCGCTGGCCCCAGCCTCCCGCATCATCTGCAGGACATCGACAGCCCGTGTACGAGCACGCCCTGAGAGCATGGCGCCAGCCGCGCAGCACGGATTCACCCACAAGGGAAACCGCCTCGGCGCCCGCCGCCCATCGCGCAATGGCCCGGTCGCCCACCCGATGCGGAATGGAGATAGATTCGGCGGACTTCCCCGTCCTCTGCCGGCACATCGCTCGCCGCGAGCGCCAGCAGCCGCCGCGCCGCTTCGGGCAGGCCGCTTTCGTCGAGCTCAATCGTCGGCGAGGCGCCGTCCTGATGGCCGACCGCGTCGCGGAGGGCCCGAACGAAGATGATGACCGCGCTGTCCCAGCGGCCAAGGAAGCTGGTTTCGAAGCAGAGACGCCTCGCCCCAGCGGCCTGGCTCAACACGTCAGGAGCCTGGGAGGCGCGCAGTCCAGATTCCCGGACGATCCAGTCGCCTGTCAGCAGCAGGGTGGCGTCCGTGCCGTGCCGTTCAAGCGTCCAGCCTGAGGTCGTGGGTCTGTCAGCCAAGGTCGGCAGTTCCGCCGGGCAGGAGCCGGATCACGGCGGCATCTGCCAGTCGATGAGTTGTTCCGTCCCACATGGCTGCGCTTCGCACCGTTCCGCACGGGCACTATTGACCAGTGCGAGGATGCGTTTGGCAACGCATTCCTGATCCATGCGCTGGCAATAAAGCATTATGCCACCGCCCTGCGGACCGGTGCCTGCAGGCGGGTCAGGCGCCGCGCCAGGATGATCACAGCGAGCGCGAGGGCCACGACCAGCACCCAATGCGCCGGCCGCAGCCCGCGCGCAATGGTTTCATTGGCAGCCAGCACGCGGAATGGATCGACGCGCGTCGCCAGCCCGTACCAGGCTAACTCCAGCCCCGCGGTGAGCGCCGCCGAAATCATGGCAAGCCCGCCATAGAGCGCGGCGAGAAGGCCAAAGCTCTGCCGGCGCCGCCATGCCTCGGGCAGCAGCCGCCAGGCCATCAGCCAGACGAACAGCCCGGAAACGAACACCGGCTCCGACACGTTCAGCTTCGATCTGGATGTAGTAGTGAAGCAGGGCCACCGCGCCGACCGGATAAGCCAGCCGGTGCAGCCGCTTCCAGTTCCGCCCGAGCCGCTTGGTCCAGCCGTCCGTGGAGGTCCAGGCCAAGCGCGATCAGCACCAGCAGCGACGATGAAGCCGATCGTCAGGTAGAAGCGCAGCGCGATCTCCGACACCACCGTGCCGAGGCGGAAATTCTGATCGACGACATAAAGGGCGAGATGTGCGACCGCATAGAGCGCCGCCGCGACCCCGACATTCCGCCGCACCAGCAAAAGCCCGTTCCAGTCCAGCGCGCGGGCAAACGGCGTGATCGCAAGTGAGATCAGCATGAGACGGATCGCCCAGAGGCCGATGCCATGGATCAGCTCCATGACCTGGCGGCCGCCCAACTGATGGGTGGCCAGCCAATACGCGTACAGCGCGCCCGGAACGAACAGGGATGCCAGCACGGCGGCCTTGAACGGCAGGAAACGGCCGCGCCGATCACGCCAAGGCGGGGACAAACGTGCGTGTCCAGGGAAAACGCATAGGCCAATCGTCTCCAGAATTACTGGGGATGTATGCGATTTTGGTCAAAATGCCAGCTTAAACACCCGCAATCCGGGCGCGAAAGCTTGCGCGGGTGGGCGATCGGGATCACGATCCGCGGGTAACAACCAGAAAGGGATGTCTCGATGTCAGCCGCCCTCAAAGTCGCCTCCGGAATGTCCGATGCCGAATGGCATACACGCTGCGAACTCGCAGCACTCTATCACGTTTGCAACGATCTCGGCTGGACCGACCTGATCAACACCCACATGTCGGCCCGCGTGCCGGGTGAGCCGGACCATTTCCTGATCAACAACTACGGTGAGACGTTCGACGAGATCACCGCGTCGTCACTGTGCAAGATGCACCTGGACGGCACCGTCCTGACGCCCGAACGGCAAGTTCAACAACGCCGGCTACATCATTCACTCCGGCGTCTACAAGGCTCGGCCTGACGCCAATTGCGTGCTGCACACCCATACCCGCGCCGGCGCCGGCGTGTCGCTGATCCGCAACGGCATCCGCCCGATCAGCCAGGACGCGATGCATGTGATCGACGACATCGTCTATCACGAATACGGCGTGCCGGCGACGGTCGAGGAATGTGAAGCGCTGGGCAAAAGCTGCGCCAGCGGCAGTTGCGTCGTGCTGCTGAACCACGGCCTGCTGACGCTGGGCGAAACGATCCACGGCGCGATGATGCGGCTCTATATGCTGGAGCGTGCCTGCGAACTCGAACTGATCGCCCGCCAGCTTGGATGAACCGCCGATCGTCATCGACGAATACGTGCAGAAAAAGGCGGCGGAGCGGATGAAGAAGATGCGCCCGACGCAGGAATACGGCCTGGCCGAATGGAAGGGCCTGGTCCGCACGGTCGAGCGCAAAGGCGCCGACTTCCGGCGGTAATCCGGCTCCATCGGACGCTTCGGTGACGGAGAGGGCGGGATTGACAAGTCAGGCATGCGGTGTAGCACGCTCGATCCAATTCCCTTCTTCTCCGGACCGCATCGCCGCAAGTGGCCGAACCTTACTGTCTGACCGACCTTCACTGCGCCCAGCCAGGGCTCCGACGAGCAGTACACGGATATGCGACCTGGGGGACCTGGAGCGGCGTTCTGCGGCGCCTGCTGGTTGTGGCCCTCGAACTCTCCTCCGCCCTGCCCCGCGACCTGATCCGCTGGCTGCGGATGCCGCGCGGCGCGCGTCTGCACATCGATACCGGCAAAAGCTGGGACCCGGCCGCGCGCCGCATCGCGGTCTACGTCCATTACGCCGCGTCGGGCCAGGTGTCGGGCATGGTTCTGCGGCAGTTGCAGATGATCGCGCGGGACGGGTTCGCCGTGGTGTTCATCTCCATGGCCCCCGGCATTCCGGACGAGCAGTGGAAAGCCGTTCTGCAGGTCGCGGCGCTCGCTGTGCGGCGGGCCAATTTCGGCCTGGATTTCGGTGCCTGGCGCGACGTGATGCCGGAGGTCGAGCGCCGTTGGCCGGTCATCGAGGAACTGCTGCTGGCCAATGACAGCGTCCTTGGCCCGATCCATGCCTTGAATCCGGTGATCGAGGCGATGCGCGCCGGCGGCGACGGGTTGTTCGGCCTGACCGAGAGCATCCAGGGCGGACCGCACCTGCAAAGCTACATGTTGCTGGCACGCGGGCCGGCCGCGATCGGCGACCTGATGCGATTTCTGCGCAGCGCCTATATCAGCCACTCCAAATGGCTGCTGATCCAGTTCGCCGAACTGCGCCTCGCCCGCTGGATGCTCCGGCGGCGGCACCGCGTTGCCGCCGTGTTCGGCTACGATCGGCTGGTGCGTGCCGTCATCGCCGATCCGGAGGAGCGGCGCCGGCTGATGGTGACCCACCCGCATCTGGCGGATCTCGACCATCTGCCCGTCGACGCCGCGATCGCCAGGCTCTATCACTGGCCTGTGAACCCGACTCGTCATTTCTGGCACATTCTCGCCACGCGCTTCGGATATCCTTTTGTCAAGACCGACCTGGTGCTGCGCGGCCTGTCAGGTCATACGGACCTGGACGGCTGGGAAGAGGTCGTGCCGGAAGACGCCCCCTGCCCACTGCGCATGCTGCGGGCGCATCTGGACGGGCTGAAGCCGGCGTCCGGCTGATGAATGGAGCATGCTTGCTGATCCATCCGGTCAGATCGCACCGGAGGAACTGTTGGCGTGGTAACCACAGCCTCCGCCGTCAGCCCCGGAGGGACAACCTCTATAGCAGCTACATCTAGGCCGCCTTTTTCGCCAGCATGCCCTGGGCGATCAGCGTTTCGGCGATCTGCACCGCGTTCAGCGCCGCGCCCTTGCGCAGATTGTCGGACACGCACCAGAACGACAGACCGTGCTCCACCGTCGGGTCCTTGCGGATGCGGCTGACGAAGACGGCGTCCTCACCGGCGGCATTCCAGCGGGGTGACGTAGCCGCCGTCCTCGCGCACATCGACGACCTCGACGCCCGGCGCGTCGCGCAGCACCGCCCGCGCTTCCCCGGCGGTCACCGGACGCTCGAACTCGACATTCACCGCCTCGCCATGGCCGATGAAGACCGGGACGCGCACGCAGGTGGCATGCACGGCGATGTTCGGATCGAGGATCTTCTTGGTCTCGACCACCATCTTCCACTCTTCCTTGGTCGAGCCGTCATCCATGAAGTCGTCGATATGGGGAATGCAGTTGAAGGCGATTTCCTTGGTGAACTGCTGCGGCGGGCTCTGCTCATACACGAACGACGACTTCGTGTGGTTGAACAGCTCGTCCATCGCCTTCCTTGCCGGCGCCCGACACGGACTGATAGGTCGCGACGACGACGCGCTTGATCTTGAACTCGTCGTGCAGCGGCTTCAGCGCCACCACCATCTGGATGGTCGAGCAGTTCGGATTGGCGATGATGCCGCGCTTGCCGATCTGGCGCAGCGCCTGCGGGATTGACCTCCGGCACCACCAGCGGAATGTCCGGGTCCATGCGGAAATGGCTGGTGTTGTCGATGACGATGCAGCCCTGGCTGGCGGCGCGCGGCGCATGGACGGCGGAAATCGACGCGCCTGGGCTGAACAGCCCGATGTCCCAGCCGGTGAAGTCGAACTTGTCCAGGTTCTGGACTGTCAGGACTTTTTTCTCGCCAAAGGAGACTTCGCTGCCGGTCGAACGGCCGGACGCGACGGCAGCGACTTCCGACATGGGGAAGTTGCGCTCCGACAGGGTTTTCAGCATTTCGCGTCCGACTGCCCCGGTGGCGCCGACAACCGCGACCCTGTAGCCCATTGTGCAAAACTCCTGAGGTATCTTGAGGCCCTGCGCCGGTCACAGATGTGCCGATCACATGTCCGGCCCTTGCCGGAAGCCGGCACGGTTAGCTTGTGCGCCATGCAGACGCAAGCATTTGCTTGCTTTTGCGCGGGCGCGGCTGGGTTGCGCACCGCTCGTGGGGCCGGTTCCGATACGGGTGCGGGACAACCTCCTGGCCGAAACGTGAAACTGCCGGCGGCGCCGTTGCACCCATAATGAACCCGTTGGAAAGAAGGGAGACGCGGCGATGCGCCAGACCGCTCTGCTGTTCGGGCTGCTGCTGTTTGCCGCCTGCGGCCCGACGGATCAGCAGAAGACCGTCGATCTGCTGCACCAGCGCCTGCACGCGCATCTGGCCGATGCCGCTCAGGCGGGCGCCGTCACCGTCCAGGACACGCCGGACGGCGCCGAGATC
This sequence comes from uncultured Alphaproteobacteria bacterium, assembly GCA_963771475.1. Taxonomy (GTDB): domain Bacteria; phylum Pseudomonadota; class Alphaproteobacteria; order Acetobacterales; family Acetobacteraceae; genus Rhodopila. Next base: position 284,150 of record CAVYTN010000007.1, on the reverse strand, counting down.
GTCTTCCCCGACACCGCAAGGCCATACACGCCCGACGCGCGCATCAGCATGGTGGAGGCGCTGATCGATCCGTCCTTGCTGCGCATCGGCATTGCGGCGCCGGCCGGCCTGCCGCCCTATGAGGCCGATCGCCGCGTGCAGGCCTGGTTCGACGACTTCGCGCAGATGCAACTGGGCGACGCCGAGCTGGGGCCGGCGCCGCAGGCGGTACCTTCCGGGATGGCGGTGACGCTGCAGGTCATCTGCCCGCACCGTCAGGACGGCGCCGGTTATGGCGATGGAACCCGCAAACCGGCCTGCTTCTGACCCGGCACGACCGGGACGCTGGGCACCGAGGGCCGATGGGCGCCGGCATTGCCGCCTCGCGCGCGGCGGGGTAACTGCGAGGCATCCGTTCGTCCAAGGAAAGGCCTCCCATGGCGCCCAACACCAAGCGCGTGTTCTACGTGAACAACGTCGCCGCCCCGATCTATCTGGAGATGCTGGCGAAACGTCCCGACATCCACGTGGACAAGCTGGAAAACGACAGCCCCGAGGCCGCGGCCGAACCGATCCTGGCGCAGGCGCATGCCTATCAGATCGGCTCCAGCCGCCAGGAACTGGCGATGAAATACCAGGGCTACACGCCGCTGCTGCAGCGCTGCCCCAATCTGCTGGTGCTGTCGACCAACGGCGCCGGCTTCGACACGGTCAGCCTGACGGACGCCACCGCGGCGGGGGTCGCCGTCGTCAACCAGGCCGGCGGCAACAAGGAAGGCGTCGCGGAGCACGTGATGGCGATGATGCTGACGCTGTCCAAGCGCATCGTCATGTCCGACCACGCGATGCGCTCCGGCGCCGCGTATGACCGGCGCGAGTTCATGGGCGACGACGTCCAGGGCCGCACGATCGGCATCATCGGCCTCGGCCATGTCGGCAGCCGCGTGGCGGAGCTGTGCAAGGGCCTGTTCCAGATGCGCGTGCTCGCCTACGACCCGTACCTGTCCGCCGAGACCATCGCGTCCCGCAAGGCCGAGAAAGTGGACAGCCTGGACGAATTGCTGGCGCAGGCCGACTACGTCTCCATCAACTGCCCGCACACCGCCGAAACCCGCGGCATGATGGGTGCGGCGCAGTTCGAGAAGATGCAGCGCCACGCCTATTTCATCACCACCGCGCGCGGCGGCATCCATGACGAGGCGGCGCTGGAAGGCGCGCTGAAGCAGAAGCACCTCGCCGGCGCCGGGCTGGATGTGTGGGAGGACGAACCGCCGCCGTCGGATCACCCGCTGCTGCATTTCGACAATGTCGTGGTCAGCCCGCACAGCGCCGGCATCACGCGGCAGTCGCGCCACAACATCGCGCGCATCGCGGCGGAGCAGATGATCGACATCCTGGACGGCAAGAAGCCGCCCCGGTTGCTGAACCCCGAGGTCTGGCCGGTCTATCGGGAGCGGTTCGGGAAGATCCTGGGCTTCACGCCGGAGGGTTAGCCGGGGGTCTTACGCGTTCGTCGTGGTCGGCGAAGCGGGCGTTTTCGACGTTACGCCCGTCCGTCATGGCCGGCCTTAAGCGCACGGCCATCGCACGACTGCGGTGCGTTGTGGAAAGAATGACGCAGATTCGGCACATTCGCTGACACAGTGACGGGATGATTGCGTGCTTACGTTGATCTGCTTACATTGCGCCTTTCCTTTCCCTCGACGACACATGACGGAGGTCGGACCGCCCGCGGGAACCCCTACGCAGCCTTTGCCCGAGCCTGTGGCTTCCGTTGGCGTTCGGCGAGGCGCTGTTCGCGGCGGCGCTGCTTCAGTGCCTCGCTCCAGGTGAGGCCGTTGGCCTGGGCGTAGGCGGCGACTTTGCGGTTGTCGTCGATCAGCGCGGTGGTTTTCTCGACGCGCGGGGATTCGGGTTCGGGGATCGGTTCGGGGGCCGCGGCCACATCGTCCATCCGGGCTTCGCGGAGTTTTTCCAGGCGGCGTTCGGCTTTCTCGGCTTCCCGGGTCAGGCTGACGGCGCCGGTGCGCAGGCGCAGGACACGGTTCAGCGGCATCTCGGGGTCGGCGGCCTGGCCGAGGGCCTCGCCGGCTTGCAGGCTGAAACTGATGATCCTGGCGGCGAGGCGGAGCTCGGTTTCGGTGCGGGGGGCGTAGCTGCCGATCATGACTGCGGCGGCGTGGCGCGCGGCTTCCATGTCTCCGCCGGCGCCTTCGAGGAGGAGCAGGGCGATTTGGTGGAGGATCGTCTGCAGGAAGGCTTCCGGGAGGTCGGCGAGGGGCATGGGGGCCTGCGCGGTTGGTGTTCCCGGTTTGTATAGGTATTATTTCTGGATGGTGCAAGGAATATTTTGATATTAGACGGCCGGCCAATCACGCACAACTAGTACCCCTGCACAGAGGTTTTGACGGGTTGTCCCAGAAGTCGTCCAGGCGCCAGGACGCGGACCATCTGGTTCGGCGAGCATCAGTCTGCTTCGGGTGGAAAGCGGCGCGTCTGCTTTCAAGCGCCTGCGTGCGAGGTGGGCGAACCCAGAGGTGTGCCCTGATCCGGGCGGGACGACCTATGCCTACCGTGTTCGGCTTGAATGACTCTTTGCCATGCGAACCGACGATCGATGAATTCTGTACTGCTTCCATGGTCGCTTCATTCGCGGATCTCATATGGCTGACCACTCATCACTGCCCGGAACAAATCAACAGCTTCGTGGGACCATTTACGGGTAGCTGATTTCTTACCGGTCTTGATGCGCTCGTGATAGCGATTGTCTGAAGCGCGAAGGTCCACCCCGTTTTCATCGTTGATTTTTTTGATGACCGGATTGAGCGCGTTCCAGCCCGTAAGCCCGAGTTCGTCGGCGACCTGACTTAACGTAAACGGATGAGTTTTGTTGTTCGTGTCAGCGAATGTGAGACCAAGCATTTTCGGCAGCTGCTTATCATCCTGCGTCATCTTTTCGAGAGTAGAATAGTCCACTTCTACAGTCCCAATCGGTATGTCCTTGCGAGTGAGCTTCATGAGGCGTGCGGCCAAGGCCCTGAGGAGTGCTGGATTAACCTGCTTCAGCTCATGTCGGGCTGATAATAGCTCGAACACTTCCATAAGCGAGGTAACGTTGAATACTCGCAGCCGGTACTGGCGACCGTCCACCTCATCGTCGATAACAACCTCGGACTGAGTCGGTCCTGCCTTCAACTCGGGATGCCAAACGATCTGTGCGACGTTGCTGATGAGACCGCTATCGTCGGCGGCAATCCGGCCGATGTCCTGCAGCAGGGTTCGTACGTTTGGGTCACCGAGGCCGTAACCGAAGATAAAGACTGGATGTTCAACAAAATAAGTGAGGAGCTTAGCGGCGAAGTGCAACTTGCTCGTGCCAATTCGAGTAGTCAGGGGTTGTCAGAACAAGGCTACCAGGATCGTTCGCCATTCCGTGAATATGAAAGATTTCGCCAATGATTAGATCGTATCGCAGGACCCCTCGCCCGACGATTGCCTCGTATCCCTTGAACACCAGCTCCAAGAGCAAGTCGTAATTGGTCGTAATGATAACGCGTGGGGGCGGACGTTGCGAAGAGCCGCCAGCTCCTTGGCAAACTCCTTCGGCAAGTCCGTATCGTTTGTCGGCATGAGCTGCTGCAGATGCTCAGCTATGATGGCTTTCATAAAGACGTGGCGATCAGTACCTTCGAAAAATGTGGGATCAAATTCGGCCTTTCCCGGGCCCCATGCGTACTCGAACACAAGATCGGCAATCGCAGTTCCAATCTTCACCTTGTCGTCCCCGTACCTTCTGGACAAAATACGAGTAAGGCTGGGCCGACGCGCCCGTTTTATTGAGTGCAAACCGAAGTGCGCCCTCCCAATCTGGAGCGCCAATGTAACGTCGCGCAAGCCCCGCCCCGATAAACAGGACCGGCTGAATGTCGAATTCCTCCAAAATCCCCTGTAGGGACGAACCTATCGTTCCGGGCGAGTGAAGGCTGGACGCGGTACCTGAAGTAAGAACCTCTGGCGGGCTAACCTCGGGCTCCGGTTTTGATTCGGCCATACTGTCCACCTCCTGCCACTGAGGGGAGTGGTGTACGAAATATCCGAAACAAACAAGTCGATTAAATTGAGCGTGAGCGCGCGTGCTCTGAAAGCGGATACGCTGCTGACAACCAGGTCGGACCTGTTGCCCGAATTTCTTTGGAACGATGGCCCTAGGGACCGCCAGGTTTAAGTCACTAGACGATCGCACTGGGCGCTCAGCTGCCAGACCCCCTTACCGCGCGCATGGCCGCTCTCGGGATTTCGTACGGCGACGCATGAACGTCGCAGATGGGTCGAAAGCGGCGATGCGACGCACGCCCTCGTTGTGGCTGACAGGCGCAAAGCGACCCGCCCGACAACCCGTAAAAATCTCTGTGCAGAGGTACTAGTGCAGAATTCTTGATTTTCGAAGGATCCATTATAGGCCCGGCAAGGGTTTGTAGAGATGATGAAACTTGCAAATCATGTTCGCAAAGAGGGTTAAACCCCTTCTATCTAGCTCCTGCACGAAGATGTGCCGCGGGGGTTGATTAGATAGGAATGGATACTTGGGCCGGCCGGTATAGAGACCACCGTCAGGCCCCGTATAAAGACCACCGCCAGGCCCCGTATAAAGTCCGCCCCCCGGACCAGTATAAAGGCCACCGCCAGGCCCAGTATACATGCCGCCATCAGGACCGGTGTAAAGACCGCCGCCAGGCCCTGTATAAAGTCCCCCTCCAGGACCAGTATAAAGACCACCGCCAGGCCCGGTATACATTCCGCCATCGGGGCCGGTGTAGAGGCCGCCACCAGGGCCGGTATAAAGACCACCACCCGGTCCGGTATAACAATCGCGCGGCCACATATTACTATCCTCTACCTAAGTTATACGGAATTCTCCGAATATTATGTCAGATAATACCATTCATGCCCCGTCCACCACTAGTCAGGCGGACGGGATACGAAAGTCAGCGCGTCTTTCCAGCTCCGTTATGTGCCGGGCGGTGAATGGTGTAGGTCTGGCCCGGCTGCGGTGTCGGCGGAAGCGGCTTTCCTTGAATAGAGGTCCGTTCCTGGCCGGTATCGCCACCCCTTGGGCCCCGGATTTCGTATTCGCCAGAAACCGGTGCCGGCTGCCCGGGGCGATAAAGCGTATTCTTAGTGCTCATTCGTAACAATCCTCAGTCAGCTCCCCCGCTGCTGATGGAGGGCTGTTGCCACTCTCAAAGAGATGGGCAACAGTTTGTCCCTACGATGCGGGAAGGGTTCCGAGAGCCCCGCAGCGTCGCCTGCAGGCGACCCGAAGCCTGATACCTTCGGGTCGTTTGCGTTTTGGCGCTATCGAGATCGAACTTACGGAATTGGCACGATTCGCCGCAACGAATGCAACCGGCCTCACGTCGCGGGCCGTGGAACCACAACTTATCTGTTCTGAATTTTGCCGCCAGCTTGGTCGCCGCCGCCAAATTTAGAACAGATAAGTTGAATATCCTTCCTTCAAGAATATGACAGAAATTTAATTCATAACCCCGCAACCGAATTGCAGTCCGAAGGACATTTTGTCCTCTCAGTGCGCTACCGGTTGGCAGAGACACTTTGCGGCTCGGGGCGCTTCGCGCCTAGCACCCGGTCTGTCGTGCCTCGGGACTAACCCGTCACAGTCCGCCTGCGTTCGAAACAAACGAGGCTTACTCCATCCCCAGCAGCGCCTCACTCACGCCCCTGCCATGACCGGCCAGAAACCTAAGCACTCCCCCCAACCGCCCGCCGGCAAGCCGCCAGCGCCCGCTCGAAATCGGTAGCCTCAATCCGACACCACCCGTCCGGCGGCCGCGCCCGCGCCGCCGCCTCCCGCAGCACCGCGACCGTCGCATCCGACGCGTCGCCCTGCCGAGCGGCGACACGCTGCTCCAGGACCGCCAGGGGCGCCTCGAGCCAGAGGCCGGTGAACGGCACCCCGGCCTGCCGCAGCGCGTCCTCCAACGCCCGCGCCATCGGCGGATGCAGGAAGGTGCTGTCGACGATCACCGCGTGACGCGACCGCCCGGCGGTGACGGCCGCCTCGATCAGGGCGGCGTTGACGCCGATCATTGGCCTCCGGTGCATAGGCCTCGGGCGGCAGGCGGTCCTCGGGCGCCTTGCCCCAGAGACGTTTGCGCAGTTCGTCGCTGCGCAGGATCAGCGCGCCGGGGGCAGCGCCGAGGTCCGGTGCCAAAGCGCGGGCGAGCGTGGATTTGCCGGTGCCTTGCAGGCCGCCGATCGCCAGCACGCCGGCCGGACGCGGCGCCGCGTAATCCAGCGCCGCGTCCAGCCGGCGACGCCCGACCTCCGGCTTCCCGGTCGCCGCCAGGATATGCGCGCGGATCATCGCCCGCTGCGACAGATACAGCGGCAGCCCGGCCACCAGCCCCGCATCCCCGGTCCTGCCCACATACCGGTTCATCACCCGGTTCGCCGCCGCTCGATCGACCCGCAGATCGAGGTCCATCAGCAGGAACGCCAGGTCGTAGCCGGTGTCGATCGTCGCCATGGCCTCGTCGAACTCCAGCGCGTCGAAGGCGACCGGCTGCACCCTCCCACAGGCAGAGATTGCCGAGATGCAGATCGCCGTGGCAGCGGCGGACGAAACCGTCCACCGAACGCTGCTGCAGCCAGGGGCGGAGGTCCTCGACCAGCGCCAGGATCCGGTCGCGCCACGCCGTCACCTGATCCGGCGGCAGACCCGCCTGCAGGGCCGATTGCGCGTTGCCCGTCGGCGATCGATGCCATCCGTTCGGCGATCGCGACGCCTCGGACCGGCGGCAAGCCGTGCATGGTCGCGCGCCACGCAATCGCCGAGACGGTCGAGCAATCCCGGGCGTAAGGCCGCCCCGCTCCGCCACGCGATCGAGGAAGTCATCCGCCGGCACGCGCGCCATGCGCAGGACCCAGTCGACCGGCTCCCCTTCCCCCAGCGCGAGCGCACCGTCGGGCCGGCGGCCGACGGCGACGACGTCGCGATAGATCGCCCGGCGCGGCGGGCTTGTTCAGCTCCAGTTCACGCCGCAGGAAATGCTCGCGGGCCGCCAGGGTGGAGAAATCGAGGAACGGCAGCCGGACCGATTTCTTCAGCTTCCACACCGTGTCGCTGTCCGACGAAGACGGCGGAGATATGCGTCTCGATCGGCGGCGCCCCGGCGAGCGATTGCAGGTAGGCGGCGACCGCCTGCTGGTCTGCCGGGATGCTCAAGCCGTCGCCCGACGGCGCGGTTCGGCGGCCGGAAACGGGATGGGCAGGCGCACGGGCATCGTGCGCACTCCGTCAATGGTCCTGGGTGGCGGCGGCCGGGTCGCTGGATCGGGCCCACTCGTTGACCAGGGTGAAGCCGATCCCCAGCAGCACGGGGCCGAGGAAAATCCCCAGCAGCCCGAAGGCGAGCGCGCCGCCCAGCACGCCCAGAACGGTCAGCATGAACGGCAGTTGCGCGCCGCGGGCGATGAACCACGGCCGGATCAGGCTGTCGGCGCCGGAGACGGCGCCGACACCGTAGATGGCCAGGAAAATGCCCCAGCCGTGATGCCCCGATCCGATCAGCCAGATCGCGGCGGGGATCCAGACCACCGGCGCACCGATCGGCAGCACCGACAGCATGCCGGCGATGGTGCCCAGCAGGACGGGCCTGGGGACGCCGGACAGCCACAGGCCGAACGCCGTCAGGATACCCTGCACCACCGCGGTGCCGAGGATGCCGTAGACGACGCCGCGCACCGTCGCGCCGGTGATCTGGATCAGCCGGTCGGCCTGCACGCCGGCGATCCGGTGCAGCAGCAGGCGCAGGCGATCCGCCATCGGGTCGCCATAGACATAGAAGAAGAACGCAACGAACAGCGCCAGCAGGAACATCAGCACGCCGTTGGCGATGCCCAGCAGCAGGCTCAGGCCGTTCTCCAGCAAGATGCCGAACAGCGGCCGCAGCGCCTCCAGCATGCCGCTGATGTCGGCGGCCCAGCTGTTCCACAGATCGCCCACGCGTGCCGCCGACCAGGGGGATGTCGAACACCCAGTCCGGTGAGCTGGGCAGGCCGGCCCGCAGCGCATCCATGATCGACATGGCGCAGATGGGTCACGTCGTCCGCGCTGCCCGGTGCGGCGACGGCGATCGGCAGCACCAGCACCACCGCGGTCAGCGTCACCATCGCCAGGGCGGCCGGCACTCGGCCGAGATGCAGGCGCAGGTGCTCGAAGACCGGCCAGGTCGTGTAGACCAGGATCCCGGCCCAGAGCAGCGCCGAGAAGAACGGATACAGCACCAGCACGCAGCCGATCGCGACTCCGCCCAGCAGCAGGCCCATCAGAATACGCTCAGCGACCATGCCTGTTCCGTTCCATCCCCAAACTCGGCTCTTCATCCCGTCGGCTTGTTCGAGTCGGCTTACTGCGTCGGGCCCTTCGTTCGCCATGCCGGATCATCGCGACGCCATTGCAGCTCAGTCTGCGCCCATGCGGCGATTTGCCATGTCCGCGAGTCCGCGTTCCGTAGCGGATCGCAGGTCTATCCGGTACCAGAGCGTGATGACCGGCGCGGAATCGCCGGAGGTCTGAATCGCCGTGATGTCTGAATCCGATGATCACAGACATGGCCGGCTGGCGAAAGCGATGCCATCCTGCTCTAGGCAACCGTCGGCCGCGCCTGTAACCTCCGCCGCCCCGAAATCAGGACAGCGCGGCACCGGATCGGCCATCGCCCGTGTTCTCGCGGCAGCCATAATCGGGGACCGGCGCCGCCACGCCTGCCGCCCGCCAACAGGAGGAGACCACCATGCCGCGCTTGGCCGCCAATCTTTCCATGATGTTCAACGAGGTGCCGTTCCTCGATCGCTTCGCCGCCGCGCGCAAGGCCGGGTTCGAGGGGGTCGAGTTCCTGTTCCCCTACGAATTCCCAGCCGCCGAACTGCGCGAGCGCCTGACCGGCGAGGGCCTGACCCAGGTGCTGTTCAACATGCCGCCCGGCGACTGGGCGAACGGGCGAGCGCGGCCTGGCCAGCCTGCCCGGCCGGCAGGGGAATTCCACGAGTCGGTGAAGAAGGCGCTCGATTACGCCGCCGGCCTGGATTGCCGCCAGGTCCACTGCATGGCGGGCATCGTGCCGGCCGACGTGCCGCAGACGACCGCCGCCGCGGTCTATGCCGCCAACCTGGCCTGGGCCGCCGAACAGGCCACGCCCGCCGGGGTGAAGCTGGTGATCGAGCCGATCAACCATCGCGACATGCCGGGCTATTTCCTGAACACCCAGGCGCAGGGCGCGGCGATCGTCGAGGCGATCGGCCGCGACCGGCTCGGCCTGCAGTTCGACGTCTATCACGTGCAGGTGACCGAGGGCGACATCACCAAGCGCATGGAGCAGTTCATGCCGGTGATCGCGCATATGCAGATCGCCGACGTGCCCGCGCGCAACGAGCCGGGCACCGGCGAAATCGGCTGGCCCTTCGTGTTCCGCCGGATGGACGAACTCGGCTACCAGGGCTGGGTGGGCTGCGAATACCGCCCCGCCGGCGATACCGTCGCGGGCCTGGGCTGGCGCGAGCAATTCGGTCTTTGATCCAACGAAGGTTTGGGAGAACCCAGCATGAAAATCGGATTTATCGGTCTCGGCATCATGGGCCGGCCCGATGGCGCTCAACCTGAAGAACGCCGGCCATGAGCTGATCGTGCCCGAGCGGGCCAGCCTGACCGACGAAATCCGCGCCGCCGCCAAGGTCGTGCCCGACGCCGAAGGCGGTCGCGGCGAACTCCGAGGTGCGTGATCCTCATGGTCCCCGACACCCCCGACGTCGAGGCCGTGCTGTTCGGCGAGGACGGCGTCGCCGAGGGGCTGAAAAAGGGCACCCTGGTCATCGACATGTCCTCGATCAGCCCGATCGAGACCAAGGAATACGCCGCCAAGGTCAACGAGAAGGGCTGCGACTACCTCGATGCGCCGGTGTCGGGCGGCGAGGTCGGCGCCAAGCAGGCGACGCTGACGATCATGGTCGGCGGTCCGGACGCCGCCTTCGCCCGCGCCAAGCCGCTGTTCGAAGCTGATGGGCAAGAACATCACCCATGTCGGCAGTCGAGCCGGGCGCCGGGCAGATCTGCAAGGTGGCGAACCAGATCATCGTCGCGCTGAACATCCAGGCGGTGTCGGAGGCGCTGGTGTTCGCCTCGAAGGCCGGGGCCGATCCGGCCAAGGTGCGGCAGGCGATCTGATGGGCGGATTCGCGTCGTCGCGCATCCTGGAGGTGCACGCCGAACGGATGCTAAACGGAACGTTCAACCCTGGGTTCAAGATCAAGCTGCATCAGAAGGACCTGAACCTGGCGCTGTCCTCGGCCAAGGCGTTGGGCCTGTCGCTGCCGAACACCGCGATCGCGCAGCAGATGTTCAGCGTCCTGCATCGCGCATGGCGGGGCGGAACTGGACCACTCGGCGCTGATCATGGCGATCGAAGGGCTGGCGGCGCATTCAGATTCGCGGAAGCGAAATAATCGCTGAATGAGCGGACTGGAACGAGTTGCAAGACGTGAAGAGGGTTGAAATTTAGAGCGCAAGCCGCATAAACTGCGTCCGCCACCGCCATTATGAGACGGCCATCCCTCTCCTACCGGGTGTGCCGTCCCGTCATTTTGTCTCCAGCGGTGGCGGAAATCTGCGAGTCGCACTCGCAGAGGTTGCGGTAAGGCAAAAGCTCCATGTCGATGCGTTTCACCGAGATCGGACAGCAACTTCGGGCCTACCGGCTTGAGTTCGGCTCTGCGGGCCGAGGAAATCGCCGCCCGGCTGGGCGTGTCGCGCGCCGCCCTTTATCGCTACGAAAAGGGCGAGGTCATCAAGCTCGACACCATCAAGCGGCTGGCCGAACTGCTGAAGATCTCGCCGCTGTCGCTGCTGGGCATCGGCGTCGAGTACTACAACCGGCCGATCGGCTATTTCGAACGGATCCGTCAGATCGAGGAAACCGCCGACCAGATCCTGCAGCTGTCGGGTCCGCTCTGCTACCTGACGACGTCGGACGCGTACGACACGGCGCTGGCCGAGGCCTTCGACGAAGCGGCCGATCAGGCGGGCCCGGAACGGATGGCGATGCGCAGCATGGCGGAGCAGGTGCTGGGCATCCTCGCCGCCCGCAAGCGCATGTATGCGATGCGCCGGCCGAGCATCATCGCGATGGTGTCGCTGGCGGCGGTGCAGCGGATGCTGGAGGTCGGGATCGTCAGCGGCCAGCATGTCTCCGACCGGGTCCGGCGCATCTGCCGCGACGTCGCGGTGGCCGAGGTCGAGAACATCGCCAACCTGATGGAAACCGAACCGATGGGCCTGCAGTTCGGCCTGCTGGCCGGGTCGCCGCCGAGTTCGTCGTTCAAGATCCTGCGCGCGCGCGACCGCGTCAGCCTGGCGATCAATCCGTTCCGCACCGATACGCATCCGGCGTCGCAGACCGGTGTCGCCATGATCACCGGCGCGGATGAGGCGATCGCCGCGCACCAGCGCGTCGCCGAGGCCAGTTGGCGGGAAGCGATCAAGGGTCCATCCGGCGCGGCGCGGCTGCGTCAGTTGCTGAACGTCGCCTCCCCGGTGTCCTGAGCCAGGTGTCCTGAGCCGGCTGGGTTCGCCTTTCGCGCCGTGGTTCGGCTCGACCGCATAGCCGCTTACGTCAGGTGCGCCGGAACGCGGACATATAAGAGCCGCCTTCTCCTCGTCGTGGTCGGCTGGGACCAGTCCCTTGGGCCGACCACGACGAAATGGAGCGCTTTCCTCGCTATTTTAACGCCTATGTGGCCTTCGCCTGCCATGACGAAATCGGCCGCTTTCCTCACTATTTTAACGGGACTAAGGCCCGCCTGACGGCCCCCTCCATTGCATTAGCGCCTATCGTCCAGGCGACGGGGTGGAACGCAACGATACGGACCCGGTCGCAGTGGCGCGGACCGCATCACCCGTTCCGCAGGCGGATGGTTGATTCGGCAACTTGATCCGAGTTCCAATCTGCTATTACAACGTCACGCTACCGAAGACTTTCCCATTCGCCTGGTGAGGAAACGACATCATGGCCCCTCCTCCGACGCCCGAGACCCGGCGCCATCCGTTGCGCTGGCTGCTGCTTTTGCCGTTCATCGCGATGCTCTGGGTGTCGTCCTACAACCGCATCTCGCCGGAGCTGTTCGGCTTCCCGTTCTTCTACTGGTATCAGCTCCTGTGGGTGATCATTTCCGCAGCGCTGGCCGCGTTCGTTTACAAAGTGGAACACTGAGGTCCTTGCCGTGAACTGGCCCGCGCTGACGGTCTTCATTGCCCTTTTCCTCCTGGTCACCGTCCTGGGGTTCGTCGCCGCACGCTGGCGTGCGGGCGACCTGACGCAATTGCATGAATGGGGCCTGGGCGGCCGCCGGTTCGGCACCGTCGTGACATGGTTCCTGATGGGCGGAGACCTCTATACCGCCTACACCTTCATCGCCATCCCAGCCCTGATCTACGGCGCGGGCGCGCTCGGCTTCTTCGCCGTGCCCTACACCATCCTGGTCTACCCGCTGCTGTACGTGGTGTTCCCGAAGCTGTGGGTGTTGGCGCACGAAAACGGCTACGTCACCTCGTCCGACATCGTGGAAGGTCATTACGGCAACAAATGGCTGGCGCTGGCCGTTGGCATCACCGGCATCGTTGCCACCATGCCGTATATCGCCTTGCAGTTGGTCGGCATGCAGGTGGTCATCGGTGCGATGGGCGTCAGCAGCGAGGGCATCATCGGCGACCTGCCGCTGATCATCGCCTTCGTCATCCTGGCGGCGTTCACCTACACGTCGGGCCTGCGGGCGCCGGCGATGATCGCCGTGGTGAAGGACATCCTGATCTATATCGTGGTGATCGCCGTCACCATCTGGGTGCCGTTCAAGATGGGCGGGTTCGGTCCGATCTTCGCGGCGGTGCCGCCGGCCAAGCTGACTACTGGCGACACCGACGGCGACCTCCTACGGCCCGTACAGCGTCTATGCGACGCTGGCGCTGGGATCGGCGTTTGCGCTGTTCCTCTATCCGCACTCGCTGACCGCGATCCTGAGCAGCCAGAGCCCCGGTGCCATACGCCGGAATGCGGCCCTGCTGCCGGCCTATTCGCTGGTGCTGGGCCTGCTGGCGCTGCTGGGGTTCATGGCGATCGCCCTGAAGGTCAGCGATGACCCGGCCCTCGCCGGCTGGCTTCAAGCAATACGGCGGCAACTTCGCCGTGCCGGCGCTGATCCTGAGCGTGTTTCCCGGCTGGTTCGCCGGTCGTCGCCTTCGCAGCCATCGCGATCGGCGCGCTGGTGCCCTCGGCGATCATGTCGATCGCCTGCGCCAACATCGTCAGCCGCACGATCTACAAGGGCTTCCTGGCGCCGCATGCGACGAATGCCCAGGAGTTGAGCGTGGCCAAGATCGCCTCCCTGGTGGTGAAGGTCGGCGCGCTGGTGTTCATCATCTTCGTGCCGGTGCCGTATGCGCTGCAGTTCCAGTTGCTGGGCGGCCTGTGGATGATCCAGGTGCTGCCGTCGGTCATCCTTGGGCTGTATACTGCGGTTCCTGAGCGGCTGGGCGCTGCTGATCGGCTGGGCGGTGGGCACCGTGATGGGGACATGGATGGCGTCGACCACTGCGTTCAAGGCGGCGGTCTACACGCTGACGATCGGCGGCATCAGCTTCCCGGGCTATATCGCGCTGTGGTCGCTGATCGCGAACATCATTGTCGCGGTGGTGCTGTCGATGGCCTTCGCACCGTTCGAGCGGGTGAAGCCTCGGCGGGCCTGAGGCGGGCTTCACCGGTGACGTGAACGGCGACGGGTGGCGTAAGGCGTTCCGGATCGCGGCGAACCTGGAAGAGGCCGGTTCACCGATCTATCTCTGTGCCAGCCCGGCTCGCCAGCCCATGTCCCAGAATGCTGTCTCCAATCGCGTCGCAGCGACGAAGGTAGCAAGAAGTTGCGGATACCGCGCGGCCGCGCCGGCCTCTTCGCCCAGCCGATCGAGCATCCGATCGTATCGCGCACGGCGCCGCGATAGTCCTCGCCGGTATAGGCAGCGATCCACTCGTCATAGGGATTACCATCGCGGCGCGTTGCCGGATCGGCCAGCAGGCGCTCACCGCACTCGCCGTAGCCGACGAGGCAGGGGGCCAGGGCCACCTGCAAGTCGAGCAGATCGCCGGCCAGGCCTCGTTCCAGCACGAACCGCGTGTAGGCCATGGTTTCCATCGCCTCGGGCGCGGCAGCCATCTGGTCCTCGCTCAGCCCCCAGCCGGCGCAATAGGAGACGTGGAGCGGCATCTCCACATCGACAATGGCAGAGACGGCCGCCGCCGCCGCGCGGATATCCGCCAGCCTGGTCGCCTTGAAACCGGCGAGCGCGTGTGCACGGGCGAAATGAATCAGGAAGAGATAGTCCTGGATGAGGAAGTGCCGGAACGCGGCCTCCGGCAGGGTGCCCGTTCCGAGCGAACGGACGAAGTCGTGGGAAACGTAGGTGTCCCACACCGCACCTGCGTCATGCCGGAGACGGCCGAACAGTCCTTCATCGAGAGGCAGGGGGTCGTGGGTCATGCCGCACTTTGTCTCATACAAGCGGCCCGAAGTCTTCTACTCGTGTTGAGACGAGCGGGAAGCTGGTATGGTATTGATTTCGCGCGCAGCCGCAAACCTACCTCCCCTGGCAACCCTGCGCGCATAACGATCAGCCAGGCGCCAGCGCCCCCTCCCGCGTCGTCCGAAATGTCATGAACGGCACCAGGAAAAACACCAGCCCCGTCGCCGCCGCGGACACCACGATCAGCGGCGGCAGATACTGGTTGAACACGTGCTGGTACAGCACCGACCCCAGCGTGTTCCCCAATGGCTCCGCCAGGTTCAGGACCGACATCATCCCCGCGAAGGCAAATCCCTCCGCCCCTTCGGGACAGGAATCCGCCGCCAGCGACAGGGTCGCAATGAACGCGATCATGCTGGTCAGCCCGCCGAAGATCGAGATCAGCACCGCACTGACCGGCCCGGACAGCAGCAGATAGGCCAGCGTCGCAACCACCCCGCCCACGATGCTCAGCCGCAGCAGTGCCGGGTGGCTGATATGCCGCAGCACCGCCGATGCAGCAATCCGCCGATGATCCAGCCCCCCGCGCTGATCGACGACAGCACGCTGATGAAGCCCTGCGAGAAATGCAGTTGATCCGTCATCAGGAAATACAGCGGCGTGCCGAAGCCCGGGCTGAAATAGTACAGGAACAGGAACCCCATCACGAGATAAAGGTTCCGCGTCCGAAACGCCGACAGCAGCGCGCCGAACCGTTACCGTCAGCGAGGCCAGGTCGATCGTCGCGCGCTCCTCCTCGATCAGCCAGACGCTGCCGATGATCGCCAGCGGCGCCACCGCGGCGATCCAGGCCGAGGCCCGCAGCGCACCGACAGGCGACAGCACCTCGATCAGCCAGCCCGCCGTCAGCACGGAAATCATCTGGGCGATGTTGAACCACAGCCATTGCTGGTTGACGAAGGCGGCACTGCCGTTGTGCTTCTGCCCCGTTTCCACCAGCAGCGCGCCGCACAGCGTGCTGGACACCGCCATCGCCAACGCCGTGACGACAAGGGCCGGGATCAGCAGCGTTCCACCGCCCAGCATCGCCACCCAGGCGAAAGCGCCTATTCCGGCCAGGTTCGCCGCCACCAGCCAGGTTCGCCGCCGGTAGCCGAACAGCGGCACGAAGTCCGAAATCGCGCCCCAGAGCGGCTTGATCACCCAGGGGATGTTCAAAGCCGCGAGCGACGCACTGATCTTGCACCGGGTCCCACCCCATCGACCTGCTTCAGGTAGTAGACGATGGGCTGGCCCAGGATCCCGGCTCCGGCCTGGCCGATGCCCTCCACCGCGTAGACGATGGCGAAAAACCACATGACGCGGCTGGTGGCGGATCTTGCTCTCATACGGGCCAGTGTGGACCGGGCCGGCGGTTGCCCTCAAGCCGGGTGTTGGGCAACCTTGCCCGGCTTTCAAGGATGGGCGGATGACCTGGCGGATCGGCATCGATATCGGCGGAACCTTCACCGATGTCGCGATGGTGGAGGAAGCGACCGGCCGCATCGGCGTCGCCAAGGTGCTGACGACGCCGAGGGATTTCGGCCAGGGCGTCATCGACGGGCTGCGCCAGCGGCCTCGCCGACAACGCGATCGAGCCCGCGACCGTTGCGCTGCTGTCGCATGCGACGACTGTCGTGACGAACGCCTTGCTGGAGCACAAAGGCGCGAAATGCGGCTTCATCAACACGCGCGGCTTCCGCGACCTGCTGGAGTTGCGCCGATCCTCCCGCGGCGATCTGTACGACCTGTTCCAGGACCCGCCCCCCGTCCTGGTGCCGCGCCGCTATCGCTATGAGATCACCGAACGGATCGACGCCCAGGGCCAGGTGGTCACGCCTTTGGCCGAGGACGAACTGCCGGCGCTGATCGAGGCGATCCGCGAGGCCGGGCTGCAGACCGTCGGCGTGTCCTTCCTGTTCAGCTTCCTCAACGACTGCGCATGAACGCGCGGTGGGCGCGGCGCTGCGCAAGGCCCTGCCCGACGTCGGCGTGTTCCTGTCCTGCGAGGTCCTGCCGGAAATCCGTGAGTTCGAGCGTGCCAGCACCACCGCGGTCTGCGCCTATGTCGGCCCGCTGCTGGCCGGCTATCTGGAGCGGCTGTCGCAGGCGACGCGCGGCCTCGGGCTGCCGGCGCTGCTATGTGATGGGGTCGTCGGGCGGCGTGCTGGACATCGCAGGAATGCCTGCGCATGCCGGCGATGGTGGTCGAGTCCGGCCCCGCCGCCGGCGTCATCGCCGCCGCCCAGGCCGGGCGCCAGCTCGGGCGGCCCAACCTGCTGTCCTTCGACATGGGCGGCACCACCGCCAAGGCCAGCGTCATCCTGGACCATGAGGTCGTCGTCACCGCCGAATACGAGGTCGGCGGCGCCGCCAACGCGCGGCGCTGGCTGCAGGGCACCGGGCATCCGATCCGCGTGCCGGTGATCGACCTGGCCGAGGTCAGCAGCGGCGGCGGCTCCATCGCCTGGGTCGATCCGGGCGGCTCGCTGAAGGTCGGGCCGCACAGCGCCGGCGCCGATCCGGGCCCGGCGGCCTATGGCGCCGGCGGGACGCGGCCGACGGTGACGGATGCCGACGTGGTCCTGGGCTGGCTCGACCGTGAGGCGCTGCTGGGCGGCGGCGTTGAAGATCGACCTGGCGGCGGCGGAGCGGGCATCTGACCGGAGGTCGCCGGGCCGTTCGGGCTGTCGGTGCAGGACGCCGCCGCGCGGGTCAACGAGCGTGGTCAACGCCAACATGGCGCAGGCGCTGCGGATCGTCTCGGTCGAGCGCGGCCACGATCCGCGCGAGTTCAGCCTGATCGCCTTCGGCGGTGCCGGGCCGGTGCATGCCGTGGCGCTGGCCGAGGAACTGGCGATCCCCGAGGTGATCATCCCGCCCGCGCCGGGCGCGTTCTCGGCGCTGGGGCTGGTGGCGACGGACCTGAAGCGCGACTACGCCCGCACGCTGTATGCCGATCTGGGGACGGTGGAGGCGGAGCGCGTGGCCGAGGCGTTCGCGGCGATGGAGACGGCCGGGACGGCGATGCTGGAGGAAGCCGGCGTGCCGGCCGAGCGGCGCGCGCTGCGGCGGCTGGCGGATGTGCGCTACCGGCGGCAGGCCTATGAGCTGACGTTGCCGGTGGAGGACGGGCCGGTGACGCGCGCCGCCCTCGACCGGCTGGCGGCGGATTTCCACGAGAAGCACGAGCAGACCTACGGCCATGCCAACACCGCCGAGGCGGTGCAGTTGGTGAACCTGCGTCTCAGCGCGATCGGGCGGCTGCCGGATCTGGCGCTTGGCCCAGGCTGCCGATCCGGCAAGCGCGCGCGTGCGGCAGCGGGATGTATGGTTTCCGACGACCGGATTTCGCGCCGGCGGATGTGCACTGGCGGAACGGGCTGGTGCCCGGGACACGCGTCGCTGGGCCGGCGATCATCGAGGCGCTGGACTCGACGACGGTGATCCCGCCGGGATGGATCGGCGCTGGTGGATGCTCAGGGGTATCTGCTGCTGACACGCGGCTGACGGCCGCTGCCCGTGATGGTGCGGCTCGTCAGGCTCAACTCGTTCCGTGGTGGCAAACGTCTATACGCCACGTTTTCTGCATGCGACCAGGCTGGATACCGCAAGAAAGGACATGCTACGGGAAGCTAAGGGGCCGATGCGGTTTGATGACATCGTTGACCGGGTGACCTTGACTAAGGGCCTGGAGCCAAAGGGCCACCTACGGCGGCACATCAGGCATACGACCCGCGGGGCGCTGCTCCGGATGGCTGTTAGGGGTCTGGTGCGTCGGGTGCTGAATGCGCCGGATGTCTGGTGGGGTGAGGTAGGAGTTTCGCGAACAAAGCTATTGGCGCTGAGGTCGAGCGCAACCCTACCTCTTGGAGGGCTTAACGTGGTCAGATGACGACGCTGCGGCACTGTCTGAGCTCACAGCCTTCGAAACCTCCGAAATCACAGCTACGACGGGGGCAAAATATGACACGACGGCAGACGTAACATCGGCCTTAACTGACTGAAGCAGCGATTCTTTTTCCATCGTAGCCCTCACTCCGTGCGTTATCGACCTGCCAACCCGTCGTCGCCGCCATTCCAGTCTGAGCGGAACTCAAACCACAATAGGCGCAGCAAGATTAAGACTTCTTTAACAGAGAAAGCCGCAAAGCAGATTACGTCAATTGCAAAGAGAAAAATTTCTAAAAATCCGACCGTAGTGGAGATATATCCGATATCTTTAGAGTCACCTAAAATCCAATCCATAAATTTATGGAGTTCGATTGCGGCCAATGCTACAACTGCGAACAGTAAAATCCCCACGACGATATGGGTAACAAACCGCACGACAAAGCGTAATGTATTGGAATTTAACAACGAATGCCCCCGTTGCGGGCATTTAATCAAAAAATTGTGATCCTGTCTATGGTCAGGCCGACTTCCGCCCCCGCTGCCAATACCCGTGCCAATCAGCCGACACCGGCGTCCAAAGGGGCTGCAAACAGCCGTCATCTGGGCGGCAGTTTCATTGCCGTGTCACGATTCACAACAGGCCGCACACGCTACACCAACGAGTGGACGCCCTTCGTCCGACCTCTACATCGTTCATCTGCGGTTAAATCCCTCTTCGAACCGGCAAATCTGCCTTCATCTGCGTTCAAATTCTTCCTTCCGACCACCCCCCAACTCACCAGTTGGCCCCGTCACCCGGACCGACTACCCTCCCCCATCCGGAGGACCACCATGGACGCCATCGACCTGCTGCTGACCCGCGAATCCGCACTGAAGCTGGAGGCCCCAGGCCCCTCGCCCGCCGAACTCGACCGGATCTTCGCCGCCGCCGTCCGCGCGCCGGATCATGGCCGCCTGCGCCCCTGGCGTTTCGTCGTCATCGACGAAAACCGCCGCGCCGCCTTCGGCGACCTGATGGCAGAATCCATGCGCCGCCGCGAGCCGGACGCAACCGCCGAACAGCTCCGGCGCGAACGCGACAAGGCCTTCCGCGCGCCCTGCATCGTCGCAGTGGCGGCGAAGGTCCAGCGCGGGCACAAGATACCGGAGATCGAGCAGATCGCCTCCGCTTCGGCCGCGGCACAGACCATCATGCTGGCGGTGCCGGCGCTGGGTTATGGTGCGGTCTGGAAGACCGGCGCGCCGGCCTACGACCCCTTCGTCAAAATAGCGCTCGGACTGGGGGCAGAGGACGAGATCCTGGGATTTCTCTACATCGGCACGCGCGCGGGCGGCCCGTCACCTTTGCCCAGGCCTGAGACACAGTCGTTTGTAACCCATTGGACGCCGGCCGGGTAAGAACCGGCGTTCCGCTCACCCGACCGGCTTCAATCCGGCGCGGAATCGGTGCGCCAGCTCCCGATAGGTGATCGCATTGCGGTCGAACCGCTTGCGCTCATCCGCATCCATCACGCGCTTCAGCTTCGCGGGCGAGCCGACCCACAGCTCGTTCTTGCCGATCACCTTGCCCGGCGGCAGCAAGCCGCCGGCGCCCAGCATGCCGCCCTCCTCGATCACCGCGCCGTCCAGCACGGTGGCGCCGATGCCGACAAAGGCCCAGTTCTTCAGCGTGCAGGCGTGGATGACCGCGTTGTGCCCCACAGTCACGTCGTCGCCGATATGGCAGGACATCCCGCCGCTATCGACGTGGATGACCGTCGCAGTCCTGGATGTTCGTCCGCGCGCCGATGCGGATGATGTTCATGTCTCCGCGCAGCAGGCAGTGAAACCAGACCCCCGTCTCCGCCCCGATCTCCACATCGCCGATCACCACCGCGCTCGGTGCGATGAACGCATCGGGCGCGATCTTCGGCCGCTTGCCCTCGAATTCGAAGATCGAGGTCGGCCAGCCCTGTTCAGCCATGCGCGCATCCGCTCCAGCCCCAGCATCAGGGCGATGTTCTGCACGGCGGCACCGGACGCACCCTTGCCCAGATTGTCCAGCCGCGCCACCAGCACCGCCTGGCGGTAGCGTTCGTTGCTGTGGACGCGCAATTCCATCACGTCGGTGTCGTTCAGCGCCTCGGGCTCCAGCTTGCCGTCGGCCTGGGCCGGGACGACGCGCACCAGGTCGCGGCCGGCGTAACGGTCTTCCAGCACCGTCTGCAGGTCCGCCGCCGTCGGCTTGCCGGGCAGCGTATCCAGATGCAGCGGGATCGAGACCAGCATGCCCTTCAGGTAATGCCCGACCGACGGCACGAAGATCGGCCGCCGCGTCAGCCCGCCGTAAAGCTGCATCTCGGGCAGATGCTTGTGCTCCATCTTCAGGCCATACAGTTCGAAGGCCGGCCCGCCGGTTTCGTCATGCGCCTGGATCATCGCCTTGCCGCCGCCCGAGTAGCCGGAGACGGCGTTGACAGTGATCGGATAGTCGGCCGGGATCAGCCCGGCATCGACCAGCGGCCGGATCAGGCCGATCGCGCCGGTCGGATAGCAGCCGGGATTGGCGACGTTCTTCGCCTGGGCGATCTTCTCCGCCTGGCCGGGCAGGAACTCGGCAAACCCATAGACCCAGTCGGGATCGACGCGATGCGCCGTGCTGGCATCCAGCACCTTGGGCGCGGCATTGCCCAGAGAGGCCGCCATGCCGGCGCTGTCCTTCGCGGCGTCGTCGGGCAGGCACAGCACGACCAGGTCGACCTCGGCCATGATGTCACGCCGAGCGATGGGGTCACGGCGTCGGTCGGACGGCAGGCTCTTGAGCGTGACCTGCGGCAGCGCCCCGAGACGCTGTTGAATGCCGAGGCCGGTGGTGCCGGATTCGCCGTCGATGAAGACCGTTGCCATAGAACCTTATGCTCCTTCCACGGCCGGCAAACTCGCGGCTGAGGCACGGAATTGCAAGAGGCGATCGCGCGCGGCTGCGTTGTTGCGCTTGACACGCCTTGCATCGACCACTAGGGAACGCGCCTTCCATTTCCCCCAGGTCGGATTAGCCTGTGCCATGAGAGTACGTAACAGCCTGCGTTCCGCCAAGGTGCGCGACAAGAATTGCCGCGTGGTGCGCCGCCGTGGCCGGGTTTATGTGATCAACAAGAAGAACCCGCGGATGAAGTGTCGCCAGGGCTGACGCTCGGCGCATTCTCACCGTCACTGGTTATCGGCTGGGCCCGGTCATCGCCGGGCCTTTTGCTGTTGTTGTTCGGAAACGGCCAGCAGGATCGCCTCCAGCTTCTCTGACTGTCGCTTCGCGTTCAGCGTCTCCGCGGCGTGGCGGAGCCCAGCAAGACCCAGGCCACCCGCCATCTCGGGGTCGGCCGACAGGCGCCGCATCGCGTCCGCCAGCGCCGCCGCATCGCCGGCTTGCGTCAGCAGGCCGCTGGCGCCGTCCGTGACCGCCTCGGCCATGCCGCCCTGCGCGCTGGCGATCACCGGGCACGCCTGCGCCATCGCCTCCGGAATCACGCTCGGCAGGCCTTCCGCGTCCCCGCCGGCGGCGACCACGCTGGGCACGACCAGGGCCACGGCGTCGCGCATGCGGGCCGCGACCTCTTTCGGCTGCAGCCAGCCGGTCAGCTCGATACCTGGCACCTCCGCCGCCAGGGCCGCAAGCACGGGCCGCATCGGGCCGTCACCGACGCAGACCAGAGGCGTGGTGTCGCCCTCCGCACGCAGACGGCGCATGGCGTCGGCCAGGACGGCAACGCCCTTCTTCTCCACGAAACGGCCCACGAACAAATAGTGCGCCGGATGCCGCTCCGGCGGCACGTCCGGGATTTCCGCACCGATCGGCACCACGACCAGCTTGCGCGGCGGCACACCCCGCGCGGCCGCGATCTCCGCCACCGCCTGGGAGACGCAGACGAACCGCGCCGCCTCCTGCACCAGGGTCGGCCAGCGCGAAGACAGCAACGTGTGGCGCCAGTTCTTCTGCTTGCTGACATCGCCGCCATGCAGCGTCACCACCAGCCCCGCGCCCATCTTGCGAGCGATCGGCAGCGCCAGCGCCCCGCCACGGGCGAACTGCGCATGCAGCACCGGCTGCAGCAGATTGAACGGAATGTTCGGCACGAAGCCGAAATAGCGGAACAGCAGCCGCTTGATCGGGGCGCTGAAGCCTATATCGCCCAGATGGTAGAGCTGCCACTGCAGGCGCGCAGCCGTCGGCAGCACCGTCCGGCCGATCCAGATCGGCCGCAGCCGGGTGAAGCCGACATACTGGCGCCGCATGAACCCGATCTCCGACGGCACGCCGAGGATGTCGCGGTAAACGAGGAAAGGGGGGGCCTCCATGGTGGGGCGAGCCTGTCGCAGACCGCGCAACGGTTGGCAACTCGTCTTCGCCAGCGCAGGCTGCCCGCTGGAATGGGATGACATCGCTACCGCTCAGCCATCCCATTCTAGCTTTTTGTTTTATCGCGCGATTCAGACCTCCGGCAATTCCGCCTCCAGTCATCGCGCTCTAACGAATACGGCAACGGAATGAGGAGACCGCCATGAAGATCACCGGCCTGGAGACCGGGCTGTATCGCATCGAACTGCCTGTGCCGCTGTCGGATTCGACCCACGGCACGATGACGCATTTCGAGCTGGTCACCGTCCGCCTGCGCGACTCCGACGGGGCGGAGGGCGTCGGCTACACCTACACCACCGGCGCCGGCGGGGCGGCCGTGCATGCCCTGGTCGACCGGCATCTGCGCCATGTGCTGGAAGGTGCGGACGCCGACGCGATCGAGGCGCTGTGGCAGCGCATGTGGTGGGCGCTGCATTACGGCGGCCGCGGCGGATCGGTCAGCCTTGCCGTGTCAGCCTGCGACATCGCGCTCTATGACCTGCGCGCGCGGCGGCTGGGGATGCCGCTATGGCGCATGCTGGGAGGATTCGATCCGGCGGTGCCCTGCTATGCCGGCGGCATCGACCTGGAGTTCCCGCTGGAGGCGCTGCTGAAGCAGGCGGACGGGTTCCAGGCCACAGGCTTCCGCGCCATCAAGATGAAGGTCGGTCGCGCGCGCCTGTCCGAGGACACAGCCCGGGTCGCGGCGATGCGCAAGCACCTGGGCGACGACTTCCCGCTGATGGCCGACGCCAACATGCGCTGGACCGTCGACCAGTCGATCCGCGCCGCTCGGTCGTTCCAGAACGCCAACCTGACCTGGCTGGAGGAGCCGACCATCCCCGACGACATCGCCGGCCATGCCCGCATCGTCGCGCAGGGCGGCGTGCCGATCGCGACCGGCGAGAACCTGCACACGCTGCACGAATTCACCGCCATGATCTCGGCCGGCGGCGTCACCTTCCCGGAGCCCGACGTGACCAATTGCGGCGGCATCACCGTGTTCATGAAGGTCGCCCACCTCGCCGAGGCGTTCAACCTGCCGCTGACCTCCCACGGCGCGCATGACCTGACCGTGCACCTGATGGCCGCCGCCCCGAACCGGTCCTATCTGGAGGTCCATGGCTTCGGACTGGATCGTTACATCGCAGAACCGACCCGAATCGTGGACGGCAACGCGCTGGCGCCGGAACGGCCAGGCCACGGAATTGCGTTCGACTGGGCCGCGCTTGAGCGGCTTCAGCCGTAGGAGTCCAGAGCCGCCTCAACCTGCGTGAGGTCGGGGCGGTCCGGACAAAGGGCGTTCGAGCATGGAGGGCGCCGGAGATCGTTCCTGGCGCAGGCTCCGACGCAGCATCATGGTCAGCGCCCCTACGCTCAGTCCCAGCAGCGCAATCGCCAGGATCATCACGAAGCGTATGATCACCGCGACCTGCATGATCGAATGCGGATCATTCCACATATTCGACCTCCCGGGTCAGCGAATCCTCCAGGTCCATGGAGAGGTCGGCGCAGCAGCGCATGCGTGGCGCCGGAGGCCGGCAGCAGCGGCAGACGGACCTGATCGGTTGCCAGCCCCATCTGATGCAACGCGGCCTTGAGCGGGACGGGGTTGGTCTCGGTGAACAGGGCGGCGTGCAGCGGCGCGAGCCTGTCGCGCATGAGGGCGAAGGTGGCGAGGTCGCCCTCATCCCAGGCCCGATGAAGCAGGGCGCAGGCCGCCGGCGCGACATTCGCGGTGACCGAGATGCAGCCCTGGCCGCCGGCCGCGCGATACGCCGCCGCCGTCGCGTCATCGCCGCTGAGCTGGATCAGGCCGGGTCCGCACAGCGCCTTCAGCAGCGGCGGGCGGGACAGGTCGGCCGTGGCGTCCTTGATGCCGACGATCAGGCCGCGCTCAAACAGCCTGGCGACGGTCTCGTCCTTGATCGCCACGCCGGTGCGGCCCGGCACGTCATACAGGATGATCGGCAGGCCGGAGACGTCGGACAGGCGCTGGATATGGGCGACGATGCCCTCCTGCGACGGCTTCACATAGGGCGTCGGCGCACAGAGCAGCGCGTCGGCGTTCGCCCTGGCGGCGAAGCGGGCCGCGGTCGCGGCGACCTCGGTCGAGAGGCCGCCGCAGCCGGCGATGACCGGGATGCGGCCTTTGACGATTCCGGTTGCCAACGCGATGAGCTCGACCTGCTCCTCCTGCGACATGGCGGCGGCTTCCCCGGTACTGCCGCAAACGACGAGCCCGGTCGTGCCGCCGATGATCTGGCGCTCGCACAGTTGAACGAAGGCGGCGCCGTCGATGCGGCCGTCGCGAAACGGCGTGGCCATGGCGGCCAGGGAGCCGTGGAAGTCGGTGCGGTCGGCGGTCATGGCTATTTCCCCGTGGTTGGACGCAGGGTGGCCGGACGCTGGGTGGCCGAACTCTGGGCGGCCGGACGCTGGGCGGTGAGGATGGCGTAATCCGCGCCCGAAACGGTTGTGACCATGCGGAACCCGTTCAGGCGGAGGCGGCGGCTGAGCGCCAGCGGCAGGCCCTTCGGCGCCGCGGCGGACATGCCGATGACGATGCGGCCGGGCGCCGTCAGGGCGCGGGACGCGGACCGGATGGCGTCCTCGGCGGCGGGAAGGTCGGCAATGTCGGGGATAATCGCGAGGCTGCAGGACTGAGCGTCGGCTTTCGCCTCGGGTTTGAGGCAGGTGGCTGAGAGGCAGCCGCGGTGGAGCATTTCACAGAGCAGGCCGAGGGCGGATCGGCCGATGATCACCGCGTGGGCGGCTGCGAGTGGACCGGCTTGGCGGAGGAGGGCTTCGTCCCTGGTCAGGGGCGGGTGGACGTGTCGTTCCCGGTTGCGGGGGTTGGGCACAGGTTTGGGGTACATTGGGACCTTTCGACCGGCTGAATTTAGTTCCGTTGGTGACGGAACCTTCCGTGGCCTGGATCGGCGAACGATCCTGGGTCATCGGGACGCGCTGCGTCACGGTTGGGAATCTGGCCGGGACGAGATATAAATTCGATATGGGTCGGGGGGTGCACGGTATAGTATTTGGCGACCCGGGCGGCGTGCAGGCGCCTGCTGCCGTTGCGCCGTCTATAGCGTCGGCTGCGTCGATTCCTTGTTGGCCGTATAGACAGGATACGCAACCCTGACCTGCCTTTCCGGTTGCTACTCGTTGGTATCCTTGCCGGCCAGCGTTCTGACAAACGGAACGGTCCAGGAGTCCAAAAACATGCCCATCGCCACCCCCTCCCGCGTCAGAGCGGCGCAACGCTCGGCGTTGACCATTCTGGTGGTCGCCGGGACGCTCAATTATATTGACCGAGCAACGTTGTCCGTCGCTAACCCGTTGATCCGGCAGGATATGGGGCTGTCGATCGCCGATATGGGGCTGCTGCTGTCGGCGTTCCTGTGGGCCTATGCGTTCTTCCAATTGCCCGGCGGCGTGCTGGTGGACCGGCGTGGAGGTGGCCTCGCCGCGGTAGCCGCGGGGGAACAGTAGTGGCTGATGCAAGTGTCCTTGGCCCTTACGCCTTTGGTCCGGCGAGCGATAGGTGGTTGTTGCGTTGAACAACGGATAACCCGTTGACAGAGCGTATCCACCTGAGGATAAATCTCAAATCATGATCCATACGTTGCTCGATCAGAGTTTGCTCAAGAATAGGCTAAAGACGACTGAACTTAGGGTTTTTTTCTGTGGTCCAGGGGTGGGGCATGCTCTTTATGATTTTCGGGGAAAAATACGGAACCTACTGGAGTCTATGAAGAATGTCGAAGTCTTCTTCGGAGAAGACCTGGAAAGCGCACCCATTGCTGCATCAATTCGGACAAAGCCCGTAGACCTTCAATCGTTAGAGGAAACATGTGCGCATTTAGTTGACTTTACGATTTTATTGTTGGAGTCGCCTGGTTCGATCGCAGAGCTGGGAACATTCTCAATGCTTGATTCGTTGCGGCCTCGCCTTTTCGTATTAGTCCCAGACCGGTATCATGGCGGAACCAGTTACATAGCACGCGGCCCACTAAGTATTTTGGCATCATATAGGCCTGAGCACGTCATTTATTTTGGTAAAATGGATGCCGACAACATCCTACAGCACCTGGCTATTCCCCTCATGTTTTTCCGATACGCTCGTGGCATAGACCCCTCTAATTATGATTTGATGGCTCGGCATGCAACAAGACGCACTGGCTATAAGGAGTTTATTACTCAATCTCGCGCCCGATTTGATCCGCAACTTGCTTTGGCTGCGATCAACATTCTTTCGAAACCTAAATTCGTCGATCTAGTCCAATACCTTAGGTTCCATCCTGGTAGCGTCTCACGAGCACTCAAGGAACTCTTCGAACAAAAATGCATTATAAAGGCACCCTCTGGAGTCTACAAAGCGACCAAAGGATTTTCCGACCCCTTGTTAACGGCGTTCGATGCTCGTGAAATAAGTCAGAAGAGGTAACCTTGTTGCGGTCAGAAGGGAGTTTGCGTGAAAATTCCAAGATTGCAAAGATTGTGGTAGCCGGTATAATATGAAGCGAAGCGTGTTTGGCGTCTGTCTGATCCGCTTTTTGTCAACCTCTAGGGATCTCGAAAGGGAGCGCGCGTACTGCAGCGTCTAATTGAATACAGCAGAAGGTGCCCACGGAAGGGTGCTTATAACATACATTATGTTAAAAGCACCCTTCTCGCGGCACGAAGCAGAGCACAAGGTAGAGGTTGGCTGATATCTGATAGCGTAGGGATGCACGTAGCTTCCCTACGCTGTTAGAACATATTTTACTTCGGGATATCACAGATAGAGTTGCGGGCGACACCATGGGGTTAAAAGCTAAGGCCAAGCCGCAATCACCCGCCGCAGCTGAATGCGACGATCTCAAATCTCTTTGCGCATTTTTAGGCTATGCGCCGCAGAGAATTTTTCAAGTCATCGAATTCCAATCACAATATCGGGAAATACGAATCCCCAAACGCAGCGGTGTAGGCGAGAGACTATTAAGCATACCTTCGCTCGAACTCAAGGGAATTCAACGATCCATAGACGCCCGAATATTGAAGGATCTACCCGTTAGCGCGGAAGCCTACGGATATGTGGCTGGCCGCTCCGCCGTGGAAGCCGCGCGAAGGGTCGCTGGACATAAGGCGCAACTGCGCATTGATTTGAAGGACTTTTTTCCAAGCATTACTTCGGGGCGTGTCTTTGGATTCTTTCGGTCAATAGGTTTTGACAAAACTGTAGCATCTGCACTGACCTCGTTAACGGTCTTCAACGGAAACCTTGCCCAAGGTGCGCCGACAAGTCCAACGATGAGCAATCTGATGTGTTTCGGAATGGACGATCAACTGACACGCTTCAGTCAAAAATGGAAAATAACTTACACTCGTTATAGTGACGACTTGATTTTCGTATGTGCAGAGAATTTTAATTGCGAGAAGTTTTTAGATCGTATAAGAAAGATAATTCTCGATAATGGCTTCGTCATCAATGACTCGAAGACCAAATATACCCCTACTGAGATTGCCGAGACGCGCTTTAGGTCTGATGGTAAATGGGAAAGTACAGATTTACAACTCGCCAAAGGTCTCGCAAAATGCGGCATGACTTTCATAAAGCATCAACTGACCTGAAATGGGCAACCGCAAACCTCGAGTATTTGCGCGGAAGTGCCGAGGACCTATAAGACTGTAAACGGTAACGATGACAAATACAAACTATACAAATTAATTCTCAAGAATGTAGCCTCTTTAAAATTGCACGAACCTTATTTCGTTTCTAATAAATAACCTTGAATTAACGTCTATCTTCCCAGAAACAGCTTGTTCTCCTCTACACTACCATCCCCCCAACAAACCCCTCCAACAACCCCCCAATCACCCCCACAGCATACCCGCCCTCCTGCACCACCACCGTCGGCCGCCGAAGCCCCCCAACCAGCGCCCCGGCCCGCGCAAACCCCTCCGCCGTCACCGCCAGGAACCCGAGCGGCTCATCGACGCTGGCATCGAACCCCAGGCTCACCACAACCGCATCCGCCCGATAATCCGTCACCGCGCGGCAACCCGCCTCGACCGCCGCCAGCCAGCCCGCATCCCCGGTCCCCCGCGCCAGAGGCAGGTTCAGGTTGAACCCGGCCCCGGCGCCGGCCCCACGCTCCCCGGCGTAGCCCACGAACCACGGGTAATACCCGGACGGATCGCCATGGACGGACACGAACAGCACGTCGTCCCGCTCCCAGAAGATCCCCTGCGTGCCGTTGCCGTGGTGGCTGTCGATATCCAACACAGCCACCCGCCCTGCCCCGGCCATCCGCAGCCGTTCGGCGGCCAGAGCGGCGTTGTTCAGATAGCAGTGCCCGCCGGCCCGCGCGGCATAGGCATGGTGACCCGGCGGCCGGCACAGCGCATAGGCATGACGCCCAGCCGCCGCCTCATCCGCCGCGGCCAGCGCGCAGGCGGCGGCCGCCTCGGCGGCGGGCCAGGTCTCGGCCGTGATCGGGCAGGCCAGGTCGGCGGTGAACCATCCGGCGGCGGCGATCACATGCCGAGGCCCTGGGGCGCCCCTGGGCGCCGTTCGCCAGCATCTCCGGCGCCGGGTGGATGTTCGGCACGATCTCGGCCCCCGCCTCGGGCAACGCTGCCCATTCCGCCGGCGAGTCGCGCAGGAAATCGAGATACGGCCCCGTATGCACGCGCAGCAGATCGGTGCGGGACACCGGAGGCGGCGCCACGACCTCCAGCCCCATGCGCTGGCAGGCGGCCAGCAGCGCCTCGGCCCGAGCGGGGACTTCGTAATGGGGACGGACGGCCCCGCGCATCAGGAAGAAGCGCGGGGCGTGGCCGAGCTGGACCGGGTCGAAGAAGGCTTTCAATGAAAGACGCGCCCGGCATCGATGACGATGGTCTGGCCGGTCATCGTCTCGGTCTTGCACATCGTCACCACCATGTCGGCGCAGTCGTCCTTGTCGGCGGCCTTCTTCAGCAGCGCACCCGCCGCCGACCGCTCGATCTGTTCGGCGCGCAGGTTGGCGGTGGCGCGCGTGCCCTCCAGCAGGCCGGGGGCGACGCAGTTGACCAGCGTCTCGGGCGCCAGGGAGACGGCCATGCAGCGCGTCAGGTGGATCAGCCCGGCCTTGGAGACGGCATAGGCGATCGACGACCCGGTCGGCGTGAGCCCCGCGACCGAGGCGATGTTGACGATGCGCCCCCTTCCCTGCGCCTTCATGATCGGCGCCACGGCCTTGGTCAGACGCATCGGGCCGGTCAGGTTGACGGCCATGATCTTGTCCCAGACGTCCTCGGTCAGGTTATCGAGGTCCTGGAACGGGATGGATTTGTTGAAGGCGGCGTCGTTGACCAGGATGTCGAGCCGGCCGAAGCGGGCCACCACGTCGTCCACCAGCTTCGCCACGGCGGCCGGGTCGGTGATGTCGCAGCCAAAGGCGGCGGCGTTGACCTGGTAGCGGGAGCCGAGGTCGCGTGCCACGCCCTCGGCCTGGTCCTTCGATTGCGCATACATGACGGCGACATGGGCGCCTTCACGGGCCAGGGCGTGGCCGATGCGCTGCCCCAGGCCTCCATTGCCGCCGGTGATAAGCGCGACGGCGCCTCGCAGGTCCATGTGTGTCTCCTCTGGTTGGTTACGGGGCAGGATGGAGGGTTTGGGCGCGGTCCGGCAAGTGTGCGCAGTTGAAGTGAGTTGTGACAGCATATATGCTATCATCGTGATTGCAGTCGTTATCGACACCAATGTTTTTGTGGCTGGCTTGCGCTCAGGCGGCGGGGCGTCCCGGCAGGTGTTGCGGCAGGCGATCCAGGGGCGATGGACACCGCTGTTCTCGAACGCGTTGTGGCTCGAATATGAGGACGTTCTCAGCCGCCCGATCTGGGGCAATGAAACGACCCCGCAGGAGCGGCAGCTTGTCCTGGCGGCGCTTGCCGGTTCGGGACGGTGGGTCAAGATATTCTACGGGTGGCGGCCGAACCTGCCCGATGCCGGGGATGACTACCTGGTCGAACTGGCGGTCGCGGGCGGCGCTCGGGCTGTCGTAACTCACAACGTGCGGGATTTTCGCCGAGGAGAATTGCACTGGCCGGGACTGGCGATCGTCACCCCGGCTCAATGCCTGGAGACACTGACATGACGACGGTGACGCTTCGCCTTCCCGACGACACCTGCCAGCGCCTGAAGCGGCTGGCGGCATCGCGCGGTATGAGCCTGAACAAGCTGATGGAGGAACTCGGCACCTCGGCGATCGCGGCCTACGATGCAGAGGTCCGTTTCAGCGCGATGGCCGCGGGCGCGGACCGCGAGAAGGCACTGGCGGTGCTCGACAGGCTCGACGCGATGGACAACGCAGGCCGCGCCTGACACCCTCATTCGCAAAGCCTGAGGATATGTCATGCGCATCGTCGCCCTCGAAGAACATTACACCGTCCCCGCCATTGCCGGCCGCGTCCCCACGGCGACCGCCGCCGCGCGCGGCTTCCCCACCGACCCCAATTTCCGCTGGGCACAGACGATCAAGCGCGACGAACTCGCCGACCTCGGCCCCGCCCGCATCGCCGACATGGATGCCTCCGGCATCACCGTGCAGGTCCTCTCCGTCGCCGGGCCAGGCGCCGACCTGGTCCCCGGACAAGCCGGCATCGACCTGGGCCGAGCGTATAATGATGCGTTGGCCGAGGCGTGCGCGCGCTATCCGGACCGGTACAAGGGTTTCGCCCACCTCCCTTTGCTCGACCCCGACGCCTCAGCCGAGGAACTGCGCCGCACCGTCCGCGACCTGGGCTTCGTCGGCGTGCTGGTGAACGGCCCGACCGACGGCCGCTTCCTCGACGACCCGATGTATGAGCCCGTCCTGGCGGAAGCCGAGGCGCTGGACGTGCCGATCTACCTCCACCCCGGCATCCCGTCGGAGGCGGTGCGCAAGGCCTATTTCGACGGCCTGCCCGGCAATTTCAGCTTCACCATGGCGCTGTCCGCCTGGGGCTGGCATGCCGACACGGCGATCCACACGATGCGCCTCGCCCTGAGCGGCGCGCTGGACCGTCATCCCGGCCTGAAGATCGTCATCGGCCATATGGGCGAGGCGCTGCCCTTCATGCTCGACCGCATCGACGAGACCACGGCGCTGACGGCGAAGGCGCACCTGAAGCGGTCGGTGCGCCAGACGCTGACGGACCAGGTCTGGCTCACCACCAGCGGGTTCTTCACCACCGTCCCGTTCGTCGCGGCGCTGATGACCTGGGGCGTCGACCGCCTCATGTTCTCCGTCGACTACCCGTTCGCCTCGAACGCCCGCGCTCGGGCTTTCCTGGACTCGCTGCCGGTGTCGCCGGCCGACCGGGCCAAGATCGCCCACGGCAATGCAGATGCGCTGATGCGGCTGACCTCCTGACCCGCGGCGGCGCTCCGCCCATCTGAAGAAGCAGGCCAGCGTGGGGAGACGCCCGCGCGTGGCTGCAATCTCGCCACAACCCTTGCCTCCGGCTGCCGTCTGCGGCCATAGAGGTCGCCTTTCGAACACCCAAGGACGTTGACCATGCCCGCCATCACTCTGCCCGACGGTTCCGTGCGCCAGTTCGATGCGCCGGTGACGGGCACGACGGTGGCCGAGGCGATCGGTCCCGGCCTCGCCCGCGCCGCCCTGGCGATGAAGCTGGACGGCAAGACTGGTCGACCTCTCCACCCCGATCGAGCAGGACGCGCAAATCGTCTTCATCACCCGCCGCGACGACGACGCGCTGGAGACTGATCCGCCACGACGCCGCCCACGTGCTGGCCGAGGCGGTGCAGGACGCTGTATCCCGGCACCCAGGTCACCATCGGCCCGTCGATCGAGAACGGCTTCTATTACGACTTCGCCCGCAACGAACCGTTCACGCCCGGACGACTTCCCGGCGATCGAAGCGAAGATGCGGGAGATCGTCGCCCGCGGCGCGCCGTTCGTGCGCAGCGTGATGGACCGCGACGAGGCGATCGCGCTTCTTCGAGGACAAGGGCGAGAAATACAAGGCGCAGTTGATCCAGGATCTGCCGGTCGGCGAAGACGATCACGCTCTACAGCCAGGGCGACTGGGTCGATCTGTGCCGCGGCCCGCACATGCGCTCGACCGCCGATGTCGGCACGGCCTTCAAGCTGATGAAGGTCGCCGGCGCCTATTGGCGCGGCGATCACCGCAACGCCATGCTGCAGCCGCATCTACGGCACCGCCTGGCGCGACCAGAAGGAACTCGATGCCTATCTGCACCAGCTGGAGGAAGCCGAACGGCGCGACCACCGCCGCATCGGCAAGGAGATGGACCTGTTCCATATCCAGGAGGAAGCGGTCGGCTCGATCTTCTGGCACCCGAAGGGCTGGAAGCTGTATCGCACGGTCGAGGACTATATGCGCCGCCGGCTGGACGCGGCCGGCTACCAGGAGGTGAAGACGCCGCAGCTGGTCGACCGCTCGCTGTGGGAAAAATCCGGCCACTGGGAGAACTACCGCCAGAACATGTTCATCGCCCAGGTGGAGGAGGAGGACAAATTCCTCGCGGTGAAGCCGATGAACTGCCCGTGCCATGTGCAGATTTTCCGCCAGGGCATGCGCTCCTACCGCGAACTGCCGCTGCGGATGGCGGAGTTCGGCTCCTGCCACCGCTACGAGCCGTCCGGCGCGCTGCACGGCATCATGCGGGTGCGCGCCTTCACCCAGGACGACGCGCACATCTTCTGCACGCGAGGAGCAGATCGCGCCGGAAACGGTCGCGCTTCGTCGAATTGCTGTCGCTCGGTCTACCGCGATTTCGGCTTCCCGAGTTCCGCATCAAGCTCGGCGACCGGCCCGAGGCCCGCATCGGCTGCGACGAGGTCTGGGACCAGGCGGAAGGCGCGCTGAAGGAAGCCTGCGCCACCGCCGGCGTCGAGTACGAGCTGAACCCGGGCGAGGGCGCGTTCTACGGCCCGAAGCTGGAATTCGTGCTGCGCGACGCCATCGGCCGCGACTGGCAGTGCGGCACGCTGCAGGTCGACTTCAACATGCCGGAGCGGCTGGACGCCGAATACGTCGGCGAGGACGGCGCGCGCCACCGCCCGGTCATGCTGCACCGCGCCATCCTCGGCTCCTTCGAGCGGTTCCTCGGCATCCTGATCGAGCAATACGCCGGCCGCTTCCCGCTCTGGCTGGCGCCGGTGCAGGTGGTGGTGGCGACGATCGTCTCCGACGCCGACGACTACGCCCGCGAGGTCGCCGCCGCGTTCGACCAAGGCGGGGCTGACCGTGCAGACCGACCTGACCAACCAGAAGATCAACGCCAAGGTGCGCGAACACAGCCTGGCGCACGTTCCGGTGCTGGCCGTGGTCGGCCGGAAGGAGGCGGAGAACGGCACCGTCGCGCTGCGCCGCCTGGGCTCCCAGGCGCAGGAGGTCCTTGCCGCTGGACGGAGGCGGTGGCGCGACTGGCGCGGGAAGCGACGCCGCCGGATCTGCGGATTTGCACGGGCAGCGATGTCGCTTGAATTTTTGGCGAGTTTTCAGGGCAAAATGAGTATCGTTCCGGCGGACGCTTCGCCTCGGACGCCGCCGGAACGCGCTTTCGCAACAGTGACAGGAGCTACCCATAGCCAGAGGACCAATGCAGCCGCCGCCGACTCGCGACGGGCCCACGAGTGAACGAAGAGATCCGCGTGCCCCAGGTGCGCCTGATCGACCAGGACGGGGAAATGATGGGCGTCATGACCGCCCGGGACGCGATGCTCCGCGCCTTCGCCGTCGGGCTGGACCTGGTGGAAATCAGTCCGAACGCCGATCCGCCGGTCTGCAAGATCCTCGACTATCGGCAAGTTCAAATACGAACAGCAGAAGAAGAGGAACGAGGCCAAGAAGAAGCAAAAAGTCATCGAGATCAAAGAGATCAAGGTCCGCCCGAATATCGACGAAAACGACTATCAGGTGAAAATGCGCGCCATGAAGTCGTTCATCGAGGAAGGCGACAAGGTCAAGGTCACCCTGCGCTTCCGCGGCCGCGAAATGGCGCACCAGGACATCGGCGTGCGCGTGCTGGAACGCATCCGCGCGGAAATGGACCTGACGACCAAGGTCGAGCAGATGCCGCGGCTGGAAAACCGCCAGATGGTGATGGTGCTGTCGCCGCGCTAGCGGCGACAGCACTTCACGCGATGACCGTTCCCACACGCGAACTTCGCGTAAACCGCCTGAGATGGGCACTCGCCAAGGGGATCAGTCCGGAAGCTGATCGCCCTCTCGATCGAGGTACAGCGTAATGGGCGGCAGCACAGCGAACGTAACGATGATTGCCGCATTTACCTCATAACCCCGCCTGAACTTGATCTGCGTAGCTTTCCCCGATCGGCTCGCACAAGCGCTCGATGCCGGCGACGTGGCGGCCGTTCAGCTTCGCCTGAAAGATGCAGACGACACCACCTGGCTGAAGGCCATCGACGCCTTGAGGCCTATCGCGCAATCGCGCGATGTCGCATTTCTTTTGAACGACCGCGCCGATCTGGTCACGAGCACAGGCTGCGACGGCGTCCATGTCGGCCAGGACGACATGCCGGCCACCCAGGCTCGGAAGCTGTTGGGCGATGGGCTCACACTGGGCGTGACATGCAAGGGCAGCCGCGATCTGGCCCTCCGAGCCGGGGAGGACGGGGCCGACTACGTTGCCTTCGGCGCGTTCTTCCCGACCTCGACGAAGTCCGGCGTGACCTTCCTGGAAAGCCCGGAGATTCTGACCTGGTGGTCTGAGATGATGGAACTCCCGTGCTGCGCCATCGGTGGGATTACGCCTCAGAACTGCGCGCCGCTGGTCAAGGCCGGCGCAAATTTCCTGGCTGTCGTTGGATGCATCTGGAACCATCCCGACGGTCCGGCCGCGGGGGTCAAGGACCTCAACGCCGCCATCAAAGCCGCCGCCGAGGGCTGAGATGGCGACCCTGACGCGCTGTGAGCGGGATACTCGCGTCAGCGTCCTAGGTCGTGACCGGCTCAGCCCCATGACGCCGCGCCGTCTACCCCGCCGCCTCCAGCACCATCCGCGACGCCTTCTCCCCGATCATGATGCTCGGTGCATTCGTGTTCCCCGACGTCAGCGTCGGCATGATCGACGCATCGGCGACCCGCAGCCCCTCCAGCCCATGCACCCGCAGCTGGTCGTCCACCACCGCCATCGGGTCGCGTCCCATCTTGCACGTTCCGACCGGGTGATACGTCGTCTCGGCATTGTTACGCACCCAGTCCAGCAGCTCCTCATCCAAGTCCACGTTCACCCCCGGTGCGATTTCGTCCGTAACGATCCCCTTCAGCGCCGGCGCCGTGGCGATCTTCCGAGCGATCCGCATCGCGCCGAGCGTGACGTCGCGGTCGAGCTGGGCGCTGAGGAAATTGAACCGCACCGCCGGCGGCTGATTCGGCGACGCCGACGATACATGGATACTGCCGGTGCTCTCCGACCGCAGAATCCCCATGATCGCCAGAATTCCCGACGTCTTCGACAGCGTGAAATCCGGATTGGCCAGGAACGGCATCCAGGTGATCCCGGCATCCGGCGCGTCCAGCCCCGGCCGCGTCCGCACATAGGCCCTGATCGGCGAGGCCGGCAGGCTGAGCAGCCCTTTATGCGTCAGCGCGAACCGCAGCGCCTGCCACACCATGCCGATGCCCTCGGGCCTTCACGTTGTAGGTCATCCGCAACGATTCCGGGACCAGCCATTTCATCCTGGGATAGAAATGGTCGCGCAAGTTCTCCCCCACGCCCTTCAGCTCGTGCTTCACCTCGATCCCCAGGCCCTGCAGCAGCGCCGGCTGGCCGATCCCCGAGAGTTCCAGCAACTGCGGCGAGTTGATCGACCCCGCGCTCACGATCACTTCCCGCCCCGCTCGGGCTTCGCGCACCTGGCCGTTCACGGCGTAGCGCACGCCGACGCAGCGTTTGCCCTCCAGGATCAGGGACTGGGTCAGGGCGTTGGCCTGGATCGTCAGGTTCGGCCGTGAGCGCGCGGGGTCGAGGTAGCAGACGGCCGTGCTCTGACGGCGACCGTTGCGGATCGTCGCCTGCGTCATGCCGATACCGTCCTGCTTGGCGCCGTTGTAGTCACGCGTGTATTCGATGCCGCACTCGCCGGCGGCTTTCACCAGGACATCGTAGAGCGGGCCGGTCTCGGTGTTTTCGCTGACCTTCAGGGGGCCGGAGCGGCCGCGGTATTCCTCGTCGCCGGAACCTTGGTAGCTCTCCATGTCGCGGAAGATCGGTAGCACCTCCCGGTAGCTCCAGCCGCGGTTCCCGAGCTGCGCCCAGGTGTCGTAGTCCTGGGACTGGCCGCGGACGAAGACCATGCCGTTGATGGCAGACGACCCGCCCAGCAGCTTGCCGCGGGGGATCGGGATGCGGCGGTTGCCGGTGCCGGGTTCGGGCTCCGACGAATAGAGCCAGTTGGCCGCGGGGTTCTGGATCAGCTTGGCGAAGCCGACGGGGATGCGGGACCAGGGGTGGGATTCGCGCCCGGCCTCCAGCAGCAGGACCTTGAATTTCGGGTTGGCGCTGAGGCGGTTGGCGAGGACGGAGCCGGCCGACCCGGCGCCGACGATGATGTAGTCGAAGGTCTGCGTGTCCATTGGTTCCCCCGGTTTGTTGGGGGATTTTTACCGGGGGAGCGAGGTGGCGTCCAATTTAGGTGGGGAATGGTCTGGCCGACGCGGCGAACAACAAGAAACGCATCGCCGAAATGCCCTCGTTGAGTGCGCAAGACAAATGCGTATAATGACCTGATGAAAACCCGGAGCGCCTAGTGAGCCAAATCGGACGGCAGAACGACGGACCAAAGCGAGCCACGAACGTATCGCTCAGCGAAGTCCTTGTCGCGGAGGCTCGCGCATTGAACGTCAATGTGTCGCGCGCCTGCAAGTCCGGCCTCGAGACCGCGGTCCGTCAGGCACGAGCCGAACGCTGGCAAGCGGAAAACAGTGCCGGGTTCGAAGCGTGGAATGCTTACGTAGAACGAAACGGCGTGCCGCTGGCCAAATATCGCAAGTTCTGACCTGCATGGCTCTATTCGACCTGTTCAGGCTACCAGGCGACCAGGGATATGTCGTTGACGTCCAATCCGATCACGCCTCTACCAAGGTACGAACCCGGGTCGTCGTTCCTCTCATACCGCTTGACGCGCTCGGAACACCGATTGCCGACCTCAATCCTATCGTTCGGCTTGATGGGCGTGATTACGCGTTCGTCGCACAGTCCCTGGCCACTTTGACGATCCCCGAGATGGGACAATGCATCGGCTCCGTGATGTCCGGGCATGGTGACGCATTCGCCTAC
Source organism: uncultured Alphaproteobacteria bacterium (assembly GCA_963771475.1). Lineage (GTDB taxonomy): Bacteria > Pseudomonadota > Alphaproteobacteria > Acetobacterales > Acetobacteraceae > Rhodopila. Next base: position 245,972 of record CAVYTN010000007.1, on the reverse strand, counting down.
GCACTCGATATCCTGCTGACCGGTTTCTATGGCGTGTCGCCAATTAAGCGACGGCGGCCTGGTGGATGGCGGCGAGGAAGTTGCGGGCGGTCCTATCGTAGCGGAGACCGATCGCACGGAACTGCCAGAGTTTGCCAAAGAACTGACCGACCATCCGCGTTCATCCGCGTTCATCTGCGGTTAAGTCCCTTCCCTTGGGACGGATTCGATTGTGCCGGCTCGAAAAGGGAATCAACCGCAGATGAACGCGGATGAACGCAGATCGATGATTACGCGACTGGACTGCCCCCATTGGACTGCCCCCTATCGGTGAGACACGGAAACTAGGTTGTCTGACCCCTCGGGCGCTCCTGACAGCCTGGACCACGCCCCAACAGTGCAATTGGCGTCCTGACCCAACAGCATATCGGGGCAAGCAGGCGATCTCGGGCGCTGCTCAAGCAGGAACCTTGGCTGTCAACTCGATCCCAAGTGCCTTCATAACCGCAATCGTGGTCTTCAGCGTCGGATTGCCGTTCTCGCTGAACGACCGGTAGAGTTGCTCGCGGGAAAGGCCGGTCTGTTTGGCGATCTGTGCCATCCCCTTGGCACGCGCTACGACGCCAAGAGCATGCGCGATATAGGCCGGGTCTTCCGTTGCGAACGCCTCTGCCATGTAGGTCGCGACGGCCGCATCAGAGGTCAGATCCTCAGCCGGGTCATACGTCGTCAGTTTTGCCGCCATGTCCGTCCATCCATTCCTCGGCTAACCGTTTTGCCGTCTTGATATCCCGCGTCTGGCTGCTCTTGTCCCCGCCGCAGAGCAAAATCACCACCGTCTTGCCCCGCTGGTGAAAATAGATGCGGTAGCCGGGGCCATAATGGATACGCAATTCGCTGATCCCCTCACCGACCGGCGCGGCGTCGCCCGTATGCCCATACGCAAGGCGATCCAGCCGGGACGCGATCAAAGCCCGCGCTCGGTCATCCTTGAGCCTCGTTCGCCATTTTCGGAACAGTTCCGTCTGCTTTAGCTCAAGCACGGCATTATGTAGTCAATAGACTACAGACTGTCAAGTGGACCAGAGCCTGACCCTGCCACGAAGCGGAGCACGGTGACGATGAAACCGTCGGTTGTCAGCGTATGGATTTTGAGCGGCACCTGTAATCGGCATGTCGCAGGGTCAAGACAATTCCCAGTCCTTGCAGAAACGTCCTGCAACAAACGGAGTGATCCCACCGAAACCATCAATAATCGACGGCCTCAACCTCGCGCCTATTCGTGCCTGCTTGATCCGCCTCGGCAGGTGGCAGTCCAGCCTCACTATTTCTAATCGAGCCAGCGGAATCGCTCCAAGTTGAAGCGGTTCCTGTCGTCGAACTCGACGCCTTCCTTTTCCAGCAAGCGCTGCTGGAAGGCGTCGCTGCCATTGCGGGAGAGGGTGTAGGACACCTCGCCCTTGGCGTTGACGACACGATGCCAGGGAATATTGGTTGCCGGGTCGAGGTGCTGGAGAACGTGGCCGACAAGGCGGGCGCGCCTTGGCAGGCCGGCCATCGCGGCGACCTGGCCATAGGTGGCAACCCAGCCCTTGGGAATGCGGCGGATTACGGCGTAAATCGCCGCGGCGGCTTCATCGCCTTCGGGTGGGGCAGTCTGGAGCAGCTTGCGCTTCGGTGGCATCGGCAGCTTTCGGCAGATCCCCTTGGTTGTCCGACTGCGCATCTCGGAGCTACCCGATCCCGCTCACCGAACGATGCTCTCGGAGCCCTAGGCCCTCTCAATATCTCGGAACCGTCAGACCAGCAATGTCACCCTGCCGGTGGCCAGATCGTAATAGCCCGCTGAAAGAGGCCCGTGCCACGGCGCCTCACCTTTCCCCACTGCTCAAGCCGGTGTTACCCTCGCCGCCAGGAAATCCGACCAACCGAAGCAGGCCCATGCCCACTCTGACGCCCCACGCACTCCGCGCCATGACCCACCTGATCGCCCGCCGCATGGGCAGCGAGGACGCGGAGGCCACCGAAGTCGCCGACCACCTGATCCGAGCGAACCTCGCCGGGCATGACAGCCACGGCGTCGGCATGCTGCCCAGCTATGTGCGCAACTTCCACAACGGCCTGCTGATCCCCAACCAGACGCCCGAAACCGTGCTCGACGCCGGTGCATTGCTGGTGATCGACGCACGCCGGGGCTTCGGCCAGCAGATGGCCGCCAACGCCGTCAAGCGCGCCATCGCCAAGGCGAAGGAGGTCGGCGCCTGCGTCCTGGCGTTCCGCAACGCCTCCCATATCGGGCGCATCGGCACCTATGCCGAACTCGCCACCTCGCATGGCTGTGCCTTCACCGCCTTCGTCAACGTCGCCGACCACCACGACGTCCAGGCCACCTACGGCGCCGCCGAACCAAGGCTCGGCACCAACCCGTTCTGCGTTGCCGTCCCGGGCGAGGACGGGCCGGCCGTGATGCTGGACATGGCGACCACCACGATCGCCGCCGGCAAGGCGCGCGTCGCCTACAACAAGGGCACCACCGTGGCCGACGGGCTGCCTGATCGATGCCGACGGCAACCCGACCAACGACCCGACCGGGCTGATCCGTGATCACACCGGCGCGCTGCGGGCCTTCGGCGCCCACAAGGGCTCAGGCCTCGCCGTGATGTGCGAGATCATGACCGCCGCGATCGCCGGCGGTCAGGGTTCCTTCGTCCCCGGCAAGGGCGGCACACTGAACTCCATGCTCGCCACCATCATCGACCTGGGCAAGATCGGCGACCCGGCGAAGATCGGCGCCGACATCCAGGCGGTGAAGGCCCATGTGAAATCCGCCCACCCGGCGCCCGGTTTCGAGGAAGTGCTGACCCCCGGCGAACCCGAACGCCGCACCGCCGCCAAGCGCGCGCAGGCCGGCATCGAGGTCGACGACACCACCTGGCGCGATATCCGGGCGGCGGCGGAATCCCTCGGGATCGACGCCGCCGAATTTGACCGCACCGTGGGTGCCAACGCCGCCTGATCAATCGGTCATGCTAGAGTGGGATGACATCGCTGTCGCTCAGCCATCCCACTCTAAGGCTTTGTTTGATCGCATGATTCAGACCTCCGGCGATTCCGCCTCCAGTCATCACGCTCTGGCCCGGCGCATCCACGGCAATCCGCGGATGCGCCGGCCATAGGTCTGCTTACACCCAGGGCGTCGGCACGAAGAACCGGCCGCCGACCGTCTTGAGCCCGTTATTCTCGCTCTCCATCGCCACCTGACGGATCGCCCGCAGCATCTCACCCGCCACGGTGTGCCGCCAGAACCAGGTATCGACCTGCATCGGCGAGGGCTTCGGGCCGACCGCCTGCGCCGCCTCGCCATACAGCGCCTTGACGTCGTCGCAGAGATGACGAACCGACAGCGCCGTGGTGCCAAGTTGCGGCGTCACCGGCAGGCCGCCGCCCAATACAGTGGCCGCCAGATCCGGCCACGCCTCGGGCGCCAGGAAGGACAGTCCGATCGAGGTCCGCCCAAAGCGCGCCTGCGCTTTCAACCAGAGCGGCATGAGCCCCTGCATCTCCACCTGGAACGCGGTGCGCCACTCGTCCGGCGTGGCGAAGACGGAGGCTTGCGTCGGCGGCGCCGTCCAGCCGGCGGTGTCGGTCAAGCCCGGCGGGTCCTCGGGGAAGTCTTCCAGGATCACCGGGCCGTCGGTGCGTTCCAGCAGACCCAGCGCCATCCGCAGCACGCGCCGTTGGAAGTCCGGGTCGTCCGGCTCGCCCACCGGCCGGCCCATGGCCGCTGCTGTCCACAAGGCCCGCGGCGGTCGCGTCCGTTCGGCTTGCACCCGGATGGAGGCCAGGGCCACCGTCGAAAAGCCGCGTTCTTCAAGTTTATGTCCGAGCGCGCACACGGCGCGCGTGCAGAGGGGTCAGACAGGGGAGAGGAGGATGGAGTCGATGCGTTCCTGCCGAAGCTGGCCTGCGATCTGATCGACCGCCTCCTCCATCGCCGCGGGATCGGTCGAGCCCATGACGGTGTAGTGGGTCTGCGCCACACCGCCGATCTCCCCGGCCGCCGCCATCTCGCGCAGGCGGTCGATCGGGAAGACGACATTGACGTCACGCTGCCAGCCGGCGCGGTCGAAGTTGATCGAGACGTGGCTGATCAGCAGGTCGTGGGTCGGGGTGTCGGCGGAGATGAAACGGCACTCACCGGAGCCGAAAGGAAACGGCGGGTCGCCGCGCCTCACCAGGGCGGCGGAGGATAGGATGGCGATGCGCCGCTGCGATAGCGGCGGGCCCGAGACGAATGGGGTGGTTTCGAAGCTGGGACACGGCAGGTTCATGACCGCGTCGCGTGTGGGCTGGGGAATGTCTTCGGGGCGTGCCATGTGAGGAACGATGGCACACCGATCTGTGTATGGCAAGGGCCCACCAGAGCAGCGGCGATAGAATCGCCTATCCGCTATCCGACGCGGCGTGCTGCGGCCTCGGTTCTCCGCGTCATCGCCAACGCAGAAAAATCCGCTCCAACCGCCCGATCACCCACGCCACCACCAGCCCCAGCACCGACAGCACCACGATCCCGGCCAGCAGATTGTCCGTGTCGTAGAGATTCCCCGCCGCCAGCACGAACGCCCCGATCCCCTTCTCCGCCCCGATCATCTCCGCCGCCACCAGCAGCACGATCGCGATCGAGGACGTCACCCGGAACCCATTCAGAATCGCCGGCAACGCCGCCGGCAGCACGATCTTGCGCACGATCGCCCAATGCGACAGGCCGAAGCTCTGTCCCATCCGGATCAGCCCGCGCGGCACGCTGTCCACGCCACCGGCCGTCGCGATTACCGTCGGGAAGAACACCCCGAACGCCAGCGTGACGATCTTCGAGCCCTCGCCGATCCCGAACCAGATGATGAACAGCGGCACCAGCGCGATCTTCGGGATCGGGAACAGCGCCGAAACCAGCGCCATGCCCGGCGAGCGGAACGCCGACCACAATCCCACGGCCAGCCCCATGCCGATCCCGAACACCGTGCCGGCTCACCCAACCCACCGCCAGCCGGAACAACGACGCCGACAGATGTCCCCACAGCTCGCCGCTGACCGTCAGTGCCCATAGCGCGCGCCCGATCGCGATCGGCGCCGGCAGGAACATGGTCGAGATCAGCCCGGCCGAGGCCGCCGCTTGCCACAGGACCACCACCGCGCACAGCGTCGCCACCGCCGCACCGGCATTATCCGACGGCGAGAAGCCGCCGCCGCGGAATGGCACGTTACCATCAAGCCGGCGCATCCGCCCGCTCCCGCTCTGCCTCCACCGCGTCGTCGCGGATCATCCGCCACAGGTGCTGTTCCATCGCCGCCAGGTCCGGGTCCGTCGCCGTCCGCCCGGCCAGAGGGCGATCCAGCCGCAAGACGTCCCGCACCCGCCCCGGCCGGCGCGACAGCACGACGATCTGCTGGCCCAGCCGCACCGCCTCCTGCAGATTATGCGTCACATACACCGTGGTCGTCCCCGCTCGGGCGATCAGCGCGGCGAATTCCTCCAGCAGCAAGTCGCGGGTCTGCGCGTCCAGGCGGACAGCGGCTCGTCCAGCAGCAGGCAGGCCGGGCGGACGGCCAGGGCGCGTGCGATGCCGACACGCTGGCGCATGCCGCCCGAGAGCTGCCTTGGGCAGCGCGTCGGCGAAGTCGGCCAATCCCGTCAGCGCCAGCACCTCCCGCACCCGGTCGGCGCAGGCGGCGCGCGGCATCCGGCCCTCCAGCACCAGCGCGACATTGCCGGCGACACTGCGCCAGGGCAGCAGGGCGAAGTCCTGGAACACATAGGTCATCGGGTTCAGGCAGTCGTCCGGGACCTCGCCTTCGCAGCGCACCGCGCCGTCGGAGGCCGACAGCAACCCGCCCATCAGGCCCAGCAGCGTGGATTTGCCGCACCCGGACGGGCCCGACCAGCACCATGACCTGCCCCGGTTCGGCGGTCAGGCTGATATCCTGCAGCACAGTCAGCGCGCCATAGCGGTGCGTCAGCCGATCGACCGTTAATCTAGCCCCTCGACGTCCCGATGGCGCAACCCGCTCATCGCGTCGGCAGGAACCGCGTGTCCAGCATCGAGGACGCGGTCCGCGTCGCCCTTCACCAGACCCTGTGCCTTGAACCACGCGATCTGGGCCAGCACGTCCTTCACATCCAGCGCCCCGCCTTCGTCATAGTAGCCGACGCCGTCCAGGATCTTGCGCCGAGCGTCGGGGTCGCCGGTGAAGACGTATTTGGTGAGCAGCGGGATGGCGGCGTCTGTCTTTGCGTCGGTGATCGGATGGCCGTCGGGACCGATGCGCAGGAACGCCTCCCGGTAATCCGCCACGCCCTTGCGATAGGCGGCGGCGAAGTGGCGCAGCAGGTCGGGCTTCTGCGCGATCATCGCCGGCGTGGTGAACACCGCGGTCAACTGATAGGGCACGACGTCGCCCGCCCAGGCCAGGATATGCGCCTGACCCGCGGCGGCCAGCGGCTTGGCCTGGGATGCGATGGCGATCGTCGCGTCCACCTGGCCCGAGGACAGCGCCGCCAGCATGTTCGCCACCGTCTGCACCGGCCGCAGCGTGACGGTCTTGACGTCGAAGCCCTCGGCCTCGGCGATGCGCCCCACCATGTAGTGGAAAGACGAGCCGTACTGGGTGATGGCGAAGCTGTGCCCCGGCAGTTTGCCGAGCGCGGTCAGCCCGGCGGCATAGGCCTGGTCGGAGGCGAGGATGGCCGAGCCCTCATAGCCTTTTTCCTCATGCAGCCCGCCGCCGATCACCTTCAGCGTGCCCTTCTCCGCCAGGTTGAAGAACCCGCCGGTCAGCGCGGTGACGCCGACATCGATATCGCCTGAAACGGCAGCGGCGGCGATCGGCTGGGCGGCATCGAAGAAGCGGAACGTCAGGTCGATGCCCTCGTCGCGGAAATACCCCCGCTCCTGCGCGATATAGAACGGCGCGGGTGAGAGCGTGTGCAGCAGGCCGAGGCGCAGGGGCTCGTTGGCGACGGCGGGCGCAGCGAAGGCAAGGACCGAGCCGACAAGGGCAAGCGGAAACGGGCGCATGTCGCGACCTGTCACACGCCAGTGCAGCCGATGCAAGTTGTGAGAGAAATTGGAAAAGGGACCCGGCTACCCATGGCAGCCGGGTTAAGTAAGGTCCGGGTTGACAGGGATCATCCGAGGGCGATCCCGCTGAAAGGCGCTCTGAAATCGACACCCCCCAACAAGTCGCTGTGTGGTCCGCCTTGCGTGATCTGAATGTGACTCGGATTTCTGAATGTGACTCGGATTTGAGCGTGATGACCGGAGGCGGAATTGCCGGAGGTCTGAATCACGCGATCAAACAAACACCTGGAGCACGATGGCTGAGCGAAAGCGATGTCATCCTGCTCCAACGGGCGTCGATGTGGATTTCCCGGGCGGCCCGTTTCGCTGCTCGCGAAGCCCCGGAAACCGTTGTTGACCCCGCTGGCCGATGGTCCCTGTTGCGGAGTGCGGGCGGCGCCTGTAGTGGTTCCGCTAACTCGCTCCGAGGCGGCGGTGCGCGTGCGATCCGCACGGCGTGCCCGGCTTCCTGGGGCTATCACCCTGTGCCGGGCGGGGCACCACGCGGCTTTGGGTAAATCAACGGCGTACCTGGAATACTGACCCTATGATCAGAACGGTTTACTGGCTTCTGGACGAACTGCTGAACCTCTATATCTGGGCGGTGATCCTCGCCGCCGTGTTCAGCATGCTGGCCAGCTTCGGCGTCCTGGATACGCGGAACCGGATCGTCTGGTCGATCGGCGATTTCCTCTATCGGGTGACGGAGCCGGCACTCCGGCCGATCCGCAACCTGCTGCCCAGCCTCGGCTCGATCGACATCAGCCCGCTGATCCTCCTTCTGCTGCTACAGGCTGCTCGGATGCTGCTGGCGAGCGCGTACGAGTTCGATCATCATGAACAGCCTGCGGCCGCTGCTGTAACTGATGGCGGCCCTGATTGACGGAAAGGCCATCGCCGCGAGGATGCGGGCGGAGCTCACCGATCGGGTGGCCGGGATCGGGTTCGTCCCCGGCCTCGCCGTGGTGCAGGTCGGGGACGATCCGGCCAGCGCCGTCTATGTGCGCACCAAGGACCGTGCGGCCAAGGCTGCAGGGATCTCGGCACGCACGATCAATCTGCCTGCCAGCACATCGCAGGCCGACCTGCTGGGAACGATCGAGACGCTGAACCGCGACGACAGTGTCGACGGCATCCTGGTGCAGCTTCCGCTGCCGCCCGGTCTGTCGGCACAGTGCGTGATCGCGGCGATCGACCCGGCAAAGGATGTCGACGGCTTCCATCCGATCAATGTCGGCTACCTGACCGACGGGCGGCCCAAGCTGGTGCCCTGCACGCCAAAGGGGGTGATGCGGCTGTTGCGCGAGACCGGCATCTCGCCATCCGGTGCGCATGCCGTCGTGCTGGGCCGGTCATCCATCGTCGGCCGGCCGATGGCATCCCTGCTGCTGGCGGCGGATGCGACGGTGACGATCGCCCACTCCCGCACCCGGAACCTGGCACGGGAATGCCGGCGCGCCGACATCCTGGTCGCTGCCGTCGGCCGGCCCGAGATGGTGCCGGGCGCGTGGATCAAGCCGGGGGCGACGGTGATCGATGTCGGAATCAACCGCCTGGCCGACAGAAGGCTGGTCGGGGATGTGGACTTCGCATCCTGCGCCAAGGTCGCCGGCGCGATCACGCCGGTGCCCGGCGGCGTCGGCCCGATGACGGTGGCATGCCTGCTGGAGAACACGGTGACGGCCGCGATGCGCCGCCGGTCATAGTCTCATCCGGGCGTGGCCCCCCATGGCCCCATGGGCGTTAAAATACTGAGGAAAGCGCCCAATTTCGTCGTGGTCGGCGAAGGCCGACCATCCACGGCTGGCGGTGCTGATGGAGAGAAAGTCGTGGATGGTCGGCCTTCGCCGACCACGACGTGCAGCGGATGATGCCCGGCCGGCTCTTATTTTAACGCGTATGCCCCCATGGCCCCCTATGGAGCCATGCTCCGGAAGACCCCGTCACGCCGAACCCACGCGTGGAACAAGGCTGCCGCAAGATGCAGCAGGATCAGCGCGAAAAACGCAAAGGCGAGAAACTGGTGCGCGTTCCAGAACAGCGTATGCAGGTGATCGCTTTGCGGCACGATCGGCGGCAGGTGCACCCCCGGGAAAAGCACCACCGGGTATCCGGCCGCCGACAGCATCGCCCAGCCCAGCAGCGGCATGACGATCATCAGCCCATAGAGGGCAATGTGCGAAAGCCCGGCCGCGAGCTTCATCGGCATCGGCAGGTCCGCCGGTAAGGCCGGGGCGCCATTCCGGAACCGCACGATCAAGCGGACGATCACAAGCAGCAGGATCGCGATCCCCAGCGGTTTGTGGATGGAGATGAGAGTGAGGTGCAGCGGTGTGATCGTCGCGACCATCGCGACGCCGATGAACAGCATCGTCACGATGCAGACCGCCATGAACCAGTGCAGGATGCGCTGCAGCGGCGAGAAGGATGTCCGGATCATGGCTTGGCTCCGGCTGGCGTGCGGGGATAGGCGCTAGCCTCCGCGGTTCGGCGGTCATAGGAGACCGCATAGACCGCGGACCGCGCCGCCGGGAACGGATCGTCGGATGTCTTGATGCCGTCCGGCAGGACCGCCGGATCGAACGTGATATCGCGGCAAGGCCCGTCCGCTTCGGGTTCGACCTGTGCAACCGTCAGGGTTCCGACCGTCACGGTGCGACGGTCCTCGGGCCAGGGCTGGTTCGGGTCGGCCGTCTGGTCACCAGGGTTCGCGACCGTCACGGTCATGGTCCAGCGCAACGGATGGTTCGCCACAAGCTGCTGCACGTCCTGTTCCAGGAAATCGGGGCCGCGCTTCGCAAGCTCATCGGGCGGGACGGAAACCGGCTGTTCGGCAGGCAGCAACGACCACCGTACCGGATGCTCCGCGCCGGAGCCATCGGTGAAGATGAACGTGTTGAGGCCGTTATAGCGTTCTTCCGCGTAGCTGCCGGTCCAAGGCGCGGTTTTCGCCCAGGCACCGAAGCGCGCAAGCTCCTTGTGTGCTGCGGCGAAGGCGGGCACGGAATTCGGGTCCCCGCTCGTGGATGCGACCGTCAGTTCAAATAGCTCTTCGGGCCTGGAGACCGGAAAGAACGGCAGGTCGATCATGGCCGCACGCCACTCTTGGCCATCCGGTGTCGCGATACGGATCGCCATGCCACGCACGCGCTGGGTTGCGTCCAGCGCAGCGAAGTCGGGGGTGGAGACACTGAAGCGCCCGAGGACCGGGTATTGGCCGGGCCTGAACACCTGTGCCTTCGACAGCGCCGCCCCCGCCCCGTTCGACTCGAACGACCCGGTGAAGCAGATGCCCTTCGCATGATTGCGGCGATGGCCGATCGCCGGGCCCTGGGGGCCTCGGAAGGCGTCCGCGAACCTCCCAGGCGTGAGGCGATCCGGCGTCAGCCAACCGGCCGTATACGCGAAGGCGGCGGCGCTGCAGCCGACGATGACGGCGATTGCAACGAGGGGCGCGAGCGGGGAGCGCGGCTGGGGCATGCACGATCCTTTCGTGGCCGACGGTGTTCGGCAACAGGCGGCTCGGCGCGATCCGGTCATTTTTCGCGGCGCGTGGAAAAATGGAGACGTCCGTTGCAGTCACTAGAGCGCGATGACCGGAGGCGGAATCGCCGGAGGTCTGAATCACGCGATCAAACAAAGAGCGCGATGACCGGAGGCGGAATCGCCGGAGGTCTGAATCACGCGATCAAACAAATACTTAGAGCAGGATGGCTGAGCGAAAGCGATGTCATCCTGCTCTAATCCGTTACAGCCCCGGCGCGGTGAACGGCACCAGCACATCGCGCAGCGGCGTAAACCGCAGCCCCAGCGCGGTCGCGACCGCCAGGTGCGTCACCTGCCCGTCATGGATGTTCAGCCCCGCCGCCAGATGCGGATCGTCCGCCAGCGCCTGCCGCCAGCCCTTTCCGGCCAGCGCCATCACGAACGGCAGCGTCGCGTTGGTCAGCGCGAAGGTGGAGGTCCGGGCGACCGCGCCCGGCATGTTGGTGACGCAGTAATGCACCACGCCGTCCTCGACATAGGTCGGCGTCGGAGTGCGTGGTCGGCCGGCTGGTCTCGAAGCAGCCGCCCTGGTCGATGGCGATATCGACCAGCACCGAGCCCGGCCGCATCTGCCGCACCATCTCGCGCGTCACCAGCTTCGGCGCCGCCGCGCCCGGCACCAGCACCGCGCCGATCACCAGATCGGCCGCCAGCACCTGCTGCTCGATCGCCTCGGTCGTGGCGAACAGCGTGGTCGCGCGCGGGCCGAACTGCAGATCGAGTTCCTTCAGCCGCGGCAGCGACCGGTCGATGATGGTGACGATCGCCTCCAGCCCGACGGCCATGCGCGCGGCATTGGTGCCGGAGACGCCGCCACCCAGCACGACGACCTTCGCCGGCGCCACGCCGGGCACGCCGCCGAGCAGGATGCCGGCGCCGCCCTGCTCCTTCTCCAGGCAATGCGCGCCGACCTGCACCGACATGCGGCCGGCGACCTCGCTCATCGGCGCCAGCAGCGGCAGCGTGCCGGCGCGGTCGGTGACCGTCTCATAGGCGATGCAGGTGGCGCCGGAGTGCATCAGCCCCTCGGTCTGCGCCTTGTCGGCGGCGAGGTGCAGATAGGTGAACAGCACCTGCCCCTGCCGCAGCATGGCGATCTCCGACGGCTGCGGCTCCTTCACCTTCACGATCAGATCGGCGGTCGCGAACACCTCGGCGGCGCGTGTCCACCACCGTGGCGCCGGCGGCGCGGTAGGCGTCGTCGGCGATGCCGATGCCGGCGGCGGCGTCGCGCTCGACCATCACCTGATGGCCATGGATCGCGAGTTCGCGCACGCCGGCCGGGGTCAGGCCGACGCGGTATTCGTGGGTCTTGATCTCCTTGGGGACGCCGATGCGCATGGCTCCGCTCCTGTCGCTGCCGTTACGAAGATCGGCATGCAGGATGCTCCGGACAAGGTGTGCTCAAGGTGGGCGAACTCCCATTGACGTCAACGCCGGATCGCTATCGACTGCGCTCGTTTTTCAGGAGAGGAACAATATGCCGCTGACCACCCGCCGGACCCTGGCCCGTATGGGCCTTGCCGCCCCCGCACTCGCGCTGCTGCCGAAGGGGGGAGTTGCGGCGGACGGTCCGGTGAAGATCGGCGCGCCCTATCCGCTGACCGGTGTCGCCGCCTCGGCCGGCGCCTCGGTGAAGGCGGCGATCGAGGTCGCCGTCGACATCATCAACAATCCGCATCCGGACCTGCCCAGGCTGCCGCTCGCCGCGACCGCGGGCCTGCCGAACCTGGGCGGGCGCAAGGTGGAGGTGGTCTTCGCCGACCACCAGGGCAATCCGGCGGTGGCACAGAGCGAGGCCCTGCGCATGATCACGCAGGAGAAGGTGGTCGCCCTGGTTGGCGCCTATCAGTCCAGTTGCGGCCTGACCGCCAGCGCGGTCGCCGAACGCTACGGCATCCCGTTCATGGCCAGCGAAGCCTCGGCCCCCAGCCTGACGGAGCGCGGCTTCAAGTGGTTCTTCCGCCCGACGCCGATCGGCACCGATTTCGGCGCCGCCTATGCGTCCTTCCTGGTCGAGCAGAAATCCAAGGGCGCCAAGGTCGACAAGATCGCCGTCGTCAACGAGAACACCGAATACGGCACCTCGACCGGCAACGCGATCATCGGAGCGGCTGAAGCGAAGGGCCTGAAGATCGGGCTGCGCATCGCCTATAACGCCAACTCCAGCGATGTCAGCGCCCAGGTGCTGCAGTTGAAGAACGAGAACCCGGACGTGGTGATCTTCGTCAGCTACACCTCGGACGCGATCCTGTTCACGAAGACAATGCATACGCTGAACTGGAAGCCGGCGATCCTGATCGGCGACGATTTCGGCTTCTCCGACAACGCATACATCGATGCGGTCAGCGACCTGGCGCAGGGGGTCATCAACCGCAGCTCCTATGACATCGGCCAGCCGGGCTCGACGTCCTATATCGTCAACGAACTGTTCACCAGGCACGCCGGACATGCGTTGGACGACACCTCGGCCCGCGGCATGCAAGGCTTCCTGGCGCTGATGGAGGCGATCAACCGGGCCGGCTCGACCGAACCGGCGAAGATCCAGGCGGCGCTCAAGAGCCAGGACCTGAAGCCGGATCAGCTCATGATCGGCTATGACGGCATCAAATACGACGCGAAGGGCCAGAACGAACTGGCGGCGACGCTGCTGGTCCAGTTGGATGGCAAGAAATACGTCTCCGTCTGGCCGGACAAGTCGGCGATGCACCAGCCGGCGCTGCCCTTCAAGGGCTGGGCCTGAGCCGGCGACACCCCGCCGTCCGGAGCGGTTCGCTGGCCCTTCCGCCAGCAAGCCGCGCCAAAAGGGGGCTGGCCCAGGGGGCCGGCCAAGGGGCCGGCCAGGGGGCTGGCCAATGGGGCAGAGCTTTGAAGAAAATCATGATCCGCTATCCGGGCCTGTGTTAGGCTTCGTCGCCCAGGTTCCGGTCCGTCCGGCGATCTACCGGCGGCGGGCCGAACCAGACCGCTGGATTTTCAACCGTTCCAACGGTGGACCCTGATGACCGTGGATCCGCTTTACATTCTGTCCGGCTTCTTCGTTGGGCTTCTGGTCGGCCAAACGGGCGTCGGCGGCGGCGCGTTGATGACGCCCATCCTGGTTCTGCTGTTCGGCGTGCATCCGGCCACCGCGGTTGGGACCGACCTGCTTTATGCCGCGGTCACCAAGTCGGCCGGCACCCTGGTGCACGGCCTGAACCACACGGTCGACTGGCGCATCACCGGACGGCTGGCCGCAGGCAGCGTGCCGTCCACGCTGCTGACGCTGGCCATCCTGGCCCATGTGGACATGGGCGGCCCTGGCGGCGCGCGCGTCATCGCCCTGATCCTGGGGATCATGCTGCTGCTGACGGCGCTGTCCATCATCCTCCGCCAGCGCTTCCTCGGGATCATGAGCCCGCTGACGGAACGGATCAGCGCCGACCGGGCGGGGCATCTGACGATCGTCACCGGCGCCGTGCTGGGACTGCTGGTGACCATCTCCTCAGTCGGCGCCGGCGCGCTGGGCGTGACTGCCCTGCTGCTGCTCTATCCGCGCCACAAGATGTCGGTGATCGTCGGTTCCGACATCGCGCATGCAGTGCCGCTGACGCTGGTCGGTGGGATCGGGCACCTGTGGGCCGGGTCGGTCAACGTCTCGCTGCTGGTATCGCTGCTGTGCGGATCGATCCCCGGCATCGTATTGGGCAGCTACCTGTCCGCGCGCCTGCCCGAAGCGGTCCTGCGGCCCGTCCTGGCCGCCGTCCTGATCGTCGTCGGCGGCCGGCTGGTGTTCTGACCGGCTCTTGCAGCCGGACGGAAACCGTCCGACGCTGCAATCAGACGGGAAAGGACACGCCATGGATAGCGGAGAAACAAGCCGCAGCAGTTTGGAATTCGGCATGTTCCACGAATTTCAGCGCCGGCCCGGCCAGACCGAAGCCGAAGCCTTCACCGAATCCTTCGAGCAGGTGGACGAGGCCGAGCGCGCCGGCCTCGACGTCATGTGGCTGGCCGAACTGCATAACGCGCCCGGAGCGCTCGGTGCTCGCGGCGCCGCTGAACATCGCCAGCGCCATCGCCACGCGCACCAAGCGCATGAAGATCGGCATCGCCGTGCAGGTGCTGCCGCTGTGCCACCCGCTGCGCATCGCCGAGGAAGCCACCACGGTCGATCACATCAGCCACGGCCGGCTGATCTTCGGCGTCGGCCGCAGCGGATTTCCGCGCACCTATCAGGCCTACGGCATCTCCTACGCCGAGAGCCGCGAACGTTTCGCCGAAGTGCTGGAAATCCTGAAGCGCGCCTGGACGCAGGAAACATTCTCGTTCCACGGCAAGTTCTACCACTTCGACAACGTCTACCTGGTGCCGAAGCCGTTCCAGGCGCCCTATCCGGAGATGCGCGTCGCGGTGAACAGCCCCGACACGTTCCAGCAGAGCGGCGAGCCGGGCAAGCCGATCTTCGTCGCCACCCGCCTGGGCGACCTCGACGAACTGGTCCCGAACCTCGCGCGTCTACCGCGAAGCCTGGGCCGCCGCCGGTCATCCCGGCAACGGCAAGGTCTATCTGCGCGTGCCGGTCTACATCGCCGAGACCGAACAGCAGGCGCGCGAGGAGCCGAGCGAGAGCGTCATGTTCTTCTACCGCTACCTCGGCGAGCGGATCGAGGCCTCGGCCGTGCATGGAAGGCGCCCGCGCGATCGAGAACCGGGCCGAGCGCGGCGCAGCGCCTGCAGACGATCGATTACGAGGAAGTGCTGCGCAGCAAGATCATCGTCGGCACCCCGGCGATGGTGGTCGACCGGCTGGGCCGAGCTGAAGGAGACGCTGGGCCTGTCGGGCATCCTGGCGGAGCTGAACTGCGGCATGCGCATTCCGCACGAGCAGGTGTGTCACTCGCTGCGGCTGATGTGCGGGCAGGTCATGCCACATTTCCGTGACAACCAAGAGGGTCTGACAGCATCGCACTGATGTCAGAAGCATTTTGCTGCGGCGGCGTTACCATACCGAACGGCATTCGAATTGCGAAGACGTTATGCAAGCGGCGCCCCCGCAGCAAAGGTCCCCCATGTTGTCCCTGCCCGCTCGGTTCGAGACGCGGCCGATCCGCCTGTGGAAGACAATCACCGCCACCGAGGCGGCGGGGCTGATCGAGAGTGCCGCAACGGTCGCGGTGGACCACATCAGCGACAGCCTGGCTGACGCCATCGTCCGCTCCTTCCGGGAGCGCCGGCGGCCGCACGGCCTGACCCTTATCTACGCGGCGCGCCGCTCGCTGGATCGCGATCACGGACTCAATCGCCTGGCACTGGACGGGCTGGTGCGACGGATGATCGGCGGACAGTGGTACCCCGTGCCGGCTCTGCAGAAACTGGCCCAGGCGGGCCGGATCGAGGCCTATAGCCTGCCCTCCGGCGTGATCCTGCGCATGCTCCGCGCCACCGCCGCGGGCGCGCCGGCCTATGTCACCCGTTCGGGCCTGGGATCGTTCACCGATCCGCGCAATGGCGGCGGCCGGCTGAACCAGCGCTCGCGGGAGCCGGTGGTACACCTGATCCAGGCGCCGCTGACCGAGGCGCTGGTATTCCCGGCCATCCCGATCGATGTCAGCCTGGTCGATGTCAGCTTCCGCGAAGACACCGCCAGCCTGGTGATGTCGCGGGACGGCGCCACCCTGGCCGAGGCCGCCCATCGCAGCGGCGGCATTGTCATCGGCCAGTCCATCCGGGCTGGCACGGTCAAGCGGCTTGGACGGGGCCAGATCGAGGTGCGGGAAACGCTGGTCGACCACCTCGTCGCCGGTGATGAGGCGCCGGAATGGCGGCTGCCGCGCGGTTAGAGCGTTTTCACCCTGACTGGAAAAGCCCGTCATGGCCCGGTCAAGCCGGGCCATGACAGGGGAGAGCGATTCCATTAACCCGTCGCGACCCCGAACTGCATCAGGAAGCTGTCGAGCGCGGCCTCCAGCAGAGACGCCTCGACAACCATCTCCTGCACACTCATGCCCTGGGCACTCAGCGACCCGGCCTGCGCCTCCAGCGCCGAGGCCCTGGCCGCCAGATCGGCTGCCCCGACATTGCGCGCGGCGCCGGCCACGGCGTGGGCCAGCCGATGGACTTTCTCCGCCTCGCCGTGACCCGCCGCCTCGCGTAGCGCCGTAAGGTTGGCCCGCATATCGGCGACGAATGTGGCCAGGATCTTGCGCACGGCCTCCTCACCGAGCATTTCGGTCAGTTCGGCGAGGCGCGGGGATGTTTTCGTGGCGACGACGGGCGCGGCGGCGGGCTGCGTTCGCTCCGCGGCGACCGCGAGGCCCTCGGCGATCGCCGTGCGCAGGCTGTCGGCGGTGACCGGCTTTGTCGTGACGGCGTCCATTCCGGCCTCCTTGCACTCTTCCAGGTTTTCCGACCGCACCTGCGCAGTCAGGCCGACGATCGGGATGTGGCGGTCTGCCGTCTCGCCGTTCCTGATCGCTCGGGTTGCCGCCAGGCCGTCCATTTCCGGCATCATCACGTCCATCAGCACCAGGTCGTAGGCCTGGGTCTGCAACGCCTTCAGCGCCTCGACCCCGTCGCTGACCGCATCCGCCCGGCAGCCGAGACGTTCCAGGAGCTTCAGGGCCACCAGCCGGTTGGTGGCGTTGTCCTCGGCCACCAGCACGCGCAGCCCGCTTTCCAGCTCACGCTGCGGCGCGGTCTGGCCTGCTTCGCTGGCATGCGCCTGATCGATCGGCAGCGTGACGCAGAAGCGGAACACGCTGCCCTCGTTGGGCTTGCTCTCGACGCTGATGGCGCCGCCCATCAGTTCCACCAGCCGCCGGCAGATCGCCAGGCCGAGGCCGCTGCCGCCGTAGCGGCGGGAGATGGAGCTGTCCGCCTGGGTGAACGCGGTGAACATGCGCTCGATCGCATCCGCGGCGATGCCGATCCCGCTGTCGGCAACCGTCACCTCCAGACGGAGCGACTCGGCATCGCGGCTGGCATCGAGGATCAGCCTGACCCAGCCCGTGTCGGTGAACTTGACCGCGTTGCCCACGAGATTGATCAGCACCTGGCGCAGCCGGCCAGGGTCGCCGATGACGCGGCCGACGACGGACGGCGCCAGTTCGGCCGCCAGCGCGAGACCCTTGGCGTCGGCCTGCGGCCGCAGCATCGCCACCACCTCCTCGGCCACGACACGGGGATCGAAGGCCACTGCGTCCAATTGCAGGCGCGCCGCGTTCAGGCGGGAAAAATCCAGGATATCGTTGACCAGGCCCAACAGGTGATCGCCCGACTGGCGGATCAGCCGCACATATTCGCGCTGCGCCGCACCGAGTTCCAGGCCCTCCAGCAGACCGGCAACGCCGATCACCCCGTTCAGCGGCGTGCGGATCTCATGGCTCATGACCGCGAGGAACTCGGAATGAGCGCGGGCAGCAGCCTCTGCCGCGTCGCGCGCTTCGGCCAGGACGGCGGCGTTGCGCTCCTGCTCCGTGATATCGGTGATCGTGCGGACCGCGAGACCGCTATCGACCAGCCGCGTGGTGAATTCCAGCACGGTGCCGTTGCGGCGGGTGCGGCGATAGGTGCTGTTGACATGGCTGCTGATGCCGCCGGCGCGAACCAGCTTCTGCACGTCCGGTTCGTTGTCGAATTCCCCGCTCTCCAGTTGGAACATCAGCAGGCGATCGAATGCGACACCCGGCTGTGCCAGGCTCCGCGGCAGGTCCAGAAGCTCCGCCGCGCGGCTGTTGAGCAGCGGCACGGTCCGGTCCGCGCCGACCACCAGCAGGCCCTGGCTGATATTCTCCACCGCGGCCTGCAGAATGGCACGCGACTGCACGATCGCGCGGCGGTTGCGGGCGAGCGCCCAGTCCACCGCGATCACCAGTCCGCTCACACACACGCCCAGCAGGATGAAACCCAGCAGGTGCCGTTGGTAATCCGCCAACGCGTTGGCGTGTGACAGTCCGACCACGACAATCAGGTCATACGGGCTGACCTTCCGCCAACTATAGATCCGCCGTGTGTGATCGACGACGTCGTCTGCGGTGATCGTGCCCCGGTCAGCCGCGCGCGCGGCGACTGCCAATTCCGTGGCGGACAGATCCATACCGGGCGTCATCTCGGTTTTGGATGCGCCGGCCTTGAGGACGTCGTCGGAGCCAAGGATGAGGACCGCGGCGTCGCCGATGTCGAGCGACTCATAGAAGCGCAGCAGGAACGCCGGATCGAACGAGGCCGCGACAACGCCATCGAACGATCCGTCCGGATTGAGCAGCTTGCGCACGAACTGCACCGACCAGCGGTGCGAGATGCGGCCGATCACCGGGTCGCTGATGAACAACCCGTCGTCGGGCAATGCCTTGGTGCCGCGAAAATGATCGCGGTCGGCGATGCTGATCCGCGAATCCACGGGACCAAGGTCGCTGCCGACAATGTGGCCAGTCGCATCCGCGTAGGAAAGCTGCAGCGTCAGTTCGCGCGACAGGCCGCTTTGCTGGTTCCATCCCGGCAGGTCGAAATGCTCCGGATCATGCGCCCGCGCGACGCGCATGGCGCGGATCGTGGTGTCGATCGCATCGACGCTGCGGCGGATATTCTCCTCGAACGCCTTGGACAGGTTGCGGGAATCCTGTGCCGCGACATGCATCGCCAGACTGTGCCGCTCCATCAGATACAAGGCGATGACGGACCAGACCAGCAGGATGGGCAGCGCCGTCAGAATGATCCGGTAGGGCACGGCGCTCCTGGAATCAGCAAGCCTGCGATCGCCGGCCGGTTGCGCAGCTTGCGGTTCGTCGGGCAGCCGCCGCTCAACCGCATCCACCGTCATCGCGGGCCTGAACAGCCTGGCTTGGACGATATCGCAAGCGTCCTCCGGCCTGCCGCATGGGCGGCAGTGGCGCGGTCAAGGTGCTGCCCGGCACTCATCCGGCCCCAGCCTCGATTGGGACGCCACTCTGCGGTACCCGGTCAAGAAACGCTTTCAAAGCACCCACGCTGAGCGGTTTGACGGCGCAGGCGAGGTTTTTGATCCCATAAAATTCCGCCAGTTCCGCCGCTGCCTTCAGCAATAGTCGTTCCGACCCCGTTATTATCATCACCGGCACGTCCGGCGCGCGCGTGGCAAGCATGAAGAGACCGTCCAGCCCATCGACGCCGGGCATCATCAGGTCTGTAATGATGGCGGCGGGACGGATCATGTCAAGGATCGCCTCAGCCTCCCGCGGGCTGCACGCCCGGACGGCGTCATAACCGAAATGACGGCACATCGCTTCCAGCGTCATGGCTTCCGATGCGACGTCGTCGATGATCAGGACGATGGGGCCGGCAGAGGCGTCGTTTGGCATGTCGAGTCGGTGACACGGGACCGGTTAACCGAAGGTTAACCGGTCAGCCAAAACGCGCGATTTTCCTTGCCTGCGCCCGCCTGTTCAAGCGCGCTTGACGCCCCAGAACAACGGGCCGCTGCAGGACACCATATCTTTCAGCGAGGTGCGGTACGCGGTGGGAATCTGAAACTGGCCCAGCGTGATGGTCGGCACTTCCCGGAAGTTCTCGTCCTGGATCTCAGCGGCGATTTTCTTGCGGGTTTCCAGGTCGGACGCTTTCAGCCATTGCGTCGTCAGGTCCTCGACCTTCTGGTTCTGATACCATCCGAACCAGCCAGCGGCACCGGCGCCACGGAATGGTGCAGAAACGACCGGATTGAGGATGAAGCCACCGGTGAACCAGGTGTGGAACACCGACCAGCCGCCTTTTTCGACCGGTTCCTTGCTGGCGCGGCGCTGCACGACGCTGCCCCAGTCGGTCGCCACCATCTCAACGTTGATGCCGAGCTTCTTCATCAGGTCGTAGGTGATATCGCCCAGCGGGGCGATGGTGGCGAAGTCGGTCGGGTTGATCAGCACCGCCTTCTGCCCGGCATAGCCGGCTTCCTTGATCATCGCCTTGGCCTTGGCGATGTCGCCGGTCTGGTTGTCGCCCTTGATCTCGGTGCCGTAGGTGGTGCCGCAAGGATACTGCGACCGGCAGGTCTGGTACAGCGCCGGATCGTTGCCGGTTACCGCGCGCATGTAGTCGTCCTGGTTCACCGCGATCATCACCGCGCGACGGAGGCGCACGTCGTTGAACGGCGGATGCAGGTGGTTGAACCGCATGCCGGCGATATAGCCCTGCGGGTTGGACGACCCCATGGCGATGCCCGGCATGCTTGCGCAGCAGCGGCACCAGGTCGGCCTGCGACCTGCTCGTACCAGTCGACCTCACCGGCCTGCAGCGCCGAGCCGATGCGGTGGCCGCATCCGGAATGATCTTCCATTCGACCCGGTCGAAATGCACCACCTTGCCGCCGAGGTCCAGTCCGGCGGCTCCTGCCGCGGCACGTAATCGGTGTTCTTCGCATAGGCGACGCTGCTGCCGGCGACGAACTCGTCCTTGAGGAACCGGAACGGACCGGAGCCGATGATTTCTGGGATCGGCTTGAACGGATCGGTCTTGGCCATCTGCTCCGGCATGATGAAGGCGAATGACGCATCGGCCTTGGCGATCGCCTCGATCAGCAGCGGGAATGGCTCGCTTCAGCGTGATCTTGACCGTCCTGTCGTCCTGCACGCCCCAGGCATCGACGAACTTCGCCACGGTCTGGCCGAACGTGTCGCGCGCCGCCCAGCGCGCCAGGCTGGGCGCGCAATCCTGCGCGCCGCACCGGTTCGCCGTCGTGGAATTTCAGCCCGTCGCGCAGCTTGATCAGATAGGTCCGGCCGTCGTCGGAGACGGTGTAGCCCTCCGCCATCTGCGGCTTCGGCTCCAGCTTGCCGTTGAGGCCGAACAGCGTGTCCCAGACCATGTAGCCGTGGTTGGAGCTGACCGCGGCGGTGGTGATGATCGGGTCCAGTCAGCGTCAGGTTCGCCTGCGGCACGAACCGCAGCACACGGCTGTTGGCCGGCTGGGCGATCGCGACCCTTGGGGCGAACCGAGGAAGCGCGGCAGCCGTCGCGGCGGCGCCCAGAAGCGTGCGTCGTTTCATGCGGGTCCCTCCCTGCGCAAGATCGGGAGCATGGGCGGGTTGTTTTGGGACGGCAAGCGGGATTTTGGGCTGCTTTGGAGGCTTTCGGTTGGTGCGTCATGCCGACGGCTGGTGCTGGTGCAGCCCGGCGGTCGTTTCGCTCGGAGGCGGGCGCTGCGCGCCCTCCGGAGGCACGGAGGTCATGGAGTCGTTGTTTGGGCGTTTCGGAGTACGTTCAACGTCCTTGTATGAGTTGAGACGTTATAATGTGCTTCGCGCTGGAAGAGCGTACTGACTAATGCTCGACCCATGACAATTGTCGGCGGTGTCTCAATCTCGATTTCCACATAGGGTGGGAAGCAGGCCGTCCGGTCGCAAGCATACACCTTGGATAAGCGGACATTGGGTGTCGAACCCCTCCCATGAAGCCATCACGCGCGAGAGAGCCGGCAAACGAAAGCAAGCCGGCCCCAGTCCTGTCCCCCTAAACCAACCGATAAGCCACCCGTTCCCGATGGCTCAGGCGAGGCAATGCCTCCTCGAGAATTATCTGCTTGAAATGGGCCGTCTCCTGATGCACCGCGAACGCAGCCTCATCGGAAAAAATCTCATAGAACATGAACTTCTGAGGATTGTCAGCCGATTGCTGAATGGTCAGTAACTCCAGCCCCGGCTCCTTCCGAGCCGCCGGCGCGAAGCGGGCGATGATGTCGAGAGCGGCCTCGACTTCGCCGTCCTTCACGATCCAATGCACGGTGAAAACACACT
The DNA here is from genome assembly GCA_963771475.1 of uncultured Alphaproteobacteria bacterium. GTDB lineage: Bacteria > Pseudomonadota > Alphaproteobacteria > Acetobacterales > Acetobacteraceae > Rhodopila. Next base: position 223,585 of record CAVYTN010000007.1, on the reverse strand, counting down.
TCTGCTGGGCGAGCATTTCATCCTCCTCATCGTTGACTACAGAGGCACTATGCTCGCTCTCTAATCCAAGATGCTTCGGTCCAAGCCGAAATGGCCCATCAGCCCGCCTTCAACACCAGCAGAAGGTATCCGCCGGCAAAATGCCGGGGAATACCCCACGCGGGCCAGGCTCAGCCCCAGATGGCCTTACCGCTCGCCAGAGTGATGGTGATGTGGCCCATCGTGGTATCGGCTTTGGCTCCGTGCCAGTGACGTTCGCCCGCCTTGACATGAGCGACGTCACCGACGTTGATCGCACGTCGCTCGGTTTCTGTGGCAACCCACCCACTGCCCGAAGTAACAATCAGGATCTGATCGCAATCGTGAACATGCCAGCCCGTGTTGCATCCCTGGCTGAAGTTCACGATGCTGCAGTTAAAATTCGCCGACTCCCCCGGCTCGATGATTGTCTGGCGGGTGCGATGCACGGGCCCGGAATACCCATCCGTCGGTTCGGCCGCGCCAGGCGCGGGGACCTCGGGAATATCCTTTAGCGTAACAACCTTCATGACGTTCTCTCCCATGACTGAGTTGTCGGCCGCACATCGGCGAAGGGCATTCGACATCGCCGCCTTGCGCGTCTCCTGCGGCGGCGCCAGGACGACAGTGTCTGGTCGTTCCATCATCACTGCGTCCCTGGCGCGCTGGAACTGTCCGGCCGCTCGACCGTGCCGTCAACTGACCTCTTTCGTTGTGAAATCGAACGGAGACGACGTTGACACCGGCAGCGGTTGGTGCTGCGCTTCAGTCAAAATAGGCAGGACATCAAGGTCACTGTAAAAAAGAGGGAGGCTGCAATGACTGGTCACGCGCATCAAACGCCCGCACAAATACGTGCGAGCCTTGGCCATCCGGTGATTGACGGTGATGGCCACTGGGTTGAATACGACCCTGTCTTCGCAGAGCAGATGCGAAAAGTTGGCGGCGACCTCGCGGCGGATGGTTTTCTCGCCGCGATGAACGCAACAAAAGTTGCGCTTGATATGACGGTGGCGGAGCGTAAGCGCCGCCGCGTCGCGATGCCGGGCTTCTGGACCCGTCAGACCGGCAACACGCTGGACCGTGCGACGGCAATGATGCCGCGCCTGTTCTACGACCGGATGGATGAGTTTGGTACTGACTTTGCGGTCATTTACCCCACCGCCGGTCTCCGGCTGCCGCGGATCAAGGATGACGAGACGCGTCGGGCGGTCATCCATGCCTACAATATCGTGTCAGCAGGCTACTTCGAGAAACTCTCGGACCGGATGACGCCGGCGGCCATCATCCCCATGCATCATCCGGAAGAGGCGGTCGCAGAACTCGAATTCGCGACGTCTCAGCTCGGTTCGAAGGCCGCGATGTTCGGCAGCGCCTTCCCGCGGCAGGTGGAGTCGGTGAAGCAGGATCCCGAAGCCGACCGATTTGCTGTCTGGTACGAGGTCTTTGGCATCGACAGTCCTTACGATTACGATCCGGTCTGGGCCACATGCAGGAAACTGAAGATCGCGCCGACATTCCACAGTACCGGCAGCAACCAGGCGCTTCGGAATTCGCCGACCAATTTCGTCTATAACCACATCGGTCACTTCGCCGATGCTGGCCATGCCGCCTGCAAAGGCATTTTCCTGGGCGGCATCACCCGGCGGTTCCCGGAGTTACGCTGGGCGTTCCTTGAGGGTGGCGTGGGCTGGGCGTCTCAGCTCTTCGGTGATCTGATCGAACATTGGGAGCGCCGCAACATCAAAGCGCTCGAGAACATGAAGCCGGAGAAGCTCGACCGGGCAAAGCTGACGGGCCTGGTGGAGAAATACGGTTACAACGACATCCTGTCGGCGCTGAAGGCGCGCAACGGCACGCCCGATCCTGACCTGCATGGGACCGGGGGCCTTGAAGACCTGGATGATTTCTCCAGGTGCAAGTTCACGCGCAAGGAAGACTGGATGGACCTTTTCGCCATCCCCTTCTACTTCGGCTGTGAAGCCGACGATCGCACGAACGCAGTCGCCTTTGGCAAGACGAACCCGTTCGGTGCTAAACTGAACGCGATCTACAGCTCCGACGTCGGGCATTTCGATGTCATCGACATGCGGGATCCGCTGCCGGAAGCGTATGAACTTGTCGAGGACGGCTTCATAACACCCGACAATTTCCGTGACTTCGTTTTCGGCAACTCGGTGCGTTTGTGGGGCACGCAGAATCCGAACTTCTTTGACGGCACCCGTGTCGCAAAAGACGCCAAGGCTCTGCTGGCGCAGGCGCCCGTTCGGCAAGCTGCCGAGTAGAGCCTGCCGATCGAACCCACCGCGGGGGCAAGGCTGCCTCCGCGGGCCGGTTCGTCTCCGTGCGAAACAACCCCGCCGCCACAAAGACAAGCCTCACCTCAGACTGGCGAAACCTCTCCCCCCCGGAACCGCGCCACCACCCTTGAAAGCCGCACGAACACCCGCGCCAGCGAAGGCGTCGTCGTCGGGCGCAGCAGCCGCTCGTCGTAACCGGCGAAGCGGCGGTCGTTCTCTTCCAGGCACACCGCCATCAGCTCGACCGGTGACAGGTCGGTGTCGCTAACCGCCTTGCTGCCATTCAGCGTGAAGTTGTTGTCCTGCGGCTTCTCTGTCTCCGCCTCCATCCCCCGCGCCAGGCCGATCCGCTCCCACGCCAGGAACACCCAGACGGCGGCGACGCGCAGCTCGAACCACGGGCGGCGCCAGAGCGGCAGGTTGCGCCGCTGCCAGGCGAGCCAGTTGGCGAACAGCAGGATGTGCCGCGCCTCCTCCTGGATCACCGGTTCGAACGTATCGACCAGTTCGGGCGGAAAGAAGCCGGAGCGCTTGGCCATCTCGAACAGGCCGAAGGCGAAGAAACTGTCGATACACTCAGAATAGCCGGTGACCAGATAGGCCCATTCCGTGTCGCGTGGCGTGAGGTATTCCGGTTCCGGCGCCAGTTCGATGCCATAGGCGGCGACGAGGTTGGACAGCACCTCCTTGTGCCGTCCCTCCTCCCAGGCGTTCTGGCCGATGGCCGAACACCATTCCGGGTCGCCGCACCGCTCGGCATACGACGCCATGCGCAGGCGGGCCTTGCCCTCGGTCTGCACCGCGATGTCCCAGATCGGCAGGCTGACCAGACGGTCGCGCGCCTCCGGCGTCAGCTTGGGCCAGTCGATGACGGAGGGTTTGTACGGGTTGAACGTATCGCGGAACATCGCGCAGGCGGCCGCCTTGTGGGCGTCGGAACCGAGCGGCAGGCGGCCGGCGGGGGCGTTCCAGTGGCGGGCGGCGTGGTCGGCGGCGGCAACGATCGCCGGAGCGACAGTCGCGGGCGGCACCGCCACCAGCGATGCCGCTTCCGTATCGGTGTAATTCTCGTTCATGGCTCGTCCGTATCCGGGTCCGGCTTCACCCGACATGTAGGGATTCAGTCCGGCGGGCGGCGCAACACGATCGCGTGAACGGACCAGAGCACGATCGGTTCAGTTGACCCGATCATGCTCTGGCTTTTTTGTTTAACAGGGCGATTCACGTCTGAGGTTGCCGCGCACCGGCGCGTCAACCTCGCACTCTAACGCAAGATGAGCGCGTTGGTCAGGTCGCCCATCGGTTTCTGGTGGTTCGCCGCCAGCGCCGTGTCGCGCAGCGCGATGCCCGGCAGTGTCGGCAGCCGATATTTGCGGATGATGAAGCGCAGGATCGAATCCGTGTCGTACTGCGTGTGGTCGACCATGCCCCTGCGGGCATAGGGCGAGATGATCAGCGCCGGGATGCGTGTCCCCGGCCCGAAATAATCGGCCTTCGGTGGGGCGACATGGTCCCACCAGCCACCGAACTCGTCGTACGTTACGACCACCAGCATATGCGGCCATTGCGGGCTCTTGGTCAGCTCCGTCAGGATCGCAGCGACATGACGGTCGCCGTCGGTGACATTGGCATAGCCCGCATGCCCGTTGACCGTGCCATGCGGCTTATAGAACGACACCGGCGGCAGGTGACCGTGATGCAGGTCGTCCATGAAGCGCGATTGCGCGTCGGGCGGAAAAGGATGCGCGCTGGCCAGTTCCGCCGGGTCGGTGACGCCGCCGTCGCGCAGATGCTGCGTGCGCTCCGCCGCGCCTGACTGCACGTAGATCGGGTCGGCGGAGACATGGCCGAATCCGTCGGAACCGGCCGCGCGATCGGGATCAAAACGTTCAAAATAATTGAACGGCTGATGGTGGTACTGAAAATTGGGATTGGCCGGCGACGCTCCCGCGGCAAATGCCGGGTGCGTCAGGGCGAAATTCCATGCGCCCGCGTAATACGCCCAGTCGACGCCGGTGCGCGTCAGCAGGTCGCCGATCGTCGTCTGCGTCTGCGGATAGACCGTTCCGGGTTTGTCATGATCAACCTTCTGCTCCGGCGGATCGGTCTTCAGCGCATTCACGCTCGGTGGAAACGGCGGCTGCGATGTATTGACGCTGTAGAAATGACCGGCGCCGTCGATCGTCACGAACGGCGTGATGACCGAGTCATTGACGAAGGACGGCGGCGCCTTCAAAGCCGAGTCACCATTTTTCGGCTGCAACCAAGGTCCGCCGTCGCGCAGCACGGATGGCGCCGGTGCCGTCGAATCCGGCGCAGCAGTGACGCCATCGGCATTGTATTTCGTGGCCTGTCCGGTCCAGGGATTGAACGGCTGCGGCGGAGTGGCGCCGTTGTCCGGAATGATCGGCGCGCAGGCGCAGACCAGGAACTGATGGTTCAGATACGATCCGCCGAACGCCGCCTGGAAGAAATTGTCCGCCAGCACATAACGATGCGCCCAGCCCCACAGCGGCAGGTCGCCTTCATGCTGCGGGAAATAGCCCATCGCCATGCCGCCGGAATCCGACCATGCGGCAAACAGGTCGTTCGCACCGCCGTCGATCTGCATCTGGTGCTGGTAGAATTTGTGCCACAGATCGCGGTTCGTGTAGCGCAAGGCAGAGGCGTTGTCCGGCGAACCCGATTGCGGATTGGTATACAGCGAACCGACCGCATAAGGATGATCGAACTGGCCCAGATACGTTCGGGTTGCCGCCTCGGTCAGGCTGCTGGCCAAAGGCGCGGTCGGCGCGCCCGCCTGCACGCCGCTGACGATGCCGCCCCAGACCGGCGGCAAGCCCGGCAGGACGCTGCCGTCGCGGTCCTTCTGCGCGATGGCAGAACTCGGCGCCCGCGACAGACCGTTGGCGCCGGGGAATGCGCCATACAGATTATCGAAGCTGCAATTCTCCATGTAGATCACGACGACCGTGCGGATATCGGCGAGGTTCGGTTCGGCGGCCTGAAGTCAGTGGGGCAGTGAGCGTGAGGGTCAGGGCAGCGGCAAGCAGGCGAGGAAGGGTCATCGTCGATCCAAAGTATCGCTGTCCGTGGGCGCCCGCTCCGACAGGGGGCTCGCAGGACGGACGGCGGGGTGACAACTTAGACAGAACTTCGTGGATTTGGGCTATAGGCGGCGCGAAGGCGCCAAGGGACTATTCTGTTGCGTTTTGTAACTTCATCGAAATGCCGTATGCGATCGGAACCGCCACGTGCGGGCAGGGTCGGACGCGCCGCTCGCGTCTGTGTTGCCTGGCTGATCGGTCTTGCGTGGCTTGGGGCTCACACGGTCCAGGCGGCGCATGGGCTGCCCTGGCCGGCCGATCCACCGGCCGCCCCTGCCCTCGCGCGCACTGCCGCCGTCGCGGCGCTGGGGCAGCTTGTGTTCTTCGATCCAACCCTGTCGGCCTCGGGCCGAATGGCCTGCGCGACCTGCCACGATCCCGCACATGGCTTTGCCGACCCGAACGCCGGCGCCATCCGCCTGGGCGGTCCGGCCGGTGACAGGCCCGGCATCCGAACGGTGCCCGGCCTGACCTATCTGGCGCGGCGGCCAGTGTTTACGGAGCATTTCTTCGAGTCGGAGGATGACGGTGACGAGAGCCTCGATCAGGGGCCGGCCGGCGGCCTGACCTGGGACGGGCGGGTGGACGCGTTCAGCGACCAGGCTCTGATCCCGCTGCTCTCGCCGGACGAGATGGCCAACCCGAACCCGCACGCCCTGGCGGAGCGGCTGCGGTCAGCGCCCTATGCCTCGACGCTGCGAACGCTGTTCGGATCCACGACGAATGACGATGCCACCGTGCGGGCGGCGCTGGTGGCGCTGGATACCTACCTCCAGCAGCCCGAGATCTTCAGCCCCTACAGCAGCAAATATGACGCCTTTCTACGCGGCACCGCCCGGTTGACCGAGACAGAGGCACGCGGCCTCGCCGCCTTCAACGACCCCGAACGGGGCGACTGCATCCGCTGCCACCGAAGCAGCCCAAACGCCGCCGGCGTGCCGCCATCCTTCGCCGATTACGGCATGAGCGGACTGGGCCTGCCGCGCAACGCGGCGATCCCGGCCAACAAAGACCCGACGTTCTTCGACCTCGGCCTGTGCGGGCCGGTGCGGACGGACCTGTCCGGCAATCCGGCCTATTGCGGCCTGTTCCGCACGCCGTCCCTGCGCAACGTGGCGCTGAAATCCTCGTTCTTCCACAACGGCGTTATCCACACCCTGCGCGACGCCGTGGCATTCTACGCGGAGCGGGACCTGAAGCCGGAGGCCTGGTATCCGCGCGGAGCCGACGGGCAGGTGATGAAATTCGACGATCTGCCGCAGAAATACTGGGACAACATCGACCGGGAGGCGCCCTTCGACCGCAAGCAAGGCGACCGGCCGGCGCTGACCGAGCAGGAGATCGACGACGTCACCGCCTTCCTGCGCACCTTGACGGACGGCTACAAAGCGCACTGATAGCGCATACGGGGAAACCAGATGTCCAACAGCAACGCCTTCACGTTCCTGATGCTGCCGCCGCAGACGGCGCTGACCCGCGCCTGGGCGAAGCGGCTGTCGGAGGTGACGGCCGGGGTCAACATCGTCGTCGCCGAGACGATGGAGCAGGCCTCCGAGGCGATCGCCGGCGCCGATGCGGCCTTCGGCACGTTGCCGCCCGCGCTGCTGGCGAAGGCGAAGCGGCTCCGCTGGCTGCAGGCGCCTCAGGCCGCGCCGCCGGCTGGTTATTACTATCCGGAGCTGATCGCGCACAAGCTGACGGTCACGAATTTCCGTGAGATCTTCAACGATCATATCAGCGCGCATATCCTGTCGTTCGTGCTCGCTTTCGCACGCGGGCTGCATGTCTACATTCCCCAGCAGTTGCGCCGTGAGTGGAGGAAACCGCCCGAAGACACCGGCGTCGTCAGCCTGCCGGGTTCGACCGCCCTGATCGTCGGCCTCGGCGGCATCGGCACCGAGACCGCTCGGTTGCTCGCGGCGTTCGGGATGACGGTCCTGGCGATCGACGCGCGACGGCCGGGGAAGCCGGATTTCGTGGCCGAGATGCACAAGCCCGACGCGCTGAAGACGCTGCTGCCGCGAGCCGATTTCGTCATCCTGACGGTGCCGCATACGCCTGAGACCGAAGGCTTCTTCAACGCCGGCAAGTTCCGGCTGATGAAGAAGACGGCGTTCTTCATCAATATCGGCCGGGGCATGACGACGAAGCTGGATGACCTCGTCGCGGCGCTCCGCGCGGGAGAGATCGCGGGTGCGGCGCTGGATGTCTACGAGCAGGAACCGCTGCCGGCAGAGCATCCGCTGTGGGGGATGCCGAACGTGATCATGACACCGCACATGGCCGGGTACGGACCGCATCTGAACGAACGTCGGTTCCAGATCATCGCCGACAACTGCGCGGCCTTCGCCGAGGGTCGTCCGCTGCGGAATGTGGTGGATAAGGCGAACTGGTTCTGATCAGGCAGCGGGCTCGACGTCGAAGCCGGCGTCCTGGAAGGCTTCGGTGACGGCTGGGATGGGGGCCGAGGTGGTGACCGTGACGCGGTGCGTTTCGAGGTCCGCAGTCAGCGTGGCGTTATGGTCGAGCGCCTGAACCGCCTTGGTCAGCGAACGGATACAGCCGTCGCAGTGCATGTCGGGAATGAGGAAGGTGAGCATTTGTCGGGTTCCTCGTCGCTTCGCGCGCGTTGGGCAGAGAGTAGTGTGGCAAAACGGTCGGCGACAGGGGCTTTGGAGGCATGGTGTGCGAAAACTCGAACGCCATCGGGCCGGGGAGAATGAAATTCTCCGCCTGATGGCGGTGGCCAGCCCCTCATGTCATGGCCCGGCTTGACCCACTTCGTCCGGTACGAGGTCGTTTCGACTCCGCGAAAGCCTCACACGGAGCCGGCCCGCGAGCGGGCCTTGAACGGAGGAGGCCGGAGGGCACGGAGTCCTTGTTGCACGGCGGTTTTGGAATGCAGGCCGCTTTGCGGTGTGATCTACGCTGGGCATTTCAGAGCGCTTCGCGTGTTACAAATCCGCTCGGTGTTAGCGTTAGCCGGAACAATACAGGCTGCCGAAGGCAGCAAACATGGGCCCTTTCGGCAACCAGCACAGCCGGCCGGCTCCTGTCCCCGCGACGCTGCCGCAACGACTCCGGCCTTCGTATCCTCCGTCCAAGGCCCGCTTGCGGGCCGGCTCCGTGTTTTCTTTCACCCAAGCCGATCGCCGCACCGGCCAATCGGCAAGATGCGTACCGGACAGCCTTGGCCTTGGCCGGCCATGACAGGGTGATGCATCCTGCCACATCGTTAGCTTGGTATAGGTGAAACGGCCCAGTTCCAGAAGCCGCCCGATCTGTTCGCAGATATGGTGGTGGTCGAGGCCGATGGCGGTGAAACGCAGCGGTGGTTGGCTCATAGCGCGACCTCCCTCCCTTCTTTCGAGGACAGCAGCAATGCATCGATCAGCCGGTGCGCGGCGAGCGCGGACTGACCGCTGATCGCCGGCGCGCGCCCGTCACGGATCGCATGCAGGAAATCCAGAATCAGCGCTTTGTGCGCTTCGTGGGAGAACGCCATTGGATCGGCGCCGCCTCCCGAACGCGCTTCGCCTTCGACGCGTTCCTCCCGCCCGTCATGCCAGGTGACGGAGAGCGCCCCGGCGGCGACCGTGGCGCTGGCCTGGGTGCCGCTCAGTGTCATGAACTCACCGGCCCCCGGAAAGGCCGCGGTGGTGGCGAACAACCCGCCCAGCGCACCGTTGGCGAAGCGCAGACCGGCGCCGACCGTGTCCTCGGTTTCCATGCGGTGCAGCCTGCTGGTTCCGGCGATTGCCGCGACCGAAGCGATCGGCCCAGCCAGGCTGAGCATCAGGTCCAGCGAATGAATGGCCTGGCTGATCAGCACCCCGCCACCGTCGCGGGCCAGCGTGCCGCGGCCTGGCTCGTTGTAATAGGATTGCGGCCGCCACCAGGGGATCGAGAGTTGCACCATCGCCAATTCCCCCAACACGCCCTCCTCAATCAACGTGCGCAGCCGCATGACGACGGGCCGGAACCGGTACTGCAGCACGATGCCCAGACGGATGCCGGCCGCCTCACACACATCCACCAGGCGAGTCGCTTCCGCCGTGGTTCGCTCGATCGGTTTCTCCATCAGGATGTGTTTGCCGCAAGCGGCCAGGCGTTCGACGTATTCCCGGCGCGCATTGGGCGGCGTCAGCAGCAGCACCGCGTCGATGGCAGGATCAGCCGCGATCGCATCGAAGGTGTCGGCGGTGGGAAAGCCGTAGGCCTTCCGAGCTTCGTCCCGCCGGACCGCGGTCGGAACTCCAGGCCGACGCGACCGTCACCTCGTTCGTCTGTTGCAGATCGATCAGCGCCTGCGCGTGCGGCTTCAGCGCCATGCCGAGGCCGACCACGGCGATACGAGGTGGAATGGGCATAGCGTTGACGCTTCCTTCGTTCGTTACGCGTGACATCACCAGACAAAGGCCATAGGAAATGGCGCGCCCGCGTTCCAATCCTTTGGCGTAGACCGACGTGTCACGCCGGCCTCGGGTCGGGTTACACTTCCAGCCACTCCCGCCTGACGTCCGGGTTCCGTTCCAGATCGGCAGGCGTGCCCTCGAACACGATGCGGCCATGGCCCATCACGTAGATACGGTGGGAAATCGACAGGGCGATGGCCAGTTTCTGCTCGACCAGCAGAATCGCCACACCGCGGCGGGCGATTTCCGCCATCAGCAGACCGACCTGCTCCACCATCATCGGCGCCAGGCCCTCGGTCGGTTCGTCGATCAGGATCAGGTCCGGATCGCCCATCAGGGTGCGGCACATCGTCAGCATTTGCTGCTCGCCGCCCGACAGTACGCCGGCCGGATTGTCCTGCCGCTCCGCCAGGTTGGGGAACAGGCGAAACACGTCGTCGAAATTCCAGCGGCCGAATTTGCCGGCGCGCTTCAGGCCCAACATCAGGTTCTGGCGGACGGTCAGAGTGGGAAACACCTGGCGATCCTCGGGGACATAGCCGATGCCGGCGCGCGCCACCTGATTGGCCGGCATCCCGGCGATGTCCCGCCCGCGATAGCGCACGGAGCCGATCGGATCGACCAGTCCCATGATGGCCTTGCAGGTCGTCGAACGGCCGACGCCGTTGCGGCCCAGAAGACTCACGATCTCGCCCGCGTTCACGGTCAGATCGACGCCGCGCAGGATGTGGCTCTTGCCGTAAAAGGCGTTCAGGTCGCGAACTTCCAGCATCAGGCGGCCAGCTTTCCGAGATAGGCTTCCTGTACCGCCGGATTGGCGCGAAATCTCGGCCGGCGGGCCCGAGGCGATGACCTGACCATAGACCAGCACGGTGATCGTGTCCGCCAGATCGAAGACGACACGCATGTCATGCTCGACGACCAACAGGGTGCGTCCCTCGGTCACGCGGCGAATCAAGGCCACGGCATATTCGGTTTCACTGTGGCTCATGCCCGCCGTCGGTTCGTCCAGCAGGATGACACTGGCACCGCCCGCGACGGTCATGCCGATCTCCAGCGCGCGCTGTTCGGCATAGGACAACAGCCCGGCCGGCACGTCGCGGCGCGGGCCGAGGTTCAGGTCCATCAGCAACCGTTGCGCTAAGTCATTGAGCTGCTTTTGCCAGGACAGCAAATGCCAGAAGGAGTACCGGTAGCCCTGGCTCCATAACAGCGCGCAGCGGAGATTTTCGAACACCGTCATGCGGGTGAACAGCGACGTGATCTGAAAGCTGCGCGACAGGCCCAGACGGTTGATCCGTTGCGGCGGCAACGGATCGATGCGCTGCCCGTTCAGTTCGATCGTGCCGGAGGTGATCGGAAAGCGGCCCGAGATCAGGTTGAACAAGGTGGTCTTGCCGGCACCGTTCGGGCCAATGATCGCATGCCGCTCGCCCTTGATGACCGACAGATCAACACCGCGGATGATCTGCGTGGCGCCAAAATTTTTGGCGACCTGGGTCAGGCGGATGGCCGGGATGGCATTGTCGCTCATGCGGCCGTCCTTTTCAGGTCCTCGATCAATGACTCCCAGATTTGCGCGAACCGGCGCCATTCGGCGCGCAGCCAGACGCAGCCGATCAGCAGCAGGCCAGCGGCGACGGCCCAGGGAACAAGGCTGGTAACCTCGATGCGGGAACCGAACAGGATCATTCGTTTGCCCTGCTGGGCGCCGATGGTCAGGAAGGACAGCAATTCGACAAGCCCTACGAAGCCGGCGACAGCGGCGCTGCCCGGCACGAACAGCCGCGCGTACGGCAGCAGCAGGTGCGATAGACGCCCGGCGCGCCAGATCGGACCGTGCGCCTGGATGATGCCGGCGAGGCCCGTGGGCGCGAAGGTGACCATGGCGATGAACAGCACGCCGACATAGATCAGCCAGGAGTTCGACATCAGGCTGACGCCGCTTTGCAGCAGTGTGATCAGCACCGCCCCCAGGACCGGGCCCGCGAACACCATGCTGCCGCCGATATAGGCCATCAGCAGGGCGTTGGCCGACAGCGCGCCCGCGACCGCGTCAAAGGTCACGATTTCATAGGTGATCGCGTATAGCCCGCCCCCGATACCGGCGAAGAATCCCGCAAGGGAGAATTGCAGAAACCGCACCACCCGCGGGTCATAGCCGACGAACTGGGCTCGCTCGAAATTATCGCGGCAGGCGTTCGCCATCCTGCCAAGCGGGGTCATGGTCTGCAACCGCATCAGCGCCGCCGCGATGAAAGTCCAGGCGACGATCAGGTAATAGACCTGGATGTTGGAGGCATAGCTGAGCCCGAACAGGCTGCGGTCGATCATGCGGTCGGTGTTGACGCCGCCCTCGCCGCCAAAGAAGTGGTGAAACATCAGCGCCGCGGTGGCGACCAGTTCGCCAATGCCCAACGTGATCATGGCGAAGGCGGTGGCCCGCTGTTTGGTCGCCATCGAGCCGAATACGACCGCCAACCCCAGGCCGCACAGACCCGCCAGCAGCGGCATCAGCTCTATCGGCACGGGCAGCGATCCGTCGCCGGCGGCGTTCAACAGATGCACGGTGGCATAGCCGCCGAAGCCGAAGAACGTCGCGTGACACAGCGAGAACAATCCCGACTGGCCCAACAGCATGTTGTACGACAGAGCCAGGATGCTCATCATGCCCATCTGACTCAGCATCGAAACGACGAAGCCGGCGTGCCGATGATGGCCCCAGTCGTAAAAAAACCAGGGAAGAAGGATTGCGACGAGAAAGAGGAGAAGCCAAGGAAGCCAGGCGCGGCGGGTCATGTATCGCGGGTCCCCATCAGGCCGCGTGGCCGGAACAGCAGGATCAGCACCATCATCAGCAGCGGCAGCAGCGCGCCGATCCGGGCGACGGGCACCGTCAGGATCTCGCCCAGAAGATTGTCGTTGCTGATGGCGATGCCCAAAGGCCGCAGGGCGTCGGCGATCGAGGCGTCGATCACCACCGCGAAGGTCGAGACCATGCCCATGATGATCGAGGCGATGAAGCAACCGGTCAGAGAGCCGAGCCCCCCGAACACCACCACCACGAAGACGATCGGTCCCATCGCGTCGGCGATGCCGGGTTCGGTTGACTGGTAATTACCGCCGATGACGCCGGCGAGGCCCGCCAGCAAGCAGCCGCCGGAAAACACGATGGTGAACACCAGCGGCACGTTATGGCCCAGGGCAGCAACCATGCCGGGATGGGTCAGAGCGGCCTGGATGATCAGGCCGATGCGGGTCTTTTTCAGCAACAGCCAGATCCCGCCCAACATGCCGGCCGAAACCAGCAGCATGAAGGCTCGATAGGCGGGGAACTGTAGCCCGTACAAAGTGAACAGCGGGAAATCGAGACCGGTGGGCACACGGTACGGCATCGGCAGCATACCCCAGGCCATCTGCACCGAACGGCCGATGATGAACACCAGGCCGAAGGTGAACAGCAGCTCGGCGATATGGCCGTTCTGATGCACGCGCCGCAGGCCCCAGACCTCGATCGCCGCGCCCAGAAGGCCGCACAAGGCGGGGGCGACGATCAAAGCCGGCCAAAAGCCAAGCCACCTTGTGGTTTCGTACGCGAAATAGGCCCCCAGCATGTAGACCGACGCATGGGCGAAGTTCAGCACCCCCATCATGCTGAAGATCAGCGTCAGCCCCGAAGCCAGCATGAACAGCAGCATGCCGTACACGAGGCCATTCAGCAGGGAGCCGACCAGAATCTCCATGCGAGTTCCCCCCGGGCCGCGCTTACCGTGTGGGCCGTTTCATTTTGCAACTGGTCGGCAGGGTCAGATCGGCCGCGGTGAGCTTCGCCTCATTCTTCCAGCCCAGACCGGTCTTTTCGGCGTCGTATTTGACATCCTTGGTGAAGACGGCCTCGTGCAGCGGGCTCAACAACTGATGATCCTCGGCGCGCATGATGTTCTCATCCCCCATCATGTCGGTCGCCCTGGCGTTCTCCAGCGCCAGCGCAACTTTCATCGCGTCGGTCGAGCCGGCCTTGTTGATCGCCGCCGTCAGCATCTCGAACATGGTGACATAGTCGATCGGGATGAAGTTGAACTGGGCGCGGTCGCGGAATCCCTGGACAAATTTTTCCGCCTCGGCATTGTGTTCCTGGACCGGAACGTTGTCGTTGAACTCCATGATCGAAGTCAGGCGGCCTTCGCCGGCGGGCCCGGTGGAGGTCGGGCCGCCCGGCTGGTGCGCCAGATAGACGTGGTACTGCACGTCCAGACCGGCGTCGTTGCCCGCCTTCATCAGCAGATTCAGGTCGCGGTCATAGTTCGAGGTCACCAGCGCCTGCGCGCCCGAGGCCTTGATTTTCGCGATATAGGGCGAGAAGTCCTGCACCTTGCCGAACGGCACCAGCTCGTCGCCCACGACTTTGAGATCCGGGCGGTACTGGGCCAGGTATTTCAGCGTGGCTTTCTGTACCGACTGACCGAACAAATAGTCCTGATTCAGCACGTAAACCGATTTCACCGATTGCGGCAGGGTCCGGATGCGGGCGACCGCGCGCTGATCGACGTTGGCGGTGAACCGGAAATGCCAGAAGTCGCACTGTTCGTTGGTCAGTTCGGTCGCCAGCGCGCCGCAGTTCAAATACAAAAGCCGGTTCTCCGGATTGCGGGCGTTATGCTTGGAGACCGCTTCGATCATCGCCGATCCGACATTGGAACCGACGCAATGCATCACGAATGGAATATTCTGGTCGGTGATGCTTTTCAGCGCGATCAGCGCCTCAGCCGGTTGCAGCTTGGAATCGAAGGTGACGAGCTCGTATTTCTTGCCCAACGGACCGGCTTCGGCGTTGATCTTCTCGAGGACATAGTTGAAGACCTTGAGGAAGTTGTTGCCCGTCGCGGCGAAGGGGCCAGAGAACGGGTCGACGTAGCCGATCTTGATCGTATCGTCGGCGGCGAACAGGGCGGGTGCCCAGGCCACGGTCCCAAGACATGCCGCGACGATTGCGGCGAACAAGCGTTGCCCCTTCATGTTTCCTCCCTGGTCTGCACGACCGACGCCGAATTCGTTCCGGCTGTTGTGGGGGAAGCTTATGGCGGGCGGACTCGAGCGTCAATTTGGGGTACGCCCGTGACGCAGGCCCATTTCAAATTGGGAGGGATCGCCGGCCCGGTCACGGTCCGGCCCCGGCCTGGCCGAACGCGGCATCGCTCTCTCCTGCGAGACGGTTCGTCCCAGTCCCGGAAACATCGCGACCGCTCGGTTCACGGCCGGCGCAAGGCGGGCACGGCGATGGCCCCCAGCAGCGCCACGGCCAGCAAAAGGAAGCCAAGGCTGATCGGGCGGGTGACGAAGACGCTGAAATCGCCTTGGGAAATCAGCAAGGTGCGGCGCAGGTTGACCTCCAGGATCGGTCCCAGAATGAATCCCAGGATAACCGGGGCCGGCGGACAGTCCAGCATGGAGAACAGATAGCCGACCAAGCCCAGGCCGCCGGCCAGCAGGACATCGAATGTGGAGTTGTTCACGCTGTAGACGCCGATGCAGCAGAACACCAGGATGGCCGGATACAGGAGGCGGTAGCGGACGCGCAGCAGGCGGATCCAAACGCCGATCAGTGGCAGGTTCAGGACCCGTTCCCACGCCGCCGGGTGGGGGGACCGATGTGGTGAGCCGGCTGCTGGCCTCGCTGGCGGAGCCGATCCTGGGGCAAAAAATCATCGTGCTGAACAAGCCCGGTGCCGGAGGATCCATTGGCATGGAGGTGCTGTCGCGCGCCAAGCCGGATGGCTACACGCGATCTGACGCCGGTCGTGTTCTGCGTGCACAAGGACTTTCCGGCCAATAACGCGCAAGAACTGGTGAAGGTGCTGAAGGCGAACCCGGGTAAATACACGTACGGAACGGATGGTGCTGGTGGCGGCGTGCATCTGTCCGGCGAACTGATCTTCTCGGCGCTGGGGGTGAAAATGCGCGCAATCCCGTTCGGCGGCGCGGGAGAAACGATCAGTGCGTTCCTGGCTGGCACCGTCGACATGTATGGGGGATCGGTGCCGCCGGTGATGGCGCATGCGCAGAATGGAACAGCGAAATGCCTGTTGCTGACGACGGTGGACGGGTCGGACAAGTTACCGATGGCGTCGGGAGTGGGCGCTTTGGGTATTCCGCAAACGGAATTGGTGCTGTGGCACGGGTTGGTCGCGCCCAAGGGCGTGCCGGCGGACCGGCTGCGTATCCTGACGGCGGCGTTCCAGAAGGCGGCGCAGACCGACAAGTTTCGTGAGTTCACGGAATCGCAGGGCGGCAAAGTGCTGGCGAGTGATGGTCCGTCGTTCGATCGGGTGATGCAGAAGGAATACGACGAGACGGCTGGGGTGATGGAAAAACTTGGATTGGCGAAGACCTCCAACGGTGGGGCGGGTCCTAAGCAGTAGTTTGACGCGAGCATTCGTTTGACGCCCTGGGGGGGCGAGAATAGTTTTTGTTGATAGAATATGGAGGAAACCAGATGTCCGTGGACATGGCCGAGGATCTGAGTTCGATGCAGCGGCTGGCCGCGGTCGGCGGGGTGGAGATCACCGATATCGATCTGTCACAAACACTGTCGCCGGCGACGAAAGAGCGCATCCTGAATTTTTTCGCGGCACATCCAATCCTGGTGTTTCGCGATCAGAACTCTGACCAAGGAGCAGCAATACAACTTCACCCTGCATTTCGGGGAGATCGAGGAACTGCATGTCGGGCGGCACCAGGACAGCGTGAAATACGGCGCGGTACATACGGTTTCTAATCTCGACAAGGATGGTAAACCGAGCGGGAAGCTGCCGGAGCGGGGGAATTACTTCTGGCACTCGGACAAGTCGTATCATGACGTGCCGTCGCTGCTGACCATGCTGTATGCCGTGCAACTACCACCGACCGGTGGACCGACGCAGTTTGCCAATACCGAAATGGCGTATGCAGCGCTGCCGGAGGCGACGAAGCAGCGCCTCGATGGACTGCGGGCGATCCATAGCTGGGAGAACAGCCGCAAGAAGTCCGGCAGCTCACCGGCGACCGAGGCGCAGATAAAGGAGCGCCCGCCGGTCGATCATCCGGTTGCTCGCACCCATCCGGTGCGTGGCTCGAAGGCGCTGTATCTGGGGAACCACTCCTCACATGTGGTCGGGATGCCGGAGGAGGAGGGGCGCAAGCTGCTCGCTGAGTTGGAGGCGCATGCCACGTCGCCGGCGTTCGTCTATTCGCATCGCTGGCGGGAGGGCGATCTGGTGATGTGGGATAATCGCTGCCTGCTGCATCGGGCGTTTAACGATTACGACATGAGCAACCATGCGCGGGTGCTGCATCGGACGGTGGTGCGGGGTACGGTGCCGGTCTAAGTGCGATCGACGCCCTGACGGTTTCCAGGGACGTTTCGGTTCGTGCGGGTCGATGGGTCCCTGCCCGCCCGTGGGGGCAATCCCGGCGTCCGAGACCTGCCTATCGCGGGCCCCACGATCACGCCAAAATCCTTCTCGGTAATCTCAGCAGCTGTGCTGATATAGTCTTGGGAGATGAGTAGATTTGTGCCGCGAGTATCCATCCGCCAATGCCGCATAACGCCATCCCGGAGTGCCTCCTCCCCGGCTGCTGTTACTCACTTCGGCTAGTGTTGGTCGGGGTGCTGTGTTAGTTTACATGATACGTTTGCCGATGCCCACGATGTGCCACAGGACTTCGGGTTCTAGCAGAGAGAGGCAACCAATGATGAAGATCACCACTCTCGCGTTGAGTGTAACCATCGCATTGGGCGCGGCTCCTGCAATGGCCGGCCGAGGCGCTGGAGGCGGCGGTTTCCATGGCGGCGGTTTCCATGGTGGTGGGTTCCATGGTGGGTTCCATGGTAATGGCTTCGGCTTCCGTGGCGGGTTTCGCGGCCCCTGTTGCTTCGGTCCCGGCGTAGCGTTTGGCTTTGGGTTCGGCGCGCCGGCTTGGGGCTGGCCGTACTACGCACCTTTCTATTATCCGCCGCCGGTGTATTACGCGCCGCCGGTCTATTATGCCCCGCCGCCTCCGGGGTATCGTCCGCCACCGACGGGCTATGCGCCGCAAGGCTACCCGCCTCAGGGCTACGCACAGGGTTATGTGTCTCCTCCGCAGGGTTATGTGCCGCCGCCCCCGGGGGCGCCACCTCTGGGCTATCCACAGCAGGCATACTCTCCGCCGCCCTACCCCTCTCAGTAAGGCCGAGCCGCAGTATCATTCGACCTTCATGGTTTGGCACGGTGAGTGGTGACACTTGCTCCCGCTGAGAGCATCCAGCCCCGCGCTACCTGAGCTTTGGCGAGAGCATGACAGGTGGGTTCATTTCTGCTGAACGGGTTCGACAATGAATGCCGCCACCTGGCGTGTCGCCGCATCACATGACGCCGAAAGTGGTGGCCGCGGTGCCGTGGCTCAGCGTCGGTTCGATGTGACGCAGCAGAGCGGATTTAGACAGTTGTTGGGGCACGGAGACAAAGCATGAAGATCACGTCAGTCCTGGTGGATCTGCTGAAGGTCCCATTGGAAAAGCCATACATGGCTGCGGGCAAACCGGTCGACTTATACTGGCATGTCCTGTCGCGTGTGGCGACGGCTGACGGCACCACCGGTTTTGGATACGTGGTCGTGCTGAATGATTCGCTGGTGCGCGCGCTCACGCATGCGACGCGTGAAATCGGCCAGCTTCTGGTCGGTCGCCAGGTCTTCGAGATGGAGGCGACCTGGGCACGGCTGATGGATGTGGGCAGACGCTTCGGCCCCGGAGGCATGGTCAATTTCGCCGTCTCCTCGCTCGACATGGCGCAGTGGGATCTCGCGGCCAAAACGGTCGGCCAGCCACTTTATCGCCTGCTCGGCGGATATCGGGATCGGCTTCCGTCCTATGCCAGCGATGGTATGTGGTACAGTCTTTCGCTGGACGAACTCGCAGCCACCGCGTCGCGGCACGTTGCGCAGGGTTTCTCGGCGGTGAAACTACGGATCGGCCACGAAACATTTCCTCAGAATGAGGCCCGTCGGGTGCGTGCAGTGCGCGAGGCGGTCGGCGAGGAGGTGCGCATCCTGGTAGATGCCACGGAGAGCTGGAGTGTGCCCCAGGCAGCGTCCACCGGATATGCTCTGCAGGAAGCCGGAATTCATTGGCTCGAGGATCCGATTGATCACGAGGACACGGCAGGCCTGGCGCGACTTGGCGGCATGCTGCAGGTGCCAATCGCGACCGGCGAGCACTACTATCACCTGAGCGAGTACGACCGACTGTTCCGCGAAGCAGCACCGGGCGTGGTGATCATTGACCTGGCCCGCGTCGGCGGCATTACGCCCTGGCGGCACGTGGCCAGCATGGCACGCGCACGGAACATTCCCGTCTGCGGACACGTCCTGCCGGAATGGCACGTCCATTTGTTGTCAGCCATTCCCAATGGCCACATGGTCGAATACGTGCCGCGATCCGAAACGATTTTGGACGGCATGCCAAAGCTCGAGAAAGGCGAATTGGTGGCGCCGGAACTTCCGGGCGTGGGGCTCTCTCTGAACATGGAGAGTGTGCGTCGATCGACAATTGCGGCATAGCGCGGGATGACATCGCTTTCGCTCAGTCATCCCGTGCTAGCTCTTTGTTTAATCGCGTGATTCAGACTTCCGGCGATTCCGCCTCCAGTCATCACGCTCTGGGCAAGTTAACCGCGGCTGGCGGTTGGACCGTAGTTGGGCGAGGCTGGTCGGAGATCCCCCGGCTCGTCACCTTTCCCCGGCATCGCTTCCCGATGGAGAGCGTCAGCCACGCAGTCTGGCTGTAGCAGAACCGAAACGCTTTGCTATAAAGAGCAAACGTAGGGAATGCCGCATGCGAATCAAACTGCAACCAATCAACCTCCTCTTGGGCACGATCGCGGCCCTCATCTTCAGCGCGCACCTGGCTGGTGCGGCCACGCTACGCATCGGGATGACGACCGATCCGGACACGTTGGACCCCGCTGCAAGCGGCAGTTTCATCGCCCTTCAGATCACCGGGGCGATGTGTGACAAGTTGATCGATATCGACCCTGACCTGAACTATGTACCGATGCTGGCCACGCAGTGGACCTGGTCCGACGATCGCCGGGCGCTGACACTGAAGCTGCGCCCAGACGTCGTTTTCCAGGACGGTGAGCCGTTCGACGCCGAGGCGGTCAAGTGGAACATCATCCGGTACCAGACCTCGCCGCGGTCCAAGCGGATCTCCCAGCTCAAGCCCATCACGGGTGTGACAGTTATCGATAAGCTGACCGTGCGTTTCGAACTCGCCGCCCCCTATGCGCCGCTGCTGATGCTGCTGGCCGACCGGCCAGGCATGATGATGGCCCCGAAAGCGACCGAAGCGGCGGGAGCCAACGTCACCGCCAACCCGGTGTGCGCCGGTCCATACCAGTTCGCCAGCCAGGTCGCGCAGGACAAGGTCATTCTGAAGCGCAACCCCCGGGTACTGGGACCCATCCAAGGCGCTGCTGGACGAGGTGCGGTTCGTGACGATCCCTGACGCGACGCTGCGGCTGACGAGCCTGCGCACGGGTCAGTTGGACCTGATCGAGCGTGTGGCTCCTACCGACCTCGACACTCTGCGCAGTGATCCAAATCCTCAAACTCATCACCAAGCCGGGGCTGGGCTATCAGACGCTGCAAATCAACCTGAACAACGGGCCCATGTCGGAAAACCCGATGGGCAAGGACCCGTTGGTGCGTGAGGCATTTGAAGAGTCCATCGACAGGGATGTGATCAACCAGGTCGTCTTCTCCGGTCAGTATTCCCCGGATAATCAGCCGGAACCGGTCGGAGGCACCTATTTCGATCCGGACTTTCCGGTGCCGCACCGCAATCTGGAGCATGCGAAAGCGCTGCTGAAACAGGCCGGGACCCTGCATCCAAGCTTCACGATGCGGGTGCCGAATGATCCGATCAGTGCCCAGGTCGCGGAAGTCATCCAGTCTATGTCCGCGGAAGCGGGGTTCGACATGAAGGTGCAACTGATGGAGCCGGTATCGCTGTTCGCCGCCGCCGACCGCGGCGACTTCCAGGTATCCTATTCCATCTGGAGCGGGCGGCCGGATCCGGACCAGAACATCTCGATCTGGGCAGCAAGCAAGGGATTTCTGAACCGGGGATTGTACAGCAATCCGAAACTTGACGCCTTGCTCGACCAGGCCGCCGCGACGATCGACAGGGATCAGCGCGTCAGCCTGTATCGGCAGGCCGCGGCGATCTATCTGAAGGATCGGCCGTATCTATTCCTGTATCACTACACGTGGCTGTGGGGCGCAAGCACGAAGTTGGCCGGCTTCATCCCCTATCCGGACGGCGTCATCCGCCTGCGCGGCGTGCACCTCGACGAATAGGGCGCCACCTGAACCGGAGCAGTCACACGGGAGGAAGTGGGCAAACTTGGGGGGATGTGATCGCCGGGGCGACCATTTTCAGGCCGGGAGAAACCTGCGGTCGCGTGACCCGCTACCGGTTTGAGGCAGCCTGATCGAATGCGCTACAGGCTACGACAGAACATCCGACAATTCATGGTCTGGCATCTGTGGGGCCGAATCATGAAGAAAACAGGCAACGGCATGATGCGCCGAAGGACGAAACAGAGGCGGCGATTTCGATGTGCACCGGCCTATGGCCGATGGGCATCGGTCCGCGAACCGGCACGCTGTTGAGGCAACGGATCGGGCTGCAGGCGGTTTCTCGGCCGCCCAGTCCCGTTCCGTGCTGACGCGGGGAATGGAGCCGATCAGCAACTGCGTGTAGGGGTGCTGCGGGGCTTTCACCACCTGCTCGACATCGCCGGCCTCGGCGACCGAGGCGCGATACAGCACGATGATCGATATCGCGCGACCTGATAGGCCGTGGTGAGGTCGTGCGTGATATAGAGGATGGAGATGCCCATTTCCTCATGCAGCTTGCGCAGGCTGCCGAGGATCGTCGCGCGCAGCGATGCATCCACCATCGACACCGGCTCATCGGCCACGATCAGGCGCGGGCGGCAGCAGCAGCGCGCGAGCGACCATGATGCGCTGGCGCTGACCGCCGGTCAGCTGATGCGGGTAGCGGCCGAGGATTTCCTCGGGCCGCAGGCCGACGGTGCGCAATGCCGTCCTCGATCAGGTCTCGCCCTTCGGCTTTCGATGATGCCAGCCTGAAACTTTCTCATCGGCGTCGTCAGCACGTGGTCGACGCGGTAGAACGGATTATAGACCTCGTACGGGTCCTGGAAGATCGCCTGCACGTCGTGGCGAAAGGCGCGCCTGCGGCCCCGACAGGCGTGCTGAGATCGTTGCCCTCGTAGACGGACTTCACCTTGTGTCGGCGGATCAGTCCCAGCAGCAGGCGCGCCAGCGTGGTCTTGCCGCTGCCGCTCTCGCCGACCACGGCGATGATGCGCGGCTGCTCCGCATCGATCGTCAGCGAGAACTTTTCCACGCGCGACCTTGCCGCCGGCGAAGGTCTTGCTGACGTTCTCGCAGGTCGATGAGCGCCGTCATGCGAGGTGGCATGCCACGAGTTGCGACCGGTCCGCATGTCGCGGACCATCGGCTTTTCGGTGTGGCATCGATCCGTTGGCCAGCGGGCAGCGCGGGTGGAACGCGCAGCCAGGCGGCAGGTCGCGCAGCAGCGGCGCCAGACCGGGAATGCCGCTGCAGGCCGCCCCGGTGCTCCAGCGACGGCAGGCTGTCGATCAGCATCCGCGTATAGGGATGCAGCGGCTGCGGTGAAGATGTCGCGGATCGGCGCTACCTCCACCAGACGGCCGGCGTACATCACCCCCAGGCGATCGACGAACTGCGCCATCAGCCCCATGTCGTGGCCGATCAGGATGACGGCGGCGCCCAGCTCCTGCTGCACCCGGCCGAGGGTCTCCATCACCTGGCGCTGCACCACCACGTCCAGCGCGCTGGTCGGCTCGTCGGCGATGATCACCTTCGGCCGCAGGCAGATGGCGATGGCGATGCAGACGCGCTGCTTCATGCCGCCGCTAGTTCGTGCGGATACTTCTGCGCGACCTCCGCCGGCAGCCCGACCTGCGCCAGCAATGCGCCGACGCGATCCGCCAGCGCTCTCCGGACGAGGCCAACGCCGTGGTCGTCCAGGGCGTCGCCGATCTGGTCGCGGATGCGCATGACCGGGTTGAGCGAGTTCATCGAGCCCTGCGGCACCATCGCGATGCCGGCCAGGCGCAGGGCGCGCATGGCGCCTGGTCGAGAGGCCGGACAGCGCGGTGTCGCCCAGCCAGACCTCGCCGCCCTCGATCCGGCCGGGCGGCTTGATCATGCGCAGGATCGCCAGCGCCATGGTCGACTTGCCGGACCCGGACTCGCCGGCCAGGCCGAACCGTTCGCGCGGGCGGAGGGTGAAGCTGACCTCGTCGACCGCGCGCACGGCACCGAGCGGATGGTCGTAGGCGACACGCAGGCGGTCGACGCGCAGGATCGGTCGCTCATACGGAACGCCGCAGCCGCGGATTGGCGATCTCGTCGAGGCCGACGGTCAGGAAGAACAGGCCGAGGAAGACGATCAGAATCACCACCAGCGGCGCCAGCCACCACCACCACCAGCCGTTGATGATCGCGGCGTTGAAGTTGACCCAGTAGAGCGTCATGCCGAGCGTCGGCGCCTCGACCGGGCCGAGGCCCAGCACTTCCAGCCCGACCGAGGCCAGGATCGCGGCGGAGACGCGGCGACCAGCGTCGCCGCGAGGTACGGCAGCAGGTTCGGCATCAGCTCGTGGACGATGATCTCCGGACCGGTCATGCCGTTGAGCCGCGCGATCTCGACATAGCCGCGCTCGCGCAGCGTCAGCACCTGGGAGCGGATGGTGCGCGTCGGGTTCAGCCAGGCCAGCGAGGCGACGACGAGCGCCATCTGGTTGACCGTCAGGCTGCCCTTGCAGCGACACGGCGATGATGATCAGCACCAGCAGCCCGGGCATGGTCAGGCCGATATCGGCGATGCCGCGGATGAGGGTGTCGACCCAGCCGCCGTAATAGGCGGCGGTGAAGGCCAGGACGGCGCCGACGCCGACGCCGATGAAGCCGGCGATGAAGCCGATGCGCAGCGTCAGCGGCGTGCCGGCGACCATCACCGCCAACAGATCGCGTCCCTGCCGGTCGGTGCCGAACGGATAGTCCCAGGATGGCGGTTGCAGCGCCGGCACGGACAGCGGCCTGTGCGTTCGACGGTGTCGACGACGAACGCGCCGACCACCATGAACACGACCAGCACGCCCAGCAGGACCAGCCCGACGACCAGCGAGGCGTTGCGGCGAAGATAGCGGCGCATGGCTCAGCTCTGCCGGTAGGAGATGCGCGGATCGAGCCACGGATACAGGACGTCGAGCACGAAGGTTGCGAAGCCGAGGCCGACGATGACGGTGAAGACGATGCCCTGGATCAGGAAGAAATCGTTCTCCTGGATCGCCTGGAACAGCAGTGCGCCGATGCCGGGATAGCCGAAGATCACCTCCACCAGCACGGCGCCCGACAGGATCTGTCCCAGCGCCAGCGCCAGAGCCGGTGGTCTGCGGCAGGATCGCGTTGCGCATGCAGTACCGTGTGAAAATGGTCGCGCTCCGCAGGCCCTTTGCGTCGGCGAAGGTGACGTAGTCCTCGCCCATCGTCGTGACCATCATGCCGCGCATCGCCAGCGCCCAGCCGCCGACCGAGACCAGAACGATCGACAGCGCCGGCAGCACCGCATGGCGGAGCACGTCCAGGACGAAGCCCAGCGTCCAGCCCGGCTTGGCGCCCGCGCTGTAGCCGCCGAAGATCGGCAGCCATCTGGAACTGGAACGCCGAGCAGCTACATCAGCACGAGGCCGAGCAGGAAGAACGGGATGGCGTGCGAGCGCCCACAAGCGGCGGCATCAGCCATTGCAGCCAGCGCGGCGCGCCCGGCCAGGCCAGCAACGCGCCGAGAAAGGTGCCGACGGCGAAGGAGAACAGCGTGGTCAGGCCGAGCAGGCCGATGGTCCAGGGGAGCGCCTCGGAGATCATGCTGACGACGGTGCGCGGATAGTTGGCGATCGAGTAGTTCAGGTCGCCATGCGCGACGTTCCGAATGTAGTTCAGGTATTGCTCGCCACAGCGGCTTGTCCAGGCCGAACTTCTGCTGGTAGACCTTCACCATGTCCTCGATGCCGGCGTGCACGTAGCCGCCCAACGAGGCCTGCTCCAGCAGCTTTGTGCGGACCGGGTCCGTGCCGGACAGTTTCGGCAGAAAGAAGTTGAGCGTCGCTGCCAACCAGACGATGAGCAGGAAGACGCCGAACCGCCGCGCGATGTAAGAGCAGGCTCATGTGTCGGTCAAGCCGGCTTCAGGTTCCACAGCACGAGCGGGAAGGTCAGGTGCCAGGAGGCCGTGTTGATATAGGCGTTGTCGGTGCCCGGCCAGTTGGTCCAGCGTGAGGTGTTCATCGGGATGCGGTGATAGTTCTGCACCAGCTGCACGTCCGGCAGGTCAGGCAGCCAGATCTCCATCGCCGCCCTGAACAGGTCCTTCAGGCGTGCGACGTTGGTCGGGGTCGGTGACATAGACCTCATCGACGATCTTGTCGAAATCGGCATTCTTCCAGCGGCTGAAGTTGACCAGATGCGCACCCGGAACGGCGATGCTCTTGCCCTGGTAGAGGCGCAGCGTGTCGTACGGCTCGCGGATGGTGCCGCCGTGGCCGTAGATCGAGCCGGTGTACTGGCCCTTCTGGAAGCGCTCGTCGAAATTCGGCGGCAGGTTCATCGTCGCCGTGACGCCATGCCGCTTCAGCATCTGCGACAGCACGGGCCCGATGGCGGGACCGGACCCGCCGAAGCCGATGATGTCCAGCGTCAGCGGCGAGCCGTCCGGCTTCATCCAGATCTCGCCTTCCTTCTTGAAGCCCTTCGCCTGCAGCAGCGCGTCGCCCTTCTTCGGGTCGAAGTCGAGCGTGTTGTGCTTCTCCAACAGGTCCTTCACGGCGTCGAAATAGGGCTGAAGCGGCGGATAGGGCGGCATCGGCAGAGACGAGACGGATGCGGCCCCCAGGTAACCGACATCGACGATCTGCTTGCGGTCGATGTAATGGCTGATCGCCCAGCGGACGTCGCGGTCGTCGTAAGGCTTTTCCTCGTTGTTCAGGTAGAGCGAAATCGGCCACCAGTCGACATAGCCGTAGGGGGGCTTCTGGCCGGTATAGGTCGTGATCTTCGCGTTCTGCCGGATCACCGTCGGGAAGGTCGCCGGCTGGATCACGCCGCCCATGTCAACCTGATTGGTGATCATGGCCTGCGCCGACTGCTGCTCCGCCACGAAGGGCAGCCAGATGTTGCGGAGGATCTGCGGCATCGGCGCCAGCTTCTGCTCCGCCGCCCACCAACTGTCGCGTCGCTCGAACACTTTCTGCTGCAACGAGGCGTCGGACACGTGCCATGGGCCGGTCGTCACCGGCCAGCCCTTGGCGATGTCGAAATGCTTGAAGCTCGACCAATCCTGGCCCGAGAAGATGTGCTTCGGCACGATGTGGCACGCCGATGTCGTACTTGTAGGTGCAGAAAAAGAAGAACCGCGGCGACGGAATCTTGAAGTTCAGGACGACGGTATTGGCGTCGGTCGCCTTGGCCTCCTGCAGCGCCTGGTTGACGTCGACGCCCCACTTCGCCTTAGGCCCGAGATCGCGCAGCGTGTTGAAGGTGTAGGCGACGTCCTCGGCGCTGAACGGGGTGCCGTCGCTCCATTTGATGCCGGAACGGGTCTTGATGGTCAGTTGCTTGAAGTCCGGCGCGTACTGGTAGCTCTCGGCCAGCCACATGTACATCTTGTCGGCGAAGGCGCTGTAGTAGGCGAGCGGTTCGTAGATCAGGTTGATGCCGTTCTGATGATTGGATCCGAGTGCGTACGGGTTCCACAGCTCGTAGTCGACCCACCGTCCGTCGCGGGCGTTGATACCGATCAGCACCATTGTCTTATCGCGCGGGATCTCCGCCGTCTGGGCTCGGGTCATGCCAGCCGGCAGCATCACGCTGGCGGCCGCGGCCAAGCCGCCGGTGACTACGGTTCGCCGTCCAGCCGAGGATGGCCGGGGATCATTTGTCACTGGGTTTCCTCCCCTTCGGCGACCCTCAAAGCGGCACGCCTGGTTCATTGAACGGGAATTGCAGCGCCCCCAGCCAGGCACTGTCAAGCAGGCCCTCGCAACATCTGTCGCCTGACCTCCTCAGTGGTACCTTCGGCTCCATAGCGGCCTCGTTTGAAAGTACCAGCACGTCAGTATCGACCGGATCTTCTGCACGATCCCGCTGCCGATGCTCACCCAGAGGATGAAGCTAGGGCAGAAGTTCGGCCGGCTCAAAACCGCCATAGCGTATGGTCCCGAGGTCGTTCTTCATAGCATCAGAAAAACCGTTTCGACCCAGCTTGATGATGCCAGAGCGCCGGAGAATATCGTAGCGGCGCCGCATTGGCAGATCCGGTGATGTGGCGCGGCCAGGTCAATGGATGTCTCGACAAAGACCAAGCGATGCCCGGCTCAGTCACGGCTAGTTTTGCTGGCAGCTCCGCTGGTCCGGGAGCCCTTCTTCTGCCCTCGCGTTGGCATCAGCGGTCTTTGGGGCCAAGGATAACGGTCGTGAAAGACCAAGCCGGTTTCGGCCTTCATCGTGAATCGACTTAGCGTTTAAGCCGATGCCTCACGGAACGCAAATTCCTCTAGCAGTGACTTTCCTTCAAGCTTTTTTGCCCTTGGTTGGCCGTTCCAAAAAGCGGCGCCCATGAGGGCTCTCCCCTCTGTGCCTACGTAAAGAGAGGCGGGCGCATGAATCGCATTATTTCGGCTATTTGATAAGTCATCCTCCGGTGGATGGCCCACAAGCTGTCCTCCTTTGCTGACGGAATTTTAGGCCATTTCGAGGCGTTCACCGTAGCTTCCAGCATGCGTCTTTGGGCGCGGTCATTCTCCGTAGAATACCAAACGGATAGTGAAATCCCCCGGTTTTTTACGGCGAACAACTGTCCTAATCTTTCATGGAGGTAATTCCACGCGTGTGAGGCCATGCCCACAGCGACGCTGTATTCCTCAAACGCCCTCTTTGCAGCGTCATTGGATGGATACGTTACGATATTTGACGGTTTTTTTGGCCATGCTCCAGGTCCTTACGAGCAGACACTATCTAAACGATGACCTCTCGGTGCGGGAGATGCGAGCGCACGGCCTTACTCAAACTGGTCTATCCGGATTGGCTGGCACGACGCCCAAGGGGTAACGGCGCTGGCATCGACCCCAGGACAGACGCCGCAAAGTCTAAGGTGGTTTGGCTCTCCTTAGCGGCTTCTTGGAAGCCAACTAAGCAGTCTGTGAAGGCGCTTCATGCGTGGCACAGCTCGCTCCAGCATCTCCCGACGTTCCCTGTATGAGTTCAAGGCCTCTTTGAACGAGGATGGATTTGTCGCCGAGATAGCACCAAACACGCTTGGGCCGGCAACCGACGAAATTCGGGCCCCTTGAGATAATTTCGATTGGCGCCGGCGAAGTTCGTCCATGACGGTCTTTCGGACCTCATCTTTGTGTTTCGTATGTATCTTACCGAATAAGCCGTAAATCTCATTATAAACTGCGGCACAGAAAGTATGCGCCGTATCCGGAGATGGTATAACTCCCTTATGGATTACAGCGTTTCTGAATTCTACAATACTGGTCTTGGGTTGGTATGCTTCGCCAAACTCTTCAGCGTGCAAAAATAGGAATGCTCCAAGCTGTCGCTCTGATTGCCGCGACATAACGGAAAACATTTTGTCGAATAGCTCAGCTGGTATGCCCCTTCCATTCGAGAAAATAGCGCGCTTGCACCGGAGTTCATTAGCATTTCGAACTTTTGTTCCTGGGACAAAAGGACGGTTTCGTGGCCCGCCGAACATTTAATGGGAGCGACACCGTCGTCAAAGTATTCGGTTAGAAAGGGTTCAAAAGAAGGGAAGCCTCGCTCGGCGTGACACTGCATACAAGTACCAAAAATCCTCATTTGACCGCTCTTCCTCGCAGCATATTCAAGTGACAAACCTACTTGGTCGCTGAATTATTGTCCTTTCCGGCACGGCCGCGGCCGCTGCCTGGCCTTTACCAGCGTGATGGCGCTGACCGGTGAGCATGTTCATGTGGGTATCGAACAGATTTTGTACTCGGGCCACGGCTCGGTGATGCTCGGCACCGATTTCGGCCAGGGTTTCCTCTCGCTTCATATCCGCGGTGGTCCTGCGCGCTTCCGCCCATTGGTCGGCTTCCTTCAGGATCCGGGTCAGTTTGCCGCGCCCAATCCAGGCCGCCTTGTTAAAGGCCAGATCCGCAGCCTCGGCCTCCCGTAGAAAACTTAGGAATTGGGGAACTGGCGGAGGGGATGAGATTCGAACTCACGGTACGGGTTGACCCCGTACAACGGTTTAGCAAACCGCCGCCTTCAGCCACTCGGCCACCCCTCCGCCGGGGCAACATACCCGGAGCCCCCTCACGAGGACACACGGACACGGCGTTTGCACCTCGTCTTCTAGGCAACCGCCGCCGCAGCGTCAAACACCAATCGTCTAGCTCAGCGCCACCTCGAACCCCTTCGCCGTCGCCGGACGCGCCATCATCGTGCCATACCAACGCTTCACGTTCGGGAAGTCCGCCAGGTCGACCTTGTGCCGCTCATGCCGCCACGCCCAGCCCAGGATGGCGAAATCGGCGATCGAGACCTCATCGGCGACATACTCATGCGCCGCCAGCCGCTTATCCAGCACGCCATACAGCCGCCGTGTCTCCTTCGAATACCGCTCCAGCCCGTATTTCTGGTCCTGCCGGGTTCTCCACCTGCAGGAAGTGATGCACCTGCCCCGGCATCGGGCCGAAGCCCGCCCATCTGCCACATCAGCCATTCCAGCACCGGCACCTGCCTGCGCGGGTCGGACGGATAGAACTTCCCCGTCTTCTGCCCCGAGATAGATCAGGATCGCGCCCGACTCGAACACGCTGATCGGCGCGCCGCCCGGCCCCTCGGGATCGATGATCGCCGGGATGCGGTTGTTCGGGCTGATCTTCAGGAAGTCCGGCGCGAACTGCTCGTTCTTGCGAGATGTTCACCGGATGCACGGTGTACGGCAGCCCCATCTCCTCCAGCGCGACGCTGATCTTGCGGCCGTTCGGCGTGTTCCAGGTATAGAGTTCGATTGGCATGGCTCGGTCCAGGATCGTTTCGCGCGGCACTTTGCAGCCCGCGGCCATCGTCGGCAAGCCGTTCCGCGATCAGGGTGTCGTCTTCCAGCTTCCATCCGGCGCCCGGCACCAGGTCATTTTATAGGTGCGCGATTTGGGGCTGACAGTCCGGATCAGGTGGTACGACATGGCATGACATTGGGTGCCATGCGCTCGGAAGATCCGCTCGACGCTGACCGTTCCACTGGTTTGCCCCTCCCATTTTTCTTTGTTGCCGACCATCAGCGGGTTGCGCTCGTTCAACCGCTGCGTCGCGTTGAACATCTGGTCCAGATCCGCTTTCGACATGGGCGGCGCGTTGGTGCCGCGAAACGGGTTGATCTGCGCGGCCGCAGGCAAGGCAAGCGACAGCATTATGGCAGCGGTGAGCCCGATGATGGTCGATCGCATGTGTCTCATCCCCTCCGTTCGCGCGTGTTCTATCGCAGCCCGGCCCGCGCGTACATCCATGGCTTGCCGCTCGGCCCACCCCAAGGCAGGGTAGCCGGCATGAAAGTCGCCACCTGGAACGTCAACTCGATCCGCCAGCGGGAAACCCATGTCCAGCGTTGGCTAAGCGCCTGCCAGCCGGACGTGCTGTTCCTGCAGGAGATCAAGTGTGAGGCGACCGCCTTTCCGACCCTGACCTACCACAGCCTTGGCTATACGGCCGAGGTGGTCGGGCAGAAATCCTATAACGGCGTTGCCGCCCTTTCACGCCATCCCTTCACCGTGACCCATACCGCCCTGCCCGGCCTGCCCGAGGACGATGCGCAGGCCCGTTATATCGAGATCGTCACCCAGGGCATGACACTGATCGGCATCTACGCGCCGAACGGCAACTCCCGCGGCGAGGAAGGCTTCGCCTACAAGCTGGCCTGGCTGGATTGCCTGGCCGAACGGGCGCAGACCCTGCTGACCGAGGAAACGCCGTTTCTGATCACCGGCGACTTCAACATTTGCCCGACCGATGAGGATTACGCCCCCGGCGCGCTGTCGAAGACCGACGCGCTGGTACGGCTGGAATCCCGCCAGTGCTGGCGGCGGATGCTGTGGTCGGGCCTGACCGATGCGGTGCGTGCCATCCATCAGCACGGCGCGATCTACACGTTCTGGGACTACCAGGCCGGCGCATGGCAGCGCGACATGGGCCTGCGCATCGACCACGCACTGCTGTCGCCCGAGTTGGCCGAACGCCTGACCGCGGCCGATCCGGACAAACAGGAACGCGACCAGCCGCAGCCGTCCGACCACGTGCCGGTCGTGTTCACGTTCAAGTAACGGTCAGGATTTCTCCGCCAGGAACGCCTGGTACGTTTTCACCAGTTCCTCCACCGAGGCGTCGAAGAACCGCTTTCCCTTCTCCGGCGTCGCCAGGCCGGGGTTCGAACCGATACGCCCGTCCGGAAAGCGCCGGCGGTAATCGGCCGGTCCATGGAACCGGCCCGAGGGCGCCTTGGGCGGGTCGATCTGCGCCTGCTTGATCGTCTCGGGCAGCACGTATTGCGTCACCGCGACCTCACTGGCGGTGGCATGGCTGCCGTCCTGGTCGCCGAAGATCTCCTTCGACAGATCGGTCAGCGCCTTGCCGTCCCACCAGTTGGCCAGCCGGCACAGCAGTTCGTCGTCACGGCGCGTGCCGAACGCGCCCTCGAACTCGGCATAGATCTCCGAGAAGGCAGCGCTGACGGTGGCGATATTGCCGCCATGCCCGTTGAGGAAGAAGAAGCGGCGGAACCCGTGCCGGGCCAGCGAGAGCACATAGTCCCGGATCACCGCGATCAGCGTCGACGGACGCACCGTCATCGACCCGGCAAAACCCATGTGGTGGATCGCCATCCCGACGCCGATCGTCGGGCCGACCATGGCCTCGGCCGCCTCGCCGACGGCTTTGGCGATGACCTCGGCACAGATCGCATCGGTGCCGATCAATCCGTTCGGACCGTGCTGTTCGGTCGAACCGATCGGCATAATGATCCCCTGGGAGCGGCCGAGATAGGACTTCGACCTCCTGCCAGGTCTGATGTTGCAGCAGCATGCGGAACCTCCTGAAGGAAACGACGACCAGACACCGCTGCCGACGGTCCAGCGGGTTCCGGCGCGATCGCTCGACGTCACACGATCGGCCGCGTCGGCCTAGCCGAACACCCGCGCAAATATCTGATCCACCGCCCGCAGATGCAGCGCCGGGTCCATCGCGGCGTCCAGCGCCTGCGGCGGCACCAGCTTGGCGACGTCGGGATCGGCATCCAGGTTCTCGCGGAACGACCGCCCCTCCGGCGTGCCCAGTTTGGTCCAGGTCGCCATCGCGCAGGCCTGCACGATCCGATACGCGTCCTCCCGCAGAATGCCGGCCCTGGTCAGCGCCAGCAGCACCTCGCCCGAGTGCACCACGCCGCCCAGGCTCTCCAGGTTGGCCTGCATCCGGTCGGGATAGATCAGCAGCTTCTCCATCATCCCCGCCAGCCGCATCAGCGCGAAATCCAGCGTCACCGTCGCATCCGGCCCGATCATCCGCTCGACCGATGAGTGGCTGATGTCGCGCTCATGCCACAGCGTCACGTTCTCCAGTGCCGGCACCACGGCCGAACGGACGATGCGCGCCAGGCCGCACAGGTTCTCGCTCAGCACCGGGTTGCGCTTGTGCGGCATCGCGCTGGAGCCCTTCTGGCCCGGGTGGAAGAACTCCTCCGCCTCCCGCACCTCGCTCCGCTGCAAATGCCGCACTTCCGTGGCCAGCCGTTCGACGCCGCTGGCGATGACGCCCAGCGTGCAGAAGAACGCGGCATGGCGGTCGCGCGGGATCACCTGGGTGGAGACGGGTTCGGCCGTGAACCCCAGTTTCTCTGCCACATAGGCCTCAACCGACGTATCGAGATGCGCAAACGTCCCGACCGCGCCGCTGACAGCGGCCACCGCGACCTCTTGCCGAGCGGCGACCAGCCGGGCGCGGTTGCGGGCGAATTCGGCGTAGTGGCCCGCGAGCTTCAGGCCGAACGTCGTCGGTTCGGCATGGATGCCGTGGCTGCGCCCGATCGTCAGCGTGTATTTGTGCTCGATCGCCCGCGCCTTCAGCGCCGCCATCACGGCGTCGATATCGGCCAGCAGGATATCGGCCGCCTGGGTCAACTGCACCGACAGACAACTGTCCAGCACGTCGGAGCTGGTCATGCCCTGATGCACGAAGCGGCTAGTCCGGACCGATGGCCTCCGCCAGCCAGGTCAGGAAGGCGATGACGTCGTGGCGCGTCTCCCGCTCGATCGCATCGATCCGCTCGATGTCGGCGGCGTTCATCGCGGCGAGCTTGGGCGTCCCCTTCTCGCGGATATTGCGCGCGGCGGCTTTCCGGGATCAGGCCGGCGCGCGCCATACCCTCGGCGGCCAGAGCCTCGATCTCGAACCAGATGCGATAGCGGTTCTCGGGCGCCCAGATGGCGGCCATTTGCGGTCTTGAGTATCGCGGGATCATCGCTGCCTTGCCGTATGCCGGGAAAGAGGCCAGCTAACCGCCGGCAACAGCGGAAGACAAGCATGGATTGGACGGCGGA
The DNA here is from genome assembly GCA_963771475.1 of uncultured Alphaproteobacteria bacterium. Lineage (GTDB taxonomy): Bacteria > Pseudomonadota > Alphaproteobacteria > Acetobacterales > Acetobacteraceae > Rhodopila. Next base: position 189,971 of record CAVYTN010000007.1, on the reverse strand, counting down.
CCTGGTCACGTTGGCCCAGGTCATCATGATCGACATAGCGCTGGCGGGTGACAATGCGGTCGTGGTGGGCATGGCGGTGGCCGGACTGCCGCCGCAAGCAGAAGCGCCCGGCGATCCTGGCTGGGCATCGGCGCGGCGACGGCTGATCCGCATCGCGCATGGGCGCCGTGGCGCTGCAGCTTCTGGCGATCATCGGCCTGCTGCTCGCCGGCGGGCTGCTGCTGCTTTGGGTCTGCTGGCGCATGTATCGCGAGCTGCGCCACCCGCATCAGATCCAGGGACGCCCGACCAAGACGCTTGCGCGAAGCGGTGTTCCAGATCCTGCTGGCCGACGTGTCCATGAGCCTGGACAACGTCCTGGCCGTCGCCGGCGCCGCGCATGACCGTCTCTGGGTGCTGGTGACCGGTCTGATCCTGTCCGTCGCGCTGATGGGCCTCGCCGCAAATCTGATCGCTCAGCTGCTGGAGCGTTACCGCTGGATCGCCTGGATCGGGCTGACTAATCGTGCTGTATGTCGCCCTCAACATGATCTGGCATGGCGGACACGAGGTCGCCGAGGCGATCTGACCGGCCAAATGGGCCGCTGCGCCACCGGCGGCGGCCCTTGTTTGCCCATTGCGGTCGGATCGCAGAAGCGGGTCCTGACTGTCCACGATCCGGCCGCCAGAGCGTGATGACCGGAGGCGGAATTGCCGGAGATCTAAATCACGCGATCAAACCAAGAGCGTGATGACCGGAGGCGGAATTGCCGGAGGTCTGAATCACGCGATCAAACCAAGAGCGTGATGACCGGAGGCGGAATCGCCGGAGATCTGAATCACGCGATCAAACCAAGAGCGTGATGACCGGAGGCGGAATCGCCGGAGGTCTGAATCACGCGATCAAACAAACATCGAAAGCAGGATGGCTGAGCGAAAGCGATGTCATCCTGCTCTCGTCACGGACTGCTGGGACCGCGACTGGATCGTTCCAGGGTAGTTTTGATTGCCCATTATCAATTCGAGAATGCTTACACCGTGCTACGGCAAATTCATCTTTTGAAAGGTGAGTTGCATGCACACACTTCACATCACGAATCGAAAGCTGCGCCGCGCCATTCGCAGGCCGTTTCCCCGGATGGCAAAATTATTGAGGCAGGAATGGCGCACGCGCCAGCGGCAGAAGCGCCGGCGGGCATAGAGGGACCGACAGAGCGGCGCACTGTCGAGCCGGTCATCCAGCGTGCGCCGGGCGACGCCAGAAAGGCCATCAGCTCGGCGATTTCCGCCTCGCTCGACAGAGGCGGGAACGGTTGTCCGGACTGCGAAGGACGGGCTGTCAGTTAGAGCGTGATGACCGGAGGCGGAATCGCCGGAGGTCTAACCCGGCTGCTTGTCCTTGCCCGACTTCGACAGCGTCAGCGGCACGTACTGCACGCCGCCCTCCCGCTGGATCAGCATCAGCACGTTCTTGCGGTCGGCCTTCCGAGCGGCCTCGACCTGCTTCTGCACGTCGGCCGGCGAGGCGACCTCGTTCTGCTGCACTTCCATGATCACGTCGCCCGGCTTCAGGCCACGCTCCGCCGCCGGCGTGTTCGGGCGCGACGTCGGTGATCACCACGCCCTTCTGATCGCCGCCTGAGCTGGAACTTGTCCTTCAGGTCCTGCGTCACCGGCGCGACCTTCAGGCCGAGCCCGGTGATGTCGGTGGGCTTCGTCATATCGGCCGGGCGGGCCGGTTGATCGGCGGAGGCGAGTTTCTCGTCAGCCGGGCGTTCCGCCAGCACGGTCTGCACCGTCACTTCCTTGCCGTCGCGCCACAGCACGACCGGAACTTCCTTGCCGACGTCGGCATCGCCGACGATCCGCGGCAGGTTGTGCATCTCCTTCACATCCTGGCCGTCGAATTTCAGGATGATGTCGCCGTTGTGGATCTTCGCCTTCTCGGCCGGACCGCCATCGGTGACGCCGGCCACCATGGCGCCCGGAGGCGTCCTTCAGGCCGAGGCTCTCGGCGATTTCGGGCGTCACCTGCTGGATCTTCACGCCCAGCCAGCCGCGGCGCGGATGGCCGAACTCCTTCAGGTGCGGCGACGATCTTCTTCGCCATGTTCGACGGGATCGAGAAGCCGATGCCGATCGAGCCGCCCGACGGCGAGAAGATGGCCGTGTTGATGCCGATCACCTGGCCGTCCATGTTGAACAGCGGACCGCCCGAGTTGCCGCGATTGATCGCCGCATCGGTCTGGATGAAGTCGTCATACTGGCCCTGATGGATATCGCGCCCGCGCGCCGAGACGATACCCGCCGTCACGGTGCCGCCCAGGCCGAACGGGTTGCCGATCGCCAGCACCCAGTCGCCGACCCGCATCGCACCGGAATCGCCGAAATCGCACCGTCGGCAGCGGCTTGTCGGACTTCACCTTCAACAGCGCGAGGTCGCCGCTTTCGTCGCGGCCGACGATCTTGGCCTTCAGCGTGGTGTTGTCCTGCAGTGTGACGGACACCTCGTCGGCGCCCTCGATGACATGGTTGTTGGTCACGACGTAGCCGGCCGGATCGACGATGAAGCCGGACCCAAGGCTCTGGGCTCGCCGCTCCGGCCGCGGCTGGTCGTTATCGCCCCGCTGGCCGGGCCGGTTGCGGTTGAGGAAGTCCTTGAAGAACTGCTCGAACGGCGAGCCGGGCGGAAAGACCGGCATCTCGGGCCCGACACCGGGACCGCGCGCGGTGATGACCTGGCTGGAGGAGACGTTGACCACCGCCGGCAGCAGCTTTGCCGGCCAGGTCGGCGAAACTGTCCGGTGCCGGACGGGCCGATGCAGTCTGTGGCGCAAGGGCAAATGGGGGAACGGCCAGCGAGAGCGACACGCCAAGCAGGACGGCACGGGCGACGGTGGAACGATAGAGAGGCATGATCGAATTTTCCCGACGGCTTGGCCGCAAATGGCTCTGGAACGCGGCTTAGCAGCTTACCGCGTGAAAATCATGTGGGGGTGCAATGGCGGAAAGTTAATGTGTGAACTTTCGAGCCGCGCCTGTAATTGTCAGCGATGGAAAGACGCCACGAACGCGGCTGCGCAACAGCCGCCCCCGTCGTTTTCTGCCTGCCCCATCAACCCCATCAGAGCCGGACGGTCAGGCCTTGACCGCGACGCCCTGCTCCTTCAGCAGCGTCTCAAGCTCGCCGGTCTGGAACATCTCGGTCACGATGTCGCAGCCGCCGACGAACTCGCCCTTCACGTAAAGCTGCGGGATGGTCGGCCACTGGCGAGAACTGCTTGATGCCCTCGCGCAGTTCCTGTCCTCCAGCACGTTGGCGGACTGGAACGGCACGCCCAGGTGGGTCAGGATCTGGACGACGCGCGCCGAGAACCCGCATTGCGGGAACATCGGCGTGCCCTTCATGTAAAGGAACACCTCGTTGCCGGCGATGTCGGTCTGGATACGCTGGTCGAAGACGGTATCGGCCATGCTGTGGGGAACTCCATCAGCTTGTCACATCATTATTCGGGAGCCGAGGTCTGCAATGCAAGAGCATGCAGCTCACCGCCCATGCGCCCGCGCAACGCGGCGTAGACGATCTGGTGCTGGCGCACCCGGGTCAGGCCGCGAAACTGCTCGCTGACGACGGTCGCGGCGTAGTGGTCGCCATCGCCGGCGAGGTCGTCGATCGGTGACCGTCGCGTCGGGCAGCGCGGCCTTGATCAGCGCCTCGATCTCGTTCGCCGCCATCGCCATCAGCGGTCAGCTCTCCTCGGAGTCGGCTTCGCCGTCCATCCAGGTCGGGAAGAAGCGTTCATGCGCCGCGCGCAGGTCAGCGATCGATATGGTGCCGCCATCCGGCAGAGTCAAATCCTGCCCGCCCGAGGTGCCGAGGCGCATCGCCGGGATGCCGGCCGCTTCGGCCGACGCGGATGCAGCGCGACTGCGTCCGGCACCGCGATCAGATAGCGGCGCCTGATCCTCGCCGAACCAGAACGCGTGGCCGGGAATGTCGCGCGGATGGGTCGACAGGCGGGCGCCGACGCCGCTGGCCATCGCCATCTCCGCCAGCGCGACCAGCATGCCGCCATCCGACACGTCGTGGCAGGCGCGGATCGTGCCATCCAGGATGCGGCGCGCGCACGAAATCGCCATTGGCGCGCTTCGACCGTCAGATCGACCGGCGGCGGCGCGCCGTCCTCCCGGCCCGGCGATCTCCCGCAGCCACAGCGACTGGCCCAGCCAGCCGGTGGTCGCGCCGATCAGCACGATGATCGAGCCAGGGCGGCAGCGCCAGGCCGACCGCCTGCGCCGCATCGTCCAGCACGCCGAGGCCGCCGATCGCCGGCGTCGGCAGGATCGCCCTGCCCTCGGTCTCGTTGTAGAGCGAGACGTTGCCGGACACGACCGGGAAGTCCAGCGCCTCGCAGGCCGCGGCCATGCCGCGGATGGCGGCGGCGAACTGGCCCATGATCTCGGGCTTTTCCGGATTGCCGAAATTCATGTTGTCGGTGATCGCCAGCGGCCGCGCGCCGACCGCGGTCAGGTTGCGCCAGGCTTCGGCCACCGCCTGGGCGCCGCCCGTCTCCGGGTCGGCGAGGCAATAGCGCGGCGTGCAGTCGGTGGTCAGCGCCAGCGCCCGCTTCAGCCCTTCCAGCTTCACCACCGCCGCGTCGGCCGCACCCGGCCGCTTCACCGTCTGGCCGCCGACGGTGCTGTCGTACTGGTCCCACACCCAGGCGCGCGAGCACAGATCGGGGCAGGCGATCAGTTTCCGCAGCGCCCGCGGTCAGGCCGATGCGGTCCTCGATCCGCGCCGGGTTCAGCTTTTCGCGTTTCGGCGTGCTCGATCGTCGGACGGGTGTAGAGCGGCGCCTGGTCGTTCAGCGGCGCCAGCGGGATGTCGGCCTCGACCTTGCCGTGATGGCGCACGACGATACGGCCGGTGTCGGTCGATCCGGCCGATGACGGCGAAATCCAGGTCCCATTTCTCGAAGATGTCGCGCGCCAGTTCCTCGCGGTCCGGGCGCAGCGACCATCAGCATGCGTTCCTGGCTCTCCGACAGCATGAACTCGTAGGCCGTCATGCCGGTCTCGCGCGCCGGCACCATGGTCGAGGTTGAGTTCGATGCCGACACCGCCCTTGCCGGCCATCTCCACCGAGGAACTGGTCAGCCCGGCCGCGCCCATGTCCTGGATGGCGACGATCGCGTCGGTGGCCATCAGTTCCAGGCAGGCCTCGATCAGCAGCTTCTCGGTGAACGGATCGCCGACCTGCACGGTCGGTCGCTTCTCCTCCGAATCGGCGGCGAACTCGGCCGAGGCCATGGTCGCGCCGTGGATGCCGTCGCGGCCGGTCTTGGAGCCGACATAGACCACCGGATTGCCGACGCCCGCCGCGGCGCGAGAGGAAGATCCGGTCCTTGCGCGCGATGCCGACCGTCATCGCGTTGACCAGCGGGTTGCCGTCATAGGCCGGGTGGAAATTGATCTCGCCGCCGACCGTGGGGACGCCGACGCAGTTGCCGTAGCCGCCGATGCCGCGCACCACGCCGTCGACGATCGCGTTTCGTGCGCGGGATTGTCCGGGCCGGCCGAAGCGCAGCGCGTTCAGGTTGGCGATCGGCCGCGCGCCCATGGTGAAGACATCGCGCAGAATGCCGCCGACGCCGGTCGCCGCACCCTGGTAGGGCTCGATGAAGCTCGGGTGGTTGTGGCTCTCCATCTTGAAGATCGGCGGCCAGCCCGTCGCCGATATCGACCACGCCGGCGTTCTCGCCCGGCCCGTGGATGACCCAGGGTGCCTTGGTCGGCAACTGCTTCAGCCAGACGCGGGACGATTTGTAGCTGCAATGCTCCGACCACATGACGCTGAACACGCCGAGTTCGGTCAGCGTCGGCGTGCGGCCCATGATGGCGAGGACGCGGCCGTATTCCTCGGCGCTGAGGCCGAAGCTCGCGGGCGAGGGATTCGTTGATCTCGCGTGTCCATGCATGCGCGCCGTCTACGCGGCCGCGAGCGCGTCGAACAGCGGCTTGCCGTCGATGCCGCCCATCAGCGGGTCGACCAGGTCCTCCGGGTGCGGCATCAGGCCCGAGCACCCGCAGGTTCGGGCTGAGGATCCCGGCGATCGAGCGGGCGCTGCCGTTCAGGTTCGCCTCCGGCGTGACCTCGCCCGCCTTGGTGGCGTAGCGCAAGGCGACCAGGTTCTCGCCCTCCAGCCGATCCAGCGTCGCGTCATCCGCGAAATAGTTGCCGTCGCCATGCGCCATCACCGCGCGGAAGGTCTGGCCGAGCTGGTAGCGGCTGGTGAAGACGGTATCGGCTGCGCTCGACCCGCAGATGGCAATCCATCGACAGGAAGCGCAGCGAGGCGTTGCGCAGCAGCGCGCCGGGCAGGATGCCGGCCTCGGTCAAGATCTGAAAGCCATTGCAGACACCCAGGATGTAGCCGCCGCGCGTCGGCGTGGTCGTGCACCGCGCGCATGACCGGCGACTGCGCCGCCATGGCACCGCAGCGCAGATAGTCGCCGAAGCTGAAGCCGCCGGGGATGACGACGAGGTCGATCCCGGAGAGATCGGTGTCCTTGTGCCACAGCATGCGCGGCTTGCGGCCGAACGATGCCTCCAGCGCGATCGCCATGTCGCGCTCGCGGTTGATGCCGGGGAAGATGACGATGCCGGGGGTCATTCGGTCCTGTCTGCGCCTGTCCGGCGGGTGTTTAGCGCCGTTGCGGGACGGGGACAACGAAGGGCAAATCCAGTCAGTCACCACTCAACCGCAAGTCGCCTGCCTGGAACCTCCCGTTCTACAGCCACGCCGACAACCCGGTTCCCAGCTTCTCCAGGATCTTGCGGTCGTAAAGCAGTCGATCCCTGGCCGTCAGAACATCGCGCCATCTGCCGTTCGTGCCTCAGGCCCATTCGGGCCGCTATGTTCTTGCCACACACGGCCCGTCGACACAGATGCGGGGTTGCACCGAAGCCCGCTTCTGACCCACGCGAGCCGTTGCGCTCATTCGGTTCAACCGGCAGACCGCCATAATGGGCCGCTGAAAGCGCCGATATCAGTCCGCCGACTGACCCTCACGCCCCATCGCCGCCATCCCTAACCGCCCCAACAATGCCCGATCTCGGTCTTGATCGGCATTCGGCGTCGTCAGCAGCTTCGCCCCATAGAAGATCGAATTCGCCCCGGCCAGGAAACAAAGCGCCTGCGCCTCATCCGTCATACTCTCCCGCCCCGCCGACAGCCGCACGAACGACGTCGGCATGGTGATCCGTGCCGCCGCCACCACGCGCACGAAATCCAGCGCATCGACCGGGGCGGAGCGCGCCAGCCGCGTCCCCTCGACCCGCACCAGCGCGTTGATCGGCACGCTCTCCGGCGGCCGCGGCAGGCTGGCGAGCGTCGCGATCAGCCCCGCCCGATCCGCCACACTCTCCCCGAGCCCAAGAATACCGCCACAGCAGACATGGATGCCCGCATCGCGCACATGCGCCAGCGTATCCAGCCGATCCTGATAGGTCCGCGTCGTGATGACCGCCCCATAATACTCCGGAGACGTATCGAGATTGTGGTTGTAGTAATCCAGCCCCGCCGCCTTCAGCCGCCGCGCCTGACCGTCGTCCAGCATCCCCAGCGTCACACAGGTCTCAAGCCCCAGTGCCCTGACGCCTTCGACCATGGTGCAGACGGCATCGACGTCGCGGTCCTTGGGAGAGCGCCACGCCGCGCCCATGCAGAACCGGCTCGCCCCTGCTTCCTTCGCGGCCAGAGCCTCCGCCAGCACCGCCTCCAGCGGCATCAGCTTGGAGGCGGCGAGCCCGGTCGGGTGGTGCGCACTCTGCGAGCAGTAGCCACAATCTTCTGGACACCCACCCGTCTTGATCGACAGCAGCGTCGCGATCTGCACCGCGCACGGGTCGAAATGCTGCCGATGCACCGACTGCGCCCGGAACATCAGCTCCGGAAACGGCAGGGCGAGCAGGGCTTCGACCTCGGCCTGAGACCAGAAGCGCGTCGTTAAATCCATGGAACCACCATCCGTCAAAGTCACACGAAGAACGTATCCCTTCTATCACCATTCCCCGCCTGCATCTTCCTGCCTATTCTGGCCGCCATTGCAGCGACCATGGGAAGATCCGATCACTGTCTGCCAAACCGAACAGGAATTGACCACCCTGGCTGCCGCGTGGCGCCAGGCCGGCGACCGCATCGTCATGACCAGCGGCGTCTTCGACCTGATGCATCGCGGCCACGTCGAGGAGATCCTGAACTCGATCGGAGGCCGGGCGGAACGGGTCGGCCATACCGACGGATACTCGACAAGCGCGCTGATCAAGCGGATCACGACCCGCTACGCACCGCCGCCATAACCTTGCATCGGCCTGCTTGAGAACGTATATAGATCAAGCTCATCGGAGCCATTCGTCCTAGGAGTTCCCTCATCATGGCTTATCCGTTAGGCCGCCGCGTCCCGCGCGAAGAGCCTGTTGACGGGCGCTAGGAACCTGGCCGTCAGGCGGCCGGGTTGACCGGCGCCGGCAAATGTAGCGGCACGGGCTGAGCCGGCGCTTCGGCCTCCAGTTCCAGCAATCGCCGCCACGCCAGGCGGATGTGCAATTCGTAATACGGGCCGGCAATTTCCTTGTCGGCCGCACGGGCCTCCACAACGCCGCGCTCGATCAGGATGATAGCGCCCCGCACAGCCCCCGGCTCCGTCGCAACCGCCACCTCCAGCATGCCCCGCAGGTCGTGAAACGCGCTCGACCGGATGCGTAACGGTAGTCGGGGTGCCCAGGCCCTGTCATCCCGGCATCTTCGGCAGCCCGCGAACGGTGGCCCGCGCCTACCCCTCCACGGTCACCCGGAAACTCTCGATCACCGTGTTCGCCAGCAGCCTGCGCGCCATCTCCTCGGCCGCCGCCTGCGCCGCTGCCGGATCGGTCTCCGCCAGATCCAGCTCGATCACCTTGCCGGCGCGCACATCGGCGACGCCGGTGAACCCCAGCGTGCCCAGCGCGTGCGCGATCGCCTTCCCCTGCGGGTCCAGCACGCCCGTCTTCAGCATCACCGTCACGATCGCCTTCACTGCACCATCTCCGGCCCCTTCAGATCGCGCACGCCGGCCTCGGGCAGGATGCCCAGGCGGCGGGCGACCTCCTGATAGGCTTCCTCGACCTTGCCGAGGTCCGGCGGAACCGGTCCTTGTCCATCTTCTCGTTCGTCTTGCTGTCCCAGAGGCGGCAATTGTCCGGGCTGATCTCGTCGGCCAGGATGATCCGCATCTCCTCGTTTTCCCACAGCCGGCCGAATTCCAGCTTGAAGTCGACCAGCGTGATGCCGACGCCCAGCAGCAGGCCGGACAGGAAGTCGTTGATCCGCAGCGTCAGCGCGACGATGTCGTCCAGGTCGGCGGTATTGGCCCAGCCGAAGCAGGTGATGTGCTCCTCGCGACACCATCGGGTCGTTCAGCGCGTCGTTCTTGTAGTAGTACTCGATGATCGAGCGCGGCAGGCGCGTGCCCTCCGGCGATGCCAAGCCGCGTGGCAAGGCTGCCGGCGGCGACGTTGCGGACGACGACCTCCAGCGGGATGATCTCGACCTCGCGGATCAGTTGCTCGCGCATGTTCAGGCGGCGGACGAAATGCGTGGGGATGCCGATCTCGTGCAGGCGCATCATCAGGTATTCGCTGATGCGGTTGTTCAGCACGCCCTTGCCGGTGATGATCCCCTTCTTGGCGCCGTTGCCGGCGGTGGCGTCGTCCTTGAAATACTGCACCAGGGTGCCGGGTTCGGGGCCCTCGAACAGGATCTTTGCCTTGCCCTCATAGAGCTGGCGGCGGCGGGCCATAGCGGAATCCCTTCGGTGCGTCACATCGGGTGACGGTCATTGGCGTCGGCGGACGCAGCGTGGACAACGGAGCGGGCGGTATAGCAGCGGTTGCCGGCTTGGCAAAACCCCAACGTCAGCGCGCAAGGTCAGCCCCAAGGTCAGCCCCTAGGTCAGACCAACTCCACGAGACGGAACGGCGCCTCGTGCGGCGGTCCGTCGGCGAACAGCCATTCGGGTGCGCCACCGCGCGGCAGGCTCAGCAAAGACGAGCACACCGTGCCGAAACCACCGCCGGGGCACGACGTTGATCTGCTCCCCGGCGTCGCCCGACCGGTCCGCCAGGATCGTCCGCCAGGCCGACCAATCCCCCAACCGAGGCTCCACCGCTCGGAATCGGTCCAGATGACGGGCGGTGCGCGGGCTGTCGAGATCGTTCGGATCATGCGCGGTGATCATGGAGACGCCCTGCGGCAGGATCCGAGCCTCCGGCCGCCCGTGGCCCAGGCCGCGAATGAAGAACCCGCCCGAGCGCGTCGGCGAGACCATATTGAAGCCGCGCCATTCGCCGGCATCCAGCGCCGTCAGCGCCTCGGCCGCGGCGGCGGCGCTGTCGTGACCCAGCGCCAGCAGCGGCAACTCGCCCCGGCTGCGCTTGCCCGCCGCCGGCCCCAGCGTGCCCGGCCGGTTCAGCACCGTTGCGACCACGCCGGCTCGGTTCAGCGCCATCCAGGTGCCGCCTGCCATCCGGTCTCGCCCGCCCAGCATGCCGGGCCAATAGGCCGCCGGAGGATCCCACGGCCGGTCGATCCGCTCATCGCGGTTGGCGGCCAGCATGACACGGTCGGAGCGGATCAGAATGACGACAGTGCACATGCAGAGGACGCGCCGTTCGGTTGGAGGTTACCGGATGTGCACGCGCCCAACCCGGCCGGCAAGCCGCGCGGACTGCATGGCCCCGTCCCACTAGAGTGGGATGACATCGCTGTCGCTCAGCCATCCCACTCTAAGGCTTTGTTTTATCGCATAATTCAGACCTCCGGCGATTCCGCCTCCAGTCATCATGCTCTGAGGCTTTGTTTGATCGCATGATTCAGACCTCCGGCGATTCCGCCTCCAGTCATCATGCTCTGAGGCTTTGTTTGATCGCATGATTCAGACCTCCGGCGATTCCGCCTCCAGTCATCATGCTCTATGCGGAGGGCACGCCCTTGCTGGTCGAATATTCGAAGTGCAGCGCCTGGTCCGGATGCACGATCGGGAAGATCGCATGCGCCGCCACCGCCGCCTCGCTGAAGCCCTGCAGGATCAGCTTCAGCTTGCCCGGATAGGTGACGACGTCGCCGATGGCGAAGATGCCGGGGATCGAGGTCTCGCAGGTCCCTGGATCGATCTTCACGTGGTGCAGTGTCAGATCCATGCCCCAGGCGGCGATCGGGCCCAGGTCCATCGACAGGCCGAAGAACGGCAGCAGCACATCGGCGGGCAGCGAGCGCACCTCGCCTTCCAGCGTCGCCACTTCGACCGAGGACAGCACGCCGCCCGACCCGGTCAATCCGTGCAACTGATAGGGGATGATCATCTCGATTTCGCCAGCCTGAGCGGCTCGGTCCAGTTGTGTCGCACTCTCCGGCGCGGCGCGGAATTTCGGCCGGCGGTGAACGACGGAGACCTTGGCGATGTCCTTCAGCGCCAGCGCCCAGTCGACCGCAGAATCGCCGCCACCGGCGATCACCACGCGCTTGTCGCGGAGATCTTCGCGCCGGCGGACATAGTACTGCACGGCACCCGAGGCCTCGAACGCCGGCAGGCCCTCCACCGGCGGACGGTTCGGACCGAATGCACCGGCGCCGGCCGCGACCAGCACGGCCTTGGCGTGGACCGTGTCACCGTTGTCGGTGGTCAGGATGAAGCCGCCGCGTTCGCCGGACAGGCCGTTGACCTGACAGCCAAGCAGACGAGGGGCGGCGAACGGCTCGATCTGGCGTTCGAGTTGGGTGATCAGCGCGCCGGCCTCGATCGCCGGGTGCGCGGGGATGTCGTAGATCGGCTTCTCGGGATACAGCGCGGTGCACTGCCCGCCGACCTCGGCCAGCGCGTCGATCAAGACGCTGCGGAGCTTGAGCATGCCGAGTTCGAACACGGCGAAAAGGCCGATCGGGCCGGCGCCGACGATGGCGACATCGGTTTCGAGAGTTTCTGTCATCCGGGCCGTATACGCCGGATTTGGCGAGGGGCAAGCAAAGCTAATCGCACCGACGTCCGCTCCTCGCCCGTCCCGGACCTCCGATAGCCACTTTCGACTGCCCGAAAGCGAACACGCCCTTAAGGCACGAATCCGACCGGAGCATGAACGGGCAACGAGCATTCATTATGGTGCAAGCTATGACGCGCGCCCGCGCACCTCAGCAGCGTTCCCGAGTTGGGGGATAGCGCTCCGAGGGCGAACGATCAGTTTCAGAATGATTGGAGAAAGATAGATAGGGAACTGGCACAAGGCGAAATAGAGCCAGGTGGCGCCCGGCAAAACGCCGTCCGTTGCCGCGAGCATGAGGCCCATATTACGTTGCGAGGCCATGAGGCCAAGGGACAAAGCTTGTGTTCGGCCAGCCCGCCAAAACGCCAAAGTGGTCAGGAGCAGCAAAGCGAAAAAGACCCCGAAGGCGAGCAACGCAATTTCGGCGACCATCCTCGGATTGGCAATCAACTGGGGCACGACATCGCCCATGACGGCTGTCACGAAGACCAGCATGAGCAAGATATTGACGCCATTTATTGGTTCCCCGTGCCGCTCAATAGCGGGTGCGCCGGTTATTCGCCGAATGATTGTCGCCAGAATGAATGATCCGGCAAGCATCGCGGCTAACTTCGCAGCAAGTGCGAGCGGCGAAATCGTCAGCGTGCTTTCCAGGAATTCAAATGCAAAAAGGGGTGCGACGAACGGGACGAGTGCCGTGCCAGTGACAAGCGTGATGAGAACGAGCGTGGCATCCAAGCCCGCCAGACTGGCCAAAGCGGGTGCGGCCATCATCGGTGACGTCACACCTTGGAGCATAAGCCCGAGGAAGAGACCCGGCGCTGACAATTTCAACCCAATCCCAAGCGCTACCGCACCAAACAAGAGAGGCACGGCAATTCCCGTCCAAGCTGTTGCCGTCAAGATCAAGGCAGGTCGCCGAAAATGATTTCGGAGCGCTGTGGTTTCCACGCGACTGAATGAGATGGTCAATAACAGGAAGATCGCCTCGGTCACATACGGCCGAAGCAGCGCTCCGAGCGATGGGACGGCAATGCCCAGGAATACCAGCACCGCGACGGCGCTCGCTCCCTGACGCCCGAGCCACGCCAAGAGTCTCAAAGGCGGCAATTCATAGCATCGGTGGCTGTCAGGCATTCGGGCTCACAGGTGTGATCGGGGCGTGAAGCACGCACTATGGCTACGGCAGCCAAGGGCGCTATGGGCAACGTTCAAACACGAGGCGTTTGTCAGACGGGGCGTTGCACTTCTCAGGAATTTCGCACCAGAATTTCAAGTCAAACTGATCAACGGCTTACTCGGTGCGGAAGTCCGGTGCGAACGTGGCCTCTCGTAGGATGCTCCCCACTGGCCTGAGACGAAGAAGGTCCGCTCACCTCCAAAGCGGCAGTTCCGCTCACGGCCAATAGCGAACTTCATGCTGATAACTTGGAAGGCCCCACATGGATCGCGAAGGGACGTCCGCCGGGCGGCGAGCATGCCCGACCGGGCATCATCAGCTTTTCCAGTCGACCTGAAAATGTCCCCCTTCGGGTAGTCAGGCGGGGGCAGGCACCGGCGCCAGACTGGTCGGCCAGCCCTCCTCTAGGCTGGTGCCGGCCTCCGGCAAACCCCCATCAACCCTCGCCGCGCCGCCGCGGCATCCCGCGCCAGCGCCAACAACCCAGGCACCTGCCCCGGGCGGCGCAGCAGGCTAAGCACAACCCGACCCAAGCCAATCGCCCCGGACTGATCCAGCGCCGCCAGCGCCGCCGGCGGCAGGTTCCGTTCCGCCGGGTCGCAGACCGCCCGCACCGCGATGAATGGCACGCCTTGCACCTGAGCCGCCCGCGCCACGACCCCGCTTTCCAGATCGATGGCCTGCGCACCCGTCCGTTCAAACAGCGCCCGCTTCTCCGCCGCCGAGGCCGCAACCCGCGTCCCGCCCCACAGACTATGCACCGTCAGTCCGCCAAACCGCACACCCAGCGCCGGATCGGCGGCATACGCACCGTCCTCCGTCAACACCGTCGCGGGCACCAACACCTCGCCCGGCCGCACCACCGGATCCAGCCCGCCCGCCAGCCCGAAACTGATCAGCCCGACGGCGCCCTCATCCAGCAAGCGGGCTGCCGCATCAGCCGCACCCTCGGGCGTGCCGCCGCCAATCCCGACCGGATAGCCCAAGCGAGCGCGCAATCCGAGCCTCGGCGGCCAGGCCGACGACGATTCCGGGGAGCCCGTCAGAATCCGACCTCGACCCGGCGCGTGTTGCCGCGCAGCAGGTTGCGATAGCGGGCCAGTGCCAGCAGCGGGAAATACAGCTTGTAGCCGTGGTAGCGCAGGTAGAACACGCGCGGGAAACCGACCGCCGTATAGGGTTGCTCGTCCCAGCTCGCCATCCGTCTTCTGCGCCGCGGCCAGCCACGCGATGCCGCGCGCCGTCGCCGGATGCTCCGCCGCGCCGGCCGCCATCAGCCCCAGCACCGCCCAGGCGGTCTGGCTGACGGCGTGCTCTCCTTGTAGCGGCCGTGCGGAGCGTCGCCGTAGCTTTCCTCGTCCTCGCCCCAGCCGCCATCCTCGCGCTGCACCGACACCAGCCACTCCACCGCACGCACGCATCGCCGGATCGTCATGCGGCACGCCCAGCGGCGTTCAGCGCGCACAGCACCGACCAGGTGCCGTAGATGTAGTTGGTGCCCCAGCGGCCGAACCAGCTTCCGTCCGCCTCCTGCTCCCGCCGCAGATAGGCCAAGCGCTCGGCTCATCACCGGATCGTCCGGCGCCATGCCGATCTGGGCGAGGAACGACACGCAGCGCGCGCTGACATCCGCCGTCGGCGGGTCCAGCAGAGCGCCATGATCGGCGAACGGAATATGGTTCAGGTAGTGATGCGTATTCTCCGGCTCGAACGCGCCCCAGCCGCCGTCCATCGGCCCATGACTGCATGCCGATAATCCATTCCCGGGCGCGGTCGATCGCTTCCCGGTACGTCGGATCGCCATTGCGATGCAGCAGCATGCCCGACGACCGCGGTGTCGTCGACATCCGGGTAATGCGCATTCTCATACTGGAACGC
Organism: uncultured Alphaproteobacteria bacterium; assembly: GCA_963771475.1. Taxonomy (GTDB): domain Bacteria; phylum Pseudomonadota; class Alphaproteobacteria; order Acetobacterales; family Acetobacteraceae; genus Rhodopila. The sequence continues at coordinate 174,855 of CAVYTN010000007.1, read as the reverse complement.
CCAGCCGCCAGGCCGCAGCCCTGGCCGGCGCACCGACCAGTCGCCGACGACGTCCATGATCTGCTTCGGGATCAGCCAGTCGCAGGCAGCAGTCGCGTGGACACCCCCGCCTCGGCCAGCGCATGCCCGGCCAGGCCCGTATCCCAGACCGGCGACAGGCAGGGCTGGCAGTAGGCCCGATCCTCCTGCACCACCAGCAGCTTGCGCACCGACGGCCCAGGCGATCGCGGCATCCGGATGGTCGGGCGGATAGCCCAGCGTGTCGAACATCATCACGCTGTTGGCCATCGCGGGGTAGATCGCGCCCAGCCCGTCGTCGCCGTTCAGGCGTTCGGTGACGAAGGCGACGGCCTTGTCGATCGCGCGCCGGCGGCTGGCTTTCGGGAAGAACGGCTCGCGTCCGCCGCAGCACGGTGTCGACGCCCTTGAAGAACCGTCCCCACGCCGAACGGTACGGGCCGCGGATCCAGTCGGTAACCTGCTCCGCCGGCGTGCAGAACAGCTCCTCGATCGTCACGCCGCGTGGGTTCCGCGCCCTTGGCCGCAGCGTCATCAGCACCAGCAAGCGGCACGATCACCGTGCGCGACCAGTACGACACCTTCGACAGATGGAACGGAAACCACAGCGGCAGGTGCATGATCTCCATCGGCATCACCGGCACCGCCCGCCACGGCACCGCCCCGAACAGAGCCAGTTGGGCGCGCGTGAACACATTCGTCCGTTCCGCCCCGCCTGCCGCCAGGATCGCCTCCCGCGCCCGCCGCATATGCGGCGCATCCGGGTCGTCGCCGATCGCCTTCAGCGCGAAATACGCCTTGACGCTGGCCGAGATATTGAACGCCCCGTCATGGAACAGCGGCCAGCCGCCATGCTCGCCCTGGATGCCGCGCAGATAGACGCCGATCTTCTGCTCCAGCGTCTCGATCGATGCGGTCGAGGTAGTGCTCCAGCAGCACATATTCCGCCGGGATCGTCGCATCGGCCTCCAACTCGAAGACGAAATGCCCGTCCGGCTTCTGTTCGCCGCTGCAACGCCTCCGTCGCCGCTGCGACGGCCGCTTCCAGGCGATCGTCGCCGAGCCCAGCGGGCGGCGGCACAACGGCGGCGTTGACGTCCATTCGATCCCTGAGATTAGCGTGACAACAAAACATCGGCCGCGACGCGGCCGGACCTTATCGCGCCCTCGATCGTGGCGGGCAACCCGGTATTGGTCCAGTCGCCGGCCAGAACCAGGTTGCCGGCCAGCGTCGTCTCCGCCCCTGGACGCCGGGCGTTCTGAACGGCAGTGGCGGCGAAGGTCGCCCGCCTCTCCTTGACCACGCGGTAGGGCGGCATCTTCTCCTTCGCCACCGCGCCCAGGCCGAGCGCATCGGCGACTTCGGGCCAGACGCGCTCGGCGATGGCCATTGGCGTGTCATCCACCATCGCGTTGGCCGCGCTGATCGTCACCGAGACATGGCCGGGCTTCATGAACAGCCATTCGGCAGTGCCAGAGGTCAGGCCGATGAAGCCGGCCTCGGCCAGCGGTCCCGTCGGGAGCGGCTTCATGGCGATAATGGATGTTCAGAATCGCCTCGAACGCATCCGGCGCCGTCAGACCGGGCAGCAGGCCGGTCGCCACCCAGGGCGGCACCGCGAGCACGACCGCATCCTCCGGCCCGAGCGGGATCGGGCCATCCGAACCGCGCAGGGCCGTCACGCGCCTGTCCGACAGCGTCAGTTCGGCGATCCGGCTGCTGCATCGCACCTCAGCCCCGCGTTGGCGCAGCGTGGCGACCGCCGGATCGACCATCGCCTCCGACAACCCCTCGGCGGGCAAAATCGCTCGGCAGGCGCGGCCGCCTTTCATCAGCGTCTCGCGCATCACCGCCCCCAGCAGGCGCGCGAGTCCCTCCTGCGGCGGCGTGTTCAGCGCGGCGACGGCGAGCGGCTCGACCAGATGCCAATACAGCCGGCCGCGCCGCATCGAATCGGCCACCGGCGTGTCGTCGTTGATGCGGGTGATCCGCGCCATCTGCCAGTAATCGGACAGGCGCGTCTGGGGGACGCTGCGGGCATGGTTGAGAATCCACCACGGAATGCGGCCCATGTTCGGGCGGACCGACCACCGCTCCTGCGTTTTCAGGTCCATGAAGGGAAACACCGGGCGATCGGCGATGCGCACCCGATCCTCGGCCCCCGTCTCCCGCAGATAGGCGCACACCGCCCTGTTGCCCGACAGCATCAGGTGGTTGCCGTTGTCGATACGGATGCCGAGTTCCTTGTCCATATACGACCGGCAGCGCCCGCCTGCGGCGGGGCCGGCTTCATGCACGACGACGGCGCGCCCCGCTTTGGTCAGGGACAGCGCGGCGGCCAGCCCGGACAAGCCGCCGCCGATGACGTGGATGATGCGCATTGCGGCCGCTTTTTGCGCACTCACACCCGTTCGCACAACCGAGCGGACGGCGAGGACAGCGGATTCCGGGCTGTGAGGCCTCACAAAGAATTGAACTGTAGCGAATTTCCCTACAGCAGGCAGAGCGTCCGAAGCTCCTGCCGCAGCGCGGCCGGCAGCCGGTCGATCCCGACGATCGCGCCGATATCCGGCAGGTCAGCCGGCGCATCTGCCGGATCGAGATAGCGCCAGCCCTGGAACGGCCGCGTCGGGCGCCCCGCCAGCGGCACGACGTCCGGATCGAGGATCAGCGCCGTGCACGGCGTCTTGTCGTCCCGCTCATCGTCGACGACGTCGAGGATGCGCTGGCGGGCGAGCAGGGAGCCGCTGATCACCCAATAGATCGACCCGCCGTCCAGCAGTTCCTCGATACGGCGCGGCGCCATGCGGGTGCGGTGGCGCAAGACGCCGCTGCTGCGCTGGCGCTCTGCCTGGAGCTCTCGCAGATGGTCGATATCGCGCACGCCGACGGCGAGTTTGATCAGATGCAACATGACGGACGACTCGGCGGGTCTGGGTGGAACCATACCAGTGTAGGGAGGTGGGCGACGTGGGTCACCCTTAGAGTGTGATCGTCTGGACGCGCCGGTGCGCGGCACAAAGCATGATCGGGCTAACCTGACCCGATCATGCTCTGGACTGGACGAGGCCGCTCGTGCCTACTCCCCGCCAAACGCCGCCGGTTTGACGGGATGGAGGATGACATGGCCAAGGGCATTCTGCTGGTCGGTTTCGACTATACCAACGCGCACGCCGACGAATTCCATGACTGGTACGACCTGGAGCATGTGCCGGAGCGCCAGCGCGTCCCCGGCTTCGGCCTGTGCGAGCGCTGGATCAGCGTCGCCAACCCGAAACAGGCGGTCGCGACCTATGACCTGGAGAGCCTCTCGGTGCTGGAGAGCGCACCCTACCGCGCCATCGCGTTCGAGAACCTGTCGGTCTGGTCCAAGCGCGTCACCGCGATGTGCCAGCGCCTGATCCGCTTCGACGGCGAGCAGACCCTGCCCGGCACCGCCGACAGCCCAGCGGGCGCGGGTGGGGTGCTCGTCAACGCGATGAACGTCGAGCCCAGCTATGAGGCGGAATTCAACGAGTGGTACGACCACGAACACATCCCCGCCCTGTCGGCCGTGCCGGGCGTGATATCGGCACGGCGGTTCCGCGATCCGAAGGGGACGCACCGGTATCTGGCGCTGTATCATCTGGCGACTGCGGATGTGCCGCTGACCGAGGCTTGGAAGACAGGCGCCGCCAGCCCGTGGACCGAGAAGCTGCGGCCGCATTTCCGCAATCATCTGAGGATCCTGGCGAAGCGGTACCGGCGTGGTGAATGACAGGAAGGCGACGCTCGACCGGCACAGGGCCACCGCTGTCTGGCACGACATTTGCGGAGCCGGGGCGGTTTCGACTCCGCGAAAGCATCAACACGGAGGCGGCCCGCAATCGGGCCTTGGACGGAGGATACGAAGGGCACGGAGGCGTTGCTTCACGGCGGTTTTGGAATGCAGGCTGCTTTGTGGTGGGATTTATGCTGAGCATTTCAGTGCGCTTCGCGCGTTACAGAACCGCCCTGCGTTAACCCCGAACAGTACAGGCTGCCGAAGGCAGCAAAGACGAACCCTTCCGGCAGCCAGCCGGCCGGACCATGTCCCCGCGGTGGTGCTGCAACGCCTCCGTGCCCTTCGTATCCTCCGTCCAAGGCCCGCTTGCGGGCCGTCTCCGTGGTTTCTTTCATCCCAAGCCGATCGCCGCACCGAACGTGAAGCCTACCCCGGCGCCCGCCCCCAGCACACGAAGTGCGGGTTATCCCACCCCGCCTTCCCATACCGCAGGGCCGGCCCGTCCACCGTCAGCACCACGCCGCCGGCGGCTTCCAGCACAGCCTGAGGCGCGCAGGTGTCCCATTCCATCGTTCGTCCGAAGCGGGGATACAAATCCGCCTTCCCCTCCGCCACGCGGCAGAACTTCAGGCTCGACCCGAAATTCACCGTCCTGGCGACCGTGCGGCCCGCCAGATAGCGGTCGAGCAGGGCCTGATCGCCATGATGGCGGCTTGCCACCACCGTCAGCCCCTCGGGCGGAATCGACGCGCGTGCGGATCGCCACCCGCGCCCCGGCCGCCGACTGCATCCAGGCGCCAACCCCGACGATGCCGCCGTAGATCTCCCCCGTCGCCGGCACGCCGACGACGCCCAGCACCGGCCGACCGTTCCGCACCAGGCCGATATTCACCGCGAAATCGTCCCCGCCGCCCGAGAACTCCCGCGTGCCGTCCAGCGGATCGACGGACCAGAATTCCGGCGCCGCGGCAACGACGTGGCCGGCGGCGATCTCCTCCTCGGCGACCACGACGCAGCCGGGCAGTGCGGCGCGCAGCCCGGCGACGATGACCGCCTCGGCGGCGCGATCGGCCTCGGTCACCACCGAACGATCCGCCTTCCGCTCCACCGCGAAACCGCCGCGTTCGGATGGCGTTGATCGTGACAGCAGCCTCGGCGGCGAGCCGGACTGCGAGTTCAAGCAGGGATGCGTCGTCCATCAGGCGGTCCCGACGGTTTGCTGTTGGCCCTTGGCCTTCCGGGAGGGCTTGCGCGCCGCCTCCTTGACCGGCTCCGGCTTGGCCAGGCGGTCGCGCGGCATCCGTGCGAGCAGCAGATCGGCGGTCTCGTGGACCAGGTTCGGCTCCAGCGAGCGCAGACAGGCCAGCGCGCGCGGACAGTCCTCGGCCTTCGCCAGATAGCACGGGCTGCACGTCATGTTCCGCCGCAGCGCCACCGCGTTCGGCCCGATCGGCCCCCATTCGATCGGATCGACGACGCCCGAGTGGATGCCGATCGTCGGCACGCCGACCGCCGCGGCGATGTGCTTGGGACCGCTGTCATTGCCGATATACAGCGCGCAGTTGCGCAGCAGCGCGCGGCAGCTGCCGCCAGCGAGGTCTTGCCGGCCATCGAAGCGACGGCATCGCGCTGTGCAGCACCTGTGCCATCACCTCGTCGGCGATCTCCACCTCATCGGGGCCGCCGACCAGCACGATGTTGACGCCGTTCTTCTCGATCAGCAGGTCGATCAGCGCGGCGAAATGCTCCGCCGGCCATTGCTGCGTGATGTTGCCGACGCCGGGATGGATCGCGACCACCGGCTTGACGAACAGCGCGCGCGACGTCGTTCGGCAGTATCCGTCAGATGCCATCGGCTCGGGCGCGGCTTCATCAGCGAGCCGGTCGGCCGTCCGCTGCGTGTGCCGATCGCGTCCACCAGCGTCGATCAGATCGATCGATGATATGGCTGCGCTTGCGCTGCAGCGTCCGGTCGCCGTCCCAGTCCAGCGCGATGTCGAGAACGGGATACTGCCCCATGATAGTCGTAACCGGCCAGGAAGCGCGCCGGCGTATATTGCAGCACATCGCGCGTATCGAGGATGCTTGCGCAGATCGACCGCGAGGTCGAAGCGATACGGCCGCAGCTGCGTCGCGCAGCGCCTCGTAGTCTTCCTCGCTCATGCTCCGTTCGCCCAAGTCCGGACCGGCGTGGAAGAATTCGAACGCGATGAATTCGTCGATGCAGTTCTCGATCGCGGACGAAGGCGCGCGAGGCGCGGCTGGCCAGCACGTGGATCGATGCGGCCGGGAACAGATCTGCCTTCAGCCGGCGGATCGCCGGCATCGCGGTGACGAAATCGCCGATGTGATCGAGCTTCACCACCAGGATCCGCTTGATCTCCGTCGTGATGGAACAGCGGATGGCCGGCGTACATCGTCTCGCACCGGTTCGTCGTCCGGACGGTAGTCGTCGGCGTGGCGCGACAGGCGCGGGTTGAAATACGGATCGCCGGCCGGCGAAGATCGTCTTCCACTGCGCCTCGAAATGCGTCAGGTCGAACACGTCCTTCATGTCGTCGCGGCTGGCGAGCTTCGTGATGCATCAGCGATCGCATACGGCGTGAACACGATCAGCATGCCCGGCCTGGTGCGCGCGCAGGCAGAAATCGAGATCGTTGTTGATGATCTGGTGCGCTTCGTCGAAGCGGCCGAGCGCCTCGAATGCTCGCGCGCGCATCAGCATGCAGGCGCCGGTCACGGCGATGACGTTGCGCTGGGTCAGTGCGAGGCCGAAATAGCCGGGATCGTCGTGCGCGGCGAAGCGGAAGGCGTGGCGGCCGATGCCGTTGCGTGGCAAGGAACATGCCGGCGTGCTGCACCTTGCCGTCGGGATACAGCAGTTGCGGACCGACGACGCCGACCTCGGGCCGCTGCGCATGTTCCAGCAGCGCATCGAGCCAGTCGGGCTGGATGATCTCGATGTCGTCGTTCAGGAACAGCAGGTACTCGCCGGTCGCGACCTCGCGCCGCGCGGTTGTTGAAGATGCGACCAGTTGAACGCGTCCGGCATCGTCGACGACCTTGTCGGCGTTCTGCTGCAGCCAGATCTTCCACGCGACTTCTGACTGTCGGGAATGTTGTCGACGCAGATGATCTCGATAGTTCCGATAGGCGGTCCGGTCGCGCAGCGAGTTGATGCAGGTCTCGATGTAGCCGCTGCGCGGCGCAGGTCGGGATGATGATCGACACCAGGCCGGTTGCCGGTCTGCACCGTGCGCCGCAGGCGCCAGGTGCCCGGCGACCGCGGCCGGCACGATCTCGGCCGCGATCCCGCGGCGCTCGCGGCCATGCGCTGCAGGGCCGCACGCTTCCTGCGCCGGCGTCATCGAGTGCGATGGCGCCGCGCAGGCACAGCAGCTTCGGCACATGGTGGATGGCGCCGGCCTGCTCGGTGCAGCGCAGCACCAGGTCGTATTCGCCCGTCGGCAGCAACGATCCGCAGCCGTGACGCCGCTTCGCGCCAGCAGCGCAGTCGGTGGCGAACCAGGGCGGCCGATATAGTTGGTCGACAGCAGCAGATCGGGCGAGAAATCCGGCTTGAAGAACGGCTCCCGCTCGCCCGAGACAGGGCTGACACGGATCTCGTCGCCATAGACCAGGCCGGCATCGGCATGGCGGGCAAGCGCGACAGCGAATTCCAGGATCGCATCCACCCCTGGCTCATCGCCGGAGAGCAGCGGCAGGTGCAGCACGCGGCGGTCGTCGTCACCACGCGTCAGCGGCGCATTCCACGCAAGCTCATCATCAGGTGAAACGATCGTAAATCGGTCCGACATATCCGGTATTGTTTCATCAACAATGATACCAAATGCGGCGGCAACCCGAGCATCGGCGGCCATGACGAGGACGGACCAGTCGTCCCACATCAGAAGGCGCAGCGCATCCAGCGTGCGGACGACGGCCTCGATATCTATGGCTTCATTCTGACGCAGAATGAAACGCGCTCGCGGCCGGTAATCGAGTTCATCCAGCAATTGCAGAAGCATGTCGGCTTCCACCCGTGGCATGCGGCGGCGCACGCCGGTCTGTTCCTGGCTCTCCTCGGATTTCTTCACCGTGAAGCGGAACGCTCGCTCGATGGTCAGGCCACTGATGGCCTTTACGACCAATCGGATCCGGTGCGTGCCGTCCTTCAGGCTGCGCGGCGGGCAATGGAACGCGTAGCCGCTGCGGATGGCGTTGGGCCATTCGGGAAATGCGATGCCGACGTCCTGGCGGGCGAGGCCGTAATGCATCTCGCCCAGACGCTGGTCGTCGAGAAAGATCTCGAAAGTTTCGACACCCGAACGGCAAAGCAGCCAGCCGTCGATGGTCAGGCGCCCGGTGATCAGTGCTCGAGCACCTCGCCGTTGACGGGCTTGGGCGAGTCCAGTTCGAACTTGAATTCTTCGCTCTGTTCCACGGTCGGCGCGAAGTCATCCGGGTCGCCGGACGGCGCGGCTTCGATTGCGGGCTGGCCTGGGGGCTGGCCTGGGGCGATTTCGGGCGCCGCCTCGACCGCTATCGCGGTGGCGGTCGCCGGCACCGTATCGCTTTTCTCCTCGCCGGCGAGGTTCTTGACGACAATAGAAACAATATGCTCGCCATCGAAACGATCAGCAAGACGTTGACGGAATTTAAAACCCGACAGGCCGGCATGGGCGATGTCGGGGAAGGCTGCACCGACATCAGGGCGGTCATGGCCATAGGTCGCGAGGCCGACCGGGTTGTCGTCCACCAGGACGCGCACCTGAGCGATCCCCAGGGCGCAGACCGCCCAGCCGCTGACCTCGAGCCATCCGTCACCGGTCAGCAGCACGGCATCGGTGAACATGCGGATCTCGCCGGATGGCTTCGACGCCGCGACCGGCGCGACCGCCACCGCTCGGGTTGACGGGGTGGACAGCACCAGGCCGACCAGCGGCTCATCCTCGATACGGAACTCCGCCTTCAGCGCGTAGCTTGGCGTCTGGTTCAGCAGGTTGAACACCGGCACCGCCGGTTCAGCTTGCCGCGAGTCCGGCTGCGGACCCAAGGGTTGCGCCGGGGCCTGAACCGTCGGCTGCCCACGCCGCACGGTGCGCTGGATCGGTACGGCAACGTCCTGCGCCGAACCCGTTGGGGCAAACGGCCTGCACGCGCACGAACACCGCGCCCAGATCGCGCGAATCGAGCGAGCAGACCAGGCTGAACCCCGACTGCCGCCCGTTCGGGAAGCCCGGATGTGCCGCCGCGACATCGGTCCGCACATCGCCCTGGCGCGCGTTGCCGACCCGCGCCTCATCCGCGTAGACTTGCAGCGCGAGGATCGGTCCCATCGCCAGCGCCCAGCCGGAGACCGACAGCAGGCCATCCGGATCGAGCGTTGCCTGCTCGATATATACGATCGAGTGCAGCCGGGCGGGACCGCTGGCGACGCCGGCGAACGGCAGGGCCGGAGACGAGCGCGACATGCCCCGATGCGGCATCGAAATCGAGCGTGAAGTCCTCGGCGTGCTCCTCCCCGCCTTCGGTACGGCCGACGACCTGGAAGCTGCAGAGGCCGGATGCATCGAGGCCGGGCATAGGAAGATTGAACTGGAAGCCGCGCTGGCGGGCGGGTGTACCATCCGGCATCCAGGCTTCGACGGCCCCCTCAGGGTGGCCGAAGAAGGCTGCACCAGACACGTGATCGCCGATCTGCAGCCGGACCTCCTGGATCGGTGCCGGGCTGACCGCTCGGCCGCGCATCGCGATGTCGAAGCGATCGCCAGCGATCCCGCCAGTGACATAGGCGTCGAGCTCGATCAGAATGGCGGGAGAGGCATGCAGCGTGCCGTCCGGCGCATCGGGGACGGCAACTTCGAGGGTGACATCCGCCGGTTCGGCTTCCCCCGCCCCCGCCTGGGTTTCCCCCGTGCCGACATCCGCGGGGGCCCGCTGCCGGGCGCGCCGTCTGGCCGCTTGATCCTTGCTGTTGGTTTTACGCGGCATGCGGACGCCCGTCCTGTCGGTCACCTGGATGACAGCCTGATCCGGTCGGCGGAATTCGGCGCCGCCCGGATGGACGGCAGGCGATTGGATGACGCATCACATGCCAAACGGCAGGCGGCCTTCGCGATAGCCATCCTTTTCGAAATGTTCCTGCGCCGACTGGACGGTCCCTTTGCGCAGGCTGTCGGCGACATCGGGATTTTCCGCGAGATACCATTTCTCGTCGACGTTCATCGGAAACGGCAGCCGGCCTTCGAAGTAACCGTCATCGACAAAATGTTGCCGGGCGGATTTGACGATACCCTTGCGAATGGCATCGCCGATGTCTTCGTAGGCACGGACATACCATGCCTCATCAACGTCGATGCCGCGGATCAGCGTTCGCAGCAGACCGATGAAATTTTCATAGGAGACGCTGACGTGCAGTTCACCTTGGACGGTGGAAATTTCGATCGACCGGCGGATCAGTTCGAAAGGCGGGAGATATTTCACGGGCTCTCCAGGCAGACAGTTGCAAACCTTAGAATGGCTGGCCGGACCTTGCACCATCCCGTATTCGTAATACCCTCATTCCAATAGCCGTTCCCCCTGCGCGATGGAACAACATTGTCTCTGCTTTTTGCGCGTGCAGCGGCGGAACCGGTTTGCTAATGAACGGCAGCCTTGAGACGCCAACCGCGACGGACCCGACGCATGACATTCATCGCCACCAACGTTGGCCGGGCGGCACCACCAAGCGACAGCGAACTTGTCGGGTGTGGTGCGGAATTTTCATGCGGCGCGCGTGCTGGTGATCGGCGACGTCATCCTCGACCGCTATGTCAGCGGATCGGTTCAGCGCCTGTCGCCGGAAGCGCCGATCCCGGTGCTGCGCCCCGCCGGCGACCGCAGCACCCTGGGCGGTGCGGCGAACGTCGCCCTGAACATCGCCACGCTGGGCGGCCAGGCCGTGCTGGTCGGCGTGATCGGCGACGATGAGGCCGGGGCCACGGTGCAGCGCCTGTCGGAAGCGACCGAGAACATCACGCCGCGCGCTGGTTGCCGCCATCGGCCGCCCGACCACCGCGAAGACGCGCTTCATGACCGGCGTCCCACCAGTTGCTGCGCCTGGACGAGGAGACGACGGCGCCGCTGGACGCAGCCACGGCCGACGCGGTGCTGACCGCCGTCGCCGCGCACCTGCCGACATGTCGACCTCGTCGTGCTGTCGGACTATGCCAAGGGCGTGCTGTGCGACGGCGTGCTGGATCGCGTGCTGGCGCAGTGCCAGGAGGCGAAGCGCCCGGTGATCGCCGATCCGAAGCGGTCGACTTCGCCGCCTATCGCGGCGCCACCGTCCTGACGCCGAACGAGCATGAGGTGCGCGGTCGCCACGCATATCGACGGCCGACGATGACGAGGAAGCCGATCGCGCCGGCCGCGTCGCGCTGGACGCCACCGGCGGCGAGGCGGTGCTGGTCACCCGCTCCGCCAAGGGCCTGACCCTGGTGCTGCCGAGGCCAGCCGGCGCTGCATCTGCCGACCCGCGCGCGCGAAGTCGCCGACGTCTCCGGCGCCGGCGACACGCTGGTGGCCGCGCTGGCGGTGGCGCTGGGCGCCGGCGCGTCGCTGCCCGACGCGGCGATGCTGGCCAACGTCACCGCCGGCATTTCCGTCGGCAAGCAGGGCACCGCGACGGTGTCGCGGCAGGAACTGCTGGACGTGCTGCACCTCGACGACCTGGTGCAGACCGACCGCAAGGTCGTCAGCCTGGAGGCGGCGAAGCGAGAGGGTGCTGGACTGGCAGCGCCGCGGCCTGAAGGTCGGCTTCGCCAATGGCTGCTTCGACCTGATCCACCCCGGCCATGTCCGCCTGCTGAGCGAGGCGCGCGCCGCCTGCGACCGGCTGATCGTGGCGCTGAACACGGACGCCTCGGTCAAGCGGCTGAAGGGCCCGTCCCGCCCGCTGCAGAACGAGATCGCGCGCGCCACGGTGATGGCCTCGATGTCGCCGGTCGACCTGGTGATGCTGTTCGACGAGGACACGCCGCTGGAGCTGATCGCCGCGCTGCGGCCGGACGTGCTGGTGAAAGGGTCGGACTACACGGTCGACCAGGTGGTGGGCCCCGATCTGGTGCAGGGCTGGGGCGGCAAGGTGGTGCTGGTGACGCTGCAAGAGGGCCACAGCACGACGGACACGATCAAGCGGATGACCGCCCCGGCGGTCTGATAGCGGCAGCCCAACGCGCTGAGCGGTATGCGCGCGGCGCGCCGCCACCCACCCTTCCGCCCCCGCCCCTCGGCGATTAAACTGCGCCTATGACCCCGGCCACCCTGCCGATCACCGGCTATCTCGACCGCCTCTCCGCTCGACCGGGGGAAACCCTCACTGCGCATGTCAGTCTGCGCCAGCCGGGTCCCTACCGCGTTCGACTGCAGCGGCTGATCTGTGGCGATCCCAATCCGGACGGCCCGGGCCTCCGGTTCGAGGACCATGCCGCGCAGTTCGACATCACCCGGACGGGCACGCACCATGACGTCCCGGCCGGCTCCTACGCACGGATCGACCGGGGCCCAGATCGGTCGCCGGACGCCCCCGTCACCGCCTCGGCGCTGATCTGCCCAGGCCGTGTCGATCGGACCCAGGCGATTCTGACCGCAAGCGACGGGGTCACATCCCTCGGCTTCGGGATCGATACCGGCGGGCTATGGGGCCGCGTGACCTGGGCCGGTGGCAAGGCCGATATCGCCCTGCCCGCCAGGCTGTTCGCCCGAGACTGGTATCGCGTCTGGCTGTCGGCCGATCCGGCCAGCGGACGCCTGCTGTCTGGGCTGCACCGACATCGCCGGCGCGACACCAAGCCAGACCGAGGCGACCACCCCCGGCCTCCGCCTGCCCGGCGCCGGATGCGTGCTGATCGGCGCTGAGGAGCCGGACCATCCACGACACCATTTCACCGGCAAGATCGAAGATCCCGCCCTGCTCGGCGGCTTCGTCGCGGCCTGGCCGGACGCGGTGTCGACGCTGGCCGATCCGCCCGCGCCGCTGCTGGCCGGCTGGGATTTCAGCCGCGACATCGGCGGGATCGGCGTCGTCGATATCGGCCCCCAGGCCTGTCACGGCGAGGTCGTCAACATGCCCACACGGGCGGTGGTGGGCGCGCGCTGGACCGGGCGGGAAACCTGCTGGCGTCATGCGCCGCAGGACTACGCCGCCATCCATTTCCACGCCGACGACCTGTCGGATTGCCGCTGGCCGGTGGCGTTCTCCTTCACCGTGCCCGCGGGCCTGCGCAGCGGCGTCTGGCTGCTGCACATGACCTGCGCCGACGGCGAGGACTGGCTGCCGTTCTGGGTCCTGCCTGCCCGCGACGCGAAGCCGGCGCCGATCGTGTTCCTGGCCTCCACGTTGACCTATCTGGCCTATTCCAACCACCGGCGTGTCCAACCTGGATGACGCGTTCCGGGCGCGGATCCGCGACTGGGGCGCCTATCCGCACAATCCCGACGATTATCCGATCTATCAGGGCTCGACCTATAACCGGCATCCCGACGGGTCCGGCATCGCGCTGGCGTCACGGCTGCGGCCGATCCTGACGATGCGGCCCGGCTACCTGACCTTCAACGACCCGCACGGCTCCGGCCTCCGGCACTTCACCGCCGACACGCATCTGCTGGCATGGCTGGAGGACAAGGGGTTCGCCTACGACGTCGTCACCGACGAGGACCTCGACGATGAGGGCGTCGCCCTGCTGACGCCCTATCGCACCGTGCTGACCGGCAGCCATCCGGAATACCACACGCTGCGCATGCTCGACGCGCTGGAGGCTTACAAGGCTGGCGGCGGGCGGCTGGTCTATCTGGGCGGCAACGGCTTCTACTGGCGCATCGCCCGCGATCCGGCCTTGCCGCATGTGATGGAGATCCGCAGAGCAGAGGGCGGCATTCGAGCCTGGGCGGCCGAACCGGGCGAGTATTTCAACCAGCTCGACGGACAGCTTGGCGGCATGTGGCGCCGATCCCGCCGGCCGCCGCAGATGCTGGCCGGCCTCGGCTTCACCGGCCAGGGCCTGTTCGAGGGCACGTATTACCGCCGCACCGCGGCCTCCTACGACCCACGCTTCGCCTGGATGTTCGACGGCATCGAGGCCGATGTCCTCGGTGATTATGGCCTGTCAGGTGGCGGCGCCGCCGGCTTTGAACTCGACCGCGCCGACTTCGCCCTCGGCACCCCCCGCAACACCGTCATCCTCGCTCGATCGGAGAATCCGCCTGCGTCAATGACCGTGGTGCCGGAGGAACTCCTCTCCCACACCGCCACGCTGACCGGGGAGGCGGTCGAGGCGCTGAAGCGGGCGGAGATCATCTGGTTCGAGACGCCATCCGGTGGGGCGGTCTTCGCGGTCGGCTCCATCACCTTCTGTGGCAGCCTCTGGCAGGGCGGCGGGTTCACCGGCCCGGTGTCGCGGTTGCTGGAGAATGTGGTTCGGCGGATGAGTGGGTGAATCTCTTGCGGATGCGTCTGTGCGGATATCGGCTTGGGTGAAAGCCTCACACGGAGCCGGCCCGCAAGCGGGCCTTGAACGGAGGAAGTTGGAGGACACGGAGTTGTTGTTTCACGACGGCATTGGGGCGTGGGCCGCTTCGCGGTGTGATTTGCGCTGCGCGTTTCAGGGCGCTTCGCGCGTTACGGAACCGAACGAAATCTGCCAGCGCATGACAGGGTGGGGAATCCGGTAAGCTCAAAACGGCTCTGGCAAACATAAGCCTTGCGGGAACCTGCGGCTCAAACCTGTCCCGGCGACGCCCCAGCAACGACTCCGTGCCCTCCGGCTTCCTCCGTTCAAGGCCCGCTTGCGGGCCGGCTCCGTGTGAGGTTTTCGCGGAGCCGAAGCGATCCCAGACCAACGAATGTCGCGACGAACTCGGCCGCCCAGGCTCTACCCGCCCACCGAAAGCGCCTGATCCAGGTCCGCGATCAGGTCCGCCGCCGTCTCCAGCCCGATCGACAGCCGGATCACGTCCGGCCCCGCGCCGGCCGCCAGGCGCTGCTCGTCTGTCAACTGCCGGTGCGTCGTTGAGGCCGGGTGCAGGATCAGGCTGCGCGTGTCGCCGATATTGGCCAGATGAGAGAACAGGCCCGACGCTCTCGACCAGCTTGATCCCGGCCTCGTAGCCGGCCTTCACCCCGAAGGTGAACACCGCCCCGCCGCCGCGTCGCGCATGTATTTCTGCGCCAGGGCGTAGTACGCGTTCTGCTCCAGACCGGCATAGGACACCCAGGCGACGCGGGGATCGCCCGCCAGGAACTCGGCCACCGCCTTGGCATTGGCGCAGTGCCGCTCCATCCGGACATGCAGCGTCTCGATTCCGGTGATGGTCAGGAACGCGTTCATCGGCGCCATCGTGGGGCCGTAGTCGCGCAATGCCACCGCCCGCGCCTTGGTGGTGAAGGCGAAGTCGCCGAAATTCTCGTAGAAGCGCAGGCCGTGATAGGCCGGCTCCGGCTCCGTCATCGACGGGAACTTGCCGCCCTGCGCCCAGTCGAACTTGCCGCTCTCGACGACGATGCCGCCCATCGCATTGCCGTGCCCGCCGAGGAACTTGGTCGTCGAGTGGGTGACGATGTCCGCCCCATACTCGATCGGCCGGCACAGATAGGGCGTGGCCATCGTGTTATCGACGATCAGCGGCAGTGCCGGCGTCGTGCGCGACGCGGGCGATCGCCTCGATATCGACGATGATGCCACCGGGGTTCGCCAGGCTCTCGACAAAGATCGCCTTGCACTTGCGGCGTCAGCGCTCGGCGGAAATTCTCCGGGTCCTTCGGATCGACGAAATGGCAGGTCCAGCCCAGCTTCTTGAACGACAGGCCGAACTGGGTCAGCGACCCGCCATAGAGATTGCGGGACGCCAGGAACTCGTCCCCCGGCTCCAGCATGGTGGCGAACACCAGGAACTGCGCGGCGTGGCCCGAGGCGGCGGCAACGGCGGCGCGCCCACCCTCCAGGCTGGCGACCCGTTCCTCCAGCACCGAGACGGTGGGATTGGTCAGGCGGGTGTAGATGTAGCCGAAATTGTGCAAGTTGAACAAAGACGCGGCGTGGTCGACGTCGTCGAACACATAGGCCGTGGTCTGGTAGATCGGTGTCGAACGCGCGCCCGGTCGTCGGATCGGGCTGCGCGCCGGCATGCACCGCACGCGTCTCGAAGCCGTAGTCCTTCTTCCCCGACGGCGCCCGCCGCTTCTTCTCGCCGCGCGCCGTCGGCGGTTCGGCCGCGCGGTTGCGGATGATGCCGGAGTTCACGCCCGACCAGGACAATTCGCCGCCCAGGCGCCCGAATTCGATCTTCGGGCAGCGGTTCATGATCACCTCGATCCCCGCCGCCTCGCCCTTCGCCGCCGCGTCGTCGTTGCGGACGCCAAGCTGCATCCACACCACCGGCGCGCCGATCGCGATCGCATCGTCCATCACCGGCCCGACATGCTCCGACGCGCGGAACACATCGACCATGTCGATCTTCTCGGGGATGTCGCGCAGAGATGCCGTAGACGTGCTCGCCCAGCAGTTCCTGGCCCGCGAGGCCAGGATTGACCGGGATCACCCGATAGCCCTTCCCCTGCAGATACTTCATGACGAAGTAGCTGGGCCGGTTCCAGTTCGAGGACACGCCCACCATGGCGATGGTATGCACGGTCGACAGGATGCGACGCAGCTTGGCGTCGGAATAAGCCAGCGGATCAACAGCGGTCATGGATCGTCACCTGCTTGCCGGACGTTACCGGAGCGGCCGTGAAACACCGCCCCTTGGGCGACGTCCCTGGATGCCCCTTGGGCAATGTTTCTACACGCCCCTTGGGCGAAGTTCCTAGCGCGCCTGCTGAATCGCCGACAACACCCAGTGCCCGCCGGGTGAGCGCACGAAGGTCCAGATCTCGGTCGCCACCACATGCTCCGTCGGGCTGCCGTCGACGACCCGCCCGGCGCCGTCGCGCGTCACATCGGTCATCGAGAACCGCATCGCCACCGTGGCATATTCCCGCCCGCCCTCGGCCCAGGCCTGCGACAGGTCGCCGGAAACCAGCGCCACGTCGCTGACGATATTGCGCACGCCCCGGCTCGCCTGGTCGGAGAGCTGTTCGTTGAAATAACCGACCATCTCCGGCGTCGCCATCGCTTGCAGACCGTTCAGGTCGTGCGCGCTCCAGGCTGCCTGGATGCCTTTCAGCCCCTGTTCGAACTGCTGGTAGTCGGACGGCCCGATCTGGATCTGCGCGGGCCTGCTGCCGCCACCACCACCACCACCGCCACTGGGCATTCCACCGCCCATGAAGCCGCCACGGGAGAACATGTTCGGGCCGTTGGCCATGACCGTCTGGCCGCTGAAGAATGTGCGGTACAGGAACCGGCCAACCCAGAAGATGATCAGCAGTTGCAGGATGAAGCCGAAGAAGCCGAAGCCGTGCATGCCGCCGCCGAAGAAACCGTGGCCGAACAGCAGGCCGCCGATGCCGGCGCCGATCAGGCCGCCCATCAGTCCCGACATGAAGCCGCCACCGCCGAAGGCCGGCGAATTATAAGGCTGGCTGCCATAGGACGGCGAGCCAGGCGTGGGCGTCATGCTCCGCTGCATCGGCGCCGCGGAATAGGGCGCGGTTTGCGTGGCCGGTGGTGCCGAAAATGTCATGCTGCCACGGCTGCCGAAGGACGACCCGCTCCCGGCACGCGCCAGCGCGAGCCCCGGGGCCACCAGAATGGCCAAGGCGAGGAACGCGGCAAACAAGGACTTCAAGCGCGGCATTGTATTTCGCTTCGCGGTTGTCACCGCAGCAATATGGTCCTTCGGATACCGGCTAGCCAGAGGGGATCCGCAGCCGAGCGCCCGCCTGCGTTTGCTGCGTCGGCCAGGCCGTAATCCGGTTCCGGCAGCGAGATTTTGACGGCCCGGTTCCGACCGTCGGACGGCAAGTCCGGCAGCCGCCACCATCTGATCCCCCACCCGGCGCACCGGGCTGATCAGGCATTCGCCCGCGTCTCGCCTCAGCGCCGCGCTTATGGGCTATGCAGCCCCGCCGCGCCTGTTCAAACGGATCCGAGGACTCTTGAGCATCACCATCCCCGAAGACGGACTGCGCGGCCCGAGGCTTCTCGCCGCCGTCGGCGCCCTGATCGTCGCGATTTTCATGGCGGCGCTGGATACGTCGATCGCCAACACGGCCCTGCCGACCATCGCCCAGGACCTCAACGCGCAGCCCGCCGATTCGGTCTGGATCGTCAATGCCTATCAGCTCGCGGTGGTGGTCACCCTGCTGCCCTTCGCCTCCCTCGGTGAGATCTTCGGCTACCGGCGCGTCTATGTCTGGGGCCTGGCGCTGTTCACCTTCTCCTCCCTGCTCTGCGCCCTGTCCTGGTCGCTGCCGACCATCACCGGCGCTCGGATCATCCAGGGCATCGGCGCCAGCGGGATCATGAGCGTCAACACCGCACTGATCCGCTTCATCTACCCGTCGAAATCCCTCGGCCGCGGCTTCGGCATCAACGCCCTGACCGTCGCCGTCTCCACTGCCGTGGGGCCGACGGTCGCCGCCGGCATCCTGTCGGTCGCCTCCTGGCAGTGGCTGTTCGCGATCAACGTGCCGTTCGGCATCATCTCCTTCGTCCTGGGCCTGCGCGTGCTGCCGGAGACGAAGCGCAACGACCATAAGTTCGACCTGCGCAGCGCGGTGCTGAACGCGCTGACCTTCGGCTTCCTGATCTTTGCCATTGGCGAGGGTGCACATAGCGCCTCGGCGATGGTCACCGCGCTTTGCGTGGCCATCGCCCTGACATCCGGCACGTTCCTGATCCTGCGGCAACTGGCCCTGCCGGCGCCGTTGCTGCCGCTGGACCTGTATCGGCGGCCGATGTTCGCGCTGTCCTCGGCGACGTCGGTCTGCTCGTTCATCGCCCAGGGCCTCGCCTTTGTCGCCCTGCCCTTCTATTTCCAGACCGTGCTGGGGCTGTCGGCGGTGCAGACCGGGCTGCTGCTGACGCCCTGGCCGGTGATGACGGCCCTCGCCGCACCGATCGCGGGGCCGATGGCCGATCGCTATCCCTCGGCGATCCTGGGCGGCTGCGGACTGGCGGTATTGAGCCTGGGGCTGGCGCTGATCGCCTTCATGCCGGGGCATCCGGGGACGTTCGGGATCGTCTGGCGGATGATGATCTGCGGCATCGGGTTCGGGTTCTTCCAGTCACCCAACTTGCGGGCGATCATGACCAGCGCGCCCCCCGAACGCAGCGGCAGCGCAAGCGGCATCGTCGCCACCTCCCGCCTGGTCGGCCAGGCGATCGGCGCGGCGATGGTGGCGCTGTGCTTCAGCCTGTCAATGACCTTCGGCCCGTCCCTGGCGCTGGGCCTGGGGGCGATCTTTGCGGGTTCGGGCAGCGTGGTCAGCTTCACCCGGCTGCTGACGCGCGCTCCGACGTATGGGCCGCGGAAGCCGGTGGCGCCGTCGAAGCCGGCTTGAGGGGTTCTTGGGGTTCGAGGGGGCCAGGAAAGAAACCACGGAGCGCACGCTTCGCGGCTTCACTGAGGACGCACGGAGGACCACGGAGATGCTGTATCAGGTGGTCGGGGGCGCGTCGCCCCGCTGGCGGTTGGACGCCGGCCTTCGATGATTGCGCTTCGCGCTGACCGGGATCCACATACCCTGGACCGCCGGCCCCGCCGGATTCCCCGCGCCGGCACCACCATCCCTCCGTGGCCCTCCGTGCATCCTCCGTGAAGGTCGCGCAGCGGCCGCCTCCGTGGTTTCTTTCCACCCCCGAACGCCCAGCACCCCCAAAGACTCACACCCCAAACAGGAACACCCCGAACAACCCCCCGGCATCCGTCCAGGTCCGATGCAGCCGCCACCCCGCCGCACTCGCGATCTTAACCATCGCTTCGGGCGTGTGCTTATAGCTGTTCTCGGTATGGATGGTTTCACCCGTATCGAAATGGATCGTCTGGCCCTTTAGTCGCACCGTCTGTTCCTGCATCGACACAAGATGCATCTCGATCCGGCTTGCCTCATCGTTCCACATTGCCTCGTGACGGAACCCCGACAGGTCGAAATCCGCCCCAGCCTCCCGGTTCAGGCGCACCAGCAGGTTGAGATTGAACGCCGCGGTGACGCCGGCCGCATCGTCATAGGCCGGCAGCAGGATACCAGGGCTCTTGCGCAGATCGGCCCCCAGCAGGAACCATGGTTCGGGCGCCAGCGCCGCGCGTGCCGAGGCGAGGAAGACCCGAGCGGCTTCGGGATCGAGATTGCCGATCGTCGAGCCGGGGAAGAAACCGAGCCGCGGTCCCTCGATCGGCGGCAGGCGCATGGCCTGCATGAAATCGGCGACGACCGGAACGACCTCGATCCCGGGGTGACTGCGCGCCAGCCGCTCGCGCATCGCATACAGTGCCGTCTCGGCCACATCGACCGAGATGTAACGATCGAAACGACCCTTCAGATCCAGCAGGAAGCGCGCCTTCGTCTCATCGCTGCCGCCGAATTCGACCAGCGTGGCGTGCGTCATCCCAGGTGGCAGAAGCTCTGTGCCGAGGCGACCAAGCAGCGCGGTTTCCGTTCTTGTTAAGTAATACTCCGGAAGTCGGGTGATCTCATAGAACAGCCGGCAGCCCTCCTCGTCATAGAACAGCGAGGGCGGCAGCGTCTTGCGCCCGGCGGTAAGGCCTTTGAGCGCAGTCATGGCAATATCGGGCAAAACGGTATCGGGCCGCGGTTGCGGCAGGAAGCCTGGGTCGTTCGGCAAGACGTTTCTCCCGTTACAGGTCTTTTACCAGTCGAAGGCCGCTGAACTGCCATCGCTTGTCAGGGTGGAAGAAGTTCCGGTAGCTGAGCCGTGTGTGGCCCGCGGGCGTGGCCAGCGAGCCGCCGCGCAGCACCATCTGATTGATCATGAATTTTCCGTTATACTCGCCGATCGCCCCCGGGGCCGGTCGGTATCCGGGGTATGGCCGATAGGCGCTCTCGGTCCATTGCCAGACCGATTTCGCGGCGGCGGCAAAGCCGCGATGCGTGGCCGCAACCTCCCACTCCGCTTCCAGTGGCAGGCGGGCGCCGGACCAGCGGGCGAAGGCGTCGGCCTCATACCAACTGACATGGCGCACCGGCGCGTCAGGTACCAGCGGTGCGAGGCCGCCCGGACCGAACTGGTACCAGTCATCATCCTGACGGCGCCAGTACAACGGCGCGTCCCAGCCATTGGCCTGCACCGTCGCCCAACCATCCGACATCCACAGCGAGGGCGTCCGATAGCCGCCATCCTCGATGAACCCGGCCCAATCCCGGTTGCACACGGGGTGGGAGGCGATGGCAAACGGCTCCAGCCAGACGCGATGATGCGGCTGTTCGTTGTCGAAGCAGAACCCGTCGCCGGGATATCCCTGGGTCACGAGGCCGCCGGGCATCGACAGGAACGTGGCCTCCGGCGCCTCCAGCGGTTCGATCCAGCCGGGCAGCAACGCGGGCAGCAGCGGATTGCCGGAAAATGCGTGCAGAATGTCGGTGACCAGCAGCTCCTGGTGCTGCTGTTCGTGATGCAGCCCCAGATCGACGATTGCCAGCACGTCCGGGTCCAACGACGGCAGCGCGTCGGCGATCGCCGTATCGACGTGGCGGCGATAGGCGGTGACCCGATCGGCCGGCGGGCGGGTCAACAGGCCGCGGGACGGCCGAGCGTGGCGGGGCCCCACGGCCTCGTAATACGAATTGAACAGGAAGCCGAAATCCGCGTCGAACACCCGGTAGCCGGGCACATGCGGCACCAGCACGAATTGCTCGAAAAACCAGGTCGTATGCGCCCTGTGCCATTTGGCCGGGCTGGCATCGGGCATCGACTGGACCGACTGGTCCTCGGGCGACAGGCCCGCCACCCAGCCTTCGGTGGCCTGCCGCACGGTGCGGAAGCGCTGCGCCAAGTCCACCGAACGCTGGGCCACCGAAGGCTGGGCCACCGGATCGGTCACTGCGCGGATCGGCACACCATAGGCGGGCTTTGCTGCGGAGGGCGGAGCCGCCGCTGGAATCGCCCGAACGGCGGCTGAACCCTCTGAAACATCGTCCATAATCATTCCTCCGGCACTGCGGCGGCACCTTTCGGTGGGCCGCCTGCGGCGGTTTGTCCACGTTTTATTCCCGTGAACATACACCGCACGGTATATGAGGTCGACCCCAGTTTTCACAACCGGCGGATGACAACCAGCGGTTGACAACCGGCCTTCGATAGCCGGCCTTCGACAGCCGGCCTTCTACGGCGGTCTTGGGAGATCGGCTATCTCCATCGCACGACCGTTACCGTCCGCCCCTTGGTATCGGGAAGCACGCTCGCAGGATAGAACCAACCAGGGCGGCACGCGTTCCCATGTGATCGGTATCGAGGTTCCACATGGCATCCCGCCCCATCTGGCGCGGCCATCTTCGGCTGGCGCTGGTTTCCTGTCCAATCGCCCTGCACAGCGTGCTGCGCGGCGGTGGCGGCCTGCACTTCAATCTGATCAATCCCAAGACCGGAAACCGCATCCGCATGGTGACGGTAGACGCGGGGACGGATGAGGAAGTGACCCGCAGCGAACTGGCCAAAGGTTACGAGTTCGAAAAAGACAAATATCTGCTGCTGGATGACGAGGACTTCAAGCAGGCAAGGATCGAAAGCTCCAGCACCCTGAAGATCGCAAAATTCGTCGATGCGGCCTCGATCGATCCGATCTTTTTCGACACGTCCTATTACGTCGCGCCCGACGGCGACGCCGGCGAGGACGTCTTCGCCGTGCTGCGCGACGCGATCCGCGAGGCAGGCGCGGCGGCCCTGTCGCGCGTCGTCATTTCGCAACGCGAACGCCCGGTCGCCATCCTGCCATCCGGGGGCGGCATGATCTGCCACACGCTGCATGAGCCGCGCGACCTGTGGGACGCCGAACCGCTCTGGTCCGACCTGCGCGATGAACGGCCGGATCCGTCGATGGTCGACCTCGCGCAACAGTTGATCGGCCGCCAGCTGGGCCAGTTCCAACCCGAGGATACCGAGGACCGCTACGCCGCAAAACTGAGGGAGATCATCGCCGCGCGGCTGAAGGGCGAAGGCATCACGCCGGACCAGGCGCCCGATGAAAGACCCGATAACGTGATCGACCTGATGGCCGCGCTGAAGGCCAGCCTGGCGCAGGAGGAAAAGCCGAAAGCCGGCGCCAAGGCGGAGAAACCGGCACCGCGCAAGCGCCCGAGCCGCAAGGCGTCCTGACGCTCCCACGGAACCAAGCTGTTCGACGATCCCGTGGGCCCGCTCCTGGTGGAAAGAGCGCTGTCGGAACGGCTGGCAGCGGAACGACTGGCGGCGGAACGCTCGAAGGCGGAACGATTGGCGGGAGGCCGCGAAAGAGCGGCGGACTGGTCCGTCGCGGGGGTCAACGCCAGCCAGCCATCGGCCAGGAGACTTTCGCCACTGCCGCGTCCTCCGGCCAGACCGTGACGTAATCCTTGCCCTGAAGCTGGGTCAGATAGGTGGCGCTTTCGACATTCTGGCCGGTGTCGTCGAAGCGCACGCCGCGATAGCCGATGAACATCGCGCCGTGCGGCATCGCCGTCGCCTTCAGCGCTGCCTGCACCTTCGCTGGATCGGTCGAGCCCGCCCTGTTCAACGCGTCCGCCAGCACGAAGAAGGCCTGCATCGAGCGGCCGGAGACGTCGCTGATCTCATTGCCGGTCTTGGCTTGGTATATCGCATTGATCGCGGCCGAGAGGCTGCCGGGCGGGCCCTTGCTCCAGACGCTGCGATTGACCAGCCCCTTGGCAATGCCACCGACCGCCGGCAGGAAGGCCGGATCGGAAAACCCCGCGGAATCGCCGATGATCATCGGCGGCATGTAGTCCAGCGTCTTCATCGTCCGCATGAACAGGATCGCATCGGACGCGTAACTGACGAACAGCGCGACCGACGGGTTCTTTTGTTTCAATTGCAACACCTGCGCCGAGACGTCGGGCCCGTTGGCGCTGTAGGGGATGCGGATCGAGACCGGGAAGCCGACCTTGGTCGCCTCGGCCGCGATAGCGTCTCCGACCGAGGTTCCGTAGTCGGTGTTCTCGTTCACCACCGCAACGTCCTCGACCGTCCGGCCCGCCTGCTTCTGGTCCTTTAGGAACCGCATGTAGCTGTCGGCGAAGTTGGTGGCGATCGGGGTGACGCGGAAGGTGAACTTGAAGCCCCGGCCGGTGATATTGGCCGCGACCGAATCGGCCACGACGAAGGGCACGCCATAGCGTTCCGACACCGTCGTGGCAGTCATCGCGCAGGAGGAATGATACGCCCCGAACAGCGCCGCTACCCGGTCGCCTGTGATCAGCTTCTGCGCCAGGCTTTGCGCCATCGACGGGTCGCCGCGGTGATCGACAAAGATCGGCTCGATCGTCGCGCCGTTCAGGCCCGGCAGGCCGGCGGTGGTGCCGACGGTCATACCCTTCAGGTCGGGGCGACCGGTGTTGATGATTTCGGAGGCGACCTCGACCGCGGCCTTGGCCTCACCGCCCGAGGCCGCGGACGCGCCGGTCAGCGGAAACATGACCCCGACCTTCACCCGCTCCGCCGCGCCAAGGCTGGAGGAGGCGACGATGGCCGGGGCGGCGAGCAGGTACGGTGCGGCGGCGAAGCATGGGACCTCCGGGGCGTTGTTGGTGAAACTGTAGGAGGCGGAATGAATTGCCGAAAGGGGGGTGGCGCCACGCCACGCTTGTTTCCTTCCCGTCATGGCCCGTGTTTCCTTCCCGTTTCCCGTCATGGCCCGGCTTGACCGGGCCATCTCCTGCCGGCGCGGCATGGTCGTCGGCAACACGACAGGAGCTGGACGCTATAGGTGCCAACTGAGGGAGATGGCCCGGTCAAGCCGGGCCATGACGGGGTAGGCGGGCCATGACTGGGCAGGCGGGCCATGACGGACAGGCGGGCCATGACGGCAGGGGCAGGCGGGCCATGACGGGGCGCAGGCGGGCTATGACGGGGCAGGCGGGCCAGGACGGGGCACGAGAACCAGCGCCAACGACCAGGGGTCGATCAGCCAGCCAGCAACCGCCGCGCCTCCGCGGCATCCGCCGCGATCTGCGCCTTCAGCGCGTCCAGGCCGGAGAACTTCACCTCCGCCCGGATATACGCATGCAGCGCCACGGTGATGTCCTGGTCGTAAAGGTCACCGCTGAAATCGAACAGGTTGACCTCCAGCCGGCTTTCCGGGCCGGTGTTCACCGTCGGACGGCGGCCGATATTCGCCACGCCCTTGTGCCACGACCCGTCTGCCAGCCGGATCGTCACCGCGTAGACCCCCCGCGCCGGCTCCAGATGGCGACCGAGCGGTACGTTCGCCGTGGGGAAGCCGATGGTGCGGCCGCGCTTGTCGCCGTGGCTTACCGCGCCACGGATCGCCCAGGGCCGCCCCAGATCGGCCGTCGCACGCTCCGGATAGCCGTCCTGCAGCGCCCGCCGGATGCGCGTCGAGGACAGCGGACCGCCCTCATCCGTCACGGGTGAAACCAATGTCAACCCCATGCCCAGCGCCTCGGCCCGGCCGGCAAGGAAACCCGTGTTGCCGCCGCGGCGATGACCGAACGCGAAGTCCTGGCCCGAGACGAGGTGCCGCGCGCCGATGCCGCGATGCAGGACATCCGCGACGAACTCGTCGGCCCCCATCAGGCTGAAGTCGTGGTTGAACGGCAGCTCATAGAGGATGTGTACGCCCAACGCCGCCAGTGCGTCGGCCCGTTCGGCCGAGAGCGTCAGGCGAAAGGGCGGATCGTCCGGCCGGAAGATCTCGCGCGGATGCGGCTCGAACGTCAGCACCGCCAGCGGCGCGTCGGGGCGGGCCGCGTGGGCAGCCCGGATCACCGCCGGCATGGCCGCGATGAACGCCGTCGAAATTGCCCAGGGCGACGGTGGCGCCGCGCGCATCCGCGGGCACTTCCCGCCAGTCACGGAAAATACGCATCAGCCGCGGGACGGTACCAGGACGCAGGCTTCACCGTCGATCACCACAACCTCCTTGACGAGACATCGGGTGCGCAGAGTGGCCCGCTTTTTCGGCAGGATTCAAATCCGTGATCTCCACAAACGCCCGCACCGTGTCGCCCGCTTGGACGGGCCCCTTGAAGGTCAGGGACTGGCTGACATAGACCGCACCCGGCCCGGGTAACTGCGTGCCCAGCACCGCGGAGATCACACCGGCCGAAAGCATGCCATGTGCGATCCGAGCGCCGAAGCGGGACTCGGCGGCAAACTCGGCGTCCAGATGCAGCGGGTTGGTGTCCATGCTGACCGCCGAGTACATCAGGATGTCGGCCTCGGTGATCGTCTTGCCCATGCTCGCGGTCTGGCCGATCTGAAGGTCCTCGAAGAACAGGCCGGTGGTCATGCGTTACCTCTGGTCAGTGCTGGCGCCGGCGCCGAACGAACGCGGGTTGGCCAGACGTGGATTTCGTGTACGGTCGGTTGTCGTGATGTGGCGACCGGCGATCAAGCCGAATGCGGCACGTCCGGACCGTTCGCACAAAGGATTGACCGCATGACGTCGGTGAATGTTGGGACCTCGGAAGACCTGCTGGCCGAACTGGCAGCACTGGGTGAGGCTGGAAACGCCGACCACCGACGCGGCCGCGGTCAACCGGCTGATGGACGTGGCCGAGGGCGAACTGGCGCGGGCGGGCGCCGACGCTCACCCGCATCCCCGGCCGCGACGGCTATCGGCGACAACCTGATCGCGCGCACGCCAGGCGAGCGGCAAGCCGATCCTGGTGGCCGGGCACCTCGACACGGTCTGGTCGCACGGCACGCTGGACGCGCATGCCGTATCAGGTGAACGGCGAGAAGGCGCACGGGCCCGGCATCTACGACATGAAGGCCGGCAGTTTCCTGGCGTTCCACGCGGTGCGCTCGATCCTGCGACCAGGGCGTCGACGACGCCGCGGCCGATCGTGCTGCTGCTGACGCCGGACGAGGAGGTCGGCAGCCCGACCTGCCGCTGGCTGATCGAGCGGAGGCCGCGCAGGCCGCCTACGTGCTGATCCCCGAACCCGCCGGCGCACGGCGGCGCCTGCGTCACCGCGCGCAAGGGCGTCGGCCGGTTCGTCGATGCGGGTCGAGGGCCGCGGCGCGCATTCCGGCAGCGCGTTCGAGGACGGCGCCTCGGCGATCGTGGAGCTGGCGCATCAGATCCTGCGGCTGCACCGGATGGTGGATCTCGATCGCGGCATCACGCTGAACGCCGCGCCGGTCTGGGGCGGGTCGCGGCCGAACGTGATCTCCCCCGATGCCGGGTGCGAGATCGACCTGCGGGTCAACTCGGTCGCCGACGGCGAGCACGATGGAGCGCACGCTGCTGGGACTGCACCGCGCTGACGCCGGGCTGCCGGGTGGTGGTCGAGGGCGGCATGAACCGGCCGCCCTATGCCGAGAGCGCCGGCATCCTCGCGCTGTACGACAAGGCGCGGGGCATCGCGCGAGCAGGTCGGGCTGGCGCTGCCGCGGCAGCATCGCGGCGGTGGATCGGACGGCAATTTCACCGCGGCGATGGGCGTGCCGACGCTGGATGGGCTGGGCTGTCCCGGGCGCGGGTGCGCATGCCAGCCACGAGCACATCCTGTGGCGGCATCTGGCGCCGCGGGCGGCGCTGATGGCGGGGTTGCTGGAGACGCTGGCTTAGGCGGGGTCGGGGGGGAGTTGAAAAGAAACCACGGAGCAGCCGCTCTGCGGCTTCACGGAGGAAGAATGAAGTGCCACGGAGGGGTCGTATCGGACTGTCGGAGACGGGCTGACGGTTCGGACGCGATATAGGCTGTCTGTTTTAATGACGGTTCGCGATCCTCCATAATCCGCGGCGCACCGCCTCCGTGGCGCTCCGAGTATTCTTCGTGAAGGCTGCGCAGCAGCCGCTCCGTGGTTTCTTTTAAAGCGGCCAGCTAACGCCGAACCCCAGCGTCAGCCTTGCCTCCCACAACCATGCAGAAACAGCGCCGCACAGGCCCTCGCCCGTTCGGCGATCTGCGCCGCATCCGGCGGGGGCGCCTGGCCCAGCAGCGCGGCACGCTGCGGCTCCATCATCATCATGCCGCGCAGCATGCCGGCCGCCTGTACCGGGTCATCCAGTCGCAGGCGCCCCAGGCGGCACTGCCGTTCCAGCCACGCTGCCATCACCTCGGTGGTGCGCCGGATGGCGATCTCGTGGAACGTACGGCCGAGTTCGGGGAAGCGGCATGTCTCGCTGACGACAAGGCGGTAAACCGCCAAGGCATCGGGCGCGAAAGTCAGGGTGCCGTAGGCCGTCAGCAAGCGCTCCAGCCCGGCCTGCACGTCTTCGGATGTTTCGTCGGGATGATCGGTCTCCAGCACGAAGCGGGCAATCCGGCCGGCGACCACCCGGTGGAACAGGTCCGTCTTGGTCGGCACCAGCCGGTACAGCGTCTTGGTGGACACACCGGCGCGCTGCGCCACCGCGCTCATGCCCGTGCCGGCGAAGCCGTCATCGCGGAAGGCGTTCATCGCGGCATCGAGAATGAGCTGAAGCGTCGCCTCATCGCAGCGGACCGGTGGGCGGCCCGGGCGACGGGAGGGGGCCTGAGAGTGGATTTCATCATTTTGGGAATTAGTCATTTTCCTAATCCGGTTTTGACAAGGGCAGCCTGAGGTTTATTTAGGAAAACATAAATTTTCTTAAAGAGGCAATGCCTCTCTGCTCACGGAGCAACCCGATGTCCCACGTGCAGGCCAATCCCGCCGCCAACCTCTCCCCCGTCCCCTTCTCGGTCGCCGATGCACCGACGATCTCCGCCACGCGGGCGGCCAGGTTCGGCCTGCGCACGATGCTGATGGCCGGCGCCGGCCTGCTCATCCTGGCGGCCGGCGCCTGGTATGCGAATGACTACTGGACCACCGGCCGGTTCCAGGTGTCGACCGACGACGCCTACGTTCAGGCCGACAACACGACGATCGCGCCGAAAGTGTCGGGCTACCTGGCTGAGGTGCTGGTGGGCGACAACCAGCCGATCAAGGCCGGACAGGTGCTCGCGCGCATCGACCCGCGCGACTTCAAGGTGGCGCTGGAGCAGGCACGCGCCGACATTGCTGCCGCCTATGCGACGATTGCCAACAAGCAGGCGGCGCTGGCGGCGCAGGAGACGGTGATCGACGGCGCACGCGCGACGATCGCGGTGGACCGCGCGCAGGAGACTTTCGCCGAACAGGATAGCCGGCGCTACGCCATGCTCGCCTCGGACGGCTGGGGCACGGTGCAGAAGGCGCAGGAGACGGCGTCGCGCATCGCCGCTGCGCGCGCCACCGTCACGCGCGATGCCGCCGCGCTCGCCAACGCCACGCGTCAGGTCGATGTGCTGAGCGCGGAGCTTGCCCAGGCCGAGGCGGCGCTGGGACATGCCAAGGCGGTGCAGGACCAGGCGGAGCTGAACCTGTCCTATACCACGATCACCGCGCCGAATGACGGTGTCGTCGGCAACCGCACGCTGCGCGTCGGGCAATATGTGCAGGCGGGAACGCAACTGATGTCCGTCGTGCCGGCCGATTCGGCCTATATCGTTGCCAACTATAAGGAAACGCAACTGACCGACGTGCATGCCGGCCAGAAGGTGTCGATCTCGGTCGACATGTTCCCCGGCCAGGTGTTCCACGGCCATGTCGACAGCCTGTCCCCCGCCAGCGGGCAGCAGTTCGCGCTGCTGCCGCCGGATAATGCCACCGGCAACTTCACCAAGGTGGTGCAGCGGATTCCGGTGAAGATCCTGCTGGACCAGGGCAGCACACTGAGCGTGGTGCTGCGGCCCGGCATGTCGGTCTATCCGTCGATCGATACCAAGGCGTCACAGACACGGCTGAACCGCGTTCGGTCAGGAGATCGTGCCATGTCATCCCTTGCCGCACCTGCCGATATCCACCTTCCCGCCGCCCCGCGGGCGACGGTGCCGCTATCGTCCTGGATCGCCGTCTTCGCCAGCATGATCGGCGCCTTCATGGCGATCCTGAACATCCAGATCACCAATGCCTCGCTGCTGGACATCGAGGGCGGCATCGGCACAGGCGTCGATAACGGTGCCTGGATCTCGACGTCGTACCTGATCGGCGAGATCATCGTCATTCCGCTGACGGACTACCTGAGCAAGGTGTTTTCATTCCGCCGCTATATGCTGGCGAATGCGATCCTGTTCCCGCTGTTTTCCATCGCCTGCTCCTTCACGCATGACCTCGGGTCGATGATCGTGATGCGCGGGCTGCAGGGTTTTGCCGGCGGCATCCTGATCCCGATGGCGTTCACCATGGTGCTGACCCGGCTGCCGAAACCGCAGCAGCCGATCGGGCTGGCGGTATTCGCCCTGGCGGTCACCTTCGCCCCGGCGATCGGCCCCACCATCGGCGGCTACCTGACCGAAAATTATGGCTGGCAGACGATCTTCTTCGTCAACACGCCCCCCAGCATCATCATGGTCATCGCGCTGGCCTTCACGCTGGAGCGCACGCCGATGCAGCTGCGCCTGCTGAAGGAGGGCGACTGGGCCGGGATCGTGACGATGGCGATCGGCCTGGCCGCGCTGCAGACGGTGCTGGAGGAAGGCAACAAGGACGACTGGTTCGCCTCGCCCTTCATCTTCAACCTGGCGATCGCTGCGGCTGTGTTCCTGTCGGCCTTCATCGCGATCGAGCTAGCGGTCGCAAAACCGCTGGTCAATCTGCGGCTGCTGACGCGGCGCAATTTCGGCATCGGCGTGATCGCCAATATCCTGGTCGGGTTCGCGCTGTTCGGATCGGTCTATATCCTGCCGCAGTATCTCGGCCAGGTGCAGAAATACAACGCCGAACAGATCGGCGCCGTGCTGGCCTGGACCGGTCTGCCGCAACTGGTGCTGATCCCGTTCGTCCCGATGCTGATCAAGCGTTACGATGTGCGCATCATCGCCGCCCTGGGCATCGCAATCTTCGCTGCAAGCACTTTTATGAACACGACGCTGTCGCTCAACTCCGCGGGCGATCAGTTCTGGGTGCCCAATATTATCCGCGCCATCGGCCAGGCTTTGGTGATCACCCCGATCAGCGCTATCACCACCGGCGGCATTGCACCGAGCGAGGCGGGGTCTGCGTCGGGGCTGTCGAACATGCTCCGGAACCTGGGCGGTGCGGTCGGCACAGCGACGCTGTCGACGGTGCTCACGAAACGCGAGCAGTTCCACTCCAACATCATCGGCCAGGCCGTCACCCTCTCCCGCGACGAAGTCCGCGCTCGGATCGATGCCATGTCGTCATATTTCATGGCGCATGGCGTATCGGATGCGGCGGCGGCGCAGCATCAGGCGATCGTTGCAATCGGGAATATCGTGCGGCGGCAGGCGCTGATCATGGGGTTCAGCGACGCGTTCGCGGTGATCGGCGTGCTGCTGGTGCTTGCGGCGGTGACGGTGTTGTTCGCGAAGAAGGTGACGGCGGGTGCCGGAGGTGAGACGCATTAGAGCAGTTTCAAGCTGACTGGATCGTTGTTCCCCGTCATGGCCCGGCTTGACCGGGCCATCTCCTGCCACTGAGGAATGGTCCCTCCCCCCGCTGAGGGGGATGGCCCGGCCAAGCCGGGCCATGACGGTCCAGGGTTCCAGGCCTACTTCACATTAATGAAGCGGAACGGAAAGAAGTTGTTCGCCGGCTGTGCGACAGAAACGTTCTTCTTCGTCGCCCAGACAATCACCTGCTGGTGCAGCGGGATGGTCGGCAGTTCCTTCTGCTGGATTTGGATCGTCTGCTCGATCAAGGCATTGCGCTTGGCCTGATCCGTCTCGACGCCGATCTGCTCGATCAGGTTGTCCAGCGCAGGATTGGAATAGCCGCCGTCATTGATCTCCCCGCGCTTGCCGTTGCGGGTGCCCAGCAGCGTGTAGAGCACGTTGTGCGCGTCATAGGTAGCCGGGGTCCAGCCTAGCAGGAAGAAGTCGGTGTCGTAGTTGGGCGCGTTGATCTTGCTGAAGAACTTCGTCTTGGTCTGCGCGATCAGGTCCACCTTAATGCCGACCCGAGCCAGCATCGAAACGATGGCGGTGCAGATCTGTTCGTCCATGACGTAACGATCGTTCGGGCAGTCCAGCGTGACCTTGAACCCGTTCGGGTAGCCGGCGTCGGCCAGCAACTGCTTCGCTTTCGCCGGGTCGGGCTTGGGGTGCACGTCCAGCGCAGCGTCGTAGCCGTTCACCCCCTGCCCCCACATCTCCCCGGTCGGATGACCCAGGCCGAGCATGACGCGGCTGGTGATGGCCTGCTCATCGATCGCGAGCGCCACAGCTTCCCGCACGCGCTGGTCTTGCCAGGGGTTCTTGCCCTTGACGTCGGAGGTCTTCAATTCGTCGCGGGCGAAATTAAAGCCCAGATAGATGGTCCGCAGCTCCGGCGTCTCCAGGATCTTCAGGTCCGGGGAGGCCTTGATTCGGGCAATGTCCTGCGGCGGGACAGAGTAGATCATGTCCATCTCGCCCGACAGCAGGGCCGCGACCCGGGTCGGTGCCGAGGAAATCACATTGAACTCGACCCGGTCGGCATTGCCCTGCGGCTTGTCCCACCATAGCGGATTGGTCTCGACCACGGTCTTCCGGTCCGGCTCGCGAGAGACCAGTTTGTACGGACCTGTGCCCATTGCGTAATGCAGCGCGTAGTTGTCTTCCTTGCCCAATGAATACCGGTTCAGCGGCGTTGTGCGCCTCACACCAGGCCTTCGACATGATCAGCAGGTTGGTCTGTTCCTGCAGGAAGATCGGGTCGGGCTGGAAAGTCTCGAAATCCACCGTCAGATCGTCGATCTGGCGCGCTTCCTTCACCCCTGACATCGGCGCGCGCATCGCACTAGTCCTTGGCCTGGAAGCGTTTCAGGGTGAACACCACGTCATCGGCGGTGAATGGCGATCCGTCCTGCCATTTCACACCGGGGCGGAGGTGGAAGCGCCAGACGGTGGGCGAGGTCTGCTCCCAGGATGTCGCCAAAGCAGGCTCCAGCCCCACGGAGCGGTCACCGCGAACGAGGGGTTCATAGATGTTGGACAGAAAAGACAGTTGCACCGTCTCCTGCCGGGTCGCCGGATCCATCGCATTCACGTCGCCGTCATTTGCCCATTTGAACGTGGCTGCGTGGCCGGGCAACGCCATCAGGCGCCAAGCCCAGCACAGCGGCTGGGATGGTGGTTCGGAGCAACTTCATTTCGCGGACCTCAGGTCTTATTGTTAACTCAATTCGAGCGTCGGACCCTAACCCGACCGTTACAATCTGAACAGGGATTGAGACATGGCAGCCGATATTCTCGGTTTGATTGACATTCAGCCCACCTTCATGCCCGGCGGGGAACTGCCGGTGCCGGAAGGGGATGCGATCATCCCGGTCGTCAACCGCCTGCTGGATCGTTTCACGCATGCGTTCGCGACGCAGGACTGGCACCCGGCGGGGCATGCATCCTTCGCCAGCGCCCATCCCGCCCGCGCGGCCGTATGAGACGATCGACATGCCCTATGGTGCGCAGGTGCTGTGGCCCGATCACGGCATCGCCGGAACCGCCAACGCAGCGATCCACCCGGCGATCGATCAGCGCCGGGTGGAGGTGGTGATCCGCAAGGGCTTCCGCCGCGAACTCGACAGCTATTCGGCGTTTTTCGAGAACGATCGCTCGACCCCGACGGGGCTGGAGGGTTGGCTGAAGCAGCGCGGCTTCACAAGGCTGTTCCTGTGCGGCCTCGCCACCGACTTCTGCGTCGCCTGGTCGGCCGAGGATGCGCGCCGGCTGGGCTTCGACGTAACGGTGGTCGAGGATGCCTGCCGCGGCATTGGGTTACCCGATTCAGGGGGCGGGACGACGATCGATGCGGCCCGCCGGCGGCTGGAAGCGCAGGGCGTGCGCTTCGCCAACTCGGGCAGCCTGGATTGAGGCGCTGATACGGTTGTTTCGGCTGATCGCCCTTCTGATCGCGGTCTGTGGCGTGGCCGGGGCCAGTCCGGCGCGCGCGCACCCGTCGCCGATCGGCTACCCACCGATCGGCTACTGGCAGACCAAGGACGGCGGCGGGGTGGTGGAGGTCACACGCTGCGGCGATGCGCTGTGCGCCCATCTGGCGGGGATCGTGCTGGATCACCCGGAGGACGCGATGCCGACCGACTGGCGCGGCGTGTCGCAATGCGGGCTGCAGTTAATCAGCGACGCTTTGCAGATCGGTGCCAACCTGTGGCGCGGCCAGATCACCGACCCGCGCAACGGCCATGTCTATGGCGTGGAACTGCACGTCGACGACCGCGGCCGGCTGGCGGTGCGGGGGTTCCTGGGCGTGCCACTGCTGGGGCGGACGGATTACTGGACGCGCTACCAGGCCGTGCCACCGGACGATTGCCGGATGACGCCCGAGGAAGCCACCTCGGCGGGCCGGATAGCGGGGCCGGAGGCGGCGCCCACCGAATAGCCTGGTGCTAAGCCCCCATAGGCTTAAATGGGTGCCGGCTGGGCGTCGCCTTCTTCTCGTCGTGGTCGACGAAATTGGTTACTTTTTCCTCGCTATTTTTAACGCAGATGGATCCAATCCCGCCCGCCTCGGGTCGTTGACTTTCATAGCCCCGCAGAACAGGTTCCTCGACATGGCTCTGCGTGTCCGGACCATCCCGTGCGCCCTCGGCACAGCCAATTCGCCTGGAGTAAGCATGACGCCATGAAGATGAAAGCCGCCGTCCTGCGCGCCCAGGGCAAGCCCCGTCCCTACGCCACCAGCCAGCCGATGACGATCGAGACCGTCGACCTCGACCCGCCCGGTCCCGGCGAAGTGCTGTACAAGATCATCGGCGCCGGCCTCTGCCACTCCGACCTCTCGACCATCGAGAATCTGCGCCCGCGCAAGCTGCCGACCATTCCGGGGCATGAGGCCGCCGGCATCGTCGAGGACGTTGGCCCCGGCGTCACCGGCCTGAAGCCGGGCGACCATGTGATCAGCGTCTTCGTCACCAGTTGCAACGACTGCCGCTACTGCAACGGCGGGCGTCCGAACCTCTGCCAAAGCTCCAACGCCTCGCGCACCAACGGCACCCTGATCTCCGGCGCTCGGCGGCTGTCGCTTGAACGGCGAGCCGATCTATCACTACAGCGGCCTGTCGGTGTTCGCGCAGTATGCCGTCGTGTCGCAGAATGCGCTGATCAAGATCCCCGACGACGTGCCGCTGGAGGACGCGACGATCTTCGGCTGCGCCGTCGTCACCGGCGTGGGCGCCGTGCTGAACACCGCGCAGGTGCCGCCGGGCGGGCAGATGGCGGTGGTCGGCCTGGGCGGTGTCGGCATGAACGCGCTGATGGGCGGCGTCGTCGCCGGGGCGGAGCGAATCGTCGCCGTCGACCTCAATGCCGACAAGCTCAAGCTGGCACGCGAACTCGGTGCCACCGATACGTTCCTGGCCGGCAACGCCGATGTGGTTGAGGAAATACGTAACGCGACCGAATGGCGGGCTGGATTACGTGATCGAAACGGCCGGGTCGATTCCGGCGATGAACCTGGCCTATGCGATCGCCGCGCGCGGCGGCATGATCGTCAGCGCCGGCCTGCCGGCCTCGACGGCGCAGTTCTCCTACCTGCACGGGGCGCTGGTCAGCGAAGAAAAATCGATCCGCGGGTCGTATATGGGCAGTTGTGTGCCCAAACGTGACATTCCGCGCTTCATCGCGCTGTATCAACGTGGCAAACTGCCGGTGCAGAAACTTCGCTCCGGGTATCTGGGTTTTGACGAAATCAATGAAGGATTCGACCGGCTGTCGGATGGCGCGGTCCTGCGGCAGGTGCTGCGGCCGCACGGTGAAGCCTGTACCCGTACCCGGGCGCTGACGGGCGCGCATGAGCCGCTTCCTGGTCACCGGCGGCGCGGGGTTCATCGGTTCGCATCTGTGCGACGCGCTGATCGCGCGCGGCGACACCGTCCGGGTGCTGGACGATCTGTCCACCGGCCATCGCCACAACCTGCCGCAGGGCGCCGATCTGATCGTCGGCGACGTCGCCGATGCCGCCCTGGTCGGCCGCGCGCTGGAGGGGGTGGACGGCTGCTTCCATCTCGCCGCCATCGCCTCGGTGGAAAAGGGCGTGACCGACTGGCTGGGCACGCATCGGGCCAACCTGACCGGCGCGATCACCGTATTCGACGCGATCCGCCGGCAGGGCACGCGCATACCGGTGGTCTATGCGTCCTCGGCCGCGGTCTATGGCGATGCGAAGACGATTCCGATCACCGAGGCCGAACTCTGTGCGCCGCTCTCGGCCTATGGCGCGGACAAGCTGCGGCTGCGAATTGCATGCGCGCGTCGCCAGCCATGTGCACGGCATCCCCACCGTGGGGCTGCGCTTCTTCAACGTCTATGGCCCGCGGCAGGACCCGAAATCGCCCTATTCCGGCGTGATCTCGATCTTCTGCGAACGCATCGCCACCGGCCGGGGCGTCACGATCTACGGCGACGGCGGGCAGACCCGCGATTTCGTCTATGTCGCCGACGTCGTGGCGGCGCTGCTGGCGGCGATGGCGCTGCGGCCGGCCGATGCGCCGGTGTTCAATGTCTGCACCGGGCTTGCGACATCGGTCCTCGACCTTGCCCACGTGATCGCCGAGCTGTGCGGCCGTCCGGCGGATATCACGCATGGCGCGCCGCGCGCGGGGGAAATCCGCCACTCCCTGGGCGTGCCCGATACGGCCAATGCCATCCTGCGCCTGTCATCGCGCCGCAGCCTGCGCGAGGGCTTGGGCGATGTCCTGGCGTGGCTGGGCGACGGGAGACACTGAGCGCACATGCGCAACCTGGTCCTGATGCTGGCGATGCCGCCGATGGGTTTCGTCGTGCTGCTGGTGCTGGCCCTGTGCCTGCGCGACCGGCGGCGGTTCGTTCGCTGGCAGGCCTGGGGCAGGCGCCTCGCCTGGCTGTCTGTTGCGGGGTTGCTGATCACCGGCATGCCGGTGGTCTCCACACCGATGTTGCGGGGACTGGAGGCGGGATTGCCGACCACGCCTCCGGCCGACGATCCGCCGAAGGCGATCGTCGTACTGGGGGGCGATCTGATCCGCGCCGCCGAAGAACCGCTGGGCGTGCGGCCGGGTCTGCTGACGCTGGACCGGCTGCGCACGGCGGCGGCCCTGCACCGCCGCACCGGGTTGCCGATCCTGGTCACCGGCGGCATCGTCCAGCAGCACGTGGCGACGGTCGGCGAAGTGATGGCGGTCAGCCTGAAGGACGATTTCCAGACGCCGACGGAATGGACCGAGAAGCGCTCGATCAACACGCAGCAGAACGCGCAGTTCTCCGCGAAGATCCTGGAGGCGCAGGGGATCGACTCAGTGTACGTCGTCACCCATTCCTGGCACATGCGGCGCGCGGTGCTGGCGTTCCAGCGCACGGGGCTGAAGGTGACCGCGGCGCCGACGGACCTGGACGAACCGCTGGGGCCGCAATGGAACGATTTCGTGCCACGCACCCCTGCCTGGCAAACCTGCTGGTTCGCGTTGCATGAATGGATCGGCTATGCATGGTACGCGATCCGCCCGCATCTATGACAGCGTCGGCACGCTGCCGCCCGAGGCGCTGGCGCAGCTAGGCCGCCGCGGCCTGTTCTCCTCCCCCGCCTGGTTTGCGGTCGTCGAGCAGCACGCCATCCCCCCCGGCGCTCGGCCCGGCTATGTGCTGGCGCAGGACGGGGCGAGCGTAATGCCCGTGCTGCGAACCGGCCGCCGGATCGATGCACTGACGACACCCTATACCTGCGTCTATACACCTGCAGCGAGCGCGGCCGAGGCGTTCGGGCGCCTCTGCCGGGCCGGCGGGATAAGCCGGATCGATGCGATGCCGGCCGAATGGGAGGGGCATGCGGCGTTCCTGGCCGGGCTGCGCGCCGCTGGCCTGGTTGCGCTGCCGTTCGAGCATTTCGGCAACTGGTCCGAGGACGTCACCGGCCGCGACTGGGACGCTTACCTGGCGAGCCGTCCCGGTGCGCTGCGGGAGACAATTCGCCGCCGCCTGCGCCAGGCCGAACGTCGGTCGGATGCGCGGTTCGAGATCCTCGCGGCGCCGGCCGAGATGGACCGGGCGGCAACGGTTTATGAGGACGTCTATGCACGCAGTTGGAAGGAGCCGGAACCGTATCCGGACTTCAACGTCGCGCTGATGCGGGCGATGGCGGACCAGGGCGCGCTGCGGCTCGGCGTCTGGTCGATCGGCGAGACGCCGGTCGCGGTGCAGCTTTGGGTGGTCTGGGACGGTTCGGCGATCGTGCTGAAACTGGCACATGACGAGGCGTTCAAGGCGCACTCCCCCGGCACCGTGCTGACCGCGCTGATGCTGCGACATCTGCTGGAGCAGGCGCGTGTCGGGCGGATCGATTTCGGCCGCGGGGATGACGCCTACAAGCGGGGATGGGCGTCGGAGCGGCGGCAGCGGATCGGGTTTCTGCTGGTCAATCCCTGGCATCCGGCGGGGGCCGCAGCGCTGCTGCGGCACGCGGCGGGGCGGATGCGGCGGACGCTGGTGTCGGGCAGGCGAGGCGCGGTTGCAGGCGGGGCTTCGGCACCGGACTGAACTGGCGCCGCGACCGTCAGGTCATGCGTGTTGAGGCATAGCCCCGATCCGTCGGATGGATTGCGTGGCGCTATAGCGTGATGACCGGAGGCGGAATCGCCAGAGGTCTGCATCCACGCGATTAAACAAACACTTAGAGCGGGATGGCTAAGCGAAAGCGATGTCATCCTGCTCTAAGGCTTCCCGGCCTGCTTGCGACGGCGACGAATGCCGGCGAGGCCTGCGAGGCCGGCGCCGAGGACGGCGCCGACGGCGGCCATCGTGGCGGGTTCCGGCACGGCAGCGAAGGCGGTCAGGGCGTAGGTGAAGGTATCGCCCGTACCACCGAGCGCGGCGGATTCGCCACTGAAGATCGTGAGGGGGGAGTTGAATGCGTTGTCCCCGGTGGCGATCACGGTGAGGGGCAGGAGGAGTTGGCCACCCTCGGAGATCAACGTACCCGCGATGAGGGACGGATGGAACTCATTCGCCCCGGTGCCAGCGATGGAGTAGTTCTCGATGGTCAGGTTGGTGGGTGCACCGCCCGGATCGGTCGAGATGTTCTTCAGCGCCAGGTAGACGGTCTGGGACTGATTGTCGGTGAGCGTGCCGAAGCTGATTGCCGCCCCCGCGGCACCGACCGAACCGTTCGGGGACGCAGTGGGTGTGCTGATGTTCGTGATGCTGCCGCTGCGGCTCGCATAGGTGTACGCCAGCGCCGTCGATCTGGCATGGGGCACGCTGACGCTGGTGCCCGCGCCGGGACCGGTGACGCCGCTGGCCAGGCTCAGGTTGCTTGCGGCGTTGGAGATACCGCCGGTCGCGAGGTTGCCGTTGCCGATATTGTCGGTGGTGACGGTGCCGGACGTGCCGACCCGGACATTGGTGGAACCGGCGCTGGAGACCGACCGGACGGGGGTCACGCCGGTCCCGGTCAGACTTACGTTCTGGACGAACGCGGCATTGGTGCCGTTGGCCGACCCGTTCGAGAGCGACGCCACGACCAGCGCCGAGGCGGTCGGACTGCGTACGGTCGGCGCAAATGTATAGGAGTAGCCCGTGGACGAGGTGTCGCCCCGCGAGATGCTTTGGCCGGTGCCGGAGAAGCCGCTGCTGGCGGCCGCGGGGCGGCCGCGGAAGTTGCTTGTCGCGCCCAGGCCGGAGAGGTTGCCGTCGCCGCTGTTGGAGGCTGTCACCGTCGCCGTGCGAGTCTGGCCAACGAGGAAGTAGTTGGTGCTGCTGGTGGACTGGGCGCCGACCGGGGCCACACCGTTGACCGTCGGGATCGTCGAGACGGAGCTGGTCTGATTTCTGGTGTTCGATCCGCTGGCCAGCGAGGTGACCACTGTCGCCGAGGAGTTGCCGCGCATCGTCGGCGTATAGGTGAAAATCTGGGGTGCCGAAGTGACCGAACCCGCGCCGTAATTCGTGTCGTTCATAGTGAACGACTTGGAACTGCCGGTGAACACGGAACTGGCAAAGCCGATGGTGCCGACGGCCCCTGCTTCCGTCTTGCCATAGAGGTTGCCATTGCCGATGTTGCCGGCGGTGATCGCCGCTGTTCCCGTATTGCCGACCGGAATGTTCAGCACCGAGGACGCCGAGATGGCGCTGGCCGTCCGTGTGAAGTTGGCAGTATCCGTCCCCGTTCCTGCCGCGTCCGACGTGGTGAACGGGCTTGAGTAGGAAGCAGCCGTCAGCGATGAAAAATAGAATGTGGCTGTCGCGTTGACGGTCTGCGGGTTCGACGTGATCGTCGTCGAAGTCGGCGAAACCGTAAGACCGTCCTGCGTCGCCGGCGCGATGGTCATGGTCGATGTGCCGGTCGCACCAGAGACTGTGATAAGTTCCGAGCCGGAAATGCTGCCAACACCGTTGAGCAGGAAATATTCAGTCAGGTTCGGGCTGGAGACAGTGATCGTCGATGCGTAGCTCAGCCCTTCGTCCACAAGGAGAAGCGCGAGCAAAGACGTCGCTGATACGAGTGACGCTCTCACGCCTCGATCCTATCCGTTAACCATCGGCCGGCTAACATTCTTTCGATACGCTCTTATTTTTTTAACGCACCACGACAGGCTACCGGTGCGGGTTGATGTACATCTCATACCAGATCCGGAAAGCCATTGCTATCAAGCCATTGGACTTAACCCATGTGAAATCACCAGCCGCATTGCAAAGAACCCCGCCACTTAGCGGTTCTCCGCCAAACCGTTTTCAGCAAGCCCGCCCATTGCCGCAGGCGCAAAGCCGGCGACCAGGCCGGTCCCGCTTCAAGCCACCACAGAGGACGCTCAGCGTCCGACAGAGAGAGCTTGTAGCGATCGTCTCCGGCAAGAAAATCATATATATCAATATTATGCTGCATTGCAGCCCGGATCGCCACTGCATGCGCCACGAGGCCAGGACGCGCGGCAGACGCATCCTGGCGGTAGAGAAAGCCGGACTGATACGCAAGCACTTGGTTACGGAACCGGATATTATATAAGTATCCGACAATCATTTCGCCAAATGATATTCTTTGCAGCGCAATCTCGCCTCGCCCCATCCCACGCTCGATCAACGCACGATGGAACCGCCGGAAGAATGGCTGCGCAAAACTGCCCGCCGCACCGCGACCTACCCAGCGCGCCTGATGCAGCTCCGCCAGCGAATTGAGCATCGCCCAAGCCGCCCCCACGGTCGCCGCCTGCTCGACCATCGGCTCCGACGCAGCCCCGCCCGCCGTCCCACCCGCCGTTCCACCCGCCTCTGCCGCATACCATCGCATTGACCGAGCGAGCTGCTGGCGCGTGTTGGCGGTGCGGGAGGCGAGATGGGAGGTGGCGGTGGCGCGCAATCCAGCCAGGTCGGCATAGGGCGAGGCCTGCACCCGCAGCACCCGGACGATGCCGGCCAGATCCCGCACGGCCGCATGCGTAGTCGCATCGATCCCCGAAAGCATCACATGCCCACCGCGCAGCACCGCACGCAGGCAGAGCCGCGTCAGCTCCGCCTCCCGCCCCATTTCCGCCAGGACGCCGTTCTGTTCGATCCAGGGACAGTCCAGCGTCGGCGACCCGCTCTCATGCAGCCACAGCACCGGCAGACCCCAGCGTCGCGTGCGGTTGAACAGGGCCAGGGCAACGGTGCGGCCGTCCTCGGTCGCCTCGACGAGGACCGGGTTCGGGAAGCGTTCCTCGATCAGGCAGCCGGTCCAGGTCCAGCTCAGGAAGAACGAGCATGACGATCGTGCTTCGAGGTCGCACCAGCGCCGGCCGAGGTCGACGAAATCGACATCCTTGCGGACTGCGACGTGGATCACGGCGGGATCGATTCGCCGCGCCAGAGCTTGCCGTAGGTGGCGAACATGGCCGCCTGGTCGAAGTCGCGCTGCGCTTTCGCCTGGTTGGCAGCGCCCAATCGCCGGCAGGTGGCGGGATCGGCCACCAGACGCGCCAGCGCCGCGCCGAAGGCCGCATCGTCCAGGGGGGTGACGCAGCCTGCGTTCTCAGGTGCCACCATCTGGCGGACATCGCCCACATCAGTCGAGGCGACGGGCAGGCCGGCGGCCATCGCCTCGATCACCGACAGCGGCATCTGTTCGGTGTCCGACGACAGCGCAAAGATATCGAAGCCGGCATAGAGATCGGGCGTATCGGTGCGGTGGCCCAGAAAATCCACCCGGCCGGCGATCCCCAGCGAGTTCGCGAGCGCCGCCAGCGCCGGCCGCTCCGGCCCGTCACCCACGATCACCAGCCGTCCGCCCGCCAGACCGGCAAACGCTCGGATCAGGCGACCGAGGTTCTTTTCCTCCCGCAACGCAGCCACGGTGCCGATCACGGGCATATCCCCTGGCACATCCCCTGGCACATCCCCTGGCACATCCCCTGGCACACCCCTTGGCGCGCCCCCGCCGCGGCGCGTTCCGTCGCTGGCGAAGCGCGCGAGGTCGATGCCGTTCGGCACATAGCGGACCATCGCGGGCGGCAGCTTCCAGACGTCGCGGGCGATGCGGACAAGGTTCTGCGAGGGAAACACGCTGAGCGAGCGCGACAGCGCCAGGCGGCGAACCAGCACGCGGCGGGGGATCTGGGTGTCGCGCTCCTCGGGGCCGAAGCCATCGGTGATGTGGATGTGCCGGGTGACAGGCAGCAGGTTGGCGAGCGCGAACTCGATCGCGCCCCAGTTGCCGGTGACCAGCATGTCCGGGCGCCACTGGCGCAGCAGGCCGCGATAGCGCCAGGCATTGGCCAGCATCGCGTTCTTGGTGGCCGGCACCGAGGGGAACGTGACGTCGAGGCTGGGATCGAGCCGCTCCCGGCAGGCCAGGTTGCCGTCGAGGGAGACGACGATGTGGCGGAAGGTTCGGCCGAAATGATTGGCGATCGCGGCGAAGCGGACCTGCGCGCCGCCGACGGCGAAGGTGGGGAAGATGTGGGCGATGAGCGGAGGGGCTGCCGGTATCATGGTGCGGCCAGTCCGAGCGGACCGGTTGCGCGGGGGCAGTCGTGGTTCGTGGGCCGGTGCGGTTGGGTCACCTCCATGGCCCAGCGGAACGAGATGGCTCGGACAAGCCGGGCCATGACGGGTTGGGCTTGTTGCGATGCAGTGGGCCTCAGCTTGTCGGGGTGGATCGCGATGCGGTGGGCCTCAGCGGTGTGGCGGGTCGCGGTGGCGCCTGGCTTCACTTGACTTTCCCTTCGGCATCAGCCGAGACCGCCGGCGATGAGCACATCTCGCCATACCGCACTCGCTTTCGCTGCCGCAATGCTTTGGTCCGCGGCGGCGCAGCCGGCAGAGGCACGAGACCTGACCGTGGGCGCAACACGGGTGCTGAAACTGCCCAGCCAGGCAGCAACGGTGGCACTGGCCGGCGATACGGTTCGGATAGATCCCGGCACCTATGCCGATTGCGCGGTGTGGCGCGCCTCCCGCCTGGTGATCGAGGCGGCCGGACCCGGCGTGCGCCTGATCAACACGGTCTGCGCCGACAAGGGCATCTTCGTGGTGCAGGGCGACGACGTCACGGTGCGCGGCCTTACGTTCGAGGGCGCGAAAGACAGTTGGCACAATGGCGCCGGCATCCGCGGCCTGGGCGAGAACCTGACCGTCGAGGACAGCCGCTTCATCGACAACGAAGACGGCATCCTGACCGCCGGCAGCCTGACCAGCGTCGTGCGGGTGACCGGCAGCACCTTCACCGGCAACGGCACCTGCATCGGCGAATGCGCCCACGGGATCTATGCCGGGACCGCCATCCGGCTGCTGGCGATCGAGCACTGCACCTTCCTCGATCAGCATGTCGGGCATCACATCAAGTCGCGCGCGCATAACACAGTGGTCGAAGACAGCCGGATCGAAGACGGCGCGACGGGCAACTCCAGCTACCTGATCGACGTGCCGAACGGCGGCAACGTGCTGATCCAGGGCAACGAGATGGAGAAAGGTCCGAAAAGTGAAAACCGCGGCGTGGT
Source organism: uncultured Alphaproteobacteria bacterium (assembly GCA_963771475.1). Lineage (GTDB taxonomy): Bacteria > Pseudomonadota > Alphaproteobacteria > Acetobacterales > Acetobacteraceae > Rhodopila. The sequence continues at coordinate 131,050 of CAVYTN010000007.1, read as the reverse complement.
CATCTCGATCGGCGTGGAAGGCGTGACCAATCAGACCAATGTGCTGATCGTGCGCAACAACCGGTTCCGAAACGATGTCGGCGTACCCACCACCTTCGTGCGCAACAGCACCCATACCTCGGCCGAAGTACTGGATAACGCCATCACCGGCCCCGTCACGGTGCTCCGCGGCACAGGCGGCATTCCGCAGGATGGGCCTTGAAGAAAGGCCAGGGCTCTGCCCTGGACCCGCAAAGGGGGCGAGCCCCTGGCCTTCCCTCAATCCATTTCCGGCAGAATGACGTTCTGTGCCTTGGGGCCCAGTAGCGCGGCGCGCATGGTTTCGGCGGATTTGGTGCGGATGTCGTCCCAGGCCTGGGGTGAGTAGAACGCTGCGTGCGGGGTTATGATCAAACGGCCGAGCGTCCAGTCTTCTTTGGCGCGGTAGGCGCGCATGAGTTCGGGGACGGGTTCGACGGGGGGTTCGACGGGGACGACGTCAATGCCGACCCCCGCGAGGTGGCCGCTTTTCAGCAGCGCCGCCAGGGCGTCGATATCGACGATCGGGCCGCGCGCCGTGTTCACCACGATGGCCCCTTTCGGCAGCAGCGACAGTTCCTTGAGGCCCAGCAGGTTGCGGGTTTCGCGGGTGAGTGGGGCGTGGACGGAGAGAGTATCGGTCTGGCGCAGCAGGTCCTCGAGCGTCGGGGCGCGCAGGATGCCTAGGCCCAGTTCGGCGCCGTTCGGCAGATGCGGGTCGTAGAACATGACGCGGAAGCCGAACGCTTTTGCTCGCAACGCGACGGCGGTGGCGATGCGGCCCATGCCGACGATGCCGAAGGTCTGCACGCCGGAGCGGCGCACCAGCGGGTCGTCGACATAGCGCCAGATGGCGGGCGGATCGGCGCGCTGGCGTTCGTGGTGCAGCAGCAGGCCTCGGCGGAGGGAGAGGGCGAGGGCCATGGCATGGTCGGCGACCTCGGTGGTGCCATAGTCGGGCACGTTGAGGATCATGATCTGGCGTTCCGCGGCGGCGACGCGGTCGAGGTTGTCGTAGCCGACGCCCATGCGGCAAATGGCGCGCAGCTTGGGGAAGCGTTCCAGGTCTTTGGCGAAGACCTTGTAGCGCATGATCATCAGCCCCTCGGCTTCGGCGCAGTCGGCGTCGGGGAGGTCATTCAGGCCATTGGTCGGTGCGGCGGGGAAGATGACGCGGACGTCGGGGCCGTAGATGCGCCGCTCCACACTGTCGTCCGGGTAGGATTTTTCGGTGTAGAGGACGGTGGGCATGGCGGCGCGTTTCCCTTTGTGGTTGGTGCGCCGTCGTACCTTTGCTGGGGGTTTAAGGCAATCGCACCGTGCAAGTGCGCATGTCAGGTCAGCCTGCCCCTGCCTGTTGGAGGCACGGTCATGCCAGAAGCCGGAGATGACGAGGCCAGAGGCACCTGTTACAGTCACGCGGTCCACCGTCAAGGAACGCCGACATGGCCGAAACGATCCGGCTCGGTGCGCTTGAACTCCGGTTTCTCTGCGACAAGCACAGTACGAACGGTAGCTTGGACATGTTTGAGATGACTGTGCCAAGTGGCGCCCGTATGCCCATTGCCCACCATCATCGGAACTGGGACGAGACGATTTATGGACTGACGGGGACTGTGACCTTCACGGTGGAAGGGCAGGCGCATCCGATCGGTCCGGGAGAGACTCTGTTCATTCCTCGCGGCAAGGTGCATGCGTTTGACAACACAAGCGGCGCGACCGCGACATGCCTTGGGGTGCTGACACCGGGGGTTCTGGGTCCGGAGTATTTCCGGGAGGTCGCGGCGCTGGTTGCGGGGGGACCGCCGGATCCGGGGAAAATGCGGGAGGTTATGCTGCGGCATGGGCTGGTCCCGGCTTGACGGCGGGAGGAGGTCGGATCCCGGCTTTCGCGCATGATATTGGGCAGAGGGAAGGGACAAGATCGGCATTGACACTCGTCCGCGCGTTCAGCATCTTCGGCCCAAGGGGTTGACCGCGATCGCCCCGTGAGGCTTCGGCCAAAGCATCGCGTCTCCACACCTCGCTAGCGAGGGAGGGACGCTCATGGCCGCTCCTGATACCATCAATGTTAGCCAACTCGCATGGCTCGTCGGGACACAAGAGGCACCTGTGCTTATCGACATGCGTGTTGATGCGGATCACCCCGCCGATCCGCTCATGCTCGGCATCATGCGCGCACTCTCGCTGGCAGGGGTGGCGTTACAGTTGGCGCTCGGAGTCGTGTCATGACGGCAGGCAAGCTCGCCCTGCTCTGGCGCGGCGATCTTGAGGCGCGCCGGACGGTAACGTTTGAAAACAACCGCTGGCGTCAGATTTTCGCTGCGTTGGCGGCGCTCGATATTCACGCCGAGGCCGTCGTCTATTGCGAGGAGGCGGCGGACGAGGTGCGCGCGCAGCTCGCAGCCGTCGACGGCGTGTTGGTCTGGGTCAATCCCATTCAGGATGGCCGGACGCGGGTCCAGCTCGATGTCATGCTGTGCGAGATCGCAGGGCGCGGCATCTGGGTCAGCACGCATCCGGATGTAACGCAAAAGATCGGCGTGAAAGAGGTTTTGCATACAACGCGCCACCTGGGCTGGGGCACGGATACGCGCCTCTATCGCAGCTTCGAATTGTTTCGAAACGAATTCCCGCGCTCCCTGGCAAGCGAAGGGCCCCGTGTCATCAAGCAGAATCGCGGCAATGGCGGCCAGGGTGTTTGGAAGGTGGAGCTGGCGGCACAAAAGGACGACCTGGTCACCGTTCTCGAAGCGCAACGCGAAAGCGCGTCTCAGACCTTGCCGCTCGCCGCATTCATGCAGAGGTGCGCTGACTATTTCGATGATGGCGGCTGCATCGTCGATCAGCCGTTTCAGGCGCGTCTGCCGGACGGGATGATCCGCTGCTACATGGGCGTAGATCGGGTCGTGGGCTTCGGATTTCAGCTCATCAAGGCATTGATGCCGCCGCCCCCGCAGGGTGCCGCCTCGCCCGAGGCAGCACCTGGTCCGCGCATCATGCATCCGGCGGCGGCGCCGCGATTCCAGGATCTTCGCGTGCGCATGGAAACCGAGTGGGTGCCGCAGCTCATGCAACTGTTCGGCCTCACGCGCGACATGCTGCCGATCATCTGGGATGCCGATTTTCTTTACGGCCCACGCGATGGCGACGGCCGCGACACCTACGTGCTTTGCGAGATCAATGTCAGTTCGGTGATGCCAATTCCCGACCAGGCACCTGCCGAAATCGCGCGTCTCGCGAAGGAGCGGCTGTCCCGATCCGAGGACTGATCACTTTCCGATGGCTCGCGCCATCGATACCAGCAGGAGGAGCAAGCGATGAGCAATGAAACACTTGCGAGGCGAACTGTGTTGGGGGCCGGCGCAGCCGCCCTTTCCGCCGCAGCGGCGGCCAATGCAGGGGCTCAGTCAGCGACCAGTGCAACGACAGGGAGTAAGCCGATGACATACTCGATGAAGCCGCTTCCATTCGATCCGCAAAAAATCAAGGGATTGTCGGAGAAGATCCTGGTCAGTCACTACGAAAATAACTACGGCGGGGCCGTCAAGCGACTGAACAGCATCACCGACCAACTGGCGTCGCTCGATTACGAGAAGGCGCCGGTTTTCCTTATCAACGGACTGAAGCGTGAGGAACTGATCGCGACGAATTCGATGATCCTGCATGAGTTTTATTTCGCCGGTCTTGGCGACCAGAACCAGCCCGGCGCTACACTTTCGGATGCCATCACCCGTGACTTCGGCAGTATGGCGCGCTGGCGCTCGGAATTCGTCGCCATGGGCAAGGCCCAGGGTGGCGGCTCAGGTTGGGTTATTCTGACCTACAGCCCGCATGACAAGCGGCTGGTGAATGCGTGGGCGGCCGATCACACCACAACGCTCGCCGGCGGTGACCCAATCCTTGTGCTCGATATGTATGAGCATGCCTACCAGATGGATTTCGGCGCCCGTGCCGGCGATTACGTCAACACGGTCATGAGCGTCATCAACTGGTCCAATGCGGATCGGCTCTTCGCGCGGTACAGCCGGGAATGAGGGTCCGGCTTCGGCCAATGTGGCTGGCTGCGCTTCTTTGCGCAGCCGCCAGCTTCTGTTTTGCGGCCGAAGCGTCGCCCCCGCTCACGCTCGAGCGCACGATACCCTTGAAGGGTGTTATTGGCCGCATCGATCACCTGACGGTGGATCTAGCCCGTAAACGCCTGTTCGTGGCGGAGTTGGGCAACGGAACGGTGGATGTGATCGATCTTCCGGCGGGCACCGTCATCCGGCGCCTCGACGGGCTGAAAGAGCCCCAAGGTCTTGCCTACGCTCCTGCGGCCGATGTGCTGGCGGTTGCGAGCGCCGGTGACGGGACGGTGCGTCTTTTCCATGGGGCGGATCTGTCGCCTGCCGGAACAATCGACCTCGCGGATGACGCCGACAATATCCGACTCGATACCCGCACCGGTTATCTGGTCGTCGGCTACGGCAACGGAGGTCTGGCTGTGATCGATCCTGCCAAAGCCTCGGTCGTGAGCCGCATCGCGCTGCGCGCTCATCCCGAGAGCTTCCAGCTCGATTCTGATCGGGGCCTGGCTTTCGTCAATGTGCCGGATGCGCGCCAGATTGCAGTCGTCGATCTGGCTGCCGGACGGCAAACCGGGGTGTGGCAGTTTCCGGATTACCACGCCAATTTCCCGATGGCTCTCGATGATGGGCGCACGACGGCCGCCGTGGTTTTTCGTTCGCCTGCCCGTCTGGTGCTGGTCGATGTGAATGCCGGAAAGCCGGTCGGCATTTTTCAGACCTGCGGCGATGCCGATGACGTTTTTTTCGATACCGGACGACGCCGGGTTTATGTGAGTTGCGGCGACGGCAACGTGGACACCTGGCAGCAGGAGCCTGGGCAGCAGGACAGCGCCGGTTACCGCCATCTTGGCCTCGTCAAGACATCCTCCGGCGCCCGCACCTCGCTCTTCGTACCGGCGTTCGACCGGCTGTTCGTCGCGGCCCGCGCGAGGCTGTTCGGACTTGGCTCCGACGCCGCACTTGTCGTGCTGCGCCCGACCGACGAGGCATCGCCAGGCCATTAGGCACAAGTCATTTTATGCTTTTGACCCCCTCCGAAAGCGTCATCCACAACGCCAAGCGGACGCTGATCCAGGACCGCATGGAGCACCGCATCGGTGATGCGGTGGGCGAGGGCGGCATGAGCGCGGAACAAGTCCCGTGCGAATTCAAAGCCCTGTCCAAATATCTCTGACGATTACTATGCAATCGCTGCCGGCTCTTCTCCAGCAAAGCACAGCCCACGCATGGTTGTTCATCCAATGCCATTCGCTAACGGGCCGGAAGCGGGGGTAAGCCACATAAGCCCACAAGAAGCGAAGCCCTACATTGAAATGCTACACCCTACCCCAACCGTTCATCCCCCGCCGCCAAAACCACCGCCAAATCCCGCAGCAACCGCTTGTTTGGCAACGGCCCCAACCGCATCTCCCGCGCCTCCAACCGAGCGGTGCAGGCGTAAACAACCTTCCCATCCACCACCATCATGCACTCCTTGCAGGCATTCGCGTTCAGACACGCATACCGGAACGCCAGCGTCGGATCCTGCGTCGCCCGCACATGCCGCAGCCCGTCCAGCACCGATTGCCCAGGCTCGAACGGCACTTCGAACCGCTCCACCACCCCATCCCGCTCGACCGCCAGGACCGCTTTCATGCCGGCACCGCCTGCCGCTCCAGCCGCAGCCGCCCGTCCGCCCAAGTAATGACCTGGTTACACACCCAACCTTCATCCATCGCCGGAAAATCCTCCCTCTGATGTGCCCCCCGGCTTTCGGTCCGAGCAAACGCGGCGACAATGACGCACTCCGCCACCAGCAGCGCCTGCCGCAGGTCGAACCAGTCCACCCGCGCCAGGTCATGCGCCTGTGCCCGTCCCGGAGGCACCACCCCGACTGCCGCCCGCAGATCGCCGACCGCCCGTAGCGCCTCGGCCAACCCGGCCGCAGACCGGAAGGGCCCGACGTGATCCGCCATGATCGCCTGCAACTGCGCGAACAGCGCCGCGGTGTTCAACACCGGCCCCTCGCCGCCCGCCAGAGCCACAGCCTCCACCGCCGCCCCCGCATCGAACCCCACCGTCCCCCGCCACCCAGCCGCGCTCCGCCCCGCCGCTCGGCCGAACGCCAAGGCCTCGGTGATCGCGTTGCCCGACAGGCGGTTGGCGCCGTTGGCGCCGCCCACCGCCTCTCCGGCGGCGAACAGGCCGGGGACGCCGGTCGCCATCGCCGTGTCCACGCGAATGCCGCCCATGTGGTAATGCGCGATCGGCGCCACCTCCACATCGTCGCGCGTCAGGTCGATGCCGGCGCGCGCCAGCCGGTCGATCACCGGCCCGAACGCCTCGCGCAGCGTCGCCGCCGGGATATGCCGGAAGCTCAGCCACGCACCGCCATGCGGCGAGCCGCGGCCGGCCTCGACTTCGCGCGTGATGGCATAGGTGGCGAGGTCGCGTGTCACGACATACCGCCCGGCATCGGTGCTGCCGTAGCGCTCGACGAACTCCTCGCCCAGCCCGTTCAGCAGCCGCCCGCCCAGCTTGTAGCGGAACGGGTCCCACATGATCGGGTCCATGCCGATCAGCCGTGGCGCGAGGTGCCCGATCGGGAAGAACTGCACGAACTCCATGTCGATCAGCGATGCACCCGCCCGCAGCGCCAGAGCGTAGCCGTCGCCTGCCATGTTCGCGCTGGCGCTGTTGCGCCGATACAGCCGCGTCAGCCCGCCGGTGGCCACCACCGTCGCCCGTGCGGCGATTGTCAGCACGTCCCCGGTCTCGATATGGACCGCCACGGCGCCGGTGACCGCACCGTCCTGCACCACCAGGTCGGTGACCAGCACGTCGCCCAGCCGCTTCACGCCCTCCGTGCGCTGCACGACGGCGCGCAGCGTCTTCGACACGGCGGGACCGGTGGAGAGGAAATCGACATACACGCAGCGCGGCCGGTCGTGGCCGGGGGCCTGGACCGAACGGAAATCGCGCACCGTCCCGTGCCCAGCCGACATGCCAGGCGTCCATCTGGCGGATGACCTCGACACCGTCCTCGCACAGCAGCCGCGCCAGCGCCGGATCGCACAGGCCACGTCCGGCTTTCAGCGTGTCGGCCAGATGGTGCTGCCAGTGGTCGGAGCCCTCGGGACCGACGGCGGCGGCGACGGTCATCTGCGCCATGACGGTGGCGCCGCCCCGGCCGATCAGGCTGCGATCCACCATCAGGACCTGGGCACCGAGGCGCGCGGCCTCGATAGCGGCAAACATGCCGGCGCCGCCACTGCCGATGACCAGGACATCGGTGGCGAGGTGGCGCATAACGTGAACTCCTGCAGGCATCGGGCGGGCAAGATGCGCGACCGGGCGGCGCCTGTCACCCGGGTGCTGACGGGGCGGGACCGACGCCATAGAGTGCGCGCGGTCAGGGAGAGGTGCGATGACGCAACGGCGGGTCATTCTGGTCACAGGGGCCGCGAGCGGCATCGGCGCCGCGATCTGCCGGCGCATGGCCGGCCCCGACACCGCGCTTCTGCTGCACACGCGCCGCAACCTCGAAGGCCTGCAAGCGGTCGCGGCCGAGGCACGTGCGGCTGGCGCGCTGGTGGAGACGGCAACCGGCGACCTCGCCGAACCGGATGTCGCGGGTGCCGTGGTGAAGGCGGCGATCGGCGCGTTCAGCGGGCTGGATGTCCTGGTCAGCAATGCCGGGTTCGCCGACCGGACGGCGTTCTCGGCGCTGACGGACGCGGCGCTACGGGCGTCGACCGAGGCGATCCAGGGCGCATTCTTCCGCCTGGCCCAGGCCGCGCTGCCAGCGTTGAAGGCGTCACCGGCGGGGCGAGTGATCGGCGTATCCAGCTTCGTCGCCCACACATTCCGCCCGGATGTAACGAACTTCCCCGCCTCGGCGGCGGCAAAAGCGGGGCTGGAGGCGCTGGTCCGCGCGCTGGCGGTTGAACTCGGGCCCGAGGGCGTGACGGTGAACGCCGTCGTCCCCGGTTTCATCCGCAAGGACAGCGGCGCCCACCGCGCCATCGACCCCTCGGCCCTGGCGGCGCAGACCGCGCGGATTCCGCTGCGCCGGATCGGCCTGCCGGAGGATGTGGCGGCGGTCGTCGCGTTCCTGGCGTCGCCCGAGGCAGGTTACGTGACCGGGCAGGCGATCCATGTGGATGGGGGGTTGGTGATGTGAGCTGCTGCCCCCCCCGTTATGGCGCTATTTGATCCCATAGGCGTTAGCTAAAATAGGCGTTTATGTCTTCTACAAACACGGCCGCTTTCGACCCAAGTCAGACTCCGGGCGGCCGGATGGCAGAACCCTATAGCGGACGTTCCCGGATGCCCGTCGTCAGCAGTTGCGCGCCCAAAGCAGTCGTTGCCTGGCTGTGGTTCGTCGGCTGGATTTGACCAGACGCGGACCCGCCCACAGGCTCCCCTCCAGGTGTTTAGTCCCGGCATTTGATGGATCGGGTTAAGGATGAATTGTTCTGGCTCTGACGTCCATCATCAGGTGAGAATCGGCACCCTTGGTAGCCGGCGACGTCGCGGGCGCCGTCGTGCCACCCTTGTATCGCGCATCAGAGAAGCGCGATTCGTGGCCTTTGGTTTGAAGTATCCGCTTCACGCGGCGGCAAATCGTGGTCGCGGTGCGACGCACGATTCGCCTCGGAGGTTCCTCAACCGCGCCAGGTGCGTTCGCCCCAGTGTTCCCACTCCTCGCGGATGACGTGGTCTTTCTCGCGCTGGGGCAGGTCTCTCCAGCGTTCGCCCTCATGCTCGAAATGTTCGTGCATGCGGGCGCGGAAAAACGCTTCCCACCGCTCGCGCTCCCGCTCACGGTGGTGCTCGCGGTCGTCATGGTGCTCACGGTCTCCGTCCCACTGGGCGAGGCGGACACCCGGTTCGGCAGCCGCGGCGGTGTGTGGCGTCGCAGCGAACGCGACGGGGGCTGCCAGGAGCGCGGCAGCAAGCATTAGTATTCTCATTCATGGTCTCCTTGGCATGGCGTGGCTCGCGACGAGCCGCAGGGAACATTCACAAACATCATCGAAATTATGGCAAAACGACGATGAAGAATGTTGGGCGGTAAGCGTTTCTCCACCAGCTCATCGTCCAGACGGCCGCCACGGATAAGCCGGGGGCCTGTAGAGATGCCATTCGTCCGGTCTGCTGCCGGCCCAAACCCTGCCATAAGCCGGGTGTCTGGTTTCTCGGCAATCCTGCCTGAAAGCCGACCATCGGCTTCGCACCCATAACGGTCATATTTGCAAAAGACATAATCCCCCAAAAATAGCGGCCGGCGCCGCACTGCCCTCCCCCGTTGTGGTGGGCGAAGGCCGCGCATTTCTTGCCACCAGTAGCGCAAGGCGTGGATGATCGGCCTTCGCCGACCACGACGAAATCAGGCGCATTTCTCGCTGATTTGGCGCCTTATGGGCCTTCGCCCACCACGACGGGGAAGGGGCAGGGCGCGCCCTGTGCCAGCGCCGCCCTCTACGCCACCACCAACCCGCCCATCCGGTGCACCGAAGCCAACCCCGCCTCCGCCATCCCGGCGATATGGTCGTGATGCGTGAACAAAATCACCTGCGTCACCCGAGAGAAATCCGACAGCACCCGCAACGCCGCCCGAGCGCGATTGTCGTCGAAATTCACCAGCAGATCATCACCGATGAACGGCAGCGGCTCCGTCGTCTGCGCCTCCGTCTCGATCGCAGCCAGGCGCAGTGCGAGGTAAAGTTGATCCAGCGTCCCCTCGCTCAGCCGGTCGGCCCGGCACTCCGCGCCGTCAGGGCGGCGGGCGGAGACATAGGGGGTGCCGTCCTCGGTCTCGTCCACTTCCAACCGGTCATACCGTCCCTCGGTCAGCCGCGCGAAGATCTGGCTGGCGCGCGCCAGCAAAGGCCCTTGCTGCTGGCGGCGGAACCGCTCGATCCCGGCGCGCAGCAGCACCTGCGCCATGCGCAGCGGCGGGTAGCGGACGACGACATCGTCGATATCGGCCAGCGCCGTCTCCATCGCCTGGGCCGAGGCGGCGGCGTCCCTCCCCTGCTCCATCTCTGCCAGCCTGTTGCGCACCCGCAGCAACATCTCCAGCTCAGCCTTGTGCGCCGCGTCCAGGGCCGCAAGCTCGCTTTCGATCGTCGCAAGCCGCGCCTGGATGGCGTCGACGTCGATCCCCTCGGCTTCGGCGGCAAGTTCGGCCAGCGTCCTGCCGTCGTCCTGTTTGCGCAGGTCCGCCTCCACCTCGGCAACCTCATCCCGCAGCGCGAGCAGGCGCTGGGCGCGTGCGATCGCTTCCAGCAGCCCGTCCTCGTCGGCGGCATGGACCCGCACGCGCAGCGTATCGAGGACCGCGACGGAAGCGGCATGGGCCTGCGTCTGGCGGTCGATCTCAGCCTGCCCCTTCCCGCGCTCCTCACTGAGCCGTTCGCGCGTTTCGCGGGCGCGCCGAGCGGCGGAGAGGCGATCGGCCAGGGTGCGAACGGCATTGAGGGGTGGCTCGCCTGCCAGATCGGCAGCGACACGCGCAACGATGGCAGCGGTGTCGGCGGCATAGCGGTCGATCGCCGCCGTCATTTGATCGACGCGGTTCTGTGTGGTCTGCCGCTCCCGCGCCGCGTCGTCGATGCGCTGCCAGTGCTGCAAGGCGGCGCGCGCGATGGGCGGCGGGGTGTCCGGCGGCAGGGCAAGGGCGGAAGCGGTCACCGTCCAGGCTGCTTGCCACGCCGCCAGGTCGGCATCGATCTTCCCCGCCGCCTGTAGCGCCTTGCGGTGGTCGGCCTGAGCCCGTTCCAGATCGACGCGCGCCGTTTCCCGTGCGGCCACCTGCGCCTCCTGCGCCTTGCACAGCGCGTCGGCGGCTTTGAGCCGAGCGGCAAGGGTCGGCGCATCGGCGACGGCGGCGAGCGCGGCCAGTGCCGCCTCATGCCGCGCGCGCAGGGCATCATGATCCCGCGCCGCGGCCACGGCCGCCTTATGGCGCGACAGCACGACCTCGCGCCGCGTCAGCCATTCCTTCATAGCGGCGGGCTCCGCGGGATCGAGGCCCGATTCCAGCCACAGCACCCGCCACGCCGTTTCGGCCTGCGCCAGACGATCCGCCGCCTCGGCGCACGCCGCAGCGGCGCCTTCGCGCAGGGCTTGCAGCTCGACCTGCCGGCGCAGGCGCTGTTCGGCGGCGACGACACGCGCCTGTTCCTGCGCACGCCGGTCGGCCAGGGTGTCGGCCGCGCGGATCAGTGCCTCGAAGCCGACCGCGCTGTCCGGCCCCAGGCCGCTTGCATCGCGTTCGGCGTCGGTGATCGCCGCGCCGCCGTCCAGGTGGGACCGGCGGATCATCATCCAGGCCTGGTCGCGGCGATGGCGTGCGGCGCGGATGGCGGACGGGGTCGGCACCTCGCCCGTGGCCGCGTCCGCCTGCGCCTGTGCGGCCAGCGCCGCCAGTTCCTGATCCAGGCGCGCCAGGTCGGCATTCTTGTCCTGCAATGTCCGCTGCTGCTGATCGAGCGCCGCCGCCCCGCGGTCGATCTCGGCGGTCAGCGGCGCCCGCATCGCCGCCAGCGCGTCGGCGTCCCCCGTCCACAGCGGCAGGGTCGCCAGCGCGCGGTCACATTCAGTGCGAGCCGCCTCCAGAGTTCTTTCCGCGTCGGCCAGGGCCGCATCCAACTTGCCCTCCTCGCGGACCCGCTCGATCGCGTCACGCAGCGCACCAGGGGGTTCGAGGTCAGGCATCGCATCCAGGCGCGCCTGTGCCGCCAGCCGCTTGTCCTCGGCGTCGGCCACCCGCTCCGCAGCGGTATTCCGGCGATCCTGCATCGTGTCGTGGATACCGAGCGCCTTGAGCACCTGCTCGCGCGCCAGAGCGGAGGGACGCTTTGCCGCGAGCGCATCGGCGTCAAGCGTCAGGCCAAGCTGCGCACCCTCGCCGACCATTGCGGCAGCGTGCTGCGCGGCGATCAGGCGCTGGCCCTCGCGATCGGTTGTCGCTTCGGCAATCAGTTCCCAACGCTTGACGAGCGCATCGATCGCCGCCGCCGCCGCCAGCACCGGATCGTCGGCCGGCAGGGCCACGAGCGCCGCATCCCGCTCCCCGGCGTCGTCGCGCAGCCGCTGCAGGTCGCGGGCCGCCTGGTCGCGGGCGGCGACGGCATCCGCGAACTGCCTGCGCGGCGTCGTCGGGCAGGTCCGGGGCAGGACCCAGCGTGTCCCGCTCCGCCGTCAGTGCCAGCAGACGGAGACGGAACGGCGTGGTGCGGCGCGTCCGGTCCAGCCGTGTGCGTTCGGCGTGCAGTTCCGCCAGCCGCGTCTCGTTGTCGCGCTGCGCCTGTTCCAGTCGGTCGCGTTCGGCCGAGGCGGTCTTCCAGGCTTCGGGGTCGATGCGGCGTTCGTTGGCGTCCTTGCGTGCCTCCTGATACCGGCCCAGGGCGACGTGGAAGACGCGGTTGCCTTGCTTGTTGCCGAAGAGTCGGCTCGCCTCGGCCTCCAACCGTTCCGCCAGCTTGCGGAAGTTGTGGACGCCCGTATAGGCGCCCATGATCGCCGACCCGGCATCGCCCTGCCCGTCCAGGATCGCTCGTCCGCCGGCGCGGAGTTCGGCGCCGTTCAGGCCGAAGACGGTGTCGAAGCGATCCCGCGTCGCGCCGCCGAGGAACGCCGCGATGGCGGATTCCGGGACCGGCTTGTCCTCGGCGTCCGACAGGTCGTCCTTGCGGCCTTTGCGGCGGATGAACACCGAGCGGCGCCCGTCGCGGGCCTGCAAGCTCGACGCCGATACGCAGGTCACGGGTCGGGTGCAGGAAGTCGTATGGCGTGCGATGCGGGAAGCGGAACAGCGCGTCGCCGATGGCGGACAGGGCGGTGGATTTGCCGGCCTCGTTGGCGCCGACGACGATGTGCAGGTCGGGCGCGTCGGGGAACGCGATCTCCTGGTCCGTCAGATGGCCGTAGCGGGCGAGAAGCAGGCGGCGCAGCCTCATGGCACGTCCTGACCCAGGAGCGTTTCGACGATCGCCCAGGCGTCGGGGGCCAAGGCGCGCAGTTGCGTCCTGATCCAGCGGGGGACGGGTGCGGTTCTTGTCGACGGCGGGAACCAGGCCGTCGAGCGAGCCGAAATCCGCCAGCAGCCGTTTGGCGACATCCGGGTCGTCCAGAGCCTCCAGGAACGTGCGGCGCAGCGCGGCGAGTTCGTCGCCGTACTCCGCCGGACGCGGCGGCGGCGTGGTGCGCAGCCTCACCTTCTCGATATGCAGCATCCCGCTGATCCCGGCCGCCGCCGCTCGGCATTCCGCGTCGATGGCGGTCAGGTCGGCGGTCAGCGCCGCGTGGCATGGGGTGGCGCCGGTCAGCGTGACCCGGACGATCAGCGGCCGTCCGTCGGCGCGCTGGTCCTCGGCGTCCAGTTCGAAACGGAGCCTGGTGGCTATCTCGGCCATCGTCTCCGCGCCGCTGAGATCCACCTCGACCGCGGCCCAGCGCAGCACGTCGAGGTCGCGATGCTGGACACTGATGATCTGGCCGTCCTGCACCTCGACCAGCGTGGCCCCCTTGCCGCCAGTTTCCCGAGCGTGACGGCCCTGGAGGTTGCCGGGGAAGACGATCCAGGGGTTGCCTGGCGGATGCAGGTCGCGGCGCTGATGGATGTGGCCCAGTGCCCAGTAGTCGTAGCGTTTGGCGAGCAAGGCTTCGATGCGGCAGGGGGCGTAGGTATCGTGCTCGCCGGCGGGGTCCTCAGCCGAGGTATGCAGGATGCCGATGTTCAGGTGGTCGGGCACGCGGTCGGGATAGGTGGCCGACAGGTCCTCGGGCACCGCGCGGTCGGGGAAGGATCGGCCGTGCAGGGCGATGCGGTGTTCGTCGAGGCGCATCGTTTGCGCGGAGCGAGAGGAGAATTCGTGGACATTGGCCGGCAGTGTCAGATTCTTGGTGATCAGCGACTTCGCATCGTGGTTGCCGCGGATCAGGATAGCAGGGGCGGTTCAGCCGGTGCATCTCGCGGTTGAAGAACAGGCCCGTGCTGTAATCGCGCCAGTCGCCGTCATAGAGGTCGCCGGCGATGATCAGGAAGGCCACGTCTTCCGAGATCGCCAGATCGATCAGGTTGCTGAAGGCGCGGCGGGTGCAGTGGCGGGTGATGTCCTCGGGGATGCGGTCGTTGCTGGCGAGCCCGGTCAACGGACTGTCCAGATGGATATCGGCCGCGTGCAGGAACTTCATGCCGCCACGTTATCTCAGGCATCGGAGTCGCACCCAGCGCGCGAGGAAAACTGGCGAATCCTGTCTGCGCCATTGCAGGATCGCACCCATAAGGCAAGGACCCCGCCATGATCGTCGTCACCACGGAAAACCTGACCGGCCATCGCGTGCGGGAGGTCAAAGGCGCGTGCTTCGGCGTCGTCGTGCGCAGCCGCGGGCTGGGCGGCAACATCATGGCCGGCCTGCGCTCCATCGTCGGCGGGGAGATCAAGGAATACACCGCCATGCTGGAGGAAGCGCGCCGCCACGCCATCGATCGCATGGTGCAGAATGCGTCGCTGATGGGCGCGAACGCGGTGGTGATGATGCGCTTCGACAGTTCGGAAATCGGCCAGACCATGAGCGAGATCGTCGCCTACGGCACGGCGGTGGTCGTCGAGCCGGATCCGGGTTGAATTGGGGTGCTGCGCAAGACGCTCCTGACGATCGGCTGCGTCTTGATTGCCGCCGGGCTTGTCGGATCGCTCGCCGCCGGTCCGGGGATGCTGCCGCTTGTGGTGCTTCCCGCGCTGCTGGTGATCGGTTTGTTGTGCGAGCGGTTTCTCTACAAGCCCATCCTGGACACGCCACCGGGTGCAGGGTGGCAGCGGACGCAGGAACGGTTCCGGGACCCGAAGTCGGATCGGGTGGTCGTGGTCTTCTACAACCCAAGGACAGGAGAACGGCGATACGTCGCGGAGACGCCGGCCAGTGACGGGTGAGACGGAACTGAGGGCGCGGTCCTGGCCCGAACGAGCCGGGCCAGGACGCGTGGAGGTGGGCGCTCGGCGGGCGGTGTGATCACCCCACCCTCGGCACCGGGCGTTACGCCGCCTTGCGGCGGAAGGCGTCCAGGCTGCCGGCGTGGATCAGTTCGCTGGGAAGCTGGTGGCCGACGATCTCTTCCGCCATGCGGCCGACCTCGATCAGGTTATCGAGGTCGATCCCCGTCTCGATGCCCATTTCCTCGCAGAGCAGCACCAGTTCCTCGGTGCAGATATTGCCGGCCGCCTTGGGCTGACCCGCGAACGGGCAGCCGCCGAGGCCGCCGACCGTCGAATCGAACTGTCCGACGCCCAGCTTGATCGCCGCATGCGCATTCGCCACCGCCATGCCGCGCGTATCGTGCAAATGCAGCGCGATCGGCATGTCCGGCCAACGCTCCCGCACCGCGCCGATGGTCTTCTCGATGCGCGGCGGGATCGCCCAGCCCATCGTGTCGGCCAGCGAGAAGATCTCGATCTTCGCGCCCGTCTCCTCGGCGATCGCCATGCCGTCCTTCAGCGTGCGCACCACGTCGGAGGGCGTGATATCGCCCTGGTAGTTGCAGCCGAAAGCGGCCATCACGCCGATGCGGTTGACCGGGATGCCTTTCGAAAGCTGCACCGCGGAGTGCTTCTTCATCGCATCCACATTCTCCTGATGCGTGCGATGCAGGTTCTTCTTGGTGAACCCCTCGGACGCGGTCAGCGAGATCGAGCCGGTCACCGTCAGCTTGCCGTTGAACGCGAGCGCGCGGTCGAGGCCGTTGCCGTTGAAGAACAGGCCGGTATAGGTCACGCCCGGGCGTGCCTTGAAGCCGTCGACCACGGCCTCGGCGTCGGCCCATCCGGGCACGAGGCGGGTGTTGACGAAGCTGCAGGCCTGGATGTGGTGCAGGCCGGTGTCGGACAGGGCCTCGATCAGCTTGATCTTGTCGGCGCTGGGGATCGGCCCGGGCTCGATCTGAAAGCCCTCGCGCGGACCTTCCTCGTGGACATCGATGAATTTCGGCAGATCGGACATAGCGCATTTCCTCCGGCTCAGCGGCTACGATACACTTTGGTAGCGCCAGGGCGCCGTGGCAAGCGGCGGCGATGGAGTGAGGTCTGCATAGACCAGGGGCTCTGCCGTCGGTCCGCTTCGCGGCCCAACCCCCGCCAAGGGCAGCGGCCCTTGGAACCCGGTCATGGCTGTTGGGCGGAAGGGGCCAGACGGACCATCCACACAGCACACTCGCCCCCTTCCGCCCAGCAGCCAATTGAATGGGATCAAAGGGGGCCCGCCCCCTTTGCGGGTCCAGGGCAGAGCCCTGGCCTTGCAGACCTCACCCCATCACCCGCCGCCGACCGTGGGCACCCATGGCCCACCAACGGCCTCGGCTTCTTCGGCGCCTGGCCAGGGTGGCATGGTGATGGCGACGGCACTCAGGGGTTCGTCGGCGCTGCGGAACTGGAAGGCAGTGTGGGCGGGGATGGTCAGGCACAGGTTTGGGTGCAGGGGGATGACCGTCTCGGCGGTCCCGTCGGACTGCCACATCTCGCCGGTACCCGCGAGGATGAACCAGATTTCCTCGACACTGCGGTGACGGACTGGATAGGACGTCTGGTGGGGCGGCAGCCGGAAATGCGCCATGCTGCCGCCCGCTCGGGCGAGCAGGATACGGACCTCCGACCCATCGGGGGCGAGAACGTGCGGCTGTTCCGGGAGGACAAGGGTGTCGCCGAGAGACATTCCTGAATTCTGCCTGATAGTTTTGCGAAGTCGAGACGTTGCGGTTGGCCGATTGCACTTTACAACCGTGATCGCGATCGGTCGTGGCGACCGTAATGCCTCACGCTCATGGATCGTTGATCGTATATGCATACGTCATTTCCCACGCGGAGACGTGGTCCAGTCAGGTCTTCGGCAAGGTCTCGACTTGCAGTACAGCACCGTCGGAGATGCTTTCGCGATTTCCAGGCCCCGGTTCGGGCCGCAGCCAAAACCGCCGCACAAGCTTGATGTACGGCATGAAATGCAGCTTGAGCACGGACCCGTAGTCCTTGGCGTCAACCTCCGAAATGCCGAAGGCAAGGTCTTCGCGCGGATTGCTGTAACAGATCGTGCCCGCCATACGATCCCAAAATGCAAACATAAAGCCGAAATTCTTGTCCCAGTGGCGTTCATCGATACTGTGATGCAAATGGTGCTGCTTGGGGCTAAGCAATAGGTGCTCCAGCCAATAGAACGACAATCCGATATGGGAATGACGCAGCATGGAAAAGCACAATGCGTCGATCAGCACGTATGCGTCGAAGCCCATCAACGCGTTGGTCGAGATCGAGGTTTGAGTTAAGAACGCCGCCAATCCCAATAGAGGGCCGACCGACAGGCCGGTAACCGCCTGCTGAATTGCCTCCTCGATGATATGCGCCCGGTGGTTTGTCAATGGCGTCAGAAAATCGGCTGAATGATGGACCTTATGGAAGTCCCATAACACGTCGATGCGGTGGAGCAGACGATGCGAGTAGAATCGAAAAAAATCTTGCACCAAAACGGCTAGCGCAAGAAGTATTATAAACAAAACGATGGACATCGGTCGCTCGGTTCTTGGTCCGAATACGTCAGTCATTATTCCATATGTGAAAATAGCGACCTTCGCCGACGTCAACAGCAATATTGGAGCGTATGCAAACGGCTGGAGGAGCTTTTTTATTACAATGAAGCCGATATCCTGATAACACGACCTCCGGGTTATCAGGTCGCGCGGAAAAACATATGTCAGGAAATCCCGGAAGCTTCCGCCCCCCCGCTGACGAAACGCAATGACTGTGCCGATGGCCGACAGCACGATGCTGAGTGCGGTGACGGCGACGACGGGTACTGATGATATGCGATAATGCGTTCAGCATCCGACCACCACCCTTACATAGCACCTAGGTATCGCTCGGCAACGGCTTCGATCGCCAGCCACCGATACTTGCCATCGACGAATCAATGTCGTCCCGGACAGATACGATGCAGGATGGGGCCGCCATGGCGAACGCCCACAAGCACCAGAAGTCTGCGACGACAAATTTGAAGCCCGATACTACACTTTCAGCGAGGTAAACAATAAAGGCATTTTCTGCCGCTTCGGCATAAACTGTCAGATGTGATGCCGCGGGGCCACTATCCCGCCGCGCATTTCGGGAAGCGACCAGTGTTGCGCCCACCGCGACCAGAAAAGCCGCACCCCCGACAAGCCCGACATTGGCAAGCATCTGTGTGACAATGCTGTAGCTGAAATCCGCTCCCCAGCCGAAGCCGAAGAAAGGCTGCCGTATGAACATCTCCATTGCGGGAGCGAAGGTCGCCGAGCGTTCGACGTAGGTGCCTTGATCGAACTTCCCAAGGGTCATGTTATACAGGGCATCCTGCGCCGAAGGCACCGAAGCGACGTAAAGGCCGCCGATCACGGCAATGCAGGCGAAGACCATGATTGCGAACGTCGGCCGCCGTCGCATTAGCAACAGACCAAGAACGAGCAGCCCGAAATAACCTGTGCTGGAGGTAGATAGTGCGACAGTCACCAGTGTAAGACCGACAGGAATCAACCAGCTTGCGGTGCGCCGGGACAGAGTCCAATGCCACGACGGTTGTGCCGAATGCGCCGAAAATCATCAACGACAAGGCCATGAATGAAGGCTCGGTCGCGACCGACGCGATCCGGATAACACCATGCGCGGCACGCTGATCATACATGTCAGCGAAATGACTTTGGCTGTTGTTGAAAAGAAATGCCGGGTATTCGATTCCGGCGTAGAAACAGGCAGCCTGAAACAGGCCCCAGAGCGATATGAACGTTGCGCCGGCGCGAAGCGCGATCACTCCAGCTTCAAGCCTCTCCGGCGTGCTCAACTCGATCGACAGCGCAAGTGTCAGGCAGATGCCGAACAGCAAGTAAACAGTCTGTGTGACTTGAAGCGAGACAATCCCGTGCACGGCGCCGTTGAACAGAAAAGACAGCATCGTGATCGACGTGAATACAAGAATCAGGAAGCCGACCGTCACGTGGTCCTGACCAATGCGAGCTGGCAGCAGCATTCGGCCGGACAGCAGGCTGCTGAACAACAGACAGGCGAGAAGAACGACATCGGGCGCCATGCCATACTCGCCGAAGTTAAGTACCGCAGTACCGGAAAAAGAGGCGAAGAAGACAATGCACTGAACAAGACGCTCCAGCGACGCGAAGCTAAGCACGAAACCCAGTGCGATAACTACACCTCCGACGAGCGTAAGTTCCACCTAGCGCTCCTTATCCACTGTACTGGACCCGGGCGGTCCGGCCACTCAATAGCCCATGTAGACACCAGACGCCGGGTCGTCCCACTCAACTTTTGTGCCGATGACGCCGTGGATCGGCCGGCCGGTCTGGGCCAGACGCCTTGAGAGTTCTTCAAACTCCCGACGGTCGGTGCCTCCGAACTCGGTCACCAGCAGGATCTGATCAGCGAGCCTGGCCGCGGCGAGCGCGTCGGGAACCAGTAGCAGGGGCGGGGAATCGATCAGCAGAACGTCATATTTCCCTTTTGCGACCTTCAGGGCAGCTTCCAGGGGCTCTGAGCGCAGAATCGCCAATGGTTCCCCCCCGATATTCACCTGCGGCGTGAAGATATGAACCCCGGAGGCGCGATCGATCTTCACAACCAGCGGCTCGGACGCGTCGGCATGGATCGTGACCTCACGCAGCTCGGTGGAGCTGTTGGCCCTGAGCGTTGCCTCTGCACTGGGATGGCGCAGGTCAAGGTCAACCAGCAACACCTCCAGTCCGAGGGATGACAATGCCCGGCCGAGCCCCACGACGACCGTCGTTTTGCCTTCGCCCGCATGCCCGGATGTCACCAGCAGCGACCGGACCTGCCCCCCCCGGATCACCTTTTCCAGCTCAAGCACCACGCTGGTAACCGTGCCAGTCAGGACCTCCTGACGGTGGCCATGGCCAATCAGCTTACGTGCATTGCCCGCGCCACCGCGCAACCTTGGAATGCCGCCCAGGAACGGTGCGTTCAGTTGCTCTGCCATCTGTGTGGCGCCAAGCCGCAGCCGTTGCGCCCGGGTCGTCATCAGGGTGTATCCACTGGCCGCGACGGTGCCCAGCACCAGCCCTGCGAGTGAGAACAGTATTTTGCTGGGAAACGCCGGCCGTGGCGGCACCGTAGCGTTGGTCAGGATCCGGCTGTTCGGATTCGCCGGCCGCGCGGCGAGATCGATCAGCCGACCCTCGATGGCATCGCTGGTCCGCCACAGGCTCGCCACCGCACCCCGTTCACGTTCAAGGGCGATCGTCGCCCCAACTTGCGACCCCCGCTTCTCCCGGATGTTCGCCATCTCCTTATCCAGCCGCGCAACCACCTGCTGCGCGGCGAGCATGCCAGACCGCCGCTGTTCAATGATGCGGTTGGCCTCCGCGCCGATCTGCGCGGACAAACGGTTGAGCTGCCGCTGCAAACTGGCGCGCGCAACATCCGCTCGAGGATCAACCAGCGGCAGTTTGGCGGCCTCCTGTTGGGCGTTGTCATACTGCTGTCGCAGCAACGGAAGCCTGCCGCCTCCCAGCGCGTCGGCGAAGGCGACGGGGTCACCCTTTGAAGCAGCCCGTTGTCCCAGCGCGGTGTTATACTCGGACTGGCGCCGGGCAAGCTCCGCCTGCGCTTCGGCGTAGCGGGCGCCTAACAGGCTCATGTCGCGCATAAGCCCGGGAACTTCGCTTTGCTCGATCGCCCCGGGCTCAGCAAGCACCCCGGTTAGCCGATCCTCGGCTTCGGAGATTTGGGTTGCGGTATGTTCCTGGCGCTCCCGCAGGGCCTTCTCTATCAGCACAGCCGTCTGATTCTGCTCCGCAAGGCGGTCCTGGGTATATAGGGTCTGCAGCTTGTTGATGATGTCGGCACTCAACTGTGCGTCGCGGGTTGTCGCTTTAAGCTTCAGAACGCTGCTGCCCTTCGTGGTGGTGACCTTGATGGCCAACGTCAGGAACTGAACCCGTTTCTCGAGTTCATCGGCGGTGACGTCCGAAGGCGGCGGGAAAAGCAGCGAAAGCTCGCTGTCAAACCACCTGACCGCAGGCGGTCCGCCCACTGACGCCAATGTCCGGCCAACCGCCTCGATGGAGCCCACCAGGCTCCATTCTCTCAGCATCTCCGGCGGGATGTTCACACCCTTTGCGACGCGCGTCAGCAGCCCTTTCGACATCAGGACTTCCTGCTCGGTCGTCACCACAGCTTCGTTGACTGCGGCGGCATTGAACGCGGCATCATTGTCCTGTGCCGTCAACGCCTGCGACCGGACGACCAGACTGCCCTCGGCCTGGTATTGCTGTGGTAGTGCGAGACTAATTGCGAATGCTAAAATTGCCCCGGACAGGGCACACAGGACGATCATCGCCCTCCGGCTCCACAAGGCTCCCATTACCTCGGGCAGGCTCAAGGCTGTTGTCGCGTTCATCGTAATGAACCCTGTTCAGGGGGTCGACAAAGGGCGCGACATGACCCTCGCGTGGACGCGTAGAGATTGATGAAGTCCGGCGCCAGCTCATCAAACGTCTGAGTCATGACTGGCGTACTGGCGCCTTGCCGCAGGGCGGTAGCCAGCGCCGCGGCCAGCGCGTCCGGATCCTCCGGTGGCACCAGAATACCCCCGAGACGCGGGATTTCTTCATTGAAGTGGCCGAGGGCGCTCGCCACCACCCGGCAACCGAACGCGGCAGCGATCGCGGGAACCGATGATTGGGTGGCATGTCGATAGGGCAACGCAACAACACTTGCTCTTTGCATCAATAACGCCACCTCCTGGTCATTGAGATACCTGTTATGCAACTCAACCCGGGTCCCGAGTGACTGCGCCATTTGCGAGGTTGGGGGGTCAACGTCGCCGGGACCAGCAATGGCCAACCGTACATCTGCGGACAGGAGAGAAAGCGCCCGCAACAGCAGATCGATACCTTTATACGATTGAATCCGGCCAAAGAAGAGGACTAGCCTTTCGCGCTGTACATCGTTACAGCAATACTTGGTGAATTGCGCGGCAAGACTGCCATGCGGTATCACGACAATGCGGGCTTGGCGGCCCAGTATCTTGGATTTTGTAACATGCTGCGAGGACAGCAGGTGAATGGTCTGAACAAGCGCCAGGACCGGCCGCCGCACGATCGAGTTGAGATACTCGAACACGTTGCCCGGGTGTGGTTCGGGATCGTGCAATGTCACGATCACGGGGATCCCCGCAAACCGCGCCACGACAGTCAGGGTCACAGCCCAGGTGTAGCCTTCGCCCGCGAGTATGTGAACCACATCGGGCCTAAAACGCCATAGCGCGCGGATCGTGTCCCAGTGAGCAAGCGGATTGATGCTGCCCAGCAGTCCGCCGACCTTGCTGGTGCCGCAGCGCGCGCGAAAGATAAATCGTTCTGGGATCTTCCCATCGTAATTCGTCGGCACCAGGATTTGGCACTGTAGCCGCGGCGCGAGGGCACCGAACATGCCGTCCAACAATTGGCCAAGGGCGTAGCGCGCCGAAAATGCGGCGATCAGAACACGTGGGCGCTGGGTTTTATCGTTGCAGGGCAGACACAGATCCGCCTGTGTTGCCTCCCGCGGCGTCGCGACCGAGGCCTCAATCATCGCCGGCCGGCTTGAGCAAAGCTCTGCTGCGCGAGCTGCCTGCCGCGATGACCAGCCATGCGATGGCGTACAGCGCAGCGGCGGCCACGATGCTTGTCGCGAGACCCAGCGGCCCTCCGTTCCGGGGCTGGATGCCTGGCAGCCAGTGCAGGCCCAGCAGCATCACCATCGATGCCAAGGCCGGCGCGGCCCATATCTGAAGCAGTACCCGGCCGGATACGCCGAGGCGGCTGGACGTGGCATACATCAGGACAGGAAGGCTAAGCACAGCGCGGGCTGTCCAGGCAATCAGTGCCCAGTCCAGGCCAACCAGGAAGGCAGAGGCAAAAATCGCGGCATCAAGGATGATCGTGGGCGCCGTCAGGCAAAGTGCCACGCGTGCCAGACCGCGCGCGCGCAAGGCTGAGGCGACGATGTGCAGAAGAAGCCACCCGCCCAATCCGGCGCAGATCCAGGGCAGGAAATGACCAGCCGGGGCCCATTGCGGGCCGATGAGCGTTGCGATCAATGGTGTTCCCAACGCAGCGAGCCCGACGAAGCATGGAAACGCCAGCAGCCCCACCATCTGCAGGGTTGTCATCAGCACGGCGCTGAAGCGCGACAGATCGTTCTGTTGCCGGCTAATCAACGAGATCAGCGGGCGAGAGGTGATGTCCTCGAACAATTGCCCAAAGGTCCTGGCAACCCGCATCGCCAGACTGAGATAGCCGACCGTGGCAAGGCTGCCGACCAAACCGGCAACGACAAACAGCGATTGGTCACGCACCAGATACAAGGTCCGGATCGCGATCGAGTAGCCGATATACGAGCCCCGCGCGCGAATGAACGCCGGATCGATCCGCAGACTGGGTCGCCACGGCGTAATGATCCGGTATACAATCGACGTGACCATCGCTGCTGCCATCACATTGGCAACCAGAGCCCAATAGCCGAAGCCGCACGCGGCCACGCCCAGGCCGACCGCACCGCCGAACAACTGCCCGGCCAACGCTGTTTGCGCAATCGCGCGGAACCTGAGCGCGCGGCTCAGAAATGCCTTGTGGATGTTGCCAACGGCTCCAACAACAGAACTAAAGGCCAGGGCCGGAACGACGAATTGCAAGCTCGGCTCATTCAGCAATCCCGCCAGAACCTGGCTCCCGAGGAGAGCGACGCCCAGGCATAGCACCGCAAGTGCAATATTGAGGCTGTAGCCCGTGTCCCAGTCGGTGATCGTTGCGGTGTGCTGCTGCACCAGCGCCTCACCGATAGGCTCATCGATCACGATGGCGATGATGCCGGTTAGCGCCACACCCAGGGCAAAGATGCCGAGATCGGTCGGCGCCATGAAGCGCACCGTCGCGAAAAAGAACAGCAGCGACAGGATCTGACGGCACGCGCTTTCAAGTCCGCTCCAGGCCAACACAGATATCGCGCCCAAGCGCTTCCGCGCTGCTATGCCCAAGCGCTTGCGCGCTGCTTTGCCCAAGCGCTTGCGCGCTGCTTTGATTGTGTTCAGCGCGAGCATCATAGATCCCGATCGACATGGCCGACCGCCGTCATGGCGGATGGCTGACCCAAGTCCGGATCCGGGCCGTGCGCTGTGACGTGCCGGTGGTCGCCGGCATCAGGGAGGGCCCGCTGCATGGCCGTGATGTAGCGGTCGGCGATGGCGGTCCACGAAAACAGTCGCGCCAACGCGACAGACCGGTTGCTCTGCTCACGCAGACGTGCCGGGTCATCAACCAGTGCATCGATCGCCGCCAGTGCGGCCTCGGGCGAAGCAGCTTGGATCACATACTCACGCAGAAACGCCGGCGTCTCCCAGTCGGCGTTCGCAACGATCGGCAGCCCGTTGCTTGCGGCCGCCAACAGTGTGCCCCGCCGCTCATGGACGCCGCATGGCGGCGCAAGATAGGCCACATGCGCTTGCCGAAGGATTTCGGAGACCTGTTCCGGTGTTGCATTAAGCCGCCATTCGATGCTGGTCCCCTCGGCCATTCCGAACAGGGACTCCGCATAGGCGCGGGCATGCGGCACGATCGCGCCGACAATCACAACCCGGTATGGCCGATCGTGCTGCCGGCATAGTTTCGCTAGCCGGATCATGTCCTCGATCCCTTTTTGTGGTCGGAGCATGCCGAAATGGACGATTGTAAAGGGGCCGGACGGCTCCCATGCCCCACCGGGGATGTTGCTGCCGATCGGTATCACGCTCAGAGAGCGTTCGGTCCAGGGATGACGCCTGACGACCGCTGCCCGGTCCAGTTCACCTGTCACAACAAGACGTCCGCCCAACGTAAAGACGCTCATGCCCAGGCGGACGGGCCAGCGCTGTCCCGCGTAGTCGTGCAAGGCCGTCAGGCGTGGCCGTCCCGCCAAGCCAAGATGCAGCAGATGCGGCACAAGGGACCGGCGGAAGCCGTGCGTCGGATATTGCAGGAGGATGATGTCGGACCGTTCCGTCCGCAGGCGCCGTATCAGTCCGGGCACATCGCGCAGACGCCATTGCGGCTGATGGACCACGGTCACCGTGACCCCGCGATCCCGCAGGGCGCTGGTCAGGCCCGCCGCGAAATCGCCCACGCCGCAAACCTGCGGCGGCAGGGAGCCCGCGATGATCGAGACTCTCATGGCGTCAACCGCCTCGGTGCGAGTGCAGTGAACAGGCGGGCGTAACTCATCCCAATGGTGGGCCAACTGGCCCAAGCCGCAATAGCAAGGCTTCGCTCATGCGCCTCGCGTCGTGCGTCGCTGTTCGACAGATACATCGTCGCCTGCGTCACCAATGCTTCGCGAGAGCCGACCGGTTGCAACAGTTCAACAAGCTCGTCAGGCGTATCCGCGCCACGGAGCGTGACAATGGGAACCCCGCATACTGCCGCCGCTAGCAGGCTGCCCCGCCGCAGGCTTGCCCCGGACGGGTACGGCAGCAAGGCAATCGCGGCCGTCCGCAGGCAGTCGGTGACCGCATCCGGCGGCATCTCGCCAAGCAGGCGAATGCCCTGACGACCTGCCGCGGCAGATATTGTTTCGTAATAGGAGTCAAATTTCGGCACGCGGGAGCCGATGATAGCGAAGTTGACCGTCGGAAAGCGGGACGCCAGGGCTGCCTGGCAGGCGACGAAATCCTCAGTCCTTTCTCCGGCCGTATCTGGCCGAAATAGACGACGAACGGCGGCTCACGGGGCTGCCAGTCCCGCGCCGGAAAATTGGCGCCGATCGGGATGACTTGGCTCCTTGTTTTCAGCCACGGATACCATGACAGCAACGACGTCCGCTCGGCCTCGGACGTCGCAATCACCGCGGCGGCGCGAGCAAGCAGAACAGACAAGGAGGCGCGCCGGACAGGATTGGCCGCGGCGAATTCATGCAGTGTGACGACCAGCGGCGCGAGCCGTTGCAGGGCCGAGAATACGTGTGGTCCCAGGGCCATGCTGAAGGCGTCTGTCGGATACTGCATCAGGATCAGGTCGGGCTGTTCGGCCGCAACTTTGCGCAACAGCGCCGGAACCTGCGCCAAGCCCCATTGGCCCAGATCGACGGGCCGGACATCCATGTCTCTGGTACGCAGAACGGCGACCAGGTTGTCGTGAAAATCGTCCGTGCCGCTGAACAGCGGCTTAATAGAGCCGCACAGGCTGACGACCCGTATGGGCGGCCCGGATCGGGCGGACGCCTGTTGCGCCAACGGGGCGGTCATGGAATCGCTCACGGTCGCCCCCGCAGGCGGTAGGCGCGGATGTGCTTAATCTGCATCACTGCCGGAAACCGCGTCTCGCTGTCCGGCGTTCCGGCCCAGTCACCTCCAACCGCCAGGTTGGCGATCATGTACATGGGCGGGGCGTCGCGAAACGGCGCGCCGTCTGCCCGAGCCGTTTCGTTTCCGTCGATATAGAAAACCAGTTCCTCCGGGGTCCATGCGACGCCGTAGTGGTGGAAACCGTTGGCATAG
Source organism: uncultured Alphaproteobacteria bacterium (assembly GCA_963771475.1). Classification (GTDB taxonomy): domain Bacteria; phylum Pseudomonadota; class Alphaproteobacteria; order Acetobacterales; family Acetobacteraceae; genus Rhodopila. Next base: position 104,423 of record CAVYTN010000007.1, on the reverse strand, counting down.
TCGAATTCGTCCCCGCCGACCCGCACATGAATGCCCTTACCGCGCGATGGCTTCAGGTGGGTTGACTGATAGACATGCGCCGTATCCCAGCCGACCGCCTCCATCACATCGATTTCAATGTGTTCCTGATAGGTTTTCGAGACCAGCCAGAACGCCGGCCAAAGTCCGCGGCCGGCCGGTAAGCGAGCGGACATTTCAAAATATCCGTAACGCTGGGAAAACGTACGGTCGGTCGCAAGCACCCCGGACAGATATGGGCGGTCAACAAGCTGCCGCAACGCGGGCGGTGCCTGAATGGCAGTTATCGTCAGGCCGGTACCGTTAACCGCAAAGGGATTGATGCCCAATGGTTTGATTGCCGACCCGGTGCGCGCATCCGCCCGCCCCTGTGCATCTGTCCCCTCGGGTGCAGGGACGAAATCCGGATCCACATAAAGCTGCTGTTCCTTATTGCCCGGAAGCGTTCGCAGGCCGCCCCATTCCTCGAACCGGCTCGAAAACGGCCCGCCATTGACCCGCAGCAGCGGCTTCGCTGGATTGTCGAACTCGGTCGTAAAACTCGGCACATAAATCGAGAGATCAAGCTGCCGTTTCCTGTTGTCGGCCCGTGCCGGCAAGATGGGTAGCGAGCTTAGCCAAAGGAGGTGACGGCGTCGCACGGCCTTATGCTACCCGTTCCGCCGATTTTGGCCGAGCGCCCTGGATTGTCGCCCTCAACCCCTCGGCTAGCTGAGTTTCTGCGCGCCAGCCGAGTACCTGTGCGATCGCATCGACGTTAGGTGTAAGCGACACCCGGTCGAACGGTCGAAAAGCCGCGGGATTCTCCTGCAACGGGCGCGCATCGCCCAGTCGGTCCTGCAATGTCCGGATCACCGTGCGCACCGGTATGCTGTGTCCGGTTCCGATGTTGAGCGGCCAGAAGCCTGCTGGCGCCAGAGTCTGCAGCGAGTCCGAACGCCCGCGCAACATCCTTGACATAAACAAAGTCACGTGCCGACCCGAGATAGCCCATCACAAGTGCTGGCTCGTCCCGCTTGACAATCCGCTCGATAGCATCCGGAATCACATGCGGGTTTGTTTCATTAGGTCCGTAGACATTTGCAAGGCGTAGCACGACTGCCGAGTCACAAGCGCCCACGCGAACCGCGTATTCCAGCATTTGTTCGCTGAGCATCTTGGTCAGCCCGTAGATGTTGCTGGGCATAAGGGCTTCTGTTTCTATATGCACCCGGTCTGCGACTGAATAGACATCGACCGTTGAGGCAAAAACGACCTTCGACACCGCACTGAGTCGAACTGCTTCGAGCAGAGTGTGCGTCCCTTTCGCGTTGATCTCGAAGGTCCGCTCGGGGTCGCGCATGCAATCCGGGATGAAGTGCGTGGCGGCGAGATGAATGACCGCCTCGACTTTGGCGTGATCGAAATGCCGGGCCAACTTGCTGGCCGTGATTCGGGATAGGTCGAGCTTCAGAAACGTCAGTCGCGGCGGCACGTGCTCTAGCCGGCCGCGGGACAAATCATCGATGACCATGACTTCGTGTTCATGCGCTGTCAGCCAGTCCAACACATGCTTGCCGATAAATCCGGCTCCCCCTGTCACTGCAAGTCGCATAGTATTTCCTCGATTTTGTGAATGGAACTTGCACTGCTGGTCGCTGCCGCCGCGTGCTGAAGCAGTCCTTCAAAACGCGGGATAAGGGATGACCAGTCAAGGGTTTCGGCGTGCTTACGGCTTCGCGCCGACCACGTCTGCCAGTCGGCGTGCACGGCCTGCACGGCGTCGGCCAAATCGCCGGGGTTTGCGTCGGCGCAAAGGCCGCTGCCGAACTCCTGGACGACGGCCACTGTGCCATTCTGCGGATAATGCGCAGTCACGATGGGCAGCCCGCTCGCCATCGCTTCCGCGACCACCCGAGGAAAGCCCTCGCGTTGGCTGGTCAGAAGCAGCACTTTCGCGCTGGCAAGCAGTTCTATTTTCCGCTCGTCGTTGACGAACCCGAGTATGTCGATAAATGGTCGAAACGGTGAGGCTTCGGCGCGCTGCTGCATGGCATAGAGGTCCGGCCCGGTGCCAGCTATCGTCAACTTCTCCGGCTGTCCGCGACGGCAGAGTTCCTCGAACGTCTCAATCAACAAATTGAGGTTCTTGTGGCGTGTGACACGGCCAATATAAAGGATACCGCTACGGGCCGCGGCAGGCTTGTTGCGATACTCCGCCACACTGATGCCACTCGGCAAGACGACCACCCGTCCGGGCGTACTGCGGCGTATGGTCAACGCGACCTGTGTCGACACAGCCGTATTCGCATAGACCAGCCTCGGCAGTAGAAGCTGGACGATGCGAAACGGTCGGCTTTCGCGAATTTCGCACCAATCCACGATCGCGTGCCCCCGATCGCGCCGGCGCAGTCCCAGGATGTGTGACAACGGCCACTCATTCAGGAAAATGACGTCGAAATCCCTGACCTGCGTCAGGCGTCGGGCCGCCACTGCAAAACGTATCATGCCCAACGGCGAGCGTGGCAAAAATCCACCCCAGGGCTTATAGTAACGTGGTAGAAACGGGCGCCGGATCACATTAACCCCGCTCGGCAACGTTTCCTCGGTAGCCGCAGCAACAGAATGTCGGACGCACATCACAGTTACACGGTGCCCCCTGGACGCCAGGAGGTCTGCAAGAGCAGCGAAGCGCTGCTCCTGACCTCCAACACTTGGAGGAAACAATTCGGTGAGAATGCCGATATTCACCTTTTGCTACCTTTCGGTTGCGGAATAACGATCGCACCATCGCTAGCCACCGACATCTGCGGCGCGTCCGCTTTCGGGAAGGCGCCATACCTGGAAAAAACGTGATGCATCGAGGCTGCACAGCGCACTTCGTCCGAGGCGAACTTCACTCTGGCAAGCAAGCCGCTATTAGAATGCATTGTAGTGCTTGAACCCCTTGACGGAGGTTTTCAGTAATATCTTCAGGTCAAGCCAGAATGATATGTTCTCTATGTAGTAGCGGTCATAGGCAACGCGTTGTTGGATTTGTTCGATTGTGTTCGTCGGGCCACGCCAACCGTTGACTTGGGCCCACCCGGTTATGCCCGGCTTGACCCTGAACCGGGACATATACTCCTGCACGGCGACTGCGTAACGCTTGCCCGCGGCCGTCGCCAGAGGTGAATGCGGGCGTGGCCCGACAAGCCACATGTCGCCCCGCAGCACGTTGAAGATCTGGGGTAGCTCATCCAGGCTGGTCTTGCGCAAAAGTGCCCCGAGGGGAAAGACACGTGGATCGCGCCTGGCGGTCAATACCAATTCGCCGACAGGTGATTCGGCGACCCGCATGGTCCGAAACTTGAAAATGGTAAACGCCCGTCCGTTGTACCCTTCCCGTTCTTGCCTAAATAGAATCGAGCCTGGGCTGGACAGGCGAATCGCAACGGCGATACCAAGCAGAACAGGCGATATGCAAATGAGTAGAAAGAAGGCCAAGAGCCGGTCCCGGCTGTCCTTCAGAACCCAGCGCCAACCGTCCAGCGGTGGGGCACTGGCAAGTAATAAGGGTATGCCGCCGATCCTGTATTCACTGCGGGTAAACCACTCGGCCTCGGCGCCGCAGCTCCGCGGCCACAGCAGCACGCGAACCGGCAGGCCCAGCAGGCCATGAACAAGCTCCGTCAGGAAAACGCGCTCGTGTTTCTGCGTCGCAACGATAACATCCCTCACATGATACTGTTCTATGAGACCTCGGAGTTCCGCGATCGGATCTTGCGGTCTGCTTGCACCGGATGCCGCTGACGGATTCCCCTCCAAGGAGACAAAGCCAACCAGATTAGCCCCACCGCGGTCAGAACGCAGCAATTGAGCACATTCCTGCGCTTCAGCTCCGCCGCCGATGATTGCAACGTTATGATTGAGCCAGCGAGCCCTGAGCAACGCACTTCCAGTCTGCGCGACAGCGAAACGCACAAGCACGATCAAAATCCCGCCCGCGAGCCAGCCGAATAATGAGATTTGCCACAGGTGCCCTTGCGTGCCCAGCTTGATTGCCCAGGACAGCAGCGCACTGGTTGCCAGCATCCAGGCGAAGGCGGCGGTCGCACAGGAGCGCGCCACGTTCAGTACGCCAACGAAATCGTAGGCCCCCAGTGCGCGCAGAACAAAATGCACGGCGAAGGACACAGTTAGCCCACAGGTGGCGAATTCTGTAACGTAATGGCCACCTTCCAAACCAATGTCGGAGAGCCAAATATAGCACGATGCGGCAACCACCAGCGCTTCGCAAACCTGGAGTGTGGCAATCAAATGCCAACGCGATACGGCCGCTATAGGTCGCGCGCAAGATACCGCTACAGAGGAGCGCAATAGCTCGTTCAACGTGTCGGAGAGTTCCTCACTTAACGCCTCGTGATAGTTCCGGCATCGCACTATTATACTCCATCTTGTCAAACTTCCTGGCCGCGCCTGAACAGGATGTTCCGTTAGGAAATCATAGGCGTAGAATGGTTCGTTTCCAGATCGACTACCGGCAAGCCTAAAACGGATAGTTCGCGCGGCGACACTCACGTGTGCGTCAAGAAAATAGTCGGCGCCAAGCGGTGTGGTCTCAACAACACAGTTGTCCAACGTCGCCGCATTTTACATCATTCATGCGCGGCGGGATTTGACCTGTCTCGGCTTCGCCGGCCGGACGGTTTTCCGATCAGTGATCGCGCGGGTGGAGGTCTGACATGAGTCGCACAATGAGTCGCCTGGTATACCTTTGGAGAAGCCGACGGCATGGTCGATGTGGTTTTCGCCACATCATCGTGTCTGTAATAATTCTCAGTAATATTTCACTCGTCAGCATGGGAAGCAACGCGTTTTCCCAGCCGGCTGCCTTGGCTTGCAATTATTACGATGCACGATGCCAAGGCGGCATCAGTTCGCCGCTGTGCAGTCAGTTGAAGCAGCGATGCGACGCGGCCGGCAACGGGGCGGCGCCGACCCGGTCTCGCGCCAGCGCGAACCCAGGTCGGCCGGCGACGGATAACATGCTGGAGATGCCGGACTGCGGCCCCGACGAGGAGTTGGTAATGGTGCCGACCTGCATGTGTGGCGGCACCGCCGGCCAAGGTGCAGCGATGGACGCAAATCCGGACTGTGGCTCATGCAGCAGCGATGGTACCCGCCTATCCTGCCAGCAGCGGCAATGACCGCTTCTGCTACTATGTGCGATGCCGTCTGATTTCCTTGCGACCGTAACCGGAACTGGCGATTGCCGAGCCAATTGTACGCAGTTCGGAACGGGTTCGGTCTGAATATGGAGGGGACGACGATCGTTTCTGTCTAGTTTGCCGGAGCCAACCCGTACAAAAGACGATTTTCACTTGTTAACTATAACCGGAGCGATCTAAACACATTGAGTCAGATCAGGGAACGAATTGACATCAAATTAATGTAACGCTAAGCACGAAAACGTGACAGGCTCCCGCATTATCACATCTTCGGGAGCTTGTTTTGACCACCAGTATCACAGTAACGCCTTCGCGTAACGGCATGATCTTGGTCGCCGGTGCCAGTGGCTCGATTACGGACGCGTCTGGGAGTCTTTGGACGATAGCGGCCACCGACACAGTGGATGATAACGGGGCCGCCGCCGGATTCACAGCAAACGTCGCTGAACTTGCCTATGTCAATGATGTCGTGTGGCATGAGAATACCGCGGGTCGGTGGTATTCATGGAACGGGTGGGGTTGGACCGCCGGCGCCAATCCTCTGCCTGCCGTAGCGGCCGCTTCGGCCAGCGGTACCGTCGTGAGCGCGGGCTCCAACGATGCCATCACCGACAGTGCGGGCAATGGCTGGACCTTGTCTTCCGGCAATACCGTTGTCGAGAACGGATCGGCCGCCGGCTACACCGCCAATGTCGCCGAGATCGCCTATGTCGACGGCCAAGTATGGCACGAAAACACGTCAGGCAATTGGTATTCCTGGACGGGATCGGGCTGGACGGGCGGCAGCAATCCATTGCCCACCTCTATTCCGGCGTCGTCATCCAGCGACACGGTCGTCCTGGCTGGTTCGACGCAAGCCATCACCGACAATGCAGGCAATAGCTGGACCTTGTCTTCCGGCAATACCGTTGTCGAGAACGGATCGGCCGCCGGCTACACCGCCAATGTCGCCGAGATCGCCTATGTCGACGGCCAAGTATGGCACGAAAACACGTCAGGCAATTGGTATTCCTGGACGGGATCGGGCTGGACGGGCGGCAGCAACCCATTGTCCACCTCTATTCCGGCGTCGTCATCCAGCGACACGGTCGTCCTGGCTGGTTCGACGCAAGCCATCACCGACAATGCGGGCAATAGCTGGACCTTGTCTTCCGGCAATACCGTTCTCGAGAATGGTATTGCCGCCGGCTACACCGCCAATGTCGCCGAGATGGCCTATGCCAACGGTCAAGTGTGGCACGAAAACACGTCAGGCAGTTGGTATTCCTGGACGGGATCGGGCTGGGCGGGCGGCAGCAATCCGCTCTCAACGTCCGGTGCGCCGGCCGGTGGCGCCGGCGATAACAGCATCGGCTCCAGCTTGAACCTGACCGGCTACCATCTCAGCTTTGACTGGGAGGCCAATGACTTCCAAAACAGTCCATCACCGCAATCTGGCACATTCACCACGACCCTCTCCTCCGGACTGCGCTACCTCAGCAATGGCGATCAGGAATACTGGGCAAACTCCTCGACAGGCCAAAACCCATTCCAGTTAAACAACGGCGTGCTCGACATCAACGCGACTTATGTTGGCGCCGGGAACACACCGGGGGGTGGCAGCTTGTCCTACAACTCGGGCGTCTTCACCACGCAAGGCATGTTTTCCCAGAAGTACGGCTATTTCGAGATGCGGGCTGAGCTGCCGGCCGGTGCCGGCATGTGGCCGGCGTTCTGGTTGCTGGACAACAATTCCAACCAGCCGGGCGGTTGGCCGCCTGAGCTTGACGCACTGGAAGCGTTCGGCGCTCAAAACGCGAATGGGGAAGGCGGTCCTGACGAGGCACACTGGGACGTTCACAGCCAGAATGCATCCCAGCAGGCTGGCAATTGGGTCAACATAAACGCCGATGCCACGACAAGCTACCACACCTATGGTGTGCTCTGGACGCCAGAGCAAATGAGCTTTGTGTACGATGGAAAGGTGGTGGCCCAGGCGCCAACGCCCAGTGACTACACTCAAGAAATGTACCTGATTGTAGATCTTGCGGTTGGTGGCACCTGGCCGGGTAATGCGACCGGCGAAAATGGCACCTTGAAGGTTGACTATCTGCGCGCCTACTCCAACAATTCGAGTATTCCGGCTGTCGCCCTGCAGACGATATCCTCGCCCGATGGCGGCGGAATGTCACTCTATGGCGCCAGCACGCTGGGACACTAAGGCGCAGGCGCAGTCCCTGCCCCACAAATGGATCAGGGTGCGCGTTCGTAAAGCTCGATAACCGATCGGTCCGCCTGGTCCGGGAATGTCCGGATCAGGCGATCGTGGGCAAAATTGGCGATCAGGATATCCTCGACCGCCATCGCTTGGCCGCCAGTCATCCAGGCGGCCTTGACGGTAAATCGCGGATTTCCGTCCATAATGCACTGCATTCCCGCGACCCCATTCAAATGGGCACTTTCGCTAAACTCCGACAATTCCGGTGTCATAACGTACGGCGTCGGCGGCCGAACGTGCGCCAGTGCATATACGGCCGGCTCGTATCGGTACATATAGACCTCGCCGTCGCGGGCTCCGGCATCCGGCAAAAGAGCAGCAACCGTTCGTGGGACATCTGTCGCCGACCATGGAGCGGCGCGAACGATACCGAGTGCCCAAGGCGGTATGGCGGTCATTAACACTCCCAGAAGGCCATATAGAAGGGTTCGGGCGAGTACAGTGCGAAGAAAATAATGTCGAAAGGATTTCATTGGCAAACATACGTCAAGAGACGTCGCGACGATCCAAACCCCAGTCCATGCTTCCACGGAAAGCTCGGCATACAAGCTGGTCGAGAGGTGGTCCGGTTTCCTCGGACACCGTTTCGGTTTCTATAAGTCGCGTCATATGTTCGCTAACGATCCAAATACATTGTCTTCCTCCAACCACAGTATCACGCCCCAGGTGCATTTTGTCTGCGACGTTTATCAAATCGTTCGACTTGACAATCGCTTACGATATCACCTGCTCTTGAATTGAGCCTTTGCTTACTGAGGGCCATGCCAATTGCAAGGACTCATCATTCGACGTTGCGAGCCGGTCGCTATGGTGGGATTGACGGGGCGGACGGGGAGCGAACGTTTTTTGACTCGCTGACCAGACGCATCAGGATGGAGTCGCTGATGCTGGAAAATGCTTTGGAAAACACCGGCTATGCGTTGGCAGTCGGAACCAATCGACTGCCACCGTGGTGGCGCTTTCGCCTATACCACCACATACACAAGCGCTTATTGGGCGACCCTTACTGGTGCGATCAGGCATCTCAGCCAGCCCGCTGGACCCCCATCCTCCCGCATGGATACGAGATGGAGTTAACCGCTTCAGACTGGATGGAACGCTATGCTCTACACACCGGCGCCTTCTATTCCGGCGAGGTCATTGCAACGGTGATGGCTGAGTTGGATCCGGGAGATTGCTTTGTGGATATAGGCGCCAACATCGGCTTCGTGACACTGGCCGGCTCGCGCATCGTAGGCCCGCGCGGCAAGGTTTTCGCCGTTGAGCCGAACCCAATCCTGGTCGCACGTTTGCGTCGCATGCTTGCGCACAATCAAATTTCCAACGTCATGGTACTGCCATTCGCGGCTGGCGACAGGACCGTCAACATCGGTCTTTCGCAGGATGCCCATCACGGAAACAATCATATCGTAACAGATACGGCCACCGCACCCACAATCGTACCAATGAGGAGCCTCGATGATATGGTGCATGGCGAGTTGCCGGCATTCAGGAAAACACTTGTGAAACTTGACGTCGAGGGGGCTGAAATAATGGCTCTTCGCGGTATGTCGAACCTAATTCAGCGACTCGGGGTAACGTTCCTGATCGAGGTATCTGACGAACGGTTGCGACAAAATGGTGGATCGGCTGAGGGACTGTTGAACATGATGCACGCGAGCGGCTATGCGGCTTTTCTGCCTTCTTTTTCTCCATTCTCTTCAAGGCTTCAAATGCGCCCTGTGGCCGACCTGTCCCGAAAAGGGAAAACCTACGACGTGTTGTTCAGGCGCTTTACTTAAGCGAGGGAGACCGTATTGGGTCATTAGTGCCTTTTGTCGTGTAACGCCGATTTAATCGCCCTCCTAATCAGCCGGTGGACTAACTCGGCACCGGAATTGCGCGGTGCGTTAGGAGGATGAGAACTCTGGGAGCTACAAGCCAGGAGAGTACCCAACGCCCTCGTCGGGCGCGATTGCTTCTTCCGAGGTGCTTCCGGGAATTTTGGCTCGAAAGATTGACGCCCGCTAACCCCTTGAAGCGAATGGTGGGCGCGACAGGGATTGAACCTGTGACCCCCGCCGTGTGAAGGCGAAGGTCGCACGTTCGAATCGTGTCGGGTCCGCCAATTTTTCATGAAATTCAATATTTTCACTGAAATATAGTCGAACATCTCGGCCACTAGAGAGATGAAGAATCTTGCCGCGTTCACCGCCGTGAGCCTGAGCGCGGCCATCGTCTCTACCCATGCGCCTGTGCAGTCGCTGGGGGTGCAACAGTCACGGATGCCACACACCAGTTCGTACAGCGCGTGCACGGCGGGTTTCTCGCAGGACTGCATGATCCGTCATTTTTTTGCAACGTAGCCGTCATAGCACTGACTCGGTAGCGTGCTACGCGACCATCGATCGGGGGACCAATGACCAAACGGAACGTATTGCTGATCGTCGTTGATCAGTGGCGAGCGGACTGCATACCGTATCTCGGCACGAAGTACCTACGCACACCGAATCTCGACCGGCTGTGCCGCGAGGGGGTGACATTCCGCAACCACGCCACGACGACCGTGCCGTGCGGCCCGGCGCGAGCCAGCCTGCATACCGGCTTGTACATGATGAACCACCGCGTGGCGCAGAACTGGATCCCACTCGACAGGCGTCACACGACCCTGCCCCGTTTGGCCCGCGCCGCGGGTTACGATCCGGCCTTGATCGGCTACTCCACGACGGTCCCGGATCCGCGCACCACGTCGCACAACGATCCGCGCTTTACCTCCCTGGGCGACATGATGGAGGGATGGCGCCCGGTCGGTGCGTTCGAACCTCATCATGACGGCTATTTCGGCTGGCTGGCGCAGAAAGGTTACCCGGTCCCCGCCAACCGCGACGACATCTGGCTTCCTGAGGGCGACGACGCCGTGCCGGGTGCCACCGATCGTCCCTCGCGCGTTCCTGCCACACTCTCGGACAGCGCGTTCTTTACCGAGAAGGCGCTGACCTATCTCAAGGGCCTCGGCGGCAAGCCGTTCTTCCTGCATCTCGGCTACTATCGCCCGCATCCCCCCTTCGTCGCCAGCGCACCGTATCACGCAATGTACCGCGCCGCCGATATGCCGAATCCGATCCGAGCCGCGACGCCGGAGGCGGAAGCCGAACAGCATCCGTTGCTGCGCCACTATCTCCGCACCTCCAGGCAGCGCAATTTCTTCCGCGGTGCCGAAGGCATGGTCGCCGCCATGGACGAGGCGAGCGTGCGGCAAATGCGCGCGACCTATTTCGGTATGATGACCGAGATCGATGACTGTCTCGGCCAGGTCTTCGCCCATCTCGACGCGACCGGCCAGTGGGACAACACGCTCATTGTCTTCACCTCGGACCACGGCGAACAACTGGGCGATCATCATTTGCTCGGTAAGATCGGCTACCATGATGAGAGTTTCCGCATCCCGCTCATTATCCGCGATCCCGATGCCCGTGCGACCCGCGGCCAGGTCGAGGATGCGTTCACCGAAATGGTCGACATCCTGCCAACCCTGATCTCCTGGGTCGGCGGCGACGTGCCGAATGCCGTGGACGGACGCAGTCTGCTGCCTTTGCTGCAGGGAAGTCAGCCTGCGGACTGGCGCGACGCGCTGCACTATGAATTCGACTTCCGCGAAACGTCCAATTCCAGCGCCGAGACGGATTTGGGTCTGGCGATGGACGAATGTTCGCTCTGCGTCCTGCACGACGCGGCCTACAAATACGTCCACTTCGCGGCACTCCCGCCCCTGCTGTTCGATATGCGGGCCGATCCGCACCAGTTCCACAACCTTGCCGACGATCCTGCCTATGCCGGCGTCGTCCGCGACTATGCGCAACGCATGTTGTCCTGGCGGATGCGTTATGCCGACCGCACGCTCACCCATTACCGCGCAACCCCGACCGGCCTTGAAGACCGGCTCCAACAACCAGGACAAAACACGTGAGCAAACTCGGACGCCGGAGCCTGCTGGCTTCGGGTGCGGCCGTCGCATCGCTGCCGCGCTTCGCCATCGCGCAGGGCGATACGCGCCCGGCGATCACCGTCGCCGTACAGAAGATCAGCAACAGCAACACGCTCGACAGCCTGCGCGAACAGTCGAATGTCGGCTCCCGCATGTCGACGTTCTATACTGAACGCCTGATCGACCTGAACTACCAGGGCAAGCTGGAGCCTGTGCCCGGCCTTTCGACCGAATGGCGCCGCATCGACGACAAGACGGTCGAACTGTCGCTGCGTCACGGCGTCAAGATGCACGACGGGCGGGAGATGACCGCGGAGGACGTCGTCACCAGCTTCGGCGCGGACCGCATGTTCGGCGATACGCGCCCGACTGTGCAGGGCAAGACGCTGCCACTGAGCGGCGTGATCCAAGGCGTCCGAGCCGGCCGCGAATTGCCGCGCGAAATCCCGCCTGTCGCGCGCCGTCTTTGGCCCGCGCTCGACCGGGTGGAAGCGGTCGACACATATACGGTGCGCTTCGTTAACGCGACGCCGGACGTCACCATGGAAGGTCGCCTCTCCGCCCGCGGCAGTGACGTTGTCAGCGGCCGCGCCTTCTCGGATGCCGCGAGCTGGCTTGAATACGCGCGCAAGCCGGTAGGCACCGGCCCGTACCGCATCGTCGAATTCAAGCCCGATACCAGCCTGTTGATGGAGGCGTTCGACAATTACTGGGGCGGCCGTCCGCCGATCAAGACGCTGCGCCTGGTGGAAGTGCCGGAAGTCTCGTCACGCGTGAACGGTCTGCTCGCCGGTGAATTCCAGTTCGCCTGCGATATTCCGCCCGACCAGATCGCCGATATCGAGAAGCATCCCGGTTTTGAGGTCCTGGGTGGCACGATCCCCAATCACCGCCTTACGACCTTCGACAAGAACCATCCGACCTTGCACGATCCCCGCGTTCGTCTGGCGATGGCGCACGCGATCGACCGCAAACTGATCGTCGACAGCCTGTGGGCCGGCCGCACCCGTGTCCCGGCCGGTCTGCAATGGGAATTCTATGGCCCGATGTTCGTCACCGGATGGTCAGTACCCGAATATGACCCGGCAAAGGCGCGGGAACTGGTGAAGGCCTCCGGCTACAAAGGCGATCCGATTCCGTACCGTCTGCTCAACAACTACTACACCAACCAGGTCCAGAACGCGCAGATCCTTGTTGAACTGTGGAATCAGGTCGGACTGAACGTACAGATCGAAATGAAGGAGAACTGGGCGCAGATTTTCGAACGTGGTCCCACGCGTGGCACCCGCGACTGGTCGAACAGCGCGCCGTTCAACGATCCCGTCTCCTCGCTCATCAGCCAGCACGGCCCGAACGGGGAGCAGCAGCAGTACGGCGAGTGGACGAACCAAGAGATGAACACGCTTTCGTTCGAACTGGAGACCAGTACCGATTTGGCGCGACGCCACGCGATCTTCGCCCGCCTGCTGCAAATCTGCGAACGAGAGGACCCCGCCTACACCGTGCTGCACCAGAACGCGACGTTCACGGCGAAGCGTCGGGACATACGCTGGAAGGCGGCCCCCTCCTTCGCCATGGATTTCCGTGCCAAGAACTGGGGTGTATGAAGATCGCGGAGGCGCAATTGTGACCGATCCGCTCGTCTCGATCCGTGGCCTGACCGTGGCCTTTGGTGGCGTACCTGCCCTGCGCGGTGTCGATCTGGACGTCGCGAAGGGCGAAGCGGTCGGACTGGTGGGGGAGAGCGGCTGCGGCAAATCGATCACCTGGCTTGCCGCCCTTGGCCTGTTGCCGCCATCGGCCAAGATTACCGGCAGCGTAAGGCTGCATGGTCAGGAACTGGTGCAGGCGCCGGTCGCCTCGCTGGAGCAGGTGCGTGGGCGACGAATCGCGATGATTTTCCAGGACCCGGCCAGCGCGCTCAACCCGGTGCTGCGTGTCGGCCAGCAGGTCACCGAGGCGTTGTGCCTGCACCGGAAAATGGACGCGGCCGAGGCGCGTGCGGAGGCAAGACGGCTGTTCGATTTGGTCGGCATCCCCGATGCGGCGGGCAGGCTCGACGCTTATCCGCACGAAATGTCCGGCGGGCAGAACCAGCGCGTCATGATCGCTATGGCACTGGCGGGGCAACCAGAACTGCTGATCGCCGATGAACCGACAACAGCACTCGATGTCACGATCCAGGCTCAAATCCTCGACCTGTTGCGCCGGCTCCAGCGTGAGACCGGGATGGCGCTCGTCTTGATCTCGCACGATCTCGGCGTGGTCGCCGATCTCTGCACCCGCGTCGGCGTGATGTATGCCGGGCGCATCATCGAACAGGCGCCGGCCGAGACGCTGTTCGCGCGTCCGGCGCACCCTTACACAAAGGGCCTGCTTGCCGCGCTGCCCGCGATGACTGGCCCGCGCCAGCGTCTCACCGCGATCCCGGGCGGGGTGCCGGAACCTTGGTCGATGCCGCGAGGTTGCGCTTTCTCGCCGCGCTGCGATCACGCCAGCCCGGAATGCGAGGTTGCGGTACCGAGCTTTCGTGATGCCGGCGAAGACGGTCATCTGGCCGCCTGCTTCCGGCTGCTTGTGCCGACGCTGGAGCCCGCGTGACCACTCAACCGCTGGTCGTGGACCAGACGCCATCACTGGTCCCAGACCAAACCCCACTGCTGGTCCTGGACCAGGTCTCCAAGGTCTACGCGACACGCCGAGGCCTCTTCGGCCGTCCCGCCCAAGTGCGTGCCGTCGACGCGGTGACGCTGACCGTGACACCAGGACGAACGCTGGGCATCGTGGGCGAATCCGGCTGCGGCAAGTCGACGACCGGGCGACTGGCGCTGGGGATCGAACGTCCGACGGACGGCGCGGTGCGGTTCGACGGTGCGCCCATGCCGATGCCGGGCAGCGAGGCGTGGCGCCGGATACGTGCGCGCATGCAGCTCGTCTTCCAGGATCCGCTCGGGGCGCTTGACCGGCGCCTGACGATCGCACTTCAGATCGGCGAACCATTGGTGATCCACGGTCTCGGCGCCGCCACGGAACGGGACGACAGGGTCGCGTCTTTGTTGCGCGATGTCGGTCTGCGGCCCGATCACGGAACGCGCTATCCACATGAACTGTCGGGCGGCCAGCGCCAGCGTGCGGTGCTGGCGCGCGCGCTGGCGACCAATCCGGCGCTGCTGGTGTGCGATGAGCCGGTATCCGCGCTGGACGTATCGATCCAGGCGCAGGTCGTGAACATGCTGACCGACCTGCAACAGGCGCGTGGGTTAGCGATGCTGTTCATCAGCCACGACCTGAAAGTGGTGCGTCAGATCAGCCACGAGGTTGCCGTGATGTATCTCGGCCGCGTTGTCGAACAGGGCGACCCCGACGCGATCTTCGCCGACCCGATCCATCCCTATGCGCGCGCTTTGGTGTCCGCCATCCCCGTCCCTGGTCCGCGCCGGCACGAACGGATCGTGCTGACCGGCGAACCGCCCAACCCCGCCGACCGGCCGAGTGGCTGCGCCTTCCATCCGCGCTGTTCGGTCGCCGTCGCGGCTTGCCGGAGCGAAATCCCCGCTTTGCGGACCATAGCGAACGGGCGGCAGGTGGCATGCCATCTCGCTGACGCGACAACCGGGCGGAAAGCCGCATGAAACGGCGCGCGCTTCTGGCCACGGCGGCCGCCGCCGTTGCATTGCCCAGATTCGCTATCGGTCAGGCGGACAATCGGCCGACGATCACTATCGCTGTGCCGAAAATCGCCAACACGGGCACGCTCGATCCGTTGCGCGAACAATCGTCGAATGCGTCCGAACGCTGGGTGGCGTCGATCCTGGAAACACCGATCGGGCGCAATCAGCAGGGCGGGCTGGAGCGTGTGCCGGGTCTCGTGACATCGTGGACGCGCATTGACGACCGAACGGTCGAACTTTCGCTACGCCAGGGCGTGATCATGCATGACGGTCGCGCGATGACGGCCGAGGACGTGGCATTCTCCTTCGGGCCGGAGCGCATGTTCGGCCCCAATCTGCCCCAGGACATACCCGCTGTCGCGCGCCGCCACTGGCCGGCGCTGGAACGCATCGAGGTCACCGGCCAGACCTCGGTACGCTTCATCAATTCCCGCCCGGATGTCACGATGGAAGGCCGCCTGTCGGCTGGCGGCAGTGAGATCATGTCGCGCGACGCGTGGCTCGCGGCGGGAACGTGGCAAGCGAACGCGAAACACCCGGTCGGCACCGGCCCCTATCGGCTGCGCGGCTTTGAGCCGGATGTCTCGCTCGTGCTGGACGCGCATGACGCTTACTGGGGTGGCCGTCCGCCGGTGAAATCGATCCGCTTCCTTGAGGTCGCCGAGACGGCGGCGCGGATCGCGGGCCTGGAGTTCGGGCGAATTTCAGTTCGCCACCGACATCCCGCCGGACCAGATCGCCGATATCGAGAAGAACGCGCAACTCCAGGTGATGGGCGGTCCGGTGCCGAATCATCGCATCGTCACCTTCGACAAGCATCATCCCGCGCTGGCTGATCCGCGCGTCCGTCTCGCCATGGCGCATGCAATCGACGGCCAGGCCATCGTCGATACGATCTGGGCGGGACGCACGCGCGTCCCGCCCGGGCTACAATGGGAATTCTACGGACCGATGTTCGTCGCGGGCTGGACAGTGCCGCCCTATGATCCGGAGCAAGCACGGTTGTTGCTGAAAGAAGCCGGCTACAAGGGCGAGCGCATCGCCTATCGTGTGCGCAAGGATTACTACACCGCCGAGGTGGCGACAGCGCAGGTGCTGGCCGAAATGTGGCAGGCGGTCGGCATCAATGTTGAGATCGAGATCAAGGAAAACTGGCCACTGGTGCTCGACAAGGCGGGGCCGCGCGGTGTGCGGGACTGGTCGAACGCTGCGGTGTTCGACGATCCGGTGTCCTCCATCGTCAACCAGCACGGGCCGGAGGGTGCGCAGCAGACCAACGGCGAGTGGGCGAATGCCGAGATGAACGACTTGTCGCGCGCCATGGAGAACAGCACGGATATGGCGGGACGGAAGAAGATGTTCGCGCGGATGCTGCGCATCTGCGAACGCGAGGATCCCGCCTATATCGTACTGCACCAGAACGCGACCTTCACGGCGAAACGGCGTGAGCTGCCCTGGCGCCAGCCGCCATCGTTCTTCCTGGATTTTTCGGCACGGAACTGGGGCGCCTGATGCTGCGCTTCATCATCTTGCGGGTCGGGCGAGCAGCCCTGACCATCGTGTTGGTCGTGACCTTCGCTTTCGTGGTGCTGCGGCTATCCGGCGATCCGGCGCTGACGATCATGTCACCGGAAGCGCCGGCTGAAGCGATCGCCGCGTTCCGCCACGCCTGGGGCCTCGATCAGCCGATCTGGGTGCAATATCTGGACTATTTCAGCGCCGTCGCGCATGGCCAGTTGGGCGATTCCATGCGCGACGGCCGGCCCGCCATCACGATCGTGGCCGAACGCATTCCGGCGACGCTGGCGCTGACGATCCCCGCGCTGCTGATGAAGGTCGCCCTGGGCATTCCCGCCGGTATCCACGCGGCGCTGCATCGCAACTCGACCACCGATCGGCTGGTGATGGCCGGTGCGGTCGCTGGCTTCACCGTACCCAGCTTCGTGCTCGGGTTGTTGCTGGTTCTGCTGTTTTCCGTACAACTCGGCTGGCTGCCGTCCGGCGGCAGGGATACGTGGTCCAGTGTGATCTTACCGATCGTAACGCTTGGTCTCGGTGGTGCCGGTATCCTCGCGCGGTTCACCCGTAGCGCGATGCTGGAAGTGCTGGGCCAGCCGTATATCCGCACCGCGAGTGCCAAGGGCCTGGCGTGGCGAGCGGTGGTGCGTGGCCATGCGCTGCCGAACGCGGCGATCCCGACCGTGACGGTGGTGGGGTTCATGGTCGGCAGCCTGATGGCCGGCGCCGTAGTGGTGGAGAGCGTGTTCAGTTGGCCCGGCGTGGGACGGCTGCTGGTTGTCGCGGTTTCGAACCGCGATCTTGCTGTCGTGCAGTGCATCCTGCTGCTGGTGGCAACCACCATGGTTGCCGCCAATCTAGCTGTCGACTTGCTCTACGGCGTGCTTGATCCACGGCTGCGCGGCCATGCGGCGGCGGGAGCGCATTGATGTCCGATGCCACGATCGCTGTTCGTCCGCCGGTACGGCGCGCGCGAATGCCGGGCTTTGTCGCGGCTGCCATCGGATGGATCGTGCTGATGCTGGCGATCGCGATGCTCGCCGACGTTATCCGCCCGGTCGGCATCACACAGATCGATCTGCGCGGACGACTGCTGCCGCCGGTCGGCTTCGGCGGTACGATCCGTCATGCGCTGGGCACGGATGAGCTTGGCCGCGACGTGTTAGAGTCGCCTGATCACATCGGTCCGCATCAGCCTGATGATCGCCTTTGGCGCGACCACGATCGCCGCGGTCTTCGGCACGACGCTGGGCCTTCTCGCGGCGCATTTTCGCGGCTGGGTCGAACAGATCGTTTTAGTCCTGGTGGATTTCCAGGCGTCGATGCCGTTCCTGATCCTCGCGCTGGCCGTGCTCGCGTTCTTCGGCAACGCGCTGCCGCTGTTCATCGCGCTCATGAGCCTGTACGGCTGGGAACGCCATGCCCGTATCGCACGCGGGCTTGCCATCAGCGCCGGCGCGCAGGGCTATGCCGGGGCGATCCGCCAACTCGGCGCGCGGCCCCTGCGCATCTATCTCGGCCATGTGCTGCCGAACATCGCGGCAACGCTGATCGTCTCGGCGACGCTGTCGTTTCCAGAAATCGTGCTGCTGGAAAGCGGCTTGTCGTTCCTGGGCCTGGGCGTGCAGCCGCCGATGACCTCGCTGGGCAACATGGTCGGTTACGGGCGCGAATACCTGACGCGGGCGCCTTGGATCCTGCTGGCGCCCAGCGTGACCATCGTGCTGACGACGCTGTCGGTCAGCCTGATTGGTGACTGGCTTCGCGACCGTCTCGACCCGACATTGTCGTGACCCGGCCGCCTATGTCAGCACTTCCTTGTTGATGACGTTGTCCCGATTGGGATCGCCATCCAACACGGACAGAATGTTCCGGGCTGTCGCGACCGCCATGGCGGCATCCGCCTCCGCCGTCACACCAGCCATGTGCGGCGAGGCGATCACACTGTCCAGCGTCAGCAGATCATGGTTCACCGGCGCCGGTTCCTCCTCAAAAACGTCGAGCCCCGCGCCGGCCAGATGACCGGATGTGAAAGCGGTGTACAGAGCCGGCTCATCAATGATGCCGCCGCGAGCGGTGTTGACAATGAACGCGCCTTTTTTCATGCGATCAAGCCGAGCGGCGTTGAAAAGTCCGACTGTCTCTGGGTTCTTTGGACAGTGGATCGATACAAAGTCAGCGCGTGGCAGCGCGGCATCGAGGTCACTGACTGGTTCGCATCCGGCGGCGATGATTTTCGCTGCATCGACGTATGGGTCGTAGATCAGGATGGTCATGTCGAAACCGGCACAGCGCCTGGCGGAGCGGCTGCCGATGCGGCCAAAGCCGACGATCAGCACGGTCTTGCCGGATAGCCGCCCAGCATCCCGGCACCGCCGAACCTACTGCTAGCTATGTGCTAGCTAGCCCTGTCCAAACCGTTCGCAATTCTGGCGTAACCCCTTGAAGCGAATGGTGGGCGCGACAGGGATTGAACCTGTGACCCCCGCCGTGTGAAGGCGATGCTCTACCGCTGAGCTACGCGCCCATCCGTCATCGGGAAGGGCGCCTTCGTAGTCACACAGCGCTCACCGCGCAAGCCCTTTCCGCGTCCGTATGCCCACCCGTATGCCCGTCCACCTGGGCGGTTAACCCTTCCTTCACCATTCCCCGCCACTCTACCGCCGTGCCCCAGATCGACGCCGTCACCGTCATCGCCGACATCCTCCGCCCGCGCGGCGACAGCACGCCCGGAGAGGTCGACCGCATCACGCGCTGGGTCGCCGATGCGCTCCGCCCCGCGGTCCGCATCGCCGCGGACCTGCCGGTCGAGACCATAACCACCGACGAGACCCCGGACCTCGCACCCTGGATCGCCTCCCTCCGCAACCGATGCCAGGCGGATGCCCATTGGGCGTCCCACCAGACCGCCCTGCCCATCACGGCCGCGTTCGGCCGTATCGTGCTGCGCCGGCTGCGGCGGCGCTTCGTCATCGGCTATGAGCTGCCGCCCTGGCTCGTGACGATCCTGAACCGCGAGGCGATCCCGTATGTAGACATTCGCCTGCACCCGGTGCGCTTCCTCGACGACCTGATCTTCGCGGTCCGCGCCGCCGATGCGGGGACGCAAGCCGCCCTGGCGCGGCATGCGGTGCCGGAGACCGCCCCCTGCGTCGCCGCCGGCGTGCTGACCGCGATGGGCCGCTATATCTCGGAATCCCGCATGCCGCAGGGCACTTTGCTGGTCGCCGGCCAGCGGCGCTACGACAGCACGCAGATCGCCGCCGGCACGTTCTTCGACGCCGCCAGCCGAGCGGCCGACATCCGCGCGCTCTGCGACGCACATGCGGCGACGGTGCTGAAACCGCACCCGCACGACCCGCAGCATTCGCTGCTGTCCGTCGCCGCGACCGCCCCGAACATGTTCGGCGTCATCAACGACAACATCTACCGCCTGCTCGCCTTGTCGCAGATCGAGGCCGTGCTGACGGTGAATTCCGGCGTCGCCGTCGAGGCGCCCTATTTCGGCAAGCGCGTCCACACGCTGCTGCCCCACGCCATCAGCCTGGCCTGGCGCGGCGATGCGCGGCCACGGGCGCATCTCGGCATCGACGATTTCGTGCTGACGCCGGATTTCTGGCGCATCGTGCTGGCGCCCTGTGCCAGCGTCTCCGCACCGGACGGGTTCCGCCTGCCGCCGAAGCCCAACCGGCTGCGCATCGCGCTCGACAGTTTCTGGAACTTTCAGCAGATCGACACCGACCGCATCCCCCGGTCCGCCTGACCTGGCTTTCTGACAAGACAGCCTGACACCTCGCGGCGATACCTCCTATATTCGGGGCGTCACCGTCCGGAGCCAATGATGCTGCAGCACGACCACGTCTTCCTGGGCGAGGGTCACGACCATGCCGAACGCCGCACCTGGGGCGTGATCTGGCTCTGCGGCGCGATGATGGTGCTGGAGATCGTCGGCGGCCTGCTGTTCGGCTCGATCGCCCTGGTCGCCGACGGGCTGCACATGAGCACGCATGCCGGCGCGCTGCTGCTGGCAGCGCTCGCCTACCGCTATGCCCGCCGCCACGCGCGCGATCCGCGCTTCAGCTTCGGCACCGGGAAGCTGGGCGACCTGGCCGGTTTCACCAGTGCCATCGTGCTGGCGATGATCGCGCTGCTGATCGGGTGGGAGGCATCCAGCCGGCTGCTTGAACCGGTGCCGATCCATTTCGCCGAGGCCATCTCGATCGCCTGCCTGGGCCTGGCGGTCAACCTCGCCTCCGCCTGGCTGCTCGGCGGCGAGCATCACCATCACCACCCGGACGGGCACCACGCGGACGGGCACCGAGCGGACGGGCACCACGGGCATGATCACCACCCGCACGATCACGATGCGCACGATCACCACCCGCATGGGCATGCGGACGCGCACCGGCTCCGCCTCGGCGCCGCCGACGTCACCCTGGAAATCTTCGAAGACGGTGTTCCGCCGCGCTTCCGCCTGACCGGCACCACCGGCGAGGGGCCTGTCACCGCCGAGACGATCCGGCCCGACGGCAGCCGCCAGCTTTTTCATTTCGCCGCCGCTGGCCCGTGCTTGGAATGCGTCGAGGAAATCCCCGAACCGCACGCGTTTCGCGTCACGCTGCACCAGGGACCGCACAGCGCGGCCACCGACTTCCATGAACATCACCAACACGCCGCGATGCATCGCGACAACAACATGCGCGCCGCGGTCGTGCATGTGATCGCCGACGCCGCGGTTTCGGTGCTGGTGATCGCCGGTCTGCTGCTGGCCAAACTGTTCGGCTGGGTCTGGACGGACCCGCTGGCGGGGCTGATCGGCGCCGTGGTCATCGCCTCCTGGGCGTACAGCCTGGTGCGCGACACCGGCCGCATCCTGTTGGACATGAACCCCGATTCCGACCTGACCGAGACGCTGCGCCAGACCATCGAAAATGACGGCGACCGGCTGACCGACCTGCATGTCTGGCGCCTCGGGCCTGGGCATCTGGCGGCGGAACTGTCGGTGGTCACCGGATCGGACCGGCAGCCGGCGGATTACCGGAGCCGCCTCAGCCGCTTCGCCGGCCTGTCGCACGTCACGATCGAGGTGCACCGGCAGTGACGCAAACGGTAACCGACCGGCTGCGCCGCTTTACCACGCTGCTGCTGACGTGGAACGCTTCGCTGAACCTGATCGCTCCCGGTGACGCCGCTTCGGTGGGGGAGCGCCATGTCGAGGACTCGCTGCAGCTTGCGCCGCTGATCCCGGACGGTGTGGCGCGCGCGGTGGATCTGGGGTCGGGCGGCGGATTTCCAGGGCTGGTGCTGGCGATCGCCACTGGCATCCGCTTCGACCTGATCGAATCCGACCGCCGCAAGGCCGCGTTCCTGCGCTCCGCCATCCTGGAGACGGATGCGCCGGCCACAGTGCATGCCTGCCGGATCGAGGACGCGCCCGTGGCCCCTGCCCCGCTGGTGACTGCCCGCGCCCTGGCGCCACTCCCACGCCTGCTGCCCCTCGCCGCTCGGCTGCTGGCGCCGGACGGCATCTGCCTGCTGCTGAAAGGCGCGCGCGTGCAGGAGGAGCTGGCGGCGGTCGCCGGCGCCTGGCAGATGGACGCCGAACAGGTGCCCAGCCGCACCCATGCCGACGGGATGATCCTGCGGCTGAGCGGGCTCCGGCAAGCGGGAGCCAAAGAGCCGCGGTAGCGCGCGGGTCAATTCCCAGCCGGACCCGGCCTCGACCAACGCACGCCGGGACAGGCCCGCCAGCCGTAAGTTCCGTAACGACAAAGTGTGTGCAATCGTTCTGGTCCCACATAGCGCGCGGCCGGGCCCGTCGATAGCTTGGGGGCCGATGGTATCGTTTAACAGGATCGTAACGAAGCGGGATTCGCCCGATCAGTGGTTCCAGATCTTGCTGGAAACGCTGCCCCATAGCGCATTCCTGATCGGCGCTGACGGCGAAGCCGTCGCCTATAACCAGCGCTTCATCGACTACCTGGGCTTCCAGCCTGGCAGCGACCCGGCCTCGCGCAACGCCCTGCACCACCCGGATGAGCGGCAACGCCTGTCGGAAGCGCGAGCCGCCGGCATCGCCGCCTGGCAGGAATATGTGATCGAGGCCAGGCTACGCCGGCATGATGGCGTCTATCGCTGGCACCGCATCCACAACACGCCGATCCTCCGTCAAGGCATCCCGTTCGGCTGGATCGGTACCGCGGTCGATATCCACGACATTCGTGAAACCAATGCCACACTGGAAGCGCGCGTGCGGGAGCGCACGGCCGCGCTCGAAGGGGCCAACGCGCGGCTGCAGGCGGAAATCGAGCAGCGCCGCCGCACCGAGCAGGAGGTGCGCGCCAGCGAACACCGCTTCCGCACGATGTTCAACCGCACGCCGATGGCGCTGCAATCGGTCGGTCCGGACGCACGGTTGCTGGAAGTCAACGACACCTGGACCGAAATGTTCGGCTACACGCGGGGCGAGGCGCTCGGCCGTTCACCCACCGACTTCATGACGCCGGAATCGGTTGAGCTCTACCGCAACAAGTCCTGGCCCGAGATGCTGGCAAGCGGCGGTGCCGTGCGCAGCGTTGATTACCGCTTCGTTGCCCGCGATGGCCGCATCTTCGACGGACGCCTGTCCGCAAGAGGCGAGTTCGGGCCCGAGGGCCGGTTCATCCGCAGTTGGTCGGCCATCGCCGACGTGACGGCCGAGAAACGTGCCGACCGGGATCTGAGGCAAGTGCAGCGGTTGGACGCGGTTGGTCAAGTAACAGCCGGCATCGCTCATGACTTTAACAATCTTTTGACTGCCATCCTGGGCAACCTGGAACTCCTCAGCCTGCATGGGATGGCCGATCCCGAACGTGCCGCCCGCCTGATCGCGAATGCCCGAGCGGCAGCGCAGCGCGGGGCAAGGCAGACGGCAGATCTGCTGTCATTTTCCCGCCCGAAGCGCCTCATCGCCGCGCCCGCCGATGTCAACATCATGATCACCGGGATGCTGGACCTCCTGCAGGGATCGGTCGGCGGCGATACCGAGGTCACGTTCGTTCCAGGCAGGAATTTGTGGCCCGCGATGGTCGATACCGCACAGATTGAACTCGCGGTCTTGAACCTCGCGATCAACGCCCGCGACGCCATGCGCAGCGGCGGCAGCATCACGCTGCGGACGGAAAATGTTCAGCGCGGCGAGTCAGCGCTGCCCGAGGAACCCGGCGCCGGCGATTACGTCGCCATATCGATCTCCGACACCGGAAGCGGCATTGCGGACGATGTTCGGGAGCGGATCTTCGAACCATTTTTCACGACGAAGCCGACAGGACGGGGTTCGGGCCTCGGCCTTCCGCAGGTCCTTGGAGTCGTGAAGCAACTCAATGGCGGCATCGCCGTTCGCTCCACGGCGGGGACTGGAACGACCTTTACGTTGTTTCTTCCCCGAACGAGCCGGACCGCAGAAGAGACCACCGTGATGGCGGGACATATGGCGGCGTCGGCGTGGCCCTCGGAAGCGGCGGAGCGGATCGTCCTTGTGGATGACGACCCCGATGTGCGGGTGATCGCCGCGGACATGCTGCGCGACGCCGGCTATGAGGTGACCGAGGCGGATTCGGGGTCCGCCGCGCTGGACGTGCTGGCAGCGAAAGGCACGCCGGCGGCCATGGTGGTCGATGTGGCGATGCCGGTGATGACCGGCGTGGAACTGGCCGATATAGTCAAACGCGACTATCCCGCGCTGCCCGTCGTGTTCATGACCGGATACGCAGCAACAAGCCTGCTGCCTGCGCTGTCACGCTACGACGTTCTGCGAAAACCGTTCCAGGCGTCGGACCTCGCGCTGTCGGTGGCACGGGCTTTGGGCAAAACGGCAGAGCGCGGGCGACGGTATTAGAGCGTGATGACCGGAGGCGGAATCGCCGGAGGTCTGAATCACGCGATCAAACAAACATTTGGAGCAGGATGGCTGAGCGAAAGCGATGTCATCCTGCTCCAGGGGCGGCCCGTGTGTGTTTTTCGCGGAGCCGACACAACCCCGAGCCAGACCGCTCAAGCCCCCTCTCAGAACTTCTCCACCCACGGGCGCAGCTCCACCTCCCATGTCCAGGCGCTGCGGTTCTGCGTTGCCACGTGCCAATACGTCTCCGCGATCGCATCCGGGTCGAGCAGGCTGTCCGGGCTGTCGGCCGGATCGACCCGCGTGCTGCTCCGGATCCCGCCGTCGATCACGAAATGCGCGACATGCACGCCCTTGGGCTGCAGTTCCCGCGCCAGGCTCTGCGCCAGCCCGCGCAGCGCGAACTTGCCCATCGCGAAGGACGACGAGTTCGGATACCCCTTCACGCTGGCCGAGGCACCGGTCAGCAGGATCGTCCCCGACCCGCGCGCGACCATCAGCCTCGCTGCCTGCTGCGCCACCAGGAAGCCGCCATAGGCGCTGACCTTGATCGCACGGGCGACATCCGCCGGGATCCAGGTCCGTGACCGGACCGCGCGCCCTGGCACTGGCGTTGTAGACGACGATGTCCGGCGCCCCCTGCGTGGCGACGACGACGTCGAACAGGGCGGCGACCTCCTCGGGTTCCGTGGCCTCGCAGGCGAAGGTGGCGCCGGCGGTCTCCTCGGCCAGCTTCGTCAGCCTGTCGGGGTTGCGCGACGCCAGCGCCACCTGCAGCCCCTTCTTCGTGAACAGCCGCGCCAGCGAGGCGCTAAGGCCGGAGCCGACGCCGACGATGAGAGCGGTCTTTGGAAGCCGTTTGGGGGTCCATGGATCAGCGTCCTCCGGATATGGGTAATATGACGCCCGTAATATAGGACGAGGCGGGGGAAAGCAGCCAGAGCACAGCCTCGGCAACCTCATCAGCGCTGCCGATACGTCCCATAGGCACGCCGCCCACCAATCGCGTCAGCCGGTCAGGCGAGCCCGCACGCGCGTGCAGTTCGGTGTCGATCAGGCCGGGACTGACGGCGTTGACGCGGATGCCGCGCGGGGCGAGTTCCTTCGCCGCGCCGATCGTCAGGCTGTCCAGCGCGCCTTTCGACGCCGCGTAGTGAATCCACTCCCCCGCCCCGCCGATCTCCGCCGCTCGGGAGGAGACATTGACGATCGCGCCTCCGGCCCCGCCGAGGTCGGTCGCCATGCGCCTGTGGCTTCGCGGATCGTCAGGAACGGCGCGCGCACGTTGACCGCCAGCACGGTGTCGACGATGTCGGCGGTCACCGCATCGATCTTGCAGACCGGACCGGGTGTGCCGGCATTGTTGACCAGCGCGGTCAGTGGACCGAGCTTCTCGTCGACGGTGCGGAACAGCGCCAGGATCGAGGCCTCGTCCGCCATCTCGGCGCGGATCGCCAGCGCGCCGTTGCCGATACCGGCGGCGACCGCCTCGGCCTTGCGCCTGGTTCGACTGGTAGGTCAGCGCGACCTTGTAGCCGCGCGGCGCCGGCGGCCCTGGCGACGGCCGCGCCGATGCCCTGGCTGCCGCCGGTGACGATGATGACGCCTTGCATGTGATCCTCCGCATGACTTTCCCTGGGATGGCATCACGGACCGGCCCCTATCTGCAAACATGGGGCGTCAAACGGGGAGAGAGCAAATGCAGAGTTTTCCGGTACGCCTGGCGATGGTCGTGGTGGGAACCGTCGTCTGGTTCGGCCTCGCGGTCTGGGTGCAGGGTGGGATCGTGGCCTTCTTTGCGCACGACGCGCTGACCGCGTTGGCGGTGGCAACGGCCTGCCTGTCGGTCGCGGCGCTGTTTGCCGGCGGCAATCTCAGTGCGGGCGTCAAGGAGGATCGCGGCAACCGCTGGGTCCTGCCGGCCCTCGGCGTCCTCAGCGTGGCGCTGGCCGTGGTGCCGGCCTGGACCGATCGCGCGGGGATCCTGTGCCTCGACGGCGACACCATCCGCTGGATCGGCGTCGCGCTGTTCGTCATCGGCGGCGCGCTGCGCCTCTGGCCGGTCTATGCGCTGGGCAATCGGTTCAGCGGCCTGGTGGCGATCCAGCCGGGACACACATTGCTGACGACCGGCCTCTACAGCGTCATCCGCCACCCCAGCTATCTCGGCCTGCTGGTCAACGCCGCCGGCTGGAGCCTGGCGTTCCGCGCCGTGTCCGGGCTGGTGCTGACCGCCCTGATGGCGCTTGTCGTGCTGGCCCGCATCGCCGCCGAGGAACGGCTGCTGCTGGGGCAATTCGGCGCCGAATACGACGCCTGGCGAGCCCGCACGTCTCGGCTGATCCCCGGCGTCTGGTGAGCGCACCAGATCGTGCTGCCAGCCCCACAAACAGAGGCCCCGCCGAGCCGTGCCGGCGCATGACACGGTGCCGTCGCCGCCCTATCATGCGCCTATAACAACAACCGGAGGGGACCACCCATGTTCGGCCTGATGCAGACGCAGGGACTGATGATTTCGTCCCTCCTGAAGCACGCCGCGCGCCATCACGGTTCGGCGCAGGTGATCTCCCGCACGCACGAGGACACGACCCACCGCTACACCTGGCGCGACGTGGAGGCGCGGGCGCGCCGGCTGGTGCGGGTGATGCAGGGCCTGGGCGTCGGCGCGTGCGACCGCGTCGGCACGCTGGCCTGGAACGGCTACCGGCATCTGGAGGTCTACTACGCCGCCCCCGGCATGCAGGCGATCTGCCACACCATCAACCCGCGCCTGCACCCCGACGACATCGCCTACATCATCAACCATGCCGGCGATAAAGTGCTGTTCGTCGATGTCAGCTTCGCCGCCCTGATCTCAGGCATCGCCGCGCGGATCGCGGACAGCGTCAAGACAGTCGTCATGCTCTGCGACGCCGCGCATATGCCGGAGATGACGCTGGCCCCCGGCATGCGGCTGGAGTGCTACGACGCCGCTCATGGACGCCGCCGACGAGGACTATGTCTGGCCGACTTTCGACGAGAACACCGCGAGCGCGCTCTGCTACACCTCCGGCACCACGGGGCGGCCGAAGGGCGTGCTGTATACGCATCGCTCGACCATCCTGCATGCCTATGCCGTCGGCGCTGCCCGATGTGATGAACCTGCGCGCGACGACCGGATGCTGCCGGTGGTGCCGATGTTCCACGTCAATGCCTGGGGCATCCCTTATGCCGCGGCGATGACCGGGGCGACGCTGGTGATGCCCGGCCGGCACCTCGATGGCGCCAGCATGGCGCGGCTGCTGAACGAGGAGCGGGTGAGCTTCACCGCCGGCGTGCCCACCGTCTGGATGGGCCTGCTGCAGCATCTGCGCGCCAGCGGTGAGCGGCTGCAGACGGTGCAGGCGATCATGACCGGCGGGCTCTGCCGCGCCGCCTTTGCTGATCGAGGCGTTCCGCGACGAATACGGCGTGCGGGTGGAGCATGGCTGGGGCATGACCGAACTCAGCCCCGTCGGCACCTACAACGCGCCGAAGTCGGCTCAGCTCGGCCTGGATCAGGACGAGGCGGCGCAGCACATGCTGAAGCAGGGCCGCGTCCTGGCCGGGCATCGACATGAAGATCGTCGACGGCGAGGGCAAGGAACTGCCCTGGGACGGTGTTGCGTTCGGCGACCTGAAGGTGAAGGGCCCCTGGGTCGCCAGCGCCTATTACGGCGACGAACCGGGCAGCGCCGCTGGATGAGGACGGCTGGTTCGCCACCGGCGACGTCGCCACCATCGATCCCGACGGGTTCATGGAGATCACCGACCGGTCCAAGGACGTCATCAAGTCGGGCGGGGAATGGATCAGCTCCATCACGCTGGAGAACATCGCCGTCTCCCACCCCGACGTGATCGAGGCCGCGGTGATCGCCGCCACCCATACGAAGTGGGACGAGCGGCCGCTGTTGCTGGTGGTGCCGCGGCCGGGACACACGGTCGATCCGGCCTCGGTGCTGGCGCTGTATGAGGGCAAGGTCGCCAAATGGTGGCGGCCGGACGAGGTGCTGGTGGTCGACGGATTTGCCGCATACGGCGACCGGCAAGCTGCTGAAGACCAGTCTGCGTTCACGCTACAAGGACCATTACCTGAAGTCATGAAGGTGCGAGACACGCCCCTTCACCGTCATGGCCGGCGAAGGGGGGCCATCCATGCCTTCGGCCTCCCCCCCCAAAAGACGTGGACGGCGGACCCGAGCCCCATAAGCGATAAAGTAGCGAGGCAAGTGCCCAATTCCGTCGTGGTCGGCGAAGGCCGACCATCCACGACTTGCGGTGTTGATGGAGACAAGGCCGTGAATGGTGGGCCTTCGCCCACCGCGACGTGGAGAGGGCGACGCCCAGCGGGCGCCAATTTTAGCGCGTATGCGGCCTGCACCCGCCATGACGAAAAAAGGCAGGCTCGACGCGGAACCGCCGCGGCGGACCATTGCGCGCGTGCCCGATCCCCATCGCGCTACGACGGCTCCGGCGTTTCGGCGCGGCGGGCCTGACGGGGGCGGGCGATTGGACAGGCACCTCGTGGACTGGGGCTTGCGGCGGCGCGGTCCGTTTCCCCCGCTGTGGCTGTTCACCGATGAGCGCCGCCTGCCGGACCCGCGGGCTTCGGTCCGGGCCCTGCCACCCGGCCGCGCCGGGGTGGTGCTGCGGCACGATCATGACCCCGACCGGCTGAGCCTCGGTCGCGACCTGGCACGCATCTGTCGCGCCCGGCGCCTGACGCTGGTGGTCGCCGGCGATGCGCGCCTCGCCGCGCGGCTGCATGCAGGCGTTCACCTGCGGGGCGGGCACTGGCCCGGGCAGGTCCGGCCAGGCGGCTTCATCACCAGCTCTGCCCATTCCGTCTCCGACCTGCGCCGAGCGGTTCGGGCCGGCGCGGTGGTGGTGTTTCTGTCGCCCGCGTTTCCGACCGAGAGCCATGCCGGGGCACCGGGCCTGGGCGCGCTGCGCTGGGCGGCGATGGCACGCCGTGCACCGGCGGGGCCGGTGGCGTCTGGAGTGGCAATTGCGGCTCTGGGGGGGATCGATGGCGGATCGATCCGGCGTCTGCCGGCGCGGCTGTGTTGCGCGGCGGGCGCGATCGGTGCGCTGAGCATCGGCTAAGGGCGCCTTTAATCCGGGAGTCGGCCGAGCTGTGGCAGGTGCGCCACACTGTTTCGCAATTGCCATGCCGCGCGGCCGATGTGGATTGCAGAACTGTAAGGATGCAGTCATTTTTTGGTTAGGTCTGGCTGCCCCCGTCCGGGCGGGACCTGTGCGACGCCGGTTCACCGGCGACTGAGGAGGAGATTTTTTCATGCGTAACCTTCTGATGGCCAGTGCGGCCATTCTGGGGGCGACGGGCAGTCTCGCGTTCGCGCAGACCCCGGTTGCGGCCCCGTCCCAAGGCCAGCTCGCCGCGCCCTATGGTGCCGGCCCTGCGGCAAACAACAACAACAACGCCTGGGGTATCGCGAACACGCCGTCCGGCAGCGCTGCCGCTGGCCCGCTCAGCACAATATACGCCCCCAACACGAACGCCGTTCCCCCGCCCGGCACGATCGTCATTCGCCTGAATGGTAAGGTGGAAGGCATAATTGTGGATGCCTACACCAGCGCGGACAGGAATGGCGCCTTCAAGGTGAACCCGGTGGGTATCGCCAGCTATTTCCGCCTGTATCCGGCCTTCGACGGTACGGCTGCGAACGGCCTCCGCTATGGTGCGGCGGCTGAAATTCGTCAGAACTTCGGCTCGGGCACCTTTCCGGGCAACGTGAACGGCGTAACTGCGCCGGCAGCCAGTGCAACCTCGCCGGCGACAAGCCCGAGCGCCAACAGCTCGGCTGAGACGCTGTTCGTGCGCCGCGCCTTCACCTACATCGCCTCCAACTCCGTCGGTCTAGTGCGCCTCGGCCAGGGTGACGGCGTAATAGGCCTGTTCGACAACTGCATCTTCACTTCAGGGTGCTGGGATGCAGGTATAGGCAATATTAACGGCGGTGACATAACGGGCACCAGCGTTCAGAACCCGCTTGCCATTCCGTTTGTCTGGCTGTCTCAGGCCGGTGCGGAATACGCGAACAACAAGATCGTGTACCTGTCGCCGCAGTACTACGGCTTTGACTTTGGCGTGCAGTATGCCCCCAGCATGGGCAACGCCTTTCAGGTCGCCGGCTCGGGCGTTGGCTGCTCCGTCGCGGGTCCGACCTGCATCAACGTGACCTCGGGCACCGATCCGACGCGCTGGTATAACCAGGTTGGCGTCGGCCTTCGTTATCAGCAGACCTTTGGCCTGGTCGATGCGAAGGCGTATGGTTTCTACGAAACGGCCTCCAAGGAAAGCGTCGCAGGCGTCCTGCCCGCCACCTCCCGCTCCTTTGCCACCCGCACGACCGCAAACATCGCATACGACAACCTGAGCTTCTATAAGTTTGGTATGGCCCTGACGGCGTTGAACATCACCTGGGCGATCGACTATATCGGCGGCGACATCGGCTCATCCGCTCAGTTGGCCATGAAGCCGACTGGCGGTGTCAACACGAACGCAGTGGTCACGGGCCTGACCTACGCGAACGGACCGTGGACGGCCGGCTTGGAAGGGGCCTGGATCAATGGTCAGGGTGATCCCCGGCTGGTCGGCATCTCCCAACGCCGTGAGTTCGAAATCGCGACTGGCGGCAACTACAAGCTCGCACCTGGCATCCAGCTTGTGGCTGAGTACCAGTATGATCAGCGCCAGCAGGGCAATTTCAACTTCAACACCGGCGCAATCGGCCCCGGCACCACCGGCGGCTCGCATGCCAACAGCTTCCTGTTTGGCATGGTCATGACCTGGTAAGGCCATCGGCCATTACAACGACGAAAGCGGCGGGGGAAACCCCGCCGTTTTCTTTTCCGACAGGTATGAACGCGTCGGACCTCAGAATATTCTGATTGCTGCACCGGGCCTACGGGGCTAAACAGCGGCACGTTTTCCTAGCATGCAAGCCCGAGGGCAAAGTACCCTATGCGTTCGTCACGCCGTTACGTCGGGATCATCCTGGCGGCTTTGACCTCAATCCCGGTCCTTGCGGGCTGTTCTTCCGATGGGCTCAAGCCGAATCCGACACCGCCTGACTTCGCGGGCCTGGGCAGCGGCTCCGCCGGGGATATTACGACGACTCGCCTGGGTGGCGAGGACAGTGGCATCATCTTCGGCACCAGAAAAGACCAGCCCGGCCCAGGCAACCGCGGCGAAGGCGGCGGCGGCGGCGGCGGCAGCGGAATCGGCGTCAACGCCTTCCTCTGGCGCGGCGCGCTCGACACCATCGCCTTCATGCCGCTCGCCTCGGCCGATCCGTTCGGCGGCGTGATCATCACCGACTGGTACGCGCCGCCTGGAACAAGCGGGGAGCGGTTCAAGGCCACGATCTACATCCTGTCGCGTGATCTCCGCAGCGACGGCGTGCGCGTCAACCTGTTCCGTCAGGTGATGCAGAACGGCCAGTGGGTCGATGCGACCGTCTCCGATCAGACGGTCGGTGACGTCGAGAACAAAGTCCTCGACCGTGCCCGCCACATGCGGGAGCAGTTGCAGGCCAGCGGTTGATGCCACGGCGTACCCGATCGGGGCACGACAGGCCGCACCACAGCCTGACGGTGGCTGCGCGAAGCTGACGTCCTCGCGCGATGTTTGAGCCATCCGCCACCGACTCCCTGCTGATCAACGCCCGACTCGCCCAAGGCGCCAACCGGCCCGACGACGCTCGGGCGCTGCTGAACCAAGCCCTCGCGCTCGACCCAGGCCATCCCATGGCCCTGACACTGCTGGGGGAACTGGCGCTGGGGCAGCGTGACTACGCCGCGGCGGTGCGGTGGTTCGACCGCGCCCTGGCGTGCGAGCCCCATTTCGCGCCGGCCTGGTTCCACCGAGCGCGCGCCCTCTGGTTCTCCGGCCGGCAGACCGATAGCCTGGCGTCGGCGCGCAAGGCCCAGGCGATCCAGCCGTCGAACCTGGAATACCGCATCCAGCGCGCGCAGCTCGTCGCCTGGCTGGGCTTCGGGCGGGAGGCACGCGAGATGCTGCTTCCCTTGCAGGACGATACCGGTCTGGACAGCGACCAGCGCGCCCTCGTGGCCAGCGCCGAGGGCGAAGTCGCCATTGCCGAGGGCCGCACCGAAGACGCCAACCGGCACCTCAAGCGCGCGCTCGACCTCAACCCCGATATGACGGTGCCCCGGATGATGCTGGGGATGAACCAGTTGCGCCGGGGCGAATTCGCCGAGGGATGGGTGAACTACGGGTCGCGCGAGGCGATCCGGCACTATTACCCTGACGGCCCGCCACGCCTGCCGGGTCAGGTGTGGACAGGCCAGAGCCTCGCAGGCCGTTCGATCATCGTGATCGACGACCAGGGCCACGGCGACTCGATCCAGTTCTTCCGCTTCCTGCCCCGGCTCCTGGCGCTGGGCGCGCGGCACGTCACGCTGCTGACCTTTCCCGGCCTGGACCGGCTGTTCCGCCAGGCCGCGTCCCATTTGGCTGTGTCCCGTTTGGCCGCGCCGCAGTTGACGGTCCTGACGAACCTGCCCTTCGCCACCCAGGCGGACTATCACTGCAACTCCACCGTCCTGCTGCGCTGGCTCGGCGTCTCGCTGGACACGATTGCTGACCCGTCTCCCCCGGGCTGGTCACCGTATCTGTTCGCGCCCGCCTCGGCCGGTATCCGACTGCCCGCACGCCGACGCTCGGGGCGGATGCCCCCAATGGGATTGGCCCAGGTGGGGCTTGCTTGGTCAGGCGATCCGACGCACACGCGCGACCATCTGCGATCGATCCCGGCGGAGCTTTTCCTCGGGCTGGCGGACCTGCCGGGGATCGGCTTCCACAGCCTGCAGCGCGCCGTGCGTCCAGCGGATCGGCCGGCGCTGCTGCAGCGGCGACGCATCGGCCGAGCGGTAGAGGATGCCGCGGATTTCGCCGACACAGCGGCGCTGATCGACCGGCTGGACCTGATCGTGACGGTCGATACCGGCGTCGCCCATCTGGCCGCGGCGATGGGCAAGCCGGTGTGGCTGGTTCTGCATCACATCGCCGACTGGCGCTGGCTGACTGACCGAGACGACAGCCCCTGGTATCCGACGATTCGCCTGTTCCGGGGCCGTGCGGCGGAGTGGGGCGACGGCGACCTGGGTTGGCGGCCCCTGCTGGACCGCGTGGCCGCGGCGCTGCGGGCGCAGTTCGGCACTTGACCTGCCTCAATGCCCCAGCAGAGGGACCAGCCCATGGTCGGCGCCTTCTGCTGCGGGAGTTGAGCGATGCTGCGTTGGTCACGAGGACGGCCATATCGCCGTCGTGCGCCAGGTAGGGCGCCGGTTGGCCTGGCTGTGGCTGGCCTCGTTCTGCTGTCGGCCGGCAGCGTTATGGCACAGGCGAATGGCGATCCCGAGGAAGGACACGAGATAGCAACGAAATGGTGCAGCAACTGCCATGTCGTGGACCGGGAGACGAAAAACGCCGCCAGCACTGGCGCACCGACGTTTCCGGCGATCGCGCAGATGAAGAGCGTGACGCCGATGGGATTGCGGGTGTTCCTGCAGACGCCGCATGAACGGATGCCCGATCTGCACCTGAGCCGCGCCGAAATGGACGACCTGATCGCCTACATCCTCAGCCTGCGCCAATAAGCCACCCGAGACTGAGCGCTGCAAGCGCCGGCAGCAGTGCCGCGGGCATCACCACCGCGCCGATCCGCAGGAAGTCCCAGGCACCGACATGCAGCCCCTCCCGCCGCAGCGCCGCGAGCCAGAGGATCGTC
The DNA here is from genome assembly GCA_963771475.1 of uncultured Alphaproteobacteria bacterium. Lineage (GTDB taxonomy): Bacteria > Pseudomonadota > Alphaproteobacteria > Acetobacterales > Acetobacteraceae > Rhodopila. The sequence goes on along the minus strand of CAVYTN010000007.1, from coordinate 70,130 downwards.
GCCAGCGACCCAGTCACCGACAGGTTCGGACCGATATCGATGCCTAGCAGCACCGCAGCCGGTCACCTGCGGCGAGGTCTGCGCTGACTGCACCGCCGTGCCGGCGATCAGCCCGGCCGGCAGGTTGTTCATCAGGTTGCACAGCACGCCCAACGTCGCGCCGACACTCCAGGTGGCGCCGCTCTGCGACCAGGTTTCCGCCTGGTGCAGCCAGGTTGCGACGGCGCTGATGACCCCGGTGCGGTCCAGTGCCTCGACCAGGACGAACAGGCCGGCGACGAGCGGCAGCACGCCCCAGGAAACGTCCTTGATCACCGGCCAGGGCGACTTGCGCGCGGCCAGCAGCACGACCGCGGCGGTCAGCAGCCCCGCCAGGCAGGTCGGCAGGCCGAGCTGCCAGTCCATGGCCGAGGCGGCCATCAACACCAGCGCGGTCAGCACGATGCCGGCCGCGGCAACGCGCCCTCCGATCGAGAGCGGCGGCGTTTCGGCCACCGCGGCGACGCGCTGGCGCAGGGCGTCCCGCTGGGTCAGCCAGAGTGCGGCATAGGTCGCCAGGATCGATGCCAGGGACGGCAGGGCATAGCGCGGCAGCCATTCCAGCAGCGGCGGCATGTGGCTGCCGTAGATCACCAGGTTCGCGGGGTTGGAGATCGGCAGCACGAAGGACGCGGCATTGGCAATGAAGGCACAGATCAGCAGATAGGGCAGCGGGTTCGTCGCCTTGGCCGTGCGCACCACGGCGGCGACGGCAGGCGTCAGGACCACCGCGGTGGCGTCGTTCGACAGGAACACGGTGACCAGCGTGCCGACCAGATAGACCAGCGTGAACAGCCGGATCGCGGACCCGCGGGCGTAGCTCGCGGCATGCGCAGCCAGCCAGTCAAACAGGCCCTCGGACCGGGCGATCTCGGCCAGCAACATCATACCGATGAGAAACAGGTAGACGTCGGTGCCTTTCCGGATGCCCTTCCAGGCGTCGAACGGCGGCAGCAGGTGCGCCAGCACCAGGATGGCGGCGCCGGTTAAGGCCCAGATGAATTCAGGAAGCCGCCAGGGGCGGATGATGACCCCGGCCGTCGCGATGCCCGCAACACACCACGTGACCCCGCGCAGCATACCCGGGGTATTCCAAACCAGTTCTGACCCCACACCCGCTCCCTTGCTACACCGCCCCTCTCACATAGCGAGGTAGCCGCCATCCACGTACAATTCTGCGCCCGTGATGTAGGATGCCTCATCCGAGGCCAGGAACAAAATCGCATTGGCGACCTCGTCGACCTCCCCGGTGCGGCCAAGCGGGACGGATAGCAGCATTTTGGCGCGGACGGCCGGATTGGCGGTGGTGCCGGACGTGCGCATCGGCGGCATCAGGCCGGGATGGACCGAGTTGCAGCGGATCCGGTCCTTGCCGAACTGCACGGCGACTGACTTCGTGATGGTGCGCACGGCGCCCTTGGAGGCGTTGTAGCTCATGTGCACCATGCTCTGGCCGACGATGCCGGAGATCGAGGACAGGTTGATGATCGACCCGCTGCCGTTGCGCTGCATGGCGGGGACGCATGCGGCGATACCCAGGAAGACCCCGTCGGCGTTGACCGTCATGACCCGGTGCCAGAGTTCGGTGTCGAGCAGGTTGTTGGTGGCGCTGCCGCTGACGCCGGCGTTGTTGACCAGGATGTCGAGCGTGCCGAACGCCTTCTCGGTTTCCGCCACGACCTTGTTCCAGCCGGCTTCGTCGGTGACGTCGAGGGCCATGAAGACCGCGCTGCCGGGATTGGCGGCATTGATGCTGTCGACGACCGCTCGGCCTTCCTGTTCCAGCATATCGGCGACGACGACCTTCGCACCTTCCTTGCCGAAGCGGCGGGCGGTGGCCGCACCCATGCCGGAGGCGGCGCCGGTGACGATGGCGACCTTGTCTTTCAGGCGCATGGTTCGTTTCCCTTCCGCGTTGTTGGCGTTGGAGGGGAGGCTATGCAGGGTTGGCCTGGGCGGCAAGGCCGCTTTGGGTCGGCGGAATGCCTGGGTCGCGGACGTGGACAGAAACCACGAAGCAGCCTCGCGGCCTGCACGCGGGGGGCGGTAGAACGGGGCCGAACGCTCAGGTTGTCGGCGGGTTCTCTGGCCGCAGACGCCAATCTCGGCCCCCGACGACTTGGCGGCCGCCCGGCATCAAGGCACAATGCCGTCAACAACGATCAACGGAGCCCCCGTCCATGGCCCATCGCGGCTTGACCTTCGGTATCTTCCTCGCCCCCTTCCACCGTCTGGGCGAGAACCCGACGCTGGCCATCAACCGCGACGTGGAGCTGATCCAGTGGCTGGATCACCTCGGCTATGACGAGGCCTGGATCGGTGAGCACCACTCCGCCGGGTGGGAGCTGATCGCCTTGCCGGAGCTGATCATCGCCGCGGCGGCGGAGAAGACGAAGCATATCAGGCTGGGGTCGGGCGTGACCTCGCTTCCGTACCACCATCCGTTCATGGTGGCACAGCGCTGGGTGCAGCTCGATCACATGACCCGCGGGCGGGCGATGCTGGGCTGCGGTCCGGGCGCGCTGACCTCGGACGCGTATATGCTGGGCATCGCGCCGGCGACGCAGCGTCCGCGCATGCTGGAGGGTTTGGACGCCATCATGAAGCTGCTGCGGATGGATGGCCGCCTCACCATGAAGACCGACTGGTTCGAGATGAACGACGCTCGGCTGCACCTGGCACCCTACTCGGACCCGCATTTCGAGATCGCAGTGGCGTCCACCATCACCCCGTTCGGCATGATCGCCGCGGGAACGCATGGCGTCGGCGTGCTGTCGATCGGCGCCGGTCTGCCGGGCGGGCCGGAAGCTCTGGCGACGCAGTGGAAGATCGCCGAGGACGCCGCCGCCAAAGCCGGCAAGACGGTCAGCCGCAAGAAATGGCGCGTCGTCGTGACCGCGCATATCGCCGAGGATGACGAGCAGGCGCTGCATGAAGTCCATAAGGGCGAGCGCAACGAGACGGTCACTTACTTCGAGGACACGCTGGGCCGCCCGCCGGGTCGCTCCGACAATCCTCTGGTCGACGGCGTGAAGATGGGCACGACCCTGGTCGGCAGCCCGGAGACCGTGACCCGCGGCATCCACCGTCTGCTGGAATACAGCCAGGGCGGCTTCGGCGGCATTCTGTTCCGTGCGCATGAATGGGCAACCCGGGAGCAGACGATGCGGTCGTATGAGTTGTTCGCCCGCTACGTCATGCCGCAGTTCCAGGGCCAGGTGGAGGCACCGATCGACTCCCGCACCTGGGCGATGGAAAACCGCAAGCAGGTGTTCGGCAACACGCCCGACGCGGTGAAGCGCGCCTTCACCGATTTTGGCGCTGCGGTGCCTGAGGACTTCAAGGAGCGGACGCTGGGCGGGCGGGACGTCTAATCACAAGAGGGAACTGCCACGCGGCAGCGGACAGACATCGCATCTCACCGACAGGTCAGATGCGATTTTGATCGGCGGATCGCCCTCCAGAGCCTTCGCAAGCGCCGGCGTCACGTCGTTGATGACGAACTCGATGTCGGGTTCGAATTTCTGGACGGTGACACGTTCCAGACACCGGTCGCTGGGGTAAATCACGCTGTTCATACCATCCAGGATGAGCTTGACGATGTTATCGACGTCCCCTTCCATGGCCGCGGGCGGGACATAGAAGATGGTCACCGCAAGCACCCGATCATCCAGGAAAAAGAAGTCGCCCAATTCATCAAGATGAGCTTTCGCGGTTGCACCAACTTTTTGCTTCCACCGCTCTTTGGCGCGACTGTTCTTTCCCTGGTGCGATAAAGGTGTATCTCGAATCAGAAATTCGATTGGGAATGGAAGACTGAAGTCGGACTTGGTTGGCACGTCGGTCACGGGGGGCCATCCTACATTCCCAGAGAGGTAACGTGGCTGGTCAAGCTGCGCACCCCAGGAAAATCATCATGGCACGCAACATCGCCGTCGGCGTCGGCATCATGGAGTTCCCGTTCCAGACCGTGGACGGGTTCTGGCGCTGGGTCGACCTGTGCGAGCAAGGCGGCATCGATTCCATCTGGCAGACCGACCGCCTGGTCAGCCGCCAGCCGTTCCTGGAGAGCATGACCGCGCTCGCCGCGATCGCCGGGCGGACGCGGCGGATCAAGTTCGGGGTCAATGTCGTCTCGGTCGCGATGCGCGAGCCGGTGCTGCTCGCCAAGCAATGCGCCACGATCGACGTGCTCTCGAACGGCCGGCTGCTGCCCGGCTTCGGCATCGGCAGTCCGCGCGGGGCGGAATGGACGGCGATGCATCTCGATGCCTCCACCCGCGGGCGCAAGACCGATGAGGCGCTGGAGATCATCGGCCGGCTCTGGGCCGGCGAGGTGCTGGATTACGACGGGCGGCACTTCAAGCTGACCCAGGCGCACGATCGCGCCGCTGCCGGTGCAGCCCGATCTGCCGATGTGGATCGGCGGGTCGTCGGACGCCGCGATCCGGCGCACCGCGCGCATCGGCACCGGCTGGCAGGCGGGGGCGGAGACGCCGGAAACGGTCGGCCAGGTGATCGCCGGCATCAAGGCGGCGCTGACGGAGACCGGGCGGACGATCGACGAAGACCATTACGGTGCCGCCTTCGGCTTCCGCTTCGGCGGACCGGACGAGCCGGGCGTGCAGAAGATCATGACGCAGTACCAGGCCCGCACCGGCCGCGACCCGCGCGACCTGTTCGCCATGGGCGACGCCGGCATGATGATCTGAGCGGATCGCCGCCTATGTGGAGGCCGGCGCGTCGAAGTTCATCCTGCGTCCCGTCGCCGACGGCGATGCCGAGATGCTGGCGCAGACGAAGCGGCTGATCGAGGAGGTGCTGCCTGCCGTCGCCGCCCGCTGGCCGAAGGTCAAGAAGGCCGCCTGATCAGGCAGCCCGGCCGGGCCGCACGCCGAGGCATTTGCGGGCGCGCGGCACAGGGCGAACCGACCCATCCGGTCGCTGCGGCCGGGGGCAAGCGACCGGGCTCTGTGCGAAAGTCATAAGACAAGCATGATCGGGTCAGATTGACCCGACCATGCTCTGGCTTTTTGCTTGAGAGGGCGATTCACGTCTGCGGTTGCCGCGCACCGGCGCGTCAACCTCAGACGATCGCACTATAGAGCAGGATGACATCGCTTTCGCTCAGCCATCCTGCTCCAGGTGTTTGTTTGATCGCGTGATTCAGACCTCCGGCAATTCCGCCTTCGGTCATCACGCTCTAACCGACTTTTCTGAACTTCCGCAGGCAGCGCAGTGGCTGTGGACGCGGCTGGTCGGCGAAGAGTCTGCGGCCAGTTGGTCCACGCGACCTCACCCACATAGATATCGCCGTGGTGGTCCACGCAAATGCCGTGCGGCGCCATGAACTGGTCGATCCCCAGCCCCGGGCCGATCCCGCCGATGCGCGACAGCCGCTTGCCGGTGTGGTCGACGATCGACAAGCGCGGCCCGAGATTCGGCACGTTGCGGTTTACCGCCAGCGTCGGTCCCAGTTCCCCGATATAGCAGACCGGGCACTTGCCGGGCGGCATGAACAACCCGCACGGCCGGTGCAGATTGTTCCATTGCGTCTCATATTTGCCGTTGCCGTCGAAGACCTGCACGCGGTGGTTCTCACGGTCCGCGACATAGACCCAGCCATCGGCGTCGCAGGTGATATTGTGGACGATGTTGAACTCGCCCGGATCGGTGCCGGGTCCGCCCCAGGACAGCTTGCAGCTTGCCGTCCGGCGAATAGCGGTGCACGCGCGCATTGCCGTAGCCGTCGGAGACATAGATGTCGCCGTTCGGGGCCATGGCGGTGTGGGTGCAGCGGTGGAAGGGCTCGCCGCTCATGTAGGGGGCCGGCTCGCCGGGAACGCCCATTGTCAGCAGGATCTTGCCGTCCAGCGTGCAGTGCCGGACCGTGTGGTCGCCGTCATCGGTCAGCCACAGCGTGTCGTCGGGCGCCACATAGACGCCGTGCGCGCGCTTGAACACGCCCTCCCCCCACGACTTCAGGAAGTTGCCCGCGCGGTCGAAGACGATGACCGGGTGTTCGCCGCGGTTGAAGACGTAGACATTGGCGTTGCTGTCCACGCCGACGCCGCCGACTTCCTTGTAGTCCCAGCCGGGCGGCAGGTCGCCCCAGCCCTCGACGGGTTCGTAGATGTAGTCGCCGCTGCCCAACTGCACCATGGCCGTTTCTCCCGTTATGTGTTTACGGGAGACTGGCACGGGTGGGCGGACGGGGCAAAGGGAGGCGGCCGTGTCACGGCCCGGCTCGACCGGGCCATTTCCAGCGGCTGCGGCACCCACGGCATTCCGACTGCTGTGGTGCTGCCAACGACCGTGCTGCGCTGGCACGAGGTGGCCCGGTCAAGCCAAGGTCAAGCCGGGCCATGACGGGGAGGCAATGGTCGCGGACTATGACGGGAACATAATGGTCCCGGTCATAGGCACGTGGCCTTCAGAAATGCTGCGACACACCTGCAAGGATCGCGCGCCGGAGCCCGTATTGCGGCGCGCCGACACCGACGCCTGTGCCGTTGCGGATCTGGTAGACGGTATCGCCGACATTCAGCACGTCCAGCCGCAGTTCCGTATTCGTCGCCAGGCGCTGCACCACCGACAGGTTTACAGTGCCGTAGGTCGGCAGGGAGATACCGTTCGGAATGGTCGGCGTGCTGGCGCGCAGCCCGCTCTGCAGGAACGCATCGGCCGAGAAACGAGTGGGATGATCGGAATCCCGGTTCAACGTGTAGGCCACGCCGGCGGAGCCGGTCCAAGTCTGGTCGTGATCGAGGTGAATGAAGTTCTGGCCGATGAAGGCCAGCTCATCGGCACCGAAATTGAACTGCGCCGACGTGATGTCCTTCCCCATCGCTCGGGACCACGCGATATTGCCATAGGCGGACCAGGGCCCCTGGTCATAGCTGGCGGTCAGCTCGACACCCTGCTGGACGCCGTGGGCGTAGTTGAACGCCGCCAGGATGACCGGCGCGCCGAACTGGCCCTCATCGATCAGATTGTTGGAAGTCTTATAGTATCCGTCGATGCCGACCATCAGGCCCCTGGCGAGCACCTGGCTGATGCCGATATCGTAGTAGTTCGACCGCTCCGCCTTCACCGCATCGTTCTGCGTCACTTCGGGCGCGGCCGTGGTGCCGACGAACTGGATCACCGAGGCCGAGGACACCAATTCGAACGGCGGCGGTGCAAAATAGCGGGCGTAGCCGGCATGAATCGTCGTTGTCGATGTCGGCTTCCAGACCACGTTCACCCGCGGGCTGACCTGCGTCTCGTTGGTGAATTCCGCCACGCCGTCGAAGCGCAACCCGAGATTAACCGTCAGCTTCGGCAGCACCCGCCACTCATCCTGTATATACATGCCATACAGCCCGCCTGTCTTCGCTGAAGCTCTTGGCGATGCCGAGCGGGGTATCCGAGACTGGCGTGCCTGCAGGAATCGGTCTGGCAACACCTGCGAGAACGTATTGCCGCTGGTCATCTCCTGCTCCACCTGGAAACCGGCCCGCAGCGTGTGCTGTTCGTTGATCCGCCAGCTTCCGTCGGTCTGTACACCGTAGGCGGTATTTGACCGTGTCGCCTGCTGGGCTATCCCGTTGAACATCAGATCGCCCAGCCAGTCCGGCGAGAAGCGAAGCCAACTGTACCGCACATAGGGGGAGACCTGCAGATCGACGTCGTTGACGTGTTTCTGCAAGGAGATGATAGCAAAATCGTTGGTCTCCCGCTGTGTCTCGTTCAGGCTGGCGCTGTTGAAGTTGCTGATGCCGTTGACGACAAAACTGGGGGTCTGGCCGGGATTGTTCGGAATCTGGAACTGCCCGCTGAACCCACCCAGGATGAGGCTGAGGCGCGTGTCCGGATCGACGATGGCCGAGAGGTAAGCGAGGCCGTGAAGCTGGTTCGTGGTGTCGTGCAGCGCGTTGTAGCTGGCGGTCGGATTCTCGATACCAATGTTGTTGTGCAGGAAATCACCGGTGATGAACCAGTCGTACGGCCCGCTGCGCCCGCCATATTCGAAGCTGGGCTGCAGCCATCCAAAACTGCCGCCATACATCGACATCGTCAGGCCTGGATTGGTAGTTCCGCTCTTGGTCTGGATGTCCACGACGCCGGCGGTCTGGAATCCGTATTGCGCCGGCAAGGCGCCGGTGATCAAGGAGATGCTGTTGGCGAACCGTGCCTCGATCGCCTGGCCGAAGACCGACAGGCCCTCAGGCAGTTCCACGCCGTTCAGCCGGTACTGGACGTTGGCATGTTCCCCGCGCACGTGGATCTGGCCGAAACTGTCCTGCGCCACACCCGGCGCCTGCAGCAGCACCTGGTTCAGCGGCGCATTCGGCCCCTGCGGAATCGTATCCGAGCGCGGCGGGGCCGAAGCGGTATACGCTGGCGCCGAGGCTGGGCTGGATCTGCTGGCGCGCTTCGTCCAGCCGGCGGGAGACGACGTCGATATCAAGCGAGACATCACTGCCATCAGGTGCAGCCAGGTGATGGATCGGCAGCCAAGGCCGGATGCGCCAGAATTTCCCCTTGCATGACAGCGACCAGCAGCCACGCGAACCGATACCGCATATTCAAAGCCCCTCTTCTCAGCGCCAGATGGCGTTGATCACGTCGATATGTTATAACGTACCATTATTGGGGGTTCGGCAACCGGTATGATGTCGGAAAACGTTCGTTCGAACGGCGGACCCTGGCATGGGGCAAATCGCTGGAAACGGCACTGGACCGCGGCTTTGGCGGGGTCGGCGCTGGTCCACGGCGTGTGCGTGTGCCTCGGCCTGGTGTGGGCCGATCGGACGGTGCCGCCGGAGGCACCGGCGGGCATGGCGGTTGAGATGGCGTTTTCAACCCCGGCGCTGCCCCCCAGCGCGACGCCAGAGCGGCAGACCTCGCCGGAACAGCCGCCCCCCCCCCCAGACGCCCCAGACCGAGACTCCACCGGCGCCGCAGTCGGAACCTCAACCCGAACCGATTCCCACGCCCCAGGCACCGACGCCGGCGCCTGAACCGCCCCCCACGCCGCAACCCGAACCGGCGCCCCCGCCGCCCGAACCTACCCCGCAGCCCGAACCGGCGCAGCCGCCACTGCCCGAACCACCGCCACCACCGCCACCACCCCCGCGCCCCCCGACCCCGCCGAGACCCCGCTCCGTCATGCCGCCCAACCGGCCTCTGTCGACTGAACCGGCCCCGGCGCCGCAACCCCCGACGGCAGCCTCAGTCGGAACGGCAACCCAGGTGCCAATCGCCGCCGCCGCTGCACCCCCAGGCCCCGGCTGGCGCCAGGCCCTCGCCGCCTGGCTTCTCGCCCACAAAACCTACCCCGACCCCGCTCGGCAGCGCGGCATCGAGGGCACCGTTGGCCTGCGCTTCACCCTCGACCGGGCGGGCCATGTCATCGACCTCGCCGTCAATCGCAGCTCCGGCTCCGAACTGCTGGACTCCGCGGCGGAGGCGATGTTGCGCAACGCCACTCTACCCCCGCCCGATCCGCCGCAGGACCGGATCACGATCTCCGTGCAATTGCATTACGCGCTGATGGACCGGTAGCCGGCCCGGACCGAAACCACCCCCTGGCCCGAACCACCCGAACCCGAACCCACCCCATACCGGACCGCCCTTCACGCCGCCCCACCTTCACGTGACCCACGGCGCGGGCCATGTTTCCGCCGTGCTCCGCCTTCTCCGCCTGAAGCTGACCGAATTCCGCAACTACGCGGCGCTGACCTGGCGGCCGCAGCCGGCGCGCGATCAGCGTGCTGTTCGGCGCCAACGGCAGCGGCAAGACCAACCTGCTGGAGGCCGTTTCCCTGCTGGTTCCCGGCCGCGGCCTGCGCGGCGCGCGCGGTCGCCGACCTGGCGCGCCACGGCGGCCAGGACGGCTGGGCCGTCGCCGGACGGTTCGCGCACCGAGGAGGGCGAGACCGATATCGGCACCGGCACCGCCGCCCGACGGGCCGAGCGACCGGCGCGTGTTCCGCGCTCGACGGCGCCGCGCCGCGCAGCCAGGCGGAGATCGGCCGCCGCGTCGCCGCGGTCTGGCTGACCCCGCAGATGGACCGGCTGTTCCAGGAGGGCGCGTCCGGCCGCCGCCGCTTCCTCGACCGCCTGGTCTGGGCGCTGGAACCCGGCCATGCCCGCGAGGTCGCGGCGCACGACACCGCCATGGCGCAGCGCAACCGGCTGCTGGCCGAGGGGCGGGCGGACCCCGCCTGGCTGGCCGGCCTCGAGGATGCCATGGCCCGCCACGCCGTCGCCGCCACGGCCGCCCGGATGGTCCTGGTCAAGCGGCTGAACGACGCAGGCCGGGGCCGTCAGCGGCTTCCCGCCGGCCCGGATGGACCTGGTCTGCCCGATCGCCGAGCGGCTGGCGGCCGAGCCGGCGCTGGCGGTCGAGGACTGGCTGCGCGCCGACACTGGCAGGCCAGCCGGACGCCGCGATGCCGCGGCCGGCGGCACCGCCGCTGGGCGCGCACCGGACGGACATGCGCTGACCGACCTGAGCACCGGCACGCCCGCCGCGCTGGCCAGCACCGGACAGCAGAAGGCGCTGCTGATCGGCGTCATCCTGGCGCATGCCGCGGCTGATCGCAGGCCGGCGCGGCTTCGCGCCGCTGCTGCTGCTGGACGAGCCGGCGGTTCATCTGGACGCGGACCGGCGTCGCCGCTCTGTGCGACAGTGCTGATGCGACCTGCCGGCTCAGGCCCTGATCACGGGGACCGACGTCGAGACGTTCCTGCCGCTCGCCGGAGCACGCCGAGGCTTGGCGGTCGGACGGCGGCGCATCTGCTGCGCTGACCCGCGGTTTCTGCACGCTGGCACTGTCCGCCTGTCCCCGAGCGCCGCTAGGTCGCTATATATCTAGAGTATCCCATCACCACATTCCGGAGTCGTCCCTCGGCATGTCTGACAACGCCGCGCCGCCCCCTGAGTTCTGATCCGACGAGAGCCTATGACGCCGCGTCGATCTCGGTGCTGAAGGGACTGGACGCCGTCCGCCGCAGGCCCGGCATGTATATCGGCGACACCGATGACGGCTCCGGCCTGCACCACATGGCGTTCGAGATCATCGACAACGCGGTGGACGAGGTGCAGGCCGGCTTTGCCACCCGCGTCGAACTGACGCTGAACGGCGACGGCAGCGTCACCGTGCGCGACGACGGCCGCGGCATCCCGACCGACATCCATCAGGAGGAAGGCGTCTCCGCGGCCGAGGTCGTGCTGACCCGGCTGCATGCCGGGGGCAAGTTCAACCAGAACTCCTACAAGGTCTCCGGCGGCCTGCACGGCGTCGGCGCCGCCGTGGTGAACGCGCTGTCCGAATGGATGGAGGTGCGCATCTGGCGCCACGGGCTGGAGCATTGATCCGCTTCCAGCACGGCGACGCCGAGGCGCCGCTGGCGATCGTCGGCCCGACGCCGACCGCGGCAACGGCACCGAGGTGACGTTCAAGCCCAGTCCCGGCACGTTCACCAAGACCGAATTCGACTTCGCGCTGCTGGAACGCCGCCTGCGCGAACTGGCGTTCCTGAACTCCGGCATGACCATCGTGCTGCGCGACGAACGCCACGCGCCGGCGGTCGAGAGCGTCATGCGCTATGACGGCGGGCTGGTCGCCTTCGTCGAATGGCTCGACCGCGCCAAGACCGCGGTGTTCACCCCGCCGATCAGCCTGCGCACGCCGGACGATCAGGCCGGGCATCCGCGTCGAGTTCGCGCTGTCCTGGAACGACAGTTTCCACGAGACGATGCTGTGCTTCACCAACAACATCCCGCAGCGCGACGGCGGCACGCATCTCGCCGGATTCCGCCAGGCGCTGACCCGCGTGGTGACCAAATACGCCGAGAGCATGGGCAAGAAGGATCAGCCTCGCACTGGTCGGCGAGGACATGCGCGAGGGCATGACCGCGGTGCTGTCGGTCAAGGTGCCCGATCCGAAATTCTCCTCGCAGACCAAGGACAAGCTGGTCAGTTCCGAAGTGCAGCCGGTGGTGCAGGCGGCCGTCGCCGACGCCGTGTCGCATTGGTTCGAGACGCATCCGAAGGAAGCCAAGGGCATCATCCAGAAGGTGATGGACGCGGCCGCCGCGCGCGAGGCCGCCCGCAAGGCGCGCGAACTGACGCGGCGCAAGGGCGTGCTGGACGTCTCGACCCTGCCCGGCAAGCTGGCGGACTGCCAGGAACGCGACCCGGCCAAGTGCGAAATCTTCATCGTCGAGGGTGACAGCGCCGGCGGCTCCGCCAAACAGGGCCGCGACCGCAAATTCCAGGCGATCCTGCCGCTGAAGGGCAAGATCCTGAACGTCGAGCGCGCCCGCTTCGACCGCATGCTGGGCAGCCAGGAAATCGGCACGCTGATCACCGCCCTGGGCACCGGCATCGGCCGCGGCGCGGTCGAGCAGGGCGGCTTCGACGTCGGCAAGCTGCGCTACCACCGCATCGTCATCATGACGGACGCGGACGTCGACGGCTCGCATATCCGCACGCTGCTGCTGACCTTCTTCTTCCGCCAGATGCGCGAACTGATCGAGCGCGGGCATCTGTACATCGCCCAGCCGCCGCTGTATCGCGCCAAGCGCGGCAACGACGAGCGCTACCTGAAGGACGATGCGGCGCTGGAGACGCTTCCTGCTCGACAAGGCGCTGGCCGACGCGCGGCTGACCTATGCCGACGGCGACGTGCTGGAGGGCGACGAACTGCGGCGGGAGGTCCGCCTGCTGCGCGAGGCGACGCATGCAGCCTGCGGCGGCTGTCGTCGGTCATCCCGGTGGCACTGCTGGAGCAGGCGGCGATCGCCGGCGTGCTGACGCCCGATCCGGTCGCGCGCCACCGCCGCGGCGCCGATGCTTCGCCGCAGCGGCTGAACGCGGTGTCGCTGCCGACCGAACGCGGCTGGGTGGTCAGCGCCGATAACGGGCTGCACCTTGTCGCGCACGGTGCGCGGCGTGGCCGAACGCTACGCGCTGGAGCCGTCGGCGCTGCGCAGCGCCGAGGCGCGCTGGCTGGCCGAACGCGCCGAGGCGCTGGCAGCGCCGTTTCCGCGAGCCCGCGCGAGTTGAAGCTGGACGCGCAGGAGCCGACGGTGGCCGGGCCGGCGACGCGCGTTCGACCGGATCATCGCGCATGGCCGGCGCGGGCTGTCGTATCCAGCGCTTCAAAGGGCTGGGCGAGATGAACCCCGATCAGCTCTGGCAGACCACGCTCGATCCGGCGGTCCGCACGCTGCTGCAGGTGAAGGTGGGCGACTCGAGGATGCCGCGCAGGTGTTCAGCACGCTGATGGGCGACGTGGTCGAGCCGCGGCGCGACTTCATCGTCGGCAACGCGCTGAAGGTGGCGAACCTGGACGTGTGAAGTAGTCGACAGCGCGGCTTGAATGCGTGGGTTCGCCAGTGGCGCCAGGCGATCAAGCAGCGTCAGCCCCTAGCTTCGTCAGGAAGGCCGGGTTCTCGATATAGGTGAGCGGACGTGTGCTGAAGAGCATGAACCCCGTGACCGCCGCAAGCGCGACGCCACAAGTAGCAATGCGCCACAGCGGTGGCGCAAGATGCACAACCGGGCTGGCGCGGAACACACCGAGCATTCGCAGATCCAGCGATGCGATCGCGCCCAGGATGAGCCCGATCGAGATGATGTGGGCGGCATTCATCAGGGGATAGGCGATACCGGATCGACGAAGCGTCGCTGCGACCGACCAGTCCGAGAGCGCCTGCAGCAATTCCATTGCGGAGCGCTCAGCACTACCTGATGCGATCGGGGTAAATGTCGTAAACTTTGTCACCCACCCAAAGCTGCACGGCCTTCATCCGCAGCTCAGCCGGGTTCAGCGATCGGTTGCCGATGGCGATGACCTGGTCACCGGGTTTGACCGAGGCTTCACTCAGGCCGGACCTCGCTGTCTGTCGGGGGGGCGTGAGTTCGATGATCCAAAGGCCGCTTCCGGCACTTTCGACCTGTAGAACGGGATGCGGCTCACCGATGTAGACTTGCCGGACCGTACCGCGCAGCTCCGTCTGATCGCCTTCGGCCCAAGCCCAGCCATGATGGGCCGCGGCGCCCGAAACGCAAAGGACACCGGCTGCGAGACCAGCGGCCAAACCTGCCGCGAATCGTTGCCTTCCCATCTCTGCCTCCTGGCTCTTTTGGCGAGACTTCGGGGGTCATGCGGGGAGGGAATGGCTGCCTGTCGAGGCTCGCCGACCGCGTCACTGACGCGCCGGTCAGCGGTTTTAGGGAGATTTGAGGATGCCAGAACGACTGCAGATCCCGGTGCAGGACAGCATCACCGTTTCGGGTCTGATGCAGGTACCCACAGGCGCAACGGCCTGCTTCGTCTGTGCGCATGGGGCAGGCGCCGGAATGGACCACCCCTTTCTGGCGTCCATCGCGGACGGACTATTTACCCGGCGCATCGCCACCTTGCGGTATCAGTTTCCTTTCATGGAGCTCGGCTCCATGCGGCCGGACCGTCCGCCTCTCGCGCACGCCACGGTGCGGGCCGCGACCGAGGCGGCTCTGCAGCGACTGCCAAATCTTCCGATCTTTGCAGGCGGCAAATCCTTTGGAGGACGGATGACCTCGCAGGCGCAGGCGGAGCACGCGCTTCCGGACGTTGGCGGCATCATTTTCCTCGGCTTTCCGCTGCATCCAGCCGGAAAACCATCGGACGCCCGCTCGGCGCATTTGTTCGACATCCGCGTGCCGATGCTGTTCATCCAGGGGACACGCGATGCTTTGGCCGACATGTCACTGTTGACACCTCTGGTGGGGCGTCTCGGAGCCTCGGCAACGCTGCAAGCGGTCGAGCACGCGGATCACTCGTTCCATTGCCCTGCCAGGACGGGGCGAACTGACGCGCAGGCCATGGACGAAATACTCGATACGATCTCCGAATGGATCAGGCGCGTTCTGCATCGAACCGGCCAGCATGCAAACTCCCGGCCGAGGACAGGCTAACCTCCAGTGTGACAGGTCGTCGAGGTGACAGGTCGTCGAGGCGGGGCGGTGACCGTCGTCGTCGTCCCGCGTCCAGATCTGCAGAAGTGGCATGAGCTGGTGAACGCAGAGCGATTGATGTGCGTGCCAATCGAAGGGCTTCGGCCGGCAATCGCGCTCGGGCAACAGCGGCGGGAAAGAGAGGTTAAGAATGCGCGTCGCTCGCTTTGGCTCCATGGATGTCCTCACCGCGACATCTCTACTGGCCGTGGCAGGGCTTGGTTATTCCGCGTGGCTCACGTCGATCGTCTTCTGCGCCACGAACAACTGCCGATCACTTTTAATCGCGTCTGCATCATTTTTCCCGGTCGGCATTGTACACGGCATAGGTATTTGGCTGGGAGGATGGTGACATAGCCAGCGACGGGCGGGCGGCCGGAACGCCATATGCCCCATGCTGAGGCGACCAAAGGATCCGGAACGCGAATGATCAACCAACCGGCGGAGAGGCAGCGGAACCGCTTTCTCATCCAGAGGAGATGAAGGGTACGGTCGAGCTCAGGTTTGGCAAGCTGGCAACGATGACTGCGGCAGGCCGGACGACACCCGCAGGTTTGATCGGTGCGGCTATGCTGGTGTCCGCGGTCCTGATCCCGCTGGTGATAATGATCCGAGGCCGTCGCTGACAGGGCCGGCAGATGGACTGCGCACAAATAGGCGACTGGCGCTGATGCCTGTCGCGACGGCACAGCTAGCCGCCTGAGGGTGCCGATTTTCTTCCCCGCCTTCGGTCCCAGGAAAACCAGCCCAGAGCGAAGAAGGGGCCAGAGCGTCCGGTGGGCAGTCTCGACCAGGGCCTTACGCCGCATCCGGAAGCCGCCGCGCGAAGCCGAGGATGGCTGATCAGATAAGCTTCCGGTACACGACGAAGCCAGAAGTCTTCCGCTACCTTGTCGTAAAGCTGCCTCGCGATTCGGTTTGTTTCATGTGTCTGCCAGTAGAACTCGCGACGCTCCGGCAAGTTTCGCTCGCTCGTAAATGCTGTTTATCAGAGCCCTGCCCACGCCCTTGCCCCGAGCGGCCTCGCCGGTGAACAGATCCTGCAAGTAACAATTTGGCCCGAGGGCCGTTGTGCTGCGGTGGAAGATGTAGTGGGCCAACCCGAGTAGCTGCCCATCGTGCTCGGCAACAAGCCCATGCACCGGTTCGTAACCGTCGAAGAAGCGTGTCCATGTGGTGCGGGTGATGTCAGGCGATAGCGCCGTCGTACCCGAGCGGCCGTAGAACGCATTGTAGCCATCCCACAAAACCAGCCACTGCTCGTAGTCTTCCTGGGTTACGGCACGGATGGAGAATTCG
Source organism: uncultured Alphaproteobacteria bacterium (assembly GCA_963771475.1). GTDB lineage: Bacteria > Pseudomonadota > Alphaproteobacteria > Acetobacterales > Acetobacteraceae > Rhodopila. Next base: position 53,796 of record CAVYTN010000007.1, on the reverse strand, counting down.
ATGGACATGTCTGATCCTGCATTTGCCGGGGCTGCCCATGCCCTGGCACAGGATCGCCGAAGCTCATAAGAGCCTCGGAGTGCGACAGTGACAACGGGGGAGGTGGCCCTCACCTTGCGTTGGCTCTGCCCTCCGCGCGGCTACCGGGCGGTCAGCCCGGACCGCGTCCGGCGGTGTGGCCAGACGAGTCCGGCGACCGACCATCCCATTTTATCGATACATCTATCGATAAACTTGTATGGACAGATATCAGTCTCGATGGAACGTACCGCGATCGACCGACATCAGATCGGACCGGCTGAGACCGAGATCCCACAGTTCGCGGTCGCTGTAAGCGGCCAGATCCGCCATTTCCCGAGCGTGACGACGCCGTTCGATGAAGGTGGCAAGGCGCCGGGAAAGCCATGCACCCAGGCCTTGCATCGGGTGAAAGCCGCCATGCGCAATAAAATCCTGATAGACAGATGCCATGTCGGAATCTCCTGTTTGTTGCGATGCAGCATAACGTGCCGGCCCTCACATAGGTCAAGCATTCTGACCTTAAAATATGTTGCGATGCAGCATATCTGACCGGCGTGTCGCGCAGATGCCGCTGTATCTCGTTACATTGACGAATTCCGTTTTGTTGCATCGCAACATGCGGCGGCCACGGACAACGCGCCACGGTCGATGCCGTCCGGTATAATCTCGTATATAAACACGATCGTTCCGGCCGGTGCCGGTCCGCGGGAAACGCCATGATGAAAGAACGACAGGCATGGACGGCGTCGTATCGATCCTGATCGCAACGGTCCTGGGGGCCCTGATCGGCGCCGAGAGAGAATGGCGGCGCCATCCGGGCGGCCTGCGCTCCTGCTCGCTCGTCTCTGCCGCCGCCTGCGGTTTCTCTCGGATCGGCATTCTGTATGGCGGCGGTTCGCAGGGGGCGACGTTGGGTGCGATCGCCACCGGGGTCGGGTTCCTCGGCGCCGGCGTGATCATGCATCAGCGCACGCAGGTCAGGGGATTGTCCACGGCCGCGACCTTCTGGTCCCTCGCGGCGATCGGCGCCGCCTGTGGCGCGGCCGATTATCCTCTGGGCGTGAGCCTGACGCTGGTGGTCCTCCTCGCGCATATCGTGTTACGACCGTTATCGATCTGGATCGAACAGAAGGCGCCGCCCGAGGATCAGGGACCGCGATAAGTCTGCGTGTCGGCGTCATCTAATACGATTGTATTGACGGCGCTCAGGCAGAGTCCGATCTGACTTCCGGAATTACAGCATCAATTTCAGCCGCAGCAAGGCGAACGCCGAGATCGTCATCGCCTCCTGCACGGTACCGTCGCGGATCATCGCCTCGAACGCCGCCAGGGGGACTTCACGGCAGATCATGTCCTGTTCGGTCGCTTCCCGTTCCGTTGCCTGCTGTGTCAGGCCGGTCGCCAGGAAGACATGGCCGCGCTGCGTGCAATAACCTGGCCCTTGGAAGATCGTACCGGCATGGCGCATCTCCCCGGCGATCAGTCCGGTCTCCTCCCGCAGTTCGCCGGCGGCCACGGTGGCGGGGTCGGCGTCGGGCCGGTCTTCCCACATGCCCATCGGGAATTCCCAGATGCGGGCCCGGACGGGGTAGCGATATTGCTCCACCAGGGTCACCTTGCCGTCCCGGAACGGCACGATGACGACGAAATCCGCCCGCTCCACGACGCCATAGAGACCGTCCGTCCCGTCGGGACGGCGGATCTGATCCTCCCGCACACGTGTCCAGCGATTGGCATACGCGATCCGGCTGGACAGCGTCCGATATGGGATGGTCATGCGCGAAGTCCCAGGGCTTCCATCGCCGCCTGTCGTAACGCCTCGGGCGCGGGCCGGATAGGGGAGCGTTTCAGGCCGGGTCGCGGGGCCGCTTGCATGACAACACGAAGCATTGAGCCGGCCAGTCGGCAGGTTGGAGCCCCCGATATACATCCGGGTTGAACCGCGGCATGATTTCGGTCATCAGGTCATTGAGTGCGGAGAAGTTGCAGTGCAAAGTCCACCGCGCCAGCGATGGCGTTGATTTGTCACGGAGCCCCGCTTGATGCGCCGTATCGCCCTGCTTGGTCTGACCCTCTGCCTGTCCGGCTGCGGCTACAATACTTGGTGGAACCCCCCTTTAACCGGGGGGTACAACCCGAACCTGCCGGCCGCCGACAGTGAAAACGCCCAGCGTGCGCTGGGCCGTACCGCCGAGGTAGCCCCGATCAATACCGAACCCGGTGATATCTGGCCCGGTCCGCTGCCACCCGCCCCGACGCTCGGGGATCTGGAGAGCCAGACCGGCGTCTCGGCGCCACAAGCCCCGACCAAGGGCTCTCCTTTGAGCCGCGGCGAGTCTCCGCCGTCGCTGCCGCAAAGCCCAAGCCAGGGAAGCTCGACGCCGCCGCCGGGCAGCCAGGCGGTGATGCCCCCGGTCCAGACCGCCCCGCCGCTGTCGAGCTATGCCGCGCCGGCCGCACCGCCGCCCGCACCGAGCGCCAGCGGCAAGGTACTGCAGACACCCAGCGGTCCGGCTGTAACGACGGGCGGGGGGCCAGGCTACAACACGGCGATCCAGCCGGGCGGAGGCCAGTCGATCGTGGTGCCCAACGGCAACGGCACCAGCACGGTGATCCACGCCGACGGCCGGATCGAGACGATTCCGACCCCGAAGTGATCATATCGGCCGTCAGGACGCAGCCGGTTCGCCTGATCAATTCATCGGATTCCGTGTCCCGGTGGGGGTTGTGGCCGTGGCCGGGACACGATTCCATGTCGTGATCGCAACCCTCCCCCGCTTCGCCGGTTACCGGCGGGCTTGTTGACCCCTTGACGGGCGGGGACTATTGACCGCCACGATCAAACACTGAACAGACTGGAGCGGTCGTTGAGAGACGTACGCGATGCGCTGATGATAGCGCGCAACACGGACGGGAAGCTGGTCCATCGCCCGCTGTCTCCTCACCTGCAAGTCTATCGCTGGCCGATCAGCATGGCGCTGTCGATCATGCACCGCGTCTCCGGCATCGCGCTGGGCGTGGGCACGCTGCTGCTGACGTGGTGGCTGGTGGCGGCCGCGACCTCGCCCGAGGCGTTCGCCGCGGCGCAAGGCTTCCTGGGCTCGCCGATCGGCTTGCTGCTGCTGTTCGGCTGGTCGGTGGCGCTGATCTTCCATTTCTTCACCGGCATCCGTCACCTGGCCTGGGACATGGGCTACGGATTCGACGCGCCGCAATACAACAATACCGGCAAAGCCGTCCTGATCGCGACCGCTGTCACCACAGTTGTCGTCTGGGTCGTCGGCCTGTCGGTCTGGTGAGGTCAGAACCCATGGCAAACGCTCCCCATATCGACATTCTCCGTTCCCCGCTCGGCCGAGCACGGGGGCGTGGTGCGGCGAAACATGGCGTTGGCGAATGGATCACGGCCCGCGTCGAAGCGGTCGCGCTGGTCCCGCTGACGATCTGGTTCATCTTCTCCGTCATTCATCTGGCCGGTGCGACCCATGCCCAGGTCGTGGCCTGGATGCACTCGCCCTGGGTGATGGCGCTGATGCTGGCGCTGATCGGCGCGACGTTCCACCATCTGCAACTGGGTGTGCAGAACGTGATCGAGGACTACGTCCATGAGGACGGGGCCAGGTGGGCCGCGGTGATCGCCAACAAGGTGGTCTGCGTGCTGCTGGCTCTGGCTCTGTATCGTTTCAGTTCTGAAGATCGGCTTGTCAGAGGCTCCGTCGATGAACGCGATCACCATGCCCTCCTCGCGGCGCCTACAACATCGTCGATCACACCTATGACGTGGTCGTCGTCGGCGCCGGCGGCTCCGGCCTGCGCGCCACCTTCGGCATGGGCGCGGCCGGCCTGAAGACCGCCTGCATCACCAAGGTGTTCCCGACCCGCAGCCACACCGTCGCGGCGCAGGGCGGCATCGGCGCGGCGCTGGGCAACATGGGCGAGGACGACTGGCGCTGGCACATGTACGACACCGTCAAGGGGTCGGACTGGCTGGGCGATCAGGACGCCATCGAATACATGTGCCGCGAGGCGATCCCCGCGGTCTACGAGCTGGAACATTTCGGCGTGCCGTTCAGCCGCACCGAGGACGGCAAGATCTACCAGCGTCCGTTCGGCGGCCACATGAAGGAGTACGGCAAGGAACCGGCGATGCGCGCCTGCGCCGCCGCCGACCGCACCGGCCATGCCATCCTGCACACGCTGTATCAGCAAAGCCTGAAGCACGACGTCGAGTTCTTCATCGAGTATTTCGCTCTCGACCTGATCATGGACCAGGAGGGCGTCTGCCGCGGCGTCATGGCCTGGAACCTGGAAGACGGCTCGATCCACCGCTTCCGCGCGCAGACCGTGGTGATGGCGACCGGCGGCTACGGCCGCGCCTACCTGTCCTGCACCTCGGCGCACACCTGCACCGGCGACGGCACCGGCATGGTGCTGCGCGCCGGCCTGCCGGCTCAGGACATGGAGTTCGTGCAGTTCCACCCGACCGGCATCTTCCCCGCCGGCTGCCTGATCACCGAAGGTGCCCGCGGCGAAGGCGGCTACCTGACCAATTCCGAAGGCGAGCGCTTCATGGAGCGCTACGCGCCGACCGCCAAGGATCTGGCCAGCCGCGACGTCGTGTCGCGCTCGATGACGATCGAGATCAACGAAGGCCGCGGCTGCGGCCCGAACAAGGACCACATCATGCTCCATCTGGAGCATCTGGGCGCCGAGCTGCTGCATGAGCGCCTGCCCGGCATCTCCGAAACCGCGAAAGTGTTCGCCGGCGTCGAGGTGACGAAGGAGCCGATCCCGGTGCTGCCGACCGTGCACTACAACATGGGCGGCATTCCGACGAATGTGCATACCGAGGTGCTGCGCCCGACCAAGGACAATCCGGACGCGATCGATCCGCGGCCTGATGGCGGTGGGTGAGGCCGCCTGCGTGTCCGTGCACGGCGCCAACCGGCTGGGCACGAACTCGCTGCTCGACCTGGTGGTGTTCGGTCGCGCCGCGGCGCATCGCGCGGCGGAGACGATCAAGCCCGGCAGCCAGCCAGCCGCCGCTGCCGCCGAAGGCCGGCGAGGCGTCGCTGGACCGCTTCGACCGCGCCCGCCACGCCAAGGGCGGCACCAAGGTCGCCGAGCTGCGCGCTGAAGATGCAGCGCGCGATGCAGGCGCATGCGGCGGTGTTCCGCATCCTCGAAGAGCCTGACCGAGGGTGTCGAGAAGATGAAGAAGATCTGGAGCGGCATGACCGACATGTCGGTCTCCGATCGCAGCCTGATCTGGAACAGCGACCTGATGGAGGCGCTGGAACTGCACAACCTGATGGGCAACGCGATGACCACCATGGTCGGCGCCGAGGCCCGCACGGAAAGCCGCGGCGCGCACGCGCACGACGACTATCCCGGAGCGCGACGACGCAGAACTGGATGAAGCACACGCTGGCCTGGTGCGACGACGACGGCGACGTGAAGCTGGATTATCGCCCGGTGAAGATGCAGACGCTGACCAACGAGGTGTCGGTGTTCCCGCCGAAGAAGCGGGTTTACTGACGTCATGCCGGGCACGGTCCCCGTCATGGCCGGCGTACCGGCCATCCGCGCCAGTGCGGCACGACGATTGATCGAAGCCGGCGTAACTTTGAACGGCAGGAACAAATGGTCGCTTTCAACCTTCCCCTGAACAGCCGCATCGGCCTGGGCCAGACCTTCAAGGCGCCCGCCGGCGCCAAGCGGGTGCGCGAGTTCAAGATCTACCGCTGGAACCCCGATGACGGGAAAAATCCGCGCACCGACACCTACGAGATCGATCTCGACGCCTGCGGCCCGATGGTCCTGGACGCGCTGATCAAGATCAAGAACGAGGTCGATCCGACGCTGACCTTCCGCCGCTCCTGCCGCGAAGGCATCTGCGGCTCCTGCGCGATGAACATCGACGGCGGCAACACGCTGGCCTGCCTGAAGCCGATCGAGGACGTGAAGGGCGCGGTCAAGATCAATCCGCTGCCGCATATGCCGGTGGTGAAGGACCTGGTGCCCGACCTGTCGCAGGTCTACGCGCAGTACCAGTCGGTGAAGCCCTGGATGCAGGCCGACACGCCCGCCGCCGCCCGGACGGCGAACGGCTGCAGAGCAAGGAAGAGCGCGCCAAGCTCGATGGCATGTGGGAGTGCATTCTGTGCTTCTGCTGCTCGACCGTCGTGCCCCAGCTACTGGTGGAACGGCGACCGCTATCTGGGTCCGGCGGTGCTGCTGCAGGCCTATCGCTGGATCGCCGATTCGCGCGACGAGGCGACCGGCGAGCGGCTGGACGAGCTGGAAGACCCGTTCAAGCTGTATCGCTGCCACACGATCATGAACTGCACGGATACCTGCCCGAAGGGCCTGAACCCGGCGAAGGCGATCGGCGCCGATCAAGCAGATGATCGCGGAACGGCACGGGTGATCCGCCGGCCTCGGGGGAAACCCCGGGGCCTTTTCCGATGGCGCCGACGCAATGGCAATCTGGCATGCCAAAGCCTGCACCCCGCTGATCAATGACCGCGAAGCACGGCACCGCGTCTGGATGATGCTGGGCCTCGGGCGGAATGCTGGGGGCGATGTCAGCGGGCAGACGGTGTTGCAGCCCTAGTTCAAGGCGTGCCGCCAGCCGGTCTTCATGTAATCCCAGCCGGTGATCACCGTCAGCGCGGCGGCGAGCCACAGCAAACCCTCCCCGAGGAAGGATACCGGCAGCCACCCGATGCCCAGCAGCTCGGCCGAGCTGTTTCCGGCGAGCAGCATGCCGAGGGAGACCATCTGCACACCGGTCTTCCACTTCGCCAATTGCGTCACAGGCATGCCGACGCGGACCCCGGCCAGATATTCGCGCAGGCCGCTCACCAGGATTTCGCGCAGGATGATCAGGATCGCCGGATACAGTCCCCAGGGCGACAACCGCCCCTGCCCCACCAGCACCATGATAACAGCGCCGACCAGCAGCTTGTCGGCGATCGGATCCAGCATGCGGCCGAGATCGGATTGCAGACTGCGGGAGCGGGCGATCTCGCCGTCGAAATAATCGGTAATGGCTGCCGCCGTGAACACAACGCAGGCCAGCAGATCGGACGTTGCCGCATGAAATGCCACTAGGATCACCACAACCGGGATAGCGGCAATCCGGGACAGAGTCAGAAGATTCGGCAGATCCAGCAGCATTTCGGTTTGGCTGTTTAGACCACTCCCTGTGACACGATCAGCTTGCGTGCGAGAAAAAGTCTCGTCAGACCGCCTCGTCCAGATCCTCGCCCCACATCCGCTCCAGCGCATAGGTCGTCCGAGCCTCGGGCTTGAAGAGGTGGACGATGATATCGCCGGCGTCGATCAGGACCCAGTCGGAGCCGCCGGCGCCCTCGATCTGCACGCGCTTCAGCCCGGCCGCGTGCAGCTTCTCGCTCAAGTGCTGCGCCATCGCGCTGATCTGCCGGTCCGCGAGGCCCGTCGCGATCACCATCCGGTCGCAGAACATCGCCTTCCTGGCCAGGTCGAGCGTCACGATGTTCTCGGCCTTGTCATCCTCCAGGCTGGTGACGATCACGCCTTGCAGCCGGTCCAGCTCCGACGGCTCCGCCTTCACCCGTTTGGCTCGGGGTGTCTTTGGGCCGGCGGCGATCGCCTTCTTGCGCACGGTGCCGGGCACCGGCCCCGCCTCAGCGAGTTTCGGCTTGGCGGCGGCCTTGCGCGGTGCCGGCTTGTGGCGGGCAGGAGACGGCGAGAGCTTGGGCGACTTGGCTATGGCACATTTCCTTTGGCGGCTTGCCCAATGACGGCTTGACGGATCGCGGTGGCAGACGTGGGATTCTGCCGCTCCGGCAGGAACACCCACCCGGGTACCCCCGCTGGCGCCTGGACCGGCAGCAGACAGGCCTGCCGAACCGGGCGTCGCCAGCGGCCTAGCCGATGCGCCGCCTGTCCCGCAAGCGCGCGATGCGTATAGCTGGGTCGGGGCAGCACGACAAAGGCCAGATCGCGGGCCATCGCGGTCCAACGGCGCCACCGCGGCAACTGCTCCAGGATATCGGCGCCCATGATCCAGACGAACCGGATGCGGGGAAAGCGCCGCCGCAGTTCCCGCAGCGTATCGACGGTATAGCGAGTGCCGAACGCGGCCTCGATCCCGGTGGCGACGATCCGCCGCTGGCCGCCGATCCGTGCCGCCCCGGCGAGCCGTTCGGCAAACGGCGCCATCCCGTCGACCGGTTTCAGCGGGTTTCCCGGCGAGACCAGCAGCCAGACCTGATCGAGGCGCAGGCGCCGCAGCGCCAGTTCCGCCACATGGCGATGGCCGTCATGCGCGGGATTGAACGACCCGCCCAGCAAACCGACACGGATGCGGCGCCGGTCGCCGAAACGGGGGAGCCGCCCGAGGGTCACCGTGAGAGGCTCAGGGGCGAACCTGTCCGGTGCCGGTGACGACGTAGCGATAGGTCGTCAACTGCTCCAGCCCCACCGGGCCGCGCGCGTGGATGCGGCCGGTGGCGATGCCGATCTCGGCGCCGAAGCCGAATTCGCCGCCATCGCAGAACTGGGTGGAGGCATTCCACAGCGCCACCGCACTGTCGACGCCGCGCAGGAACGCGTCCGCGGCGGCCGCGTCGTCGGTGATGATGGCCTCGGTATGCTCGCTGCCATGGCGGGTGATGTGGGCCAGCGCGCTGTCGACGCCGTCGACGACAGCGACCGAGAGAACGGCGTCGAGCCATTCCGTATCGAAATCCCCCTGCCCTGCCGCCATCAGCCCCGGCACGATGGCCCGAGCGGCCTCATCCGCGCGGAAATCGCAGCCGAGGGCGCGCAGGTCGTCGATGATGAGGGGCAGCAGGCTCGGGGCGATGGCGCGGTCGATCAGCAGCGTCTCGGTCGCGCCGCAGATACCGGTGCGGCGCATCTTGGCATTGGCCACGATCTTGCGCGCCATGTCCGGATTGGCGGCGGCATGGACATAGGTGTGGCAAAGCCCCTCGGCGTGCGCGAGGACCGGAACGCGGGCTTCGCGCTGCACGCGTTCGACCAGCGACTTGCCGCCGCGCGGGATGATCAGGTCGATCAGGCCGGCACCGGCGAGCATCGCCGCGACATAGGCGCGATCGGCGCTGGGGGCGACCTGCACCGCGGCCTGCGGCAGACCGGCGGAGGCCAGTCCCGCCTGCAGCGCGGCGTTGATCGCGGCCGCGCTGTTGATGCTGTCCGACCCGCCACGCAGGATCACCGCATTGCCCGACTTCAGGCACAGCGCCGAGGCATCCGCGCCGACATTCGGCCGGCTCTCGTAGATCATGCCGATGACGCCGATCGGCGTGGCGATGCGCCGGATGCGCAGCCCGTTCGGGCGCGTCCAGTCCGCCAGCGTCCGATCCAGCGGGTCCGGCAGGTCGGCGACCTCTTCCAGCCCTTTGGCCATCGCCTCGACACGCGCCGGGTTCAGCGTCAGCCGGTCGCGGAAGGCGGCGGACCCGTGATAGGCGGCGACGTCGGTTTCGTTGGCGGTGAGGATCTCGCGCGTCCGCTCCCGCAGCGCATCGGCCATGGCACGCAGGCCGGCGTTGCGCACCGCGGCGCTACTGCGCGCCAGGATGCGGCTCGCGTCCCGCGCCGCGCCGGCGGCCTGGGTCAGGTGTTCATTCGCGTCCATCGCGGCAATGTGCCGGGGAAACGAGCTTGTTTCCAGAGGGCCGGCACACGTTTTGATCGACCCAGCCATGCGGGCGTGGGGCGCTTCCGTCATGCCAAGCGAGGCAACCCCGAGGACGACCCGCTAAACCCAGGGCGAGAACCCACCCGCCGGCCCGGCACCCGCCGCCTGACCATCCTCCAGCGACCGGTTGATCGACCGCATCACCCGGTGCTTCATCAGATCGGTCGCCGAGGCCAGCCGGTCCCGCGGCCGAGGCAGATCGACCTGGATCACGTCATGCACCCGCCCCGGGCGCGGCCTCATCACCACGATCCGGTCGGCCAGCAAGACCGCTTCGTCCACGTCATGCGTCACCATCAGGATCGTCGGTCGCAGCTCCCGCCACAGATCGAGCAGCAGGTCGTGCAGGCTGGCGCGGGTGAACGGATCGAGCGCCGAGAACGGCTCGTCCAGCAGCAGGATCTCCGGGTGGCCGATCAGCGCCCGAGCGATGGCGACGCGCTGCTGCTGGCCGCCGGACAGATCCCGCGGCCAGCGTTTGCCGTAGTCGGTCAGACCAATGCGGCCCAGCAGCGCTTCGCTGCGCTGGCGCTGCGCTCCGACGGCATCCAGCCGTTGCCGCCGAAGCGGATATTGGCGGCGACATCCAGCCAGGGCAGCAGCCGCGGCTCCTGGAACACCGCGCTGATCGCCGGATGGGTGCCGGACATCGGCCTGCCCATCCAGCGCGATGGTTCCGGCGCTCGGCCTGATCCAGTCCCGCCAGCAGGCGCAGCAGCGTCGTCTTGCCGCAGCCCGAGCCGCCGAGAAGGGCGACGATCTCGCCGCATCGTCGGCATGGATCCGGATGCCGCGCAGCGCCTCGGTGCCGTCGGCATAGGTCTTGCCGACTCCGTTGATCGCCAGCGTCGTCACAGCCGCGCCCGCACCGTGTCCTGCCAGCGCAGCAGCGGGCGCTGAGCGCCAACCAGCACGCCGTCGGACAGCTTGCCCAGCAGCGCGAACATGATCATCGCCACCAGGATCGATGTCGGCCCGGCCCATCTGCTGGCCGTCGAGCAGCAGGTAGCCCAGCCCCTCCGACGCGCCCATCAGTTCGGCCGCGACCAGGAACATGAAGCCGAGGCCAAGGCCGCTGCGCAGCGAGGCGATCCAGATCGGCAGCACCGCCGGCCAGGTGATGCGCAGCGCGATGCCCGGTCGGCGACAGGCCGAACACGCGGCCGACCTCGATCAGCTTGCGGTCCACCGCTGGATCGCCGAGAGCATGCCGAGATAGACCGGGAAGAACACGCCCAGCGCGATCAGCGCGAGCTTCGAGGTCTCGAAGATCCCCAGCCACAGAATGAAGATCGGCACCCAGGCGAGCGACGGGATCGCGCGCAGCCCCTGGATCGACGGGATCGAGCAGGAGACGCGCCAGCCGCGACTGGCGCCGGTCAGCATGCCCAGCAGCGTGCCGGCGGCGGCGCCGATGGCGAAGCCGATCAGCACGCGGGTCATCGTCGCGGCGACATGGGTCTGCAGCTCGCCGCGACGCGGCAGCGCCACGGCGGTGCTGCGACCAGCCGCGACGGCGGCGGCATCAGCCGGCCCGGCGTCAGGCCGATCGAGACGGCGGCCTCCCAGACTACCGCCAAGACCGACCGGAATGATCAGACCAATCAGCCAGGCCGGCAGCACGCTTCATGACCTCAAGACTTCAAGCCGCCGACCGCGCGGACGAAGGACGGGTCGATCATCGCGTTGGTCATGCGAGGTCACATTCGCCACCGGCGTCAAGCACGCCGGCCGCCTGCAGCGCCTTGCCCGGCCTCGATGATGGTCTGCGCCTGGGTCTCGCCGATCATGCCGCTGGACAGATCGGTCCGCTCCAGCTGCCGGGCGATCACCGCGTCCGGCAGCTTCGTCGCGGCGACCATCAGCGCCTTCAGCTCGGCTGGATGGGCCACCGACCATTTGCGCGCGCGTCTCGTAGATCACGCAGCACGCGGCGCACGATGTCGGGGTTCTGCGGTGGCGAATTCCTCGCGGACGTTCAGCACGCCCCAGGTGTTCGCCTCCGGCTTGCGGTAGAACAGGCGAGCGCCGGACTCGATCTCGGCGGCGGCCATCATCGGGATCGAGACCGGCCCAGGCGACGACGTCGCCGCGTTCCAGCGCGGTGCGGCCGTCGGGGTGCTGCAGCAGCACCAGCTTGACGTCCTTCTCCGACAGCCCGGCCGACGGCCAGCGCGCGCACCAGGAAGATGTGCGGGTCGGTGCCGCGGGTCACCGCGATGCGCTGGCCCCTGCAGGTCGGCGACCGTCTTGATCGGGCTGTCCTTCATGGTGACCAGCGCGGTCCATTCCGGGCGCGAGAAGACATAGATCGACTTGATCGGGTTGCCGTTGATCTTGCCGATCAGCGCCGCCGCGCCGGCGGTGGAGCCGAAATCGAGCGAGCCGGCATTGAGGAACTCCAGCGCCTTGTTGGATCCGGCGGAGTGCACCCAGCGGACGCCGATCTTGTCCTTCGCGAACTCCTTCTCCAGCAGGCCCTGGCTCTTCAGGACGAGGGTGACCGGATTGTAAGTGGCCCAGTCGATGGTGATCTCGGTCACTTGCGCGGCTTTGGCGCGCAGGGACGCCAGGCCGAGGCCGGCAAAGGCAGCGGCGCCGAGGCGGCGACGGGTCAGGATCATGGGTGGTTTCCTCCGAAACGCAACAGGTCGCGGGGGAAAAGAGGATTTTCTGCTCAGATGCAAGAAGACAATCACGTTTGGAAAATTATACTTCTCCGAACGCATTCCAACGAACAAAAATCTCATCCAACAAGGTTCTAGAGCGTGATGACCGGAGGCGGAATCGCCGGAGGTCTGAATCACGCGATCAAACAAACACCTGGAGCAGGATGGCTGAGCGAAAGCGATGTCATCCTGCTCTGGAGCGTCACGATCGGCAAATGGGACGGATGGGTGCAACGCGGACCCTTGACAGGCCCCGGTCGCACCCGACCCGGCTACATCCCTTGGCTCTTGAGCAGCGCCAGACGCTCCGTCACGCTTTGTGCCCCGACCGGCTTGCCGGAGGCGTGCTCCAGGGCCGCGACGATGTTCGGATCGTCCTGCTCGGGCGTGGTCGGGCGCAAGAGCCGAGCCTTGCTCGTTTGGGCATCGGCGCTGACAAGGTCCTTGGCGGCCGCATCCTGCATCGCCTTTAGCGCCACCGTCAGGCCGCTGGTCGCGCCGGCCAACCCCGCGGCCCGCCGCGCGCCCTCCGCCTGGCGCTCCGCCTGCTCACGCTGTTGCGCCGCTCGGGTCATGTCGCGTTGCGCCTTCTCCAGTTCCGACCGGGCGGTCTTCAGCTTGCCGCCCGCCTCGGCGTAGGTCTTCTCCAGCATCTGCAGGAAGTCGCGTGCATCCGTGGCCTCGGCCTTCTCGCGGTCGATCTCCGGTGCCATCTGCTCCAGCATGGTGACGAGCGTATTGAGGCTTCGTTCCACGTCCGTCTTGCGCTGCGGATCGGTGGTCGCGTTTGCCTGTGCCTGCAACTGCTCTGCTGCGGCCATGCGCTGGCTGGACAGGCGCTGGATGGCCTCTGCCTCCTTGTTCTCCCGGTCATAGCTCAGCCTGGCCTGCGCCACCTCCCGGCCGAGGTCGTCGAGATGCTGTTCCATCGTGCGCATCTCGGCTTCGCTGGCCGATTTGGGATCCCAGCGGACCAGTGCCTCGACTCCGGCCTGTGCCGCCTTGTCGAATTTCACGCCGATCAGATTTGTCATGAACTTCAGCATCTCAAACTCCTTTCAAAACAAACGCGGTCTGTCGGAATAGCTTCCCTGCCATTGGCCGCATGGCGTGGCCGCTGACGGGGGAAGAGGTTGAAATTTTCAATTGGGCACCATCACCGCGGCGTTCAGCAGCGCGACCGAGATCTGTGCTGCGGCAACGCCGACCGCGGCGGCAACGTTGCCACCCTCGATCGCGCCGCGGACGTTTCTGAACACGAATGAAACCACCCCGAGCGTGACCAATTGCAAGACCAGGGCGAACAGACCCCAGACCAGGATGTCCAGCAGATGGCTGGAGGTGGCGAGGATCGCGGCAAGCGGCAAGGTCAGCGCGATGACCGCACCAGCGAACACGACGCCGCCCGCGACATTGCCCGCCGCCATCAGCACACGCTCCCGGAACGGCGTCACCGCGGTATAGACCGCCGCGCCGATCGCCAGCAGCGCGATGCTGGCAATGAGCTGTATCAGCAGGAATGGCACCCCGCTGCCGATGGCATCGAGGATGGCGGAGACAGAGCCGGGTGGTGGCGGTTGCATGGCGGTTCCGTTCAGTTAAAGCATCAGGACATCGGCAGCGCAGGCAGGGACAGGGCTTGCGGGTTTATGTCGATCCCGGCATAAATATCCACGAAGGCCTGACCCTCCTGCTCGACGGCCTCCGCCAGGACGTATTCGGTCTGCGGCGCCGGCGGCTGTGCCCCGGTCGGCGCGGCGTAGAGCATGGCGTGCAGGCTGCGCACCCGTTCCCCCGCCAGATCGCGGATCGTCTCCGTCTGGTCGCGCGGCGGGATGCGGTTACTGCCCGGCGCCCAGGCGCGGCCGTAGAGCTTGCCGTCCTTGGTCTGGAACTCCGGCCAGCCGATCATTCCCTGTGCCGGATCGAGCCAGAACGCCCATTCGTCGCGGCTGGCCGGCGCCACCTGATCCAAACGGGAGAAATAACGGCACTCATCAGCGCGCCCGCCGACATCGAGATGCATATGGAAGAAGCGGTCGCGGCCCGGGAGGTAAAGCCGGTGCAGCGCGACCGCGCCCTCTGGCCGTGTGCCGTCCCGCACCAGGCCGACGGCTTCGATGCTGACCATCTCCGCCTCGGCCGGCGGCGTGACCTTGGTGGAGCCGCCGGCGAGGATGAACGCGCTGGGATCGATCGGGATCGTCATCCCGACGCGCAGGCGCGTCTGCTCGCTGCCGGTAATGCCGGGCGCGGCCGGTCCCTGCTTGACGGCGCTGGCCGAGGCACGGCGGCGCATCCACCACAGCAGCAGCAGCCCACCGCCGCCGACGACAAGGACGAGCAGCAAAATCTCCGAGCCACCGCCGGTGGCGGGCGGCGGCGCGCGCGAAGGCTGCTGGGCAAGCTGTCGGTCCAACTGATCGAGCTTCGTCGCCAGGGCCGGGTCGTTGGCAGCCAGGCGGTCGGCATCGGCGCGCCACTGCTGATAGCCGGGATCGGTCTGGTTCTGACGGAAGAACTCGTTGCTGCGGTTGGAGGTAACGGCATTGAGCAGTGACCAAAGGATCACCGCGTCCCACATACCGTAACGGCTTTGTGACCCAGGATAGGTCTGCGGCGGGGCCGGATAGGACCGGCTCTGTCCCCACCAACTGCCGGGCCGGGCCATCGGCTCCGGCCGGCGCTGGCCGTTGCCCCACAGGCTGCCCTGATCGCCGTAGGGGGTCGTGGGTGCAGATGGGCGCGGTGGCGGCGCGATAGAGGAGCGGTAGTCCCGCAGCGCCTCAGCGGAGCGCCGCTGGGATATGCCGGTGTCCCCCGCCCCCGACTGGCTGCGATAGGTACCCATGGAGCCGGATGGCCGGCCATAGCCGCCGCTGCCCTGGGTGGAGGGCCGTCGTACGGACGAACCGCCGCCATACGACCCGCCATAGGACGAGCCGGGTCGGCTGTAGCCGCCGCTGTCGGCCCAGGCGCCGGTTTGCCAAGTGCCATGATTGGGGGAGCCATGATCCGAGGCCGGCCAGGGCGCGTACGCGAACACAAAGGCCAGCAGCAGGGCAATGCTGAACCTCTGATACCGAAACGACTTCGCTACCAATCTGGACTTGTTTCCCAAATTCTCATGTCCTTCAACAGAAGATTTTTCATGAGAACCCACGATGCACAAGATTTATCTTCTTGAATTGATAAGGTTCAATATTTCTATATTTAGCCAATTCCATTCGTCTGTGCCGCCAAATCGCAGGCACTTGCTACGGCCAAGCTGGGGCAGCGACCTCGATCCCGCCGACATGACGATGCCGATCGGGGCCGGCGTGACGCTGGCCACCCAGATGGCGACGGCCGAGACCTGCTGAAGCTGTCGACTTCTTCCGAGGGCACGGCCTGGATCGGCGGCCTTCTGCCGCGATCAGGTCCGCAAAGGCGTGGATGACGGCCCTGTGGCCGCCATGCCGCGAGAGTCTGAGATTTCCGCCGGTGGGTATGAGAGTGCGATCGTCTGAGGTTGCCGCACACTGCGCGTCAACCTCAGATGATCGCACCCTAGTTCCCACATGTATGGACCGGCATCCGTCATGACGGATGCCTCGGCCGAGGTGCTACTTCTGCACGATCTCCACCATGATCCGCTCCGGCCCGCGCACGAAGGCCAGCCGCAGCCCCGGGCTCCTCGTCAGCGGGCCGATCGCGATATCCGCCCCCTTGGCCTGCAATTCCTGACACGCCGCGTCCACGTCATCGACGGTGAAGCCGATATGCTCCAGCCCGTAATACGGGAATGCCGGTGCCTCCCCGGTCGGATCGTCGGGGTGCTTCGGCGCCAGCAGGATTCGCTGCCCGCCGGCATCGATGACGATGCGTTTCTGCCCCGGATACAGCGTCCCCGGCGGATACACGTCGCGCTTCACCGCGGCACCGAAGAACCGCTCAAAGAACGACGCAATCGCCTCGGGATCGGCGGTGCGGTAGTGGATATGGTCCCAATCGTATCGGCGCATCTCAACCTCCTCTAAGCAACAGCCGGCCGCGGCACGCCTGGTCGAGGCCGAACGGGGCCGCCGAACAGGATCTGGGCGACGCCGGCCATGAAGCCGATCGACACGCCCACCCGCCAGGCCAGATCGTAGGACCCCAGCGCATCGAACGCGATCCCGCCGCCCCAGGCGCCGATGAACGAACCCGACCTGGTGGGTGACGAAGGAAATCCCCAGCAGGGTCGCCATGTAGCGCGTCCCGAACATTTCGGCGACGAGGCCGCTGACCAGCGGAATGACGCCAAGCCACAGCATCCCCATCACGGCCGCGAACACGATGACGCTGGCCGGAGAAGGCGGCACGAGAAGAACGCGGTCAGCACAACCGAACGGGTCATATAGAGCAGGCCCAGCAGGATGTGCTTCGGAAACCGCCCGCCCAGCCAGCCGGCCATCCATGACCCCAGGCAGTTGACGCCGCCGATGACCGAGAGCGCCGTGGCACCCAGCATCGGATCCTGCCCGCAGAAGGCCAGGTAATTCGGCAGATGCGTCGTCAGGAACACAAGCTGCAGGCCACAGACGAAATACGCGCCCGACATCACCAGGAAACCGCGATGGCGCAGCGCCTGGCCCAGCACCTCCTGCATCGACACCGCGTCCCGTTCCTCATCGGCAACCGGTCCGCACCACCAGCGAAGAACGCGGCGGGCAGCATCGCCACGGCCAGCCCCATGAACAGCAGCAGGCCGGCATGCCAGTGGAAATGCGCCAGCAACTCCTGAACCGTCGGCGCGATCACCATCGTGCCAATGGAGCTGAACGCCCCTACCACCCCCAGCATCACGCTCCGCCTCTCCTCACTCACCGCTCGGGCACACGCCGTCATGGCGATGGAGGAGGCCGTGCAGGCCAACGCGACGCCGATCAAAGCGCCGGAGACCGCCAGCCCCGTCGCACCACCGGCCGTCGCCATCACCATCAGGCCCAGCAGATAGACGACGGAACCGGCCATCATCGCCGGCCGAGGCCGAACTTGTCGGCAAAAATGCCGACGGGAGTCTGGCACAGACCCCAGACGATGTTCTGCACCGCGACCGCAAAGGTGAAATCGGCGGCCTTCAGCGCCAACGTTTCGGTGACCGGCGGCAGGAACAGGCCGAGGCTCTGCCGCATCCCCATGCCAAGACTCATCATCGTAGCCGCCCCGATCAGGATGGCCGTGCTGGTGCGGTTCGTGCGCATCATTCGCTTTCCTGGACGCTGAAACCCTAGAGGCATCCGGACAGCCTGGCAAAATTTGGCCCCAACCCCGAAGCCGGGTTAAAGCTGGCACGCGAAAGGAAAAGTCCATGCCCGATGCCAGCCTTCTGAACGCGATCCGCTCCATTGTCGGCGACAAGGGCATACTGACCGACCCGGTCGACACCGCTGCCTATTCCGAGGACTGGCGGCGCCTCTATCGCGGCCGCACCGCCGCCGTCATCCGGCCCGGCAACACCGAGGAACTGGCCGCCGTCGTGCGGCTCTGCGCCGAGACGGGCACGCCGATCGTGCCGCAGGGCGGCAACACCTCGATGGTCGGCGGCGCCGTGCCGGCCGAGGACGGGTCGGAACTGATCCTCTCCACCGCGCGGCTGAACCGGATCCGCGACCTCGACCCCGTCGACATGACGCTGACCATCGAGGCCGGCGTGACGCTGAAAGCCGCGCAGATGGCGGCGGCCGAGGCGGGTTGCCTGCTGCCGCTGTCGATCTCGTCCGAGGGCACGGCGCAGATCGGCGGCGTGCTGGCGGTGAACGCGGGCGGCAACAACACGGTGCGCTACGGCAATGCGCGCGACCTGGTGCTGGGCCTGGAGGTGGTGCTGCCGGACGGGACGATCTGGAACGGGCTGCGCCGGTTGCGCAAGGACAACACCGGCTACTGCCTGCGGCAGTTGTTCGTCGGCTCCGAGGGCACGCTGGGCATGATCACCGCCGCCGTGCTGAAACTCGTGCCGCAGCCGAAGGAGGTCGCGGTGGCGCTGTGCGGCGTGCCAACGGTCGGCGGCGGCGCTGTCGCTGTTCACGCGGTTCCAGGCGCATGACGCGGCCTCGATCAGCGCGTTCGAGCTGATGTCCGGCCTGGGCACGTCCTTCGTGCTGCGCCACATCCCCGACGCCGTGCTGCCGCTGGAAAGCGCCGCGCCGTTCTATGTGCTGGTGGAACTGGCGACGCCGCGGCCCGAACGCCGGACTGCGCGCGATGCTGGAGGACGTGCTGGAAGGCGCGCTGGACGACGGCATCGTCCTGGATGCCGCGATCGCGGAATTGGATGCGCAACGGGCCGCGATCTGGAGGCTGCGCGAGGAACACTCCGAAGCGCAGAAGCGCGAAGGCGCCAGCGTCAAGAACGACGTTTCGGTTCCCGGTATCGAAAGTGCCGGCCTTCATCGGGAAGGCCACCGCCGCCTGCGAGAAACTGCTGCCCGGTGTGCGCGTCGTGCCGTTCGGCCACATGGGCGACGGCAACATCCACTTCAATCTGGAACAGCCGGAAGGCAGCGACGCCGCCTGGTTCCTGGCCCAGGATCACGCGATCATGGACGCGGTGAACGAGGTGGTGCGCGAATACGACGGCAGCTTCTCGGCCGAGCACGGGATCGGCAAGCTGAAGCCGTACATGATGCCGGACTGGCGCGGTGGCGCGGAACTGGCGCTGATGCAGCGGATCAAGGAAGCGATCGATCCGCGCGGGATGATGAACCCCGGCAAAGTGCTGCCGTAGCGCGCGGTGCGGGCCGGAGGGCGTCGATCAGGCAGATCGTCACAGCGCACAAGGCCAGCCATGACGGCGGTGCCTCGCAAAGGTCCAGACCCCCAGCTAGAGTGTGATGACCGGAGGCGGAATTGCCGGAGGTCTGAATCACGCGATCAAACAACGAGTGTGATGACCGGAGGCGGAATTGCCGGAGGTCTGAATCACGCGATCAAACAAACACCTGGAGCAGGATGGCTGAGCGAGCTCCAGTCGCCCGCACGTTCGGCGTCGTTTGACGCCGGCGAAGGCGAAATCAGCTTTTATCGGCTGCGCAATCTGCCCCTCGTCACCAAGGGTGTCGTAAGGTGGGCCCGGACATGGTAGATAATTCTTTGACGTCAATAACTTGATCGTAATGTATAGAGGACGGCGGCGGGCAACTGTGGTTCTAACGGCGACATACGCGCGCATCTCGGGCATGACCAACCGGTTGGCCAACCCCACGCGCTTCATGCGTTTTTCCGCTCGGCTTGTCCCCTGGCTGTTTGCTGTCGGCGTCGTGCTGACCGCAATCGGCGTGGGCGGCGGGCTGTTCATCACGCCGCCCGACTATCAGCAGGGCGATACCGTCCGGATCATGTATGTGCATGTCCCGTTCGCCTGGCTTGCATCCTTCGGCTATCTCTGGCTCGCGATCTGCAGCCTCGCCTCGCTCGTCTGGCGCCACCCGCTCGCCGACCTTGCCGCGGCGGAGATCAGCCCGGTCGGCAGCGCCTTCACCGCCGTCTGCCTGGCGACCGGAAGCCTGTGGGGCAAGCCAACCTGGGGTGCGTGGTGGGTGTGGGACGCAAGGTTGACCTCGGTGTTCATCCTGCTTGTCCTTTACCTTGGCCACATCGTCCTAGTGCGTGCCTTCGACGACCAGACGCGCGGCTATCGCACGGCCGCCATCTTTGCCCTGATCGGCGTCATCAACCTGCCGATCATCAAGTTCAGCGTCGACTGGTGGAGCACGCTGCATCAGCCGGCTTCGATCACCCTGTTGGGCGCCCCCACCATCGCCCCGAGCATCCTTTGGCCGCTGCCCTTCACGGCGGTCGGTTTCACCCTGATATTCTTCGGCATCGTATTCTGCCGCCTGCAAGCCGCCATCCTTGAACGGCAGGCGCGGAATCAATTCGCCTCCCGCTGGCTCAGAAGCGCCCAGGGATGATGCAAGCGATGACGCACGCGCCCTTCATCATTGCCGCCTATGCAATTGCGATCTTGACGCCGCTGGCGCTGACAGTGCTCGCCTACGCCCGTCGCGCCGCCGCGCGGCGTGTTTTGCAGGACATCGCCGACGAAAAGGCCGCCCCCGAAAGGGCCGCATCATGACCCGCAAGCGCCGCCGGCTGTTGCTCGTCACGACACTCATGCTCGCCGTATCGGCCTCCGCTGCCCTGGTGCTCTGGGCGATGAGCGACAACCTCGTGTTCTTTGTCACGCCGGCGCAGTTGGCCGGCACGCCGGTCAACGGCCGCCTGATGCGCCTGGGCGGACTGGTGCAAGCGGGAACCATCCAGAAATCAGCGGACCACGGGGGCATCATTCGCTTCAAGGTGACCGACGGAACCGCCAGCCAACCGGTCGTCTACAGCGGCACCCTGCCTGACCTGTTTCGGGAGGGCCAAGGGGTCGTGGTGAGCGGTGTCGAGCAACCCGACGGGGTGTTCAAGGCGAGCGAAGTGCTGGCCAAGCATGATGAGAAATACATGCCCAAGGCCGTCGCGGATCAGTTGAAGGCCTCCGGCGAATGGCGGCCCGACACCGGCGCGGAGATCTCCCAGAATACGCAGGCCAAGGCACAGGCCCCACTGGGCGGCGGGTCCTGACCGTCTGCCGTGTGTCGCGGCGGATAGGGCCGAGACCGTCACCCGCGCCGGCGCCTTGATTGCCGCCGAACGGCGGAATTGCGATGCCAGCCGGCCCATTATTGCGTCCCCTGCTGCGTCCCACCGTTGCGTTTCGGACAAATCCCCGCACACTCCGCCCAGCCATCGCAGGACGGGGAAAAGCCCATGGGCGCAGAGATCGAGCAACTCGCCGCCTTCGTTGCCGGGACGACATGGGACGACATCCCCGATGCCGTGAAACAGCACGCGAAGCTGACGCTGCTGGACACTCTAGGGGTCATCCTGGCTGGTACGTACGCGGCCCGAGGTGCAGGCGCTTCGAACCGCCATGGTAAACAGCAGCGGGGCATACGGCAGCGGCGCCACAGCCTATGGACGGCCGTGGACGAGCGCCGCGCCGCATACGGCGGCGCTGCTCAACGGAATCGCCGGCCGAGCGATCGAGTTGTGCGAAGGGCTGCGGATGACGATGGGGCAGGCGGCGGTGCAGGTGTTGCCCGGCCTGCTGGCAATCGCCGAGTCGCGCGACTTGTCCGGCAAGGCGCTCCTGAGCGCCTTCATCCTGGGTTACGACGTCGCTGCCAGGTTGTCGCTGGCCTTTACCCCCTGGCCGCTGGCGCACCAGAACGGTCAGGTCTGCCTGCTGGCCGCCGCAGCCGGCGGGGCCAGGCTGCGTGGGATGGATGCGGCCGGCATCAGCCTGGCGATGCGTGCGGCGGCCACGCTGGTGCTCGCCCCCAGCTATACCAATGTCGTGGCCGGCGCGACGGCGCTGAACGTCGCTGGCGGCATGGCCGGGTTCGCCGGCGTCCTCGCGCCCGATCTGGCGGCGTCTGGATTTACTGCACAAGACGATGCGATTGAGATCGGACTGCGCAACCTGACCGGGCGAGGCTTTGTGCCGGACAATCTGACAGAGGGTGCGGGGACCACATGGCACATCACGCGCAACTACTTCCGGTTGTATGCCTGCTGCAATCCGATCCATCCCGCGCTGGATGCCTTGAAGGCCGCGCTGGATCAGTTACATCCGCAACCGACGGACATAGATAGCATTGACATTACAACGTACGGATTTGCGTCGGTGATGCGGAACCCGGAGCCGGCGAACTATTTTGCATCGAAATATTCTCTGCCGCATGCGGCTGCGGTGATGACCGTAACCGGCAGAGCCGATCATGCCGCACTCGGCGACAACGCGCTCCGCGATCCAATGGTGGTTTCATTACGAAGCAAAGTTCATATCGAAGAAAACGAGACCATGACTGCGAAGACGCCGGCCCTGCGACCCGCCCGGGTCACCGTTCGTCTCACGGATGGCCGTTCCGCAACCCATGCCGTGGACAGTCACCGCGGCGACTTCAATCAGCCCTTCACCGAGACGGAGATTCGTGAAAAGTTCCGGACACTGGCCAATGAGGTGCTGACGACGGATGGCGTCATGGCATTGGAGGACGCCGTTTCCACCCTCGACGGTATGGCGAATGCCGACGGTCTTGTAACGGTTATGCGAGACCATGCGCGGCCGTGAATTTGTTCTGATCGAACCGCTACAGGATCGTTTTCTGAAACTTTTCTGTAACCGTGTGTAAGCTAATGCACGTATGTGGAAAGTTTGTACGACACATCATACTTGCTGGCCCAGGCGACGCAGTGGCGCTTGAAAGCCGCGGAAGCTGAGCATCCGGGCCTCCGCGCCTGGTGCCTGCAAGAGGCTCGGCGTTACGAGCAGATCGTCCAACGGTCGCTCGAAGTGCCGATGTTTGCCGATTGCGACCCGCGCAACAGCGCGGCCTGACGGCGTTACGGGGCGAGATTCGAGGCCGTCGCGCCGGGAGGCCAGTAGCCCCCCGGAAAGTAAGCGCGATGGCAGCGGCGAAACCTCGGTTGGCACCTGTGCTGACACAACACAGTTATTACTCTGGCCTCGCCGGCCATGCTTCAGGCCCGAACCGGCGCTACGCCGGTATTTCGACCTCGATAACCTCCAGGTCGGCTGTCATGACCTTGCCCTTGGTTTCCGGTCCCAGGGCCACCGCGATCACATACACGATCAACGATCCGACCGTGCCGTACAACATCGGCATGGCGAATCCCATGTGCTGATTGACCGCGAAATAGGTCAATAGCGGGGCGACAGCCGCACCCCAAACAGCGCCCTGGTGGTAAACGAAGCCGGCGGCGGTGGCGCGGACCTCGGTCGGGAACCGTTCCGACAACCAACCGGGGTTGAGCGCATCCTTGCCGCCGACGAAGCAGATCGTCAGCAGAAACAAGCCAAGGAACCAACTCGGGTCGGTCGTCGTAAGATAGATCGGCACGAGGAAGACGGCGATGGTGCAGGGGATCATGAGCGCCCACCGGCGCCCGATCCGTTCCGACATCGCGCCCCAGAAGCTGCACGCCAAGAACGTCAGGATGTTGCCCCAGAACACCGGGACCGCCACCTGGGCTGGCGTCCAGCCCAGCTCTTTTTGCAGGTAGGTGCCGAGCATGGCCCAAATCGCGTAATAGACGCAGAAATTCGCGCCCATCCACACGCAGCCAGTCAACGTGTTGTACAAATACTTGGGCTTGAAGATGGCGAACAAAGGCAGCGTGACCTGCGTCTTATTCGTGTCCTGTATCCTCTTGTTTTCTGTCCAGACTTCCGGCTCTTTCACATAAAAGCGGATCCAGACGCAGGCCAAAGCCGGCAGTACGCCCAGGACCAGCATACCGCGCCAGCCGTAGCCCTTATGCCACGCTTCGAGAGGTCCGTACAAGAAGCCGTAAGCGAGTGCAGACAACGCAAAGCCCAGCCCCCACGACCCCTGCAACACGCCGGACATGAAACCGCGCGACCGCGCCGGCCAGGATTCCATCGCCAGCGCCGCGCCTGCCGGCCATTCGGCCCCCATCCCGATGCCCAACAGCGCTCGGGTCACAAACAGGAAGGTGAAGCTAGGCGAGAACCCGGCGGCGAGATTGCAGACGGAGTACCAAAGGATGGAGATCATCAGTGGCGCCCGACGCCCCATGCGGTCGGCCAACCAGCCGGAGGCGGTCGCGCCGCCCAGGCGCATGATCAGGGTGACCGAGAAGACCGCGGTCACGTCGATGAGCGGAACGCCGAACTCCTGCGCGATCGGCGCCATGATGAGAAGGAAGACGGTGAAGTCGAAGGCATCCAGCGTCCAGCCCATCCAGGCGGCGCAATAAGCATACCACTGGTCCTTGGTGGGTTCTTTCCACCAAGGAACATTCGCTGCTGTTCGGCTATATCCAGACATTGTTTTGAGCCCTCCTGCTTATTGTCGTTGTTTCCGGACGAGCTTCTGTTGGCCCATCTCGCAGGAAGCCTATCTGCGCATAGCAGCTATGCACAATACATTTTGTCGTCGACGCAGGGGCGATTCTGTTCCCCTTCCCGCTCACATCGCACCAAGCTGCACTCCACCAACACGGCTCGGGCGGCTCAACGGAGAGGTCAAGCGCCGGACCAATGTGGTCGGCATATTTCCCCGTGACGAGGCCATGTATCGCCTGGTCTGTGCTATCTTGCTGGAGCAGAACGACGAATGGGCCGTGCGGCGAGCCCGCTATATGACGCCGGAAACCACCGCCACTCTGAGTGATGACGCCGCCGTTGGTCTGCCAGCAATGGCCGTCTGATGGCAGCCCCTTCTCTTTTGTTAAGCGGCACCGGGGTGGGACTGGGATGTGGGGCGACTGGCCGACAGCCCATCGGTGAATTTTTTAAGTTTTGCAGCGTGTATGCGCGGACGCCCCCACCCGGTTGGTGCCCCCAAACGGGTGACGGTGAAGGGGGATATGTCACCATTTGTGGGAATATCGTGGGACGGGTTATTTCGAAGGCCATCCCGAAGGAGACCGAAAACCCGGAAAGCGTCGCTACACAACGCGGAAACTGGCGCACCCGGAAGGACTCGAACCTCCAACCCCCAGATTCGTAGTCTGGTGCTCTATCCAATTGAGCTACGGGTGCCCAGGCAGGCGGCGGGGTGTAGCGGAACGCCGCACACCCCGCAACCCCTTTTAGGCAGCCAATTTATCCAACTCCCGCAGGATCGACTCACCCATCACGGCGGTGCCGACGCGCGCGGTTCCGGGGCTCATGATGTCCGCGGTGCGCAGGCCGTTTTTCAACACGTTGACGCAGGCCTGCTCGATCAGCTCGGCATCCTCCTCCATGCCGAAGGAGTAGCGCAGCAGCATCGCGAAACTCAGGGTCTGCGCCAGCGGATTGGCCACCCCCTTGCCGGCGATATCGGGTGCGCTGCCATGGATCGGCTCATACAGCGCATGCCGCTTGCCGGACGGCTGCACGGCCCCCAGCGTGGCCGAGGGCAGCATCCCCAGGCTGCCCGTCAGCATCGACGCCAGGTCGGACAGCAGGTCGCCGAACAGGTTCGAGGTGACGATGACGTCGAACTGCCGCGGATTGCGGACCAAGCTGCATGGCGCAATTATCGGCATACATGTGCGACAGTTCGACATCGGCGAACTCCCGCTCGCGCAGCGCCGTCACCGTCTGCCGCCAGAACAGGCCGGACTGCATGACATTGGCCTTCTCCACGCTGCACACCCGGTTCTGCCGCTTGCGGGCAAGCTCGAAGGCGATGCGGGCGACCCGCTCGATCTCGTTGGTGGTATAGGTCTCCGTGTCGAAGCCGCGCTTGCTGAGCCGTCGGGCAGCGTCTCGATCGCCGCGCGGCTCGCCGAAATAGATGCCGCCCGTGCTTTCGCGCACGATCATCAGGTCGAGCCCGCGCACCACGTCGGCCTTCAGCGTCGAAGCGTCGACCAGCGGGTCCAGCACGATGGCCGGACGCAGATTGGCGAACAGGTCGAGTTCCTTGCGCAGCCGCAGGATGGCGATCTCGGGCCGCATGTGCGAAGCCCAGCTTGTCCCATTTCGGCCCGCCGACGGAGCCGAACAGGATGGCGTCGGCATCCTTCGCCTTCTGCATCGTCTCGTCGGTGATCGGCGTGCCGTAGGTGTCGATCGCCGAACCGCCGACATGATCGTCGGAGACGTCGAAGGTGACCATGCGGCGGCGGTCCATCCAGTCGATGACGCGACGGACTTCGCGCATCACTTCGGGGCCGATGCCGTCACCGGGCAGGATCAGCAGTCTTCTTGTTGGCGGGCATCGTGGCAGGATCCTTCGTTCAGGCGGCAGGGAGCGGTCGACGGTGGTGGACAGCCAGGGCTGGCGACGTGCTGCGAGCCGTTTCATACGTATCGATCGCGCTGTCGTGCTGCATCGTCTGGCCGATGTCATCCAGGCCGTTCAGCAGCAAGATGCTTGCGGAATGGATCGATGTCGAACGCGATTTCCTCGCCGTTGGGCCGGATGACGACCTGGCGTGCCAGATCGATCGTGACGCGGGCATTGCCGCCCAGCTTCGCAGTCCTCGATCAGCTGATCGCAGACGGCGCGCGGCAGGCGGATCGGCAGGATGCCGTTCTTGAAGCTGTTGTTGAAGAAGATATCGGCGAAGTCGGGCGCGATGATGCAGCGGATGCCGAAATCCAGCAGCGCCCAGGGGGCATGTTCGCGCGACGAACCGCAGCCGAAATTCTCGTGCGCGACGATGATCTGCGCCTTGCGGTACGGTTCCTGGTTCAGCACGAAATCGGGGTTCTCCGACCCATCCTTGTCGAAGCGCAGCGGATCGAACAGGTGAACCCCAAGGCCGGAGCGCTTGATGGTCTTCAGGAAGCGCGCCGGGATGATCTTGTCGGTGTCGATGTTCTGCATCGGCATCGGCGCGGCGACGGCGGTCAGCGTGGTGAATGGTTCCATGGTCGTTTCCCTCTATGGGTAAGGGGACGTTAAGGATCTTCCGGCACGATCCGGAGTGTGGGTGGCTTTGTCTATATCATGTCCAACCGGAAGGACGGGACGCTTTACACGGGCGTCACGGCAGATCTGGTCCGGAGGGTTTGGGAGCAACGGAACGGCGCTGGGTCGGTGTTCGTCCGGCGGTATGGGTTGTACCGGTTGGTTTACTACGAGCGGCATGACGACATTCTCACCGCCATTCACCGCGAGAAGACGATCAAGACCTGGCTGCGCGCCTGGAAGGTGCGGCTGATTCAGCGACACAATCCGGAATGGGACGATCTGTCGCACGAGTTGATGTGAGACGTGGATTACGTGGTTGGAAAAGGTCCGCCTTCCACCGTCGTCGCCCCGTGGCGCAGAGGCTCCAGCTCGTCTCCCATCTGGGTCGGAAACGGAGGGCCTTCGAGCGTCGTCACCTCTTGGTGTCGAGGCAACTGCCTGTGTCCCGTCGTGGTCGGCGAAGGCCGACCATCCACGACTTTCCCCGCACCCAGGCTGCCCGTCGTCCGCCGTCGTTACCACATCGTCGACCATGAGCGGGAAAAAACCGTGGATGGTCGGCCTTCGCCGACCACGACGGGGGCAGAGGCCAGCGTCCCGCACTCCCGTCCAGCGCGGTCTCCTTCTCTCTCACATCAACTGCCGCACATCGGTCAGCCGTCCCGGTCACCGCGGCGGCGGCGGCCATCGCCGGAGACAGCAGGTGCGTGCGGCCGTTCGGACCCTGCCGGCCCTCGAAGTTGCGGTTCGACGTGCTGGCGCAGCGCTGGCCCGGCGTCAGCTTGTCCGGGTTCATGCCCAGGCACATCGAGCAGCACGGCTCCCGCCACTCGAACCCGGCCTCCAGCAGGATCCGGTCCAGCCCCTCGTGCCTCGGCCTGCCGCTTCACCAGGCCGGACCCGGGCACCACCATCGCCTGCACGCCATCGGCCACCTTCCGCCCCTTCGCCACGGCCGCGGCCGCGCGGATATCCTCGATGCGGCCATTGGTGCAGGAGCCGATGAAGACGACGTCGATCCGGCAGGTCCTGCATGCCTGGCCCGGTGCCAGAGCCATGTATTCCAGCATGCGATTGCAGCTGCGTGCGCTTGCCCTCATCCGGCTCGTCCGCCGGGATTCGGGCACGACGCCGGTCACCGGGACGACGGCGCCCGGCGTGGTGCCCCAGGTGACCATCGGCGCGATCTCGGCCGTCGTCAGCCGCACCACCGTGTCGTAATGCGCGCCGGGATCCGACGGCAGCGTCTTCCAGTAGGCGACCGCCTGCTCGAACGCCTCGCCTTTCGGGGCGAATTCGCGGCCTTTGACGTAGTCGAACGTCGTCTGGTCAGGGGCGATCAGGCCAGCCCGCGCACCCGCCTCGATCGACATGTTGCTGACCGTGCAGCGCCCCGCCATGTCCAGCGCTCGGATCGTGTCGCCGGTGTATTCGATGACGTGCCCGTTGCCGCCGGCGGTGGTGATCTTGCCGATGATCGCCAGCACGATGTCCTTGGCCGAACAGCCGAAGCCCAGCGTGCCCGACACGTCGATCTGCATGTTCTTGGCCGGCCTCTGCAGCAGCGTCTGGGTCGCCATCACATGCTCGACCTCCGACGTGCCGATGCCGAACGCCAGCGCGCCCATCGCCCCGTGCGTCGAGGTATGGCTGTCGCCGCACACGATCGTCGTGCCCGGCAGCGACAGGCCCAGTTCCGGCCCGATGATGTGCACGATGCCCTGCCGCTCATCGAGGATCGGGATATAGGGAACGCCGAACTCGACGACGTTCTTTTCCAGCGTCTGCACCTGGATGCGGCTGTCTTCCTCCTTGATGTCGGAGGGCAGGCGCGAGCCGACGGTCGGGATGTTGTGGTCGGCCACCGCGATCG
Source organism: uncultured Alphaproteobacteria bacterium (assembly GCA_963771475.1). Lineage (GTDB taxonomy): Bacteria > Pseudomonadota > Alphaproteobacteria > Acetobacterales > Acetobacteraceae > Rhodopila. Next base: position 25,041 of record CAVYTN010000007.1, on the reverse strand, counting down.
TCAGGTCCGGACGACGCAGCCTGCGGCCGGCCATGCGCAGCCCCTCGAAGGCCTGCGGGCTGGTGACCTCGTGGAGAAGGTGCCGGTCGATGTAGAGAATGCAGGTGCCGTCGGGCAGTTTCTCGACGACGTGGCTGTCCCAGATCTTGTCGAAAAGGGTGCGTCGGCCTGCTGGCGGACATGTCGGCTCCCGTTGTGTCTTTGGTCAGCCTGTGATTTGGACCAATGGTTTGCCGAGTGCAACCCATTCGCCGTCAACCCAGGCTTTCGTCTGCGCCAATTCCGCGTCAATGACCCACGTCAAAGCCCCGCGTGAAAGCTCATATCCGAGCCTTGCCCGATCCAATGCAAAGCCCCCTTGGCGGCGGCGACGCCGGTGCTGAAACAGGCTTGCAGCAGGTAACCGCCGGTCGGCGCCTCCCAGTCCAGCATTTCCCCGGCCGCGAACACCCCCGGACGGTCGCGCAGCATCAGCTGCGCGTCCAGCGCGTCCCACCGCAATCCCCCGGCCGAGGAGATCGCCCGCTCGATCGGTGTCGTTCCCGTCAAGCGCAACGGCAGTGCCTTGATCAGGCCAGCCAGATCGCCGGCCGGTCGACACCGGTGTGCAACGCCTCCTGCACGCAGACCGATCGCCTCGGGCGACAGTCCCGCCTGCTTGCGCAGCCGGTTGCTCAGCGACTGCCCGCGCGCCGGCCCTGACAGCCGGACAGCCAGCGCCGCCTGGTCGAGGTCGGGTCGAAGATCGACCTCCAGCATGGCGAAACCCTGGGCCGCGACAGCTTCGCGCAAGGGTGCCGACAGAGCATAGATCGCGCCGCCCTCGAGGCCGGCCGCCGTCACCACCGCCTCGCCGCGGACGGTCATCGTGCCGAACCGGAGCGCCAGGCGCTTCAGCGGCCGGCCGGCGAAGCGATCACGGAATGGCGCCGACCAGTGCAACGGCGAAGCCGCAATTCGCCGGGCGGAACGGCGTGACCTGATCCGTCATCCAGCCGGTCCAGGCTGCATCCGACCCCAGTCGCGGCCAGGAGGCTCCGCCCAAGCGCCAGCACCGTGACATCCGGCCGATCCAGCAACGGCCCGTCGGGGGCTTGCAGTTGCAAGTGCCTCGCCGGCCCAGCCCGTCCAGCGATGGCGCGGCCGCAGCAGAACCCCCTGCCCTGCCAGGCGCGTCAGCCAGGCACGCAGCAGCGGCGACGCCTTCATCGCCACGGGAAACACCCGGCCGCTGGAGCCGACGAAGGTCTGCTGCCCCAACGCGTGGCACCAGCGATCAGCGCCTCGGGCGGAAAGGCCGCGATCATCGGCGCCAGCCGGTCGCTGCGCGGCGCCGTAGCGCGACATGGAACGCCGGCAGCGGCTCGCTGTGCGTCAGATTGAGCCCGCCGCGCCCCGCCATCAGCAGCTTGCGTCCGACCGACGGCATCTGGTCATAGACCGTCACCGCGACCCCGGCGCCCGACAGGACTTCGGCCGCGATCAATCCGGCGGGACCGCCGCCGATCACCGCGGCGGACGGCACGCGGCGGGAGCCTGTCGTCACTGGGTGGTCACGACGGATCGCTCGACCTCGGCGTGTTTCTTCGCGTCCGGCACGGCGGTGCGCACCCGCTCCCGCAGCCACATATGGGCCGCATCCAACTGCCGGCGCTGATGCCAACTGGCATAGATGGTGAAAACCGGCATTTCGAACGGCGGCGGGAAGACGTTCATCAAGCCCTGGCCCTGGAACAGCAGCGCCACGCATTCCGGCACCATGGCGACCAGATCGGTGGCCGAGATCACCGACGGCACCAGCAGGAAGCTGGGCAGCGAGGCCGCCACGCGGCGGGTCCGGCCCAGCGTGGCCAGCGTCTCGTCCGCCGCGCCATAGAAGCCGCCACCTTCCGGCGAAACCAGGACGTGGTCCAGCTCGCAGAACGCATCCACTGTCAGCGGACCGTCGCCGCGCGGGTGGCCGGGACGCTGGACGAAGACCAGATGTTCATCGAACAGCTTACGCGCCCGCGCCGATTTTGGCGTCAGCCGTTCGGAGGCGACCAGCAGGTCGATCTCCCCCGTCTCCAGCCCCTGCCAGGCACGCGGCGCGTCGAGATGCAGCAAGGCCAGGCGGATATGCGGCGCCTCGGCGGCCAGCCTGGCCGGAAGCATCAGCGCCCGGTGGACAAAATCCGATGCTGCGATCCGGAACGTGTTGGTGGCGGTGGACGGGTCGAACGCCACCTGCTCGACGACCAGGCCGCGCAGGCGCTCCAGCACATCGTGCAGCGGCTCCTGCAGCGCCTCGGCCCGCGCCGTCGGCACCATGCCACGGGCCGTCGCCACCAGCAGCGGGTCGCCGAACATCTCCCGCAGGCGCGCCAATTGCGCCGACAAGGCCGGCTGCGACAGCCCAAGCCGCGCTGCCGCGCGGGACACGTTGCGCTCTGCAAGCAGTGCCTCGAGCGACAGCAGCAGGCTGAAATCGGCGCGAGATAAATCCATTGCGCCGATACGTAACATAAGACGGGGCGATATCGGCAACCGGCCGTTCGGCCGGGAGCGGAGCGAATGGGACATCACCGGACGGAACAGGCGGCCAGTCCAGTTGGGTCGACCTGTGCGCTCAGAACGCCAGGGTCGTTTCGTAATCCTCAGCCCAGCAGCAAAGGCAGATGCCGCGTCAGCAGCCCGTCGGCATCGCGCAACTCATGGACGATGGTGAAATGATTCGCGCCCGGCGACCGGGATCAGCGCGCCCGGCAGATGCGCGGCCGACCGCAGCGCATGCAGGTCGCGGCTGTCGGATACCAGCGGCGGCAACTCGGCGGTGCCGTAGGCGATCGCCAGCGGCTTGGTCACCATCGGCAGGCGCATCGGCGAGAGCGTTGACGATCTCCTCCTCGGTCAGCCGCAGCTTCTCGTTCAGATAGGTGTCGCGGATCGGCCCCAGTTCGAACACGCCGGAGATCGCCAGACCCGCCTTGACCAGCGGATGGTCCAGGCACATCGCCGTCAGATGCCCGCCCGCCGACCAGCCGGACAGCACGACCGGCCCGTTGATGCCATGCGCCGGCCCATGCGCGCGCCAGCCAATCCAGCGCCTGCGTTGATCTCCGCCACGATCTCGGTCAGCGAGGCATCCGGCGCCAGCGTGTAGCCCGGCAGCGCCGCCGCCCAGCCGCGCGCATGCGGCCCGGCGATCAGGTTGGCGAACTGGTCCTTGCTGTTGCGCTGCCAGTAGCCGCCGTGGATGAACACGATGCACGGCGCATCCGGATCGGATTGCGGAAACAGGTCCCAGGTATTCCGCTCCGTCGGCCCGTAGCGCAGATCGAGATGCATCGGATTGGCCAGCGCGGAACGCCGAGGACGCGACCTCCCGCGCCGAATTCAGCACCGCGCTGTCCGGCGACGGCCGCGGTGTTGTTGTAGGCAGCGTCACGCTCTGCCTGCTGAGAGCATGCCCCATTTCGCGATCAAACTCATGCGGTTGCCTTCAGATACCAGTCCATGATCTGCCGTCCCTGCCAGAACACCGTGCCGGGGCGTGCCGGCCATGTGGGCGATCGCACGTTCGAACCAGCCGATCCGGTGCGGCACGCCGCTGATATAGGGATGCACGGCGAGGCCCATGACCTTCGCACCCTGCTGCTCCGCCTCCTGGTACAGCCGGTCGAACTGGGCGACGGTGCGATCGATACAGTTCCTCGGCGCGATGGTGCTGGATCATCATGATCGGGATGTCGTTCAGCTCCACGCTGTACGGCATCGTCAGCATCGGCCCGTGCGTCGTGCGCATGCGTCGCGGGCAGGTCGTCGATGACCCAATCGGCGCAATAGCGGATGCCGGCCTCCGCCAGCAGATCGGGCGTCTCCAGCGTCTCCGTCAGGCCGGGGGCGAGCCAGCCGACCGGGTCGTGGCCGCCGGCCTCGCGCAACGTGTCGATCGCCTCACGGATCATCGCGCGCTGGTCCTCGACCAGATGCGTGGCCATCTGGTGGTAGCCGTGCACCATGAACTCCCACCCCGCCTCGCGGCAGGCCTGGGTCACGCGCGGATAGGCGGCGGGCACGGCGCCGTTGATCGCCAGCGTCGGAGCGATGCCATGCGCATCCAGCGCCGCTTTCAGCCGCCAGAAACCGACCCGCATGCCGTATTCGTGCCAGGCCCAGTTCGGCAGGTCCGGGATCACCGAGGCCCCCTGCGGCGCGGTCAGCACCTGCCGCGGCATCGGGCGGTCGATGTCCCAACGCTCGATATTGACCACCAGGAACACGGCGACCCGCTTGCCGTCCGGCAGGGCCAGACGGCGGCCGGTCGACGGAGGCCTGGTAGTCCAGGCGCTGGAACGGGCGGGGCGTGTCGGTCATGGAAGGAGAATGACGGGCGGCGGGCACGGGTTCAAGCCAGGGGGGTAAGAGTTGGGATAAAAAGTCGGGGGCGTCAGGAGAGAGAGTAAACGCGCATCATTGTCTTGGCGTATCCCCTCCGGCAGACCATAAGGCGAGCGCAATTGCGCGGACGGTCGCATGACGTGGGTCGATATCGCGGTGTTCGGCTTCATAGCCTTGTCCGGCCTGCTCGCATTCGGGCGGGGGCTGGTGCGCGAGGTGCTGGGCATCGGCGCGTGGATCGGCGCAGGCGTTGCGGCCTTCGCCGGCATGCCGATGATGCGCGAACTGGGTGCGGACCTGGATGAGCTCATCCGAGTGGATCGATCCGGTCAGCTTCATCATCCTGTTCCTGATCAGCCTGATCGTGTTCAGCCTCGTGGCGAAGGTCATCGCCGGCTTTGTGCGCAATTCCGTCCTCGGTGGCCTTGACCGCACGTTGGGGCTGCTATTCGGCCTTGGCACGGGGTGCGTGCGTCGTCATCATCGCCTATATAATCGGGCAGATGGTTTTCCCGATCGACCGCTGGCCCGCTGCCGTGCTGAATGCGCGCGTGCTGACGCCGACCTATGCCGCTGCCGCCTGGGTCCGCGACCAGTTGCCCGAAGATTACCGTCCACACCGCTTAGACCCGCCGCCGCAAGGCCGCGAAACCACCGCCGATGCCTTGCTGCGCGCTGCCCCGCAAGGCCGCGCCACCGGCAAGGTCCCGGTCAGGGAGTAGGAGTTGTCACCCATGGCCGCAACCGCCCGATCCGGCGAGGACAACACGCTGGACGAGGACGACAAGCTGCATGAGGAATGCGGCGTCTTCGGCGTCTGGGGCGTCCCCGACGCCGCTGCCGTCATCGCACTCGGCCTGCACGCGCTGCAGCACCGCGGGCAGGAGGCGACCGGCATCGTCAGCCTCGACGGCAGCCGCTTCCACTCCCACCGCGGCCTCGGCCTCGTCGGCGACAATTTCGGCGACGCGCGGGTCATCGAGAAACTGCCCGGCCGCGTCGCCATCGGCCATAACCGCTATGCCACGACCGGCGAGACGATCCTGCGCAACGTCCAGCCGCTCTATGCGGATTTCGAGTTCGGCGGCTTCGCGGTCGCGCATAACGGCAACCTGACGAACGCGCATATCCTGCGGCGCGCGCTGGTCCGCCGCGGCTGCCTGTTCCAGTCGACCACCGACTCCGAGGTGTTCGTCCACCTGATCGCGATCAGCCTGTATTCCACCGTGGTCGACCGGCTGATCGACGCGCTGAAGCAGGTGATCGGCGCCTATTCCCTGGTCGCCCTGTCCACCCAGGCGCTGGTCGGCGTGCGCGACCCGCTGGGCGTGCGGCCGCTGATCCTGGGCCGCATCGGCACCGAGGGCAACGGCGGCTGGGTGCTGGCCAGCGAGACCTGCGCGCTCGATATCGTCGGCGCGCAATTCGTCCGCGACATCGAACCCGGTGAGATCGTCGTCATCGACGACAATGGCGTCGAAAGCATCAAGCCCTTCGGCCGCCGTCCCGAACGCTTCTGCGTCTTCGAATACATCTACTTCGCCCGCCCCGACTCGGTGGTCGAAGGCACGCCCGTCTACGACGCCCGCAAGCGCATCGGCGCCGAACTCGCTCGGGAAGCGCCGGTCGCAGGCCGATGTCATCGTCCCCGTCCCCGATTCCGGCGTGCCCGCCGCCATGGGCTACGCCAGCACAAGCCGGCATCCCCTTCGAGCTCGGTATCATCCGAAACCACTATGTCGGCCGCACCTTCATCGAGCCGACCGACCACATCCGCCATCTGGGCGTGAAGCTGAAACACTCCGCCAACCGCGCCGATGCTGGAGGGCAAGCGGGTCATCCTGGTCGACGACTCGATCGTGCGCGGCACCACCAGCAAGAAGATCGTCGAAATGGTCCGCGCCGCGGGTGCGCAGGAGGTGCATATGCGGATTTCCTCGCCGCCGACGACGCATTCCTGCTTCTACGGCATCGACACGCCGGAACGCGACCAAGCTGCTGGCGGCACAGCCACACGCGTGGAGGAGATGGCCGACCTGATCGGCGCCGACAGCCTGGCGTTCATATCGCTCGACGGCCTCTACCGCGCCCTGGGCCGGCCGGGCCGCGACCCGGCAGCACCGCAATTCTGCGACGCCTGTTTCACCGGCGACTACCCGATCGCCCTGCCGGACCAGCAAGACAACGCAGAGCGGCAGCTTGAGCCTGCTGACGGCAAACTGACATGGCGGGACTACTGGACGGTTCGGTGGCGCTGGTCACCGGCGCGAGCCGCGGCATCGGCGCCGCAGTGGCGATGGAACTGGCGCGGCATGGCGCCCAGGTGGTGATCACCGCCCGCACGCAAGGTGGCCTGGAGGAAACCGACGACGCCATCCGCGCGGTCGGCCCGGGGTGGCCCAGGGGTCGAGGTCGACGATCCTGCCGTTGGACCTGCGGGAAGGCGAGCAGATCGACGCGATCGGTCCCAGCCTGTATCAGCGCTTTGGCCGGCTGGACGTGCTGGTGCACAACGCCGGCGCGCTGGGGCGGCTGACCCCGGTCGGCCATATCCTGCCGAGCGACTGGGCCGACGTGGTCGGGGTGAACCTGGCTGCGACCTGGCGACTGATCCGCACCACCGAACCGCTGCTGCGCCAGGCCCCGTCCGGACGCGCGGCGTTCGTCACCGAACGGCGGGCGCGCGAACCGCTGGCCTATTGGGGCGCGATGGGCGCCACGAAGGCCGGGATGGAGCATCTGGTGCTGACCTGGGCGCAGGAGGTCGCGACCATGCGTCTGCGCGTCAACCTGTTCGACCCCGGCATCGTCGCGACACGCATGCGCACCCAGGCTTTCCCCGGCGAGGACCGCACGACGCTGACCAAGCCCGAGGCAGTTGCACCGGCGCTCGCGGCCCTGTGCCTGCCGACCGAAGAGCGCAACGGCGCACTGGTCCGGTACAGCGCTGATTGACGGCGGCCAGGGCGCGGCTACGCTGACGCCAGGAACGCGCCCCGTCATGGTGGGTGCAGGTCCACAATTCACGCCTTTTCCTCTCAACCGGCGTGGGTGGCGGGCCTCCGCTCGCCATGACGGTTGAAGGCGACGGCGTGTCTCGCCGGAGCAGCAAGCGCGGAACAGAGTTACGCGAGGTCCGCCAGTGTCCGCAGTCTTCTCCGTCCAGCTCCCCTCTCCCGCACGCGCAGTTCGGCGCCACGGTGACACTGACCGAAGCCCCCGGCGCCGAAGTCCCCGGCGCCGCCACGGCCCTGATCGGTGCCGCCACCGCCCTGATCGCCGCGGCCGAGGCCGATCCCGGCGCCCTGCCTGCCATCCTCGCCGACGCGTCCGGGCTGCTCCTGCTGCCGGGCATGGATGCGATGACGGACGATCCGACGCTGCTGCTCCGCCTCAGCCGTCTGTTCGGGACCGAGGTCGAGAACTATCACCGGACCCTGACACAAGCGAACATGGTGCACGAGACGGTGCCGGAGATCTTCGTCGTCTCCAACACGCCGCCGGTCAGCCGTCCGCCGCCGAAGCGGCCCGATCCGCCGTTCATGCCGGACGGCAGCCTGCCGGTGCAGTTCCCGCATCGCCGCGGCTGGCACACCGACCAGTCCTATCGCCGGCCGCCGCCCGATATTTCTCTGTTCCTCGCTGTGCTGCCGGTGCCCAAGGACCAGGGCCAGACCCTGTTCGCCGACGGAACCGCTGCCTACGAAGCGCTGCCGCCAGACCTGAAGGCTCGGATCGACGGGCTGGAGGGCATCCACTGCGTCTCCAGAGCCAAGCGCACCTGGGACGCGGTGCGCGCCGGGGAGACGCCGAAGCCGCTGCAGCCGCATGAGCGCCCGCAGCGCCAGCCTCTGGTTCGCACCCATCCCGTCACCGGGCGCAAGGCCCTGTATATGTGCGAGGCCGGGCAGATGGATTGGGTCGACGGCCCGATCGCCGGTATGGAACCCGGCCCCGACGGCGAGGGCGGCAAACTGCTGTTCGAATTGATGGCGCACATGACCCAGCCGCGCTTCGTCTATGTGCACGAATGGACCAAGGGTGACCTGATCATCTGGGACAACCGCTGCCTGGTCCACGCCGCCACCTGGTTCGATGTCGACCGGCACGCACGCATCATGTGGCGCACGACGGTCAGCGGGAATCCCGGCGCGCTCTACGCCGGAGAGCGGAAAAGCTGGATTCCGCAAGCGGCGGAATAGCCAGCGCAACAGCCGGAAGGCGCCGACCGTCCCGATCGCGCATCCTGCCCTCCGTCAACACGGAGGCCATGATGACCGCATTCGCCTGCATCCCCATCCCGACCGAAACCGCGGAGCGTTTCCGCCGCACCGGTATCGACGACAACGGCAATCCGCTCCGCCGCATGGTGGCAACGGCGGACGGCGGCTTTCCCTGCCGCCACTGCCTGCGCCTCGCCCGCCCCGGTGAAGCGGTGCTGCTCGGCTCGTTCAACCTGCCCCGTCCGCTGGGGATCTACTGGACACCGAGCCCGATCTTTCTGCACGAAGGGAACTGTCCACGCGCCGACGCGCCGGGGGAAGTCGCGGAGATCATCCGGCGAAATCCGCTGATCTCAGTCAGAGCGTATGATGCGAATGACCAGTGTATCTACGACCTGGGGCATGTCGGTCCGGGTGAGACGGTGGACGCGCCCCTGGACCGTGCGCTTGAAGATTCCCGCACGGCATTCGTCAACGTCCACACGGCTCGACCTGGCTGTCTGCTGGCGCGTGTGGAGCGGGTCGCCACGTAGTGTCGTTACATACGGAATTTATAGGAATGGGTTGTTCACACCTCGTCGCTCTGTTTATCATCTTTGCCACGGCGGCAACACTGAACGCCAGCGGCGTGACCGATATCGAGACGTCCTCGCAGGCGGCCGAGGCGCTACGGCCGATCGCCGGCGTGTTCACATTCGCGCTGTTCGCGGCCGGCATCATCGCGACTGGCATGTTGGCCGTGCCGGTGCTGGCCGGTTCCGCGGCCTATGGAGCTGAGCTTTTTGGTTGGACGGAAGGCCTCGACCGCCGGCTCAGAGAGGCAAAATCGTTCTATGCCACGATTGCGGGCGCCACGCTTGGCGGCGTCGTGCTGAACTTCACACCAATTGATCCTGTCAAGGCACTTTACTGGGCCGCCGTCGTCAATGGCGTGCTCGCCGCGCCGCTGATGGCCGTCATGATGGTGATCGCAATGAACCCGCGCATCATGGGCCGGCTGACGCTCCCGCGCCCGATGCTCGTGGTCGGATGGCTCGCAACATCGGTCATGGCGCTTGCAGCAGTCGCGTTCTTTTTGATCTGAACCGTGTGCACAAAGTGCGCTTGACAAATGCCGCGATAGAGAAGCGGACATACACGCCGGCAACGTTCCTCCGGGAGTCGTGGGTGGGAAGCTGTCTTGCCGACATGATTACCGGTTGGACCCGCCAGCCTCGATCTCCGCCGTTCCGGCTGTGCGCAGCTTAGCTAGCGCTGTTCCGAGGCGATGCTGATGCAGCAGGCGCTGTCTATCAACTCGAGCCCGATGGCGAGGCCGGCCGATCCGCGGTCGTATTCAGGGCCCACGGCGACGCGTTGCGCTCCAAACCAATATGCTCCGCGGCAGATGCCGAGAAAGCAATCGACGCGGCTGCAAGAGGCTGGCGGCCATCAGCGCTCAAGCGATAGCAAGACTGCGGAGCTTGTTTGATCTTGATCCGTGCGCATGTCGCGTTGTCTGTATAACAGTCCACGTTATGCCCTCCACCAGAGGCGAGCCATTTACCGCGTTTGTCTGGCGGCGCTCTTTTCTCCCCGGTCCGCACCGAAACGCACTAGACTTAGCCTAATGTCCTGACGGCAAAGTCGTGACCCGAACCTACAAAGGGGGGGACCTGCAATGACCGTGGTTGGAAAAGTCGACAGCCTTTGGCGTTACCCGGTTAAAAGCATGCACGGTGAGGAAGTGCCGGAGATCTTCGTCGGCTTCTCGGGGGTGTTTGGAGATCGGTTGTTTGCCTTCAAGAACACCGTGGCGCCGGTCGGCTTCCCCTATCTCACCGGCCGCGAGACGCATGCGATGCTGACCTATCGCCCGCGGTTCCGCCATCCGGACAAAACCGCCGCTCCCGCCAACGCGTCCGAGGCACAAAAGCTCGCGCCTGGCCTCAATCCTGTTCCCGCGGATGCGGACGACCTTGCCCTGGATGTAGAAACGCCGGATGGGAAAGTGCTGCCGATAGACGATGCCGCTTTGCTTCGCTTGCTCCGGCGATCAGACCAGGATGTGCTGACATTGCTGCGATCAGACAAGGCGATCACTGATTGCCGGCCAGTGTCACTGCTTTCGTTGCAAACCGCGCGTCAGCTCGCAGATGAAGTTGGCATTGCACTGGACAAGCGGCGCTTCCGCGCGAACATCTACCTCGACCTCGACGACGCGTCGGGTTTCGCCGAGGATTCATTTGTGGGTCGTCGGGTGCGGATCGGCTCTCAGGTCGAGATCTGGGTGCTAGAGCGCGATCCACGCTGCCAGATGATCACACTCGATCCCGACACTGGCGCCCCGAGCCCGGTGATCCTGCGCAACGTGGCACAGGCGCACGATGGCAAGGCCGGCGTTTACGGCGCTGTCCTCGCTGAGGGAACGATCCGGCAAGGCGACACGATCGAGCTGCTCAACTGAACCTTCGAACTGGAGGAACAAGAAGATGTCGGACACGCTTTATGCGCGCCTTGGCGGTTACGACGCGATCGCCACTGTCGCTGATGATCTGCTGACGCGGATGAAGGCGGACGGACAGCTTGCGCGGTTCTGGCAGAACCGCGCGGACGATAGTGTGCGCAGGGAGAAGCAGTTGCTGATCGACTTCCTGTGTGCCTCGACGGGCGGCCCGCTGATGTATGTCGGGCGTGACATGAAGACGTCGCATCGCGGTATGGGGGTCAACGCGAGCGACTGGGGCGCGTTCATGGGCCACCTAAACGCGACGCTCGACAAGTTTAATGTGCCTGCACCGGAGCGCGCGCAGGTGCTGGGCTTCATCGACAGCACGAAAGGTGACATCGTCGAGTAGTACTACTCCGTTGTTCTGCCCGCGCTGCCCACAACACGCCCGCTACAGCGCTCGCCAGGACGGCCGTGCAAACTGAACTCACCGGAAGCGGACAGGCAGCAAACCACCCATGTCCGTCATTGGGTCTTCTCGCCTGCATGTCCGCTTCCGGGACATCGCTCAGCTCGGCGAAGCCGGGCCGGATCCGCCGACAGATCTTCCGGGGCACAATGGGACGCGCGGACGACGGGTGTTGATCGCGCTCAGCTGCAGCCTTGTTTCTTTTGGGTCGGTCTCGAGCAAACCCAGCAACACGTCCCGAACGTCGGCCAAGGTCCGCGCCGGGGACCGGCATGTGGTGGCCTCGAGAGCGGTGTCGGTGAGGGTCACGAGCATGGAATTCCCCTTTCAAAGTAAAGCGGGTCAAATGGCATCATTTTCAAGAACCGATATAGACTACTCCCTGCTAGTTATCTTCCTATGTTTTGGATATACATGAACATTACTATTAATACTGGTTGACTTCAATGACCTGCTCTGGCAGCAAAATATCCTTGGCGACATAGGCCGCGAGATAGCTGGCAGGCACCTTCCGGCGTTTGCCAACGCGAATAGTGTTGAGGTCACCCTTCGCGATGGTGCGCTTCAACGTCGGGAGCGACACGCAGAGCCATTCGGCAGCCTCGCGGAGAGACAGGAATGGCGGCGCCGGTGGTTCATTAGCCACCGCCGCAGTGTTTGCTCCCGGGCAGGTTGACGCCCCCGCCGTCGGTACATCCGGCGACACGGGGGTGACCTCCGCTGTATCGCGATGACATTTCGTCCGGCTCAATCGAATTTGCATTGTCTGTCCCACGGAAATTGAGGGCCAGACTGCCATCGGTTCGCGAGCTCGATCGTTTTTATTTGTGATCTGGATGCACGTATGGGCCGTTCTGACCTAGGCGCTCGGCCCCTGTCAGTGGCCATGCCTATCTGTGTCGGTCCGCGGAGCCCTGATGTTGCCGTCGTGCAGCGGGTCGAGGCATACGATCATTGACATGTCACTTGCTAATACCCCTGCACAGAGGTTTTGACAGGTTGAATGAGGGGCTGCATTCGACCGACCCAAAGCAGTCATCCAGTGCCCCTGACTGCGCGTCGGCAATGCGCCCATTTCGGTCATTGAAAAGCCTATCTCTTCCACCCGGAAGCAGACATCGCACCCGTGTTCTTCGCCGACCGAGATGGGTGGAGAGCGCTGGTTAAGATGTCGCCTGAGGTGTGGCGATGGACGACGTGGTTGAGATCATTGATTCGCCCTAAACCTTCGTTTAAGGGGACTGGTCTCTGATGATGAGCTGCACTTCCCTCCGGCCAATAGTAAGTGCCATCAGGACCCTTCATATTCCTGCGGCTTCCCGGACGGGACCATTTTTCTGGCCGACCGATCTAAGAGGTTGCCTCATGATTAAATCATTAGTCCGAAATGGAGTTGCCGCCGTTACGATTTCTCTTCTTGGCGGCCATAGTGCTGCTACGGGAGCGGCTCATGAGCCACTCGTTGTTGGTAGCACTCCATCTGAAGCGTGCTTCTACTCCGTCTCGCCAAATAACAGGATCGCAAAAGGGCTGGAACACGTCCTCGTCATCACCGATCCGGGGAAGTCAGGATATAAAGTAGATGATGTTAAGTACATCTTTAAGGATAGTGCGTTCACGATAGCAAAGGGGGGCAAGAAGCCTTCCCAAATTGTCGGCCTCGTGCTGGAGGCTGCAATCGACGCCGGTGTTCAGAAGGCTCCCTTATTTTTGGAAGATTGCCATAGGGCCAAAAGTAGACGCACGCAGTCAGCGGCACCATATCCCACATGAGGTCGAGCTCGGTGGACGTTGAGCGACCCGTCGGCGTCAGCGATCCGGTCGAAGCCATCGGCTTGGGCGTGAGCGCGTCGATCTTCTCGGCCTGCTCCTTGATGGTCTGATCCGCCATCAGGACCGCTTGGGCCAAGAACTCCTCGCGGCTCAGCGGTTTCTGAAATGGGGTAGCACCGCGCTCGTAGGCGTCGAACTTCTCGATGATCTCAACGGTGGTGCCGATCGTGGTCGGGGTGCCAGCTTCGGCCGTAATGAAGATCGCTTGCTTGCGGTTCAGGTAGTAGGCGTCGAAGGTGCGGCCGTTCGATGGGGGGTAGTCCCCACCGTGGGGATTTCCCAAAGCTCGCCAAGCGCGCCGCGAGAGCGCGCCATCAGTTCCCGAATCTTCGCCGGCTTCGAGAACCCAAGCCGCTGGGCCAAATCAATGTCCCGGATACGCAACTCGCCTTCGATCAGAACCGGTGTGAGCAATTCGGGGCCGGCGCCGTTAATTTCTTCTTCGAACACTTCACTCTCGCTCGTCGGTGAGACAGACGCGCAATAGACGACCGCCGGCGCACGGCCGTCGCTTTTGACCCAAAGGCGACCGTCACCCCCGATGTCTGCGTCGCTTTCCCACCGCGGCGTTTGGCGGCCCGGCCCGCCTGGGGGTCTCAAGGCGTCCCTTCTGCCTGAGGCCATCGCTCGCCGGGCGGCGCGCCTTACGGCAGCGAGCATCGTTGCTGGAACGGGAACAGATATTTGAAGTCAGGCGCCGTTGCTATGCGATTTCGGCGTCTCAGGCCCTAGGCAACCTGGGGCGGTCCGCCCATTTGGGCGTTCGAAGCATCGAACGGTCACTTACCTTCCATCTTCCAGAACTGCATATCCTGTATCTTGCTGGACGGAAATTATCCATCATGGTGGCGCGTTCGCCATCCCTCATCGCTGGTGGCCCCGAAGCGGCGCCGCCAATCCGATGATCTCGTGTGACCTACTGAAGACGGCGGGGAGAATAGCGATGCTTCAAAGAAGGATTTCGATGACAGCCTGCTCTCTGGCGGCGGCACTTATTCTGAGCGGCTGCGGCGTTTCCAGGAGCGATTACGACGCTCAGGTGGCAAAGAACAATCAACTGCAGCAGCAGCTTACTGCCTCTCAGGCGCATGTGAAGCGCCTGCAGGGTGCAATCAAATACACGGTGAACAGTGATCTACTGTTCGCCTCTGGCAGCTGGCAAATCAGCCCACAGGGCAAGCAGATCATGGGCCGGCTGGCGTCACAACTGGCCGCCGAGCAGGTGGACCCGCTGGTCGTGAACGGCTACACGGACAACGCGCCTATTGGGGCCCGGTTGAAGGCGGAGGGCGTCACCTCGAACGAAATACTGTCGCAGAAGCGGGCCGAAAGTGTTCGTGATTTCCTGATCTCATCGGGCGTCAAGCAGAACATGATATCAGCCAAGGGGTGGGGTGAAGCCAATCCTGTCGCGACCAACGACACCCCGGCCGGCCGGTCGCAGAACCGTCGCGTCGAAATCACGATTGCCTCGACCTAAGATTCCGGCCCTCAGTGGCCCATAGAGTTCGGCTAGCACGGACGCGACCCGCCTCCGTGCTAGCTGGGCGCTACGGGGCGCCCGGGACGGATCTTCAGCCACCCAAAAGCCACGCCGCGGGCCGACATAGTTGTCGTCGATGCGCCCGATCTCTTCACGGATCGCAAGCGCGATGTAGCCTTCGAACGCCTCGCGCATCCCCGGCGGGGCAAACGCGCGGTTCACTTGCACGAATAGTTCCCGCACCGCCTCTGCGTCCCGGTGCTCGTAGCGTCTGATCAGCATCGGCGCACCCTCTCAGATCGTCGGCCTCGCCTTCGTTCGTCCGGATTGCCCGCCCAGTCTCCGCGTCCCACGCCAAGACGCTGATCCGCAGGCTGGACGTTACCCCAGCGGCTATCCGCCCTGGTCAACCGGCGCGCGTCGCCGGGCGGTCGTTGGCGTGACTCAAAATGGCTTCACCAGGAGCGCAGACTGCCCCCTCTGCGGACCAGCCGGGATATGGCAATCAATCGCCCCCTGACCAAGAGAACCTCAGGGACGATCGGCAAGGGTCAGGCAGCGATGCAATGTCTCCCCGCCCGCGTCTTTACTAGCGCGACGACCGCGCCGATCACGATCAATGTTGGACCACCACCACCGGCCTGCGGCTGGCCAAACGCTTACCTCTGAATGAGACCGGAACAGCCCACATGGATGGAGGGCGGACATAACTGACTGGTCGTGCCCAGGTCCGCTCTGCGCCCATGTCGGCCATCCAACGGCCTTGGCCAGCGCCCCAGAAGCGGACTTTCCGCGATGGCCCCGGTCGGCGGAAATGGGGAAAGCGGACTTTCAGTATTGGCGTTGGAAGTTTGTCGCCCCCAAGTCGGACTCAGGCGGCCAGACCAGCACCGGCGCCCAATCCGGCTGTGTGTTCGTTGTCCGCATCATTCGTGGGCAAGGTGAATTGGAAGGTTGCGCCGTGCTCCTCGTTCGCGGAGGGCCACAACTGCCCGCCATGCGCCGCAATGATCGAGCGGCTGATCGATAGCCCCATTCCCATTCCCTGCGCCTTGGTCGTGTAAAACGCCTCAAAGACACGCTCGAGACTTTCTGCCTCCAGCCCGATGCCATTGTCGTGGACGGAGACGAGTACGGCGCCGGCTTGGTGCGGGCGTGACCTGATCCACAATTCTCGGGGCCGGCCTGCCACCTCCTTCATGGCTTCGATCCCATTGATCACCAGGTTGAGGATGACTTGCTGCAACTGCACGCGGTCACCATGCACCGGCAGCAAGCTCGCAGTCAGTTCGGTCCGCACCAGGACCGCGTGCCGGCGCGCTTCCGGTTCGACGAGGGCGAGCACCTCTCGGATTGCATCGTTGAGATCGAGTTTGGCCTTGGCCGGGGGCGATTTCTTGACCAGCGCGCGGATCCGCGTGATGACCTTACCCGCTCGGTGGCTGTCTTTGATCATGCGCTGCAGACACGCCCCCGCCTCGTCGAGATTGGGTGGCCGTTGGGCCAGCCAGCGCTGGCAGGCGCTGGCATTGGCGGCGAGTGCGGCGAGCGGCTGGTTGATCTCATGCGCGATGGAGGCCGTGAGCTCGCCCATGGTCGTCACCCGCGTCACGTGAGCAAGGTCTGCCTGCGTAAGCTGCAGCGCACGCTCCGCTCGCTTGCGCTCAATGAACTGCCCGATCTGGCTGCCGATCGTTGCAAGCATGTCGAGCAGGGCCTGGTCAGGCTGGCGAATGTTGCGGCTGATGAAATCGATGACGCCGAGGACCTCGCTGCCAAGCAGGATCGGAAAGGCAAAGACGGCGTGCAGCCCGTCACGCGCGGCGACGTCCGCACGGAGGAAGGTCGGGTCATGTGTGGCATCCGGGATGAACGCCGGTGTACGGCTTGCCCAGACCCGGCCCGGCACCCCACTCCCTGGCCGGAATGTGCTCGCCCGGGTGGCGGCCTCGAATTGGACGGCTTCGACGGACTCCACACGCCACAACTCCGCGCAGCGCAGCACACCTGCTTGCTGGTCGATGCGCCACAGCGCGCCGAGGTCCCATTCCAGGTGCTCACAAAGGGCCTTCAGGATCTTTGGCGTGGCTGCCTCTACAGTCGCTGCCTCTGCCAATATCCGGGTGACCGCATGCTGTACTGCCAGGCGTTCCTCTGCCCGCTTGCGCTCGGTCAGATCGAGTACAAAGGAGACCCCCTGGTCCCGGGCTTCATTCAAGCTCGTCGCGCCGACCAATACGGGCACGCGGCTGCCGTCTTTCCGGAAATACTCCTTCTCGTAGGGTCGCACGCTCCCCGTCAACCTGAGCTCTGGAGTCCACCATCGGACGTGGCGGTCGCGCCATTCCGCGGGCGTCAGATCGGTCCAACGTAAGCGGTCCGCGACGAGCTCGTCACGGCTGTATCCGACGATCCGGAGAAAGGCGTCGTTGGCCTCAAGAATCCGGCCTTCCTGCTCCCAGATGAAGATCCCGATGATATTGGCATCGACCAAGTGGCGGATCTTCGCCTCGCGCTGCGCGAGGTCGTGGTACAAGCGGGTATTCTCGAGCGCGATCGCCGCCTGCGACGCGACCAGCCGCAGCACCGAGATCCGGGCCGGCGTGAAGACGCGCGGCGCCAAATTGTTCTCGAGGTAAAGCACGCCGATGAGCTTGCTCTGGTTGAGCAGCGGCAGGCAGAGAAGGGATCGCGCCTGGCGCTGCCGGATGTAGGGATCTGCGGCAAGCGCGGGTTCGGCCGCGGCATCGTCGAGGATCACGGCCTCCCGCGTGCGAAGGACAGTCTGGACGATCGTCTCCGGCAGCGCCGTCGCCGTCACCGGCTGGTCGCGCACGCGTACCACGATTGTATCGCCATCAATTGTTGCTTCCGCGGCGATCTGCTGCTCAGCCCCCCGCGAAAGAATCAGCAAGCCTAGCTCAGCGCCGGCCTGCTCGATCGCGGTGCGCAGCAGCGTGTCGAGCAGCTTCTCCAGCACGATCTCGCCGGAGACGGCCTGCGATACTTTGATCACGGTCGCGAGGTCCAGGCTTTCGACCGGCGCGCCGATCGTGCTCGTCGGCCCGGGTGCCGGCTCTTTCGCACTCAGGTTGGAATATAGCTGATCGAGTTGCCGCACCTTCCCGTCGGCGCCCCAGCGCAGATAGAGGTAGCGGGCGTCCTGCAAATACACACGGGCAATCTTCTCGAAGCCACGCGCCGCGTAGAAGCGCGCGGCAAGTTCGTTGGCGAGTGCCTCATTGTGAACAAATCTGTTGGCCTCGGCCGAGCGGATGGCCTGTTCGTAGAGGCGCTCGGCATCGAGCTCGCGGCCCTCCAAGCGGGCGATCTCGGCGCCGACCAGCGCGGCGCGGTTCTCGAAATTCTCCGGGCAATTCGCCGCCCAGACCAGAAGCTGCGTGTGATGCGCTGCGACAGCGTCCAGGTGCTGCTGGCGCTCCCCGGCGGCCGCGGAATTGCAGAAGGCGGCTTGAGACAGCGCGCCGTAAAAGTAATATTCTGCCGTTTCGAGTTGTGAAACCAAGCTCCACAACAGTCTTTGTGCTCTCGACGCGGCCGCGATGGCCGACGCATAGTCGCCGGCAAAGAAGCGCGCCTGCAACTTGCGGGTCCAATAGGAGAACTCGGCCCGCGCCAGATCCGGGTTAGCGGCCAAACGGCGCTCGATCCGAAGCTCGTCAAACTGCGCGTCGTCGAAGGAGCCGAACGTCGGGGTAAGTCCCCGGAGAGTCCGGATCAGCCCAAGCTGGAAGGTGATGAGGTCAGTAACCAAACTGAACCGTGCCTTCTGTGCAAACGCGAGACCATGCTCGGCTTCGTGATCCACCTCGGCAAGCGGATCGCCCGCCATGAGAAGGTTGGTGTTCAATTCGTTGCCGCAGTAAGCGGCATATGTGAGGTCGCCGATCGTGCTTGCTGCCTCGAACGCGCGGCGCACCAGATCCCGACCAGCCCGGACATGTCTCGTCCAGGGCAGAACGAGATTGCCAAAGTCCATATAGGTCCTGGCCTGGAAGCGAGTCAGTCCGTGTCCTTCGACCAGGTCATAACCGAGCCGACCGAAGCGGTATGCTGCCTGATAGTCGCCGAAACGTGCGCCGGCGACCATGGACAGCCACACATAGACGCTGCACGAAGCGTCGCAGTTGCCGCGTTCGAGGCTGAGATTGACCGCTCGGCAGGCGATCAGGGCAAGCAGGTTCGTATCCGTATAGAATGCAGGTGAGCCGAGCTTGGTCAGAACATCCAGCGTCGCGAGGGAGGCCGGGTCGGTCATCAAAGGCAGCTCGATCAGAGACTCGATCGTACGGCTCCCGAGCTGCGACCAGATCCGCTCGTATTCGCGGCGCGCTTCCTCTTCCGTCGGGTGCGGCGGCCAGTCGATGCCCAGACGCCGGAGGTAGTCGAGACCGACGGCAATGGCGCGACTGCTCTGATCGAGGGTCGTGTACAGATCCACGCGCAACGACACGACCGTGGCGCGTTCCACCGTATTGGCCGCGCGGGTTGACAACGCCGTCAACCGCTGGTCCGCCTCCGCCAGTGCGCCGGTGAGGAACTCGCATTCGGCCCGATCCAGTTCGAGCGCGAAACTGAGCTCGTGCCGGCATTCCCAGCAATCCTCTGCCAACAGGGTTGTACCAGCGATGAGATAGGTGAGCGCCGAGGCGTAAGCGGTTGACGCCTTGGCGCGCTGGCCGGCCATCAGGTTGAATACGGCCAGTTGCTCGCGTTCCTCGCGCGCGGTGATCAGCTCGCGCCACGGTTCAGCTGATTGACGATCTCAAAAATCACCTCATCCCGCTGTTCCGGCGGCGTGTGTGCCACCAGCAGCCGGCCGATCCGCAGGTGGTCCGCTTCGCGTGATGCTTGCGGGATCAGCGAATAGGCGGCTTCCTGCACCCGGTCGTGGATAAACCGGTAAGAGCCGTCCTGACGCTCAACCAACTCCTGACGATGAGCCTCCCACAGCGCCGCCTGGACCTGCTCTGCCCCCGTTCCCGAGAACAATCGACAGCATCGCGATTTCGGCGACGTTGCCGAGGTAGGCCAGATGCTGCAGCGCGTTCTGCGTTTCAGCCGGAAGGCGCGTGAGCTTGCCGACCATGAGGTCGACCACATTGTCGGTGTAACCCTTGGCGCGAATTTGCTCGAGGTCCCACGTCCAGCGGGAGGCGCCACGGGCGAACGCGAGCAGGTGCTCCTCGGCGAGTGCGTAAAGAAACTGAATGACGAAGAACGGATTGCCGGCCGTCTTGTCGTGCACAAGTTGCGTCAGCGGTGCGGCCCGCTGCGGCTCGCACCGAAGCGCATCCGCAATCAACTGTCCGAGGTGCTCCTGGGCAAGCGGCGCGAGCGTGATCGCCGTGACCATTCCGTCTGCGTTCTTGATGGCGTCGAGCTTGCGCCGCAGCGGATGCGCGGCGTCAACCTCGTTGTCCCGGTAGGCGCCGATCAGCAGCAAGTGCCGCACGTCCGCCTGGGTCAGCAGATCCTCGAGCAGATCGAGTGTGGCCGCGTCGAGCCATTGCAGATCGTCGAGAAACAGCACCAGCGGATGGTCCGGCCTCGCGAACACGCCGATGAACCGCCGCAGCACCAGTTGGAAACGCCTTTGCGCGTCTTGTGGCGGCAGTTCGGGAACCGGTGGCTGTTCGCCGATGACCAGATTCAGTTCGGGAACGAGATCGACCATGAGCCGCCCGTTCGGCCCCAGCGCCTCCAGCAGCGTGTCGCGCCAGCGCGCCAACTCGGCCTCGCTCTGGCCGAGAAGCGGTCGCACCAGCCTCTGAAACGCCTGGATCAGCGTTGAATACGGGATGTCACGCTTGTACTGCTCGAACTTGCCCGAAGCGAACAGCCCGCGCGGCGGCACCAGCGCCTTGTGCAGCTCGTGAACGACGGCGGACTTGCCGATGCCGGAATAGCCCGCGACCAGCACCAGTTCCGGCGCGCCGCTGTTGACCACGCGATCGAACGCGGTGAGCAAGGCATCGACCTCGCGCGCTCTCCCGTAGAGTTTTTCCGCAATCAAAAGCCGGTCTGGCGTGTCGTCTTCGCCGAGCGGGAAGGCGTCAATCCGGCCATGAGCTTCCCATGCGACAAGGCAGCGCCGCAGGTCGCGCTCCAGGCCGGCGGCGGTCTGGTAGCGCTCCTCGGCGGTCTTGGCGAGCAGCTTCATGATGATCGCCGAGAGCGCCGCCGGCACGCCAGGAAGTCGTTCGGCCGGCGGCACCGGCCGGCGGGCGATGTGGCAGTGTACCCATTCCATCGGCTCGTCGGCGCGGAATGGCAGGCTGCCGGTGAGCATCTGATACAGCACCACACCCACCGCGTAGAGGTCACTGCGGGCGTCGATCGAGCGGTTCATCCGCCCGGTCTGTTCGGGGGCCATGTAGGCCAGCGTGCCGGCAATCACCGCGGGCGGGTCGGGCGCTTGGCGCTGACGCGGCAGGCGCGAGGCGATGCCGAACCCGGTCAGGCGGACCTGTCCGTCCGCGCAGTTCACCAGGAGATGCGCCGGCTTAATATCCTTGTGGATGAGCCCCCGCTGATGCAGCCGGGCTACGGCCCCGGCCAGCCCGAGGGCGAGGTGCAGGAACGGTCCCACCGCCATCGGCTGACCGAGCAGCCCCTCCAGCAGCTCGCCGCCCGGGTCCTCCAGCACCAGCACGGTCCGACCGCGTTCGCGGACGAGCTCCAGCGGCCGCACCGCCCACGCGTCGTCGAGCTCATCCTTCAGTCCGTATTCGTGGGCGAGGCGATCGAGGATGTCGGGCGGCGGCTGCTCCGCAGCGGGCACCACGGCCAGCACGGCAAGGCGGCGGCCATCGGCGCGCAGGCGCCATCCTCGGCAGAACACGCGATGTTCGCCGTCCTCCCACAAGACCTGGAAACCGTCCTCTCCCTCACCGCCGAACGGAAAGAATAGGTCCAATTGTCGCACTCCGTCGGCAAGCCGATCGTCGCCCTCGGCCAAGCAAGCCGGTGCAGCTGCGCGCGTTAGCCATCAGCAGCAGCTTGAGTCGGCACTATGCCAGAGCAGCGGCTGCATGACGACGGTTTTCCCGGCACCAAGCGATGGTCGGGCGAACCTCCACAGAGGGTCGAGGCTACCGTTGGCCCATGAACGAACGTCTGCTTGTCGCCGTTGGACCTCCAAAGCGGCCCTTCCGCTTTCGGCCTGCTCCGGCCACAATGCGACACGGTAGTGTCCTTCGTCTTGGCATCGGCGGTGCTTCGCGCGATAAGCAGGGGAGCTCTCCAGTTCGGTGACGATCCCTGACGGCACGCAGTCCCCGGCTACTGTCGACGAGATTGCGGCGCGGTGCCCCCAATGCGGTGCTCGAAGGCACGGAGCCGTTTATACACCGAAATCAGTTCGACGATTGTGGTCCAGCTGTTCACAAGATACTGGAACGAACTTTCCACCCTGCCGAAGGCGCGAACGATCTGCTGCATGACGCCGAGGGTGATGACGCCAGTCACCAAGGTAGGTCCGAGGGCGATGTAGGGAACCAGGACGCCGAACTGCAGATAGGCGTATCTGGCCACGTCAAAATACATGTAATGAAAGAACAGACGGAAGTAATTCCGCCGCACATCGGCGAACAGCGCACTGAACCGCGCCGGGGTGGCGCGTTCCCTGTCGTCCTCGCCGTAGACGAGCTCCTTGCGGAACGCCGCCTCGACGCGCTGATTCTCGAACTCCAGGCCCGGCAGCTTGAAGCCGACCACCGCCATCAGCACGGTGCCCGCCAGTGCGAAGACGATCGCCACCCAGACCAGCGAGTGGCTGACCGGGCCGATCCAGGGCAATTCGGTGATCTTTTCCGACAGCGTCCAAAGGATCGGCAGGAAGGCGAACAAGGTCATGACGCTGCGCATGAAGCTGACGCCGAGCCCCTCCATCAGGCGGGCGAACCGCATCGTGTCTTCCTGGACGCGCTGCGATGCGCCCTCGATGCCGCGGACGGCGTGCCAGTTTGCCGCGTAATAATCGGTCATGGCCGTGCGCCAGCGGAACACGTAATGCTTGATGAAGAAGTCGGTGAAGACGGCGACGGTCACATAGAGGCCCGCGATATAGCCGAAAGTGGCCAACTGCCCCATATACTCGTCCATCGTTATGGTGTTGGGCCGGCCCAGGGCCTTCTGGATCAGGTTGTAGAAATCGCCGAACCATTCGTTGATTTTGACGTCGAGTTCGACCTTGTACCAGGTCGCGAACAGGATCAGCGCCGCGCCGGGAAAAGCCCACGGTAGCCATCGGCGCGACAGATAGAATGACTGGAACACGGAACCTCCCGTTTGGATGCCGCCGCGCGGCCTCGTTCGTCAGGAACCGAGTCCGCCAGCCGGACCGCCGCTGTTCAGTTTCGGTGAAGTTGCGTGATGACAGAAGGCAGGAGAGCCGGGGATCGCCCATATCGGGCGAGATGCGGCGCATCGCAGCCGATCCCTCCAAGATCAGGCGCTGCTCTGTTCTGTCCAAAGGAACCAGAGCGCGAGCAGTGGCCGTTCCGTTGAGCGCATCGCGTGCACGATGCTCGGCGGATGCTACCTCAACCGCATCCAGTCGCATCCCGCCGGCGAGCAGGACCGGCGGCTAACATGGTTCCGCCCACGGAGGGTCGTCGATGACCGATCTGCGGTGGCCGTAGACCACCCGCTGATCATCGTGGAAGTCCTGTCACCCAGCACCTGCGCGATCGACCGCACCTTTAAGCTGCGGGAGTATTTCCGCCTGCCCTCGCTGCGGCACTACCTGATCGTCCGGGCTGATAAACAGCAGATCGTGCATCACCAGCGTGGCGACGACGGGGCGATCGAGACGCAGATCGTCACCGCCGGTGCGATCCGGTTGGAGCCGCCGGGCATCAGTATCGCCGTCGAGGCGATCTATGACGGGTAGGATTTTGAAGTTGATTGCAAACTCCAAGGAGGGGTGAATTCCAAAATACCGCGTTCTGGCGACCGAGACCGTCACCACCCATTACGAAGCCGTCGAGATTGAGACGCCCACCGCCTATGACGCGATCGTCGTGGCCGAGGCCATGGACTGGGTTGAAGGCACAAATGGCGGTCACTCTCTCCGCCAGAGAGGCTTCGCAGAGCACCGGCGCCTTCAGATCACCCTGGTTTAGTCCGCGCCGCTTGCGCCAGGCCATAAATGGCGGAGCCGAGAAGGGCCGCGTTGATTGTGATGACGCGCACCGGCACCCCGCTCAATAGGCGAGCGAAACGTCCCTTCGCCGTGAACGTTCGCATGAAAGCGCCGTCCCGGAGCAGTGGTAGTATGCGCGGCGGGATGCCGCCGGCCAGATAGACTCCGCCGGTCGCCATCACCTTCAGCGCGAGGTTGCCGGCCTCGGCACCCCAGACATCAATCACGATGCGCAGCGTCTCCGCCGCGAGCGGGTTCCTGTCGGGGTTATTCACGGCGGCATCGACGATCGGTGGCGTGCGGTCGTGGGCGGCCTGCAATAGGGCGGCAAAGGCGGGGATTTCCGAAGAGGGGTCGCGTGAGCGCACAAAGTCATAGACATTCGGCAGGCCGGAGCCCGAACAGACCCGTTCGTAGGCCGCATGCCGGAAGCGATCCGTCAGGAACGCCCACAGCCCAGCCTGGAGTTGGTTGGTTGGCGCGAAATCGGCATGCCCCCCTTCGGAAGCGCAAGCGATGTATTCATGGCCGTTCCAGATCAGGAATGCCTCACCGAGACCGGTGCCCGGCGCGAACACAGCAATGGGACCGTGTTCCTCCACTTTCCCGACGTTAATATCGATAACCTCGTCGGCCTGGAGATACGGGACCGCGTGCGCAATGGCCCGCAAGTCGTTCAGCACGCTGACCCATTCCAGTTTGAGGCTGCTGCACAGCGCCGCTTCGTCCACGTCCCAGGGCAGGTTGGTCAGATGCGCATGTCCGCCGACGACCGGGCCCGCCACATCGAAACAAGCGCACGTGACGTGGCAGCCGGTGTTGGCCAGGAACGCCTCGACGATCGGCTGCAGTCCTTTGTAATCGGCACTACGGAAATCCTGCTTGGCGACAAATTTGCGCGGTCCGCCCTCCCGCGAGACAAGGGCCAATCGCGTCGTCGTACCGCCTATATCTCCCGCGATCAGCATAACGGCGCCCTCTTGGAAAGACTGTCCCTTGGACTTCAACGCACAGTAGATATCCACAACCAGGCGATGCTGCAAACCCATTGAGGCT